>NZ_JAKEDY010000001.1:2240000-2242500 GCF_021462425.1 Afifella sp. H1R
CCCGGGAACGTATTCACCGTGGCATGCTGATCCACGATTACTAGCGATTCCACCTTCATGCCCCCGAGTTGCAGAGGACAATCCGAACTGAGACGGTTTTTGGGGATTTTCCCACTGTCACCGCCATTGTAGCACGTGTGTAGCCCAGCCCGTAAGGGCCATGAGGACTTGACGTCATCCCCACCTTCCTCTCGGCTTATCACCGGCAGTCCCCTTAGAGTGCCCAACTGAATGCTGGCAACTAAGGGCGAGGGTTGCGCTCGTTGCGGGACTTAACCCAACATCTCACGACACGAGCTGACGACAGCCATGCAGCACCTGTCACCGATCCAGCCTAGCTGAAGGAAACCGTCTCCGGTAACCGCGATCGGGATGTCAAGAGCTGGTAAGGTTCTGCGCGTTGCTTCGAATTAAACCACATGCTCCACCGCTTGTGCGGGCCCCCGTCAATTCCTTTGAGTTTTAATCTTGCGACCGTACTCCCCAGGCGGGATGCTTAATGCGTTAGCTGCGCCACTGATGAGTATACCCACCAACGGCTAGCATCCATCGTTTACGGCGTGGACTACCAGGGTATCTAATCCTGTTTGCTCCCCACGCTTTCGCGCCTCAGCGTCAGTCTCGGACCAGTTGGCCGCCTTCGCCTCTGGTGTTCCTCCGAATATCTACGAATTTCACCTCTACACTCGGAATTCCACCAACCTCTTCCGGACTCGAGATTGCCAGTATCAGAGGCAGTTCCAGAGTTGAGCTCTGGGATTTCACCCCTGACTTAACAATCCGCCTACGCGCGCTTTACGCCCAGTAATTCCGAACAACGCTAGCCCCCTTCGTATTACCGCGGCTGCTGGCACGAAGTTAGCCGGGGCTTCTTCTGCGGGTACCGTCATTATCTTCCCCGCTGAAAGAGCTTTACAACCCTAGGGCCTTCTTCACTCACGCGGCATGGCTGGATCAGGGTTTCCCCCATTGTCCAAGATTCCCCACTGCTGCCTCCCGTAGGAGTCTGGGCCGTGTCTCAGTCCCAGTGTGGCTGATCATCCTCTCAGACCAGCTACGGATCGTTGCCTTGGTAGGCCGTTACCCCACCAACAAGCTAATCCGACGCGGGCTCATCCAATGGCAATAAATCTTTCCCCCGAAGGGCGTATACGGTATTAGCTCGAGTTTCCTCGGGTTATCCCGTACCACTGGGTAGATTCCCACGCGTTACTCACCCGTCTGCCACTCACTCCGAAGAGTGCGTTCGACTTGCATGTGTTAAGCCTGCCGCCAGCGTTCGTTCTGAGCCAGGATCAAACTCTCAAGTTGAATGAGAACTTTGATCGGCTATTGATCGCACGTCTTGACGAGGTCACACCGTCAAATACCCGCCGCTTCCGCAGCGTGCATCGACATGTGAGCTCAGAGAAAACGTCGACCGCCGAAGTCTCGTTCAGCTCTTTGATCTCTTGCGAGACGTCAGAGCCGGCGGACATCGCCGTCCACGCTTCTCTTTCTTCAATAAACCAGATTGTCAAAGAACAGGCGATATCAACCGCCCCGGTCGCTCAAGTGAGCCTCTCGCGACCGCCAGAGTTTCACCGGTCTCGCCGGGATACGCCCTGGATAAGAATGGAAGCCGGCGATGAAGCGTCGAGCCCCGAAGAGCAGTGCTCCCCGCCGCCGGTGTCGCGGTATATATTCAGACCGCCTCAGCCTGTCAACAGACTCATTTCGAAATTCGACAGAGCGTTCGTTCGGCCCCCGTTTTCCGCGATCTCGCGCCTCCCCTCGTCGCCTCACTCCTCAAAGCGGCTCGACGGATCCCGGTCGTGGGCATAGCGATGGCGCAGCGGAAACGCCGGGAGCCAGGTTTCCCGCCGCACTGTCCAGCTTTCATAGGTCGGGACGAACTGATCCGGCTCGTCGAGCGCGCCGAGATGGATCTCCACCTCGTCGCCGCTGCGGGCAAACACCGAGGAGCCGCACTGTGGGCAGAAATATCGGCCGCGATAATCGGCGGGCGTACCAGTGACTGTCACCGCATTGTCAGGAAAGATCGCCGAGGCGTGAAAGACCGCCCCGTGATGCTTGCGGCAATCGAGGCAGTGGCAAAGCCCGACGCGATAGGGCCGGCCCGTCGCGACGAACCGCACCTCCCCGCACAGGCATCCGCCGGTGAATGTCTCCCCGGTGAATGTCTCCATGGTGCATCTCCCGGCGTTCCACGTTCCGGGCAAGGTCTTGCAAAGACGGGTCCGGCGCAAGCGGCTCTTTGGGAAGCGATGACCGGGATTATTCGCGGCGACAGCACGTCAGCTCTTCGTGGAAATCCGCACCCGAAGATGACACGACGTCCTTTTGCCCTCGCTCACGGTCGGCACTGGTCTTGCCGCTCGGATGGGCACCCGCGATCGCCTTCAGCCGATCGGCCGCCGTATCCGCGATGAGAGCTTTCGCCTCATGCTCGTGAGCGATTCGAGAATCCCCCCGGCGCGCGCTGTTCGCACGCCCCGCA
>NZ_JAKEDY010000001.1:2247500-2471581 GCF_021462425.1 Afifella sp. H1R
GGCGCCAAGGCGGGCTGTCGATCCACCATCCGCTGATGAGGCGGACGGACGGATCGGAAAGACCAGTGTCACACGAGATCTGCCCGTAAACTCCGCCGGAGAGCGGAATTGGCCTCCTAAAAGAAGGCCCACACCCAAAGGTGCGTCCGGACATATCTTCTCTTCACGATGTCAGAAATCCTGCAAACCCTCACGCATGGCGGGATCTGCGAAACTTGCACTTTCTTCTCACGCGCGTCACCCGAACACCCATCATATCCAAAGAAATGGTGGAGCCAGACGGGATCGAACCGACGACCTCCTGCTTGCAAAGCAGGCGCTCTCCCAGCTGAGCTATGGCCCCAGCCGGTCATGATCGCCGGGCAAATGGTGGGCCTGGGTAGATTCGAACTACCGACCTCACCCTTATCAGGGGTGCGCTCTAACCGACTGAGCTACAGGCCCTTGCCATCCCATCGCCCGAAGACGACCGGATCCGTCAAGGACGCCGCCCCGGCGTACCCTGAGGCGAACCGGCAGTCCAGCACCCGAGCGCTGATCACGCGTATGTCGAAGAAAGAGAAACGAAGACGGCGACGACCGCCTTGTGTTTGATCGGCCGACCTGACTGGTCGGCCATGTTCCAAGAGATCCGAAACGGCAGTGCCTCATAAAGAGACGACCGTAAGGGATCTTCCTTAGAAAGGAGGTGATCCAGCCGCAGGTTCCCCTACGGCTACCTTGTTACGACTTCACCCCAGTCGCTGACCCTACCGTGGCCGGCTGCCTCCCTTGCGGGTTAGCGCACCGTCTTCGGGTAGAACCAACTCCCATGGTGTGACGGGCGGTGTGTACAAGGCCCGGGAACGTATTCACCGTGGCATGCTGATCCACGATTACTAGCGATTCCACCTTCATGCCCCCGAGTTGCAGAGGACAATCCGAACTGAGACGGTTTTTGGGGATTTTCCCACTGTCACCGCCATTGTAGCACGTGTGTAGCCCAGCCCGTAAGGGCCATGAGGACTTGACGTCATCCCCACCTTCCTCTCGGCTTATCACCGGCAGTCCCCTTAGAGTGCCCAACTGAATGCTGGCAACTAAGGGCGAGGGTTGCGCTCGTTGCGGGACTTAACCCAACATCTCACGACACGAGCTGACGACAGCCATGCAGCACCTGTCACCGATCCAGCCTAGCTGAAGGAAACCGTCTCCGGTAACCGCGATCGGGATGTCAAGAGCTGGTAAGGTTCTGCGCGTTGCTTCGAATTAAACCACATGCTCCACCGCTTGTGCGGGCCCCCGTCAATTCCTTTGAGTTTTAATCTTGCGACCGTACTCCCCAGGCGGGATGCTTAATGCGTTAGCTGCGCCACTGATGAGTATACCCACCAACGGCTAGCATCCATCGTTTACGGCGTGGACTACCAGGGTATCTAATCCTGTTTGCTCCCCACGCTTTCGCGCCTCAGCGTCAGTCTCGGACCAGTTGGCCGCCTTCGCCTCTGGTGTTCCTCCGAATATCTACGAATTTCACCTCTACACTCGGAATTCCACCAACCTCTTCCGGACTCGAGATTGCCAGTATCAGAGGCAGTTCCAGAGTTGAGCTCTGGGATTTCACCCCTGACTTAACAATCCGCCTACGCGCGCTTTACGCCCAGTAATTCCGAACAACGCTAGCCCCCTTCGTATTACCGCGGCTGCTGGCACGAAGTTAGCCGGGGCTTCTTCTGCGGGTACCGTCATTATCTTCCCCGCTGAAAGAGCTTTACAACCCTAGGGCCTTCTTCACTCACGCGGCATGGCTGGATCAGGGTTTCCCCCATTGTCCAAGATTCCCCACTGCTGCCTCCCGTAGGAGTCTGGGCCGTGTCTCAGTCCCAGTGTGGCTGATCATCCTCTCAGACCAGCTACGGATCGTTGCCTTGGTAGGCCGTTACCCCACCAACAAGCTAATCCGACGCGGGCTCATCCAATGGCAATAAATCTTTCCCCCGAAGGGCGTATACGGTATTAGCTCGAGTTTCCTCGGGTTATCCCGTACCACTGGGTAGATTCCCACGCGTTACTCACCCGTCTGCCACTCACTCCGAAGAGTGCGTTCGACTTGCATGTGTTAAGCCTGCCGCCAGCGTTCGTTCTGAGCCAGGATCAAACTCTCAAGTTGAATGAGAACTTTGATCGGCTATTGATCGCACGTCTTGACGAGGTCACACCGTCAAATACCCACCGCTCGCGCAGCGTGCATCGACATGTGAGCTCAGAGAAAACGTCGACCGCCGAAGTCTCGTTCAGCTCTCAATATCCTCCGAAAAGGACATCAGAGCCGGCGGACATCGCCGTCCACGCTTCTCTTTCTTCAATAAACCAGATTGTCAAAGAACAGGCGATATCAACCGCCCCGGTCGCTCAAGTGAGCCTCTCGCGACCGCCAGAGTTTCACCGGTCTCGCCGGGATACGCCCTGGATAAGAATGGAAGCCGGCGATGAAGCGTCGAGCTCCGAAGAGCAGTGCTCCCCGCCGCCGGTGTCGCGGTATATATTCAGGCCGCCCCGACCTGTCAACACCGAGTTTTAAAAACATCGGCGCTTTTCAGAAAAAGCCGTCGAAAGCCCGGATTTCCGCGGCTTTCACTCGGTCGCGTTGACAGGGGGCCCCCCCGCTGGCACGACGCGTCACGAAGCAGTCACATTCGCAACCCTATCGGAAGGCTGTCACACATCGCGCACGCGAGCTATACAGAGACGCGCATGCGGCGCGCATGCGGGGAAAGGAAAACGACGGGGTGCACCCTTTCTTGAAACAGCGCCCGGTTCCGTCCGTCGATCTGGGTGACGACGAACCGCTCTATCATCTCTCGCTGAAGCGGCGGCCAGACCGGCGGCGGCTCAGCCTGCGCTGGCTGGGTGGATCTGTCGTCACGGCCGTGTTCTCGGTGATCCTGGTCGGCGGCGCGCTGCAGGCGGCGATCGGGCTGAAGCCGGAAGGCATCATCCGTCCGGCCCTTGCCGCCATCGATCCGGGCCGTCTCGTCGGTGGCACCGTCGGGCGCAAGAGCGATCGTATTCGCGTCGAGCCCGACGGCGAAGAGCTGAAGCGCGTCATCCAGGTTTCGACCGTCACCCGCGTCGACGACCGCGAACACATCAAGGTCCGCCCCTTCGTGCATGTCAGGCGCGCGCTCGCCGCCCCGGTCTCCGAAGACATCGTCGCCCGGGTGCCGAAGTTCAACGCGCTCGCTTTGTTTGCGGAAAGCAATTCGCCGGAGCCGTCCGAGACGGCGGCAGCCGAGACGATCTACGGCGCCGAGGTCGACGGCGAAGTGACCATCAAGAGCGAGCCCTTTCCCGTCAACGCCAAACGCTACGACGAGACGGCGGCGCTGAAGACGGCCGAAGTGGAGCGCATCATCCGTGAGAACGCGCCCTTCCTCGCCGAAGGCGCCGTGGAAGTCGCCTCGCTTCCCTATGTCGATCCCGGCCGCTTCGACGTGAGTTCGGCCGATCCCCTCTCCCTCAACAACCTCGCCGTCGCCATCGTCCCGGAAAACGTCTCTCTCATCGAGAAGAACGACGAGGCACCCGTCGACGAGGCGATCGAGGAAAAGATCGTCCAGGTCGCGACCGGCGACGCGCTGACCAAGCTTCTGGAGGCCGAAGGCGCCACGGAGGTGGAGGCGGCCGAGATCCAGTCGACGATGATCGCCAATTTCGCCTTCGATTTCCGTGCCGGCCAGAAGCTGCGCCTCGGTCTTGCCGAGGACGAAGCGGGCCGCGTCCGTCCGGTGCGCGTCAGCCTTTATTCCAACGGCCAGCATCTGGCGACGGTGGCGCTCTCCGATGGCGGCGCCTATGTGGCGGCGGCCGAGCCGAACTTCAGCGACGGAGATTTCGAGACCGCCAACATCGCCGACACGCGCTCCCGCTCTTCTCTTCCGAGCGTCTACAGCGCGCTCTGGCGCTCCGCCCTCAGCCTCGATATGGAGCCCGAGCTTGCCGAAAAGCTCGTGCGCATCTTCTCCTTCGACACCGATCTGCAGAGCCGGACCTCGAGGCGCGACGAATTCGAGGCCGTCTACACGGGCGATCCCGACGCGGAGGAGCTCATCTACGCCTCGCTCACCGTCAACGGCGCCAAGCATCGCTTCTATCGCTACCGCGACGAGGAAGACGGCTCGATCGGCTATTACGATCCGGACGGCAAGAGCGCCAACAAGTTCCTCCTGCGCAAGCCGGTCCCGAACGGCGTCTTCCGGTCCGCTTTCGGCATGCGCAAGCACCCGATCCTCGGCCGCTACAAGCTGCATTCGGGCGTCGACTGGGCGGCGCCGCGCGGTAGCCCGATCATCGCCGCCGGCGACGGCATCATCGAGCGCGCCAGCTGGTTCTCCACCTATGGCCGGCGCGTCGAGATCAAGCACGCCAACGGCTATGTCTCCACCTACAACCACATGTCCGGCATCGCCAAAGGCATCAAGGTCGGCATGCGCGTCCATCAGGGACAGATCATCGGCTATATCGGCTCGACGGGTCTCTCGACCGGCCCGCATCTGCATTTCGAGGTTCTGGTCAACGGCCGCTTCGTCGACCCCTTGAAGATCCGCGTCCCGCGCGGCCACACTCTGACCGGTGCCGAGCTCGCCCGTTTCAACAAGGAGCGTCAGCGCATCGACGCCTTGATCGCACGCGACAATTCCTCCCGCGTCGCGACCCTCACCGACTGAGCCCGCAGCCCGGGCGCCGATCCCGAAAGGCGCCGGATCTCTCGTGGCGAAACCTGCCTGAAAGGAGCCTGACGACATGCGACGCGGCATCTTGATTGGACTTTGGATCGCGGTTGCCGCCGCTCTTGTCGGCGTCACGGCCCTCTGGGTCCTTTCCCGCAATCAGGGCGGCATCGCCGGCGGCGAACGGCTCGGCGCCGATTTCACTCTCGTCGATGAACAAGGCGCGCCGGTCACCGAAGAGATTTTTGAGGGCCATCCCTCCGCCGTCTTCTTCGGCTTCACCCATTGCCCCGATGTCTGCCCGACGACGCTCGCCGACATGGCGAGCTGGCGCGAAGCGCTCGGCGACAAGGCGGACGATCTCGCCCTCGTCTTCGTCACCGTCGATCCGGAACGCGACACACCCGAAGTGATGGCCGATTACGTCTCAGCCTTCGACGCCCGAATCCGGGGCATCACCGGCGAGCCTGACAAGGTGCGGGCCATGCTCGACGATTACCATGTCTTCTATCGCAAGGTGGAGACGGAGGGCGGCGACTACACCATGGACCACACCGCCTCGGTCTTCCTGCTCGACGGGGACGGTCGCCTCGCCGGCACCATCAATTTCAACGAGGACCGCGACGCAGCGCTCGCCAAGCTCAACCGCCTGCTCGACGGCGCTGCTTGAACGCCTGCCTGACGGCGCTGCTTGACGGCCGCGCTTGACGGTGAAGCGCGCGCCGGCGAAACATCGCCTCCATGAAGCTTCCCTTCGACGGCTCGCTCGCCTTCATCGCCGCCTCGGCCCTGCTCGCGCTCGCCGCGATCGTCTCCGTCTTTCTCGGCTGGCAGCTGAAATCGGATGCGATCTTCATGTCGGTGCTGGTCTCGGGCCTGCCCGGCTGTTTCGGCATCTGAGACGCCTGTCCCGTCCGCGATTCATCACCGCGGCGGGAACGTTTCGGCGGTCTTCCTCATTGCTTCGCTCGCGGGACCGTTGTCGGCATCCCGCCTTGTCTTAAGGTCACGATGACGCTTTCCATCCCGCCGCAGGTCGCGCCGATCCTGCTTCTGTCGGCATCCAATCTCTTCATGACGGTCGCCTGGTACGGGCATCTGCGCTTCACCGACCGGCCGCTGCCGCTCGTCATCCTCATTTCTTGGATGATCGCGCTGTTGGAATATTGCTTCGCCGTGCCGGCGAACCGCATCGGCTACCGCGCCTATAGCGCGGCGGAGCTGAAGACGATTCAGGAGGTCATCACCCTCGTCGTCTTCGTCGGCTTCTCCGCCATCTATCTGAAAGAGCCGATCACGCTCAACCAGCTCGTCGGCTTCGCCTTCATCGGGCTCGGCGCGTTCTTCATCTTCCGCGCGCCGCTCTAGGCTGCGCCTCCGGGTGGCGCTCCGTCAGCTTCGCCCGGCCATTTTCGAGGCCATCACCGAGATCGTCTTCACGTAGACGTCGGCTTTGTTCCACTGGTGCAGCACGTTGTAATTCGTCGTGCCCGGTTCCCAGCCCTGCCCCGGCTGCCAGCCATAGGCCCGGAGATAATTGGCGGTGGAGGCGAGCACGTCCGGCACCGAATTAATGAGGTCGCGCCGCCCGTTGCCGTCGCCGTCGACGGCGAAGCGCAGATAGGACGAGGCGAGGAACTGCGTCTGGCCGAGCTCACCGGCCCAGGCGCCGCGCATCTGCGAGGGAGCGATGTCGCCGCGCTGAACGATCTTCAGGGCCGCCAAGAGCTCGCCGGTGAAGAAGGCGGAGCGCCGGCAATCATAGGCGAGCGTGGCAAGCGACGGGAACGTCGCCATCGATCCGGAATTGCGGCCATAGCCGGTCTCCAGCCCCCAGATCGAAACGATCACCTCCGGCGGCACGCCGGTGCGCTTTTCGATCGACGACAGGAGCGACGAATACTGGCCGATGAGCTTGTGCCCCTTGCGGATCATCGCGTCGTTCACCCGCTTGCGGTAGAACTCGTCGAAGGAGAGCTTGAAGGAATGCTGGCCGCGATCGAGGCGAATGACCTTCGACTGATAGGAGACGCCCGACAGCGCCGAATCGATCACCCGCTGTGAGATGCCGGCTCTTGCCGCCTCCTGCTTGAAATCCTGCAGCCAGGCCGGAAAGCCCGCCGGCCCGTTGCCGCAGGATGCGGCCTGCGTCGTGGCGGAAAAACCTGCCGCCGCGCAGGCGAAAACCGCCGCGGCAACAACGCGTCTCATTGAAAGCATGAATATGCCCCTGCCCTGTCATCCAAACGCTGCGACGTTAGCGCAGCCGGGAAAGACAAAGTCTTAAGGGCCGCGGGAGTTCCCGGCAGAGGCGTGCGCCCCGCCGCTGAAACGAGGCCGCTCGCGTGAGATGCGGAAAAAATGCGGGACCGCACGAAAAAACGCCCTCCCCGGCTCCGGGAAGGGCGTTCGCATCTTGAATGAGAGAGCATGGCGCCTCGCCGGTGGCGGGGCGCCGTCGCCAAACAACCTCAGGCGGCGATCGATTCGCCCTCCGTGCCGGTCTTGGAGCCGACGACATGGAAGAGGAGCCGGTCGGACCCCGCCGTCACCTTGACCTCAGCGCCGTCGCGGATCTCGCCGGCGAGGATTTTTTCCGCCAGCGGATCCTGCACCTGCTTCTGGATCACCCGCTTCAACGGCCGCGCCCCATAGGCGGGGTCGTAGCCCTTGTCGGCGAGCCAGGCCGTGGCGCTGTCGTCGAGCGAGAGCTCGATCTTGCGGTCCTCCAGGAGCGTCTCGAGCCGCTTCAGCTGGATCGCCACGATCGCGGCCATCTGCTGACGCTTCAGCCTGTGGAACAGGATCACCTCGTCGACGCGGTTGAGGAATTCCGGCCGGAAGTTCGCCCGCACCACCTGCATCACCTCCTCACGCACGGCATCGACGTCCTCCGTCTCCTTGAGGTTGGAGAGGAACTCCGCGCCCAGATTGGAGGTCATGATGATGAGCGTGTTGCGGAAGTCGACGGTGCGGCCCTGGCCGTCCGTCAGCCGCCCGTCGTCGAGCACCTGCAGAAGCACGTTGAAGACGTCGGGATGCGCCTTTTCGATCTCGTCGAAGAGCACGACCTGATAGGGCCGCCGCCGGATCGCTTCGGTCAGCACGCCGCCTTCCTCGTAGCCGACATATCCCGGAGGCGCACCGATCAGCCGCGCCACGGAATGCTTCTCCATGAACTCCGACATGTCGATGCGCACCATGGCGCTCTCGTCGTCGAACAGGAAGTCGGCGAGCGTCTTCGTGAGCTCCGTCTTGCCGACGCCCGTCGGGCCCAGGAACATGAAGGAACCGATCGGCCTATGCGGATCCTGCAGCCCGGCGCGCGCACGCCTGACTGCGGTCGAAACCGCATGCACCGCCTCGGCCTGACCGATGACGCGCCGCGACAGCTCGTCCTCCATTCTGAGGAGCTTGTCGCGCTCGCCTTCGAGCATCTTGTCGACCGGAACGCCGGTCCAGCGCGACACGACATGGGCGATATGGTCGGGCGTCACCGCCTCTTCGACCAGTCCGCCGCCGCCCTCACCATTGGAGGCCTGCGCCTCGCGCTTTTCCGCTTCCTTCAGCTTCTTCTCGAGCTGCGGGATGACGCCATAGGCAAGCTCGCCCGCTTTGGCGAGATCGCCGCGGCGCTGCGCCTGTTCGAGATCGAAGCGCGCCTGGTCGAGCTCCTCCTTGAGCTTGGAGGCACCGGCGAGCTTTTCCTTCTCCGCCTGCCAGCGCTGGGTGAGCGCGGCCGATTCCTCTTCGAGGTCGGCAAGCTCTTTTTCCAGCTTTTCGAGCCGCTCATGCGAGGCCGCATCCGTCTCCTTCTTCAAGGCTTCCCGCTCGATCTTGAGCTGGATGATGCGCCGGTCGAGCTCGTCGAGCGCCTCCGGCTTGGAATCGACCTGCATGCGGAGCCTGGAGGCGGCCTCGTCCATCAGGTCGATCGCCTTGTCCGGCAGAAACCGGTCGGTGATGTAACGGTTGGAAAGCGTCGCCGCGGAAACGAGCGCCGAATCGGTGATGCGGACCCCGTGATGCACCTCGTACTTCTCTTTGAGGCCACGCAGGATCGAGATCGTGTCGGCGACGTTCGGCTCGTTGACGAAGACTGGCTGGAAGCGCCGCGCCAGGGCTGCGTCCTTCTCGACATATTTGCGGTATTCGTCGAGCGTCGTCGCGCCCACGCAGTGCAGCTCGCCGCGCGCCAGGGCCGGCTTCAAAAGGTTCGAGGCGTCCATGGCGCCTTCCGCCTTGCCCGCGCCCACAAGCGTGTGCAGCTCGTCGACGAAGAGGATGATGCCGCCGGCCGCCGCCTCGATTTCCGAGAGGACCGCCTTCAGCCGCTCTTCGAACTCGCCGCGATATTTCGCGCCGGCGATGAGCGCACCCATGTCGAGCGCGAGGAGCTTCTTCTCCTTCAGGCTCTCGGGCACGTCGCCATTGGCGATGCGCAGCGCCAGCCCTTCCGCGATCGCGGTCTTGCCGACGCCCGGCTCGCCGATCAGCACAGGATTGTTCTTCGTGCGCCGCGACAGCACCTGGATGGCACGACGGATCTCTTCGTCGCGGCCGATCACCGGGTCGAGCTTGCCCGCCCGCGCCTCTTCGGTGAGGTCGCGCGCATATTTCTTCAAAGCGTCATAGCCCTGCTCGGCAGACGCCGAATCGGCCGTGCGCCCCTTGCGGATGTCGTTGATCGCGTCGTTGAGCCCGTTTGCCGTCACACCGGCCTTGGAGAGAATCCCGGAGGTCGCCGCGCCCTTTTCGATGGCGAGCGCGAGAAGCAGCCGTTCGACGGTGACGAAGCTGTCGCCCGCCTTCTGCGCCACATCCTCGGCGGTCTGCAGAACCTTGGCGAGCGGCTGCGCCAGATAGAGCTGGCCGTTGCCGCCGGACACTTTCGGCAGCTTGGCGAGCGCCGCATCGTTGGCGAGCTGCGCCTCCTTCGGCCGGCCGCCGGCGTGCGAAATGAGGCCCGCCGCCATGCCTTCCGGATCGTCGAGGAGAACTTTCAAAAGATGTTCGGGAAGGAACTGCTGATGCCCCTGCCCCAACGCGTAAGTCTGCGCAGACTGGATGAAGCCGCGCGCGCGTTCTGTGTATTTTTCAAAATTCATCGTTTGACCCCTTCCGGCGCCGGGACCCGAAGCATCCCGCACCTGACATGAGATTGAGGCCTTCTTCGGAAGCGCCCCGTATCGGGACCTCATATGGGTGTGGCTGATTTGCCACGCAATGGTCGCGGGGCCGATTTTCGAGCCTCGGCAGCCGCTCTTTTGAGAGGGACCGAAAAGCCCGCATTTGCGCAGCCGGCAGCACCCAGAACCGCACATCCGCGCCCTCCGGCGCGCACCGCGGTTGACTTTCCCACCGCCGCAGCGGAAGCGAAGGCCCATGATCAAGGTCACCGCGCTTTACCGCTATCCCGTCAAAGGCCTGTCGCCGGAACGCCTCGCAGACGTGCGGCTCGACGAGGGCGAGACCATGCCCTTCGACCGCGCCTTTGCGATCGAGAACGGCCCTTCGGGCTTCGATCCGGAAAACCCGCAGCATCTGCCGAAAATCCGCTTTTTGATGCTGATGAAGAACGAGCGGCTCGCCACCTTCGAGAGCCGCTTCGACGAGGCGACGCAAGAGCTGTCGGTCAGGCCGAAGGATGGCGGCTCGGCCGGCTTTTCTGGCTCGCTGGCCACGGCGGAAGGCCGTGCGGCGCTCGAAGCCTGGGTGGCGGAAGAGTTCGCCGCGGAGCTGCGCGGTCCGCCGCGGCTTCTGCGCGTGCCCGGTCATTCCTTTTCCGACGTGAGCACGAAATCGCTGCATCTCGTCAATCTCGCAAGCCTGCGCGCATTCGAGGAAAAGCTCGGCCGCAGCCTCGATCCCCTGCGTTTCCGGCCCAACATCGTCATCGACGGGGCGCCGCCCTTTGCCGAATTCGACTGGATCGGCAAGACACTGGACCTGCCGGAGATCACTCTCTCAGGGCGAAAGCGCACGCAGCGCTGCGCCGCCACCAATGTCGATCCAAAGACGGGTGCGCGCGACGCGGCCCTCCCGCGAGCCCTCTTGGAGCTCTACGGCCATTCCGATTTCGGCATCTATCTCACGGCCGCAACCGCCGGCTCGCTGCGCGAGGGCGACGCGTTTTCGCTTCCGGCCTGACGGCCTGAAACGGCAGGGTGAGGCAGGCGCCGAACCCGTAAATCGCGCAGGGCGGTAAGGCCGTCCGCCCATTCCGCGGAGCCGATAGCGGATACGAAAAAGGCGCGGGCCGAGACCCGCGCCTGATATCAGTGTTTCGACGAAACGAAACTTATTCCGGAAAGGCTGCCAGAGCCGCAGCACCGTCGCGCGTCGGCTCGCCTTTTTCGTCGCTCTTGCCGTCGGCCTTCATCTCGACCTTGGCTTCGCCATTGCCATTGCCGTTGCTTTCGCCGTCGGCAGCCGCCGCCTTCTTGGTGCGGCGGCGTGGCTTCGGAGCCGGCGCGGCTTCGGCCGCCCCATCGTCGCCGTCCGCGCCGTTCTCGGCCGCCTTGGCGGCTTTGCTGGAGCGGGAAGCACGGGCGGGCTTGGGCTTCTCGGCAGCGGGCTCATCCGAGCTCGCATCGTCCGAGTTGCCGGTGTCGGCGCTCTCGGCGACCGCGGCCGGACGACGGCGGGTACGGCGCGGACGGCGCTCGCTGCGCTCCTCGCCATCACCCTCGTTGTCGTCGTCGTTGTCGCTCGATGCGGCCTGTTCGTCGCGATTGCGGCCGTCGCGATTTCCCCGCCGTCCATCATCGCGGCGTCCGTCATCACGACGGTTATCGTCCCGATTTCCCGAGCCGCGCGTCTCGCGCTCGTCGGAATCGCGGTCGTCCTGGCGCGAATCGTTGCGCGAGGGCTGGCGATGGCCGTTCATCGGACGGTAGTCGTCGCTATCGTCGTCGTCGTCCTGATCCTGATTGTTGACGCTTTGCTGCTGCGGCATGTTCGCCTGCGCAGCCATCAGGATGCGGTTGTAGTGTTCTGCGTGCTGAAAATAGTTCTCGGCCGAGACATTGTCCCCCGAAGAAAGCGCATCGCGTGCCAGCAAGGCGTATTTGTCGGCGATGTGCTGAGCCGTTCCACGAACTTTGACGTCCGGCCCATTCGATTCATAGCTTCTCGAAAGAGGATTAGGCCCCTTGCGGTTGCGTCCCCGCGACCGCCTGTTCTGATTATGCCTCATCAACCGTTCTCGCTGGTTTAGAGCTTTTTGATCCGTGCCCCTACTCGCCACGGCTTGACCGAGGCTGAGTTTTCCAATCGCACGATTCCCAATTCAGCCGGAGCTGCCCGTGTCTTTAATGACCATCGGTGGCGAAGACGTGCAAACGATCCGCGCTGGGGGCGAAAACTTCGCCTGTCTCAAGGACATTTGTGTGGCGTTGTGCCCCGGATCGCCTCTTGACCGTAGCGAGATTGACTTGGATTTCCAAGTTATTTTTTCGCATTGCGGCAGGCGAAAGCAGCGTGTGCAACACTGTCATCACAAGCTTTCCTGGCGCTGACCACACGCACGATTCCGGCAAGATCGACTGTCTCGGAACATGCAGAAAGTCCGTTTTCCTTGAGAAGTGCCGTGACACTCTCCGCCTGGCCCGCGCCGATCTCAAGGATAAGTGCACCGCCTGGTTTCAAAAATTCGGGAGCGACCTCTGCGATCGCCCGGTAGGCGGCCAGCCCGTCTTCGCCGCCATCGAGCGCCATCTTCGGATCGAAGCGTTCGACCTCCGGCATCAACGTCGCGACGACGTCGCTCTCTATATAGGGTGGATTGGAAACGATAAAAGTCAGGTTTTGCGGCGCGACCGCCTCTCCGAGATCGCGAAAGTCGCCGTGAAACGGCAAAAATCGCTCGTCGACCCCGTGCCTTGCGGCATTCTGCCGGGCCACATCGAGCGCTGCGGCGCTGAGATCGACCGCGACACATCGCGCTTCGCGAAGCTCCCGCAAGAGCGCCACCGCGATGGCGCCGCTTCCCGTGCCGAGATCGGCAAAGAGGAGCGGCTCACCACGCCCCTCGGCCCCAAGGAAGGCGAGTGCGGTTTCGACGGCATGTTCCGTCTCCGGCCGCGGCGTCAAAACGTCCGGCCCGACCAGAAACGAAAGCCCCCAGAATTCCGCTTCTCCAAGAATGCGGACGACGGGCTCGCGCGCCACACGGCGGGCGATGAAGGCGGAAAACCGCGCCTCCTCCTCGCTCGTCACCAGCGCATCACCCGCAGAAATCAGCTGTTCGGCGGAAATCCCGCAGGCGGCAGCAAGAAGCAGCCGCGCGTCGCGCCCCGGATCGGCGATGCCGGCCGCCTTCAGGGTTGCGCGCGCTTGCTTCACAAGCGCGTCGCGGCTTGGCGCCCCGCGACCGGCCGGACGGCTCGCTATCGCCCCGCCCTCACGCCTGCGTCCTCATGTCCCGCCTCATGCCCGGGCGCTCATGCCGGCTCGGCTTCGATCGCGGCAAGCCGGTTCGCCTGATCGTCGGCAACGAGCCCGTCGACGAGTTCGTCGAGCGCTTCGCCGGCCAGAACCTTGTCGAGCTTGTAGAGCGTCAGGTTGATGCGGTGGTCGGTCACCCGCCCCTGCGGGAAATTGTATGTACGAATGCGCTCCGAGCGGTCGCCCGTACCGACCTGGCTCTTGCGGGCCGAGGCGCGTTCGCTGTCGGCCTTCTCGCGTTCCATGTCATAAAGCCGCGCCTTCAGAACCTGCATGGCGCGCGCCCGGTTCTGGTGCTGCGACTTCTCCGACGAGGTCACGACGATGCCGGTCGGAAGATGCGTGATGCGCACCGCCGAATCGGTCGTGTTGACGTGCTGCCCGCCGGCGCCCGAGGCGCGCATCGTGTCGATGCGCAGATCTTCCTGGCGGATCTCGATATCGACGTCCTCCGCCTCCGGCAGGACGGCGACCGTCGCCGCCGAGGTATGGATGCGGCCGCCGCCTTCGGTCTCCGGCACGCGCTGCACCCGGTGCACGCCCGATTCGAATTTGAGCCGCGCATAGACGCTGCGCCCGGAGATGGAGGCGATCACTTCCTTGTAGCCGCCGACTTCGCCCTCCGAGACGGAGAGGATTTCGACCTTCCATTTCTTGAGGTCGGCATAGCGGCAATACATGCGGAAAAGGTCGCCGGCAAAAAGCGCCGCCTCGTCGCCGCCGGTGCCGGCTCTAACTTCCAGGATGGCGCTTTTGGAATCCGCCTCGTCGCGCGGCAGAAGCAGAACCCGGATCTCGTCGGCGAGCACGGCGATGCGCTTGCGCAGCGCATAGGCCTCTTCTTCGGCGAGTTCGCGCATCTCCGCATCGCTGTCGCGGTCGGCGGTCAGCGCCTCGGCGTCTTCGAGCTCCTGCTGGGCCGCAAGCAGCTCTTCGGCCTTGCCCGCCACCTCCTCGATCTCGGCAAGCTCGCGCGACAGGCGGATGAAGACCTCCGTCTCCGGCGCCTTGGTGAGTTCCGTGGTGATGGCGTTGCGGCGGGCGATGAGCCCGTCCAGTCGTTCTTTCGGTATCATCCGCTCTCTATAGCGAGAATTCGCTCACACGGGGATGCGTTCGATATTCGCCCAGGCCCGCAATTCGGTGCGGAGTTCCGAGGCGCTCACATCCCCGTCCAGCATGGCATTGAGCCGTTCGGCAAGGGGTTCGAGCCGCAATTCCAGGATCATCGCCTTGATCGGCCCGATCGACGACGGCGCCATCGACAGGGACCGATAGCCGAGCGCCAGAAGCGCCATGGCTTCGAGCGGCCGCCCGGCGATTTCGCCGCATACGGAGACCGGCTTGCCCATATCGCGCGCCCGATGCGCGACCTTGCGCAAGGGGCGCAGAAACGCCGGCGACAAGGCATCGAAACGGCCGGCAAGCCGCGTCGAGCCGCGGTCGGATGCCATCAGGAACTGAAACAGATCGTTGGAGCCGACCGACAGGAAATCGACTTTCGCCAGAAGCTCGTCGAGCTGCCACAGAAGCGACGGCACCTCCAGCATCGCCCCGAGCTCCACCTTGTCGGCGGTCGGATGGTCGTGGCGCCGCAAATGCGCCTCTTCGCTCCGAACGATCTGCGCGGCGCGTTCAAATTCCGACACCTCCGTCACCATCGGGAACATGAGGCGCAAAGTGCGTCCCGCCGCTGCCTTCAACAAAGCGCGGATCTGCGTCTTCAGAAGCGCCGGCCGGTCGAGGCCGAGCCGGATCGCGCGCCAGCCGAGCGCCGGATTTTCTTCCGGATGCGTGCGGATATAGGGCAGCACCTTGTCGCCACCGACATCGAGCGAGCGGAAGGTCACGGGCTTGTCGCCGGCCCCTTCCATCACGTCGCGATAAAACGCCTCCTGCTCGCCGAGCCGCGGAAACGACGAGGCGATCATGAACTGCAATTCGGTGCGGAAGAGCCCGATGCCCGACGCCCCCGATTCCATGAGATGCGGCAGATCCATCATCAGGCCGGCATTGATCATCAAGGAGACGTCGACGCCGTCCTTGGTCGAGGCCGGCGTGTCGCGCAGACGGCGGAACTGCTCCTGCCGCCGTGCCCGGAAGCGCACCTTGTCGATATAGGCGAGCTCGATATCGGCCGGCGGGCGCAGATGCACCTCGCCCGTCTCCCCGTCGACGATGACGGGATCGCCCGATTCGGCGAGCGCCACGACGTTTTCCACCTGGCCGACGGTGGCGATGCCGAGGGCCCGCGCCACGATCGCCACATGGTTCGTCGGCGCCCCGTCTTCGAGCACCAGGCCGCGCAGCTTGTCGCGGTCGTAATCGAGAAGTTCGGCCGCCCCCATATTGCGCGCGACGACCACCGCATCGGACGGCATCTGCGCGCTGCCCGGGCCGTGCGGGCGGCCCATCAGCGTGCGCAACAGCCGGTTGCCGAGATCGTCGAGATCATGCAGCCGGTCGCGCAGATAAGGATCGGCGCTGCGCGCGAGCCGCGCCCGCATATCGCTCTGCACCTTCTCCACCGCCGCTTCCGCGGTGAGGCCCGCCGCCACCGCCTCGCGCAGCCGCCGCACCCAGCCCTGATCCTGCGCGAACATCCGGTAGGCTTCGAGAATGTCGCGATGTTCGCCTTGGCCCGCCTCCACGCCGCGCGCCAGAAGATCGTCGACGGACAGCCTCAGGCTCCGCATCGCCTCGTCGAGGCGCACGAGCTCCTGATCGACATCTTCCGCAATGAGCTGCGTCACCACCACGCGCGGTTCGTGCAGAAGCACTTTTCCGAGCCCGATTCCCTCCGAAAACGCCGCGCCTTCCAGACGAAAGGGACGGTTGAGATCGAGGTCGGCGCCGGGCGTGGCGAGGTCTTCGATTTCGCCGGCGGCAAACATTTCGGCGAGCACCATGGCTGTCGTCTGCAGGGCTTCCACCTCCTCCTCGGTGTAGGAGCGGTGGGCGCGGTTCTGGACGACGAGTACGCCGAGAGTGCGGCCGGCGCGCAGCACCGGCACGCCGAGGAAGGAATTGTAGATCTCCTCCCCGGTCTCCGGCAGATAGGCGAAGGCCGGATGCTTCTGCGCATCGGGCAGATTGAGTGGCCGTGCCTCCGCCGCGATCAGGCCGACGAGGCCGCGGCCGACGCGCAAGGTGGCGCGGTGGACGGCCGAGGCCTTCAGACCTTCGGTGGCGAAGAGCTCGAGCGCCCCGTCGGCGCGCAGGATGTAGACGGAACAGACCTCCGTCACCATGTTGGCGGCGATCAGCCTGACGATCTTATCCAGACGATCTTGTGCGCCGATCGGCTCCGCCATGACTTCGCGGAGCCGCCTGAGCAGCACTCTCGGTCCGGCAAGCGTCTCTCGCATTGCGGGCAGACCCCCTCATCCCGTCGCCGTGCACAGTCTCTCACGGCCGCCCCGTCCCCCGTGGGCGCCGTATTCGACGTTAGCCCGTCAAGTCTTGTCCAGTTCGTATATTGAATGGAGGGTGCGTACGGCAAGTTCGGTATAGGCGGCGTCGATCAGGATGGAGATCTTGATCTCCGAGGTCGTGATCAACTGGATGTTGATGCCGCGCGCCGCGAGCGCCTTGAACGCCTCCGCCGCGACGCCCGCATGGCTGCGCATGCCGATGCCGATGACGGAGACTTTCGCAACGTCGCTCGACCCCGAGACCATCTCCATCGCCACGCCCGGCCGCATCCCCTCGATGAGGGCGAGCGCGCGCTCGAAATCGGTCGTGGTGACGGTGAAGGTGATGTCGGTGGTGCGCCCGTCCTCGGAAATGTTCTGCACGATCATGTCGACATTGATCGCCTGATCGGCGAGCGCGCCGAAAATGGTCGCGGCGACGCCGGGTCGGTCCTCGACGCGTCGGAGCGTGACCTTCGCCTCGTCCCTCGAATAGGCGATGCCGGTGACAAGCTGCTTTTCCACGATTTCGTCCTCGTCACAAATGAGCGTGCCTATGGGCAGATTGCCCTCGCCGACCTGCGGCGCTTCCGGGTCGTCGAAGGAGGAGCGCACGAAGGTTCTGACCCCGTGCACCATGGCGAGTTCGACGGACCTGACCTGCAGCACCTTGGCGCCGAGAGACGCCATTTCGAGCATTTCCTCAAACGCGATCTTCGGCAGGCGCCGGGCGCCCGATACGATTCGCGGATCCGTCGTATAGACGCCGTCGACGTCCGTATAGATGTCGCAGCGCTCCGCCCCGAGGGCCGCCGCGAGCGCCACCGCGCTCGTATCCGAGCCGCCGCGGCCGAGCGTGGCGATGCGGTTGTCGGGCGCGACGCCCTGAAAGCCCGCGACGACCGCCACCTGCTGGCGGCTCATGCGCTCGAGAAGCGTGCGGGAATCGATGTCGGCGATGCGCGCCACGCCGTGGGCGGCATCGGTGCGAAGCGGGATCTGCCAGCCGAGCCAGGAGCGCGCATCGACGCCGATCGATTGCAAGACGATGGCGAGAAGCCCGGCCGTCACCTGCTCGCCCGAAGCGACGACGGCATCGTATTCGCGCGCGTCGTGCATGAGGGAAGCTTCGCGGCACAATTTGACGAGCTTGTTCGTCTCGCCGGCCATCGCGGAAACGACGACGGCGACTTCGTGGCCGGCATCGACTTCACGTTTCACATGGCGCGCAACACGGCGGATGCGGTCGAGATCGGCGACAGAAGTGCCGCCGAATTTCATCACGAGGCGGGACATTTTCGGCTCGGCTAGGCCTGATGGAATTTGTGGGTACGACCCGCCAACAAAATGGCGCAAGGCCGCGGCCGGGCACCCCGGCGCGCCGCTTTTAGCCGGGAATGCGCCCGGGGGCAATCGGGGCGGGGCTTCTCCCTCTCCGCATCTCGAAGCTTGATCTGAATCAGCGCCGCCGCCGGCAGAGGGAGCATCATCGCAGGTTGCAGCAGCGAGCAGGGCGATGGCCGAAAATCCCGTCGAGATCGCACTTCTTTTGCGGCTTGCCGCAGCCCTTGCGATCGGCCTTCTGATCGGGCTTGAACGCGGTTGGGAGACCCGCCGCGCGGAGGGGCGCACCCGTGCCGCCGGCCTCAGAACCTTCGCCCTTTCCGGTCTCCTCGGCGGCGTATCGGCGGCCGTTGCGCTCCCGCTCGGCGGTTTCGTCTTCGCCGCCGCCTTCCTCGGCTATGCCGGGGCGCTCATTTCTTTCTCGATCCTGCAGGCAGAGGCGGAACACCGGTTCAGCATGACGACGGTCATCGCCGGCCTTCTCGCCTTTCTTCTCGGCGCGATGGCCGTCACGGGCGATGAACGCCTGGCGATCGCCGCCGCGGTCGCAGCCACGCTCATCCTGGCGCTGCGAGAGCCTTTGCACCGCTGGCTTGCGGGGCTCAGTTGGGAAGAGATCCGGGCCGTCCTCGTGCTTTGCGCCATGACCTTCCTGCTGCTGCCCTTCCTTCCCAATCGCACCATCGATCCCTGGAACGCGATCAACCCTCATGAGATCTGGCTGCTCGCCATCCTGATCGCCGTCATTTCGTTTGGGGGCTATGTGGCGGTGCGCCTCTTGGGAAGCCGTCTCGGCATCCTCGCCACAGGGCTCGCCGGCGGTCTCGCCTCCTCCACGGCAACCACCGTCACCTTATCGCGGATGGCGCGCGACGAGCCGGCCTCCGCCCATCTTCTCGCCGCAGGCATTCTCGTCTCCGGCATGGTCATGATGCTTCGCGTCGCCACGGTTGCGATCGCCCTCGCACCGGCCCTTGCAGCCGGTCTCGCGCCGCCCCTGGTGTCTGCCGCCTTCGGACTTGCACTCGGCGCCCTGGTTCTCGCCGGACGTCGCCATCGGGGCGTCGAGGCGCAGCTTGAGGTCGGCAATCCCCTCGCCCTCGGCGCCACGTTGAGGCTCGCCGGCCTTCTCGCCCTCATCATGCTCTCCGTCGGGCTGGTCTTGCGGAAAGCGGGCGAGACGGGCGTGCTCGCTGTCGCAGGCCTTTCGGGTCTCGCCGATGTCGACGCGGTGACGATTTCCATGGCGCGGCTGTCGCCAGGACCGCTCGGCGTGGCCACCGCGACCACCGCAATTCTCGTCGCCGTGTGCAGCAACACCCTGTCGAAGGCGGCGATTGCCGTCGCCATCGGCGGTTGCGGCGTCGGTATCCCTGTCGTCGCCGCAAGCCTGCTGGCGCTCGCCGGCCTCACGGCGATGGCCGCGTGGCTCGAGATCGCCTGAAAAGCGCGATCGCTCGCGCCCCTCGATTGTTGCCATGGAAAGCAGGTCGCAGCCGGGAAGGCTTGACTTCCGACCCGTTCGCCACCTCTTCTCCGCACGCGCCCAAGCGGAGGACATCATGCAGGCCGGCTCATCCACCATCGATCCCAAGGAAGTCGCCAAATTCGAGCAGAGCGCTCAGGATTGGTGGGGCGGCATCAAGAACAGCCCGCTGCATAAGCTCAATCCGGTGCGGCTCGATTATATCGTGCGCCATGTGTGCGAGCAGTTCGACCGCGACCCGCGTGCCCCGAAACCGTTTTCGGGGCTCGACATCGTCGATGTCGGCTGCGGCGGCGGGCTTCTCGCCGAACCGATGGCGCGTCTCGGCGCCAAGGTGACGGGCATCGATCCCTCCCCCGCCAACATCGAAGTGTCGACCGGCCACGCCGCCGAAAGCGGCCTCGTCATCGATTATCGCTGTGCGGCGGCGGAGGATCTCGCCGCCGAACGCGCTCTCTTCGATGTCGTCCTGTCGATGGAAGTGGTGGAGCACGTCACCGATGTGGAAGCCTATATCGCGGCCGCCGCAGCGCTCGTGAAGCCGGGCGGCCTCATGTTCCTCGCCACCTTGAACCGCACCATGAAATCCTTCGCGCTCGCCATCGTGGGCGTCGAATATGTGCTCGGCTGGCTGCCCCGCGGCACGCATGAGCACCATCGTTTCGTCAAGCCGCGCGAATTGGCCGACGCCTTGATGGCGGGAGGTCTCACGATCAAGGACGAGACCGGCGTCGTCTACAACCCGCTGACGGACAGAATGCGCCTGTCACGGGACATGGATGTGAACTATATGATGCTGGCAGAGCGGCCGGCACGCTGAGCGTCGACAGCCGCACGTTTGAGCCTTTTCTTTTCGAACCTGCCAGTCACGTGATCACCAGCGCCGAGATCTGGTCGTTTCTGACCGTCGTCATGATCGACGTCGTGCTTGCCGGCGACAATGCCGTCGTCGTCGGCATGGCGGCGGCGGCGCTGCCGGCGAAGCAGCGCACCAAAGTCATTGCGATCGGCATCGCCGCGGCGACCGTCATGCGCATCGCCTTTGCGCTCGTGGCCGTCGAACTTTTGGAGATCATCGGCCTGTTGCTGGCCGGCGGCATCCTGCTTCTCTGGGTGTCGTGGAAGCTGTGGCGGGAACTCGAGGCCGATCGCAGGGCCTGCCACGAGAGCGGGCATCACACCGCGTCCATCGAAAACCCGCAGCCCAAATCCATGGCTCAGGCGGTCTTTCAGATCATTCTGGCGGATCTGTCGATGTCGCTCGACAACGTTCTCGCCGTCGCCGGGGCCGCGCACCAGCACCCCTGGGTGCTCGCCTCGGGCCTCGTTTTGTCGGTCGCGCTGATGGGCGTCGCGGCAAGCCTCATTGCCGACCTCCTGCACAAGCAGCGCTGGATCGCTTACGTCGGCCTTCTGATCATCGTCTATGTGGCCGGCCACATGATCTGGGAAGGCGTCGAAGAGATCGCCACGGTCGTCGCCTGAGAGCCCGCCCCGGCGACCTGGCCGCTCACGCGGCCGCGCTCTTCAACACGGCGACGAAATGGATGGAGGCGGCCGCCACCACGAAGGCGTGCCAGATGGCGTTCTGGAACAGAAGCCGCTCCCAGACGTGAAAGATGACGCCCGCCGAATAGACGATGCCGCCGCCGATCACGAGCCAGACGACGGACGACGACAGCGCCTCCGTCAGCGGTCCGTAGGCGACGATGCCCGACCAGCCGAGGCCGAGATAGGCGACGAGCGCGACGCGGTCGAAACGGTGCGGCACGAAGAGTTTCCCGAAGACGCCCGCCGCTGCCACGCTCCACACGAAGGCGAGAAGCCACCAGGTTTCGCTCACCGCCATGAAGGGCGTGTAGGTGCCGGCGATCAGAAGGAAGATCGCCGAATGGTCGAGCCGCCTCAAGACGGCCTTCACGCTTCCCGCCGGCCACAGATTGTAGGCGGCCGAAATCCCGAGCGAGAGAACGAGCGTCCCGAGATAGACGCCCACCGCCGCCATTTCGCCGGCGGGCACGCGCCCGCTCAGGGCGAGCGGCACGGCGATCGCGGCCGCGATCGCCAGCGACAGGCCGAGCCCATGCACGATCCCGTCCGCCCACAATTCCGCCGGCGAATATTTGAACCGTGGTCCCGCCGCTCTGCGCATTCTGCCTCCTGTTCGCGACGCCGCCTGTCGCGATGGTTCGTCATCGTGGCTGATCATTGCGGCGCGTCATTCGCTTTCGAGAACCACTTAGCGGGCACGACTGCGGCAGCAAGGCGGCTGCCGAACACGCTTGCGTCAGCGACTGTTGCGCACCCGCCACAGACTGGAGCGGTTTCGCGCAACGTGCCGGAACCGCTTCTCCCGCCTTCAGGTTGTAGCGCCATCAATCTGAACGGAGACGATCATGCGATTTGCCAAAAACGCGACGCTCGCAGCGGCCGCTCTTGCAGCGCTCTCGACCACCGCCCTCGCCCAGAGCGCGGCAACCGCCACCACCGACCTCAACATCCGCTCGGGCCCCGGGCCGGAATATCCGATCGTCGGCTACATTCCGGGCGAGGACGAGGTCACCGTGAACGGCTGCCTCCAGGGCAGCAAATGGTGCACCGTCACCCATGAAGGCACGCAAGGCTGGGCTTATTCCGATTATCTGACGGCACCGATCAGCGGCGCGCCCGTCGTCATGACCGACCATTACGCCGATGCCGGCGTTCCCGTCACCACCTACGAGCCTTCGGGCGCCGAAACCGGCGGCACGGCGGGCGGCGCGACCGGCATGGTCGGGGGCGCCGTCGCCGGCGCCTTGATCGGCGGCCCGGTGGGTGCGGCGGCGGGCGCCGCGATCGGCGGGGCCGCTGGAACGGTCGGCGGCTCTGCGGCCGGCGCCATCATCGACCCGCCGGAGACCGTCACCACCTATGTGCAGACGAACCCGGTGCAGCCCGTCTATCTCGACGGCGAAGTCGTGGTCGGCGCCGGCGTGCCCGAAACCGTCACGCTGACGCCGATCCCGGATTACGACTACGAATACGCCTATGTGAACGGCCAGCCGGTCCTCGTCGAGCCGGGCAGCCACCGCATCGTCTACGTCGTCCGCTGATCCCGCATGAGAAGGCCCGGGACCCGGGTCTTCTCAACCCCACAGCGGGCCTCCCCCCGGCCCGCAAAGACCCAAACCGGAGACCCGCCCGCGTGGCGGGTCTTTCTGTGCGGCTCTCCTGAAATGCAGCCACCTGGCAAGATTGCACGATCTATGCCATATTGAATGGCATGTTTAGCGGACGTTTTGCCCGCGAAAACGCAGGAGCCTCAGATGACCTCGCAACCGGCAGCGAGCCTTCCGTCCAGGCGCCCGGCGCCGGGCACGCCCTTAGAGGGTGCCGGTCTCGTGGCGGCTTTTGTCGACGAAAAGGGCGGCATCGCCCTCGACGGCGTCGCGGAGCATTTCGGCATGTCGAAAACGCAGCTCGCCGAAACCATCGGCGTCAAGCGCGATACGCTCTACCGCACCTCCCGTCTCACGGCGCCGAAGACGCAGGCACGAGCCTTGGAAATGCTGGAAATTCTGGGCCGTATCGCCGGCTGGGCAGGCGGCGAGAGACAGGCCATGGCCTGGTACCGCGCCGAGCCGATCCCGGCCTTCGGCGACCGCACCGCGGAAGCTCTGGTGAAAGACGGCAAGGCCGCAGCCGTGCGCGATTATCTCGACCATATCGCGCTCGGCGGCTTCGCCTGAGCCACCTCACGCGGAGGAAACGATGCGCTGGCAGGGGATCGCCTACCGCGCCCATGATCCGCGCTTTGCCTTCGCGCCGACATGCGGCGAAGGCGCCGCCGCCAAAGGCGGCCGCTTCAATCCGGTCGGCACCCCGGCGCTCTATCTCGCGCTTACCCTGGAGGGCATGTTCGTCGAGATGGGCCACGGTTTCGGCCATCGCCTCGAGCCGCTGACGGTCTGCTCTTACGACATCGACGTCGACGATCTCGTCGATCTGCGCGACGAGCCATCGCGGGGCTAGGCCGGCGTGACATTGTCCGAGATGGCCTCGCCTTGGGCACTCGATCGGGCGGAAGGCCGCATTCCCGCCTCCTGGCGTCTGTCGCGCCGTCTCGTCGATGAAGGTGCCGCCGGCATTCTCGCCCCGTCCTTCGCACGCGGCGCACGGTCCGACATGGCCAATCTGGTCTTGTGGCGCTGGGGCCCGGACCTGCCGCACAAAGTGACCGTCCACGACCCGTCCGGCCGCCTCCCGAAAGACATCTCGTCCTGGAGTGCCGACGAGAGCTGAGGCTGCCACTCGCTGGCCACCCCCGCCCCGCGGACTGACTCACGCCCCCCGAACGAACCTAAGACGCGCGCTTCATCGCCTCGTCGGCGCAATGCAGGCCTTCCACCTCAATCGTCGCATGATCGATGTCGAAGCGCTCGGCGATTCGCGCCTTGATCGCCCGCACGGTGATATCGGTCGCCACCCCGTCGGCCAGCCGCGCATGCAGTGTCACCATCGGCCGCTCCTCGCTGATCGCCCAGGCATGCACGTGATGCACGTTGAGGACGCCTTCGACCGATTGCGGCAGATCGCGCTCGATCTCCCGGACATCGACGCCCGCCGGCGCGCCTTCGAGCAGGATATGCCCCGCCTGGCTCGTCACATACCAGGCGCTGCGCAGGATCAGGAGGCAGACGAGAAGCGACAGAAGCGGGTCGATCGGCATCCATCCCGTCATCAGGATGACAATCGCGGCGATGATCGCGGCGACGGAGCCCAACAGATCCCCGAGCACATGCAGGATGGCGCCGCGCATGTTGAGGTTCTGCTCCTCCGAGCTGTGCAGCACGAAGAAGACGGCAATGTTGATGATGAGGCCGAGGACGGCGATCACCAGCATCGGCGTGCCCATCACCTCGACCGGCGCATTGAAGCGCCGCACCGCCTCCACGATGATCCACACGCAGATGGCGAGAAGCGCGATGCCGTTGACGAAGGCGATCAGAACCTGAAAGCGGTCGAAGCCATAAGTGCGCTTCCAATCCGCCGGGCGCCGCGCGATGCGAAAGGCGAACCAGGCGAGCGACAAAGACGCGAAATCGGTGAGCATGTGGCCGGCATCGGCGAGAAGGGCGAGCGAGCCGGAGAGAAAACCGCCGATCGCCTCGGCGAGCATGAACGAGCCGGTGAGCGCGGCGGCGATCGCCATGCGCTTTTCGTTGCCGCCCGCCCCGTGCGCATGCGCATGGCCGTGAGCATGGGAATGCCCGTGCGCGTGATCATGGCCATGATGATGATCGTGATGTCCGCCGATGGGAGCCTCCCGTGCCAATCCCCGCCGGTTTAGAAAACTCGACGGAAAAGGTCTAGATTGCTTTCACGCGGGACGGGCGCGGCCTAGTTGAAATCTTCCGGCAGGACCGGCAGCGGCTGAAATTCGATGCCCTCGTCCTTGAGCTCTTTGATCTCTTCGCGGCTCGCCTCGCCATAGATGCCGCGCGGATCGCTTTCCTTGTAATGGATACGGCGCGCCTCTTCGGCGAAGCGGTTGCCGACGTAATCGGCATGCGCCTGAACATATTTGCGCACCTCGCGCATGGCCTCCAGAAGCGGCGCCGGCACGGTGGTCGCCACCTGCTGCCCCTTGCCGCCGCCGGCCGCGACAGGCGCATCCGCCGCACCCTGCTCGGGGGCAACGGCGTGCACCGGCTCGCGCTCGCGCCCGCCCGCGATCGCCGGCGCCATCAAGGCGCGTTCGACGGACGCCGAGCCGCAATGCGGACAGGAGAGAAGCCCGGCCTCCTGCTGCTCTTCGAAGGCCTTCGAACTTGCAAACCAGGCGTCGAAGCCGTGGCCCTCGTCACAACGCAAATCGTAATGGATCATGATGCCGACCTCATCGGCGGCGCGACGGATGGCGCAAGAGATGGCCCGACTGAGGGCTGCGTGAAATTACGCTCGTTGGCGAGCGAGGGAATGCGGCCTCTGGCCTCTGCCGATTGCGCCGTGTCGATGTCGGCGAGGATCACCTCTTCGCCGTCCCCGCCCGCCTCAGACAGAACCTCGCCCCAGGGCGAGACGATGATGGAATGCCCGAAAGTTTCCCGGCCGTCGCGATGGGTCCCCGCCTGGGCGGCGGAGATCATGAAGGCGCCGTTCTCGATCGCCCGCGCGCGTTGCAGAACGTGCCAATGCGCCTCGCCGGTCTTGCGGGTGAAGGCGGCCGGCGCCGTCAACACGTCCGCCCCCGCCTTGGCGAGCGCCCGGTAGAGCTGCGGAAAACGCACGTCGTAGCAGATCGAGACGCCGAGCGTGGCGAAGGCGAGCGGCACGAGCACCGCCTCGCCGCCCGCCGTATAGGTCGCCGATTCCCGCCAGCTCTCACCGCCCGGCAGATCGACATCGAAGAGATGGATCTTGTCGTAGCGTGCGAGGATGGCACCGTCCGGCCCGACCACGAAGCCGCGGTTGGCGATCTTCCCATCCTGGCTTTTCAGGGCGAGCGAGCCGACATGAAAGACGATGCCGAGCTCAGAGGCGAGCGCCCGGCAGGCGGCAAGCGTCGGATCGTCCGCTTCCGTCGTGATCGCCGCAAACAGCTTCTCGCGGTCGCGCTCGATGATGTTGCTCATCTCAGGCGTCTGCACGTAATCCGCCCCCGCCTCGGCGGCGCGGCGCGCCAGCCGCTCGATCGTGGCGATGTTCTCGGAAACGACATTCGTGGCATTGAGCTGCAGACAGGCTGCCTTGAAACTCACGACCCGGCCTCCTCGCCCGAAAGCATGGGCTCCAGCCGCCCCTGCCGGTCGAGCGCGTAAAGATCATCGCAGCCGCCGACATGCCGGCTGCCGATGAAGATCTGCGGAAACGTCTGGCGTTTCGAGCGGGCCATCATCTCGGCCCGCTTGTCGGGCTCGAAGGTGGCGTCGATCTCTTCGTAATCCGCGCCCTTCTCCTCAAGCAGGCGGATCGCCGAGCTGCAGAAGCCGCAAAACTGCCGGGTATAGATGGTGACTTTGGCCATGAATGCTCCAAGCGTTGCCCCAGATATAGCCTCACGGAAAACTTCCGCAACAGAACCATCGGCTTAACGCCGCGCACCAGGACCTGAGCCTCACCCGAGCGGGACGACGCCGGCGCGCGCGAAGGTGACGACGTCGACCTCCTGCGCCCCCGCCTTGAGAAGCGCCTTCGTTGCCGCCTTCACCGTCGCGCCTGAGGTGTAGACATCGTCGACGAGAAGAATGCGGTGGCCGGCGACGACGCCTCTTTGCGCATCACGCACCTTGAAGGCGCCGCGCAGATTGGCCTGCCGCTCCTTTTGCGACAGACCGACCTGCTGCCGCGTGCGCCGGCTGCGGATGAGCGCCCGCGGCACAAAACAAAGACCGAGTTCATCGGCGATGCCCTTGGCGAGCACGGCCGATTGATTGAAACGCCGCTGCCACAGACGCGAGCGGTGGAGCGGCACCGGCACCACGAGCGTGCCCTCGCGGGCGAGGCCTCTTGCAGGCCGCAAAGTCAGCGCGATGAGCGTGCGGGCGACGGCCGCCTGATCGTAATATTTGAACTGATGCACGAGATTGCGCGCCGTCTCGTCGAAGAGGACGGCCGAACGCGCCCGCGAAAACGGCGGCGGATCGGCAATCGCCTGCGCCGACAAAATCCCGTCTCCGAGATCGGCGGCGAAGGGAATGCCGAGCACCGGGCAGAACGGCTCTTCGATGAAGCGCAGCTTCGCCCAGCATTGCGGGCACAAGAGATCATGCGCGCCGACGGCCCGCCGGCAGACCGGGCAGAGCGGCGGCAGAAGCAGGTCCGCGACCTGTCTCGCCCCCGCTTTGACGATGTCGCGGAGACCGCTCCTGGCGCGGACCGGCTCCGATCCCGCCGCACGAAGAGACATGTCCCGTCGCATTGCGCTTCACCATCGCGCGTCTTGCGCTAGAACCCGAGCATGACCGCTCCCCCGATCCTCGACAAGCATCTCCTTCGCCGCCGCGAAGAGCGCGCCGCCCCCGCACCGGAGGGCATCGATTTCCTGATGCAACGGGCGATCGACGAAGTCGCCGTGCGCCTTGCCATGGTGGAGCGCCGTTTCGAACGGGCGGTCGCCGCCTTCGGCCGGGGCCCTGCGCTTGCAGAGGCCCTTCTGGCGAGCGGCAAGGTGGATCAAATCCTGTCCCTGGAGCAGAGCCTTGCCGCGGCCAGATTGCACCCCGGCCAGGTCGCCGTCACCGACGACGAGGCGCTGCCGCTGGCGCCCGAAAGCGTCAATCTCTTCGCCTCCGTCCTCAGCCTTCACAACGCCAACGATCTGCCGGGCGCCCTCATTCAGATCCGCCGCGCGTTGCAGCCCGACGGTCTCTGCCTCGCCGTCTTTCCGGGCGGCGGGACGCTCGCCGAACTGCGCCACGCCTTCATGCACGCGGAAGCCGAGATGATGGGCGGCGTCAGCCCCCGCGTCATGCCTTTTGCCGATATCCGGGATGTCGGCGCGCTCCTGCAGCGGGCGGGCTTTGCCCTGCCGGTCGTCGACCGCGAAGTGGTGACCGTGCGCTATCGCGAGCCCTTGACGCTGATGGCGGAGCTGAAGGCGATGGGCGCCTCCAATGTGCTGTCTGAACGCGCCCGCAAACCGGTGACGCGGGCGCTCATCGCCCGTGCGGCGGAAGCCTACCGCGAACTCTACGGCGATGGAGAAGGACGGGTGCCGGCGACGTTCGAGCTTTACGCCGTGTCCGGCTGGGCGCCGCATGAAAGCCAGCAGAAGCCTGCGAAACGCGGTTCGGCGCAGGTGAGTCTTGCCCATCTTCTGGAAGAGAAGAACCGGGAATGAGCGGCCGAGACTGAATGGGTGGGGAATGGGTGGGCCGGAGTGGGTCGGCCGAGAGACGCGTTCTAGCCCCAGCCCATCTCGGCGAAATGCTCCGCGATTCCGTCGTAAAGGGCCGTCAGCGCGGGAATGAAGACGCTGAAGCCCGCCAGGAGGGCAATGGTAACCAGCGAGCCGATGAGGGCGTATTCGATCGCGGTCGCGCCGGATTCGTCACGACGGAGCGAGGTCCAAGCCAAAGCGAGTTCGCGCAGGCGCGATCTCAGCATGTCGATCACAACAGATCGAGCAGATGGGAAATCAGCGGTTCGTCAGCTGGCGGCATGGCAAACTCTCTCATCTTTTGCGGCCGGACCCAGCGCAGTTCCTGTCCTTCGAGAGCCTGCGCCACGCCAGACCAGCGTCGGCAGACGTAGAGTGGCATCAGCAGATGAAGATTTGGATAAGCATGGCTGGCGAACGTCAGCGGCGCCAGACAGGCTTCCTGCACGTCGATCCCGAGTTCTTCGCGCAATTCCCGGATGAGAGCAGCTTCGGGACTTTCGCTTGCCTCGACCTTGCCGCCGGGAAACTCCCACATGCCGCCGAACTCCTTATGGTCCGGGCGGCGGGCCAGAAGCACGCGCCCGTCGGGATCGACAAGCGCCACGGCGACGACGAGGAGAAGCTTCATCGCGGCCTCGTTCAGCTGCGATAATCGCCGTTGATGGCGACGTATTCCTTGGTGAGGTCGCAGGTCCAGACGGTCGCCTGGCCAGTTCCGAGACCGAGATCGACCTTCACCGCAAGTTCGTCCCCCGTCATATAGGCGGAGGCCGCCTCTTCCGAGTAATCCGGGTCGCGCGCACCGTCGACGGCGACGCGATGCGGACCGAACCAGATGGCGAGCCGGTCGCGGTCGGCGGGCTCGCCCGCCTTGCCGACGGCCATCACCACCCGCCCCCAATTGGCGTCCTCGCCGGCAACGGCCGTCTTCACCAGGGGCGAATTGGCGATCGAAAGCGCGATCGTCTTCGCCGACGCATCGGTTTCGGCGCCCGTCACGGCGACTTCGAGGAATTTGCGCGCGCCTTCCCCGTCCTTCACCACCTGGAAGGCGAGCTCGCGACAGACCTCGGTCAAAGCCTCCATGAAACTCTGAAAATCGCCACTTCCCGGCACGATCTCCGCACCGGCGGTGCCGGTCGCAAAGGCGAGCAGCGTGTCGGACGTGGAGGTATCGCTGTCGACGGTGATCGCGTTGAAGCTCGTCTTCACGGCCTCCGACAATGCGGTCTGCAAGGCCATCGGCGAAATCTTCGCATCGGTGAAAACGAAGGCGAGCATCGTCGCCATGTCCGGCGCGATCATGCCGGCGCCCTTGGCGATGCCCTGCACGTTCACCGTCCGGCCCCCGATCGTCACCTCTTTGTGGGCGAGCTTCGGAAACGTGTCGGTGGTCATGATCGCTTCCGCCGCCTCGCGGAAACGATCGCCGCGCGCCTCTTGAGCGAGCGGGCCGAGATGCCGCCGGAACGGCTCCGGATCGAGCGGCTCGCCGATCACGCCGGTCGAGGCGAGAAAGATGTCTTCCGGCGCGCAGCCGAGCGCGTCGGCGGCCGCCTCTGCGCTCGCCTTCGTCGCGGCCGCGCCCTTGGCGCCGGTAAAAGCGTTGGCATTGCCGGAATTGACCACGAGCCCCGCGGCACGTCCGCGCGGAAGCTGCGCCCGGCACCAATCGACCGGCGCAGACGGGCATTTCGACCGCGTGAAGACACCGGCGACCGTCGCCGGCGGATCGAAGGCGATCAGAAGGAGGTCGGTGCGGCCCTTGTAGCGGATGCCGGCCGCAACCGTCGCAAGCCGAACTCCCTCAAGTTGCGGCAGCTCCGCGAATTCGCGGGGCGCCAGCGGCGAAACGCTTGCGCTCATTCTTACTGGTTCTGCCCCGCATCGGAATCGGAAGGAGCCCCGTCTTCGCCAGCCCCCTCATCGGAAGCGCCCTCTTCGGCCGCGCCTTCATCGGACCCGGCTTCGGCATCCGCCGCAGGCTCGGAGTTCGCCTTGTTGTAGACTTCGATGGTGGTGTCGTCGCGCAGCTTCGTCATCACCTCGTTGAACTTCTGCCGCACCAGAACGCCGCGCAGCTGTTCCTTGATGTCGTCAAGCGGCGGCGGGCTCGACATGCGCTTGTCTTCGAGCTTGATCACGTGCCAGCCGAATTCCGACTTCACCGGCTCCTTGCTGTATTCGCCGGGCTCCAGCTCGAACACGGCCTTGTCGAATTCCGGCACCATGCGGCCTTTCGGGAAATAGCCGAGATCGCCACCCTGCGGGCCGCTCGGACCGGTCGACTTTTCCTTGGCGAGCTCGGCGAAATCCTTGCCGGCATCGAGCTCTTTGATGATCTCTTCGGCTTCTTCCTTGGTCGTCACGAGGATGTGGCGGGCATGCACCTCTTCCTCGGGTTTGAAGCCGGAAATCTGCTTGTCGTACTCGGCCTTCACCTCGTCGTCGGTGACGGCGTTGACGATCTCCTTCTCCACATACTCGTTCCTGAGCGCGCGGGTCTTCAGGAATTCCAGGCGCTGGTCGAAATCCGGGGTCTTGTCGAGGCCCTTCTCGCGTGCCGCCTCCGCCAGGAGCTCCATGTCGACGAGGACGTCGACGAGAACGGCGCGCCGGCGCGGGCCGGGCACGCGGTCGAGTTCGTCGGAGAAATCGTTCGCCGCTTCCGACAGATCCTTTTCGGTGATGATCGTGTCGCCGACGCGGGCGACGGCATCGGGTGACGGCGCCTCCTGCGCCTGGGCTGACGCCATGAAGGCACCGGTCGCGATGACGAGAGCGGCGAGGGCGCCGCTCGCGCCGCCGATCTTGCACGACGTGTTCCGGATGGTCATGATAGGTCCTCGATCGACATCGGCGCGATGTCTGCGCAAGCGCCGCAGATTGACATGATTCACCTGCGTTCTTATCTCTCCCCCGGCCCGCCGTCCAGAAGCGGGGGCGCCGGCTCGACGGCTTTCAACGCTGATCCCCGCGCCACTTCAGAAGCGATGAGCGGCCTCACGACACGCCGACATCGGTAATTTGCCGACGAAGAGGATGTATTTATGCTGGGCTTGGGCAGTTTGGGCCGCAAGGTCTTTGGCACCCCGTCGGACCGCCGCGTCAAAAAGTATCGTCCCCTCGTCGATCAGATCAATGCGCTCGAGGACGAGACGGCAAGGCTGAGCGACGAAGAGCTCGCCGGCCGCACGCTGGAATTTCGCCAGCAGCTCGAAAACGGCGCCAAAGTCGACGATCTCCTGGTGCCGGCCTTCGCCACCGTGCGCGAAGCGGCCAAACGCGTTCTCGGCCAGCGCCCCTTCGACGTGCAGCTCATCGGCGGCATGGTTTTGAACGAAGGCGCCATCTCCGAAATGAAGACGGGTGAAGGCAAGACGCTCGTCGCCACCTTGCCGGTCTATTTGAACGCGCTCACCGGCAAGGGCGTCCACGTCGTCACCGTCAACGATTATCTGGCGAGCCGCGACGCGGACTGGATGGGCCGCATCTATCGCTTCCTCGGCCTGTCCGTCGGCGTCATCGTCCACGGCCTGTCGCAGGACGAGCGCCGCCGCGCCTACCGTGCCGACGTCACCTACGGCACCAACAACGAATTCGGCTTCGACTATCTGCGCGACAATATGGAATACGACCTCGGCGCCATGGTGCAGCGCGGGCACCATTACGCCATCGTCGACGAGGTGGATTCCATCCTGATCGACGAGGCGCGCACGCCGCTCATCATTTCCGGTCCGGTGGAAGACAAGTCGGAGCTCTATCAGGCGATCGACGCCATCATCCCGCAGCTGAAGCGGGAAGATTACGAGATCGACGAGAAGGTCCGCTCCGCCACGCTCACCGAAGACGGCACCGAACATGCCGAGCGTCTCCTGGAGGCCGCCGGGCTTCTGAAGGGCGACAACCTCTATGACGTGGAAAACGTCGCCGTCGTCCATCACCTCAACAACGCCTTGAAGGCGCACAAGATCTTCCAGCGCGACAAGGATTACATCGTCAAGAACGGCCAGGTCGTCATCATCGACGAATTCACCGGCCGCATGATGGAAGGCCGGCGCTATTCGGAAGGCCTGCACCAGGCGCTCGAGGCCAAGGAACACGTCAAGATCCAGCCGGAGAACCAGACGCTCGCCTCCATCACCTTCCAGAATTATTTCCGCCTCTACGAAAAGCTCGCCGGCATGACCGGCACGGCGATGACGGAAGCCGACGAGTTCATGGACATCTACGGCCTCGACGTCGTCGAGGTGCCGACCAATGTCCCGGTCGCCCGCATCGACGAGGACGACCAGGTCTTCCGCACGGTGGAAGAAAAATACGCCGCGATCATCGAGACGATCAAAGATTGCCGCGAGCGCGGTCAGCCTGTTCTCGTCGGCACCACCTCGATCGAAAAGTCGGAGCTTCTGGCGGAGCGCCTCAAGAAAGGCGGCATCAAGGACTTCAACATCCTGAACGCGCGCCATCACGAGCAGGAAGCCATCATCATCTCCCAGGCCGGCAAGCCCGGCGCCATCACCATCGCCACCAACATGGCCGGCCGCGGCACCGACATTCAGCTCGGCGGCAATGTCGACATGCGCCTCGCCGCAGAGCTCGGCGAGATGGAGGAAGGGCCCGAGCGCGACGCCAAGACCCAGGCGATCAAGGCCGATCTGGAGCGTCTGAAGCGCGAGGCGCTCGATGCCGGCGGCCTGATGGTGCTCGCCACCGAGCGCCACGAAAGCCGGCGCATCGACAATCAGCTCCGTGGCCGTTCCGGCCGTCAGGGCGACCCCGGCCGTTCGCAATTCTATCTGTCCCTGCAGGACGATCTGATGCGCATCTTCGGCTCCGACCGCATGGACGGGATGCTGACGAAGCTCGGCCTCAAAGAGGGCGAGGCGATCGTCCATCCCTGGATCAACAAGGCCTTGGAGCGGGCGCAGAGCAAGGTCGAGGCGCACAACTTCGACATCCGCAAGAACCTGCTCAAATACGACGACGTCATGAACGACCAGCGCAAGGTCGTGTTCGAGCAGCGCATCGATCTGATGCGCCAGCAGGAGACGGCGGAGACCGTCCGCGACATGCGCCACGAGACGATCGACGAGATCGTCTCCAAGCACATCCCCGAGCGCGCCTATGCCGAGCAATGGGATGTGGAGGGCCTGAAGGCGGAAGTCGCACAGATCCTCGCCCTCGATCTGCCGATCGACGAATGGGCGGCGGAGGAAGGCATCGCCGATGCGGAGATGCGCGAGCGCATCGAAAAGGCCGCCGACGAGCTGATGGCCCGCAAGGCGAGCCGTTTCGGCCCCGAGCTCATGCGCATGGTGGAAAAGCAGATCCTCCTGCGCACGCTCGACCAGCTATGGCGGGAACACTTGGCGCAGCTCGATCAGCTCCGCTCGGTCATCGGCTTCCGCGGCTACGGCCAGCGCGACCCGCTGAACGAGTACAAGACCGAAGGCTTCGAGCTCTTCCAGGCGATGCTCTCCGAGCTTCGCCGTGCCGTCACCGCACAGCTCATGCATGTCGAGCTCGCCGAGCGCGAGCCGCTTGAAGAGACGCTGCGCCCGCCGGAAGGCATCGCCCATCATGTCGATGCGACCACCGGCGAGGACGAATTCGCCATGGCCGATGGCGGCGGTTCGGAGCGGGCCGGCGCCGGCGCGCTTCCCGTCGGCGCGGGTGCGGTCGCCGCAAGCAGCGCCTATGCCGGCGGCGAAGGCGCAGGCGCGGCCACGATCGACCCGAACGACCCCTCCACCTGGGGCAAGGTCGGGCGCAACTCGCCCTGCCCATGCGGCTCCGGCAAGAAGTTCAAGCACTGCCACGGCGCGCTCGTTTAAAGAGCCCGGCCCTACAACCAGCGCTCTAGCCGGCCCCCACCTGGCCGGCTAGAATTGTTTTGAGCAACAGCCCAGGATGACATCACCGCTCGTGCCACAGGCGCGAGCGGCTCTCGGTGTCGGCCAAGGATCTTTCATGTCCTCAAGCACACTCGTCGACAGCGTCACCTCCTGGCTGGTCGAGCAGGCCTTTGGCGAGCCCGACCCGACCGAGCTTTTTCAAGGCATGTGCGACCGCATCTTCGGCGTCGGCATCCCGATCGGCCGCGCCATGGTCAATTGGACCACGCTCCACCCGCTCTTTCAGGTGGAGGCGGTCATCTGGCGCGAGGGCCAGGAAGTGGCCTTCGAGCAGATCGCCTACAATCCCGAGCCCGATCATGTCAGCGAAGCGTGGCGGCAAAGCCCTTTCAAGGTGCTTGTGGAGAGCGGCAGCGACGTCTTCCGGCGCGCGCTCCAGGGGCCGGAGAAACTCGTCGATTTTCCTGTCCTGCAGGAATTCGTCGACGAAGGCTTCACCGATTACATCGCCTTTGCGATCGATCTCGCCATCCCCGGCAAAGGCATAGCGCACTCCCGTAGCGGCATCATCGTCTCGTATTGCTGCACGCGCCCGAGCGGCTTTTCGGATGGCGAGATCGCGGCGCTGCAGCGTGTCACACGCCGCTTCGCCCTCTCCGGCAAGGTGATGATCCTGTCGCGCATGGCCGATACGATCGCGGAAACCTATCTCGGCCATCGCGCCGGCCCGCGCGTGCTCGGCGGCCAGATCCATCGCGGCGACGGCGAGACGGTGCCGGCGATCATCCTCTACAGCGACCTCAGAAACTCCACGGCCTTCGCCGAGCGCATCCCCCGCGCCGATTACATCGACCTGTTGAATTCCTATTTCGATTGCATCGCCGCCTCCATCGAAGAGGAAGGCGGCGACATCCTGAATTTCATCGGCGATGCCGTCATCGCGCTGTTCCCGCTCGATTGCTGGTCGTCGGAGAACGAGGCTGCGCAGGCCGCGAGCCGCGCCATCGAAAAGGGCTGGCAAAGGCTCGCGCTCTTGAACGAGGCCCGAATTGCGGCCGGTGAAGAACCGCTCGATTACGGCGTCGGGCTGACGCGCGGCAACGTCATGTTCGGCAATATCGGCACGGCCTCGCGCCTGTCGTTTTCGGTGATCGGCCCGATCGTCAATCAGGTTGCGCGCGTTCAGGCGATGACAAAGGTTTTCGGCGTGCCGGCGCTTGCCGTGCAGAAGGTGGCGGACCACGCCCCGGCTCATTGGACGCCCCTCGGCGAACACACGCTCAGAGGCTTTTCGGAGCCCGTGGCGCTCTATGCCTGGGCGGGGCCGACACCGCACCGCCTCCCCGAGCCGATCATGGAAACCGGGGATCCGAGCGCACCCCCGAAAAAGCGCGCCCATCGCCCACGCGAAAGCGCTGCCGAAATGGATTTCCTGGCCAACCGCGCCGTCCGCGCCAAGGGATGAGGTGGCAGGGAGTGTCCCTCTTTCTCTCCCCATAGCGCCAGAGATGAATTGCTTCGCGCCGCAACAGGCGACGCGTGAGGGAGATGCACGTGGGGGAAAGAGCGGGCAGGAGCAAGGTCATGAGCCGCGCTCAGAACAGGCGGCTCAGCACGCTTCAGCTGAAGGCCCAGGTTGCCCACACCCCCACGATGATGGCCGCAAGCCACATCACACGCTCGATCAAGAGGCCTCTTCGTCGCCTCAGAGCATATCGCCTGAGGATCGGCTCGCTTGCGGTAAATTCATTATATCCCTCAACGATTTCTGTGAGATGATCGTTTTCGAGGGTCTCATAGATCCTGGCGCGGTTTTCTCGATCCTCCCGAGAAATCGAAATCAGCCGCCGGGTGACATCCAGTCTGGATTTCAGCTTTGAGAATGAGGGAAAGCCTTCGAGGACGGCTTCCGGCCCAAGTTTGTCGACCGCAATCGCAAGGTCCGCGGCAATCTTGGAGGTGGCAGCATCAATCGCGTCGTGGCGTGCGCGACTGCAGTCGAAATAGGCATCCCGGAGGAGAGCGATAGCCTCCGAATCCTCCCCGTCAGGTAGGCGCTGTATCGCCTCCACGATGCGCCGACCAGCGTAGCGAAGCTCGTAAATAGCGGGATTGATGATCTCGCCATTTACTTGCTCGGCCAGCTTTATGGCCTTCTCAGCTCGATTCCACTCGTCACAGACAAGGCCGAGCTGCTTTTCCGCGTCACCCCCCAGTTCCACGACAACAACAGCCTCAATCAGAGGGCATCGCTCGCCGAAGCGAATCCATCGCCTTGTCGGCGTCCCGTGATTGTTTGAGGAGCTGCGGCATGGTCATGGACCACCCGTTTTGCGCTGAAACGTTCCCACGCGACTGCTTCTTGATAATGCGATCGGTCGCGGCAGCTTTCGCGTTGTCGTAGTCCTTCAGCGTCGCCCATTCGAAGATTCGAAATGTCATCACGGTGCATAAATAGGAATCGCAGGCGCCTTGCGCCAGCATGACTCCCCCTCCAGTCGATAGCGGGTCACCTACACGGTATTTGCGCATGGCGCACGAAGTCACGCAACGTATTTTCGGCCACACTTGTAAGTAACTCTCCGCCACCGCATTGTTCGGCGGCTCACAAGCAGCGCCACATCGCTGGCACGTTGTGCGCGAGCCCATCGCCCCGCAATACGCCGGCTTTTCGCCGATCCATCCCCGGCAGTGGCGTTATTGGTCGCTCGAGGAGAGCACGTGATCGATGAGAGAGATGCCGATAGGCGCCCGAACGATGACCGAGTGGATTGCTGTATTCCTCTGGGACAAGACATCGCCGTCGCGATGAGCCCCGTCTCCCGCGCGGACCCAAACACCCCTTCTGAACTCTGAGACATCCATGCCCGCCACGATCTCCCCTTACGAGGAAGCCGACCAGCAGGGCGTGCTCGATCTCATCCTGCCGATCCAGCAGCACGAATTTGCGATCCCGATCACGCTGGACGAGCAGCCGGATCTTCGTGCCATCGAGAGTTTCTACCGGGTCGGCAAGGGCGATTTCTGGGTGGCGAAAGAGGGGGAGCGCGTCGTCGGCACGATCGCGCTCAAGGACATCGGCGAAAACCAGGCCGCCTTGCGCAAGATGTTCGTGGCGGCGACCCATCGCGGTCGCCCGCAATCCGTCTCATCGAAGCTTTTGCAAACCGCGCTCGCCGCCGCGGCAGAACGCGGCCTCGCCGAGATCTTCCTCGGCACGACGGCAAAGTTTCTCGCGGCCCACCGCTTCTATGAGAAGAACGGCTTTGCGGAGATCGACAAGACCGAGCTGCCGGCAAGCTTCCCGCTCGTCGATGTCGACACGAAATTCTACCGGATCGCGATCCCCCCTCTTCCCGCAACACCGGACTCAGGCGACGGGCATCTCCCCGCGGGCGGCTAAGTCGCCCTCCCCTGAACGGCAGCCTCCCGTGCACGCACACCACGCACGCCGAGCGGATTTCGAAGCCGGTCCTTGAAATGTAAAACGTACGTTTTACATGGCGTGCGATGGAAACGAAAACCCGGCTCCTCGCCGCCGCCGAACAGCTCTTCGACCTGAACGGTTTCACCGCCACCGGAATGGACCGGCTGACGCAAGCCGCCGGCATGTCCACGCGCACCCTCTACAAGCACGCCGGCAGCAAAACCGACCTGATGGCCGCCGTTCTCGCCGAGCGCGATCTCCGCTTCATGCGCACGTTCCAGGGCCTCGAGAGCGTCGACGGCATCTTTGCGGCTTTGGAGACGTGGGTGCGGGAAGAAGGCGCCCGCGGCTGCCTTTTCCTGCGAGCCTTCGGAGAGACCGGCGGCAACATCCCGGAAGTGCGTGCCGCCGTTCTCGCCCACAAAGAAACCTTCCGCAAACGCCTGACCGAGATCCTCGTGACCGAACTCGGCGAGGCGGCCAGCGCGCACCTCACGGAGGAGATCCTGGTCCTCTACGAGGGCGCCACGGCAGCCTCTGTCTATCGGGGCCCGGCCGCGGTCGCGGCGGCACGCCGGGCAGCGGCAATCCTTGTCGCCGACGCTGACGCCGGACAACGCCCGTGAGCCCGACCCTTCACCTCGGCGCCGTCGGTTTCGGCCTGATCGCCGTCTGTTACGGCTTTGCCCGTTTTGCCTTCGGTCTGTTTTTGCCGGAGGTCGATGCCGATCTGTCGCTCGGCCCGGCGCTGTCCGGCATCCTCTCGGGCGGTTCCTTTCTCGGCTATTGCCTGACGATCATTGCCTCGGCCGTCCTCACCGAACGTTTCGGGGCGCGCGCCGTGGCGATTGCGGCGGCCCTCGTCGCCGCGGTCGGCATGGCCGCGATCGCCGCCGCGCCCAATTCCGCCTGGCTGGCCGGCGCCGTGCTTTTGGCAGGGTCGAGCACCGGCCTCGCCTCTCCGCCCATGGCCGCGGCCGTCGCAGCCTCGGTCCGGGCCGGGCGGCAGGACGCCACCAACACCGCGATCAATGCGGGTACCAGTGCTGGCGTCGCACTCTCCGGCCCCGTCGCCCTGGCGATCGGCGGGGAATGGCGCCTCGCCTTTGCGGGCTTCGCCGCACTTGCCGTTGTCGTGGCGCTCGCAGCCGCTGTCGCGGTTCCGCCGACGCGGCGCAACGCCGCGAAAGGCAGTCACCTGCCACCCGTAACCGGACCTTTGATGCGCCTCGTCGCAGCCTCTTTCCTCATGGGCGCCGCAAGCACCTCCCTCTGGTCCTTCGGCGGCGAGCTCGCATCGCAAAGGCTCGGCTGGGGCACGAGCGGCATCGGCGTTTTGTGGACCGCCATCGGCATTGCGGGAATTGCCGGCGCCTCGGCCGGCACCCTGGTGAAACGCTTCGGCATCGACCGGACGCATCGCGCCTTTCTGGTGATGATGGCGCTCGGCATCCTCGCGACCGGCTCGGCCCTCGCCACCCCCGCAACGACGCTCGCAGGCGGCGCTCTCTTCGGCGCGGCCTATGTGATGCTGACCGGAATCTACCTCGTCTGGGGTGTGACGGCACTTTCCGATCGCCCGGCGACGGGGCTGATGATCGGCTTTCTCACCATCGCCATCGGCCAGACGGCGGGAGCGCCCCTCTTCGGTTTCATCCTGGACGCCTTCGGGTCGGATCAGGCCGTCATCGTCTTTGCCGCCATCGGGCTCGCGGCCGGCATGATGGGCTACGAGCGCGTCGGCCTTTTCGGGGCTCCGGCCGCCCGAAGATGCCCCGAGGTCCGATGAGGCCGAGGCCGAAAACCCGCGCCACTTTAAGCCCGGATCGCGTGTGAACGGCATAGCGGGCGAAACGGCGGTCGCAACAAGACCCTCTAGGCCGTGCAGAGAATGCGCGAGCAAAAACGAAGAATGAGCACGCCCCAAACAAAAAACGGCGCGGTCGCCCGCGCCGCTCATGTGTTTTGAAGCCGTCTTTTGAAATCGCTGGCCTGGCCCGAAAGGGCCGCGGCCAGCGAGGCGCGCGCTACCAGACCTTCTTGATCAGCCGCGACAAGAGGCCGGCCTCTTCTTCCTGCTGCGGCGCGTAGGCGGTCGCCATCGGGGGCTCTCCGCTCGCCGGCGTCTCGGAGGCGACCTGCGTCTCCGCACCCGTCTTGCCGCTCTCGGAACGTTCAGGAATGCTCGCCGTCATCACAGGCGCATCGGCCGGCGTCGACATCGGGGCATTCTGCGGGGCGTTCGGCGTCGCCGCCTCGGCCGGCATCGTGCCGCGGGCGAGCGCCAGAAGCGTCGGCGGCACTTCGTTCTTCTGCCGCGGATCGCGCATCAGGTCGGCGACGGCGATCTTGGCATAGTCGCGGTCGTTGAGATTGCTCGCGATCTTGTCTTCGCGCAGCTCGTCCTCGGCGCGCTTCTTGGCAACCGCCAGGCGAACCGAATCGTCCACCTTCGGGGCGCAGGAGGCGCTCGGCGAATAGCTCATCCCGGCCTGGCGCTCGGTGCCGAAGACATACTGCTTCGAGCACACGGCGACTTTCGGCTCCTGGCGGGTGAGTTCGAAGACGTCGCTGCCTTCCTTCAGCATCTTCCAGAAGGCGTAATTCTCATTGCGGCGGTGCTTGGCGAGATTCTCCGGCGTCATGCGGAACGGGAAGGCATGCACCTGGAAGGATTTCTGGCCGCCCTGGAAGGCGAGCCGCGCCAGCGTGTAGATTTCCTGGATCTGGTCGTCGTCCATGGCGTAGCAGCCGCGCGACGAGCAGGCGCCGTGCACCATGAGATGCGAGCCGGTGCGCCCGAGCGAACGGTCATAGGCGTTCGGGTAGCCCATGTTGAACGACAGATAATAGGAGGAGTTCGGGTTCAGCTGCGCCGGCGTGATGGTATAAAAACCTTCCGGCGCCTGACGGTCGCCCTCCTGCTGCTTCGGCCCGAGCTTACCCGACCATTTGCAGATGTCGTAGGTTTTGAGGAGCGCGTAGCGGCCGGTCGCCTTCTCCTGCTTCCAAACCTCGAGCTCCGATTCTTCCTTGAACAGGCGAACCAGGATCGGGCTCGTTTCGCTCATGCCCTTTTTGGCGATGAGCGATTTGGTGGAATGCGAAAGCGGCCGAAGATGTTTGGCCATGCCCTCGAAATCGTTGCAGCCGGCCAGGATGAGTACCGCCAGACCTGTAACGATGAGAGCCGCGACGCGCGCAGCGCGTGAAAATAGTGCTGTCATCATGACCCGAAGAGCCTCTTCCCCTGTCTCTTGCGGATTTCTAAAGGCATATCGTTGCCGGGAGGTTTAAGCCAATGAAATGCGGCGATTTCCTGCTGGAGCGCAGGCGAATTTCGCCGAGTGTGACGGAATCGTCGCAGACACCGCGAATTTCGCGGTGTCTGGCACTTTTCCCCGGTCAAATTGGCCAAAACTCTTCGGACGCGGCTCAAGACCGCGGAATCAGCCGAGACTGCGTCCGATCGCCAGGAATTTTTCCCGTCGCTGCAGCCGGATATCGTGCGCCGGCAGGCCGCGGAATTCGCCGAGCGCGCCAGCGATCACGTCGCCCACGGCGGCGATCACGGCGTCCGGATCCCGGTGCGCACCGCCCACCGGCTCGTTGATGATAGAGTCTATCACCTTGAGATTCTTGAGATCTTCGGCCGTCACCTTCATCGCGGTGGCGGCCTCTTCGGCGCGTGTGGAATCCCGCCACAGGATCGATGCGGCCCCTTCCGGCGAGATCACCGAATAGATCGCATGCTCGAGCATATAGACGCGATTGGCGGTCGCGAGCGCGATCGCGCCCCCCGATCCGCCCTCTCCGATGATGACGGAGACATTCGGCACGCCGAGCCCGAGACAGGCTTCCGTGGAGCGCGCGATCGCCTCTGCCTGGCCGCGTTCCTCAGCCCCGACCCCCGGGTAAGCCCCTGCCGTATCTACGAAAGCGATCACCGGCAGGCCGAAACGATCGGCCATTTCCATGAGCCTGACCGCCTTGCGGTAGCCCTCCGGTCGGCCCATGCCGAAATTGTGCTTAAGCCGCGACTGCGTGTCGAAGCCCTTCTCCTGCCCGAGGACAGCCACAGGCTCGCCACGGAACCGCCCGAGACCGGCGAGAACCGCGCGGTCCTCGGCAAATTTCCGGTCGCCGGCAAGCAGCGTGAAATCCTTGATCAGCGAGGAGATGTAACGGCTCGCATGCGGCCGGTCGGGATGGCGGGCGACGAGCGCCTTCTGCCAGGGCGTCAACTTGGCGTAGAGGCCCTTCAGCGCATCCCGCGCTTTGGTTTCCAGATTGGCGATTTCCTCGTCGGTGGAAACGCTGTCATCACTCTCCTGCAGCCGACGCAGCTCCTGAATCTGGCCTTCGAGGTCGGCAACGGGTTTTTCGAAATCGAGGAAGTGGCGCATGTAAGGCAGTTGATCCTTAAGGTGGCCGCAAACTGGCGATGGGGCGTTGTCAAGTCAAGCGGAGGCGACAATCGGCCCCCATCTCATCGCCAGCCGGGCTTTGAGGGCGACATCATCAGCGCATGCGCCCGAGAGGGTGATGCTCCTGGACGAGCGTCTTCATGCGCTCCTCCAGAATATGGGTATAAATCTGTGTGGTCGAAATGTCGGCATGGCCGAGCAATGTCTGCACGGCCCTGAGATCGGCGCCGCCTGACAGGAGATGCGTCGCGAAAGCATGACGCAAGACATGGGGCGACAGGCGCGCGGGCGATATGCCGGCCTCGATGCCGACCTCCTTCAAGTCGCGCGCGAAAGCCTGGCGCGTCAGATGCCCGCAGGCCGAGGCCGCCGGAAACAGAAACGGGCTTCGGCCCGCCTGTCGCTCATCGAGGAGTGCGCGGTAATCGCGCATCGAAAGGCGGGCGTCTTCGTTCAAAGGCACGAGCCGCTCACGCCCCCCTTTGCCGGTCACGATCAGGAAAGGGCGCTCGCCGGTCGCCGCACTCGCCGGCAGCCCGACGAGTTCCGAAACCCGAAGGCCGGTGGCATAAAGAAGCTCCAGAAGCGCCCGCGTGCGTGCCGCCGCGAGGCGCCGTGCGGGCGGCGCCTCGCGACCTGCCCGCGCGCGCGCCGTATCCAGCAAGGTACCAACCTCTTCGACGGACAAGGTCTTTGGCAGGCCGCGCCGTGGCTTCGGACGATCGAGGACGATCGTTGGATCGTCGCTGCGCAACCCTTCGGACAGGAGGAAGCGAAAGAACTGGCGCAGCGCAGAAACCCGTCGGCTCTGTGTCGCCGGGCTCATGCCGCGTGCTGCAAGTGTGGCGATATAGTCGCGCACCCCGTCGCCGCCGACCTCGCGCAGGTCGCTGACGGTGCCAAGCGCATCGAGAAGGTCGCGCCGATAGGCCGCAAGCGTATTTGCAGAAGCCCCGCGCTCAGCCGCCAGCATCTCCAGAAACGCTTCGATATCCAGAAGATCGCGCGGTCGGCGCGGGCGCGGCCCAGTATCCCCCGCTGGGGACGAGGCCGCACTCACTGATTGACCCGCTCCGCAGGAATACGCACGCTCATCTCTCTGGGATTGGGCTCCACGAGAAGCGTCAGCGCTATCATGCCACCATAGACGATCGCGGCCAGAACCGCGATGACAAACAAGAAGCGAAAGAGACTTGGCATTCGAACCGCCCGTTTACGTGAGCCCCTTATCGCCGCTTCCGCTGCTATTTCAAGGGATGCACGGCAACAGATAAAGCTTTATAGCGAGCCGATTGTGGGCCGGGACGGGGCATGTTGCGAACTGACAGCAAGAAATATTCACGCATCGAGGAAGGCGCCGCGGAACGCGTCGTCGAGCGTTTGGGTGCGCGAAACATCGTCCTCGTGGGGATGATGGGCGCTGGCAAGACCAGCGTCGGCCGCCGCCTTGCTGCGACACTCAACCTGCCTTTCAAAGACGCCGACCAGGAAATCGAAGCAGCCGCCAACCTCACCATCGCCGACATTTTCTCAACTTACGGCGAGGCGCATTTTCGTGACGGTGAGAAAAAAGTCATCCGGCGTCTTCTCACCACCGGCCCGACAGTGATCGCAACCGGCGGAGGTGCCTTCGAAGACGCGGAGACACGTCAGGCGATCGCCAATGACGCCGTCTCCATTTGGCTCAAGGCCGATCTCGATCTCCTTTTCGACCGTGTCAGGCGCCGGTCGAACCGGCCGCTCTTGCGCAAACCGAACCCGAAGGAAATCCTGGCGGATCTCCTCGCCCGCCGAGAACCCACCTACGCCCTCGCCACGCTCACGGTCGCCTCGCGCGACGTGCCCCACCACACCGTCGTGGCAGACGTTCTTTCCGCCCTCGATAAATTTCTGACCAGCGAGAACCCATCATGAGTTCCGTACATGTGGACCTTGGCGAGCGCAGCTACGACGTCCTCGTCGCCGCCAACCTCATCCCCAATCTCGGACGCCACATGGCCGCGCGGATGGACGCCCGCCGCGCCGCGATCATCACAGACGAAAACGTCGGCGGCCTTTACCTTGACCCCGTCCGCCGGGCCCTAAGCGATGCGGAAATCGACAGCGTCGAGATCGTCGTCGCGCCGGGGGAAGCCTCCAAGAGCTTCTCCACCCTGGAACGCGTTGTGAGAGAGCTGCTCGCAGCCCGGCTCGAACGCTCCGACATCGTCATCGCGCTTGGCGGCGGCGTCGTTGGCGACCTCGCGGGCTTTGCGGCTGCAATCACCCGTCGAGGCATGAGCCTCGTCCAGGTGGCGACAAGCCTTCTTGCACAGGTGGATTCATCCGTCGGCGGCAAAACCGGCATCAATACGCCGGAAGGCAAAAACCTCGTCGGTGCCTTCTTCCAGCCACGGCTGGTCCTGGCCGATACGAGCGCACTCGATACCCTCCCGCCGCGCGAGTTTCGTGCCGGTTATGCCGAAGTCGCAAAATACGGCTTGATCGACGATGCGGATTTCTTCTCGTGGCTCGAGGACAACAGAGAGGCCGTCTTCGCCGGCGAGGAGGCACGCGGGGAAGCCATCCGCCGCAGCGTCGCGGCAAAGGCGCGCGTCGTCGCCGCCGACGAGCGTGAAGCGGGAACACGCGCCCTCCTCAATCTCGGACATACCTTCGGACATGCGCTTGAGGCTGCTTGCAACTACGACGCCAGCCGCATCATCCACGGCGAGGGTGTGGCCATCGGTATGGCCATGGCCCATCGCTTTTCGGTCCAGCAGGGGCTTTGTGCGCCGGAGGCGGCGGAGCGCGTCGAGAGGCATCTTGCCGCCGCGGGTCTGCTAACCCACATGAACAGCATTCCGGGAAGCGGATTTTCCACCTCGGAATTGATGGATCACATTGCCCAGGACAAAAAGGTCAAAGCTGGCCGCCTCACCTTTATCTTGAGCCGAGGGATCGGTGAGGCTTTCATCGCGGAGGATGTCGCGCCTCACTCGGTTGAGACGTTCCTCGCCGATGAGCTCGCGGCCGAGCCTGCACCCGCCCTTCAGACAGGAGAATAACCCATGTGGCTCGCAGCCACTCTGCTTGCCATTGTCATTCTGCTTTTCCTTTCCGCCTTCTTCTCCGGATCGGAGACCGCTTTGACGGCGGCATCACGCGCCCGCATGCACCAGATGGAGCGGTCGGGCGATGCCCGAGCGGGCATCGTTTCGCGTCTGATCGATCGCCGCGAACGCATGATCTCCTCGCTGCTTCTCGGCAACAACCTCGTCAACATCCTGGCATCCGCCCTCGCAACGGCCGCCTTCATCGACATTCTGGGCGATGCGGGTGTGGCGGCGGCGACCTTCGTGATGACGGTCCTGGTCCTCGTCTTTGCAGAGGTTTTGCCGAAGACCTGGGCAATCACGACGCCGGACCGCTTCGCGCTTGCCGTCTCGCCCTTCGTCTCAACGGTCGTCCGGGTTTTTGCGCCTGTCGTGATGGCAGTTCAGCGCTTCGTATCGGCGCTCTTGCGTCTCTTCGGCGTCGCCGCGAGCCATGACGTGCTCTTGTCCGGCCACGAGGAACTTCGCGGCGCCGTCGATCTCCTGCACCGCGAAGGCAGCGTGCAAAAGGGCGCCCGCGACATGCTGGGCGGCCTTTTGGACCTCAACGAGCTCGATGTCTCCGACGTCATGGTTCACCGCACAGCGATGCAGGCCCTCAACGCCGATGATCCGGCAGAGAAGCTCGTCACCCAGGTGATCGAGAGCCCCTTCACACGCCTGCCCTTGTGGCGCGGCGAGACCGAAAACATTGTCGGAATCCTGCATGCCAAGGACGTCTTGAGGGCCCTAGCGGCAGCCGGCGGCGATGCAACCGCTCTCGATATCATGGCGGTCGCCTCAAAGCCCTGGTTCGTGCCTGACACGACCTCTCTGCAGGCGCAGCTCAACGAGTTCCTGCGCCGCAAGATTCACTTCGCGCTCGTCGTCGACGAGTATGGGGAGGTGATGGGCCTGATCACGCTCGAAGACATCCTGGAGGAAATCGTCGGCGAGATCGCCGACGAGCATGACGTGGAGATCCAGGGCGTGCGCCAGCAGCCGGACGGCTCCATTATCGTGGAAGGCACGGTGCCGATCCGCGATCTCAACCGCGCCTTCGACTGGAACCTGCCGGATGAGGAGGCGACAACCATGGCGGGCCTCGTGATCCACGAAGCGCAGACCATTCCCGAAGCGGGGCAGGAATTCACCTTCCACGGCTTCCGCTTCAAGGTTCTGCGCAAGACACGGAACCGACTGACGCAGATAAGGGTGACACCGGTCACGCCGGTGGCGACGGCACAGGCGACGAGCTTGCCGGTCTAGGCCGCCCGTTCCATTCAGGAGGCCGGCCATCTACCGGCCTTCGCCCGGCGCATACGCCCTTACGGCCAGCGCGTGCACTCTGGCCTTCAGCTCTTCAGCCAGGATCTCATTGATCATGCGATGGCGTTCAACGCGGCTCTTCCCTTCGAAGGCCGCAGACACAATATGGATGCGGAAGTGGCTCTCACCCTCAGGATGCGCGCCACCATGACCGGCATGAAGATGCGATTCATCGGTAATGGTCAGCTCCTCGGGGGAAAGGGCACCATTAAGTTTGTCTTCCATTTTTTCACGAACGCTCATCGTTCCTCCGGTTCTGTCTGATTGGCGTTGAGGTACGGCTTGAGAGGGCCCGCCGGGGCGGGCATATTGATTCCATGAAGCTTGAATCGGACCTGTTCGACAAGATTAGAACCCGCAAGGGAACGAAGAAGCCCAAGCAGGAAGAAAGGGCGACGCGCGTCTGCGAAGCCGAAGGCTGCAATGCGCCCGCGACGCATCGCGCACCCAAGGGACGCGACGCAGAAGGCGAGTATTTTTGGTTCTGCCTGGAGCACGTGCGCGCCTACAACAAATCGTACAATTATTTCGCCGGGCTCGACGACACCGACGTCCAATCCTTTCAGAAGGAATCGATCATCGGCCACAGGCCGACCTGGCGGATGGGCTCCAACGCGCGCTCAGATGAGGGCCCACGGCCCGGAGGACGCGCCAAATACGGCTTTACCGGCAAGACCGACGACCCGTTCCATCTTTTCGGCGAGGGCTTCAGAAGCCGCCCGTCCGAAGAGCCGACCCGCCGCACCGTGCGCAACATGGAGAGGAAGTCGCTGGCGACTCTGGGCCTTGACGAGACCGCTGGCCCCGACGAAGTAAAGGCCCGGTACAAGACGCTCGTGAAGCGCCATCACCCCGACGCCAATGGCGGCGACCGTTCTCTGGAGGAGAAACTCCGGGAAATTATCCAGGCCTACAGCTATTTGAAGAGCGTCGGTTTCTGCTAGATCAGGGTTCTCTGACGCCGTGAAAAGAGCCGGCGCATACGGCGCCGAAAGAAGGAATTTGTCATGCAGGAAGCCGTCGAGAACACCCCCGCCGTCCCCGATATGAAGGTGTCGGTCAGGCAGGTCTTCGGCATCGATTCAGACCTCGAAGTCCCGGCCTTTTCGCAGGGTGATCCGCACGTCCCCGATCTCGACGAGGATTATCTTTTTGACCGCGAGACGACCTTGGCGATCCTTGCGGGGTTTGCCCATAACCGCCGTGTGATGGTCACGGGCTATCACGGTACCGGCAAGTCGACGCATATCGAACAGGTCGCAGCGCGCCTCAACTGGCCGTGCGTGCGCGTCAATCTCGACAGCCACATCAGCCGCATCGATCTCGTCGGCAAGGACGCAATCGTCGTGCGCGACGGTATGCAGGTGACCGAATTTCGTGACGGCATCCTGCCCTGGGCGATCCAGACCAACACCGCCCTCGTCTTCGATGAATACGATGCAGGCCGGCCGGACGTGATGTTCGTCATTCAGCGCGTGCTGGAGGTTTCCGGTCGTCTGACGCTTCTCGACCAGAACCGGGTCATCCGTCCGCATCCAGCGTTCCGTCTTTTTGCGACCGCCAACACGGTCGGGCTTGGCGACACGTCGGGCCTTTATCACGGCACGCAACAGATCAATCAGGGTCAGATGGACCGCTGGTCGATCGTCACCACGCTCAATTATCTGCCGCACGACAACGAGGTCGACATCGTTCTCTCGAAGGTTGCGCATCTGCGCAATCCGGAAGGCCGCGACCAGGCAAGCCGGATGGTGCGTGTCGCGGATATGACCCGCAACGCTTTTGTCAACGGCGATCTGTCGACAGTCATGAGCCCGCGGACGGTGATCACCTGGGCGGAGAATGCCGAGATCTTCTCAGATTTGGGCTTCGCCTTCCGCGTCACCTTCCTCAACAAATGCGATGAGCTCGAGCAGCCGCTTGTGGCCGAATTCTATCAGCGCTGTTTCGGCAAGGAGCTGCCGGAATCGGCAGCCAACCTGGTTCTGAGCTGAGGCGCGGCACACGGCATGAGCGGACGCAACAAGGAAACTCCGACAGACCCGTTCAAGCGGGCTCTGTCGTCCTGTGTGAAGGCGGTGGCCGGCGACCGCGAACTCGAGGTCGTCTTCGCGTCCGATCGGCCGCAGCTTCTCGGCCACCGCGTGCGCCTGCCCGAGCCCGCCCGGCGCATGAGCGCCAAAGACATCGCCATCACCCGAGGGCTCGGCGATGCCATGGCGCTTCGCCTCGCCTGCCATGACGACAAAATGCACCGTCGCTTTGCGCCGCAAGGTGAGCAGGCGCGAGCAATCTTCGATGCCGTGGAACAGGCCCGCTGCGAGGCGATCGGCGCGCGGCGCATGACGGGCGTGCGTGAAAACCTCTCCGCGATGCTGGAGGACAAATACCACCGCGGCCAGTATGAAGAGATCCGCGACCGTGCCGACGCGCCACTGGAAGATGCGCTCGCTCTGCTGATGCGCGAGCGGCTCACCGGTCAGGCGCCGCCGAAAAGCGCGGAAAAGGTCGTCGAGCTGTGGCGCGACTTCATCGAGGAGCGGTCCAGCGCCGAACTCGACCGGCTGTCGCAATCGATTTCCGACCAGAACGCCTTTGCCCGCGCACTCCGCGATCTGCTCGCTTCCCTCGACATGGGCAGCGAGGCGGGTCAGGACGGCGAAAGCGAGGAGGATGACGGCGGAGACGACAGCGACGAGACCTCCGACACGAGCGAAGGAGCGCGCGGCGAAGCCGACGACGACAACGACGCCTCCGCCGAGCCGCAAGAGACGGAGGCTTCCGGCGAGGACGACGACGAGGTCTCCGAGAGCGAGCGCACCGAGCAGACGACCGAAGAGTTTCTGGAGGCTGAGGATTCGGCCGAGACCGACCCCTTTGCCGATGGACGCCGGCCGGACTTTTACGGTCAGAACACCCCGGTCAGCGATTACAACGTCTACACCACAAAACACGACGAGGTGGTGGCCGCGCAGGATCTCTGCCCGCCCGAAGAGCTCGATCGTTTGCGCTCTTATCTCGACAAGCAGCTGGTGAGCCTGGCAGGCGCCGTTGCTCGCCTCGCCAATCGGCTGCAGCGGCGGCTTCTGGCGCAGCAGAACCGTGCCTGGGACTTCGATCTGGAAGAAGGCGTGCTCGATCCCGCAAGACTGTCGCGCGTTGTCACAGATCCGTTCGCCTCTCTGTCTTTCAAACAGGAGCGTGACACGGAATTTCGCGACACCGTGGTGACTTTGCTTCTCGACAATTCCGGCTCCATGCGCGGGCGCCCGATTACGGTTGCCGCGATCTGCGCCGACGTTCTCGCCCGCACGCTCGAACGCTGCGGTGTCCGTGTCGAGATCCTGGGCTTTACGACGAGGGCATGGAAAGGTGGTCAGGCGCGCGAAGAATGGCTGCGCGCCGGCAAGCCGCCGCATCCCGGCCGTCTCAACGATCTCCGCCACATCATCTACAAAAGCGCCGACGCGCCCTGGCGGCGCTCAAGGCGCAATCTCGGACTGATGATGCGCGAAGGGCTGTTGAAGGAGAATATCGACGGCGAGGCGCTCGATTGGGCGCATCAGCGGCTTCTGGCAAGGTCGGAACAGAGGCGCATCATGATGGTGATTTCCGACGGCGCGCCGGTCGACGATTCCACGCTCTCGGTCAATTCCGGCAATTACCTCGAAAAGCATCTCCGCCACGTCATCGACGAGATCGAGAACCGCTCGCCGGTTGAGCTTATGGCGATCGGCATCGGCCACGACGTGACGCGCTATTACAAGCGTGCCGTCACGATCGTGGATGCAGAGGAGCTTGCCGGCGCCATGACGGAAAAGCTCGCGGAGCTGTTTGAAGCAGACATTCCCGGCGTCACGCGGCCCCCGCGAATGCGCCGCAATCGCGCCGCGTAACGCGGCTCAGAGCTTCGAAAACGCCAGAGACAAAAAAAGCGGGCCTCGCCCGCTTGATCCGCATTCTGCCAGAGCCCCGGCCCGATCCGTGTCAGCCGCGCGCGATACCGGTGTGCGGCTGCCACGGCGTCACCATACGGATGAGGAAACCGTAGGGAACGAGCGCCAGAGCCGCGATCAGAAGCTTCACGGAAAAATCGCCGAGCGCCCAGGACACCCAGCGCGGCACCTCGATCAGAGGAATGGCGCCGAAGAGGGGCGCCGTCTCGATCGCGAACGCATCGTTTGCACCGAGAATCCCGAAGACCGCGGCGAAGGCGAGCGAAAAGAAGATCACCGTATCGAGGGCGGAGCCGATAAGGCTCGACACCACAGGCGCGCGCCACCAGCGCCCGGCCCGCAGGTGATGAAAGATACCGACATCCATCATCTGAGCGGCGAGAAAAGCCGAGCCCGAGGCGACCGCGATCCGCGGCGTGGCAAGAACGGTGGAAACGATGACAGCCAGAAGGAAACCGACGAACACGACCCGACGGGCCGCCTGCGGTCCGAAGGTGCGGTTGGTCATATCATTGACGAGGAACGCGAGCGGATAGGTGAACGCGCCCCACGTCAGAAGATCGGCCAGGTTGTAACCGCCGATATGCCCCTGCACCGGGTACTGAACGAGAATGTTCGACGCCACCACGACCGCAGCCATGGCGGCGACCGCGGTCAGAAAACCACGTCTCCGGTGCGTCGGGAAGATGGCCGTCAAATCAGGCCGCAGCCGCGTCGGCGCTGGCCGCCTTCTTGGCGATCTCGCGCTTCAGAAGCTTCGCCTTCGGCGACAGCTCGTCGGCCTGCGCCTTGAGAAGGAAAGCGTCGAGCCCGCCACGATGCTCCACACTGCGCAGAGCGGCAGCAGAGATGCGCATCCGCACAGCGCGCCCGAGCGCATCGCTCATCAGCGACACATTGCACAGATTGGGAAGGAACCGACGCCGGGACTTGTTGTTGGCGTGGCTCACATTGTTGCCGGTCAGGACGGCCTTGCCGGTCAGCTCGCAACGGCGCGCCATGGAGAACCTCATGATCTGATCTGGAGGGCGGACCGTCCTGCGCATGACGCAGCCGGGACGGCACTTCAAGCCCGGTTTTTCGAAAGCGCTCCTATAAGGAGTGTGGCCGCAAGGGTCAAGTCATCAGCCACAGCGGGGCTGGTATAAACCCGAAATACAGGCCCGAAAAAGGCCGGCTTTCGTCCTTAGGCGGAAGACAAGGGTGCCCCGCCACCAAAATGGAGCTTCCGCCAATGCGGCATCCGCACACTCGAAGCGCCTTCTTCCTGCCGATGGTCGCAGGCCTCACCATGCTGGCGGGTGCGGCACTTTCCGCCCCACCGGCTGCCGCGACCACACTGACGGTGCGCTACGGCGCCTCTCTCATGGGTGTCCCGGTCGGCAAGGTGAAGGCCAGTCTGAGCGTCGACAAACGCAGCTATCATGCGGAAGGATACGCGAAGGCAACCGGCTTCAGCCGGCTTTTCTCCGATGCGCGCGTCAATGCCGAAGCCACCGGCACCCTCACGGATGCCCCAGAGGCGCAGAGCTATCATCGCCATTGGGTGGAAGATGGAGAGGCTGAGGATTTGTCGCTCTCCTTCGCCAATGGTCGTGTGAGCGATCTTCGTTTCAAAGCCGACAAGCCTCCCAAAGAATATGCCGATCGCGTGCCGTTGAGACCGGAGCACAAGACAGGTGTGATCGATCCTTTGAGCGCGCTCGTGATGCCGATCGCCGGCCGACGGGGAAAGGACCTGTGCGAAGAACGAACGCCGGTCTTCGAGAACAACAAGCGCTTCGATATCACGATGCGCTTTGCGCGCACCGAGCGTTACAACGGCGGCAGCAAGAGCTATTCCGGCCCGGTCGTCGTCTGTGCCGTTCGCTATGTTCCCATCGCCGGCCATCGCGCGCACAAGAAGAGCGAGCGCTTCATGGCAGCAAACAAGGACATGGAAGTCTGGCTCGCGCCGATCGAGACGGTGGGACTAGCGATCCCCGTAAAGATGCGGGTGCGAACGGAATTGGGCGTTCTCACAGCCACGGCCGACCGCCTCAATGTGCGGTGAATGTCCCGTTTTGAGACGAAATCGTTAAGAAGCGCCTTTGCCCCCTTGATCATTGAGGGCGCATGGCCGCACGGTGGCCCGCAGATCTTGCGCTCTGCGGACGCTATCCCCCATATGTGGAGAGAACGGAAGTTGAACTTGTTGAACCTGCCGATTCGTCGGCGATTCGTTCGTCAAAACGGCCTATGCTTGAACCAGCTGCCGTCCTGCGGCGGGCGGGCGTTTGCTTTTTGCTAACCTTGTTTCAAGGCCCCGACCGCATATGTCACCAGCTCTCGCTAACACGCTTGTGAGCTTCAAGGTCGAGCCCGTGGAACGAATCCTGAATCCGGACGAGTCGTCGATTCGATCCGCTTTTGTTCAAGAGTCGTTCGAGTCGGGCCGGAACCATTAAGTCAAGCCGCGCTCGCGCATTCGAACTCGTCCCAACGGTTTTCGCCATCGCCTGATGAATGTGACATCCGACAATCCACGGCAGTGGAGCGCCCGCAACGTCACAGCGGTGCTCGGCCCCACCAATACCGGCAAGACGCATCTCGCCATCGAGCGCATGCTCGGTCACGAGACCGGCATCATCGGCCTGCCGCTCAGGCTTCTGGCGCGGGAGGTCTATAGCCGCGTCGCGCAGCGCGCCGGCGCCGACAAGGTGGCCCTCGTCACCGGCGAGGAAAAGATCGTCCCGGCGGAACCGCGCTATTGGGTCTCCACCGTGGAGGCGATGCCGCGCAACACGGATGCCGCCTTTGCGGCCATCGACGAGATTCAGCTCGCCGCCGATCTCGAACGCGGTCACGTCTTCACCGACCGAATCCTGTCGCTGCGCGGCAGCCAGGAAACCTTGCTGCTGGGCGCATCGACGATGCGCGGCGTCATCGAAGGCCTTCTGCCGGGCGCGCATATCGTCACACGCCCGCGCATGTCGGTCCTCGCTTATGCTGGGCAGAAGAAGCTGACACGCCTGCCGGAACGCTCCGCGATCGTCGCCTTCTCGGCCGACGAGGTCTATGCGATCGGCGAGCTGATGCGCCGCCAGCGCGGCGGTGCGGCAGCCGTTCTCGGCGCCCTTTCGCCACGCACGCGCAATCGTCAGGTGGAGCTTTATCAATCAGGCGATGTCGATTTTCTGGTCGCCACCGACGCGATCGGCATGGGCCTCAATCTCGATGTCGATCATGTCGCCTTCGCATCGGCCCGCAAGTTCGACGGGTACCAGCACCGCCCCCTGACGGCCGCCGAACTCGGCCAGATCGCCGGGCGCGCCGGGCGTTACATGCGCGACGGGACATTCGGCGTGACGGGGACGGTCTCTCCCTTCGAGCCGCCCCTGGTGGAAGCGCTGGAAAGCCACCGTTTCGAAGGGGTTCGGGTGCTGCAATGGCGCAACGACCGGCTCGATTTCTCGTCCCACGAAGCCCTGCGCGCCTCGCTGGAACAGGCACCGAAGCATCCTTTTTTGACGAAATCGCCGCCAGCGGCGGACCAGGTCGCGCTTGAGCTTCTGGTGCGCGATGACGACATCACCGACCGACTGACGCACCCGAAGGCCGTGGAGCGTTTGTGGGATATCTGCCGGCTGCCTGATTATCGACGCATTGCGCCTGCTCAGCATGCCGGACTGATCGGTTCGATCTTCACTTTTCTTATGGACAAAGGCTCTGTTCCACCCGACTGGCTTGCGCCGCAGGTGAAGCGGGCCGACCGCACCGATGGCGACATCGACACATTGTCGGCGCGCATCGCAGAAATTCGTACGTGGACCTTTGTGGCCAATCAGCCGGACTGGCTTGCCGACCCGACTTATTGGCGCGAAGAGACGAAGCGCGTTGAGGATAGGCTATCTGACGCACTTCACGACAGGCTTACAAAACGCTTTGTCGATCGGCGAACTAGCGTTCTGATGCGCCGGTTGAAGGAGAATACAATGCTTGAGGCCGAGATCACCCCGGGGGGCGACGTGCTGGTGGAGGGCGAGCATGTCGGCACGCTGATCGGCTTTCGCTTCACACCCGACGCCAAGGCGGAGGGGTCGGATGCAAAAACGGTTCGCACAGCGGCAGCGAAGGCGCTGGGCACGGCGGTCGCCGAGCGGGCTGAGCGTCTGTCCCGTTCAGACGATGCGGGATTCTTGCTGACGTCCGGCGCGATCATCCGCTGGCACGGCGAACCCGTGGCGCGTTTGATTGCCGAAGCTGAACCTTTGAAGCCGCGGATCCTGCTCCTTGCTGACGAGCAGCTCACGGGCCCAAGCCGCGAGAAAGTCGAGGCCCGGCTGACCGTCTGGTTGTCCAATCAGATCGGCACGCATCTGAAACCGCTTCTCGAACTGGAAGCCGATGAGAGTCTCTCCGGTCTGGCCCGCGGCATCGCCTATCAGCTGAAGGAAAAGCTCGGCATTCTGGACCGCCGCGACGTGCTCGAAGAAGTCCGCTCGCTCGACCAGGACGCCCGTGCCGGTCTGAGGCGCCACGGCGTCCGCTTCGGCGCCTACCATATTTATCTGCCGATGCTGCTGAAGCCGGCGCCGGCAACTCTGCTGGCGGAGCTCGAAGCTCTGCACAAAGGCCGCGACGACCGCGACAGCATCGCCGAGGTGGCCTCCGTCTCGGCTTCCGGCCGCACCTCCGTCAACGTCGACCCAGAGATCGATCCGGCCATTTACCACCGGTTCGGCTACCGCATCTTCGGGCGTCGCGCCGTGCGCATCGATATTCTCGAGCGATTGGCCGATCTCATCCGTCCCGCCCTCACCTGGCGGCCTGGCCGTGAGATCGAACCGCCCGCAGGCGCGATCGAGGAAGGCGGCGGTTTCACCGTCACGTCCGCGATGACGTCTCTCCTCGGCGCCTCGGGCGAAGATATGGGTGTCATCCTGAACGGCCTCGGCTACCGCGTCGAGCGGCGCCCCTTGCCGCAGACGCCTGCAACGGAAGAGTCAGCTCAAAAAGCGGAAGCCGCCACAGCAGCGGACGGCCAGGACGTGGCCGCGACCGCCGAGGCGGCAGAAACCGAAGCGCCCGTCGCAGCCACCGATGCAGAGGTAGCCGCGCACACAGAATGCGCCGAAGTCGCAGAAGCCCCCCGCGAAGAAACGCCCCTGGAGGGGAGCGAAGTCGCAACCGGGGCAGGATCTGACGCCGGCATGGTCGCCGACGAAGGCGCGGCGAGCCCGCTCGCACCGGAAGACGCAGCACCTGCGCCCGAGACGGAACCCACAGCGGAGCAACTCGCGGAAACGACCGGCGCCACGAATGCGGACGCTTCCTCCGAGGGGACAGGCGAGGCACAGCCCGTGGCCGAAGAACAGCCCGAGACCGAAGAAAAGGCCGAGCCGGCCTTTTTGGAGATCTGGCGCTATGGCGGCATGCCCCGGCGCGAGGAGCGTCGGCCCAGCAAGGCGAAGCGCTCTCCACGCCGAGCCACAGGCCGCGGCGGCGCCCAGAAGCCGGCAACCGAGGGCGGGGAAGCGGCGGCGGCCCCGCACGGCCCGGCCCCGTCCAAACCGCAGCACAAAAAGGGCAAGTTCCGCCACCGCGGCGAGCAGGGGCTACCCAAGCGTCCGCCCCAGCGTCCCCAGAGGCAGGAACGGGAAAAGCGGGCCGATCCCGACAGCCCGTTCGCGGCCCTTGCCGCGCTGAAGGAGAAGCTCGGCTCCTCCGACAAGTAGGAGAGCCGGAAAGGCCGAAAGGGAGCGCGATTGGCGAAAGCGTCGGCGGACGAAGCGGGCACAACAGAGGCGCAGCGGCTCGACCGCTGGCTCTGGCACGCGCGCTTCGTGCGGACACGCTCCGCCGCGCAGAAATTCATCAGCGACGGGCATGCGCGCATCAACCGGCAGAAGGTCGATCAGGCGAGCCGTCTGGTGCGCGTCGGCGACGTTCTCACCCTCGCTCTGCCCGGCGGTGTGAAGGTCGTGGAAGCGCTTGGCTTCAGCGAGCGCCGCGGCTCTTTTTCGGTCGCGACGACGCTTTACCGTGACGTCGGCGCGAGCGTTGAGACCTCCTCCGTTGAAACGGCCCCAGCGCCCGACGATGCGCCTCCGCCCGCCCCCCAGCACCGCCCGAGCCCACGCGAACGGCGAGCGCTCATTGCGATGAAGCGGCGGAACTGACGGGCGCTGCTAACTCTCCGGGCACGCTCATTATTAAAGCGCCTGCGGCTGCATGTCTGGGTTGGCCGCACACCCTTGCACCCTTGCCGAAAAGCCATTAGGCCCCGAACGCAAGCGCTGACGCGGAGTAGAGAATGACCTACGTCGTGACCGACAATTGCATCCGGTGCAAATATACCGATTGCGTCGAGGTGTGCCCGGTCGACTGTTTTTACGAAGGCGAGACGATGCTCGTCATCCACCCTGACGAGTGCATCGATTGCGGTGTGTGCGAGCCGGAATGCCCGGCCGATGCGATCCGCCCCGATACCGAGCCGGGGTTGGAGAAGTGGCTGACGCTCAACGCCGAATACGCGGAGAAATGGCCGAACCTCACCATGAAGCGTGATCCTTTGCCCGACTCCAAGGAACACGATGGCGAGGAAAACAAGCTCGAGAAGTACTTCTCGCCGGAAGCCGGTGAAGGCGACTAAGCCGGCCGCCCAATTCTGCACCTGACGGCGCGGAGGCACCCCGCCCCCGCGCACGTTTGCCGTGCGCGTGCAACAAATCCTTGATTTCTACGCCCTTTTGAACTATGTTCGGAAGATCGGACGTGCTCGTGTTCCGATCTCATAATTCCGGCATGGAATAACGACAGGATGATAGCCGCTGCCAGAGGCAGCGGTAAACTTTGTGTCGTCAGCCCTGTGTCGTCAGAAAGGTCCCCCGCGCAGACTAAAGCGCCCTCGGCACCACGCCCCCGGCGAAGCTGCCTTTTCCGAACTCAGGAGTCGCACGCGTATGACAACAAAGAAGACGTTGAAGCGTCAGGGTTTTCGTACGAACGAGAGCATTGTTTATCCGGCCCACGGCGTCGGCCGCATCGTCGATGTGGAGACGCAGGAAGTTGCCGGAATGAGCCTCGAATTGTTCGTCATCGACTTCGACAAGGATAAGATGACGTTGCGCGTCCCTGTCGCCAAGGCGGCTTCTGTCGGCATGCGCAAGCTTGCTGACGAACCGACCGTCGCCAAGGCCCTGGACACGGTCTGCGGACGCGCCCGCGTCAAGCGCACCATGTGGAGCCGCCGCGCGCAGGAATACGAAGCCAAGATCAATTCCGGCGACCTCATCGCCATTTCGGAGGTCGTTCGCGATCTCTATCGCTCCGAGGCGCAGCCGGAGCCGTCCTATTCCGAGCGCCAGCTCTACGAAGCGGCGATCGATCGGATGGCGCGCGAAGTGGCCGCCGTGGAGAAGACCTCCGAGACGGAAGCACAGCGCAAGATCGAAAAAATGATCGAGGCGAGCCCCAAGCGCAAGCGCGCTCAGGAAGAGGATGAGGCGCGCGAAGAAGCCGCTTAAATCCGGGGCGCGGCCCATTTAGGGCCAAAAACGCTTTTGTGAACAGGGAACCCGACCGGCAGGTCGGGTTTTTCTGTTTCAGCGGAAACAAAACGGTGTTTAGAAGTGTTACAGGGAAGGGACGCAGACGGGCAGAGTTTCACACAGGCGGGAAGGTTGGCATGAACGATTCCAGCAACTCACGACGCCAGATAGTCCGGGCGGCCATGAAGGCCCCCTATCTTGAACGGGACGAAGAGCGCGAACTCGCGGTCGCGTGGAAGGAAAAACGGGACCAGCAGGCACTGCATCGCCTCACCTCGGCCCATATGCGATTGGTCATTTCGATCGCAGCACGCTTCCGGCATTTCGGGCTGTCCATGAACGATCTCATCCAGGAAGGCCATGTCGGGCTCCTGGAAGCTGCGGCTCGCTTTGAGCCCGAACGGGAAGTGCGCTTTTCCACCTACGCGACCTGGTGGATCCGCGCCTCCATTCAGGATCACATCCTGCGCAACTGGTCGATTGTGCGCGGCGGAACCTCGTCGGCGCAGAAATCGCTCTTCTTCAATCTCCGACGTCTCAGAGCTCGCCTCTCCCGCGGCTCCGAGATGATCAATGCACCGGAGATGTACAACGAGATAGCGCAGGCGATCGGCGTGTCCACCAACGATGTTGCCTTGATGGATTCCAGGCTTTCCGGCCCGGATACCTCCCTCAACGCGCCGATCATCGAATCCGACGGATCCAGCGCCGATCGGCAGGATTTCATCGCCTCGGACGCCCCTCTCCAGGACGAGACGGTGGGCAACTATATCGATTCAGAGCGCTGGTCGGGCTGGCTCTATTCGGCCTTGAGTGTGCTGAACGAGCGCGAACTGAAGATCGTCCGCCGACGCCGTCTCGAAGAAGACGGCGCAACACTCGAAGCGTTGGGTCAGGAACTCGGCATTTCCAAAGAGCGCGTGCGCCAGATCGAAAGCCGTGCCTTGGAGAAGCTGCGCACGGCGCTGACGGAAGACAATCGCATCACGCTCGCCTGAAGGGCGCGCGGCGACGAGATGACGGGCGCAGTCGCAAGACTGCGCCCGTTTCGTATTCGGAACGGCCGCAGTCGACAGAGCGATGCCCCGGGCCGTTGCAGGCTTTCAGCGCGCCCCGTCGTCGGATGGCCGTGTCTCCATCGAGGCCGCGGACCCTTCTTCTCCCGTCTCTCGGCCTGACCTGGAGCCGGGAATTGTCCTTGCCCGCCTCGACCCTTCGGGTCTCCGCCCCTTCAGAACGCCGGATTCCAGAATGATCTCGGAAACCTGATGTTCGCGGCGATAGGCCATGACATGCACCCCGGCGACACCCTTGATCTCCCGGATCTGCTGAATGAGCTCGATCGCCAGACGCTTGCCCTCTTCGCCGGGCTTCTCGGCCTTCTCCAGGCGCTCGATGACATGATCAGGGATATGGATGCCAGGGACGTTGGAGCGCATCCAGCGCGCCGCTTTCGCGGAAGCAAGCGGACCGACGCCAGCGAGGATGAACACCTTCTTGTCGAGACCGAGATCGCGCACACGCGCCATGAAGGCCTCGAAGACCGGCATGTCGAAGATATAGTTGGTCTGGATATATTCCGCCCCGGCCTCGATCTTTTTGCGCAACCGCTCCGGGCGCCATTCGAGCGGCGGCACACAGGGGTTTTCCGCCGCTCCTAGGAAGAGATGCGGCGGGCTGCTGATCTTGCGACCCGACAAAAAAGCCCCCTCATCCCGCATCGTCTTGAGCGCCCGCAAGAGCGAGATGGAATCGAGGTCGAAAACCGGCTTCGCCCCGGGCTGATCCCCCACCCCGACGCCGTCCCCGGTCAGGCAGAGGACATTTCTGACCCCCATCGCCGCAGCCCCGAGGACATCGCCCTGGATGGCGATCCGGTTCCGATCCCGGCAGGAGATCTGATAGATCGTGCCATAGCCGGCCCGGGTCAGAAGCGAGCAGATGCCGATCGACGACATATGACAATTGGCGCCGGACGCATCGGTCGCGTTGATGGCATCGACGACCTCCGCAAGAGGCCGCGCCGCCTCGAACACATCCTCCGCATTGGCGGAATCCGGTGGGTTCAATTCGGCCGTCACGGCAAAACGGCCTTGTCGGAGGACGCGCTCCAACCGGCTTCCGGAGGAATGCCCAGGCGGCGGCGCCTCGTAAGCCTGGAATGGATGGGTGAATTCGCTCGACCCGCTCACCGCTGCGCCTCCTGATTGACGGCGCTCGACGGCTCCTCGGCAAGCGGTGCGGAGGCGGGCTCATTGCGCCTGGCGCCGGAAAAGGCGCGGGCGACGATGGCGCGCGCCCTGCTTCGCACCGGCGCGGCCCGCCGTGCAGCCGCTTTCTCGCGCGCCACGCGGAGCCAGGAGGACGAGCCCTTGAGACTGCGATCGACCGGCGGCAGGACCTCTTCGATCCAAGCCCCGTTGCGCATTGTCTGCGCCCCGCTCCAGGCGTCCACCCAGACGCAGCGCATCCATGGCCGCACCTCGCAAAAGCCCCCTGGCCTGACACCGCCGCAGGGGCCATTTCGAAGCTGCTTGGGGCAGTTCATCGGGCAGGACATGCCTGTCGACGACAACACGCACTGGCCGCACATCTCGCAATCGAAGAGGAGGCCTTTGACGTTGCGCTCGACGAAGGCGATCGGACGCTCGACGCGGTCGTAACCGAGCCGAGAGAAGAGCGGGTCAAGTGCCACCATCGTGCCCTCGACCCACTTGTAGAGCCGCTCCAGACCCCTGGAATGGCGCACGGACCATAAGCGCAGCCGGTACATAGGATCCCTGCCCTCCTGCCCCCGAAGCATGACGGCCGAGAGCGCCACGGCGGCTCCGGCTTTCCCTTTGTGCCTGGAATGAGGACGTTGGACTTGGCCGTCCGCGTCACGCAGCGGTTTCGTTTGCGCCGCCTCGGCCGCCGAAGCACGGCCGCCACCGAACGACGAAACACACACGTCCTCCAAAGACTGCACGTGCGAGGAACTCTTCGGCCAGCCACCGCACGCAATTATCCGGCAGCCTCAGGGCGCTCCACATGAGACGCCGAATTCCTCGGTGTCGATCTCACTTTGGACGGCGGCGCTGTAACGCGCACCGCGCACGGTCTTCTCGTTGATCAGGGCATCGAGGCGTGGAAGCGCTCCGGCAGGCAGGACGATATCGCCCGCCTCGGCATTCTCCCGAAGATGCGCCCTCGAGGTCGTGCCCGGGATCGGGATGATGTCGTCGCCCTTGGCGAGAAGCCACGCCAGAGCCACCTGCGCCATCGTGCAGCCGGCGTCGTCGGCAATCTCCTTGAGACCGTCGATGAGCTGCATATTGGCAACGAAATTGGCCCCCTGGAATCTCGGCATGTTGCGGCGCAAATCCCCGGGCTTAAGTTTCGCAGGATCGCGCAGCTGGCCGCTCAAAAGGCCGCGCGCGAGAGGCGAAAAGGCAATAAACGTAATGTCGAGTTGTCGGCAGGCTGCCAGCATGGCGATTTCCGGGTTGCGGGTGAAAAGCGAATACTCGCTTTGAACCGCAGAAATCGGATGCACCGCATGCGCGCGCACCAGAGTGGGCACCGAGACTTCGGACAGACCGATCGCCTTGATCTTCCCTTCCTGGACGAGTTCCGAGAGCGCGCCCACACTCTCTTCAATTGGCACCACCTTGTCCCAACGGTGCAAATAATAGAGATCGATGACATCCGTCTGGAGGCGCTTCAGGCTGTCTTCGCAGGCGCGCTTCAACCTCTCGGGACGATTGTCGATTACACGAGTCCCGTCATCGGCACGGAAGATGCCGCATTTGCTGGCGAGCACAAACTCGTCTCGCCGGCCATTGAGAGCCTCGCCGATCAGCGATTCATTGGCCCCGTATCCGTAGATCACCGCGGTGTCCAGGAGACTATATCCACACTCCAGGGCTTGATTGAGGAGACGTTCAGCATCCGCGCGCGCCAACGGCGTCCCGTAGGCGTGCGAAATGCTCATACAGCCAAGACCAACGGCCGATACGGAATAGCGCCCAAGCTTTCTCTGCTGCATACGCAGATGATCCTTTGGCTAATCAATTCTCGCAGACAACAAGATAAACGATTTTTGTTTCATTATGCAGGCAGCAAATCCCAAACTATATTTTTTTAGATGTCCGACGGACGAGACACGACGAACTTGAGACACCGACACCACGGCAATTCTCACGACCGCGCGGACCCTGCCTGCTGCAACCGAAGAGGATATATAAACCCAGGGTCGTAGCTCGACCATGAGTCTATTGTCGCAGAGAGCTCGCTCCGCGAGATGAATGGTCGATCATTTCTATTAAAAATAAGGATGATAGCCGAAGCCCAGGCACGATGAGGCGGCGCTATCGTATGACACAGGTGGCGCAGCCCGGCCCGATGCACAACCTTTTGGTGCAGACGCGATTCAAGCGAGGCCTGCTCCAGCGCTTCTGCCGTATCGCGGCTGCGGGAGAAACCGGAGGCGTCTGCACGAGCGCTTCGCCGTCGTGCGAGGTGCTTGGAAGCATTGCGTCGAAGGAGATGTCATCTCCGGCGAGCCGGTCAGTCTTCGCGGCGCCAGAGGATTTTCGTGCCGAAGCCGAGACTGTTGTCGGTGTATTTGAGAAAGTCCGCCGCGAGGAGCCAGACCGGAGCCGGCATCTTGCTCGCAACCGGGAAGCGCGCTTCATAAAGCGCCCGCACGGCAACGGCAGAGGCGTCGGGGAGGCACGTCGCCCGTGCGGAGAACTGCACGCCCTTGATGTCCTCGACCTTCTCCGGCTGCCCTGCGACGCAGCCCGCCACCTCGTCTCGTGCCCGCATCATCTCCGCATGGCGGGTCGAGCCATCGGTCAAGATTACGAACGAAGCCGACTGCGGCAGCCAGAGATAGAAGCAGTTCGCAGCCCAGACCTCTTTCCCGTCCGAGCATGCAAGCGCGAGGACGTGGTGCGAAGCGAGAAACGTGTTGATGCGGGGGTCGGGAAGAGCGTCCTCCGCCAGCCGGCCGGGCTCAGCATCCCCGTGTTCGCCGCCTTCCGACATTCAGGCCTCGGCTTGCGGCGTCGGCTCGCCCCAGCGACGAACCTTGTCGTTGTGGAGACCGAGAAGGTCGAGGGCGCGAGCCACACTTTGTTCGACCATATCGTCGAGCGATCGCGGCTTGGCATAAAACGCGGGGACCGGTGGCATGATGATCGCACCGGCTTCCGTCGCCTGGGTCATCGTGCGCAGATGCCCGAGATGCAAAGGCGTCTCGCGGACCATGAGGACGAGGCGCCGGCGATCCTTCAAGACGACGTCGGCGGCGCGGCTCAGAAGCCCTGCCGTAACACCCCAGGCGATTTCGGAAAGGCTGCGGATCGAACACGGCGCCACCAGCATCCCCTCCGTGCGGAAAGAGCCGCTGGCGATTGCCGCGCCGATGTCTTCAGGCTTGTAGACGACATCGGCGCGGGCGTGGACATCGGCCACTTTCAGGTCGGTCTCGTGCGCCAGCGTGATCTGTGCGGACTTGGTCATCACCAGATGCACTTCGACGTCGAGCTCGCGAAGCAGGTCGAGAGCCCGAACCCCGTAAATGACACCGGATGCACCACTGATACCGACGACGAGACGCTTGCGCACGAGGACTTACCTACCTCTTTCAGTTCTTCGGGAGGAAATCGTTGGTGTAATAGACCGAGACGTCGTCCACCGTCTTGGTCAGCCCGCCGAATTCCGCCATCAGCTCCTGCGTCTGTTCGAAGCGCGCCTTGTCGGAATAGCCGATGCCGTGCTCGTCGGTCACGTCGGAGGTCATCAGCTCCGCCGTCGCCTTGAGCTTCTCCACCGCCACGTCCTTGTCGCGGGTCGGCGAACGCTTGATCAGGGATTCGATCGCTTCTTCCGGATGTTCCAGAGCGTAGGCATAGGAACGCAAGGTCGCCTTGACGAAGGCGGCAATCATTTCCGGATCTTCTTCGATCGTATCGGTATTGGCGGCAAGAGCGTCGCCCATCGTGTCGATGCCGAAATCGGAATACATGAAGTAGTCGACATCACCCTCGGTGGTCGCCTTCATGCCGAGATAGGAATCGTTGGAAAAGCCAGTCAGCGCTGCGGCGCGCTTCGCCAGGAAAGTCTGGTTGCGGGTGCCGCCGTCGGTCGCCACGATCTTGACGTCGTTACGCTCGACGTCGTTACGGGCGAGAAGCGCATAGAGCATGGTCGTCGTCGTATCGCCCTGCAATGTGGCAACAGTCTTGCCGACGAGATCGGCCGGCTTCTTGATGTTCTCTTCCTTCCAGCTGATCACCGCATTGGGGCTCACCTGGTACAGCTGCGCCACGATGCGCAGCGGCATGCCCTGGGCCGCGCCCAGCATCAGCGAGGGCGGATCGATGATGGCAAAAGTGTCCTGCTTGTTGGCGACGAGCTGCATGGACGATGTCACGCCCTTGCCCTCGAGGACTTCCACATCGAGGCCCTCTTCCTCGTAGAAGCCCTTGTCGACTCCCAGGAGGTACGGCGAACGGTGGCCGTTGTAGTTGAAGGCGAGACGGACGGTGACCTTTTTCAGGTCTTTGTCCTGCGCCAGGGCCTCGGTCATCCCCGCGGGAAGGGTCAGTCCGAGCGCCGTCGCGCAGACAAGAAGGGTGCGTCGCGTGAGTTTCATTCGATCCTTCTCCAAATATCAGTACTTCTTCAGCACACCATGTGCCTCGAAGAGGTGGCGGATATGGGCGACTTTCTGCGTGAACTTCTCACTCTCCATGATGTCTGGTGTGCGCTGGAGAGGGAGATCCACCTCGATGATCTCAGCAATTCGACCAGGCCGCGGCGTCATGACCAGCACACGCTGTGCCAAGAGAACCGCCTCCTGAATATCATGCGTGACGAACATCACGCTTTTGTGCGTGCGAAGCCAGATGTGATGTAGCTCCATCACCATCTGTTCGCGCGTCAGCGCATCGAGCGCCCCGAAAGGCTCGTCCATCAGAAGAAGCGAAGGATTGTGCACGAGCGCCCGGCAGATGGAGACCCGCTGGCGCATGCCCCCCGAGAGCTCGTAGGGATATTTCTCTTCGAAGCCGGCAAGCCCGACAAGCTCTAAAAGCTCGCGTGCCTTGCCTTCATACTCGCTCGTCTTGAGGCCGCGCATTTGCGGCTGGATCATCACGTTCTGAAGGACGCTGCGCCAATCGAGCAGCGCATCGGTCTGGAAGACGATGCCGATGTCGGTGACGGCCCGATCGATCACGCGGCCCGCCGTCTTGACGGTCCCTGCGCTCGGGCGCTCCAGCCCGGCCGCGAGAGACAGGAGCGTGCTCTTGCCACAGCCGCTCGGCCCGAGGACGGCGAGAAATTCACCCTCGCCGATGGAGAAGCTGACATCGTCGAGAGCCTTCACCGGCCCGCTGGATGTCGTGAAGGTCTTGCTGACGGCGGAAAAATCGAGGGCGGGCTCCATTGTCACCGTCTCCTCACGAGCGCTGCGAAACATGCCAGGGAAGCGCCAGGCGCTCGGCGAGATCGACGAGGGCAAACAACAACATTCCCATGACGCTCAAGACGATCAGGATACTGAAGGAGAGCGTCACATCGAGCGAGCCGTTCGCCACGATGAGCTGATAGCCGAGCCCGCTGTCGGCGGCGACGAACTCCCCGACGATTGCCCCGACGATGGCGAGTGTCGAAGCCACCTTCACGCCGGCGAAGATGTTCGGCAGAGCCGCCGGCACCTGGAAATGCAGGAAGACCTTCCAGCGCGACGCCCCGGTAGAGCGGGCGAGCCAGGCGATTTCCTTGGGCATGGAGCGAAACCCGACGAGGGAATCGACCAGGATCGGGAAGAAGCAGATGAGGAAGGCAATCAGGATCTTGGGAAACAGCCCAAAGCCGAACCAGACGACGAGCAGCGGCGCGATCGCCACCTTCGGCACCGTCTGCGAGGCGACGAGAAGCGGATAGAGCATCCGCTCGACCAGTGGGAACTGCGCCAGGATCGCGGCAAGCGGGACGCTGATCACGATCGACAGAAGAAAGCCGATCAGGACCTCTTTGGCGGTGACCAGAGAATGGCTGAAGAGCAGTCCGAAATCGGAATAGATGCGCTCCGCGATCGCCGAAGGCGGCGGCAGGAGATAGGCGGGAACATCGCCGAAATACGTGACCGCCTGCCAGGCGAGGACGACGGCGAGGCACAGTATGAGGCTGTCGAAGGGCAGGCGCGCCTTGCCCCGCCCCTTTTTCTCGGCCTGTCCCGATGAGGCGGTCATGGCAGCTCCTTCAAGGCCTTGATGAGCTTGTCGTTGTCCGCCCGTGAGCGCAGCGAAATGCGCAGGACGTGATCGTTTTCAAGCCCGTGGAAGGACGTGGCGTCGGCGACGATGAGGCCGCGGCGCGCGAGGTTTTCGGCCGCTTCGCCGGGATCACGCCCACCGAGATCAAGGAGGATCATATTGGCGTTGTGGCCGCGCACCTTAAGGCGCGGATCGGTCGCGATCTCCGTCAGGAAATGCGCGAACTCTTCGGCAAAAGTCGCTTTGCAGCGCGCCAGAAACTCGCGATCCGAAAGGGCCGCGATCGCCGCGTCGAGCGACGGCAAAGCGAGGTTGAAAGGCGGCCGCCCGACCTCGGCGACGGCCACGAGATCAGGGCTCGCGATCGCATAACCGACGCGCATGCCGGCAATGCCGAAATATTTCGAGAAGGTGCGCAGGACGACGAGATTGCGGTGATTGGCGACGAGGCCGACGGCCCCCTCCTCTGCCGGATTGATCAAGGCTTCGTCGACGACCAGGATGGTCTCCGGCGCCGCTTCTGCGAGCCGCGCAATCTCGCTCCGGGTGAGACGCGCGCCGGTCGGGTTGTTCGGCGAGCAGATGAAGGCGAGCGCGGGCTTGTGCGCCACAAGCGCGCTTTCGATCCGCCCCGCGTCGATCAGCTCCGGCTCGTCATTTTCCACCGCAACGATCCGGCAGCCGCGCAGGGAGGCCTCGAGCTCGTAACGCGGAAACGTCGGCAGATGCACGAGGACGTCGTCGCCCGCGCTCGTCCAGGCCTGCAGAATGAGCTTGATGACGTCGTCGAGCCCGGCGCCGAAGAAGAACATCGCCTCGTCGACACGGTGGCGCGCGGCAAGCGCCCGCCGCAGCTGCGAATAATTGAGGTCGGGATAAAGGTGAATGGCACCGCAGGCACGCTGCGCGGCCTCGACGGCAGCGGGCGGCGGGCCGAAAGGGTTCACGTTGAGGGAGAAGTCGATGACGGCCTCGCGGGCAAGACCGTACCGCTCGGCGATCAACTCGGGCGAGGTCTCCGCTTCGTAGAGGCGCGTTGCAGACATTTCGGCGCTTTGCGGGTTGAGCGTCATGCGAGCAGCTTCCCGTAACCTGTGATCGCGGGCAGCCCTCCGAGGGCATTGCGGACGCCCCACAATGTGACCTGGTTGCTCGTCAAAACGGGCTTGCCGCATTCATGTTCAAGCTCCTCGGCGACCTCAAGCGCCCGCAGATCGGTGCAGCTCACGAAAATCGCCTCGCTGTCCGGCGTATCGACATCACGCACCAGCTCCTTCACACGCTCAGGCGGCACTTCGCGGATCGCCTTTCCGGAAAGCCCGAGCCCGCGCAGATTGGTCACCGTCAGGCCATGGCTTTCAAGAAAGGCCAATTCGGCCGCATTCACCTCGTCGAGATAAGGCGTCGCAAGGGCGACCTTAGTCGCGTTGAGATGGGCCATCGCTGCGACGATGCAGCGCGAAGTTGAAACGACGGGACAACCGACGCGCGCCTCGATCGAAGCGATCTGGCGGGCGAGACCCTCCTCGCCGTCGATGAAGGAGCCACTGGTGCAGGCGAAGGCGACGACATCGGGGGTGACGGAAGCGATGAGATCGGCGGCGGCCGCAACGCCATCGTTCATCTGACGAAGGCCCTCGGGCGTCGTCTCGCGCAGCATGACGCGCGTCGCATGAAAGGTGACATTGGGCCAGGCGATACGCGCACAATCCGGCTCGATCACCGCATTGACCGACGGCACGATGAGGCCGACGCGGCGCCTGGAGAGGGCGGAGCCCGCGGTCACCGCTTCTGCCATGACGTCTGATAGTCTGTGACGTTGGCACCTTCCCGGCTCAAGACGACCAGCGAGCGCAACAGATCGACCATGGCCGCATTGGTGCGCGCGTCGGTCCCGTCGACATAGAGCCGGAACTGCCCGCCGACGGGGTCGATCGCGCCTGCGCGCACGCAAGCCTCGATCAGCCGCTCTTCCTCTCGCCCGTCGTGGAAAGCGGCTTCCCGCCCAGTCGAGGCGGCGAGACAGGCCGCAATCCCGTAAGCGCCCCAGTTGGAGATATTGGCGACGACCGTCACGTCGGCCGGCTGTTCGGCGGCGATCGTCTCGCCGAGAGGCACATATTCCCGGACCTCGTCGGCGACCGTGCCCATGCCGAGCTCGTTGCCGAGATCGCCGATACCGATCGTGGCGATGCCACGCTCGCGTGCCATCCGGTAGAGAACGTCGGTTTTGGCCGTGAAGCCAGAGATCTCGAAACCGCCGCCGCCGTGATAATGCCCGTCCGCGCCCGCGCCCGGCCGCTCGACCGCGATGACGGCTTTCGGCTGATAGCGGTCGAGAATTTCGGCCGCCGCGCGCTCCGCCTCGGCCGCATCGACAGGAAAGTCGAGGAGTGCGCAGCGATTGCGTCCGGATCCGAGGCTTTCAGGCGCCGCCGGGATGAGACCCGCAGCCGAAAAACACGCCTCCATGCAGGGCACGACAGAGGCCTCGGAGATACCGACCGGCACGGCGCCGAGACCGACCGCAAGGGCGCGCGCCAGAACGGCCGCGCCGATCGGCCCATCCGTTTCCGGCAGCCCGTAATCTCGCATGATGAAGCCGCTCAAAACGAGGACCCGGTCACCTGGCCCCACGCGATTCTCCAGAAGGCGCGTAGCCGTCAGCGTCACCGCCTCCCCGCCAGCTTTCTCCCGGGCCCGCGCATAAAGCTTCAGAAGCGGAATGCCTTTCAGGATCGTCCAATTCGACATGGGCGCCGTGACCAGATGGTCGATCGCCTCGCCGATATTCTCGAGGCTAACACCCGCCATCGATATACTCCTCCAGACGCACGTCAGATTCTCCCGGAAAGCGTCGTCGCTCGAACAATTTCTTCATATGCAGCGGCACGGTCGCATCGATGCCGATCTTGCCGCGATGCACCTCCCGCACGTCCTCGCGTGTATAGCTCGGCACACGCGGAAAAACGTAAACGCCGGTATCGGGCGTCGCACGCGTTTGAATTGCCCATAGAACATCGGCCGCGTTGAAAGGATCAACGTCCTCATCGACGACAACGACGACTTTCGTCCACGAATAGGCAGCAAGAGCCGCAAGCACGGCATTCTTCGACTGATCCTCGCTCTTCTTCTCGATGGAGATCACGCAGCCGAAGACATAGCCAGGAGTGGCGATGTCGCGGATACGCGGCACGAAGGACGAGACCTTTTTGTAGATCTCGGTCTGGATCGGAACGCCGACGAGATTGAGATCTTCGGTGCCGCCGGCGAGGATCGCATGATAGATCGCATCGCGCCGCCGCGTGATGGCGGTCACACGGAAGACGTGGTTCTTCATCACCGGCACGTAACCGTCGGTGAATTCGCCGAAGGGACCCTCATCCTCGCGCACGCCGGCGATGACTTCTCCTTCGATCACCATCTCCGCATCCGCTGGTACATCGACGGGGATCGTCTTGCAGCGCGTGACGCGCAACGGGCTGCCCTGCCAGGCGCCGGCCACCTCGAGCTCGTCCACTTCGAACGGCACCTTGGAGGCGGCGGAAAACATCACCCCCGGAGGCGCCCCGATGACGATGGCGCAGGGGAGGTTCTGCCCCTTCTCCTCGGCCACCTGATGATAGCGGCCAAGATGCTGAGGCGGCATCATCCGCACCCGCATCCGGTCGCCGCCAACAAGCTGGCAACGGTTCCATGAGGCATTGTAGACGCCGGTTTCCGGATGCGGCGCGATCAGGACACCCGCCGTCAGATAGGCCCCGGCATCGAGCTCCGAGAACACCACCTGCGGAATATCGCGCGAGACGTCGACATCGGCGCCGGCCACGACGACTTCCTGAACGGGAGCCTCGTCTACTCTTTCCGTCGGAAGACGCTGGTTCTCCAATTGGACGAGCGAAGAAAGCAGATCGGCCTCTTCGAGACCGAGGGCAGCCGCCACGTGGCTGCGGAAACCGAAGACATTGGTTACGACCTGCTGGTCGGAACCGGCAACGGAACGGAACAGAAGCGCTTTGTTCTCGCCCTTCTGCATTTGCCGCATGACAGCCGTCAGTTCGTGCTTGGGATCAACTTGCCGCGAGACGGTTGCAAGGGCGCCTCGCGCCTCGAGTTCTCGCACCACCTCGCGGAATGCCGTTTTGGCCTTCATCAAATCGTTTCCTGTTGTTGCGCATTGCGCAACGCTGTTGCGTTTAGCTATGATTGACTTTCATCTGACAGAGGTCAAGCACAAGATGCCTCGAAAAGGTCAGAATGCAGCGATGCCTAAGAATTCAGCAGAACCGACCGCCCGCCGTCCCGGAGTTGCCGCCGCAAGGCACGCCGTGGAGGTTCTGCGCTGCGTGTCGCAGGCCGGCGGAAGCATCGGCATCAACGAGATCGCGCGCCGCATCGGGCTCCACAAAAGCTCGATTTCACGCGTCGTCGCCACGCTCGAAGACGAGGGGCTTCTGGAGCGCGAGCCGGCGAGCGAACGCATCATCCTGGGCATCGGCCTGATCGCCATCGCAGCGCCGATCCTGACGAGCCGCGGCATCTCCACGATCGCCCACAAACACATGGAGCGCCTGGCGCACGACACAGGCGAGACGGCGAGCTTCAGCGTCTGGAACGGGCTGGAAGCGATCAGCCTCGACCAGGTCATCGGCACCAATGCGATTACGCATTATGCAGGGCCCGGCCAAAGCAACGCACCCCACTGCACGGCCTCGGGCAAGCTGCTTCTGGCCTTTGCGCCCGAAGCGGAGATCGAGGCGATCCTCGCAGAGACCCTGCCGCGCCATACGCCCCACACAATCACCGACCCGCAGGCACTTCGCGGCCAGATCGACGAGATCCGCATGCGCGGCTTTGCCATCAATCGCGGCGAGCTTTCGGAAGATGCAGGCGGCATTTCTGCAATCGTACGCGACCTTCGGCACCGCCCCGTCGGCGCCATCACCATCACGCTGCCCATGTACCGCTTCGACGAGGCCCGCCAGGATGAGCTGGTCAGGCAGGTCTGCAATGCGGCATCGCGGATCTCTCTGGAGATGGGCTGCACGGAGGGCGGCCCGGGCAAGTTATGAGGCCTTGATCCGGCCCCCGTCCGGCCGCATCCGGCATGCCCCGTTCAGGTGTGCGCGGCAAAGCGAGAAAGAGAGCACCCGCAGACCTTCCCGCGTCACGGCCACGGCTCCGACAAACCCCGGCACCGGCACAAAACTCCGGAGCCCATAGGAGCCGAAATCTGGAACCGCACCGCTTCGCGCCAGGAGCCGGCGCCCCTGCCGGTCGAAAGTGAGAACGACTGTATCGGGATCGACCGTCAGGCCGAGGCCCGACGCCTTCAACACCGCCTCCTTCCAGACCCAGATCTGAAGCAGAACGGAACGATCGAGCGGCAGGCCGAGCAGGTGAAGTTGCCGCTCCTCCTCCGCCGAGAGGATCCTGCGGAGCTCGATATGCCCCGCCGTTTCCGCCTCGATATCGATCCCCACTTCACCGCCACGGCACAGTGCGACGGCAGCGATGTCACCGGCATGCGAGAGATTGAACGCCAGGCTGGCATCCAAGCCGAGGCAAGGCTTCCCGAACCGACCTTCTTTCAAAACGACGTCCGAGGGCTCGCTACCGAGATAATGGGCCAGCAAAAACCGGAGACCATTGCGGGCCGCGGCAAAGCGGATCTGAGCATGAGGCTCAGACAGCCCTGCGCAGCGATCTCTCTCCTCAGGGGTGAGCCAGTCACCGCACGCACTCAGGAAATCGCCGTCGAGCCGCCAGGTCCAGATGTGGATGTCGTCTTCAGCCAGCGAAGGTGACACGACATCACCCACTCCGGCGCAGCAGGACCCGGTTTATACCTGCCTCTCTCTCGATGGGGCTCCCCGCCTCGCTGCGCATGAGGGCAATTCGATCGGCCGCGACCTGCGGCACGAGGACACCGACATTCAGCGCATAGCCAAGGTAGAAAGGAGAGAGAAACGTCCGAGCGAATTCGAACGGAATGGCGATCCGCCTGGAATCCGGAACCTGACACGCACCGCTTTCTGCCGATGCCGCACAGCCCACCACCCAATACAAGGCGAACCAGCATCCGACAGCAGCACAGACAAGGAAGAGGCCCCGATACGCCAACATATCCTCGACACCTTCAATCTGCAGCGGCATCGGTCCGAGACGGCAGGGGTCGCGGATTCCTTAGCTTGGCATCACATCAAGAAAATAGAAAAAGTCAACAAAATGTAGCAGTAGACGCCGCAATTTTATCCTATCGCCCTAGAAATTCGTGCGACCATGAACAAGATTTAGGCTGGGAAGCAACGATTCGGGACGCCCGGCAGGCCACCTGGCGTCTCCGATCAGCAATCCGGAGGGAGAATTTCGAACATGATGATGCGGCCGTTCCTGGAGAGGCCTGAATACGAAATCCTCTCACCGGAGGCGAAAGTCAGATACCTGGAGGCGCAACGCGATTATTGCCTCGCCGCAGCGGCTGCGCTCGACGAGGCCATCGCACAAATCCGCCCGGGCGGGCAGGCCAGTCCTGTCGACCTCAGCGCGTTCAACCCCGCCTGGAAAAAGGGCGACCGGCTGACGCGCCTCGGCAAGACCGCGGTCTATGCCGCCTTCGATCGCGGCATGAAACAGATCGAAGTGGCAAGGCTGTTTCAGATCTCGACACCAAGCGCGCATCGCATCCACACGATCTGGGAAAACGATCGGCGCCCATAGCGGCCTCTGCGCGGCATCCCCGAAATCACGCATCCCGAAATCACGCACCGCCGACCTCCGGAGACAGCGGTGTGATCATCGAATGTGCCTCGACATGTCGGCGCCCGAGCCCCGACTGAAGCGCGATCCGCGCTTAAAGCAGCTCCGCCACTCTCGGCCGGAACTCTCCGCACCAATCCGTCGGCGGCACCATCGGATAGACCCGCTTTAACTCCAGCGGGCGCCCAAGCGAGCCTTCCGCATAATGCGGCGGATAACGACGACATTCGCCGGCAAATTTTTTGCCTTGACGCGCCCAGAAACGGCATTGCTCACAGCTTTCGCCATTGGAGATATTGCGACACGGCATAAACCCCTCACCTACAAGCAATGACCTGCGAAAATTATATGGAGAAATTATAAGCATAACAAGATGCCTTGCAAAATGGATTAAAATACGACGCATTTTCTAAGGGAACTTTCCGGTTTCTTTGCGTGACCGGAAGGTATGACTATCGAACACCTGCCGGTACACAAATTTCAAAGGCGCATTCGCGCCGGAAACCGAGGCTCCGCTTGCCAGTCCGGAGAACTCGCCTTCGGACTGCCGCCGAGGTCTGGCTCATCGACGCTGGCGACACTGGTTTCGCTCATCCTCCGAGAATAGAGACGGACCGAGCGACCGAGAAAGCTGTTCAGCTTTGTCCGAAACTGGCGGCTGTCGAAAATTTCTGCATGCCGGCGAATGAAAGCAGGATCATAGCGCTCCGGATTGAAGTGTCGGAGGGTCCGTTTGAGGCTCTCGCAGGTCTGTTCGTCAAACAGCTCCCCGGTCTCGCCGGGGACGACCGTGTCGAGAGCGCCCCCCTCACCCAATGCGATCACGGGACGCCCGGAGGCCATCGCCTCAAGCGGCGTGATGCCGAAATCCTCCACCGAGGTGAGGATCAGGGCGGTGCAATTGCGATAAAGCTCGGCCTTTGCCTCCCCGTCCACGCGACCGACGAATTCGACACTCGGCCCGGCAAGGGCCTTGAGGTGCCGCATCTCCCGGCCGTCACCGGCCACGACGAGTTTCACGCCGAGCTCGCTGCAGGCTTTGACGGCGATATCGGGCCGCTTCCAGCCGACGAGACGCATCAAGAGCAGAAAGTACTCGCCACGACCACTTCCCGGCCGGAACTCGTTCACATCGACGGGCGGGGGAATGATGGTGCTGCGACGACGGTAGGTCTTCCGGATCCGCTGTTCCACGAGAGTGCTCGTGCTCACCCAGAAATCGACCCCCTGCGCCGCGGCTCGGTCCATGGAACGAAGCCGCGGCAGCATGGATTCCACGACCCGCCGTTTCCAGACGCCAAAGCCCTCGCGCCGGGCATAGGCATTGTAGTCCCAGAGAAAGCGGGGCGGAGAATGGCAGTAGCACACATGGCAGCTCTCCGGTGGCGTGACCACGTTGTGCGCGAAGTTGAAAGAGCTGCTGATGACGAGGTCGTAGCCGGAAAGGTCGATCGAGCTCATCAGCAGAGGATAGAGGGGAAAGAGCGCCCGGTGATGGCGCCGCACCAGCGGCAGCCGGTTGATCCAAGTGGCACGAATATCGGCCTTATGGAAAATCTCAGGAAACGCCGACGGCTCGTAGAGCGGAACGAAGACGGGAGCCTCCGGAAACATCCGCATCAGCTCCTCGAGAACTTTTTCGGCCCCGCCGTAGACGGTCAGCGCTTCGTGGATCAGAGCAACCCGCATTCTCCCTCCAGACCCGAAAACCCCTCGCCCTGCCGCTCCCGAAGGAGACGACGGCCGGCTGGCACAGCGACCAGGCGCGTGCGCCCCAAGCGCAGCCCCGATCCCGCAGCACCCGCTCTGCGACGGCTTTCCACCATTCGAGCGCCTGGTCCATCCAGGAATTAGCATAATTATAATTTAATTAGCATTCTATATTGACTGCGCCAAGAATATTCCGTCTTCATCTAAAAACTTAGCCAAACGGCACGCCGTTCTGAGCCGACGCTCGGCACGGGTCCGCGCCCGTGCGCCAAGGGTTGAAGACAGAGGTCCCAGCATGTGTGCAGAGCGCGCCGTTCTTCATGTGAGCCGCGTCGGCTTTCTCGGCGGCGCCGAGCGCGTGATCCTGACGCTCGCGCGAGGAATGGAGCCTTACGGCTATTCCCCTATCCTCGCCTGCCCCGGCGGCGGTGATCTTGCGGCGGCGGCCCGCTCGCTTTCGATCCCGCTTTCCGATTGCGGCTTCGAGCGGATGCGCGCCACCTCGGACCCTCTCGCGCTATGGCACTATCTCCAGGCCTGGCGCGCCGGCAGCCGCCAGATTGGACGACTGCTCGCCTCCGGAGAGATCAAGCTCGTCCACGTTCACCACCCTGTCGGTGCGCTGTACGCGCTCCCCGCCGCCCGTCGCCTCGGCATTCCGGTCGTCATGCATGTGCATGAAGTCCTGCCCATCAAACCACAGCACCACCTCGCGCTCCGCTGGACCGCCCGTCATGTCGACCGCTTCATCTGCGTTTCCGGAGCGAGCCGCGAACTTCTCGAGACGATCGGCGTCTCCCACGAACGCATCGAGATCGTCCCGAACGGCGTCGATCCGGAGTTCATCGAAAAGGCGGCCAGAGCACGCCCGGCCGCGCCGATCGTGGAGAAAGGCGCGCGCTACAATATCGGCATCTTCGGCGTCATCGAGCCGCGAAAAGCGCAGCATATTTTCCTTGAGGCCGCCGAGAAGATCGCAGCCCAGGAGCCCGGCGCGCATTTCTGGGTCGTCGGCCCGCTCGCCCTCAAAGACAAGGAAGACTACGCAAAGCGTCTCCATCGCATGGCGGAGACCCCGGCCTTGCGCGGCCGCGTCACCTTCACCGGCTTTCAGGCCGACATGCCATCGTGGATGGCGGGGATGGACGTCGTGGCGTTGACCTCAACGAGCAACGAATCCTTCGGCATGGTCCTCGCCGAGGCACAAATCGTGGGGCGACCGGTCGTCGCCACGGATATCGGCGGCGTGCGCGAGGCCGTCTGCACGGAGACGGGAGGCACTCTCGTCCCCAGGGACGACGCGGACGCCGTGGCCGAGGCCGTGCTCGCGGTCCTGAGACAGCAAGAGCACGTACCTGCCTCTTTTGTCGCGAGCATCGCGCGGAAGCAGTTTTCGCCGGACGTCTTCCGGGCCCGTATTGCCGAGATCTACGAGAGGGTTCTCGGCGACCGCAGGATGCGCCTCGCCTGCGAAGAAACCACCTCGGGTCGGCGCTGGCATCCGGGCCTCTTCGCGGCCTCTCGGCCGGACTCCTCACAGGCGAACCCGGCTCTCATCAAAGGCAATCCCGGCACCGCCAATCAAGACGGGCCCGAATGCACCCGAAAGCCCGCCCTGTGGTTGTAGGAGCCGATCAGGCGAAAGCCGACATCGCGGCCGTCGACATCGCGCCCATCAATGGCGATGGCGCCGCGGCCGCCCCATCCATGCGCGCCATTCTCGCAGCGAGCCTCCTGCATCTACCGGGCCGGATCCTCAAAGCGCCCACCGCCATCTATGCCGTCATGCAATCGATGGCGACCTTTGCCGCCATCCTCTTCGTCAACATCGTCACCGGCATCATCACCGCGCGGCTGCTCGGGCCGGACGGTCGCGGCATCTATTCCGCGGTCGTGCTCTGGACGCAGTTCCTGGCCTTGATCTCCACGGCCGGCATCGGCGCCGCCACGACCTATCATGTGGCCAAGAACCGCGAGGACCGGGCAAGGATCGCGCAGATCGCTTTTGTGCTGGCGGCCGGCTGGGGAAGCCTCGTTCTGACGGCCGCGCTCCTCGCGATCCCCCACCTGATGACGCAGTACGATCAGCAAGCGATCCTCTACGCCCGCATCGCAGCTCTTGCCTCTATCTTCGGCGGTTCGCAGGCGCTTCTGTGCTGCGTCCTCATCGGATTGGGCGCCTTCACCTTCAACAATTACGGCCGCCTCGCTCCCAACCTTTTCTATTTCTTCGCGCTGATGGGAGTGCTGGGCTTCGCCGACCTGAATTGGCAAGCCGCCGTCCTGGCGTCGATTGCGGGGATCAGCCTGGCTCTCGTCACGCAGGTTCCGGCCTTCTTGGTCCGCATGGGCGTCGCCCGAGGCGATTTTCGACGCCATGCGCGATCGATGCTCTCCTACAGCCTGCGCGCCGGGCCCGCCGACATCGTCACCACCTGTGCGGAATATACCGACCGTCTGATCCTGATCGGCCTCGTCGCTCCCGCCGAGCTCGGCTTCTATGTGATCGCCTTCAGCTTTTCACGCATCGCCATGGCGTGGATCATGCCGATCAACAGCGTGCTCCTCTCCAAGATGGCGAGGGCCGAAGCGAACATTGCGAAATGCCATTTCGACCAGACCTTTCGCTTTGCCCTTGCCCTTCTTCTGATCACCTGGCTGGCAGGCATGTGGTGGGGACCGCCGCTCCTGGTGCTGCTCTATGGCCAGGAATTCGCGCCCGTGGTTCCGATCTTCCACGTCCTTCTTGCCGAGGCGATCATCTTCGGCCTCGCCAATATCAGCGCGCAGCTCTTCCAGGCCTTGAACCGCCCGGGCTATGTCTCCGCCGTGGAGGCGACATGCTTTGCGGCCATGCTGGTCTCGGTTTACGTGATGGCCTCCCGTGACGGCGCACTCGGAGCGGCCTGGGCGATCCTCGCGGTCACGCTTCTCCGCCTCACCCTCATCCTGATCGGGATCAAGATCTCGCTGAAGCTGCCGCTGCCGCGTCCTTATCTGACCCTTGCGGACCTCCGCTATCTGCGTGATCGGCTCATCCATCTGTAAGAGGCCGCCAGACGACACGCTGCCGGCCATCGATCCGGCCTGAAAGCGGCGATCAGGGATGCGTGGGCAGGGTGGCGGCGATAGGGCCGGCCACGACACCGGCATCCAGCGAGGCTCGATCCCGTGATGGCAGTCGCATCTTCGCACGCGCAGCCGTAATCTGCGCCACCCCCATCCCGAGCATGAACCAGAAGACGACCCCATGCTCCCCGAACGTGGCCGGGATCAGGAGGCTCATCACGAGATAGGACACGGCGATCGCCTGCGAGGCGAGAACGAGCGCCCTCTCCTCCGCCCTCAACGCGGCGCCCTGAACGAAGAGAAAGGCAACGACGAAGCCGATCCCGACGTAATAAACGAGAGCGCCGACGACCCCCACCGCCAGCATCGCGGCGATCGGGCCGCTATCGATCTGCATCGCCTGAACGCCGCTCTTGGTGGCCGGATCTGCCCGCGATCCCCCGAGACCGGAGCCGAAAACGTGCCGCTCCATTTCCTCGAACGCCGCCGAATAGACGTGGAGCCTCTCATTGGCACTGACGTCGGAGCGGGCATCGAGCATGGATTCGATCCGCTGACTGACGATCCTCGCTCCCTGGTCGCTCAACAGGGCCATAGGGGCCACCACCACGAGCACGAGGGCGAGCGCGAGCATCGAGGTTCTGATGCGGCCTGAGCCGAGGAGAAAACAATAAGCACCGATGATGAAGATGCCGACCCAGGCGGTCCGCACCGCCGTGAGGCCGAGCGCCACGAAGCCGAGCGCCAAAGCGACCCAGCGCAGGGCGTCTTTTGAAACGATGAGCATCGACAGCGGCAGGAGCAGAAACAAGGCCAAAGATGCGGGCGAGTTCATCGTGGCGAAGACGCGAACCTTATAGGGATAGGGTTCGCCGATCGTCGGCATGAGCGTCTTCTTCATCCAGAGCGCGTCCCAGCCGGGCATGTAGCGAAACTGATAGAGCGCGTAGAGGCCGAGAACGATGCCCGCAAAGAGCGAAAACACGGTGAGATCGCGCCGCAGCTGTCCGACCCAGGAGGGGTTGCACGCCACGAACATGCCGAATGCCGCCGGCAGCACCCAGAGAAGGAAATCATAGGCGCCGGGGAGAAACTGGCCGTTGAGAGCAGCCAGCATCAGCCCATAGACCGCGGCGGCAACGACGAGGAGAAGCCCGGCCGACATCGGGTGACGGAGATTCGCCATGGCAAAGGCAAGGGCGCCGGCAGACGGGGCGAGCGCCGCATAAGGCGAAAGCAGCAGAGGGCTGTAATCGAGAAAGCCGGCGTGAAAATCGACCATCCGCCGGATGAACGGCGTCAGAAGGAAGAGCCAGAGGCAGAAGGCGATATACCGCCTCATATCGCCTCGCAGCAGAAAGAAAACGGCAACGGCAAGAGCCCCCGCCGGAAGGCCGAGCCGCAGATGGCTGGCCGCGCTCGTGAACGCCGGCGCGGCGATGATGCCGATCAGCGCCAGAACCTGCACCTGCAGCAAGGCTCGCCCCAAAAGTCCGTCAGAGGCAGACCCGCCAGAAGCGGGAACGAGCCGGCCCGGCCCGAAACCGTCAGGCGCAGATCCGCTGGGCAACACCCTATTGGACGAGGCTCCGCTGGAAGCCCCTCCCCGCCCAGTGTCGCTTATAGGCCGCCGCGGACCCCCGGCTCTCATTCTACGACGGGGAGGCGGCCGCAGCTTCCGGCAGGGATGCCCCACCAACGGGCTGCGGGGAAGGATAAACTTCCACGAGCGAGGCGCCCGCGAGGGTCGGGCGCAGTCTCGTAAGCCCCTTTTGCGCCCGCGACGGAACCGGCGCGCCATGGCGCAAAATGCCTTCTTTCGCGAAAACGCTGTTGCCGGTCAGAACGACACCCGAGATCTCCGCGCGGCAGGCGCGCAGGAGCGTGATCGTCTGGTCGACGGCATCCGGCGAGAAACGCCCGATATGACAGAGAAGCAGCGTTTGATCGGCGAGCGTGGCGAGGGAGGTCGCGTCCGAGACCACGTTGAGAGGCGGACTGTCGATGACGATCACGTCGTAGTCACGCCTGAGGACTTCGATGAGCTTCGGCAAGACCGGCGACGCGAGAGCATCGATAGCCTTTGCGTCACGTCCAGCAGCACTCCCGGCAGCGAGAACATGAAGCGAGGTCCCCTCGACCGCCATGATCGCGTCACGCAGCCCGGCTCGTCCCTTCCCGCCATACGCACCGAGAAGATCGCTGAGCCCGGTTTTCCCAGCCGATGGCGCGGCCGCATGGTCACCCGCCCCATGCCGGAGATCGGCATCCAGCAGAAGGACCCTTCTCCCCGTCGCCGCGAAACTTTGAGCGAGCGCGACCGCGGCAAGCGACCTGCCTTCCCGCGGCATCGCCGAGACGACAAGCACCACGCGCGTGGGTTTCCCGTTGTCATGAAGCAGGCGGTTGCGGACGAAACGGATTTCCTCCCAGAACCTCACACGGCTGCCCCGGTTCGACGGAAGGCGGCTTAAGACGTTGAGCGAGATCGTCCCCAAGATCGGAAGACCAATGCCTTCGACCTGAGCGGCATTGCGCCGCCACCGGCTTGCAAGATGATCGACCACCATCGCGACCGCGAGGCCAGCCGCGAGGGAAACGATGGCGGCAAGGAGGAGGAAAAGCGCCACCTTGGGAAAGATCTGGCGCGTCGGCACAGAAGCCCGCGACACGACTTTGGCATCGTCGGCGACGAAATCGGCGCTCTGCAGCTGGCCGTCGTGCAATCTCGATGTGGCCTCGACAAGCCGGCTTTGTGTCTGCGCCAGCGCACCCCGGGCTCTGTCGAGATCGCTTTGGAGATCCGGCAGCGAATCTCCGAGCGAACCTGCCACCGGACCGGCCCCTGAACCGAAGACTGAACCGGGGAGCGGCGCGTTCCCGCCCGATACGGCTTGAGCCGATGCCAGCGCATCCATCGCCGCTTCGACCTCCGCACGGCGCTCTTGCATCTGCGCGCTCAGAAGATCGACGACATGCTGGAGCGCGAGCGTGCGTCGCTCGACCTGCATGCCGATATAGGCCGCCGCGTGTGCGTTGACGATTTTTGCGGCGAGATGCGGATCGCTCCAGGTGAAGCTGATCAGTGCGGCCGTCGACAACCCGTCATTATAGGTGGAGAGCTTCTTCATATAGATTTGCAGAAGCCGGTCCCGCTCGAGCTCGTCGACACTCCAGGCCGAGGCTCGCACCTCGTTTTCTCCGAAGACGCGCGCGCTCCAGCTCCGCAGCCTGGTTCGCCAGGACGGTTTCTCGGCAAAACTCGGCTCGTCCTGGAGATCGAGCGTCTCGATGACCCTGCGGGCGACTTCCTCGCTGCCCAGAACGGCCGCTTCCGACGCGATGATGAAGGAAGGCAGCATGGGTGAGACGGTTTTTTCCTCGGCCGTCCGCGGATCATCAACCGGCACCGAAGGGAGCAGGACGAGAGCCGTGGCGCGGTAGGAAGGCGTCAGTTTCGCAATCACCGCCGCCATCCCCATGAAGACGACCGCGGCGACGAGCACCACCACCCATTTGCGCCGGACGAGGAGGCCGAGCATCCACAGGAGACTGCCGGCACCGGTTTCGACGCTGGATTGAGCGGGCGTCTCCTGCGCCCCGGCTATGGAGAGAGGGTCAGTACGCATCTTTGCTGAACAACACGTAGATGATGGTCACGACGAGGATGCGGGCATCGAGGAGGAGCGAAGCTTCGCGCACATATTCCAGGTCGGAATTGACGCGCTCTTGCATCACCTCCACCGTCGGCGTCTCGCCCCGCTGCCCGCGGATTTGGGCGAGCCCGGTGATGCCCGGTCGCGCCTGCAACCGGCCAGGATAGCCCTGCACGAGCGTGGCATATGCCGCATCGAGCGACGCGACATGGGGGCGTGGTCCCACGATCGACATGTCGCCGAAGAGCACGTTGAAAAACTGTGGAAGCTCATCCGCGCTCGTCATGCGCAGAAGCCGTCCGACCGGCGTCACGCGCCCGTCGCTGCGACCGGCCTGGCGAAAATCCTCGCCGATCGAGAAATACATCGAGCGGAACTTGTAGATCTGAAAGGGTTGCCCTCGCAGACCGCTTCGCTCCTGCCGAAAGATGACCGGCCCCCGGCTCGTGATCCTGACCGCGGCGTAGATGAGCACCATCAGCGGCAGAAAGAGCGCGATCAGCGCGAGAGCCAAAACAATGTCGGCCGTCCGCTTGGAGGAGGCGAGGAGATAAGGGCTCCCCTCGCCAACATCGACATCACAGACCTCTCCCCTGACGAGGACAGGCATTCGCCGCGACAGGATCGCGGCCTCCTGCACGGCAACAGGACTGACAGACGCATTGCCGGGACGCGAGGCAAACTCGAAGTCCGAAAGCTCGCTCATCGACAGCACCAGCCTCAAAGATTAATATTTTTCTAATTTCAGTTAGACATTTGTTAGAATTCCTGTCAACATCCTCTTTAAGTGAAACTTGAGTGAAATAGGAATGCGCCCGCCAAACCGCACTTTCTCCACAAGTTTAAATATGCCGAGAAAGCTAATGAAACTAGTTGTTCTCATTATTTTGCTTTCGTTCAGCACCGTATCGGCGGCCAACGAACTCCCGCTGCAAGCGGGCGACACCGTAGAAATGACCGTCACCGGCGTTCAGGATCTGACACGGCGCACCACGGTTGCAGAAGACGGCGTCGTTTCACTGCCTCTCTTTGGAGACATCAAAGTCTCGGGGTTTTCGCCCTCACAGGTGCGCGCGCGGCTGAAACACGATGCACCGGGAAAAAGTTATCGTCCGAAACTACAAAATCCTAATGGGCAGGTCGTATCGATCACGGCAGAGGACGTCTTCTTCGATCTCGTTGCGAGCCGACCCGTCTACGTTCACGGCGATGTGGGCAAACCGGGCGAGGTCACGTACCGCCCCGACCTCACGGTCCGCCAGGCCGTGACGCTGGCTGGCGGTTACGACGTGGCACGGCTGCGCCAGGCGGACCCCTTCATCGAGATGGAGAACGCCCGCACCGATTACGCAGCTTTGTGGATCGCCTTTGCGCATCAGCAGGCAACCGTGTGGCGCCTCGAAGCCGAGCTGAAGGGGCGCGACGACATCGGGCACACGGACATTCCCACCGTCCCCGTCGACCCTGAACTGATCTCCCAGATCCTCCAGACCGAGAAAAAGCAGCTCGCTCTCGACCTTTCCGATCACGTTTTGGACCGCGAGCAGCTCGCCAAGACCCTCAAGGAGACCGAGCGCCAGATCGCCACGTTGGAAGAGCGGGACGACATGCAGACGGCTGAACTGGCGGCAGCCCGAGCGGAACTCGACAATCTGAAGGAGCTGGACAAAAAGGGCCTCGCGCAATCGACCCGCATCAGCGATGCACGCCGAGCCATCTTGCTGACGAGCAGCCAGCAGCTTGAAACCACCGTTGAAAAGCTGCGCGCGACCGTCGAGCGCGACGGGCTCGCGCGCCGCTACGACACCCTCGACGCCGAGCGCGAGGTGACCCTGCTCAAAGCCCTGAAGGATGCCCGCCTCGAGCTGGAAACCACCCGGACGGGGCTGCGTTCGGCGGGCCAGAAACTCCTCTACGCCGGCTTGTTGCAGTCCGACCTCGTGCGCCGCCACGCCCCCGCGGACATCATCATCCATCGCAGCAATCCAGAGGGCAAACCACAGAGCATGCCCGCCTCCGAAGATGCGCGGCTGATGCCGGGCGATGTCGTCGAGGTGAAGCTGGAGCTGCCGAGGGAGCTTTTCACAACGCAACTCAACTGATCGCACGGCGCAGAGTTTTCCGACAACTCCACGCCGTCCTTCGGAACGAACGACAGGAACGCGAAATGGCTTTCACGGGACGAGGTGCCGGCAGACTTGCAGCACTGTTCGGCGGCAGCAATCGAGCTCAGACAGAGCGGGCGGCCGGGCGGCCGATAGGGCCTATTGAAATGGAATCTGACGAGGGAACGCCCCAGGCATCGACCGCCTCTCGCTCTGTCGTCAGCTGTTTTGCCGAGCAGGTTGCCCGGCGCCCCTCCGCCGCAGCACTTCTCGCCGATCCTGGCCCGATCACCTATCTCGCGCTCGACCAATGGTCGAACCGCATCGCCCAGGTTCTGAGGCAACAGGGCGTCGGACACGGCGATCTCGTCCCGACTCTCACCCTCCAGAGGCCAGCCAGTGTGGCGGTCTATCTTGCCATTCTGAAGCTTGGCGCCGCCTATGTGCCGATCGATCCGAACCTGCCCGACGGCCAGATCGGCGCGCTCTTCGCACGTTTGAACGCGCCTCTCGCAATGGCCGACGAAGAGCTGCTCGCCCGCCTTCCCGCAGGCACCGAATGGAGCGGCGACGTCGTCTGCCTGCAACGTGAGGCCGAGCGGATCGCCACCGCAGACCCTCGCCTCGAAAGCCCTCCTCCCGGCGCGGAGGATCTCGCCTACATCATGTTTACGTCCGGTTCGACGGGCGCGCCGAAGGGGGTCATGGTCCCGCATCGGGGCATCGTGCGTCTGGTAAAGGGCACCCACTATGCCCGGATGGACGACAGCGAAGTCTTTCTTCAATTCGCCCCCCTCGCCTTCGATGCCTCGACCCTCGAGATCTGGGCGCCGCTTCTCAATGGCGGCGCACTCGCCTTCATCGACAATCCGAAGCCCTCGCCGCTCGATATCGGCGAGGCCGTTCGCCGCCATGGCGTCACGACCTTGTGGCTGACCTCCGGTCTCTTCAATCTGATGATCGAAGAGGTGCCGGAGGATCTCGCCCCCCTCCGGCAGATCCTGACCGGCGGCGACGTTCTCTCCGTCGCACATGCGGAAAAGGCGCGCCGCCTACTCCCCCACGCGCGTCTCATCAACGGCTACGGACCGACGGAAAACACCACCTTCACCACCACCTACACACTGCCATCGACGGGCCCGCTGCCGTCTCCGGCGCCGATCGGCCAGGCGATCTCCGGCACCACGGCGCATATTCTGGATAGCGACATGCGTCCGGTCCCGGATGGCGAGGTCGGCGAGCTCTACACCGGCGGGCTCGGCGTGGCGCTCGGCTACTTCGCCGACAAGGAGCGGACCGAGCGATCGTTCCTCGACGATCCCTTTGCCGAAGAGAGCGGGGCGAAACTCTACCGCACCGGGGATCTCGTGCGCAGAAATGCCGAGGGAGACATCGAATTCGTCGGACGCGCCGATCTGCAGGTGAAGATCAACGGCAAACGCGTCGAGCTGTCCGAGATCGAAGCCATCCTGGAGGATATGCCGAACGTCGCCGATGCGGTCGCGTCGGTGCGCGAGATCCGTCCTGGCGAAAAGCAGGTCGTCGCCTTCCTGCGGCCTGCGCAGGCTTGGCCCGACGAGGCGGCGATCATGGCAAGGCTGCGCGAGACCCTCTCGCCGGAGGCTGTCCCGACAAGATTGATCGTGATGGAAAGATTTCCGGTGAACCGGAACGGCAAGCTCGACCGGACCGCACTTCTCGCGACGCTTTTCGAGCCTCCCGGAAACCCGGGCGGCGAGAACGGCGGCGAGCCGGTCATGGCGCCGGCCCAGCACAGGGTAGCGAGGGAAGAGGCCGCATGAGTGAGGACAGCACGACCAGGCACCATCGCAGGGAGCCCGACCTTGACTGAGAACGTTTTCCCGGAGGGCGCTTTCGTCGAACCGGAAGAGCCTTATCAGAGCGATGACGCCCCGACGCGATCATCCGATCCTGCCTGCGGGAGCGCGCCTATCACCGCTGCGCTTTTGACGGCGTGGGAAGACCTCCTGCATGTGACGGAGATTGGCCCGGACGACGATTTCTTCGCTCTCGGCGGCTCGTCGCTCACCGCCTATCGCTGTCTTGCGCAGATCCGCAGGCTCTATGGCTGCAACATTCCGCTCGAGACCTTCTATCGCGCCCCGACCGTCACGGCGCTTGCCGAAATCATCGCCGCGAAAAGCGAGCCGCAGGCACGCGCCATCGCCCTCCAGCCCGCAGGCTCCCGAATTCCGATCATCGCCGTGCACGATACGGTCATCTACCGCGAGCTTGCCGCAAGGCTCGGCAGCGACCAGCCCTTCCTCGCGGTGCCGATGCCGGACGAGGTCGATCCTCTTTCCCAGTCCTATTCGGACATCGCGGCGCGTTTCGTCACCGCAATCCGTCATGCGCGCCCTCGGGGGCCCTATATCCTCATCGGCTTCTGTTTTGCGGGACGTCTCTCGCTCGAAATCGCGCGCCAGCTGAAAGAGGCGGGCGAGACCATCCCTCTCGTCGTCGTCGTCGATGGCTGGGCGCCCGGCTATCGCGCCGGCGGCGGGACGATGCTCGGGCGAACGGCCTTCTTCCTGCATCGCGCCTCGGCCCATCTGAGAGAGGCGCTACCGAACGGAATATCCGGGCTCCGCGACCTCCACCGACGGAGCGACACGGTGCGCCGGCGGCTAATCGCAGCGCGCAATCTCGTTCGACGTATAATGAACGAGCCGGAACAGGCGCTCGATCCGGAGGACCTTGCGCGTTTCAGGGCGATCGACGCCGCGGGAGAAAGGCACGCAACGCAGGATTACCCCGGCGATGTCCTCGCCATCTGGAGCGACGATCAACCGAAAAGTCGCTTCATCGACCAGGCCTTCGGCTGGACCGGGCTGGTCCAGGGGAACCTCAGCCACGCGCGGGTGGCAGGCACCCACACGGAAATCTGGAGCGGCCTCGGCCTCGACCAGATGGTGCGCGCCCTCGATGAGGCACTCGCCCGCTGCAACAGCCCCACCGAGGACACATCCCACGAGGTTTGGAGCGCGCACCTGCCCGAGCCGGATTGTCCCCCGCCCGTGCCGCAGATCATCTGAACCGGTACGGCCGCGAGATTCTCGCCCCGATCAAACGCCGGTCAAAACGTCAGCCAGTCCGATTGCAGCACATCATCGAAGATATCGGCCAATCCGTGCGCGGCATGGTCGAAGGCCTCGACACCCAATCCGAGATCGGCGCTGGCGACGGACCGCGAGACGGCGTGGGAAATGAAACCGCTGGCGGGCTCGTGATCTTCACCCGCCGCCGACGCGCCACGCTGCTCGGCGCGGGCTGCAAACGCCCCGAAGAGGCTCCGCGGCCCCGTGGAGGAATCTTGCCCGGCGGGCGCGGCCGGCGCCACTTTCGGTGTGACGGGAAGCGATCCGCCGGCCGGCGACACCACTGAGCCGTCATAGTCGCTGATCTCGATGACGACTGGATGGTCGGAGAGTTCGAAGGAAACCCGCTTGCCGTCTTCGGTGTGCGCGATCGCGTCGGTGCCGCTGACCATGGGATCGTAGACGGAGAGGTCCGCGGTGCTTTCGACCGTCACTGTCGAGACGTAGGCGGAGGCGGGCTTTTCGCTGGCCGTCGCACTGTCCCAGATCAATTCCTCGTTCCAGATGACGAGATCGACCGTCCCGTCGGCCTCCGTCAGAACCATATGCTTCGCCGTGTCGGGAAGGTTTTCGATCCCGTATTGCAGCGTCCCCTGCACCGTCGCCGAAACATCCGAATTGTCGGCGAGGATGGTCGTCAGATTGTGCAGAGCCGTCGCCGCCATTTTCGGCGAGCCATCGGGGTTGAAAAGCCCCCAATTGTTCTCCGGATCGAGGTTGCGATCGCTGTAGGGGTCCATCAGCTGATAGATGTAGGTTTTCTCGACGCCGTCTTCGGTCGCGTCCATCAGCACGTTGAGGATCTGTTTCGCCTGCACCTCTTCATTCACGCCCATCGTGGTGTCGGACAAGGTGTAGAAGCCGGTCTCCGTCACGACGACAGGCTTGTCACCGGTCGGAATCCGGCTTGCGTCAAGAATGGTGTCCCACTGCTCCTGAGGCTTCGAAGAGTTCGGAAAATAGATGTGGGCGTTGCCGTAATCAGCCCATTTCGAGAGATCGCCGAGCGAAGTCATCAGCTTCTCGTTGGCATACGCCACCGAGAACCCGACCACCGGAACATCGCCAAGGACGGCATTGGCGTTCACGGCCTGATAAAGATGCTCCTGGATCGAACCGCCGGCGGCAAGACCCGATTTGCCGGCAAAGTTCGCCGGCCACAGATTGATCTCGTTCGGAGCTTCGATCGCATCGATGCTGCCGGGATGGGCCTTCAGAAAATCGGCGGCCGCCCTCACCCCTTGATCGATCAGAGGCGTCCCGTCGACCACCTGAACGAGAAAGTTGAAGTCGTACCCCTTGGCCGCGAAATCTTCATAGACCTTGGCCTGGAAATCGAGCGGGATCACGTCCCGCAGATTGTCGATACCGAGATAGGCGAGCTCACTCTCAACGAGCCCGACCCGGGCATAGGCTGTGTCCGTCCAGTTCAGATGCGTGTTGACGCCGATCGTATCGACGAACGCATCGGCGCTCATTGCACTCTTCAAATCGACGGTGAGCGCATCCGTGCGTGTCGTGGAAGCCATATCAATCCAACTGTTGTTGACCGTTGGAGTTGATGCCGGGGCGAAACCTGCGCCGAAGAGGCCGAAGCAGAGTCCGACCGCCCGCAAAAACTCGGGGCTACCAAGCGCACGCAGATTGTTAGAAATGAGATAAGAAACCGCCATCATTGCGACAAGTTATGTTCTAGTTAACTTTAGATCATAGAGATTACTCTACTTCGCTATAAGATAATTGCAAAAAACTTATAGAAATTATTTGATAAAATTAGCTCTAAGCCGCTTTCACGAGCTGGAAGCCTAACGCCGCCTTCCGCAGCCAGGAAGCGGCGATGACGGCCCAAACGGGAAGAATGGCGTCTCGGAAGGTGCCGCGCCAGTAGAGGCCAAGGAAATCCGGACAAACGCCGAAGAGCGGCGAGCGGAAAAAGCCAACCGGCGGAGCCCAGCACGCGGCGTGGTCATCGCGGCGCCGGGAGCGGAGAAACCGGAAACGCAGGCGGTCGGGCGGGCGCGAGACCCGGTCCATGCGGCGAAAACCATCCGCCGCAAGCCTGCGTCTCTTGTTTAGCAGTGCGGTGCCATCACCGACGGACGCACGGCCCCCTCGCCTTCCGGCGCGTCTTTGCCGCGAAACGCCCGGCCCTCGGCATCGAAGACATGCAGGCTGCCGACATCCGCCCCGAGCTTGAGACGCGCCCCGCGCTCGACATGCACATTGCCGGGAAGCTTGGCGATGACCGGGTGGGCGTCATCCTCGGTCTTGAAATAGACGAGCTGCACCTCACCGAGATATTCCGCATAATCGACGATGCCCTCGAAGAGATGCTCGCCCTCGGTGATACGAAGCTCCTCCGGCCGCACGCCGATGTCGACGGCAGCCCCTTTGGCAGAAGCGGGCGTCGGAACGGGAACCTGCATCCTCGTGCCGTTGGCATAGGCGATGAGCGTTTTCGGACCGGGTTTCTCGATCTGCGCCCGCACAAGGTTCATCGCCGGTGAGCCGATAAACTGTGCGACGAACAAGTTCGTCGGCTCCCGGTAGAGTTCTTCGGGCGTCCCCACCTGCTCGATGCAGCCGTCCCTCAACACCACGATACGGTCGGCCAGGGTCATCGCCTCCACCTGGTCGTGGGTCACGTAGATCATCGTCGTATCGGGCAGAGATTCCTTCAGCTTCGCCACCTCGATGCGGGTCGCCACCCGCAGGGCCGCGTCGAGGTTCGACAACGGCTCGTCGAACAGGAAGACCTCCGAATTGCGGACGATCGCACGACCGATGGCAACCCGCTGCCGCTGCCCACCGGAAAGCGCTTTGGGAAGCCGGTTGAGATAGGGGGTGAGCTGCAGGATCTCCGCAGCCTGGCGCACGCGCGCGTCGATCTTCGCCTTCTTCTCGCGCGCGATCTTCATGCTGAAGGCCATGTTGTCGTAGACCGTCATATGCGGATAGAGCGCGTAGGACTGGAACACCATGGCGATGCCGCGCTTGGCGGGCGGCACGTCGTTCATGAGCCGGCCGCCGATCCGCAACTCGCCGGAGGTCATTTCCTCGAGCCCCGCGATGACGCGCAACAGGGTCGATTTTCCGCAACCCGACGGCCCCACAAAGACGATGAATTCGCCAGGATCGATATTGAGATCGATGCCGTGAAGAACCTCGTGATTGCCGTAGGATTTCTTCACCTGCTTGAGCGCAACACCCACCATGGCTTACTTCCTCGTTGCTTCGTTCCGGTGGCGCTGCCTCGCGCGGCACCCGGCAATCCAAAATCGTCTTCTCTCACAACCCGGCCGCAGCGAAAGCCTCACCCAGCCGGCGTTTTCGATGCGGCTCAATGCTCTGACGCGCCCGGCATCAGCTTGATCACCAGACGTGTCAGCGGACCCGGAACGCGGTTACGGATCTCCGCCTCGTTCTTGCGGTTGATCGCAGCCCCGACGAGCTTCGCGCCGATATAACGGAACGGCTCCGGCGGCAGGCTCGCACGTCCGGCAAGGCCCACGAGCCCGCATTGGCTCCAGCGATCTTTGTGACCGAGCGCCAGGCTCGCGAGGATACGGCCGCCGATCGGCGCCTGCGCGATGCCCGTGCCGTTGTAGCCCATGCCAAAGAAGATGTTGGGGTGGCCCTTCAGGTGATCGAACACCGGCACATGTTCCGGCACGCAGTCGATCGGCCCGGCCCAGTCGAATTCGATCGGCACACCACGCAATTGCGGGTAGAGGCGATGAAGCTCGCGCACATTGTCGCGCGCCCCCTGCGGGTTGCGGTTGAAACTCGCACCGAAATCGCCGCGGAACGCGACGCCGCCGGTGCCGCGACCGAGAACGACGCGTCCCTCGTCCGTCCGCTGGTAATAAAGCACCTGGTCCTGGGAATCGCAGATGGCCGCCCCGTCTCGCCAGCCGATGCGATCGAGCGTGTCGGGCGTCCTGCCCGTCGCAATCACCCGGCTGTCGACCACATACATATGGCGCCTGAGTTCCGGCAGGGCGGACAGCCAGGCGTTCGCCGCCAGCACGACCTTATCGGCCTCGACCACGCCGTTCGGCGTACGCAACTTTAAGGGCGCGCCGGGGACGATCTCCTGCACGGGGCTGTGCTCATGGACCGTGACACCGCGCGAGATCGCAAGATCGCGAAGACCGCGCGCCAGCTTCGCCGGCTGCACCGTGCCGGCGTTTTTCTCGACGACGCCGACATAAGATGCGCTCGACCCGGTGCGCTGCGCGATGTCGTCTGCGCTGAGTAGCTCGAAGCGATCGGCGCCCGCCGCCTCGGTCATGGCAACGGCTTTCGCCCAGGCACCTTCCTGCGCGATCGAACTTGCCGTCCACAGCCAGCCGTCGAGCCTCAGATCCATATCGACGAGACCGGAACGCTGCAGCTCGTCGAGCTCGGCGACCGCATCGACGGAGGCCAGGCAGAGGCTTCGGGCCTCCTCTTCGCCGACGACCGCACTCAGCCGGTCGATCTCAGCGAACCAGGAATGCACCTGGCCGCCGTTTCGCCCCGACGCGCCAGAGCCGCAGAAATCCGCCTCCAGCAGGACGACCCGGGTGTCGGGCGCGGCTTCCTTGATCCGCAAGGCGGTCCACAGGCCGGTATACCCGCCCCCGACGATGGCGATATCGGCGCGCACGCTCCCCGCCACCGGCGGCGTTGCCGCCTCCGCTCCGATATCCTGAAGCCAGAACGCCCGGTCGCTCGGTTGCGCGGCACTCGGCTGCCTCAAAGTGATTGTGGCCATCAGATTTTCCTAGCCGTAACGACGAATTGCGGAAGCCCGGACGACGCGGTCAGGCAGCCGGACTTTGCGACCGGGGCCGCGGCAAGTCCGCCCGCAACGACAGACCCCCTGCCGGCCCCCGAGATATCGAAGATCCCTCTCGCCCATCGCCTATTTGCCGATGCCCTCGGCAAGACCGCGGATGAAATAGCGCTGGGTCGCGAAGAAGATGATGACGATCGGCAGAGCCGAGATGGTCATCGCGGCGAAGACGACGGAATAGTCGGTGCCGTGCTTGGCCATGATCGCCGTCAGACCGACCGGCAAAGTCGTCATGTCCGTGCCGCTCGTGAACACCATCGCGAAGATGTATTCGTTCCAGGCGAACAAGACGTGCAGGATGATGCAAGACGCGATGATCGGCCGACACATCGGCAGGATGATCCGCCAGAACCTTTGGCCTTCGCTCGCACCGTCCATCGTCGCCGCCTCGTCGAGCTCGCTCGGCAGATCGAGCATGTAGGCACGAATGAGGAAGGTGGTGAACGGCACGCGAAACGCCGTGTAGAGGATGATGAGCGCCCAGAAGGAGTTGTAGAGGCCGAGCGCCTGAAACATCTTGACGAGCGGGATGAGCGCCACGGTCGGGCTGAGCATGAGGCCGCCCAGAACCACGATCAGAACGATCGGCTTGCCCGGCAGTTTGCTGCGCGTCAGCCCGAACGCCGTCCAGGCGCTGATCATGACCGTGCAGATCGCGGACGCGACCGTCACGAGGGCGCTCACCACCACATAATCGCGCACACCCTGGTTCCAGGCACGCACATAGTTCTGCCAGGACCAATGCGTGGGCAAAGCGAACGGGTCGCCAAAAATCTGGACGTTGTTCTTGAAGCCGTTCATCGCCATCCACAGAAGCGGATAGACGACGACGATCCCGAGGCAGATGAGGAACGACCACAGGAAGGCCTTGGAGAGCGGCGTCCAGATGCTGGTTTCCTTGACGGGGGCCGCCGTTTCCGTGCTCACCATTGCACCCTCCGCCGCTTCGTATACCAGAGCTGGGCGATGCCGGTGAGGAGCGTGACGACGAAGACCACCGCCGCGATGGCCGCGCCATAGCCGAAATTGTTCTCGATGAAGCCCTGCTGATAAAGCCAGGTTCCGAGGACCTGACTGCTGTTGTTCGGCCCGCCGCCCGTCATCACCATGACTTCGTTGAACACCTGGAAGGCGCCGGTGATGGTGACGATGACCATGAGACCGGTCATCTCGCGGGTTAGCGGAAAGGTGAGGCTCCACAGCCGCCGGATCGGGCCCGCCCCGTCCATGATCGCCGCATCGAACAATTCGCGCGGGATCTTCTGGATCGCGACAGCAAACAAGAGCGTCGAATAGCCAAAGCCCTGCCATTGGCTCATCGCGATGATGGCGTAGATCGCCGTGTGCTCGCTGCCGAGCCAGGGCTGAATGAGAAAACCCAGCCCGACATTCTCGAGGGCCGCGTTCAGGAGGCCGATTTTGGGCTGGTAGATGAAATAGAAGAGAAGGCCGGTGACGGTGATCGAGATGGCGGAGGGAATGAAATAGACCGCGCGCCAGAAACGCCGCCAGCGATCGCTTGCGAGCCCCTCGATGGTCGCCGCCAGAACGAAGGCACCGAAGACCTGGAAGACAATCGACAGCCCGGCATAGGCGAAGTTGTTCCAGAGCGCGCGCCAGACGACGGGGTCGTTGATCAGCCGCTCGTAATTGGCGAGCCCCACATGCAGGACCTCGCCGGTAAAAATGTCTTCCTCGGTCGTGCTGATCAGAAAATTGTCGACGATCGGATAATAGACGAACCAACACAGGACGATCAGCGAGATCGCCACCCAGCGAAGCGATGCGGCGTTGCGCAGGTGGACGCGCCAGCGTCCACCTGCCACCGTTTCAAGCGCATCTTCGTTTCCGGTGCTGACGGAAAGCCGCCCCAGATCCGAACCTGTCGTTTTCACCGACGGGCCTCCGCCTTGGCCGCCTCCCGGACTTTCTCCACGACCTCTTCCGGGGTCATGGTATCTCCGGCGAGCGCCTGCAGGCTGGTCAGCCACGCCGCGGCCACATGCGGCGTGTTGGCCGTGTCGAGCCAGGGCATCAGGTAGGACGCCTCGGCGATATCCTGCATGCCCTCGACAACGGTCGGGCTCGACACCTCTTCGTTGACGACGCCCTTGACCGCGGTCGGCTGGCCATAAGGAGGTGCCGACACGATCTTGGCGTTCTCAGGCGAGGTCACGAACTTCATGAAGTCGATCGCAAGCGGGATGTTGGAGGAGCGGGCATTGATCATGTAGCCCTCCGGCGCCCCCTCGATGGCCTTCGGATCGCCCTCCGCGTCGGCCGGCGCCGGCAGCTGGAAGAAGCCGAAATCCTCGACCTTCAGAGGAGAATCCTCGGTCGCGCTTTGATCGAACTCCAGGATTTCCTGATAGTACATCGCCGACTGAGCGTTGCTGAACGCCTGCAGAGCGGACGCATAGGACGTGCCGTTCATCGAGGCGCCGTCCGTGCAATGCTCTTCGATCTCTTTGAACTCTTTGAGGGCCTTCACGTAGCCGGGATGCGAGTATTCCGCCTGTTTCGGATCGAAATCCTTCTCGAGCGTCGCCTGCGGCACGTTGTAGGCAAGCAGCTGGCCGACATAATGAACGACAGGCCAGGCTTCCTTGTTGCCGAGCGAGATCGGCGTGACGCCTGTCTCCTTGAGGGCGTCGCAGGCGGAGATCAGCTCGTCGAAGGTTTCCGGCTTGTCGATGCCGGCCTTCTCGAACATCGCCTTGTTGTAGCCCATGAACTTGGCGTCGAGATAAAGCGGGATGCCAAAATATTTATCGTTGTAGATGAACGATTTGACGGCAGCCGGCGCGAAGGTCTCGCCCCATTCCGTGCCCGGTCCGATCACCTTCGTCAGATCGACGGCGCGGTTGCCGCGGACGAAATTGTGGCCCCAATTGCCGGTCCAGGTGAAATAGATGTCGGGCAGCGAGTTGGAGGCGACGAGTGTCTTCGTCTTGCCCTTGACGCTGTCGTCGCTCTCCTGGTCGAGCTCGACCGTCACGCCCGGATGCAGCTCTTCATATTTCTTCGCCAGATCCACAAAGAACGGCGAAAGCTGCTCCAGACCGAATTTCGTGAGGACGGAGACCGTCCCCTCATATGTCACAGAGGCGTCGGGATCGGCCACCACGACCTCTTTCAGCGGTGCAGCCGAACCCGCGGCCGTCGAAAGGGTCAGTGCGGAGACGGCGACGCCTGCCATCACCGCGGCCTTCAGTGGATGCTTCATTGCTTCTCCTTCAGTGCGGTTGAACCCATTGTTCGCATCGCCCCGCGGGCGAGGTTTCTGTCGAGGAGGCGGCCATTCCAGGCTGCCGCCGGCATATCGAGCGGCCGGCGCCCAAGGGGCACGCATCCGCAAGGCAAATGGGTTTGCGGCAGAACTAGTCTGACATCTTTTGAGCGAGAGGCGACGTCCGCATGGGGGCGGCTGCCCTTGCCAACGCGGCCAGATCGAGAACCGATTGCAGATCGCACCGAAGGCAGCGCGGACGCTCCCCGTGCCAACCGGCCTCCTTCATGGCGGACGCGGGCGGCCTCCGAGGCGCGTGGAAAATCCTGCGCAGGCACTTGGGGAGAGGCCTGGAAACGGGCGTTATCGGCGGACTTGCGAGCCTTCAGGGCGCTGGCGAGCTGTGCTGAAGCACGCGCGCAGCAGTTTGTGTCTGCCACCGCGCCAAAATTGAGCCCGGCGTCGACAGGGGTTGCCGCAGCAACACTGATCTCGCCTGAGCCCATCGCGCCAACCCCTTTGGCATGGTGTCAAAGTCGCTGAAAAGAGGTGACCCTTTCCATTAGACGTCAGACAACATTGCCGTCGGCGGAGTGTCAAGGCGGAAATTTCGCCGTGCTCAATATTGCTGCAACGCAGCATTCGCGAGTCCCGAAACCTGCATTCTTTGGCTTTTCCGAGAAAAGCAGGACAGCAGCGTCCGGGATAAAGCCGCACGCTACGGTAGCTCTGACCCGAAACGGCAGGCAACAAATTGTGCTTTAAAAACGAAAAAAGACAGGGCGCTGAAAAGCCTGGCGCGCCGAAAAACGCCCCCCGCCCTCTGCCTCACCCAGCCTCGGACCTTACAGCTTCTGAAGCTCGCCGCGGATCAACGCCGCGCTGTCGCGCATCGGCGGCAAAGGGTCGAGCCAGTACTGGGACGAGGTGAATTCGAACGAAAGACTTCCCGTGTAGCCGCCGCTCTGAAGCTCGGCGAGGAACGTGTGAAGCGGATAGGCTCCGTCGCCCCAGGCCAGATGGGCGCCCGCATCATCACCGTCGATGAAATGCACATGCGCCAGATCGGGGCCGAAGCGGCCGAGATAATCGCCGATCGTCTCGCCGGCAGCCACCATCGCCGCTGTATCGAGAATGGCCTTCACGGCCGGCGAGCGAAGCTCCGCCATCATCCGGGCGAGATCGGCGCTCGTATTGATGACGTTCGCTTCCGCCCGTGTCAGAGGCTCCAGCAGAAGCGTGATACCGAGCCTTTCGGCGTGCCGGCAAAGCAGCGAAAGGCCGTCAGCCGAGCGTTTCCAGGCCTCTCCCGCATCCTGGTCGGCATAGCCCCAACCCGGCGTCACGAGGAGATAGGGGCTCTCGAGCTCGACGCAGGCCGACAGGCTCTCGAGAAAATACCTCAAACTGCGCTCGCGGATCACAGCCTCTTCGGCCGCGATGTTGATCGGATAGACGCATTGTTCGGGCGTGAAACAGACGAGCTCAAGCCCCCGCGCTCGAAGATCGTCGCGAATCTTGCGCGCCGATTGGAGCCACGGATCGCCGAGGTAGAAATGCGGCTGCGCGCCCCACAGCTCGACACGCGTCAGACCGGCTTCCGCGACATCGTCCAGAAACCGCGCAAAGGAGTGGCGGAAATAATGGAAGTTCATCCCGCAAAGCTGACCTGCCGCAAGCCTCGCCATGATTTCCCTGCCCGGTTTTCTGTTCGTCACGCGATTTCGCGGCCGATCGATACCAGCAGATCAGACGTCTGACAATTCAGGAGCACATGCCGCGGCAGCAACGCCTCCACCGGCAACAGCCCTCCACGGGCGCCGCAGCCTCCTCACTTGCGCGCGAAATTGAAGGCGAAATGGCTGCCCTTGTACCAGTCGCTGGCAAACATGATCGGCTCGCCGGAGCGCGTAAAAACCGTTTCGTCGATCAGAAAGGCCGGGCCGAAATCGGAGAGCCCGTGGCGGGAGACGGCGCTTTCCGGCAGCATTTCCGCGCGCGCCTCCGCCGTCGACATGCGCGGCGGGTAGCCGTAGCGTTCGAGGACGGCATTGAGCGAGCCGCTCCAATCCACCTCGTAGATCGGATCGGAAATCAGGCTGCGGCGGATCATGGCAAGGCAGTAGATGAGCGGCTTGCGCTCATGCAGCCGCAGCCGCTCCAGCCGGATGATGGTTTCCCCGGGCGCCAGCTTCAGCGCCGCCCGCACCCCCTTGTCAGGCGTCTCCTCGGAAAACCCCAGCACACGGTTTTCATAGCTGTAACCGAAATGGCCGGCCATCTCGGTAATGCTCTCGAATTGCGTGATCGAGCGGGCGACATGCAGCGTCCCGGCCGCCGTCAGAAAGCGGCCGCGCCCATGCTCGACGGAGAGAATCCCCGCCTGCTCCAAAAGCTTGAGCGCCTCGCGGATGGTCGGACGCGAGCCTCCGAGATGCGCCTTGAGCTCCGCCTCCGTCGGGATCTTCTCGCCAGCCTTCAGGCCCCGTTCCGCGACGAGATTGAGAATGCCGTCGCGGAACCGCATGACCGTCGTCTGCCCTCCTCCACCAGCGCCAGCCATGTCTGCGTCCTCGCCTCTTTGCGGCATCGGGTCGTCGGTCCTCCCGAATCCCTGCCTCAATCCTTGCCCCAGTCCCTGCCATGGACGGGCGCTGAGCGCCCGCATCGACACCTTACCCGCCTAAGGCGGAACGTAGCGAGTTGACAAGTGCCTGTTGTCGGGCCATCAACTTGTCAGACAACATCGTCGCCGCCGAAAGGCGACCTGTCTGGAAGGCTAGAAGGATCATCCGCTGATGCTCAATTTTGACGAAAAGCGTTTTCTCGCGATCCAATCGGGCGCGGTTGCAACGGCCGGAGAGCTCGACGCGATCGTGGGCGCGGCTCTCGAGGCCGGCGCGCCCAACATCTTCTTCCTCGGCACGGGCGGCGCGGCGATCCTGATGCAGCCCGCCGTGGACCTTCTGCGCGCCCGCTCCGCCTTCCCGGTTTTTGGCGGCCACACGGCGGAGCTTCTCGCCGCCGGCTCCACCAATCTCAAAAAGGGTTCGCTCGTCATTCTCCCGTCCTTGTCCGGCACGACGAAGGAGAGCGTCGCCTTTCTCGAACTCGCCAAGGAACGTGGCGCCGAGGTCGTCTCTCTCGTCGGCCACGCCGATACGCCGCTCGGCCGCGACGCCGACCATGCGATCGTCAACTTCGCCGCCGACGACACGTCATCGGAGAGTTTTTACGTCCAGTCGCTCTTTGCGGCGCTTTCGGTGATGAAACACCGCGGCGAGATCGACAATTACGAGGCCCTCGTCGCCGAAATTCAGCACTTGCCGCGCGAGCTTCTGCGCATGAAAAAGGCGGTCGAGCCGAAGGCGGAAGATTACGCCAAGGTGATCGCGGGCTCCGACTGGCACATCGTCTGCGGCGCCGGCAATGTCTGGTACGAGGCGTTCTATTACGGCATGTGCATTCTGGAAGAGATGCAGTGGATCCGCACCCGCCCGATCCATGCGGGCGACTTCTTTCACGGCACTTTGGAGCTCGTGGAAAAGGGCGTCTCCGTCATCCTGATGAAGGGCGAAGGCCCGAACCGGGCGCTGGCCGAACGCGTCGAAGCCTTCGTGCCGAAGGTCGGCGGCTCGCTCACCATCCTCGACACCAAGGATTACCCGACCGAGGGGCTGTCGGCGGAAGCGCGCGAGCTGCTCGCTCCGGCCTTCCTCGCCACCATGCTGGAGCGCATCAGTGCGCGCCTTGAGGTGATGCGCGACCATCCGCTCACGACGCGCCGTTATTATCGCCGTGTCGAATACTGAGCCATGGCTTGCAGCCGTCGGTGACAATTGCATCGACGAAATCGGGACGAAGCCGGACGAAGGCGCCGGCTTCCACCCCTCGGTGCGCCTTGCCGGCGGCAATGCCGTGAATGTCGCGGTGCAGGCCCAGATCTTGGGCCTGCCCTCCGCCTATTTCGGCGCCGTCGGGCGCGACGACAATGGCGACATCATCGCCCGCGAGCTTCACCGCAATGGCGTCGATACGAGTTTCCTCGTCCGCCGGGCGAAGCCGACCTCCGTCACCCAGGTGCATGTGACGGACAAAGGCGAACGCATCATCGCGCTTGAGGATTTCGGCGCCTGCGCCGGCTACCGGCCGAGCGAAGCGGCGTTTGAGCGTCTGCTTGATGCCGCGCACATCCATATCGGCTGGTTCGACGATGGCGGTGCGCTGAAGCGGCGCCTCAAGGCGGCCGGCTGCTCGCTCTCCCAGGATCTCTCGGTCAACAACGCGCCGGAGCACCTGACGCCCGACGCCCTCGACATCGCCTTCTGCTCAGAGCCGGGCTCACCGCAGGCCGCAGAAACGCTCGGCAAAGGCCTGCTCGAAAAAGGCGCAGGCCTCGTCGTCGTCACGCGCGGGGCCGAGGGCGCTTCCGTGATTTCCCCAAGCCGCAGCCTGCATCTGCCGGCGGAGCCGATCAGCCCCGTCGACACGACGGGCGCCGGCGACAGTTTCATCGCGGGCTTCCTGGTGGCGCGCCTTCAAGGCGCCAACGACGCGGAGGCGGCCAGGGCCGGCATTCGCCGCGCCAGCGCAACCTGCCTGCACGAGGGCGGCTTCCCCCAGCGAAGCGAATAGACGCGAGCCAAGCGAATAGGCGCGAGCGAATAGTTCGCGTGCCAAAAAACACCCGCTTCAGAAAAGCGAACGGCCCGGGGATGGATCTCATCCCCGGGCCGCTCTTGAAGCGTTAATGTCGCTATCAGCCGATCAGAACTGGAAATCGGACTGATCGAGATCGGCGGCGTCGACCCCGACGAGGGTCAGGATGTCGCCGTCACCGAGATCGATCGTGGCATTTCCATCGGCATCGCTGCCGATCGACCCTTGAACATCGGCGAAGCTTCCGAAGCCCGATCCCGTCAGGTTGATGAGATCGGTGCCGTCCTCGAAGCCGTAGACCATGTCCGAGCCGTTGTCGGCAACGGAGACGTAGATGTCCTGCGCCCCGTCATTGGTGCCGAGATAGATGACGTCGTCACCTGCGCCGCCATAGGCGACGTCGGCGCCGTCGGAGGCGAAGATCGTATCGTTGCCGGCACCGCCATAGATGGTGTCGTCGCCAGCGCCGGCGCCCAGCTGATCGTCACCGAGACCGCCGCCCGAGACGTCGTTGCCGTTGCCGGAGAGGACGACGTCGTCCTCGTCACCGCCATAGCTCGTGTCGTCATCGTCGCCGCCATAGGTCGTATCGGCCCCGTCGGCACCGAAGAGCACGTCCTGGCCAGCTCCGCCGAAGCCGAGGTCGTTGCCGGACCCGCCCCCGATGAAGTCGTCACCGGCACCGCCGGCCTGCTGGTCGTCGCCGGCACCGCCATACATCTGGTCGTTGCCTTCGCCGCCGGCCGCCGTGTCGTTGCCGTTGCCGCCGAACATCAGATCGTCGCCGTCGCCGCCAAAGGACAGATCGTTGCCGTCGCCGGCGAAGATCGTATCGGCACCGCCGCCGCCTTCGATCGTATCGGCCCCGAGACCGCCTGCGATCGATTCCGAATTATCCGTACCGGGAAGGCTGTCGTCTTCGTCCGTGCCGACCGGCGTCGTCGGGCCCGAAGGGCCGCCACCCGGAACAGCGTAAGAGATCGTCCCGCCGCTGACGGAGAAATAGCTGGCGTTCAGGCCGTCCGTCACATCGATGGTGATCGAGCTCGTGGTGATGCCGTTGTCGACGTCGAAGGTGAGCAAACCATTGCTGTAATCCAACGATTCGATGGTGTCGCTACCGCCGAGCTGCACCGAGATGACATCACCCAGACCGAAGTCGGTGATGGTGTCACCGTTGAGCTCGGAGGCAAGGCCTGAGAACGTGTCGTTTCCGGCACCGCCGGTCAGCGTATCGGCACCCGCTCCACCCTGGATGGAATCGGCGCCGTCGCCACCAGAAATCACGTCCACGCCGGCGCCACCAATGAGGGTGTCGGCCCCGGCACCGCCGGAGATCGTGTCGTCGTCGTTTCCGCCGTCGATCCGATCGTTGCCGCCATTGCCGACGAGACTGTCGGCACCGTCATTGCCGGTCAGCGTATCGGCCGCGCTTCCGCCGCTCAACGTGTCGCTGTCCGTCCCACCAGAAACGATGAAGCTCTCGGCATTATCCGCCGTCGCGAGCATCGTGGCGCCCTGATTGAACGTGGCGACATTCGCGTTATCGACACTGAAGGTCAGAGCCCCGGTGACCGAGGACTCGGCGGTCAGGGAGACCGTGTCGGCTCCATCCCCACCATCGATGGTATCGCCGCCACCTGCGGTCACGGTCATGAAGTCGTCGCCGGCTCCTGCCGTGACGGTATCGGTTCCAGCGCCTGCATCAATCGTGTCATTCCCGGCACCGCCATCGAGACTGTCGGCCCCGTCGCCGCCATAGATGGTGTCGTTGTCATCGCCACCGGAGATCGTGTCGTTTCCGACATCGCCGGTGAGATAGTCCGCCCCGACCCCGCCGAGGATAAAGTCGTCGTCATTGCCGCCGTAGATCGTGTCGTTGCCGGCATCGCCGCTCAGGCTGTCGGCACCGTCGCCGCCGCTGAGGTAATCGTTGCCGTCACCACCTTCGAGCGTATCCACGCCCACATCGCCGTAGAGGTTGTCGTTCCCGGCCCCGCCGATGAGCGAATCGTCGCCTGTGTCACCGAAGAGGAAATCGTTGCCGGCGGCGCCATCGAGCGTGTCGTTGCCGCCATTGCCGTCGAGAGTGTCGTTGCCGGCGCCGCCCGTGAGCGTATCGGCCGCCGTGGTGCTGCCGGTGACATTGAACGCTTCGACGTTCTCGAACGTCGCGAGCGTATTCGTCCCGTCGGTCACGGTGGCCACGTTGGACCCATCGACGCTCATTTCGAGCCCGACGCCGGTGCCGCCTTCCGCGCTGATGTAAACGGTGTCGTCGCCGTCACCACCATTGATGCTGTCGCCACCACCGGCAAGCACGGTGATGTAATCATTGTCAGCGCCGCCATCGACGGTATCGGTGCCCGTTCCGGTCAAGATCCGGTCAACGCCCGCATCGCCGACGAGGGAATCGTCGCCGGTACCGCCATCGATCGAATCGGCGCCACCGCCACCGAGAATGGAATCCGCACCCAAGCCGCCGACCAGCGTGTCATCACCGCCGCCGGAGTTGATCGTATCCGCGTCGTCGGAGCCGACGACCCTGAAGGATTCGATGCTGTCGGCTCCCACCAGCGTGCTGGTGCCGGTGGAATCCGTCATCACACCGCTCAGGGAATCGTCACCCGTGAAGATGACCGGCCCCAAATTGCTGCTCGCATCGATATAAAGCGTATCGGTACCCGCGCCGCCGTCGACCGTATCGGTCTCTCCGGCATCGGCGACCACATAGATGCTGTCGTTGCCGTCACCGCCGTCGACGATGTCGCTGCCATTGCCGGCGTTGAGGGAATCATTCCCGCCACCGCCGAGGATGCTGTCCGCACCATCGCCGCCGAACAGCGTGTCATTGTCGACACTGCCGCTCAGCGTATCGGCCGCTGACGTACCCGTCACATAAAACTGTTCGATGTTTGCAGCGGTGGAAAGTGTCGTCGTCCCGGCAGAATCGGTCATAACGCCGCCGTCAGAACTGTTGCCGGTGAAGATGACCGGGCCGGCCTGGTTGCTGGCGTCCAGATAAAGCCGATCGGTTTCAGCGCCGCCGTCGATGTTGTCACCGTCGCCCGCCAGGACGGTGATGGTATCGAAGCCCGCACCGGCATCGATCGAATCGGCGCCTTCGCCGGCCGAAATCGTGTCGCCCCCGGCACCAGAGGCAACGGTATCGTTGCCGTCACCGCTGACGATCGTATCGCCTCCGTCGCCAGTGATGATGGAATCCGCGCCGCTTCCGGTGCTGATGTTGAAGGTCTCCACGTTGTCGACCGTCGCAAGAGTATCGGCCCCAGACGTCATGACGCTGGAAACGGTATCGCCCCAGACGAAGTCGACGTCGGTCGCAAGGGCACTCGCGTTGAGCGTCAGCGTATCCGTGCCGGCACCGCCGTCGATGCTGTCACCGCCGCTGACATCGGCAATGACAGTGATACGATCACCGCCATCTCCGGCATCGATCGAATCGGCGCCTTCGCCGGTCGAAATCGTATCGGCCTGGTCGCCGGTTGCGATCGAATCATCGAAATCGCCAGACGTTGAGATGTCGAAGCGCTCGACATTGGTGAGGCTCGCCAGCGTGTCGGCGCCGGACGTCATGAGGCTGGTGCCCCCATCGACCCACGTGAAATCCACGGCTGCGGCGATGCCGGTCGCATCAAGCCGCGCAGTGTCCGTGCCGTCGCCACCATCGATGGTGTCGCCACCACCAACGGCATCGGCAACTACCCGGATATCGTCGCTGCTATCGAGCGCCGAGATGGAATCGGCACCTGTATCTCCAAAGATGGTGTCGGCGAGCAGCGTTCCCTGGAGAGTGTCGTTGCCGATTGTGCCGTTGATAATTGCCATCGCGGTCGTCTTCCTTGTCTGGTGGGAGGCGAGCAAATTGCCGCACGTCACCCTCTCCGCTAGACAACAAATATTGCGAGAGGATTAATGGCCGCATTATCGCCCGATATGCAGCTACAGGTAGAACATTTTTGGTTAAACCGCAAATTTTAGCCAGCTATATGAATTTACATGGCGATGATCTGTAGTTTATAAGAATAAAATATAGAAAATAATCTTATTTCTAGGAAAAGATGCAAATACTATATAATACTACATTTTTATTTTAAATCTAAGTGCAGTCATGTCGTACAAATTGAACTGACAAGGACCGGCGCCGAAATCCGGAGTTTGCGCCTCAGAGAGCAGGCAAAATCTGACGCACGCGACCGCCGAGCGCCCCCCCCCCGAGCGCGCGAAACAGAGCGTCCGCCGCACATCCTTGGTGAAGCTGTTGCTGGAGGGCGTCGGAGCCCGAGAGGCAGGGGGAGCAGGGACCGCTCAGCTCCTTCCCGGCTCTGGCCCCTGGCTCGCATTTGAGCGACAACCGGCCTGCGTGACCGAGGTCGCCGCGCTCGATCGCACGGGCCTCGAAAAGCCCGTCGAGCAGCCGATCGAGATGCATCCTCAAATGCGAGCGCGAATGCATCTCCCGCGCCTCTTCAGGCGTGGCGCAGAGTGCCTCCCCGATGCAGATGTCCCTCTCCGGCGCACCACCTGTCGAAGCGGCATCACTTAACGCGCGGGCGCCGGCAACGGCCTGAAGCAGCGGTAAATGCCGTAAACGCACCCGAACGGCCAGAAGAGAACACACGCCGCGTAAAGCCAGGGCTTCCGCGCCGCCGCAGCCTGGTAGGCGCCGAACAGCGAGAAAAATGCGATCGCGATCACGATCAAGTGCCACACGGAAAACGTCACGACAGCCTCCTTTTCCGGCGGCGTAACCCGTGGGCCGGCGCGCCGCAAGCCTGGCCGGATCGTGCGGATTGAGGGCAACTCTCCAGCGCGAGACGCCAATTCCTGAAGGTCTTCAACACGCCGAAGGCATCCCGGCCGATCCCGCCGAAGACAGGAACGACGGGCCTTGGAATGTGCCGCTCCGAGCCAGCAAAGCGTTGCGGCTGCGAGAGTATCCAGGCGTGAAGCGGCTACTTCGCCGGAGCGTCCACGGCCATGCCCCGCACCAGAGCCGCGAGCTGGCCGCCCTCGAGGGCCTCCAGAACGGCCATCGGATATTCGCTGTTCCACCGCTCCGCCCGCACCACGGAATGCATCCACTTGCGGCGCTCCTCCGCGGAGGCGCCGGCAATCCATTCCGGCGATCGGCAGGAGAACTCGCTGTCGAGCTCGACGTCGGGTCCGCTGAGCCCGCATTCCACCGCCGCCTCCAGCATCTCGTGGTAGCCGGGAAGCCTCGTGATCGTCTCCGGGGTCTGATGCGGCTGGCGCTGGTACTGGTCGAGCAACTGCCGCGCAGAAGCCAGAAATTCGTCCATTGTCGGTTTGCCCATCTGATCGTCGCGCAACGTCACCATCGCCGGCGCCGCCTTGTTTTTATTTTTCACGCGTTTGACAGGGTTTTTAGCCTTGCCGAAGATCGCGCGAAAGTCGGCTCTGCCGCCACAGTCGAACAGCAGGAACCCTCGTGAAAATTACCTCTGCAACCGTCTACCATGTCAAAGGCCAAGGGCTTACGCCGGTCATCGTCGAGCTTCAGACCGACGCCGGGATCACGGGATTGGGCGAAGCGGCGCCCTCCTTCGGTTGCGGAGGCAGCGGAGCGGCAGGGATGATCCGCGACCTCTGCGAGCGGTTTGTCGTGTCGCGCGATGCAAGGCGCATCAACGCGATCGTGGCCGAGATGATCGACCAGGCATTCTGGCTGCGCAATCCCGGCGGGATCGCCGCCTCCGCGCTCAGCGCAATCGAAACCGCTCTCTGGGATATCAAGGCGCGCTCGCTCAACCTGCCGGTCTATGATGTGTTCGGCGGTCGCCTGCGGGACAACCTCGATTACTACGCCAACGGCTGGTATTTCGGGGCGAAATCCCGTGCCGAAGTCATCTCGAAGGCCGAAGCGGCCGTTCGCGATGGGCATCGCGGCCTGAAGATGTATCCGCTGGCCCGCATCCGGCCGAACGGCACTCTGCGCCACCCCGACAATCGCTTCGCGGACGACCGCACCGTGGTCAAGGACGCCATCGCCTTCGTGCGGGACATGCGCGCGGCCATCGGGCCCGATGTCTTGCTGATGCTCGATCTGGCGGGCGGGCTTTCCCACTCGGATACGATCCTGTTCTGCAAGGGGATCGAGGAATACGACATCTCCTTCGTGGAAGAGATCATCGATCCGGGCGACCTCGGCGCGATGCGCCAGATCGCCCCGCATATCCAAATCCCGATCGCCACCGGCGAGCGGCACCACCTGATCAACGGCTTCCGCGACCTGCTCGAGACGCGTTCCGTCGGCATCCTGCAGCCCGATATCGGCAATGTCGGCGGCTTCGCCGAAGCCTTCAAGGTCGCCGCCCTCGGCGAGGCCTACGGTCTGAAGGTCCAGCCGCATGTCTGCGCAAGCTCGCTCGGGGCGAGCGTCGGCGCGCATCTCAGCGCATGCATCCGGAATTTCTACATCCAGGAGCATTTCCCCTACTGGTCGACCATTCCCGGCTACGTCGAGGTCGCGAACGAACCCTTCGAGACCTGCGCCCGCAATGGCGTGCTTCCGGTGCCGGAAGGCCCGGGCTTCGGGGTGACACTCAACAAAGCCGTCATGGAAAAACATGTCGTGGCACACCTCGACTAGCAGCCTCTGAAACACCCTGGCGAGGCCGTCTCGTCACGGACAACATCATCGCGCCGCCTCACTCAGATAGGCACGATCAGACGTCTTTCTGATGCCGGATCAGCAGCCGGCCGGGGCATGGCACGAAGCGGTCATGGCGCGCCACACCGGCGGAAGACGAGGGCAGCGTCCCCGCGATCCTCCCCCACCGCTCCTTCGTGGCGTCAGACCCGCCGGTCTGGCCTCCACCGATAGACGCACGATTTGTGCTGGCGTTCTGCGCAACGGCGCCCTATCTATTATCTCAACGTTTCTTGAGTTATTGAGATAATGATGCACGAGGAAGAAGCTCTGACCGCCTTTGCGGCGCTGTCGCAGGAAACGCGGCTTCGCATCGTCCGGCTGCTGGTTGCGGCAGGCCCTACAGGCATGGCCGCCGGGGCGATCGGCGAAGCGATGGGCGGGGCCTCGTCGTCTCGCATATCCTTCCATCTCAGCCACCTCGAACAGGCGGGCCTCGTCACATCCCGGCGCAAGGGACGCTCGATTATCTACAGCGCCGCGCTGACGACGCTTTCCGGCCTTGTCGAATTCCTCATGCGCGATTGCTGCCAGGGAAATCCGGAGGTGTGCGATCCCACAATCGCCGCGCTGTCCACATGCAGCAGCCCCACAAAGGCGACACCGCATGCGTGATGCACGTGCTGATCGCGTCTTCGGCCGCCTCCCGCTTGCCGCCTTCGATCCTCGCCGACAGCCTGGCATGAGCGCGGCGACAGAACATTCAAACAAACCGAGGCACACCATCGATGCCGAATGAGCTTCCCAATCTCGATGAGAGCTGCGTGGATTTTCCCAGCCTTGACCGGCTGCACACGGCCAAACCTGCAACCCATCCACCGCGGATCCTGCTGCTTTACGGCTCGCTGCGCGAACGCTCCTACAGCCGTTTTCTGACCTTCGAGGCCGAACGCCTGCTGAAGCGTTTTGGCGCGGAAACACGCATCTTCGATCCGCACGGCCTGCCCCTGCCCGATGGCGATGACGTCGACCATCCCAAGGTGCAGGAACTGCGCGAACTCTCGCTTTGGTCCGAGGGGCAGGTCTGGACCAGTCCCGAGCGGCATGGCGCGATGAGCGCCGTCCTGAAGGCGCAGATCGACTGGGTTCCCCTCTCCGTGGGCTCGATCCGTCCGACGCAGGGGCGCACGCTCGCGGTGATGCAGGTCTCGGGCGGCTCACAGAGCTTCAATGCCCTCAACCAGATGCGCATTCTTGGCCGCTGGATGCGGATGATCACGATCCCCAACCAGTCATCGGTCGCCAAAGCCTGGCAGGAGTTCGACGAAGCCGGCCGGATGAAACCGTCACCCTTCTATGCCCGCGTCGTCGATGTGATGGAGGAACTGGTCAAGTTCACGCTGCTGACACGCGACGCCTCGCCATACCTGACGGATCGCTACTCCGAGCGAAAGGAAAGCGCCGAAGCCTTGTCGCAGCGGATGAACCTTTCGGCCGCCACATAGCTGTGCCGGGCCGATGCGAGCCGGAAAGGTCGTGCCTGAGCCACTTCTCCGCCGCCTCTCCGCCGTTTCGATCTCGGCCGGCGAATTCTGCGAATGCCCTGCGCTTGACCAGATGCTCGGCCCAGACCACGCCGATCCCGGCCTCTTGCGACGACCCCGCGGCAGCGCTTGCGTCAATCGCTGCTGGCCGGCTCTCCCATAATCTGGTCCTCCATGGGTTTCCCGAAATTGCCCGTTGGACATGGAGAAACCGCAAAGGAGCGTCTGCACGACATGTGCTGGCAGACCATGTGAGCGGGCCACCATGATGGCGAGCGGCGCCCGATGATGGCGAGCGCATCGGCAGCAAATTTGAGCACGATGCCATGCGCCAGCAGCAAATATTGTGACCAGAAAACCGCTCCGTTGGCGGGCAGACGCCGCCACAATGACATGTGCCTGCCGTTAGCCTTTGATGGTGACAGGAGAGCGGAGCTTCCGCCACGCCACCAAGTGGCTCGGCCGTTCGCCCCAGGAGGCTCATGCCAGGTACGGCGTGAGCACCTCTTCGATCCATCCCATGAACGCTCGGACGCGGCGCGACAGGTTATGGCGATGGGCCACAACCAGCGACACTTTGAGCGGCTCGGGACGCAAATCGGGCAGGATTTCCACCAGTGCTCCGCTTTCGAGGTGCTGCCGTATCCCATAGAGGGCCGCCTGGATCAGCCCGAGCCCGGCAAGACCCGCAGCCTCGTATGTCTGAACGCTGTTGACGTGCACTCCGCCAGGCAGCGCGAGCGTCGCGTAGTCGTCCGTGCCGATTATCGGATATTCCCATCCATAGGGTTTTCCGCCGAGCGTCCTGCTGTAGTGGACCATCCGGTGTTCTTGAAGCCGCAAATCCTCCAGCGTCCGCGGCACGCCATGGCGCTCCAGATATGCGGGGCTTGCCGCATTCACCATGCGCAACCGACCCAATGACCGGGCAATCAGCGTTTCATCCCCGATCGGCCCGATCCGCAGGACGCAATCGAACCCTTCTTGGACCAGATTCACCTGTCGGTCCGTGCTCGAAATTTCGAGCTCCAGTTCGGGATGGGTGGCGATGAATGCCGGCAAAGCCGGCATAACCGTCGTGCGCGCGATCTCGGTAGGAAGGTCGACCCGCAGACGCCCTCGCAGCGCCACGCGATCCTCTGCAAACATCGTTCGCAGGTCGTCGACATCAGCAAGGACGTCGCGCGCTCGCGCATGGAAGGCGCGTCCATCCTCAGTCAGTTGAACGCTACGTGTCGTCCGGTGGAGAAGCCTGACGCCAAGCGCCTCTTCAAGCTTCCGAACCGCTGTGGAGGCGCGTCCCTTCTGGATGCCGAGGCTATCAGCCGCGCGCGTGAAGCTCCCCATTTCGGCGACGCGGATGAAAATGCGGATGGAATCAAGGCTCGGCATGTCAGCGCATTCAGATTGTATTGCACTGGAAGAACAATGTGTTCGTCGCAACGCAGTTTATCGTTTTGAGGATGCACAATATGTCAGATGGCAAGCACCGCCAAGGAGACAGACATGAAGCCATCCGATGCCAAAATCGCCGTCGTCTACCATTCGGGATACGGCCACACGAAGCGTCTGGCGGAGGCTGTCGCGGAAGGTGCGTCGGCATCGCTGATCGCGATTGATGCCGACGGCAACATCCCGGAAGACGGATGGGAAACACTGGCGGCGGCCGACGCCATCATCTTCGGGTCGCCGACCTACATGGGCGGCCCAAGCTGGCAGTTCAAAAAATTCGCGGACGCTTCCTCGAAACCATGGTTCGAGGGGAGATGGAAGGACAAGCTCTTCGGCGGCTTTACCAACAGCGCAAGCCTCAACGGCGACAAGCTCAACACGCTGCAATATTTCCTTCTGCTTGCGGGTCAGCACGGTGGCCTGTGGGTCAGCCTCGCCGTCAAGCCGGCGAACGTGAGAGCCTCGCAGCGCGACGATCCGAACCGCATGGGCGCGTACATCGCGCCGATGGCGCAGTCGGACGCGGACGCGCCGCCGGAGGAGATGTCGAAAGGCGATTTGGAGACGGCCCGGCTTTACGGCGCCCGCGTGACCGAGATCGCCGGCCGCTTCGCACCGGCGCAGATTGCATGCGGGTGACGGAGTTCGTTCTGAGACTTGCCCCCCCGTGAGACCGGGCAAAACCCGGTGAGACCCGGTCGCGCTGCAGCGGTTACGGGCGGCCGCCAGGCCCTTCCTCGACGCGGGCTTCCCGATATGTCTTGAGCGACAACCGCCCCTCCCGCTCGAGGTCGGCGCGATCGGCAGCGTAGAAGTCGGCACCTCCGGCGAGCGCGATGAACTCGCCGCGGTGCATGCCGATTTCGGGGTGATGCTGGATCGTGGCAGGCTCGCCGTCGATCTCGATGACCGAGATGCCGATCCGCCTCGCCAGGCCCATCAGCTCTTCCAGCGAGAACAGGTCGATCTTGCCACGACGAAGCGCGTCCAGACGCTCGGTCGAGATCCCCATAAGCTGCCGCGCACTGGCGTCGGAGAGGCGGTTGAGCAGCTGGTCGAGGTGCATCAGAAGGCGGGATCGCGAGCGCATCTCCCGCGCCTCTTCTGGCGTATCGCAGATTGCATCCCAGACGCAGGTGTATCTCTCCATGGCCACCTCGTATCGCCGTCGTAAGGGTTCCGACCGAATCCGCCAGCAACACTCGCGGGTTCTGGCTCAGCTGCCAAGGGACGAGTGTTCGCTGGCCGGCGGATCGTCGCTGAAGGCAGGGCGCACCAGATACTCATCGGGCTTGGCCGCGGAAGGCGTTGGAATGGTGTGCCCGTCGAGGATATGCCCCTCCAGCGCGACCGCAAGCGCATCGGCCATCTCGCTCAGCGTCTCGTCGACGGTCTCACCCTGGGTGATCGCGCCGGCCACGTCGCGCGCCCGGGCGACAAAGCCGCCGTCTGGATCCGGCGTGAGGAAGACGGGGAAAGGGACGCTCCCCAGGTCGTGGGTGGCACGGAGGTCCACGGTCACCGCGTCGTACGGGAAGACAAACCGGTCACCCTCCGCGCTCACCACACCGGCCGTCGCGAGGACGGCAGGATCGTTGCGCAGCTGGGCGGCCTCGCGCCGAAGGATCGCCGCCAGATGCTCGGCGGTCACCGGTCCGGCGCCGGCCATGGCCTGGAGGATCGGCCACCGGTGCGGCGGCAGGATCTCTTGCATCAGATCTTTGGCGGCGAAGGTCAGGACCTCGCCCTGTGCCTCGCCGCGGAAGGCAGCCACCGCCGTCTCCGACGCCTGTTCGGGGCGCGCTATGCTGACGGTGACCACGCGCACGACGAATCTCCGGGTGTGGTGGGCGATTTGGAACGAAGCATGCCGATTTCCCGCCTGGCGGACCTGAGATCCCGCCGTCGGAAAGGCGCCCTCGCCAGCGCTTGCAATTTAAGGAAAATTTGGCGCACCCGACAGGATTCGAACCTGTGACCTCTGCCTTCGGAGGGCAGCGCTCTATCCAGCTGAGCTACGGGTGCAGCTCACGCCCATGTAACCGATCAAAGGCGGGCCTGCAACGGCGTGTCGACGCCTTCTGCGCGTTTATGAGGACCGGGAGCGTGAGACGCATCTATCCGCCCCTCAGGCCGGGCCTCGTCAAAGGCGTGAGGATCGTCTGCCCGCCCCTTGAAAGCGGCATTGCCCCGTCAGTGAGCCTCGCCGGCCAAGAGGCCTCCCGAGGCGGACCACCGCCGAGCCGCCGCCGCCTCGCCGCGGAAGGCAGCCACCGCCGTCGAACCACCGCCGTCGAACCATCCAGCGCCCGCAAAGACGCCTCTCGATCGCCGGCCGCCACGTGCCCCACTCTCCGGCCCCCAATTTGCCATCGCGCCCACATCTGCCTAGTTCTTGCTCAAGCGAAGCAGGGAGGCACAAAGCCATGAGCGACAATCCGATCCTGAAACGCGTCTATGCGCTCGCCGGGGACCGCGACGAAACGCGCAATGTCTATGCCGCATGGGCCAGGGACTACGACACCGACACATTGCGCGGGATGGGCTACGTCGCGCCGAAGCTTGCGGCCGCGGCCCTTGCCGACCTCGTCGACGCCACGGCGCGCGTACTCGATGCCGGCTGCGGCACGGGCCTCGTCGGCGAAGAACTCTCCCGCCATGGGCTGGGCGCCGTCGATGGCATCGATCTGTCGCCGGGCATGCTGGATGTGGCGGCGGAGAAGAACGTCTACCGCAATCTCGACGTGGCCGATCTGACCGAGCCTTTGAACATTGCCGACGGCAGCTATGACGCGGCGATCAGCGTCGGCGTGTTCACCTCCGGCCATGTCGGCCCCGATGCGATCGCCGATCTTGCCCGCGTGGTGAAGAAGGACGCGCCTCTCGTCATCACCGTGCACGAAAATGTCTGGGAGGCGCAGGCCTATCCCGATGCGCTCACCCGCTTCGAGGCGGACGGACATCTGCGCATCAACGAGCTCATCGAAGCGCCCTATCACGAACGCGAGGGCTATCGCTGCCGGCTGTGCCTTCTGTCCGCCGCGTGAGGCAGTCCCGTCTCGGGAGAGACGCAAGCGCGTCAATACGTGTCACGCCCTGCCCTCGAAAGCCGCGATAGCATGGTCTTGCCAAGGCCCCGCGCCACGGCCCCAGCACAGAGGAGCAGGCCCATGAGCGAGAACTTCCCGGAAACCCTGCAGGAGGTCACCGACGGCATCGAGCTTCTGCAAGGCGCCATCCCTGACCTGATGCAGGCCTTCGGCGCGCTCGGCGAAGCCGCCTCCGAGGAGGCCGCCCTGTCGCCGAAGGTCAAAGAGCTCATTTCGCTCGCAATCGCCGTCTCGGTGCGCTGCGATGGCTGCATCGCCTACCACGCCAAAGCCGTGGCCGATTGCGGCGCCACGCGCGCGGAGGTGGCCGAGGCGATCGGCACCGCCATCCATATGGGCGGCGGCCCCTCGGTGGTCTATGGAGGTGCGGCCCTCAGAGCCTTCGACGCCTTCCTGGAAGACCACGCCTGAACGCCGGGTTCCGGGCCAACACCGCACTTGCGGAAAACGAAGTCGAAGAACGCATTGCCAGTCCTCCCTCCCCGGCGGGTCGGAGCTTGCTGGAGCAAGCTGCCGTTGGCTCCGATGTGCAAAGTTGGCCGGCATCTACCGCCACCCACGCGCGGACGTGACGCCGAAGCGCATCGCAGGCGGAAGCTGGAAGATGAAGTAGGGATTGAGCAAAGGCAGCGCGCTCACCTGGTCGAGGCGCCGCTCCTGATCCTCCGTCAACGTGACATCAAGCGAGCCGATGTTCTGGGCGATCTGCGCGGCGCGGCTCGCACCGATCAGCACGGACGAGACCCCCGGACGCGTCGCGACCCAGGCCAGGGCGACTTCGGCCATCGAGCGGCCGATCTCGCCGGCGACAGCCCGGAGCGCGTCCACGATATCGAAGTTGCGTTCCGTGAACAGCATGCCGCCGAACGGGTTGTCGCCCTTAAGTCGCTCGTTGCCCTCGCGCGCCTCATCTTCACCCGACACGCTCTTGTCGGGAAGGCTCGCAGACCGGCTGGCCTCGCTCAACATCTCGCGGCCGTACTTGCCCGTCAGCAGGCCGCCCCCGAGCGGGCTCCAAGGCACCACGCCCAGATCGAACTCGCGACCGGCAGGCAGAATGTCGAGCTCGATGCCGCGCTCGAGGAGAGAGTACTGGTATTGAAGCCCGATCGGAACCGGCAGACCGTGGGCCTGAGCCAGCGTCGCAATCTTGGCGACATACCAGCCGGGCGCATTGGAGAAGCCGTAATGCAGGATCTTGCCGGCTCTGACGGCATCGGTCAGCGTCTGGAGAACCTCTTCCGCAGGCGTAACGCGATCCCACACGTGCACCCAGTACATGTCGACATAGTCGGTGCCGAGACGGCGGAGCGACCCTTCAAGGCCGGCGCGCATGGCTTTTGCGCCGTTGCCACCGCTGTGCGGGTTGCCATCCTGGCTGCGGGCAAACCCGGCCTTGGTCGCAATCGCGATGCGGTCACGGATCCCCTTCTCGCGCACGAAGGCACCGACCATCTCCTCGCTGCGTCCGCCTGAGTAGATATCAGCCGTGTCGATGAAATTGCCTCCGGCCTCGACATAGGCGTCGAACACGGCGCGCGATTGTTCCCGTCCCGACCCCCATCTCTCGGCGCCGAACGTCATTGTGCCAAGCGCCAATGGGCTGACGAGAAGTCCCGAGCGGCCAAGTGTGCGGTAATGGGTCAGGGTCATCGATCGCCTCCATGCGAATTGGGTTCGATCCGGTAGATAGATTGCGCCGTCCGTCGTGATTAGCGGTTGCGGCTCGCATGAGCTTGTGAGCATCGTGCATGAATGCAGCGGACTGAACTCAACGATCTGCTCGCGTTCGAGGCGATTGCGCGCGAGCGCAGCTTCACGCGCGCCGCCGCCCGGCTCGGCATGTCGGCGTCGGCTCTCAGTCACGCCATGCGCGGGCTTGAAGAGCGTCTGGGCGTGCGCCTCCTCGCGCGCACCACGCGCAGCGTGTCGCCGACAGAGGCGGGCGAGCGGCTGCTCCGCTCTTTGACGCCGGCTCTTGCCGAAATCGAGGGTGGACTGGCGAGCCTTGCCGCCTGGCGGGAGACACCATCCGGCACGGTGCGGTTGACCACCTTCTCCTATGCGGCCGAAACGATCCTCCAGCCGAAGCTTCCGGCCTTCCTGCTCGCGAACCCGGACGTCAACGTCGAGATCGACGTCAATGACGGTCTGACCGATATCGTCGAGGCCGGCTTCGATGCCGGGATTCGCTTCGGCGAAACCGTCGCAAAGGACATGATCGCCGTGAAGGTCGGTCCGGACCTGCGCACGGTCGTCGTCGGAACACCGGATTATTTCAACCGCCACCCGAAGCCCGAAACCCCGGACGATCTTCGCCGGCACGTCTGCATCAACTATCGCCTGCGAACGAGTGGCGGACTTCTCCCGTGGGAGTTCGCGGTCGGCGAACGCGACATCAATGTTCGTCCGACCGGCCAGCTGATCACCAACGACGGACCTCTCGTGGCGGCGGCCGTCCGCGCTGGCGCGGGGCTTGGCTACATCCTCGAGCATGAAGTCGCAGAGGATGTTGCTGCCGGCCGCCTCGTCCAGGTTCTCGCCGATTACTGTCCCGTCTTCCCGGGATGCCGACTCTACCATTCGAGCCGCCGACAGACCCCGCCGGCATTGCGGGCTCTGATCGACGCTCTGCGAGACAATCGGCCATGAACGTCCTTGAAGGAGCCGCCCCTCTTCGGGCATTCACGAAAGCAGTCTGATGACAGAGAAAAACGAAATCGGCCGCGATCTTCGAGCATGATCCGCATCTCCACCAACATCGCGCTTGCCGAAGACGAAATCGAAGAGCGCTTCGTCCAGGCGTCCGGCCCCGGCGGGCAGAACGTCAACAAGGTGGCGAGCGCGGTGGAGCTGCGCTTTGCGCTCGCCGCTTCGGAAAGCCTCCCGCCGGACGTGAAGCAGCGCGTCACCGGCCTTGCCGGCCGCCGCCTGAACAAGGATGGCGTCCTCGTCATCCGCGCGGAACGCTTCCGCAGCCAGGAGCAGAACCGAGAGGATGCCGAAAAGCGCCTCGTCATGCTCATCCGCCAGGCTCTGACGGCACCCAAGAAGCGCCGCCCGACGCGACCGACCCGCGCCTCCAAAGAGCGGCGCTTGCAGACGAAGAAGGCCCGCGGCGCGCTGAAGAAAGAAAGACGCGGCGAATGGTGACAAGGTGAGCCCCGGCGAAATGCCCGGCTCGCCTTCTCTTTGCTTGTGAGACAAGAACGGGCAGTCTAGCCATATCGGATGAGCGATGGACTGAGACATACCGGCTTCTTCAGCGACGAGGCCTGTTTCTGGCACGGTGGCGGCAATTACGCCTTCATGGTGCCGGCCGGCGGGCTGGTTCAGCCCATGAACGGGCTACCGGAAAGCCCGGAGAGCAAACGGCGACTCAAGAACCTGTTGGAGCGCACCGGCCTGATCGCCGAGCTCGATCAGCGCTCTGCCGCACCGGCGACGGACGAGATGCTGCGCCGGGTCCATCCGGAACATTACCTTCGCGAATTCAAACAGCTCTCCGACGCGGGCGGCGGCGAGCTCGGTCAACGCACCCCGTTCGGACCGGGCGGTTACGAGATCGCCGCTCTCTCGGCAGGCCTTGCGACGGAAGCGCTTCGCGCCGTCCTCGGCGAGGAAATGGTCAACGCCTATGCGCTGTCGCGCCCGCCGGGACATCATTGCCTGCCGGATCGGCCGATGGGCTTCTGTCTCCTCGCCAATATCGCCATCGCCATCGAGACGGCCTTCGCCGAGCGGCGGGCGGAGCGCATCGCCGTCGTCGATTGGGACGTGCATCACGGCAACGGCACCGAGGCGATCTTCTACGGCCGCAGCGACGTTCTGACGATCTCGCTCCACCAGGAAAACAATTACCCGCCCGGCTCGGGGCGGAGCGAAGCCCGCGGCGAAGGGGCTGGCGAAGGCTATAACATCAACGTCCCGCTCCTGCCGGGCGGCGGCCACGACGCCTATCTCTACGCCTTCGAGAAGATCGTGAGCCCGGCCCTCACGCGGTTTCGGCCGGACGCGATCATCGTCGCCTGCGGCTTTGATTCCTCCGGCGTCGATCCGCTCGGGCGCATGCTGACCTCGGCCTCGACCTTCCGCCAGATGACACGGATTCTGATGGAAAGGGCGCTCGAACTCTGCGGCAGCCGCCTCGTCGTCGTCCATGAAGGCGGCTATTCTGAGCTGCATGTGCCCTTCTGCGGGCATCAGGTCATCGAGACGCTGTCGCGCTCGCAGATCCATGCGCCGGATCCGCTGGAGGAGCGCATCGCGGGCCAGCAGCCTTCACCCCGCGCCCAGGCTTTCCAGCGCGTTTTGATCAACGAAATGGCGGGTTTTCTCGGGTTTTAGTGGCCACCCGCCGGCTCAGGAGAAATCTCCCGCGCAAGGCGGGAGATTTTGGCGCAAGCGCGCTGGGCCTCCCCTGCGCCGCTCAAGGGCCGCGTCAGCTGACGCCCTTCAAGACCGGCATCCATTGCGCCGGCACATAGCGATAGCCGTCGCCATCCTTGCCGATATGGCCGGTCGCCGGGAACGGGAAGTGATAGGAAGCGATGCGCATGCGCTCCTCGGCCACCATGTCGAGAATGCGGTGGCGCGTCTCGCGTGCCGCATCGGCATCCTGATCGAACACCGCCGACCAGTCCGGATGCGTGACGAAAAGCGCCGGATGGTTGGTCGTATCGGACAGGAACATCATCTTCTCGTCGCCCGATGCGATCGCGAAGACCGTGTGTCCCGGCGTATGGCCATGCGCGTCGATCGCGGTGATGCCGGGCAAAAACTCCTCGTCCCAGGAAAACTGCGTCAGGCGATCATCGAGCGTGCCGAAAATCTGCTGCGCGAGATCGAAATTCCCGCGCCGCCCTTCCGGCGCATTGGCCTTGTTGTCGTCGCTCATCCAATAGGCATATTCCGGCTCCGGCACGAAGACTTCGGCGTTCGGATAGACCGGCGCGCCGTCCTTGGTGGTGAGCCCCATGATGTGATCGCCGTGGAAATGGCTGATCACCACCTTGGTGACGTCTTCCGGCGCCATGCCCGCCGCCGCCATGCCGCGTTTCAGCTGGCCGGCCGTGGGCGGGCCTTTCTCGCCGAAGCCGGTATCGAAGAGGATGAGATCCTCATCCTTGCGCAATGTGAGCGGCGTGAACGGAATGAAGAGCTTGTCCTCCGGCAGAAACGCCTCGCGCAACGCCGCCTTCACGTCCTGAAGCCCGGCATTGACGACGAAACCGTCCTGAAGCGGGCGCTCCGCCATACCGTCGGAAAGCTGCGTGACGAGAAAATCGCCGAGCTGATAGCGATAGGCGCTCGGAAGCTGCTCGTCCGGCGCCGCCGACATTCCGGCCATCTCTTGCTTTCCTTCAGATGCGCTCTGCGCGTCGGCTCTGCCGATGCCGCGCGTCAAGGCGGCTGCACCGGCTGTCCCGGCGGCCAGGGTGAGAAAAAGTGATCTCCTGTCGAGATGCATACGAACCTCCCTCACGGTCAAGTCTCGCAACCGAAACTAGGAGGCAGACGGCGCTTGTCAGGTCGCCGGCAGCGAGCCTTGGACAAATCGCTGTGAGGCGAGAGGCTTTTCAGGTTCCGCGGATGCGGCCGCGTCCCGCAAAGAGCGGTGTTATCTGGGCGACGAAAAAGAGAAAAAAGGCGGCCGACCAGAACGTCCCGCCGCTTGCCAGGAGCGGACGGTAGAGATCGACGACGAGCGGCGCCGCGACCCGCAGAAGGGCACCCGCATGGACGAGAACAAGGGCGAGCCGCACCGCCTTCCCGAGCAACCGCCCCGGTTCGGCCGAAACCGCAAGGCGCGCCATGACGGCAAGCGTCATCGTGCCGATCGCCCCGGCAGAGAGCGCATGCAGCGCCGCATCGGCGGGCACGAGAGAGGCAGGCGGCGCGGCGAGGGCGGCGAGGCAAAGACCGGCGATCAGCCAAAGATAGCCGCCGTGAAGGGCAAGCGTCGGCAGATCACCGAGAAGGAAGCCCCGCCAGCGCAGGAGGCGCGCAAGGTTGATGAGGGCCGCCATCCCCGCCAGCACGAATGTGAGCGGATGCGACGGCACGAGCACCCAGGCGACAAGACCGACAGAGAGAGACAAGAGCGCGATCAGATCGAAGCGGCGATAGGGCTCCGGCACGCGCCCACCCGCTTCATCTCCGAGGGCGAGACGCGTGAGCTCGGGCACGAGACGCCCGCCGACGGCCCCGATGAGGAGAGCCCCGACGGAAATGCCGAGGCGGGAGAGAAGTGCCACCATCTCATAATCGGCCGCCCCGTCACCCAAAGCGAAGACGCGATGCGCCAGCGAGGCCGCCGCAAGAAGGGGGAAGAGGACGAGCCCGTGCTTCGACTGTTTTGCGCCCGGAAAGCGCGACAGCTTTAAGAGCACGCCCGCAACAGCGAGAGGAAAGAGAACGTCGACCGCCGTTCCGACGGCGAATGGCACGACGAGCGGCAGCAGGCGGCCGGCGATCCAGAGGAAGAAAAGAAGCGCGAGCGACCGCCCGGGCAGAGCCCCCTCTCCCGCACCGGCGCCAGCAAGCGACAGAAGATACCCCGCCATCACCGCCGGCAGATAGCCGAACACCATCTCATGCGCGTGCCATGCAAGTGCCGGCATGCCGGCAACCTCGACGGGCTCGATCAGATAAAGCCACAGCCAGACGGGTACGGCCGAGGCGGCAAAAAGCGAGGCGCCGACGAAGAACGGTCGGAAGGGTGCAGCAAGAAACCAGTCGCTCCGCCGACCGGGATCCGCGGCGGCCGCAGCAGAGAACGCAGACATCGCTCAGCTCGAAATCCGGCCGATCCTGACGCGCCATTCATTCGGGCCGCGCTCGACATACTCCCAGGTGAAGTCGCCCGGGATGGCGATCTGCAGATAATGAAACAGACCCATCGGATCGTGGTCGTTGACGATGAGAAGGGCCTCACCCGTCTGAAGCTCATCGAAGGCGGCAAAGAAGGCGACGCGGCGCATCGGTTTCGTGACCTCGCGCAAATCGACGAGCCGGTTCTCGGCGGCAGAAACGGTCATGCCTTCATCCTCCACGTTTCAAACACGTCTGAAATCTAGGCCGGCGACCGCCGCCGCTCGTTGCGCCAACACAAACTGGGGACGCGAGGCCTCCTCTGCGAAGGGACGACGCACCCATCTGGCCGTCTCTCCCTGCCCTTAGAAAAACTCATCAAGCATCAGGTGGAATTGCAGCCGTCGCCAATCGACGTCGGTGACGCCATATTGCTGGAGAAACCGCTCCTGAAGCGAACGGTCGAACTCACCAAGACAGTTCCAGATGATGGCAAGGTCCTGGTATCGATCCGCGACACCGGCCTTCCCGACATCGATGCACCCCGTCACCTCGCCGTCGAAGATCAGGAGATTGTCGAGCGAAAAGTCGCCATGCGTGACGACCGCATCCGGCGCAAGCGGCAGCAGGCGATGCATCTCCTCCCACACCTGTTCGGCCGTCCATCCTTTCCGCTCGGCGTCGAAATCGTCGACATCGACCAAGCCCGCATCGAGGCGCTCGCGCGCACGGGCGAGGCTGTAAGCGTGATCGCTCGTGAAGGGGCAGGCGCACACCGGGATCGCGTGCAGCCGGCGCAAGAATGCCGCCAGCGCGTCGACAATGGCGAAGCGCGTCGCGGGATCGGCCTCCAACACCTGATAGGCCGTCTTCCCGCGGAGAGACGTCGTCACAAGCCATGCCTCGTTGGACGTCCGCGTGAAGCTGATGAGGGCCGGCACCGATATGTATCCGGCGAGCCAGCGCAATCTCACCATTTCATCGCTCAGATCATCGGCAAGGCCGCCTTCGCCGTGCTTCACAAACGCGTCCGGGCCGTTCGGTTTGCCGTGCAGCCGAAAGACAGAACCGCCCGACTGACCGACCCTGTCGCGCATCCACCGATACCCCGCGAGGTCGCCGGACATGAGGCCGGGCACCGGCGCCGGCTCACACACCTCTTCTCGATCCGCATCGCTCATCCACAAAGCACCTCTGCAAGGAGGTGCTTTCCATAGGCCCCAAATGCGGCCTTTGCTGCAAAGCTCACGGGACAGGACGACGCGCCCGAAGCCTGCTTGTCACGTCTTTCCGAGCCACCGCAGCACGCTGACGCCGCCGACGAGGCCAATAAATCGGCGGCCTCCGCAGCAGTTTTGACAGAATGTCGCAGCCGTCCTATCCGTCTTTACTGACAGAATGTCGCACCACCCCAAATGGGCGAACGTTCGGTTCTTTGCTTTTCCGCAAAAAAGCTTTCCGCGATCGGGTGTTCATTCCTGTCATCGAACGAGATCGAGATAGAAGGACGAGATCGATGATCACCCGCCGCTCCGCATTGATGGGTGCCGCCAGTGCCGCCACAGCCGCCTTTCTGGCGAGCGCTCCTGCCCGTGCCACCGAGAAGGCCTCCGATGGCCTCACCCCCGCGACCACGGTCGGCGATCTGCCGCGCGTGAAGGGCAAGCTCGTCACGCCGCCGCATGTCATGGCGCACGACCAGGTCGCCAAGGGCGGGCCCAAGATCGTCGAATTCAAGATGACGGTGCAGGAAAAGAAGGTCGTCGTCGACGATCAGGGCACCGAATTCCAGGCCATGACCTACGAAGGCTCCATGCCAGGACCGACGATGGTGGTGCATGAGGGCGATTATCTGGAGCTGACCCTGGTCAATCCGGAAACCAACACCATGCCGCACAACATCGACTTCCACGCCTCAACGGGCGCTCTCGGCGGCGGCGGCCTCACCCTCATCAATCCGGGCGAGCAGACGGTTCTGCGCTTCAAAGCCTTCCGCCCCGGCGTCTTCATCTACCATTGCGCGCCGACCGGCATGGTGCCCTGGCACGTCGTCTCCGGCATGAGCGGTGCGGTTCTGGTTCTGCCGCGCGACGGTCTCAAGGACGGCGACGGCAAGCCGCTGCACTACGACCGCATCTACACGATCGGCGAATTCGACCTCTACATCCCGCGGGACGAGGACGGGAACTACAAGACCTATGACGGCCCCGGCGAATCCTATTCCGACACGCTCGACGTGATGCGCGGCCTCATTCCGACCCATGTCGTCTTCAACGGCAAGGTCGGTGCGCTGACCGGCGAAGGCGCCATGACGGCCAAGGTCGGTGAGACAGTGCTCTTCATCCATTCCTGCGCCAACCGCGACAGCCGCCCGCATCTCATCGGCGGGCACGGCGACTGGGTCTGGGAAAACGGCAAATTCGCCAATGCCCCGCAGAAGGACCAGGAGACTTGGTTCGTGCGCGGCGGCAGCGCGGCGGCCGCCGTCTACACCTTCCGCCAGCCCGGCATCTACGCCTACGTTAACCACAACCTGATCGAGGCGGCGGAGCTCGGCGCCACCGGCCATGTGAAGGTGGAAGGCGACTGGGACAACGACCTGATGACCCAGGTGAGCGCTCCGGGCCCGATCCAGGCCTGACGACCTGACGACGAACCTTCCCGCCGACCGACAGGCCGGCGGAGCGGCCCGCCACGCCCCCCGGCGGGCCGCCCTACCCTCAAGATGCGAGGAGGGGACGATGCAGCTTCATAAGACGCTTCGCGACGCCATGGCCTCAGGCGCGCTCCTCCTCGCCCTTTCCGGTTCCGCTTTCATCGAGTCCGCGATCGCCGCGGACAAGGCCCAGGACGATCCCGTCTTCGTGCGCATCGAGAGCCAGGAAGTCGCTTACAGGCCCTCCGGCGAATTTCTTCGCGGCAGCCATCCCGTCGATCCCCCGCTTGCGAAGATCACCCCGGAACGCGCCTTCTTCATCATGAAACGGCAGGTGACGCGCGGCGAATATTCCGCTTGCGTCGCCGCGGGTGCCTGCCGGGCGCTGGACGAGGTGGGAGAAGCGGCGCTCCCCCTCGTCGGGGTCAGCTACGACGATGCGATTGCCTATGCCGCGTATCTGTCGGAGACGACCGGCGACCATTACCGCCTGCCGACGGACGAGGAATGGGCGATCGCGGCCGGCTCGCGCTTTCAGGACGATGGCCTCGGCGTCACGACCGATACGGACAATCCGGCGGAACGCTGGCTGGCAAGCTATGACGCGGAGGCCGCGCGCGCCCGCAAGGTCGAGGCCGAACCGCGTCCCATCGGCAGCTTCGGTGAGAACGAGAACGGCCTGTTGGATGTCTCAGGCAATATCTGGGAATGGACGTCGACCTGTTTCACGCGCCACCGGCTCGACGAAACGGGCGTTGCGAGCAGCCATGAAAGCTGCGGCGTGCGCATCGCCGAAGGCGAGCACCGGGCCTATCTGACGAGCTTCGTGCGCAACCCGTCGGCCGGCGCCTGCTCGGTCGGCATCCCGCCCGCCAATCTCGGCCTCCGGCTGGTGCGGGAAGAAACGACGTTCTTCGGACGCATCGGCGAAATCTTCGGCCTTTGAAACGAGCGGCAGACGCACCTCGCCCCGGCAAAGCACCGGGGCGCGTCCATCGCTGAGCCGAGCCTCAGACGTCGAGGTTCGCCACCTGCAGCGCGTTCGTCTGAATGAACTCGCGCCGCGGCTCGACATCGTCGCCCATCAGGCCCGAGAAGATCATTTCGGCCGCATCGGCGTCCTTGACCGACACCTGCAAGAGCGAGCGGCTTTCCGGATCGAGCGTCGTCTCCCACAGCTGGTCCGGGTTCATCTCGCCGAGCCCTTTGTAGCGCTGCAGCGTGATGCCCTTGCGCCCGACGGCGAAGACGCCCTCCAGAAGCTGAATCGGTCCGAATACCGAGCTGTCGACCTCTTTGCGCCGCAGCCGTGCCGGCTCTTCGAAGACCGACATCAGCGGCTGGGCATGATGATTGATCGACTTCGCATCGGCCGAGCCGATCAGCGCCGAATCGAGACGCACGACCTCGGTCACGCCGCGCAAGGTGCGCTGCAGGAGCACGCCACCATCGCGGACTTCGCCCTGCCAGCCCTTTTCCGTCTCATCGGCCATGCGATCGAGGCGCTCCGCGGTCTTCGCGGCGATCTGCAACGCCTCCGCCGGCACCGCCATGCGCTCCGCATCGAGAGCGCCGGCAAGCGCCGCCTGCTCCACCACGGAACGATTGTAGCGCGAATGCAGCCGGTCGAGCGCCGTGCGCAGGCCGCGCGCCTCGTCGATGATGGCGCGCAGATCCTCGCTCGCCCGCTCCTCGCCATGGGCGAGCGTCAGGACCGTCTCTTCCAGGCCGCCGCGGATGAGGTAATCCTCGAGCGCCCGCTCGTCCTTGAGATACTGCTCGGAGCGGTTGCGCGTCACTTTGTAGAGCGGCGGCTGGGCGATAAAAATGTGCCCGCGATCGATCAGCTCGCGCATCTGTCGGTAGAAGAAGGTCAGAAGCAGCGTGCGGATATGCGCACCATCGACATCGGCATCCGTCATGATGACGATCGTGTGGTAGCGCAATTTCTCAGGATTGAACTCTTCCTTGCCGATGCCGGTGCCGAGCGCCGTGATCAAGGTGCCGATCTGGTCGGAGGACAGCATCTTGTCGAAGCGCGCGCGCTCGACATTGAGGATCTTGCCCCGAAGCGGCAGCACCGCCTGATAGCCGCGGTCACGGCCCATCTGCGCCGAGCCGCCGGCCGAATCGCCCTCCACGATGAAGAGTTCGGACTTGGCGGGATCGCGCTCCGAACAATCCTTAAGCTTGCCGGGCAGCGAGGAAATGTCGAGCGCGCCTTTGCGGCGGGTGAGATCGCGCGCCTTTCGGGCCGCCTCGCGCGCGGCCGCAGCCTCGACCACCTTGCTGACGACGATCTTGGCTTCCGCCGGATGCTCCTCGAACCAGGTGGACAGCGCCTCGTTGACGACCGATTCCACGACCGGGCGCACTTCCGAGGAAACGAGCTTGTCCTTCGTCTGCGAAGAAAATTTCGGGTCAGGGACTTTGACGGACAGGACGCAGGACAGTCCTTCGCGGCAATCGTCGCCCGTCAGAGACACCTTTTCGCGTTTGGCGATGCCGGAGCTCTCCGCATAGGCCGAAACCTGGCGCGTCAGCGCTCCGCGGAAGCCGGCGAGATGCGTGCCGCCGTCGCGCTGCGGGATGTTGTTCGTAAAGAGAAGCACCGTCTCGTGGTAGCTGTCGTTCCACCACAGAGCCGCCTCGACGGTGATGCCGTCGCGCTCGTGATAGACGGCGATCGGCGCCGGCATCAGGGGCTTCTTGGCGCGGTCGACATAGCGCACGAAGGCTTCGAGCCCGCCTTCGTATTCCAGGATCTCTTCGCGCACATCGGCATGGCGGCGATCGGTCAGGCGGATCTTGACGCCCGAATTCAGGAAAGCGAGTTCCCGCAGCCGGCGCTCCAGCGTCGCGTAATCGAACTCCGTCATCGTGAAGGTTTCGGTGGACGGCATGAAGGTGACTTCGGTGCCGGTCATATCGCCCGCCTCACCGATCACCGCGAGCGGCTGCTCGGCGACACCGTGCACGAAACGCATCTCGTTGATTTTGCCGTCGCGCCAGATCTTGAGCTTGAGCCAGGAGGACAGCGCATTGACGACGGAGACGCCCACACCGTGCAGACCGCCGGAAACCTTATAGGAATTCTGGTCGAACTTTCCGCCGGCATGCAGCTGCGTCATGATCACTTCGGCGGCCGAAACACCCTCTTCGGGATGCAGATCGGTCGGAATGCCGCGACCATTGTCCATCACCGTGACGGAGCCATCGGAATTGAGCGTGACCGACACTTCGGAGGCCCAGCCCGCCAGCGCCTCGTCGATGGCGTTGTCGACGACCTCGTAGACCATATGGTGCAGGCCCGAGCCGTCATCGGTGTCGCCGATATACATGCCGGGTCGCTTACGCACGGCATCGAGGCCCTTGAGGACCTTGATGGAGCCCGCCCCGTAATCTGACGGGAGGCTAATGCGTGGCGTCTCGGGTGTGTCCGTCATAAGCTTTCGAATCGGCTAGAGAGATGGGATTTCCCCTTATAGATGGGGATTGTGGCAACGCCAATGAAGGCGGCGGCCATGTTTTTTAGCGTCCACGCCTGATGTTGAGGATGACTTACGAAACACGGGCCGAATTGCCCGGCAAAGAGCCGTCCTTGTGGCCGTGAGGCGTCTCTCCAGCGGGACGGAGTCGCTCCAGCAAACCCTGCGCAAAGCCGAAGCTCACATCCTCGCCGGCAAAGAGCAGGCGGTACACAAGCGGGGCGAACACGTGGTCCATGAGCGCCTCGCTGTCGGGCGGGCTCTCACCACGCCGCGCCGCCCTCTCCCGGATCACCTCGAACTGCTCGCGCAACGCGCAGGCGCATTCACCCGCATTGACCGATGTCTGGCCGCCGACGAGATCCCGCAAAACGGAGCGGCCAAAGGCTGACGACATCTCGTCGATGTATTGGGCAAGCCATGCTTCCATGTCGCTGCGAAACGACCCTGTGTCCGCCGGCGCACCGTCAGGGCGCAGACGCTCCAGGGCGACGTCGGAGAGAAGCTGCGAAAGGTCTCCCCAGCGCCGATAGATCGTCGATGGCGTCACCCCGGCCCGGGCGGCAATCGCCGGCACGGTCAGCTCCTCTCGGCCTGCCTCTCGCTGAATGTCCCGCACGGCCTGGTGAACCGCAGCCTGCACGCGCGCACTGCGTCCTCCCGGGCGAGGGCCCTTCCGTCCGCCCGCAACCGGCTCTTCCTCACGCGTCATTCTGATCGCCACTAACGCAAATTATTTGCTTTAAGTGAAAACGTCGGATATTACAAAAGCACATTTTTCGCTTTTGTCTCACAGGTCGCCGCATGTCAAACGAATCTGCCCTGCCTGGAACGCCGGCCGTAACGACCGCGCTTTCGGTGCATACCGCAACAACGGTGATTTTCCTCGCCGCATCGAGCGCCCTCACCCCGCTCTACCGGCTTTACCAGGCCGCCTGGGGGTTCTCGCCAGGCATGCTCACCCTGATTTTCGGCGTCTACGCCTTCGCCCTGCTGACGAGCCTCGTCCTCGCAGGGTCCTTGTCCGACTATCTCGGACGTCGGCCGGTCCTCAGCCTGGCATTGCTGCTCGAAGTCGCCGCGATCACGCTGTTCCTGATCGCGACATCGCCAGGCTGGCTGCTTGCAGCGCGTCTTGTGCAAGGCGCGGCGACCGGCCTTGCCACCTCGACGCTCGCAGCGGCTCTGATCGATCTCGACCGCCGGCGGGGTGCCCTGATCAACAGCATCTCCCCGATGCTCGGCATGGGCTTCGGCGCGCTCGGCACCACAGCTCTCGTCGAAATCGCCCCGGCGCCGTTGCACCTCGTCTTCGTCGTGCTGCTGGTGGCGCTCTGCCTGCAGCTCGTCCTGACGTGGCGGACACCCGAGACGGCGCAGCGGCGGCCTGGGGCTCTCGCCTCGCTGCGGCCACGGATCTTCGTGCCCCAAAACGCATGGACGGAGCTCCTCGCGGTCACCCCGATCAATGTCGCGGTCTGGGCGCTTGGGGGCTTCTACCTGTCGCTGATGCCCTCGCTCATCGCAACCGTCACGGCCGCGCATTCAACCTGGCTCGGAGGCCTCACCGTCGCGGCGCTGACGATGAGCGGCGGCCTCGCCATCCTCCTCCTGCGCCAGTCCGCGCCTTTGACGGCGCTTGTGAGCGGCGCATGCGCCCTGATCCTCGGCGTCTCCGTCACCCTGATCGGAGCCGATCTGCATCTCGGAAGTCTTCTGCTTGCCGGCTCGGTCATCGGCGGTCTCGGTTTCGGCGCTGCCTTTCTGGGCGCCATGCGCAGTGTCGTCCCTCTGGCCGCACCACACGAAAGGGCGGGTCTGATGGCCGCCTTCTACATTGAGAGCTATCTGGCCAACAGCGTGCCGGCGATCCTCGCCGGATATATGGTACGACGGCTCGACCTTCTCGCCGTTGCCAACCTCTACGGGGGAGCGCTCATCGTTCTCGTCGTCATCGGCCTGATCCTGACATTGACGCGCCACGGCCGTGCCGCTGCCGCCAAGGTCTGCACCTGCCCTGCCTGATCCGGCCTGCGGAGGCGGCTCTAGGCCTGCAAAAGCTGTCCGTCGACAACCTCGATGAACTGGCCGCTGTCATTGACGGCGGCAAAGAGGGCCTTGTCGGTGCCGGTGAGAAAACTCTGCCCGCCGAGCGCCTCGAGACGCGCGAGAAGCGCCGCCCGCCGCCCCTCGTCGAGATGGGCGGCGACCTCGTCGAGGAGGAGGATGGGCGTCATTCCGGCAACGCGGGCAACGAGCTCCGCCTCCGCCAGGATGATGGCAAGCAGCAGCGCCTTCTGCTCGCCGGTGGAAGAAAGCGCCGCCGGCGCGTTCTTGGCGGCAAAGGTGACGGCGAGATCGGAGCGGTGCGGCCCGGAAAGGGTTCGCTTGGCGGCGCGGTCGCGCCCTCTCTCGGAGGCAAGCGCGGCCCGATAGGCTTCCTCCGCCTCGCTTGCAGAGCGGCCCGCCACCAGCGCCGCCTCGAAATCGCCCTCTAGCGCGAGCCCGGCGGAGGGAAAAGCCGAGGTCTCGTCATGGGACGCGATCAGCCCGGCGAGGAGCGCCACCGTTTCCTGGCGGGCGAGCGAGACGGCGAGCGCCGCTTCGGCGAGCTCCGCCTCCACCGCGGAAAGCCAGCGCGGTCCGGCATCGTCTTCGAGCAGACGATTGCGGCTCGAGATGAGCCGGTCGAAGGCGCGCACCCGCGCCCCGTGCCCCGGATCGATCGCAAGCGTCAGGCGGTCGAGAAAACGCCTTCGGTCTCCTGGCGCGCCGGTGAAGAGCCCGTCCATCGCCGGCGTCAGCCACAAAACCCGGCAATACTCCGACAGGGCTTCCGACGAGGGCGCCGTCGCCCCGTCGACGCGCACCTCCCGGCTTGCCTCTTCCGCGGAGCGAAGCCCGGTGCCGACGCGCCTAACGTCCTCGCCGGCAGCGATATCGGCCGCAACCGCCCAGCCCCCAGAGCCGTCGGTGCGGGCGACCGAGCCGAGTTTTGCCCGCCGCAGGCCGCGGCCGGGCGACAAAAAAGACACCGCTTCCAGGAGGTTGGTCTTGCCGGAACCGTTGCGGCCCGTGAGCACGACGAGCCCCGGCCGGAGGGCGCACCCGACCGCCTTGTAATTGCGAAAGTCCGTCAGCTTCAGGGAAGCGAGCGTGACCTGCTGCCAAGCCGCAGGCGCCGCGATCATGACCTCACACGCGCATCGGCATCAGCACATAGAGCGCGTCGCCGCCCTCTTTGTCGCAAATGAGCGTCGGCGATCCGGGATCGGCGAGCTCGAAACGCGCTTCGCCCGTCGTCAGCTGGTCGGCGATGTCGAGGAGATAGCGCGAATTGAAGCCGATCTCCAAAGGCTCGGCATCATAATCGACATCGATCTCGTCGGTGGCGCTGCCGGAATCCGGATTGTTGACGGTCAGAACCAGACGCCCTTCGGAAAGCGCCAGCTTCACCGCCCGACCGCGATCGGAGGAAATGGTCGAAACCCGGTCGACGGCATTTTTGAAGATGTCCTTGGAGACGACCATCTCCTTGTCGTTGCCGGACGGGATGACCCGCTCGTAATCCGGAAACGTGCCGTCGATGAGCTTCGAGGTGAGCACGATCGAACCGGCGCTCAGACGAATCTTGGTGTCGGAGAGTTCGAGCGTCACATTGGTGTCGCCGTCCTCCAGGAGACGCTGCATCTCGCCGATCGTCTTGCGCGGCACGATGATGCCCGGCATCTCGTCGCTGCCTTCCGGCGCGGTCATTTCCGCCTTGGCGAGACGGTGCCCATCGGTCGCCACGGCGCGCAGCCGCCGCTCCGCGCCCTCGCCCGCGACGTGGAAGAAGATGCCGTTCAGATAGTAGCGGGTCTCTTCCGTGGAGATCGCAAACTGCGTGCGCTCGATAAGGCGCCGCAGCTCGCTCGCCGTCAGCGCAAAGCGCATCGGAAGCTCGCCCGGATCGAGGTCCGGGAAATCGGAATCCGGCAGCATCTGCAATTCGAAGCGGGCACGCCCCGCCATCAATTTCATGGTGCCGCCGTCGCCGGTCGTCAGCGAGATCTCCGAACCTTCCGGCGCCTTGCGCACGATGTCGTAGAGCATATGCGCCGGCACGGTGGCGGCCCCCGGCTGCTCGACCATGGCCGGCATCCGATTGGACACCTCCAGATCGAGGTCGGTGGCTTTCAAGAGCACGCCGCCCTCGACAACGCGCAACAGCACATTCGACAGGATCGGAATGGTGTTGCGCCGTTCGACGACGCGATGGACGGGGGTCAGGGCTTTCAGGAAGGCAGCCCTTTCGATCGCAACTTTCATACCGGCATTCCAGGAATTGGAGGGCCCGAAGCCCCTGCGGATACGGGTGCATCGCAGCGGCGGGCGGTCAAATTGGCGCGCCTCACTGACAAAAGCAAGTGCGCGTGGCCGCTTGCGCGGAAGAACCACGAAGAGGGGCGCCGGCGGTGGACGACACCGCCAGCGCCGGAGGACTTAATCCTGCAACAGCCGACGCAGGAGCTCGATCTCGTCGGAGAGCTTTTGATCGGCGCCGACGAGCCCCTCGATCTTGCGCACGGCGTGCAGGACGGTCGTGTGGTCGCGGCCGCCGAAGCGCTTGCCGATCTCCGGAAACGAGCGCGGCGTCATGGTCTTGGCGAGATACATGGCGATCTGCCGGGGCCTGACGACGGTGCGCGTGCGCCGCGCGGAGACGAGGTCCTGCCGGCTCACATTGTAATGGCGGGCGACGATCTTCTGGATGTCCTCGATGCGGATGCGCTTCGGCTCGCGGTCCCCGATGAGATCGGCGATCGCCAGTTCGCAGGCCTCGACCGAGATCGGCTGGTCGGAAAACTGGGCGCGACAAATCAGCCGGTTCAAGGCACCGTCGAGATCGCGCCCGTTGCTCACCACCATGCGGGCGATGAAGTCGAGCACGTTGTCGGGCACCTGGATCTTGGGATCGCGTTCGCGCGCGGCCGCCAGACGAAGATCGAGAATTTTGCGGCGCATCGCCGTATCCGGGCGCGCCATGCCGACCACCACGCCACCCTTGAGGCGGGAGCGCACGCGCTCGTCGATCCCGTCGAGCTCGCCCGGCGCGCGGTCGGCTGCAACGACGACCTGCTTGGAGCTGTCGAGAAGCGCGTTCAGCATGTGGCAGAATTCCTGCTGCACGCTGCGCCCGGTCAGGAACTGCATGTCGTCGATGAGGAGGATGTCGATCGAACGCAGCTTTTCCTTGAAGTCGAGCGCGGCCTTGTCGCGCAGGGCGGCGACGAACTGGAAGGTGAAGCGCTCCACCGTCAGATACATCACCCGCCGCTGCGGATGCAGCTTGCGCGTCTCATGCGCGATCGCCTGCAACAGATGCGTCTTGCCGATGCCGACGCCGGCATGGAGGTAGAGAGGATTGTAGAGGGGGGGTGCACCGTCGGGCGCCGTGGCCACGGCCTTGGCCGCGCGAAACGCGACCTCGTTGGAGGCGCCCTCGCAGAAACTGGTGAAGGTCAGCCGGGCATCGAGAGGCGAACCGGCGAAGCGGTCTTCCGCCTCCTCCTGCGCGGCCTGAGGCTGGGCCGGCGTCGGTTCGGAATGCACAACCTTGACTTGCGCAGGAAACTTGAGAGGGCTGCGCTTGACGACATCGACCCGGCGCACGTCGCCATATTCGGCGTTCCAGAGCGCCACCAGGCGGTCACTGTAATGACTCTTGATCCATCCCTTCAAAAACAGGGTCGGCGCCGAAAGGCTGACGACACCCGCCGCAACCCCGTCGCATTCGATGCGCGCAAACCATGACGTAAAGACGTCGTCACCGAGCTCCGTCCGGAGCCGCTTTTTGACGCGCGCCCAGGCTTCGTCCCAGTCACGCCGCTCGACGTCTGTCTCCGCCACGTCCTGCTCCTTCATGATTTTCGCCGCCTCTGCAGACATACTGCCTCGTCCTCCTTGCGCCGGGCGCTGACGCGCCAGGCCTTTCACCTCATGCACCCGAACGACAGTCAAGACTGCGTCCAGGGCAGTCCCACCGCTTTCCAGCCGTTGATCTGCCCGCGATGTCCAGCCTCGTTGCGGTCCCCCTCGAACCCTCCCGAAACGTTGAAACATGGACCATACCCTGCCGCCGTCATGGCCGCCGCCGCTGCAGCGGAGCGCACGCCCGATCGACAGATGAAATAGAGCGGCACGTCCTGTCCGACCCCAGCCTCCCCCAGGGCTGCGACAAGCTTTCCGGCAAAATCCGGATCGACCTGTTGCGTGGGAAAGGACTGCCACTCCGCCAAAAAAAGCTGACGCCCCAGGGGCGACAGATCCGGGACACCGACATAGGCCCATTCGGCACGCGTGCGCACATCAACCAGCACGGCATCCGACTCTGAGAGCCCCTTCCAGGCCTCCTCCGGTCCGACGTCGCCCTGATAAACCGTTGTACGCAAGACAAATGCCTCCTGTCCGCCCGAGCCATGACCCGGCCGCCAAAAACACCCGTAAGAGGGGATCCCAGCCTTTTGGTTTTGACGGTCTTGAAAGACCGCCGCGACGGAGCGAACCCCAGGTTTGGACCCGCCCAGGCGCAAGGCATCCACCACGCCAGAAAGGATTCCTGGCGCCGTTCGGCTTCACCTTTTGCTGAGGGCATCGGGTCGCCCCGTCGTGGCGATCTAAAAACCACAGAGCTGAGGGGGGGGCAACCATCGAATCCGACGCAGACGGAACGAACTAAAAACGACTCCGACGTGACCTTCGGGAAGACCGTCCCAGCGTCACGCCACAAGCCCTTGGAGTCTCAGAGTCTTGGGCAATATGTGCGTTTTCGGCAACGGCTTTCGAAGTGAGTCAGAATCGTTGCCGCGCAATTGGGCTTGACTCGCAATCCGCTCCAAAAATCCGGGTCCGGACGTCCGTCTTGCCCATAAACTTTTGTTAATGAATGGATAATTCTGACAGCGTGGCTCAACCAGACTCTGCCGGGAGCGTTCGACGCCGGCCGCAAAAAGGGCACTGCAGCGTCTCTTTGGCTGTGTGTGGAAAGCGGGCAAAGCCCGCCCTGCCATGTCATCTCAGGCGAAGGCGGCGCGCCGAAGACGCCGCCAGGTTGCGCTCAGCCGAGGGCCTTCACGCGCTGTGCCAAACGCGACATCTTCCGCGCCGCGGTGTTCTTGTGCAGGACGCCCTTGGAAGCGCCGCGCATCAATTCCGGCTGCGCCTCGCGCAGAGCGCTCTGGGCGGCCTGGGAATTCCCCGAGGCGATGGCCTCTTCGACCTGCCGCAGGAAAGTGCGCAGGCGCGAACGCCGCGCCTTGTTGGTGGCCGTGCGCTGCTCGATCTTCCGAGCAGCCTTCCTGGCCGAAGGTGTATTGGCCATATCAAGATCCGTTCGTTGCCAATTGAAGGGCTCTGTCGGCGCCGACAATTGTCGCTTCGGCCCAACAGAAAGCGCGGCCGTAAACGGCCGCGTTGTCGCCCGATGCTATAGTTGCGCCCTGCCCGGCAGTCAACGGCAAGCTCCACCTGCCGCAACCAAGCATTTTTACGCGACCTGAGCGACACAGACTAGCCCCGCCGCTGTAACGCGCATCGGCGGCGCAAAGGCCCGACTTTCCTTGCCGTCCCGCTCTCCACAGTGAAACGGCCGCAGCCGCGGCCGTTCCCTCTTACCTTTGCCGCGTGCGATGCCTCAGATGATCGCCTCGGCCGAGCCGAGATTGGCGAGCGCCCGCCGTGCCATGACGGCGACGAGGTTCGCCCGGTATTCGGCCGAGCCGTGAATGTCGCCCATCATCAGGTCGGGGTCGACGCTGAGGCCTTCCAGCGCATTGGCGGAGAAATCCCCGGCAAGCGCCGTCTCCGCCGCATGCCAGCGGAAGACGCCTTCATTGCCGGCACCGGTGACGGCGACACGGACTGTGCCATCGCGATGGCGAGCCACGAAAACCCCGGCCATCGGATAGCGCGAGGCGGGATTGCGAAACTTGGCATAGCCCGCCGTCTCGGGAATGGCGAAGCTCACGCCCGTCACGATCTCGCTTTCCTCCAGCGCCGTCTCATAGAGCGCCGTGAAGAAATCATCGGCCGCGATCTCGCGGCTGTCGGTCGTGATCGTGGCGGCAAGGGCGAGCGCGGCCGCGGGATAATCGGCGGCCGGATCGTCATTGGCGATCGAGCCGCCGAGCGTGCCGCGATGGCGCACCTGCGCATCCCCGATCGAACCGGCGAGCGCGGCAAGCGAGGGGATCGCCCGCTGCACCTCGCTGGAGCCCGCGACCTCCGCATGCGTCATGCCGCCCCCGATGCGGACCCGGTCGCCTTCGACCGAGATCCCCTTCATGGAGCCGATGCGGGTGAGATCGACGAGCACGTCATGCGCGGCAAGCCGCTGCTTCATGGTCGGCAGCAAGGTGTGGCCGCCCGAGAGATAGGCGGCATCGGACGCTTCCTGGAACAAGCGCCGCGCCTCTTCCACACTGTCTGCACGCTTATAGGTGAGAGAATACATGGGCTTTGCTCCTATTCCGCCGCCTGCCGCATCGGCGCGGCACCGGCCCGAAGGGCCCGCCACACCTTCTCCGGTGTCGCCGGCATGGAAAGGTCGTTGTTGTCGATCGCATCGGTGATGGCGTTGATCACCGCCGGTGGCGTGCCGATGGCCCCCGCCTCGCCGCAGCCTTTCATGCCGATCGGATTGGACGGACAGATCGTCTCCGTGGTCGACACCTTGAAGGACGGCAAATCGTGCGCCCGCGGCATGGCGTAGTCATTGTAAGACGCCGTGATGAGCTGGCCGCTCTCCGCATCATAGATGCAGCCCTCCAGGATCGCCTGGCCGACGCCCTGGGCGATACCGCCATGCACCTGGCCTTCGACGATCATCGGGTTGATGACCCGCCCGAAATCATCGGCCGCCACGAACTGGACGATCTCGGTGTGGCCGGTATCGGGATCGACCTCCACCTCGCAGACATAAGCGCCGGCCGGGAAGGTGAAGTTCGCCGGATCGTAGAAGGCGCCCTCTTTGAGGCCCGGCTCCATCCCCTCCGGCAGATTGTGCGCCGTATAGGCGGCAAGGCAGACCTCGTGCCAGCCGAGCTTCTTGTCCGTGCCGGCAACCCGCACCTCGCCATCGGCGATCTCGATATCGCCCTCGGCCGCCTCCAGGAGATGCGCGGCGAGTTTTTTCGCCTTCGCCTCGACCTTGTCGATGGCTTTCGAAATCGCCGACATGCCGACGGCGCCGGAACGCGAGCCGTACGTGCCCATGCCGAACTGCACCTTGTCGGTGTCGCCATGCACGATCGAGACATTGTCGATCGGCACGCCGAGACGTTCCGCCACGAGCTGGGCGAACGTCGTCTCATGCCCCTGGCCATGGCTGTGCGAGCCGGTGAGAACCTCGATCGTGCCGACCGGATTGACCCGCACTTCAGCCGATTCCCAAAGCCCGACGCCCGCTCCGAGCGATCCCACGGCCTGCGAGGGGGCGATGCCGCAAGCCTCGATATAGCAGGAGAGCCCGATGCCGCGGAGCTTGCCGCGCCGCGCGGCTTCCGCCTTGCGCTCGCCGAAACCGGCATAATCGGAGGCCGACAGAGCGGCGCTCAGCGAGGCTTCGTAATCGCCGGCGTCGTAATTCATGATCACCGGCGTCTGATGCGGGAATTCGCGGATGAAGTTCGTCCGCCGAAGTTCCGGCGGCGCCACGCCGAGCTCGCGCGCTGCCGTCTCCATCATCCGTTCCACGACATAAGTCGCTTCCGGCCGCCCGGCACCGCGATAGGCATCGACCGGCGCGGTGTTCGTGTAGACGCCGCGCACATTGCAGTGGATCGTCGGGATATCGTACTGCCCCGACAGGAGCGTGGCGTAGAGATAGGTCGGCACCGAGGACGAAAAGAGCGACATGTAGGCGCCGAAATTGGCGATCGTGTCGATCTTGAAGGCGGTGATGCGGTTGTTCGCGTCGAAGGCCATTTCCGCGACCGTGACATGGTCGCGGCCATGCGCGTCGGTCAAAAACGCCTCAGACCGGTCGCCCGTCCATTTCACCGCAAGCCCGGTCTTGCGCGCCGCCCACAGGCAGGCGACCTCTTCCGGGTAGATGAAGATCTTGGAGCCGAAGCCGCCGCCGACATCCGGCGCGATCACCCGCAATTTGTGTTCCGGCGCCACATTGTAGAAGGCTGAGAGAACGAGCCGCGCCACATGCGGGTTCTGCGACGTCGTCCACAAGGTGAAATGGTCGTCCGCCGCGTCGTATTGGGCGAGCGCCGCCCGCGGCTCCATGGCGTTCGGAACGAGGCGGTTGTTGACGATCTCCATGCGCGTGACATGGGCGGCCTCCGACAAAGCCTTGTCGGCCGCGGCCTTGTCGCCGATCTCCCAATCGTAGATCAGGTTGCCCTTCGCCTCGGGATGAAGCTGCGGGACGCCCTCCCCCAAAGCCTTCGCCGGATCGGTGATGGCGGGAAGCTCTTCCCATTCCACCGCCACGACATCGGCCGCATCGCGGGCCTCGCCGCGCGTTTCGGCGATCACCATGGCGACGGCCTGGCCGACGAAGCGCACCACTTCCGGCGCCAGCGCCGGCCATGCGCCCATATTCATCGGCGTGCCGTCCTTGGAATGGACCATCCAGCCGCAGATGAGATTGCCGATGCCGTCGGCCACGAGTTCCGAGCCCGTGAGGACGGCGAGCACGCCCGGCATATTGCGCGCCTGTTCCGCATTGATACCGCCCACCTTCGCGTGGGCGTAAGGGCTTCGCACGAAAGCGACATGCTTCATGCCCGCGACGCGCATGTCGTCGACGTATCGTCCCTTACCGGTGATGAATCGCTTGTCTTCCTTGCGCGCGACCCGCGCGCCGATCCCATTTTGAGCCATGTTTCCTCCTTCGGCCGCACCCTTTTGCCGGACCCTTTGTCGGGTCTCTTGCGGGGCGGTCCGGATCCAGATCAACGCGTCTATTCGGCGGCCTGGCGGACCTCGCCATGCATCTCCTGCGCCGCGGCGAGGATCGCCTTGACGATGTTGTGGTAGCCCGTGCAGCGGCAGATATTGCCCTCGAGCTCGTGGCGCACCGTGTCCTCGTCGAGCTGGCCCTCGTGCCGGCGGATGATGTCGACGCCGGACATGATCATGCCGGGCGTGCAATAGCCGCATTGCAGACCGTGATGCTCTTTGAAGGCCGCCTGCAGGGGATGCAGATCGGCGCCATTGGCGAGCCCTTCGATCGTCGTGATCGACGTCCCGTCCGCCTGCGCCGCAAGGATGGTGCAGGATTTGATCGCCTTGCCGTCGAGATGCACGACGCAGGCACCGCATTGCGAGGTGTCGCAGCCGACATGCGTGCCGGTCAGCTCCAGATCTTCGCGCAGAAAGTCCACGAGGAGGCGGCGATCTTCCACCTCCTTGGAGACCTGACGGCCATTCACCGTCATCGTCACAGTGACCATTGAAACCCTCCCTATGAGTTTTGTTATGGGGGCGTATCGCCCGTTATCCAGATCGCGGCCGGCAATGCGGCCGCGACCTTAAAGAATCGCCCAGAGCGCGATCAGAACGAGGATCGCGATAAAGCCCCAGACCATGGGCCCTCCGAGGAAACCGCCGGCGGCGCGTTCTTCGACCGCCTCCTCGGCCTCTTCGGCGGCATGCTCCAGCTCGTGGGCGGCATGCGAAAAGGCCGATTCATGCTCGCCCTCGCGCCTGGCCTCGCTGCTCGTGCCAGCGGCGGTCTCTTGGCCGCCCACTTCCGGCACGCCCGTCGCGAGCGGCGGCACGGTGGCCCCGGGGATCGCCGCCGTACCGGCGGGCTCCGAGAGTGCCGCTTCATCGGCCGCGACACCCGCCGGCGCCGCCTCGCCGGCCTTGACGGTATGACCGCCGGCCTTTTCGGCGAGGCAGGAGAAGAACTGGTCGGCGAGCTTCTTGACGGTCGATCCGACGAGGCGGTTGCCGAGCTGGGCGAGCTTGCCGCCCACCTGCGCATCGGCGTCATAGGTCAGGATCGTCGTCTCGCCGTCTTCGGCAAGGCGCACATCGGCTGTTCCCTTGGCAAAGCCCGCGACCCCGCCCTGGCCTTCGCCGGCGATCCGGTAGCTCTCGGGAGGCTTCACATCCTGCAATTCGACCGTGCCGTTGAAGGTCGCCTTCACCGGTCCGATCTTCGTCGTCACCCGCGCGGACAGGCCGCCGGTTTCGGTCTCATGGAGTTCTTCGCAGCCGGGCAGGCATTCGCGCAGCACGTCCGGATCGTTGAGCAGCGCCCAGACCTTCTCTCGCGGCGCCGTGATCACGTATTCACCGGTGAGTTTCATACTGCCTCCCTACGCCCCCTTGTTGATTGCGTTCGATTGTGCACACAGGCCCATTCATACTCAACTGGCAAACAAACCCCGGCAAAGGCTATTTGATGGCAAGACCGGAGACGACAAGGCCGGAGACAACAAGGGACCTCATGCCACTCAGCCAACTGCCCGCGCCGCTCGATACGCTCATGACGATCGCGATCGCTGCCGGGGAGGCCATTCTCGAAATCCATGACGGCGATCTCGCCGTGGAGAAGAAGGCCGATTCATCACCCGTATCCGCAGCGGATCGGGCGAGCGAAAAGCTCATCACCGAAAGATTGCGCCACGACTTTCCCGACATCCCGATCGTCGCCGAAGAGGCCTGCTCGGAGTTCGGACCGCCCGAATGCGGCTCCCGTTTCTTCCTCGTCGATCCGCTCGACGGAACGAAAGAATTCCTGAGCGGCAGTGGCGAATTCACCGTCAACATCGCCCTCGTCGAGGACGCCCGTGCGGTCGCCGGCGTCGTCTACGCCCCGGTGCTCGGCAAGTTCTTCTGCGGCCTCAAACAGGAGGCCTGGCGCGGCGAGGTGGAGCGGCCGTCGGGGATCGTCACCGACCTGCAGACGATCGCCATCCGCCCCGTCCCGGAAACGCCGATCGCGGTCGCGAGCCGCTCGCACATGTCGCCGGAGACGGCCGCGTTTCTCAACCGTTTCGAAGCCGCGGAGACGCGCTCGATCGGGTCTTCGCTCAAATTCTGCCTGCTTGCGGCGGGCGAGGCCGATTTCTACCCTCGTCTCGGCCCGACCATGCAGTGGGACACGGCGGCCGGCCAGGCCGTCCTGGAGGCAGCCGGCGGCCAGGTTCTCAACCTCGACGGCACCCCCTTTCTCTATGGTCGCGAACACGAAGGCGGGCCCCGCCCTTTCCAGAATCCCTATTTCCTGGCGATCGGCGACCCGACGCTCACAGAAACTCTGATCGGCAATCGTGCAGACTGACCCCCTTCCGGACGACGCCACCTTTCAGCCGCGGGTGCTCGCAAGCCGCGGCCACGAGGATTACGCGCTTCTCGACAGCGGCAACGGCCGCAAGCTCGAGCGCTTCGGGCCGATGCTGCTCGACCGGCCGGAGGAGCAGGCGATGTGGGCGCCTTCTCTCCCCGAGAAGCAATGGCAGCGCGCCGACGCCGTCTTCACCGGCGACGTGGAAGAGGAAGGCGCCGGACGCTGGCGGCAGAACGCCAGCGAGACGGAATGGACGTGCCGTCACGGCGCGCTCGCCTTCACCTGCCGCCTGACATCCTTCCGCCATGTCGGCGTCTTCCCCGAACACGCCGTGCATTGGGATTTCGTCGAAGAGCGGCTCAAGGGACTTGAGGCGCCGAAACTCCTCAATCTCTTCGGCTATACCGGCATCGCCTCGCTCGTCGCCGCGCAGGCCGGCGCCCAGGTCACCCATGTCGACGCCTCCAAAAAGGCGATCGCCTGGGCGCGCGAAAACCAGGCGCTTTCCGGGCTCGATGACAAGCCGATCCGCTGGCTCCTCGACGATGCCGGCAAGTTCGCCGCCCGCGAGGTGCGCCGCGGCAATCTCTATGACATGATCCTGCTCGATCCGCCGAAATACGGCCGCGGGCCGAAGGGCGAGACCTGGCATCTGTTTGAGGATCTGCCCGAGATGCTGAAACTCTGCTCCCAGTGCCTGAAGCCCGGCGGGACGCTGATCCTGACGGCCTATGCGATCCGCGCCTCCTATCTCGCTTTGCACCAGCTTTCGGCCGATATCGTCGGCGGCAGGGTCACGTCCGGCGAAATGGCGCTTCTCGGCGAAGGCCGCGCCAAGGCCTTGCCCACGGCCCTATATTGCCGGGCGGAGAAACCACAATGAACGAAGCCGAGGAAGAGTGGCGCCCGGGCTTTCACCGCGTCACCAGCCCGTCGAACCCCATCGTCAAACAGCTCTCAGCCCTTTCGGCCAAGAAGAAGGAGCGGGACCGCACCGGCCTCTTCCTCGGCGAAGGCCTGAAGCTCGTGCGTGACGCGCTGGAGACGGGATTTCGCGTCCACGATTTCATCGCCTCTGCGGAGAGCCTGCAGGAGGGCGCGGTTGCCGACACCGCCGCCGCCGTCAAGGGTGCGGGCGGGCGCGTTCTGTCCGTCAGCCGCCCGGTGCTGGAAAAGCTCTCCCGCCGCGACAACCCGCATTCCGTCATCGGCGTCTTCGAGCAGAGGCTGGCGCCCCGCAAGGAGATCGGCCGTGAAGGCCTGTGGATCGGGCTCGACCGCATCCGCGATCCCGGCAATCTCGGCACCATTTTGCGCACGGCGGATGCGGCGGGCGTCGCGGGCGTCGCACTCGTCGGCGAATGCTGCGATCCGTTCTCGCTGGAAACGGTGCGCGCCTCCATGGGCTCCTTCTTCCACGTGCCGCTGGCCACGGCCGATGAGGCAGCTTTTCTCGCCGCGGCGAAGGCCAATTCGGCGCGCCTTCTCGGCACGCATCTTTCGGCCACAGAGGATTTCCGCGAGGCGGATTATGCGCCGCCCCTCGTCCTCGTCATGGGCAACGAGCGCCAGGGTCTGACCGACGCGCTCGCGGCCGCCTGCGACGGCCTTTTGCGCATCCCGATGCGCGAAGGCGCCGATTCGCTCAATCTCGCCGTCGCCACCGGCCTGATGATCTACGAGGCGCTCAAACATCCGCAAAACGCTGCAGCCTTGGGAAAGGCTCAACCTTTACGAAGCACGGGCCGTTGATGGCCGCATGCCCCCGAGACTATATGTGTCCGAAACCCATGCTTCTCGCCTGAGAAGCCACACGCCTGGCAGGAGTTGAACGTGCAACCACCGAGCGAACCGACCCGCCTCGTCACCGTCTTCGGGGGCTCCGGCTTTCTGGGCCGTCATGTCGTGCGTGCCCTTGCACTGCGCGGCTGGCGCATCCGCGTCGCCGTGCGCCGGCCGGATCTCGCCTTCCACCTGCGCCCGCTCGGCTCGGTCGGTCAGATCGTCCCGATGCAGGCGAATTTGCGCTATCCCTGGTCGGTGGAACGTGCCCTCGATGGGGCCGATGCCGCCGTCAATCTGGTCGGCATCCTCTACCAGGGCGGCGCCCAGAGCTTCGACGCCGTGCAGGCGAAAGGTCCGCGCACCATCGGCGAAGCGGCCAAGGCTGCCGGCGTCGACGATATCGTGCATGTCTCCGCCATTGGCGCCGACGCCAACTCCGACATCCCCTATTTCCGCAGCAAGGCGGAGGGCGAAGCGGGGCTGCGCGAACACCGGCCGGAGACCGTCGTCATGCGCCCGTCGATCGTCTTCGGGCCGGAAGACGAGTTCTTCAACCGCTTTGCCGGCATGGCGGCGATGTCTCCGATCCTGCCGATCATCGGCGACGGCAGCTCGCGCTTTCAGCCGGTCTTCGTCGGCGATGTGGCCGAGGCGATTGCTAACAGCCTCGAAGGCAAGGCGAAGCCCGGGGCGACCTACGAGCTCGGCGGCCCGGAGGTTTTGACCTTCCGCGAATGCATGGAACTCATGCTGAAAGTCATCAACCGCCGGCGCAAGCTCGTGTCGATCCCCTTCAGCGTCGCCAAGCCGATGGGCCGCATCATGAGCAAACTGCCCTCGCCGCCCCTCACCTACGATCAGGTGCGTCAGCTCCGGCTCGACAATGTCGTCTCGGAAGAGGCGAAAGCGGAAGGCCGCACACTCGAAGGCCTCGGCGTCGATCCTGCCGCGCTGGAGCTCATTCTGCCGACCTACCTCGTGCGCTTCCGCGACCACGGGCAGTTCGCCGAGAAGCATCCCGTCTGAGACAGGGCCAGAGCGCGAAACGCTAAGAAGCCGCGCTCCGAAGACATTCAGAACGTTGAAGCGGCGGGAAGAGCTCCCGCCGCAGCCCTTATCTTCAGCCCCAGAGCCAGAGCCCGATGAGGCCCGCCGTGCCGACGGCGATGCGCCACCAGGCGAACGGCGTAAAGCCGTGGCGGGAGACGAAGTCGAGCAGGCTGCGCACCACGACGAGGGCCGCTGCGAAGGCGAAGACGAAGCCGACGCCGATGATCACCGCATCGTCGGTCGACAAGAGCGCGCGATTCTTGAAGAGATCGTAGGCGAAGGCGCCGGCCATCGTCGGCATGGCGAGAAAGAACGAAAATTCCGCCGCCGAACGCTTGTCGCAGCCCATCAGAAGTGCGCCAGCGATGGTCGCACCGGAGCGCGAAACACCCGGGATCATCGCAAGGCACTGGAACACGCCGATCTTGAAGGCGAGGCCCGGCGGATACCGCATCGCGTCATGATGCACCGGCTTCAGGTCCAGCCGATCGATGAACGCGAGAATGACGCCACCCACAATCAGGGTGATACATATCAGCACCGGCGTCTCGAATAAGACATTCTTAATAAAATCGTGCGCGATGACACCTATGACTGCGGCCGGCAGGAAAGCGAGGAGGATCGCGATGACGAAGCGCCTTGCATCGGGGCTCGTCGGAAGTTGTGTCGCCACACGCCACAACCGCCCGAAATAGACCGACAGAATGGCCAGGATGGCGCCGAGCTGGATGAGCACTTCGAAGGTCTTGCCTGTCGATTCGAAGCCCAGAAAATGCCCGGCGAGTAGAATGTGCGCTGTCGATGAAACCGGAATGAACTCCGTCAGCCCTTCGATCAAACCGAGGAAAGCGGCATCAAAGATGGTTCCGATATCCAAGCTCTTTCCTTTCCCGCATAGGCGATCGCCCAACCTTCGCCCGATTGCGCCGCCATGGCACAAGGGCGCTCGCGAATCGTCGCGAGCGTGCGGCTCCTACCATGCCGCAATGAGCGTTCCCATTTCCTTTCACCAGTTTGATAGCCAGCCCCGCTGATGATCCGGCTTTACCACCATCCGTTGTCCGTTCCCTCCCGCTTCATCCGTTTGGCGGTGGGAGAATGCGACCTCAATTGCGAGTTGATCGAGGAGCGCCCGTGGGAGCGCCGTGAGGACTTCCTGCTGATGAATCCGGCAGGCACCCTGCCGGTGATGCTGGAAGACAACGGTCCGCCGATCGTCGGCGCCTGGCCGGCATCTGAATATCTCGACGAGACCCGCGGCTTTGCCCTCGACGAACACCGGCTTCTGCCGGCAAGCGCCGATGGCCGCGCCGAGGTGCGCCGGCTTCTCGACTGGTTTCTCGGAAAGTTCGATCCCGAAGTGACGGTCTACCTCGCGGAAGAGCGGGTCATCAAACGCGAGATGTCTCGGCTCGGCATAGATTCCTCGCCCGATTCCTCGCTTCTGCGCGCCGGCCGGGCTAATATCCGCATGCATCTGCGCTATATCGATCATCTGATCGTGGAACAGAGCTGGCTTGCCGGCGACCGCATGAGCTACGCGGATCTCGCCGCCGCCGCGGCGCTTTCCGTGGCCGATTTTCTGGGTGAGGTGCCCTGGCAGGAATACGAGGAAGTCAAGGATTGGTACGCGAGGATCAAATCGAGACCGTCCTTCCGTCCGCTCCTCAACGACCAGATGCGCGGCGTGACCCCGCCGGCCCATTACGCCGATCTCGACTTCTAGAGACGGAGCGCCTGAAGGCGTTCCTGGCCGAAATTGCCCGTGACGAAGGCTTCACCTCCCTCGGCGTGACGCATCCGGACAGGCTCGGAGACGCCGGCAAGCGCCTCGGCGTCTGGATCGACGAAGGCCGCCACGGCAGCATGGAATGGATGCCGGAAACAGCGGACCGGCGCGCCGATCCACGCCGCATCTTCCCCGATGTTCGCTCCGTCGTCATGCTCGGCATGAATTACGGCCCCGAAGGCGATCCCCTCGCCACGCTCGCGGAACGGCAGAAGGCGACGATTTCCGTCTATGCCCGCAACCGCGATTACCACGACCTCATCAAGGGCGCGATGAAGCGCATCGGCTCACGTTTCGCCGCCGAAGCGCGCCGCCGCAATCTCCCCGACGAGATCAAGGTGTTTGTCGACACCGCCCCCGTCATGGAAAAGCCGCTGGCGGCCGCCGCCGGCATCGGCTGGCAGGGCAAGCACACCAATCTCGTTTCGCGCGATCACGGCTCCTGGCTTTTTCTGGGCGCGATCTTTACCGCCGCCGAGCTTCCCGCAGATCCCGCGGAGACGGACCATTGCGGCTCGTGCCGGCGCTGCCTCGAGGCCTGCCCGACGAACGCCTTCCCGGCGCCCTACCAGCTCGATGCGAGGCGCTGCATCTCCTATCTGACGATCGAAGACAAAGGCCTGATCCCGCGCGAATTTCGCAAAGATCTCGGCAACCGCATCTATGGCTGCGACGACTGCCTCGCCGCCTGCCCGTGGAACAAATTTGCCGAAACCGCCGCCGAGGCGAAGCTGAAAGCTCGCGAAGATCTTCGCGCGCCTTCTCTGAAAGACCTCGTCCGTTTGGAGGATGCCGCCTTCCGGCAGCATTTTTCCGGCTCGCCGATCAAACGCATCGGACGGGCGAAATTCGTCTCCAATGTCTTGATTGCGATCGGCAATTCGGGCGATCCCACACTTGCATCGGAAGCCCGGGCAAGGCTCGATGACGAAAGCCCGCTTGTGCGCGGCGCGGCGATCTGGGCACTCGCCAGGCTCGCCCCCGAAACGGCAGAGAGGGCACGGGCAGAACTTTTGCCGCACGAAGACAATGCCGCCGTGCGCGGCGAATGGAATTTGCTTGGCGAGGATTGATGGATCTCTTTTGCTTTGGCCTCGGTTATTCGGCCCGTTTCACCATGGACGCACTTGAACCCGAAAGCGTCTGGGGCACGACGCGCAGCGCCGAAGGCCTGCATGCGATGGCCGCGCTCGGCGCCATGCCTCTCCTCTTCGACGGAAATGCCGGCGCGCCCCATAACGGTGCCGTCTCTGATGCGCTTGCCGAGGCGACCCATGTCCTCGTCTCCATCGCGCCCGACGAGACGGGTGATCCCGTGCTGAACGTCTTCGGCGACACCCTGTCGGAAGCGGGGCCCAATTCGATCTGCTACCTCTCCACGGTCGGCGTCTATGGCGACCATGACGGCGGCTGGGTCGACGAGACGTCGGAATGCCGGCCGGTCTCGAAGCGCTCCAAGCAGCGGGTCGAGGCGGAAAACGCCTGGCTCTCTTTCGCCGAGACGACGGGCATTCCCGTTTCCATCGTCCGCCTCTCCGGCATCTACGGCCCCGGCCGCGGCCCGTTCGAAAAGATCCGCCGGGGCACGAGCCGCCGCATCATCAAGGACGGACAGGTCTTCAACCGCATCCATGGCGAGGATATCGGCCAGATCGCAGCCGCCGCTCTCCGGCAGAATGCCTCCGGCGTCTTCAACGGCACGGATGACGAACCGGCCGCCCCGCAGGACGTGATCACCTATGCCGCCGAGCTTCTGGGTGTCGAACCGCCGGAGGAAGTCCGTTTCGAGGCCGCGAATATGAGCCCGATGGCACGCACCTTCTACGGCGAGAACAAGCGGGTCAAAAACGACAAGATCAAGAACGAGCTCGGCATCACCCTCGCCTACCCGACCTATCGCGAGGGCCTGAAAGCCATTCTCGCCGCCGAAAACGACTGAGCCCTCTCTGCGGGCCTGCCCGGCAGGACGCCGGCTGACAGAGCCAGCGTCTTTCCTACCGGCGCCGCTCCTGCGGCGCCTTTCCGCGGGCCACGTGGACACAGCCGTCGAGCGCGCAGCCCTGCGGCACGCCGAAACGCTGATTGAGCCGTGTCTCGATGCGCGTGCGCAAAAGCTCCGAAAGCCCGCCCAGGAGATAGAGCGGCTCGCCCTCATTTTCTCCGCGCCCGCTCTCTCCGGGTTCTCGCTCGCCAAGGGACCGCACCAGGGCCGCGGCTTCATCGGCGGCAGCTTCCAGAAGCGCGTCAGCTGCGTCATCACCCGCCTCCGCGGCCGCGGCGATCTCCGGCACGAGTGCCGCAAAATCCCGGGGCCTCGCCTGCAACAGCCAGTCCAGAATGGCGCCCTCACTGCCGCCGAGCCGGGCCACGAGCCGCTTGGACAGGAGGCTCTCAGGCGCCGCCCCGTCAAAGCTCTTCAGCGCGGCCTCCACCGCCCGACGGCCGAGCCAGGCGCCGGAGCCGCGATCTCCCCCGAGAAACCCCCAGCCGTCGCGTTGGATCGAGGTCCCATCGGCAAAAAGCCGATGCCCGGCCGCACCCGTACCGAGGATGATGAGGCGCGCCGGCCGCCCAGCGCTTGCCCCGACAAGCGCCGCATAGCCGTCCGACATCGCCACGATCTCGGCAAATCCCGCATGTGCGGCGAGAAACGCCGTGCGCCGGTTGACGTCGACGAGACCCGCCACCCCGAGGCTGAGAACCACCGATCCGCGCTCGGTCTGCGGCGTGGTCTGCCGGCAGAGCACATTGATGAGGGCGTCGAGGACGGCGATCGCCCCTGCAAGATCCGTGGACGGATTGCAGGCACCGCCCTCGCCGCTCACCAGAACCGTCCCATCCGGGGCGACAAGGCGCGCGCGGCACTTCGTGCCGCCGGCATCGACTGCCAGAATCGTTCTTTCCATAAAAACCTGTTCCCGGTGCGTTACGATGCTGCGCCGACGGTCCGCGCTCAATCGCCTTCGACCGCCTTCATCGCCGCCTTGGTGATCGACTGCCGCACCGATTGATATTCATCCCAGGGATCGCCGCGAAGCGCCTTGAGCCGTTTCGGCAGATTTTCCACGGTGTAGGCATTCGCCGCTTTCACCGAGGAGAGCTCGTCCCAGGAGACCGGGGTCGCCACCGGCGCCCCGTCGCGCGAGCGCGTGGAGAAGGGTGCGATCGCCGTCGAGCCACGCTCATTGCGGAGATAATCGAGAAAAATCCGCCCCTTGCGCTTCGCCTTCGACATCGTCGCCACGTATTTCTCCGGCGCCTCCTCGGCGAGTCTCATTGCAAAGCCGCGCGCGAACGCCTTCACCTCGGGCCATTCGGCGCGCCGGGTCAACGGCACGATGACATGCACGCCCTTGCCGCCGGAAAGCATCGGAAAACTCTGAAGGCCGAGATCGGCGAGCCGGTCGCGGAGGTCGAAAGAGGCGCTCTTCACGTCGCCAAAATCGAGCCCTTCATCGGGATCGAGATCGAAGACGATGCGCTCCGGCTTCTCGATCTGATCGATGCGCGAACCCCAGATGTGGAATTCCATCACCCCCATCTGCACCCCGGCGACGATGCCCGCGAGATCGTCGACATAGAAATACTGCTCCTTGTCGCCCGAACCTTCGGTGATTTCCACGCGCTTCATCTCGTCGGGAAAACCGCCGGAATCGTGCTTCTGGAAAAAACACTTCTTGGCGCGCCCCTGCGGACAGCGCACGAGGCTGAGCGGGCGCTCGGCGAGATAAGGCAGCATCCATTCGCCGATCGCCGCGTAATATTCCGCAAGGTCGCGCTTCGAGAGGCCCTGGCTCGGGAAGACGACACGATCGGGCGAGGTCAGGCGCACGCCAGCGATGCGCATGTCGTCGCCGTCGTCCGCAGCACTTGCGGCGCCCGCAGACGACGCTCCGCCCGAGCCCCGCTTCCCGGACCCTTGCTTCCCCGGCTTTTGCTTCGACTTCGACGAGGTTTCGGCGTCTGTCGCCGCAACAGGTTTTTCGAGGCTCACTTTGCTGGCCTCCTTGTCCTCGCGCAGTCCCAGGAAAGAGGGATGCCGCAGAATGTTGTCGCCGGTGAATTCGGTGAAGGCGATCTCGGCGACGAGCTCAGGCTTCACCCAATGGGCGCCGCGCGCTGCCGCCTTCGGCACATCGGCAAAGGGCGGCGTCTTGCGCTCGATCGCTTTCAGCCGCCTCGACAAGGCGTCGAGATCGTTCTCATCGAACCCCGTTCCGACACGCCCGTTGTAACGAAGCTTGCCGTCCTCGAAGGTGCCGAGAAGGAGAGACGAAAAGCCGGTGCGCCTTTCCGACGGCGACCAGCCGCCGATGACGAATTCCTGCCGCTTCGTGCATTTGATCTTGAGCCAGGCCTTGGTGCGCCGCGAGCGGTAGGGCGCATCCGCCTTCTTCGAGACGATGCCCTCATGCCCGCCGGCACAGAGCGCCGACAGCACCTTCTCGCCTTCGCCGCGCACATGTTCGGAAAACTGCACGACGGAATCCTTGGGCAACGGCTTCAGGAGCTCTTTGAGCCGCGTCTTGCGCTCGCTCAGTTCTTCGCCGGTCACGTCCTCACCGTCGATCTGGAGAAGATCGAAGGCGAAAAAGGCGAGATCGCCCCCCTCGCCGATCGCCCGCTGCAGGGAGGAGAAATCGGTCCGTCCCTTGTCGTCGAAAGCGACGAGCTCGCCGTCGACGAGCGCCGACCGTCCGGCGAGAGGCGCAAAGGCCTTGGCGAGCTTGGGAAATTTCGCCGTCCACTCCTGGCCGCTGCGGGTGAAGAATTTCGGGCCTCCTTCACCGAGCGCCACGATCAGACGGTAGCCGTCATATTTCATTTCGTGGACCCAGCCGGCACCCGACGGCACGGCATCGACGAGGGTTGCAAGCTGCGGCGAGCGGAAGGCCGGCAGCGCGGCCTTGGCGTCTTTCGTCCCTGCGCTCTTCTTGGCAGCCGCCTTGCCCTTGGAGCCGGTTTCGCCCTTGGCAGTCTCACTGCCTTTCTCGGGCTCCGATTCCCATACGGGCGAATCCGCGCCCTCCGCGATCGCCTGCATGCTGCGGCCGGTCGCAACGCTGGTCTCGTGGTTTTTCAGAAGGGGATCGCTCTCGTCGGCCGTCTCGTCGCGCTCCTTGATGAGGAGCCAGTTATCACGCTTCTCCTTCGGTCGCCCGCGCATTTTGACGAGCGCCCAGCCGCCCTTCATCCGCTCGCCGTTGAGACGGAAATGCAGCTTGCCCTCTTTCAAGCCCTCATGCGGATCATGGAGCGGCTCCCAGGTGCCGCGATCCCACAGCATCACCGTGCCGCCGCCATACTGGCCTTTGGGGATCGTGCCTTCGAAGCCGCCGTAATCGAGGGGATGATCTTCGACATGCACGGCCAGGCGTTTTTCGCCCGGATCGAGGCTCAGGCCCTTGGTCACCGCCCAGCTCTTCAGAACGCCGTCGAGCTCGAGACGGAAATCGTAATGCAGGCGGGTGGCATCATGCTTCTGGACGACGAAGCTCGCCCCCTTGGCCTTGCCGCGTTTGCCCTTCGGCTCCTGCGTTTTGGCGAAGTCGCGCTTGGTACGATAGGTCTTGAGAAGATCTGCCGTCGCCATCAACTCTCCTTAAGCCGATTTCCGCTGGCGGCCGGATGAGCTGGAGGACTTCGCCCGGGACGAAGATTTGCCTGTGCCGGCCTTGCCGCTCCGCGACTTCGCCGAGGACGAAGCCTTCGCAGCGGGCTTTCGGCCGCTCTTGCCACCTTCCCCGCTCTTCTCCAGGCTCTCTTTCAGCGCCGCCATCAGATCGATGACATTGTCGCCGCCGCGTTTCGGCGCCTCGTCATCGTCGCTTTCGACGACCTTGGGCCGCTTCTTCTTGAGCTTTGAGTCGATCACGTCGCGCAGCGCCTTCACGTAATGATCCTTGAAAACGGCCGCATCGAAAGGCGCGGTCTTGCGCTCGATCAGCTCCGAGGCGACGCCCAGAAGATCCTCGTCCGCCTCCTCCTCGCCGATCCCGGAGAAGAAGGAATCCGATTTGCGGATCTCGTCTTCGTAATGCAGCGTCTCCAGGAGAAGGCCCGTCCCGCAGGGCTTGATGGCGACGAGGTATTCCTTACCGCGAAGCGCGAGCTGCCCGAGCCCGACCTTCTCCGACTGGCGCAGCGCATCGCGCACCACGCGAAAAGCGTCTTCGGCAAGATCGTCCTGCGGCACCATGAAATACGGCTTGTCGAAATAAAGCGGGTCGATCTCGCAGGAACCGACGAATTGCGTGAGCTCGAGCGTCTTCTTGGTCTCGAGCTTGACCTCGTCGATCTCGTCTTCCGACAGGAGGACGTAATTCCCCTTCTCGTATTCGAAGCCTTTCAGGATTTCATCTGTATCCACCGGCCCGACACCCGGAACCACTTTCTGGTATTTCACGGGCTTGCCCGAAGGCTCGTGAATTTGACGAAAGGAGATCTTGGAAGACGTCTTCGTCGCCGAGTAGAGTTCGACCGGGATGGAAACGAGAGAGAGGCGCAGCTGACCTTTCCAGACAGGACGGGCGGCGGGCATATCGGACTCAACTAACTGATAAGACTCACGGACTTTATTCAACGCCGTGCCCGCAGGCGTTGTTCCACTGCGCATGCCCGCCCTGCGGCCACGGGAATTGGCCTGGAAAACCGCGCCTCCCGCAGCATTTTCACGTGCAACGAAGAAATCGCAGGAGAAGAAGCATGTTGAAAGGCAAGACCGCCGTCGTCACCGGATCGAATTCCGGGATCGGTCTCGGCGTCGCCAGGGCGCTCGCCGCCGAAGGCGTCAATGTCGTGATCAATTCCTTCACGGATCGCCCCGAAGACCACGAGCTCGCCGAGAAGATCGCCTCCGAATACGGCGTGACGGCGAAATACGTGAAAGCCGACATGTCGGTCGATGCGGAATGCCGCAGCCTCATCGAAGAGGCGGCCAAGATCGGGCCGGTTCAGATCCTCGTCAACAATGCGGGTATCCAGCACGTGGCGAAGGTCGAAGACTTTCCGGCAGAGAAATGGCACCAGATCATTGCCATCAATCTCTCCTCCGCCTTCTTCACCACGGCGGCCGCCGTGCCCGGCATGAAGAAAGCCGGCTGGGGGCGGATCATCAACATCGCCTCCGCCCACGGCCTCACCGCCTCGCCCTATAAGAGCGCCTATGTCTCCGCCAAGCACGGCGTCGTCGGCCTCACGAAGACGGTGGCGCTGGAGCTTGCCGAGACGCCGATCACCTGCAACGCCATCTGCCCGGGCTATGTGAAGACGCCGCTGGTGGAGGGGCAGATCGAAGATCAGATGAAGACCCACAACATGGACCGCGAGACGGTGATCCGCGAAGTCATGCTGGAGCGCCAGCCGACGAAGCAATTCGTCAAGATCGAGGATATCGGCGCCATGGCCGTCTTCCTGTGCTCCGATGCCGCGGCCCAGATCACCGGAACGCCCTTGTCAATCGACGGCGGCTGGACGGCTTTATAAGCGGAGGGAACAGAAGCCGGCCGGGGGGCCTTCTGGGAAGATGGACACGCTCACAATCGCCGAGACGCACCTCTCGATCGTCATCGCCGACATCACCACGCTTAACGTGGATGCGATCGTCAACGCCGCCAACCAGTCGCTTCTGGGCGGCGGCGGGGTCGACGGAGCGATCCATCGCGCGGCCGGCCCGCAGCTCCTCGAAGAATGCCGCAAGCTCGGCGGCTGTCCGACGGGCGAGGCGCGCCTGACGGACGGCTACGATCTGCCGGCCCGCCATGTCATCCATGCCGTCGGCCCGCGCTTTAAAGGCGGCGGGCATGGCGAGGCGGAGCTTCTCGCCTCCGCCTACAAGCGCTCGCTCGACATCGCGGCCGAGAACGGCCTGAAATCCATCGCCTTCCCGGCGATTTCGACCGGCATCTACGGCTTTCCCTCAGATCGCGCGGCGACGATCGCAACCGCCACCTGCGTCGGTTATTCGGAAGGCCATCCGGGCGCGCTGTCGGAAATCATCTTCTGCTGTTTTTCCGAAGAATCGGCAGAGCAGCATCGGCGCGCCCTCGCCGAAATCGGCCAGGAGGCGGAAATCGCCGAAGAAGAGGCCCGGGCAGGACACCCGGGCCGATAATCAAACAGCCTATTCGGCCGCCTCGTAGCGGATCAGAAGGTCCTTGGCGTCGACGGCATCGCCAGCCTTGACGATGATCGCTTCGATCGTGCCGTCGCGGTCGGCATGGATCGCCGTTTCCATCTTCATCGCCTCGATCGACAAGAGCACGTCGCCCGCCGTCACCTTCTCGCCGGCCTTGACCGCGATCTGCGAGATGACGCCCGGCATCGGTGCGCCCACCTGATCGGCATTGCCCGCTTCCGCCTTCGGACGCCGCGCCGCATCGGCCGCGCCATGCGCCCGGTCCGGCACGCGCACGAAGCGCGGCTGGCCGTTGAGCTCGAAGAAGACGCGCACCTGCCCCTCTTCGTCGGGCTCGCCGACCACCTGACAGCGGATCACGAGCGTCTTGCCACGCTCGATCTCGACCATCACCTCGTCGCCGGCTTCAAGGCCGTAGAAATAGACGGGCGTCGGCAGAACCTCCGTCGGCCCATAATCCTCCTGCGCCCTGGCGAAGTCGGTGAAGACCTTCGGATACATGAGATAGGAGGCGAGCTCCTCGTCGGAGATCTCGTGATCGGCCGCTTCCGTAGCCTTCGCACGCTCCACCTCCAGATCCGCCGGTTCCATCAAGGAGCCCGGCCGCACGGTGATCGGCGTGTCGTTCTTCAGAACCTTTTTCTGGATCGCTTCCGGCCAGCCTCCGGGCGGCTGACCCAGCTCGCCGCGCATCATTTTGACGACGGAATCCGGGAAGGCGATCTCACGGCTCGGATCGACGACGTCGTCGACGGAGAGATCCTGGCTCACCATCATCAGCGCCATATCGCCGACGACCTTCGAGGACGGTGTCACCTTGACGATGTCGCCGAACATCAAGTTCACGTCGTGATAGGTGTGCGCCACCCGGTGCCAGCGCGATTCAAGCCCGAGGGACCGCGCCTGCTCCTTGAGATTGGTGAACTGCCCGCCCGGCATCTCGTGGAGATAGACCTCGGAAGCCGGCGCCTTGAGATCGCTTTCGAAGGCCGCATACTGGTAGCGCACGGCCTCCCAGTAGAACGCGATCTTGCGGATCGCATCGCGCGTCAGGCCCGTGGCCCGCTCGCCCGAGGCGAGCGCTTCCACGATCGAGCCGAGTGCCGGCTGCGAGGTGAGGCCGGCGACGGAATCCATCGCCGCATCGACGATATCGACGCCTTCCTCGACCGCCGCGAGCACCGAGGCAGCCGAAATGCCCGACGTGTCATGCGTGTGGAAATGCAACGGCAGATCGGTCGCCTCGCGCAGCGCCTTGAACAGCGCCTTCGCCGCGGCGGGACGTAAGACCCCCGCCATGTCCTTGACGGCGATCATATGCGCGCCGGCTTTCTCCAGCTGCCTGGCGAGATCGACGTAATAGGCGAGATTGTATTTGGAGCGGTCCGGATCGAAGAGGTCGCCGGTGTAGCAGATCGTGCCTTCGCAGATCTTGCCGCTCTCGATGACGGCATCCATCGACACCCGCATGTTCTCGACCCAGTTGAGGCAGTCGAAGACGCGGAACACGTCGACGCCCGCCTCGGCCGCCTTGGCGACGAAGAAGCGGACGACGTTGTCGGGATAATTGGTGTAGCCGACGCCGTTGGAGCCTCGAAGCAGCATCTGCATCAAGATGCCCGGCGCCCCGGCGCGGATGCGTTTCAGCCGTTCCCACGGATCTTCCGTCAAAAAGCGCATCGCGACATCGAAGGTCGCCCCGCCCCAGCATTCGAGCGAGAAGAGCTCCGGCAGCGCCGCCTGATAGGCCGGCGCGATCGCCGCGATGTCATGCGTGCGCATGCGCGTGGCAAGCAGCGACTGATGCCCGTCGCGCATGGTCGTATCGGTGACGAGCGTCCGCTTCTGTGCACGCACCCAGCGCGCCAGCCCCTCCGGCCCGTCGCGGTCGAGGAGCTGGCGAGTGCCGACGAAATCCTCCGGCATCGCCTTCGCCTCGAACAAAGGCGGCACGGGCGGCGGCACATCGGCCGGCGGGCGCGGCCTGTTGCGTGTCTCCGGATGTCCGTTCACCGAGACGTCGGCGATATAATTCAACAGCTTGGTGCCGCGGTCGCGGCGCCGCACCGTATCGAAGAGCTCCGGCGTCTCGTCGATGAAGCGGGTGGTGTAGCTGTTATCCTGGAAAGACGGATGCGTGATGATGTTTTCCAGGAAGGTGAGGTTGGTCGCCACCCCGCGGATGCGGAATTCGCGCAGCGCCCGGTGCATCCGCTTCAAGGCGTCTTCCGCCGTCGGCGCCCAGGCCGTCACCTTCTCCAGAAGCGGATCGTAATAGCGGGTGATCACCGCGCCGGAATAGGCCGTGCCGCCGTCGAGGCGGATGCCGAAGCCGGTGGCGCCGCGATAGGCGGTGATACGCCCGTAATCCGGGATGAAATTCTCTTCCGGATCTTCCGTCGTGATGCGGCATTGCAGGGCATGGCCGTTGAGGAAGATCTTCTCCTGCGCTGGCACGCCCGACGCCGGATCGCCGATCCTCTCGCCCTCGATGAGCTTGATCTGCGCCTTGACGATATCGATGCCCGTCACCTCTTCGGTGACCGTGTGCTCCACCTGAACGCGCGGATTGACCTCGATGAAGTGGAACTCACCCGTCGCGGAATCCTGCAGGAATTCAACGGTCCCCGCACACACATAATCGGCGGCCTTGGCGAGCTTCAGCGCATAGCCGCACAATTCCTCACGCTTTTCGGCGCTGAGATAAGGGGCCGGCGCGCGCTCCACGACCTTCTGGTGGCGCCGCTGCACGGAACAGTCGCGCTCGAACAGATGCACCTGGTTGCCGTGCCGATCGCCGAGAACCTGCACCTCGACATGGCGCGCATGCTCGACGAGCTTTTCCAGATAGACCTCGTCCTTGCCGAAGGCGGCCTTGGCCTCGCGCTTCGCCTGCCGCACGGTCTCCACGAGTTCCTTCTCGTTGGCGATGACGCGCATGCCGCGTCCGCCGCCGCCCCAGGAGGCCTTGAGCATGACCGGGTAGCCGATCTCGCTCGCGACTTCTTTCCAGCGGCTTTCGTCGTCCGGCAGCGGCTCGCTCGCCGGCATCACCGGCACGCCCGCCTCGACCGCGAGATTGCGCGCCGCAACCTTGTTGCCGAGCCGGCGCATCGTCTCCGGCGACGGGCCGATGAAAGTGATGCCCGCCTCGCGGCAGGCTTCGGCAAATTCCGGGCTTTCCGACAAAAAGCCGTAGCCCGGATGGATGGCGTCCGCACCGCTCGCCTTGGCGACGCGCAGAATCTCGTCGATCGACAGATACGCCTCGATCGGACCCATCTGGTTCGGCAGATGCGATCCAGAGCCGATCAGATACGCCTCGTCGGCCTTGAAGCGATGCAGGGCGAGCTTGTCTTCCTCGGCGAAGACGGCAACCGTCTTCAGCCCCAGCTCGTTGGCCGCGCGAAAAACGCGGATTGCAATTTCGGAACGATTGGCAACGAGGAGCTTAGAAACTTTCCGCAAGGCCACCCTCTCTCTGCAAGAACGCACTTTCTTACCGGCCGGTTTTCGGCGACGCAAATGAAGAGGCCCCCGGCTTGCGCCGGAGGCCTCTCTTTCAACTCAGCTGCGCGCGATCAGTAGCCCGCCGGGCACTCCGCGGTGTAGCGACGACCATAACGGTCGCGGTAGTAGCAATAGCCGGGGCGGCTCGCCACCGAGCCGATGATGGCGCCGGAAGCGGCACCGATCGCGCCACCGACCACGGCGCCTCCAACCGATTTCGTCGCAAGCCCGCCGATCGCTGCGCCACCGACGCCGCCGATGGCAGCACCGGTCGCTGCGTTCTTGTCCGTCTGCGTACAGGCGGTGATGCTGAGGGCAGCAACAGCAGCAATGGCAATGGCTTTAATTTTCATGCGTCCATCCTCTCCGTGTCCGGGTGCGGTCAACCGTTCTCACAACACGGGCACCCATGCCAAGGTTCCAAAAATTTCATCATCCATGCCGGAGGTTTAGGCGCGACATCGCACTCGCGGGCAAAATCTCAGGACACCGAGCCGAAGAGGAGTGCCAGCGGCGCGCGGCGGAAAAGCTCCGAAGCCGCGATCCGGTCGCCCGCGATATCGCCACCGCCGAGAAGATCGGCGAACCGGGCCGCCCCGCCGGGCAGCGACACGAACGTGTCGGCAAAGGCGTCGGCGCGCAAAGTGAGCCCGTCGTCCCGCTCGAGCAGCGAAAGCGGCAATCGCGGCACGATCACGACGAGGGTCTCGCCCTCCACGCGGCGCGCATAGGCGGTGATCTGCGCCGCCATCGGACCTTCGACGGCAAGCGGTTCGTAACTGCCCTCGAGGAAGAGCCCCCGGTGCTCGCCGCGCAGGCGAAGCAGACGCTGCACGAGCCATGCCTTCGGCACCGCCTCGCGCCATCGGGAGAGCGCATCCGGAAAACTCATCTCGCCGAATTCGTCGAGCCCGAATTCATCGAGCCCGAATTCGTCGAGCAACGCCCGGCGCCTGTCGAACTCGACAGGGCGGCGGTTGTCGGGATCGACGAAGGAGAGATCCCAAAGCTCCGTGCCCTGATAGACATCCGGCACGCCGGGCGCCGTCAACTTGATCACCGTCTGAACCAGCGAATTGACCGCACCGGCCGCAAAGAGCGGAGCGCTCACCTTGAGGAAATCCTGGCGATAGGCGGCAAAATCGTTGGAGAGCGCCGAACGCACGAAGTTGGAGAGCTTTTCCTCATAGGCCGTATTGGCGGCCGTCCAGCTCGTCCGCTCCTTCGCCTCGCGCACGGCCTTCAGCATGAAGGCTTCCAGCCGCTCGACGAGATCGCGCATGCCGTCATGATCGTCCGGCTGAAGCTCCAGCGGCCAGCCTCCCAGAAGCGCCTGGTGGAACAGCCAGACGACATTCGGCTCCGGCGCCGGCCCGTCGTCGATCTCCGCCACGAGCGGCAGGAGGATCGCGTTCCAGCGCTTCACCGCGTCCGCCCACTCCTCCGCCATTTCGCTGATGGTGGAGATCCGGGCACGCGCATCCTCGCCGCGTTTGGTGTCATGCGTCGCGGTCGTCGACAGCGCCTGCGGCTGCGTTTCGAGCCGCTCCTGCATCGCGGGGTGAAAGCTCGCCTGCGGGCCGGGCTCCGGCTCGCCGCCCACCTCGTTGAGCGCGATCAGCCGATTGAAGCGGTAGAAGACCGTGTCCTCCAGCGCCTTCGCCATCATCGGACCGGTCGTTTGCTGGAAGCGGCGGGCGAGATAAAGCGCGCTTGCGATCGTCTCGTGATCGGAGAGGTTTTCCAGAAGCAGAAGACCGACCAGGAAGTCGACGACCCCCGGATCCTCCACGAAGGGCGAGAGCTTCGCCTCCTCGCCGGCTTTTCGCAGGAGCTTGCGATCCTGCTCGGATGCGCCGGACAGGTCGACATAGCTGCGATAGACGGGGAAGGATGTCGCGATCTCGATCAACGCACGACGCAGCGAATCCGGCCCGTAATCGCGCGTCAGGGGATCGTTCTCGCCGATTTCGCGGGCGCGTTCGACGAGATAGGCGAGCTCGCCCGCGAGATTGTAAGTGAGGATGCGGCGCTTGGTTTCGCGCACGATCTCCGAAAACGGCCGCGTTTCGCCCGTCTCCTCGCGCCACGCCGCGTCGAGGCGGGAAAGCCCCTCCGTGTCGACCTGCAGCGCCGTCAAGGCGTGGGCGAATTCGTAGCCGGTCGTCCCCGCCGTCCGCCAGGTTTCCGGCAGCCTTTCGTCGGGGCCGAGGATCTTCTCGACCACGACATAGGGCGCGTTCTCGATCTCCGCGAGCTGCGCGAGATAGGCCTTGGGGTCCGCAAGCCCGTCGATATGATCGATCCTGAGACCGGCCACGTCGCCTCTCTCCGCGAGCTCTTTGACGAGCGCATGCGTCGCCTCGAAGACCGAGGGACGGTCGACCTGCACGCCGACGAGATCGGTAATCTCGAAGAACCGCCGATAGGTCAAAGTCTCCCGCGCCATGCGCCAATGCGCGAGCCGCCAGTTCTGCGCCTCGTGCAGATCGTGCAGCGCCTCCCGATCTGCCGCGATCTCGCCAACCGCTCTTTCGATCTTGGCGAGCGCCTCGGGATCTTCGGCGAGCGTCGCAAGCCGCTCCTGGAGAAGCCCCGCCCCATCGGCCGAACCCGTGGCGAAAGTCAGCGACAGCTCCTGAAAATCCGGCTCGTCGATCTCGCCCAGAATCCGGCCATAGGTATTCGGCGCCAGCGGCAGCGCGATGTCGTAATAGGTGAAGCGGAAGCGGCCTTCATCCTTGTCGAAACGCAGCCCGAATTCCCCGTCTTCGAGAACCTTGCCATAGGGCGCACCGAGCGCCGGAATAAGCAGCTTCGCCGCCGACCAGTCGATGTCGAAATAGCCGGCATACTGGCTCTCCTCGCCCCATTCGAGCACGTCCGCCCAATAGGGATTGGCCGTCGACGCGCCCATATGGTTGGGCACGATGTCGAGGAGAAGCTTGAGGCCGTTTGCCTTGAGAGCGTCAGCGAGGCGGGCAAACCCCTCCGCGCCGCCGAGCGCCGGATCGAGCTCGGCGAAATCGGCGACGTCATAGCCATGGGTCGAACCCGGCACCGCCGTGAAGATCGGCGAGGCATAGAGGTGGCTGATGCCGAGGCGCTTCAGATAGGGCGCGAGCCCTGCCGCTTTGTCGAAATCCATCCCCTCGCGAAACTGCAGGCGATAGGTGGCCGTCGGCACCGCCTCGAGCGGCGGACCTGCCTCACGCATGAGACGTCTCCATGAAGAAGGCGACGGCGAGCGCCGGCACGAGCCCGTCGGCGATTTCCGCGTCGACCCCCGGGCCGGAGACAAAGATCGGAGCCGACGGCTTGAAGCTGTCGGTGGAAACGGGCGTATCGCCAAGATTGGCGAGAAGTGTCAGATGAGCCCCGTCGCCCATCGTCCAGGTGACGCGGAAGCCGTGGTCCCCGAGACGTTCTGTCTCGGCGTTCATCGCCCGCATGCCGGCAAGGCGCGGCACGATCTCGCGATGGCGCAGATGCAGGAGCTCGCGGGTGAAGGCGAGATGTTCATGCCCTTCGCCACGCGCCGCACCCGACCAGTCGAGGCATGAGCGCTCGAACGTCTTCACGTCGTTCGGATCAGCGATCGCGGCCCGGCGCGCGGGATCGCGAAAGCTCTCCCAGGCGGTGAATTCGCGGCGTCGGCCTTCGCGCACGAGATCGGCGAGCTCGCCATGAAAATCGGTGAAGAACAGGAAGGGCTGCGTTTCGGCATATTCCTCGCCCATGAAGAGGAGCGGCAATTGCGGCTGCAGGAGGTGGATGGCCGTCAGAAGCCTGAGCATCTCTTCGTCGGCGAGCACGGCGAGCCGTTCGCCGTCGGCGCGATTGCCCACCTGATCGTGGTTCTGCAGGAAGGTGACGAAGGCCGTCGGCGGCTGGCCGGCGCTCGCAACGCCGCGCGACCCGCCCCAATGCTCGGACACCTCGCCCTGATAGGCAAAACCCTCGCCCAGGATCCGCATCAGATGGCCGACGGGATCATCGGCGTAATCCTTGTAATAGCCTTCATGCTCGGCCGTTGCCGCGCAATGCGCGGCGTGATGGAAATCGTCGTTCCACTCCGCCGTGAAGTAGCGTGGCGCGCCGTCCGCGTCGCGCTCGTGCAGAGAGACGATGTTGCGCTCGTCCTCCGTCGTCAGATGGATATGGCGGTCGGGCCATTTTTCGCGGATGCGGGAGGAAAGTTCTGGCAGGAGCGTCTCGGCGCCCGGCCCCTTGATCTGGTCGATCGCATCGAAACGCATGCCGTCGAGCCGGAACTCTTCCAGCCAGTAGAGCGCATTGTCGATGAAGAAGGAGCGCACGGCCGCGTCATCGTAATGGATGCCCGCGCCCCAGGGCGTGTGCCGCTCCGGATCGAAGAAGGACGGGGCATACATGTGGAGATAATTCCCGTCCGGCCCGAAGTGATTGTAGACGACGTCGAGGATGACCATCAGATTTCGCTGATGCGCGGCATCGACGAGCGCTTTCAGCCCTTCCGGCCCGCCATAGGCGCTGTGCGGCGCATAGAGCAGCACGCCGTCATAGCCCCAGCCGCGATTGCCGGAAAACTGCGCCACCGGCAGAAGCTCGATCGCGGTGACGCCGAGATCTTCCAGATAATCGAGCCGTTCCTCGACCCCCGCAAAGGTCCCGGCCGGGCTGAACGTGCCGACATGCAATTCGTAGGTGACGAGCTCTTCGACCGGGCGCCCGCGCCAGCCGGCGCTCTGCCAGCGATAGGCCTTCGGATCGACGAGCCGGCTCGGACCATGCACATCGCCCGCCTGCGCTCTTGCGGCCGGATCTGGGACGGCAAAACCGTCTTCCAGCACGAACTGATAATCCTGCCCCGCCTCGGCTTCCGGAACAGTGAGCTCGAACCAGCCGCGATCGGCCTTGTTCATCGTCAGATCCTGGCCTGCAAGGCGCAGCGTCAGCGCGTTCTGAGCGGGAGCCCACAGGCGGAAACGGGCGCCGCCTTCCGGGCGCATGAATGCGCCCCATGTCGTTTCAAATAAGAAGCTCTGGGTCACGTAAGATATCAGTCGATAAGGTGTTGCGGGTGCAGTGGCCGGTCAACGCTCGGGCGATCCCAGCGTTCCGAGCCTCACGCCGGCATCGCCGTTTCGACGAGACGCGCCAGATAGCTCGCGCCGTAAGGTGCTGCACTGTCGTTGAAATCATAGGCCGGGTGGTGAAGGCCGGCGGAATCGCCATTGCCGAGAAAGATGAAGGCGCCGGGCCTTGCTTCCAGCATATAGGAGAAATCCTCCCCCGCCATCAGCGGCGGCGTCTCTTCGGTGACCGCCCCCTCCCCGACGATTTCGCGCGCGACGGCAGCCGCCTTGTGCGTCTGCTCCTGGTGATTGACCGTCACCGGGTAATGCCGCTGGTAATCGAGGCGGGCGCGTGCCCCGAAAGCCTGCCCGATCGTCGGCACGAGCTCGTTCATGCGCCGCTCGACCAGATCGCGGATGGCCGGATCGAGCGTGCGCACCGTGCCCTTCAAGGTCCCGCGCTGCGGGATGACGTTGAACGTGTCGCCGGCGTGAAAGGTCGTCACGGAGACGACGGCACTCTTCAAAGGATCGACATTGCGCGAGGCGACCGATTGCAGCGCATTGACGATCTGCGAGCCGACGAGAACGGGATCGACCCCGGCATGCGGCTTGGCGGCATGGGATCCCTTGCCCTCGATCTGGATGACGAAATTGTCGGTCGCCGCCATCAGCGGGCCCGGGCGGATGCCGAACTGGCCGACGGGAATGCCCGGCATATTGTGGAGACCGTAGATCTCGCTGATGGCAAAACGCTCCATCAACCCGTCTTCGATCATGGCGCGCGCCCCCGCACCGCCTTCCTCGGCCGGCTGGAAGACGATCACCGCGCGACCGGCGAAATTGCGCGTTTCGGCGAGATAGCGCGCCGCACCAAGCAGCATCGCCATATGCCCGTCATGGCCGCAGGCATGCATCTTTCCGGGCGTTTCGGAGCGCCATGGCTTGCCGCTCTCCTCCTCGATCGGCAGCGCGTCCATGTCGGCACGAAGGCCGATGCCGCGATCGCCGTCTCCGCGACCCCGGATGATGCCGACGACACCGCTTCGCCCGATGCCTTCCACCACCTCGTCACAACCGAAAGCGCGCAGTCTGTCCGCCACCACTTTGGCCGTGCGCGGCACCTCGTAGAGGAGTTCCGGGTTGCGGTGAAAATCGCGCCGCCATTGCGTGATCTCGTCGGCGGCTTCGGCAAGCGAGTTGATGACGGGCATGAGGCGGCTCTCTCGTGAAAGAGCCGATGCTAGCGCCTGTGCCGCACCTGGCAAGCATAGAGAAATTGCCAGGCTTCGCGTTGGCGCTCAGGCGACCGCTTCGGCCGCCCGGCCGCGACGGTCGAGCCGGATTGTCCATAGGAGCAGCGCAAAAGTCATCGCCGCGCCGATCGCCGTCGCGACCGGCAGGCCCGGCCACAGCACGACGACACCGGCGACACCTGCAAGAAGTCTGAGCGGCCAGGCGAGCGGCGCCTCCATATAGCCTTCGAAGGCGGCTCCAACGGCATAGGAGCCGATCACCGCCTGCGCGAAGACGAGAAGCACCTCCGGCACACTGCCGTGCAGGAACGGCGTATAGGCGAAGAGGATCGGCACGATGTAGAGCCCCTTGGCGAGTTTCCAGGCCGTCATCCCCGTCGCCATATGCGGCGTGCGGGCGATCGCCGCGGCCGCAAAGGCGGTAAGGCAGACCGGCGGCGTGACGTTGGAATCCTGCGACAGCCAGAAGATGATCATATGGGCCGAAAGAAGCGCTGCCGTGATCAGGGCCGGATCGAGTGCCTGGCCGTGGACGAGGCGCAAGACCTCGGCGGGGGCCGCGGCGATGAAGGCGTTCGCCGCCTCGCGGCTCATCGGCGCGGCAAGCTTCGTCATCGCCTCGGGATCGGCGAGCAGGAAGGGCCCGCGCGCCGCCTCGGGCAAGGTACCGGACGTCAGAAGGTCGACGAGGTAGCCGTTCTCGATCATGCCCTGAAGGGCGGGCGCGGAAAGCGTCGCGAGCACGATATAGGCGGCCGTCACCGGCAGCCCCATGCCGAGCACCAGCGAGGCGAGCGCAATCAAGAGGAGTGCGATCAGGAGATTGCCGCCCGCCCACTCGGCGATCATCAACGAAAAGGTGTTGCCGATGCCGGTCATGGCGATGACGTTGACGATGAGCCCGACGGCGATGAGAAGCACCGCCGTCATGATCATGTTCTGCGCCCCGAGCGCCAAGGCGTCCAGGATCGCCTTCGGCCCCATGCGGTTCTTGGTGAGCCAGGAGGCGGCAACGACGGAGAGGATCGCCCAGCCGGCGGCATAGACCGGGGTGAAACCGTAGATCAGAAGCGAGATCAGGGTGGCGACGGGGATCAGAAAGGCCGGGCCGCCCGCCTTCAAGACCTCCCAGGCGCTGCGGCTTTCATCGTCGACGCCGACGATGTGGTGCTTCTTCGCCTCGATCCGGACGAAGAAGGCGACGGTGAGGAAATAGGCGATCGCTGGCAGCGCCGCGACGGCGACGATGTCGAGATAGGGGATCTGGGTGTTCGACGCCATGACGAAGGCGCCCGCTCCCATGATCGGCGGCATCAGCTGCCCGCCGGTCGAAGCCGCAGCCTCCACGCCGGCGGCGAATCGCGGCGGAAAGCCCGATTTCTTCATGAGCGGAATGGTGATGACGCCGGTCGAGACCGTATTGGCGACGGCCGAACCCGAAATCGTGCCCGTCAGGCCCGACGCGAAGACGGCGACGAAGCCGGGGCCGCCGACGAGGCGGCCGGCGAGCGCCCGGGCAAGGTCGATGATGAAATCACCCGCTCCGGAGCGCACCAGAAACGCCCCGAAGAGGATGAACATGAAGACGAAGCTCGCCGAGATCAGGCCGATCGTCCCGAACATGCCCTCATCGGCGAAGATCGAGCGGAAGAGAACCGTCTCGGTGGAGAGGCCGGCGAAACGGAAGACGCCGGGCGCATAGGCCCCGAGAAACGAGACATAGGAGAGCGCCAGGATGATGAGGACCGGGATGATCGGCCCCGTCGTGCGCCGCGTCAGCTCGATCGCGCCGAGAATGACGAGAATTCCGGCCACCCAATGCTCGGGCGAAAGACGCACCCCCTGCGCATAGATCGCCGTCTCCGAGCCGATGATGAAGAGCGTCGCGCCGGCGATGACGGCGCCGGTGATGGCGTCGAGCCAGAGTGGCGCCACGAAACGGCCGAGCTTCATCGGATAGCGCAGGCAGGCGAGAAAGGCGAAACCGGCAAAATGAATGCCGACGAGCCACAAGGTCGACACGCGCCCGTCGATGTTCGCCCAGATGTGGAAGAGCGAGATCGCAATGCCGCAGGCGGCGAAAACCCGGGCTGGCCAGGAGACGAGGCTCCTGACATGCGTTTCGACTTCGCCGTCGACATCCTTCTGAGGCGCGGCCTGCTCAGACGCGTCTTGCGCCTCGCTCATCGTCCGATCCCTGCAGCTGGAAAACTTTCGCGGAGAGTGAAAGACGCTGTCCCAGCCGAGCGGACCGCATGCCAGCGCACGCGGCCCGTGACCAGGCCTGAAGCGGCGTTTCGCACGCGCCTTTTATTCGGCCGAAACCTTGAGACGGTCCGGGATCGTGATCCCCTGCTCTTCGTAATAGCGCGCCGCGCCCGGATGCAGCGGCAGCGGCAGACCGGCGATCGCCGCTTCGAGCTTCATGTTCTTCGTCGCCGGATGAATGCCCTGCAGGAACGGCAGGTTCTCGTAGATCGTCTTCGTCATCTTGTAGATGGTCTCTTCCGGCACATCGTCGCGCACGGCGAGGAAGTTCGGCTGGGCGATCGTGTTGATCTCCTTCTCCTGCCCCGGATAGGTCCCGGCCGGGATCGTGAAGCGTGTCCACAATTCATCGAAATCGCCGTTCGCCTCCTGCATCTCCTCATCGGTGAAATCGAGGACGGTGATGTCGTTGCCCATATTGGCGAAGGCCTGGCTGATCGCACCGACCGGCGGGCCCGCCGGCGTCGAGATCAGCACCACCTGACCGTTCTGCAGGGCTTCCGCCGCCGGGCCGTAACCGGAATAGGCCAGGGTGAAATCCTGATCGATGTCGTAGCCGAGATTGCCGAGGATGGTGCGGTTGGAGCCGAGCGTGCCGGAATTCTGCGCGCCGAGATTGATCGACTTGCCCTTGGCGTTCGCGACATCGGCGATCGTGCCGGTGTCCGCGAGGTCGGATTTCAGGACGAAGTGCTCCACATTCGGCCACAGCATGGTGACGGAGCGGAGGTTCTCCTGCGGCCCTTCATTTTCCAACGGGCCGGAGCCCTTCTTCGCATAAGCGCCATAAAGGCCTTGCAGGATGGCGAACTGAACCTCGTTGTCGCGCATCAGCTTGATGTTCTCGGCCGAGCCCGCGGAGTTGATCGCCGACAGGCCGATCTTCTCAGTCGGCTGCAGCTTGACCTTGATGAGCGTGGCAAGAGCAACACCCACCGGATAATAAGTTCCTCCCGTTGAAGCGGTCGCCAGAAGGTAATTCTGTTCTTCCTGGGCTCGCCCCGAAGAAGGCCAGGCAATCGCGCCAACGAGAGCAAGGCTCGTCGCAGCCATGACAAAGGAGCGTAAAACTTTGCGCTGGAATAGCATTCTGTTCCTCCCACCATTGCAGTCTTATTGTTTTGGAAGACTGAGCTTATGGGCTATCGGCCGGAAAGCAAACCCCGCGCGAGCGCTCACGGAAACTCAAGCAAGGCGCGTTTGTGAAAGTGAGCCGAATTGTGTTACGCAGCGGCGGTCGCGTAAGTCTGACCCGGACAACTGTGGGGCCGAAACCTTGACACCTCCGCTTCGCATGCTTTCGGGGGCGCGCCTGCTGCTCGCTCTCCTGTTTCTTGTGACAGCTCCCCTTGCCGCCGCCGCCAACGAAACGGCTGACGATGGCGACGTCGTGGGACCTTATCTCCTGGTCGATGCGAAGAGCGGGGACGTCCTCGAGGAGCACGATGCGCTCCGCCCCTGGTATCCGGCGTCCACCACCAAGCTGATGACGGCCTTTGTCGTCTTCCGCGCCCTCGAGGTTGGCGAGATCACGCTGAAATCGCCCGTGGTGATGTCGCAGCACGCCTACAACCAGCCTTATGCGGCGCGTTTCTTCAAACCCGGCTCGGTCCTGACGGTCGACAACGCGCTCAAGGTCATGCTGGCGCGCTCCTCCAACGACATGGCGATGGCGATCGCGGAATCGGTCGGCGACGGCTATGACAATTTTCTGCTGCGCATGAACCTCGAGGCGAAGCGCCTCGGCATGACGCGCACGCAATTCGTCAACCCGCACGGCCTTTACAGTCCGCACCAGGTCACCTGCGCGCGCGACCTCGCGCTTCTGACGCGGGCGATCTTCGACGAATTCCCGCGCTACCGGCATTATTTCAACGTCCCCGCCATCAAGGTCGGGGGTGCGGTGAAGCGCAACACCAACCTTCTGATCGGCCGCTACCGCGGCGCCACCGGGATGAAGACCGGCTATATCTGCGATTCCGGCTGGAACCTGGTCGCGACCGCGCAGCGCGGCCGGCGCGAATTGATCGCGGTCGTTCTCGGCGCCGACAACGGCATCGACCGCGCCGAACGCGCCGCCCGTCTGCTGGATGCAGGCTTCGACCGCGGCGGAGGGCTCTTCTCAGGCGGCCCCGACATCACCCGCATCAATTCCGGCTCCCGCTACACCGAGCCCTATGACATGCGCGATCAGGTGTGCAGCCCGCAGAAGGGCAAGCAGGTCGCCTCCAAGTCGAACCCGATCTACAAGCCCATGAAGGGCGGCCTCATCATGGTCGACGAGGGAGACGGCTTCAAACCCTCCCATATCGGCCAGCGCAAAGGTCCCGTGACCCCGATCGAGGTGGCGACCGGCGGCGTCGAAGGCCCGGGTGTCGACGGCCTTGCGCAGGAGATTTTGACGGCACAGCTCGGCGTCATGCCACGGCCGCGCCCGACGATCGCCATCCCGCCCCGGCCGCAGCTCGCGACGGCCTTCGCGCCGAGCGAAGACGTGAACAAGGCCGCGCCCGTCGATCCCGTCCTGCTCCTTGCCGCCCCGGCCCTGATGCCGCGCCCGCGGCCCGACCGGTAGGCGTAAGCGCCGCCCGAGCCGGCGGCCTTTCGACAAGCACCCTCAGCCGCCGGTTTCGATCTCGTAGCGGCTGACACCCTCGTCGTCGTGACGCCCCAAAAAACGGTGACCGCGTTCGCTGCAGAAATGCGGAATGTCGATCGCCGCCATCGGGTCGGTCGCCAGGACCACGACCCGCACGCCCGGTGGCAGCGCCGCGATCCCCTTGGCGGTTTTCAAGACCGGCAGCGGGCATTTCAGCCCGCGCACGTCGATGACGTGGCAGTTGTTTTCTTCATCCCCTGAATGAATGGCCAACATCGGCCTCCTTGCAGGCTTGACCTCTTCAATTTCCGTCCCTGGTATGGGAAGAGATGCCAGAAACAGCAAGAATGCCGCGGGCTCTTCTGCCTGAAGCGGCGGGGGAGACGATGGGCTTAATCGAAAGAATCAAGAGCGAACTCGCCTATGTACGCGGCGCCCTGCGTGCACTTCGCAAAGTCAGCTCGGCGGCAAAGAACCGCAACCGCACTTTTCCCGATCTGATCGAGGACATCGCAAAAGAGCATGGCGACCGGCCGGCGATGATCGCCGAGAACGAGCGCATGAGCTACCGCGAATACAACGAGCGGGCCAACCAATATGCCCGCTGGGCCATCGCCAACGGCGTCAAAAAGGGCGATTGCGTCGCCCTGATGATGCCGAACAAGCCGGAATACATGGCCGCCTGGCTCGGCATCGCGCGCGCCGGCGGCGTCACCGCCTGCCTCAACACCAATCTGCGCGGGCCGGTCCTCGCCAATTGCGTGAACATCGTGGAGCCGAAGCACATCATCGTCGACACGGCGATCTCCGACGGCTTTCACACCGCCGATCCCTTTCTTCAGACGAAAGCGGAATACTGGGCCTATGGCAGCGGCGTGGACGCGTGGAAACGGCTCGACGAGGCGCTCGACACCTTCAGCCGCGATCCGCTCGAGGCTTCCGAAAGACCGAAGCTGACCACGTCGGACCGCTGCCTCTTCATCTATACGAGCGGCACGACCGGCATGCCGAAGGCCGCCAACATCAACCACTACCGCGTGCTCGCCATCTCGCTCGGCTTCAACGGCGCCATGGATATGAAGCCGCACGACCGCATCTATGTCTGCCTGCCGCTCTATCATACGACCGGCAGCGTGCTCGCGTCCGGCGCGGCGCTGACAGCGGGCGCCAGTGTCGTCATCCGCGAGAAATTCTCCGCCAGCCAGTTCTGGGACGACGTCGTCGACTACGAATGCACGATCTTCCAGTATATCGGCGAGCTCTGCCGCTACCTCTTGAACAGCCCGACGCACCCCAAGGAACGCCAGCACAAACTTCGGCTTGCCTGCGGCAACGGTCTGCGTCCCGACATCTGGGAAGATTTCAAGAACCGCTTCGCCATCCCGAAGATCCTGGAATGGTATGCGGCGACGGAAGGCAACGCCGTCTTCTTCAATTTCGACGGCAAGGTCGGCTCCGTCGGGCGCATTCCGAAATGGGCGGAGAAGCGCTTCGTCACCGAGATCGTCCGCTTCGACCATTCCTCCGAAGAGCCGGAGCGCGGTCCCGATGGCTTCTGCATGAAATGCGCGCCGGGTGAAATCGGGGAGGTGATCTCGCAGATCATCGACGATCCGAGCCGTCCGAGCCAGCGTTTCGAAGGCTACGCCGATCCCAAGGCGACCGAGAAGAAGATCCTCAAGGACGTCTTCGCAAAGGGCGATATGTGGTTCCGCACCGGCGACCTCATGAAGAAGGACGAAATGGGCTACTTCTATTTCGTCGATCGCATCGGGGACACCTTCCGCTGGAAGGGCGAGAACGTCGCCACCTCCGAAGTGGCGGAGGCGATCACCGTCTATCCGGGCGTCAAGGATGCCAATGTCTTCGGCGTTTCGGTGCCCAACACCGACGGGCGCGCCGGCATGGCCTCGCTCGTCGTCGAAGACGCCTTCGATATGAACGGCTTCTACGTCCATGTGGAACGGCATCTGCCGCGGTATGCGCGGCCGATCTTCCTGCGCCTGCAGCAATCGATGGAAATGACCGGCACCTTCAAGCAGCGCAAGGTCGACCTCGTGCGCGAGGGCTTCGACCCGAACCGCATCGCCGATCCGCTCTATATGCTGCACCCGGAAAAGCAGACCTATGTGCCGCTCGACACGGGCCTCTATGAAGAGGTCGAGAGCGGCGATCTTCGGCTTTGAGGCAAGTGATGTCACCGACAAATCCGGGCCCGCACGACGTGATCGCCTTCTGGCGCGAGGCGGGCCCGGAGAAGTGGTTCAAGAAGAGCGACGCCTTCGATCGCGAGATCGACGAGCGTTTCGGCGCCCTGCATGAGGCCGCATCGAAGGGCGCGCTCGAGGACTGGGCCGAGACGCCGAACGGCGCTCTCGCCCTCATCCTCCTCCTCGATCAATTCTCTCGAAATCTCAACCGTCAGCGGCCGGAGGCTTTCGCCAACGACGCGGCAGCCCTTCGCCTGGCCAGGAAAGCTCTGTCTGAAGGCTACGAGAACCAGGTACCGGCGGACGTCGCGAAATTCTTCGTCATGCCCTTCATGCATTCGGAGAGCCTTCCCGACCAGGACCGTTGCGTTGCACTCAGCCACCGGCTCGACAAGGCCGGCACGCTCTCCTTTGCCCTGGAGCATCGGGACATCATCCGCCGTTTCGGCCGCTTTCCCCACAGAAATGCCGTGCTTGGCCGGCACACGAGTCCCGCGGAGCGGCGGTTTCTGAAGGAAGGCGGTTTTTCCGGCTGAAGCGGGGTCCGATCCTGCGGTGCGTTGTGCGAAGTTGAGCGGCCTTGTTAGGGATAATTTTACCTAATTCCCTCCCCGCCGCTCGGCCTCTGCTACCGTTGTATAATGGAGATGATGCCCCTGAAGAGCGACGCCGGATGGGTGAAAACCCCGGGCCCTGCCACAGAGCCGACATTCCGCCTTCTCATCGAGAAGCCGGAAGCCTTGAGCGTCCATGCCGACGAGATCGAAAGGCTGGCGGGCGAAAGCCTCGACGCCAATCCCTTCTATCTGCCGGCCTTCCTCGGCCCCGCCATCAGGGCGTTCGGCAACGGAGAGGTCGAGCTCGCGCTTTTCTATGCTGGCACCCGCCTCGTCTTTTTCGCGCCGATCCTGTGCGCACCTTTTCGCCGCGGCGCGCTGCGCATGGCCCAGATCTGGAGCCACAATTATGGCCCCCTCGGCGTGCCGCTGCTTGATCGCGCCCGCGGACACGCCGTCGCCCGGGCGCTCTTCGCCGATCTCGCAGACGCTGGCATCGAGCTTCTGATGCTGAGCGACACGCCCGTCCTCTGCGACACCTGGATCAGTCTGCGGCGGGCGGCCGAGGGCCGGGTTCACACGATCTTTCGCGAAGAACGTCCCATCCTCACCGCCGAGCCGGATGCCCTCCAGGAATTCGAAGCCGGCATCTCGTCACAGCGCCGCAAGGACATCGGCCGCCTTCGCCGCCGGCTGGAGGACGAGGGCCCGGTGGAGTTTTCGACGGCGACCGGCGCGGCGCTCCCCCCGGCACTCGACGATTTCCTCGCGCTGGAGGCCGCCGGCTGGAAGGGCCGCCGCGGCACCGCCATCCTCACCCATGCCGGCAGGCGCTTCGCCGAAGATGCGATCCTCGCGCTCGGCGCGCGCGATGCTGCCAGAATCGAGCGTCTGACGGTCGGCGGCAAGCTGGCCGCATCCTCGATCACGCTGGTCTCCGGCTCGCTCCTCATCCCCTGGAAGATCGCCTTCGACGAGAGCTTTTCGCGCTTTTCGCCGGGTGTTCAGCTTATCCTGCGCAACACCCGGCTATGGCTCTCGGATCCGACCATCGCCCGGATCGATCCCGTTTCGAACACCGCCGATGCCAGGCTGCTCACACATTACTGGCACCATCCGGAGCCTTATGAAGCGGCCGTTCTGGAGGTGACGCCGTCCGCCACGAGGGCGCGGCTTGCCCGCTCGGCCGAGCATGGGCGCTGGCTTCTTCGTCAGCAGGCGCGGGCCGTCCGCGACCGCCTGCAAGGACGCTTCCGCCGCAACTGACCCGAGCCGCAAAACGCCCGTGCAAGCTTCGTGCAAGCTTCGCGCAAGACAGGCGCGATAAGCTTAAACGACCCTCGGCAAAATTTCCTTCAGGTTTTAGCCGCAATCGTTTCGTCCTCTCAGGAGAATATTACGAATCTCGTGTAACGAGCTGACAGCGACCTCAGAGGAATTGAACCATGGCCAACTACGGAACGACGTTCGACCAGGCGATCATAACCTTCGCGTCGACGGCGCCCGATTATGGCTTCAACATCGCTGATGCCTTTGCGATCTGGGATCCGTGGATGGAACCCGATTTCGTCAGCGCTGCCAATTTCATGTCCGCCGACATCCAGATTCTTCAGGGTCCGATCGACGGCTATGGCGGCACGCTCGGCAATTGCGTGACCTATATCAGCGGCACGACCATCACGAGCGCCGAGATCACCATCGACGAAGCCGATCCGGATCAGGATCACCTGTCGGTGCTCGCCCACGAGATCGGCCACGCCATCGGCCTCGACCACGACGATGATCCCACCTCGATCATGTATCCCTTTTCGATGGGCGTGATCACGCTGAATGCTGCGAACATCACCGAGCTGCAGTCCCTCTACGGACCGGACAGCGGCGACAATTATCTGGTCGGCACCGCCGAGGCCGACAATTTCTCCGGCGGCGCCGGCGCCGATACCATGTTCGGCGGCACGGGAGCGGACAATCTCCGCGGCGGGGACGGCGCCGACCTCATCTTCGGCGGCCAGGGCAATTTCGCCGATTACCTCGATGCGGGCAGCGGCAATGACACGGTCTATGGCGGCGACGGGGTCGACACGCTCTACGGCGGCACCGGCAACGATGCGCTCGGCGGCGGCGGCGGCACCGATCACATCTATGGCGGCGATGGCGCAGATCTTCTCTTCGGCGGCGGCGATGCCGCGGCCGACGATCTGAACGGCGAGGCTGGAAACGACGCCCTCTACGCCGGCGCAGGCAACGACACCTTGAAGGGCGGCACCGGCAACGACGAGCTGGGCGGCGCCGCCGGCAACGACGTGCTCCAGGGTGGCGACGGCAACGACACGCTTTATGGCGCGGCCGGCAACGATACGCTCTACGGCAGCAATGGCGCCGACCTCCTCTTCGGGGGCACGGGCGACGACCAGATCTATCTCGGCAGCTCCGACGGCGCCGCCGACATCTACGCCACCGTCGCAAACAACGGCGACGACACCGTCTTCGGCTTCGAGAACGGCATCGACCGCATCGACGTCTCCGACAACGGCTTCAGCAGCTTCTCAGAGCTCACAATTGCCCAGGACGGCGCGGGCAACGCCTTGATCGATCTCGGCGGCGGCGACGTTCTGACATTGAACGGCATCGCCGTCAGCGCTCTCGACGAAAGCGATTTCATCTTTCAAACGCTGACGAGCTGACACCCGCCAGTCTGGTCTCCCCGGCCTGCGGCGCCCACAGCGCACCATCCTTCCGGGCATGCCGATCTCGACCTCAGCCCCCTCCGCCGCTAAGAGGTAATCGAGGCAGCAAGGGGTTTTTTCCGTGTATCTCGGCATCGATATCGGCACGTCGTCCATCAAGGTCATCCTGATGACGGCGGCACAAGACGTTCTCGCTTCCGCCACCGCGCCGCTCGACGTGATGCGGCCGCAACCCGGATGGTCGGAGCAGGATCCGAACGCCTGGATCGCCGCGCTCGGCACGGCCATGGACGCCTTGAAGCGCGAACGTCCGGCCGAGGTCGCCGCCGTCAAAGGGATCGGCCTCTCCGGTCAGATGCATGGCGCCACGCTCGTCGCCAAGGACGGTGCGCCGATCCGCCCCTCGATCCTGTGGAACGACGGACGGTCCGCGGAGGAAGCGCGCCGCCTCGACGCCGATCCGCGCTTCCATGAGATCACCGGCAATCTCGTCTTTCCGGGCTTCACCGCGCCGAAGCTCGCCTGGGTGAAGACGCATGAGCCGGAAAACTTCGCCGCGACCGCCAAGGTGCTGCTGCCCAAGGACTTCGTGCGCCTTTATCTGACGGCGGATGCGGCAACCGACATGTCGGACGCCTCCGGCACCTCCTGGCTCGATGTCGGCAAGCGCTGCTGGTCGCCGGAGCTCCTGGCGGCGACGGATATGGACGAAAGCCAGATGCCGAAGCTCTACGAAGGCTCGCAGGCAACCGGCACGCTGCGCCCGGCACTGGCCCGCCTCTGGGGCATGACCGGCGAAGTGGTCGTCGCCGCCGGCGGGGGCGACAATGCCGCGGCCGCCTGCGGCGTGGGCGTCACCCATCCGGGCGCCGCCTTCGTCTCGCTCGGCACCTCGGGCGTCGTCTTCGCCGCAACGGAGGCTTTCGCGCCCAACGTGGAAAGCGCCGTTCACGCCTTCTGCCACGCCCTGCCGAACACCTGGCACCAGATGGGCGTCATCCTGTCGGCCGCAGGCTCGCTCGAATGGCTGAGCCGGCTTCTCAAGGAGCCGGTGCCCGATCTGATCGGCCATCTCGGCGCCACCCCGGATTACCCGGCGCCCGTCCTCTTCCTGCCTTATCTTTCCGGAGAGCGCACGCCCCACAACGATGCGGCGGCGCGCGGCGTCTTCATCGGCCTTGCGCAGGAAAGCGACCGCGCCACCCTCACCCAGGCGGTGCTGGAAGGCGTTGCCTTCGCACTCGCCGATTGCCAGGCAGCCCTTGCCGCCGCCGGCACCACCATTCCGCGCTATCTCGCGGTCGGGGGCGGCTCGCGCTCCAAGACCTGGCTGACGATCATGGCAAGCGCCCTCAACACCCCGATCGGCATTCCCGAAGAAGGCGATTACGGCGCCGCCTTCGGGGCGGCTCGTCTCGGCCTCCTGGCCGCAGAGGGCGGCGATCCCGCCGAGATCCTCACGCATCCGCCGCTCGCCGACACCATCGATCCGGTTCCGGCCCTGAGCGAAGCCTACCGCGACAGCTATGAGCGCTGGCGTGCACTCTATCCGGCGGTGCGCGACGTCATGCGGTAAGCCCGCGCGGCCACCGCATCTCGCCGGGAGATCGCCGACGGCCCTGCTGAGCCGGGGTGCGGCGACCACGTCCGCCCTCCCGCAACCCTTTGAACAAAAAGCGCTCGCGCCTGCTTTTCAGGCGCTTCAAAGTGTTGTGCAAATGAAAAATTTGACCAACTGGTCGAAAATGCGCATTCTTCCCGTGGGAACAGCAATATTCACGGGAGAAAGAAGCCGTGAACCAGATTTCGTCAGGCCTGCCGGCAGCAACACCGGCGGGCGAACCGGATATTTGTGCCGCCCGCCTAAATGTTGAAGATTATCTGAAGAATTTTTCTGACCTGCACCCGCCGCTTTCGCCGCACGAGGCGCTGGTGGAGGCAGACCGTTGCTATTTCTGTTTCGACGCCCCCTGCACCGAGGCCTGCCCGACCTCGATCGACATCCCGCTCTTCATCCGCCAGATCCAGGCGCACAATTCGAAGGGCGCGGCCGAGACGATTTTCGAGCAGAACATTCTGGGCGGCATGTGCGCCCGCGTCTGCCCGGTGGAGACGTTGTGCGAGGAAGCCTGCGTCCGCAATCTCGCCGAGGACAAGCCGGTGAAGATCGGCTTCCTGCAGCGCTTTGCGACCGACGCGATGATGGCGGCAGGCGAGCATCCTTTCGAACGCGCAGCGCTAAGCGGCAAGCGCGTCGCCATCGTCGGTGCGGGACCGGCGGGGCTCTCCTGCGCCCATCGGCTGGCCATGCATGGCCACGACGTCACGATCTTCGAAGCGCGCGACAAGCCCGGCGGCCTCAACGAATACGGCATCGCCGCCTACAAGACCCCGGACGGCTTTGCGCAGAAGGAAGTCGAATTCCTGCTCAGGATCGGCGGCATCACCATCGAAACGGGCAAAGCACTCGGGCGCGAGCTCAGCCTCGACGGCTTGAAAGCTGATTACGACGCAATCTTCCTCGGCCTCGGACTTGCCGGCGTCAACGCGCTCGGCGCCGAAGGTGAGGATGCCTCAGGCTCCGCCGACGCCATCACCTGGATCTCCGACCTGCGCCAGACGCTCGACCTTTCCACGCTGCCGATCGGGCGCCGCGTCGTCGTCATCGGCGGCGGCATGACCGCCGTCGACGCGGCCGTGCAGTCGAAGCTTCTCGGCGCCGAAGAGGTCACGATCGTCTACCGCCGCGGCCCCGAGGCCATGAAGGCCTCCGGCTTCGAGCAGGAACTCGCCCAGACGAAGGGCGTCACCATCCGCCATTGGGCCAAGCCGAAGCGCCTCCTCGCCGAGAACGGTCATGTGGCAGGGATCGAGCTCGAGCGCACCCGCGAGGAAGACGGCCGCCTCGTCGGCACGGGCGAAACCTTCGCTCTCGCAGCCGACATGGTGTTCAAGGCGATCGGCCAGACCTTTCTGCCCGCCTCGCTCGACGGCGCGGCCGAAGCCATCGCGCTCGCGCGCGGCCGCATCGACGTCGACGACGAACGCCGCACCTCGGTTACCAGTATCTGGGCCGGCGGCGACTGCGTCCTCGGCGGCGAAGATCTCACCGTCGCCGCCGTCGAAGACGGCAAGGTCGCAGCCGAGAGCATCCACCGCGCATTGATGGGGTAAGAGACAGAACATCTCGACACTGTCGGAGAATGCCATGAAGCCCATCAAAGACACCAAACTTACGGATCAAAGAGACACAAGCTCTCCATGGGACGAAAGCGCGATTGAATTTATCTCTTCATCACACGAAATAAATGCGTGGATAACATCCATAACAAAGACAGATTTAATTAAAGACACAAACCCCTTCAAATCATCATCCACGTTAGAAATATATGGAGTTTTAAAGTATACGAAAATCGTGTTTATAAATATTGATTTTCAGTTCTCTGGGTGCGGTATAGGTGATTTTTCGTACTTTATTAACGGGGGAGTCCTATCTGAGAACGATGATAATTTAATGATATTAAGCATATCCCTCAATCAGCACGCAGATTTTTTAATCAATAATATAATTAAATCACACAAAACCGCTCTCGATATGGGGAAGACGTGTTCCGATATTCGTTTTTTCAAGAACCCCGGCGATGGAGAGATTACGCATGCCGAGCGCTTGAACAAGTATACGCGTGAAAGTCGATATCCGATCACGGGTTTGGTCACTTGGGACACACTCGAATCACCAAATCTTGCCAGATGGGCTCGCCCCTACGTGGATACGGCGTTCTCTATGGAAAACGCTCCTACTAATCCCTTCCAACAACCCGAGCTCACCTTACAGGAAGAATCGTTGGTTCGAAGGAGGTGACGATGCCCGACCTTTCTCCCAACGTCTTCGGCATTAGATCGCTGAACCCGCTTTGGATTGCCTTCGCGTCCACGCTACCGGCAGCTCACCCACCGAATTGCATACAAAACTCGCCCTCTACGAGACGGAAACCGGATGGTGGAAAGACTTCAGAGTTGAAGAGATGAGTTTCTCCACAGCACACCACCCGAACAATCAGTGTTGCTCAACTTGTTACTATTGGCTGCTCAACCCGAAAGGAAACGGAGCCGTTGAACGTTTGCGCAGCCGCCCTCCGTTTATCGAGCAAATCATACGGAGAGAAAAGCTCCCGGTCGGAGTCTGCCAAAGATACCCACCCCCTCCCCAAGGATTGTTCCAGAGAGGAGTTCCCGTGGAGACGAATGCTTCTCAGTGGTGCGGCGAGTGGAAGAGCGATGATATCGGACAAGGCCTATAGCTCAAGAGAGCCGCGCAACTGAAACAACTCATCCGGAGGCGATATTTCATGCCTGACCTTTCTTCGAACTTTCTCGGCATCAAATCGCCGAATCCGTTCTGGCTCGCCTCCGCGCCGCCGACGGACAAGGAGTACAACGTGGTGCGCGCCTTCCGCGAAGGCTGGGGCGGCGTCGTGTGGAAGACGCTCGGCGAGGACCCGCATATCGTCAACGTCAACGGCCCGCGCTACGGCGCCATTCACGGGCCGGACCGGCGGCTCTTAGGCCTCAACAACATCGAACTGATCACCGACCGTCCGCTGGAGGTGAACCTTCGCGAGATCAAGCAGGTGAAGCGCGACTGGCCGGATCGCGCCGTCGTCGTCTCCCTCATGGTGCCCTGCGAGGAGAGTAACTGGGTCAACATCCTGCGCCGCGTGGAAGAAACCGGCGCCGACGGGATCGAGCTCAATTTCGGCTGCCCGCATGGCATGTCGGAGCGCGGCATGGGCTCAGCCGTCGGCCAGGTGCCGGAATACATCGAGATGGTCGCCCGCTGGTGCAAGGCGAACACGCGCATGCCCGTCATCGTCAAGCTGACGCCGAACATCACCGACATCCGCTACCCGGCGAGGGCGGCGCAGAAGGGTGGCGCCGACGCGGTCTCCCTGATCAACACCATCTCCTCCATCACCGGCGTCGACCTCGACCTCTTCGCCCCGGAACCGACCATCGACGGCAAGGGCTCGCATGGCGGCTATTGCGGCCCGGCGGTGAAGCCGATCGCCCTCAACATGGTGGCCGAGATCGCCCGCGATCCGGAAACCCGCAACCTGCCGATCTCCGGCATCGGCGGCATCACCACCTGGAAGGATGCGGCCGAGTTCATGGCGCTGGGGGCGCAGAACGTTCAGGTCTGCACGGCCGCGATGACCTACGGCTTCAAGATCGTCCGCGAGATGGTGGAAGGGCTCGAGCGCTGGATGGCCGAGAAGGGGTTTGAGACCCTCGACGACTTCATCGGCCGTGCCGTGCCCAACGTCACCGACTGGCAGTATCTCAACCTCAATTACGTCACGAAGGCGCGCATCGACCAGGAGCTCTGCATCAAATGCGGGCGTTGTCACATCGCCTGCGAGGACACTTCGCACCAGGCGATCACCCACATGGTCGACGGCAAACGCCATTTTGAGGTGATCGACGCCGAATGTGTCGGCTGCAATCTCTGCGTCAATGTCTGCCCGGTCGAGAACTGCATCACCATGGAGCAGGTCGCCGATTACGATCCCCGCACGAAAAAGCCGATCCCGGCCGAATACGGCAACTGGACGCGCCACCCGAACAACCCGATGGCGAAGCCCGACGCCGACATCGAAAAGATCGTCCCGGACGCGGCGGAGTAGCGCCAACGCCGGCTGCGCTCGCCGCATCGTCGTGATATTCTCGGGCAACCAAGAGCGAGGATCGACGGATGACTGAAAGCTCAACCCATTCGATCGAAATCACGGCAGACTGGGACCCTGAGGCAAGGGTGTGGGTCGCGGTCAGCGAGGACGTGCCGGGACTGGTGGTAGAGGCACGCAGTGTTGACACACTTGTCGCGGAGATCGAGGCGCTCATACCGCAACTCCTGAGAGCAAACGGGCATCATTCCGACGCCCCCGCAGGGATCGAGTATCATCTGACAGCCCACGTTCGGAGCACCCTTTCCGCTGCTGCGTGAGATCCTTCTGGCTCATCGCGATCGGGGGCGACGGCGATGGGAAACTACTACCGAGATTTGGCAAAGATACTCAGGGCCAACGGCTGTCGCTTCGTACGGCAGGGGACAGGCAGCCATGAAGTCTGGTACAGCCCGCTTTCACAACAGCATTTCACCGTGGCGGTGACCGTAGCTTCGCGCCACACCGCGAACGCGATACTCAAGCAAGCTGGCATATCCCGAAAGCTGTAGAGCGGCTCAGCTGAGTCGCATCCGGCCCACCCCGACACGCTCATTCGACATTTCTGCGATCGTCTTCGTCTTCCCCGAAAGCCGCGCGCCGAGCGTGAGGAGGGCGGGCAGCGCTTCGATCGCGCCTCCCATCAGCCGCGCGCCAGCCGGCCTCAGAGCAAGCCCGGCGATGGCGGAAGCGGCGAGGATGCGTGCACCGAACTGGGCGCGCCAGCGGCGGGAATAGCGGCGGCCGGCCGCATCACGTTCGGCACGTCTCGCCGGATCGATCGCTTCAAGCTCTTCGGCGAGATGCCAGGCCGATTGCATCGCCATCGAAATCCCCTCCGCGATCACCGGATGCGATTCCCCCGCCACATTGCCGATGCGAAAGACGTCGTCCCGGTAGCGGGCGCGCATGCCGGGCCGGATCGGCCCGGCCGCAAGCCATTGACCTTGAAGTTGCGCCTCGCCGATCGCCGCGCGCACGCCGCGACAGGAGGCGAGGAGATGGCGGTGCACCGCATCCGAAGCCGAGCCACCGCCGGCCTCCTTGCGAAGGGCTGCGAGCGCATCGCGGCGGATGCAGAGCGACAGCGAAAGCCGGCCACGATCCGCCCACACCATGCCGCCATAGCCGCCGGGAAAGACAAGAAGCGGCATCAGGTCCGGCTCCAGCCTCGCCCCCGAAAAGTGCGCCTTGAAGCCGAGGAGATCGGATGGAGCGTTGGTCTTCTGAAGCTGGCTCGGCAGGCCGCCCGGCTCCCAGGAACCATGGGCGGCGATGACGACCGGGGCCGACAAGGTCGCCTCCTCATCGCGCGAGGCGATCGTCACCGCGCTCTCGTCCCCGCTCGGACGCACACCGGTGGCGCGGAACGGCTGGAAGAGTGTGGCGCCGGCACGCGACGCCTCCTGCACCAGAAGATCGTCGAGCACGTCGCGACCGAGCGCCCGCCCGAATCCTGCCCCATGCGCGGCCGGCATCCGTGCCGTCACGACGCGTTCGCCAGAGAACAGCGCGACGCGCCGCACCTCCGGCCCGGCGAGCGATCGCCATGTGCTTCCGAGCCCCAGACGGTCGATCACCGCAAGGCTGGTTGCGGAGACGAACTCGCCGCAGACCTTTCGGCGCGGAAATTCCGCCTTCTCGACGAGCGCGACCTGAAAGCCGCGACGCGCAAGGACGATCGCCGCGGTGGAGCCCGCAGGTCCGGCGCCGAGGATGATCGCATCGAAGCTCATGCGGCCGCCGCCTCGCTCCGTCGCGCCACGAAGGCCTGGGTGAAGAGCCCCCGCCGCCCCTCCTGAAGCCTTCCGCGAAAGCCTGCCGGCCAGAGCGCCGAGAGCTCCCTGCCCGCAAAGCCGGCGCGCACGCTCGCCACCGCGTCGTGGCGCGTGACGTCGTTGGCGCCGATCGCCCAGAGCATGTGCGCCGTAACGAGAGGCAGCTTCCCGCGGAGCGGCTCCGTCGCGACGAAGACCGGCGCGATCTCCGCAACTCGGGCAAAGAGACGACCGAGCTCTTCGTCGTCAAAATGATGCAGGAAGAGGTTTGCGGTGACGAGATCGAAATCTCGGTCTGCCGATCGCTCGACATAGTCGAAGACGTCGGCCTGAACGGGCCGCACCTTCCAGCCGAGTGCGCCGAAGGCGGCGAAACTCTCATCGCTCAACAGATGCTGCCGGTCGAGGAGAACGAGGTCGACATCCCGCCAGTGGGGCGCCAGCCGGCGCGCGAGCTTCACCATAAAGGTGCCGTCGCCCGCGCCGATCTCCAGAATACGTTTGGGCGGTTTCACGAGGCTCGCGCGCAGAAGACCCGCTGCGATCGGCGCCTGCGCCATGATCACATTGATCCACTTCAAGTCGCGACGAGAGCCGACCGCCCGCGGATCCTGCTCCGACAGCTGATCGAGGATCTCCGGCTCGACCCGCCGAAACGCCAGGCCGCTCATGGCTGCCGTCCGACGGCTTCAAAGCGCATCGTCTCTGCCGTCAGACCCGGCCCGAAAGCCATACCGCAGCCGCGTTCGCCGGCCTTTGCCGTCGCCAGCATCTTTTCCAGCACGAACATGACGGTCGCCGAGGACATGTTGCCGTTGTCGCGTAGAACCGCCCGCGAGCAGTCGAGGGCATGCGCGTCCAGAGCGAGCGCCCGCTGCACCGCATCGAGCACGGAGCGTCCGCCCGGATGCACCGCCCAGAGATCGATGTCCTCGACCGCCGTGTTGCCCAAAACCTCTCGCTGACGGCCCCCGAGCAATTCATGAATGACCGCCGGGACACGGCCCGAAAGCACCATGTCGAAACCGTCGTCACGCACGTTCCAGGTCATCAATTCGCGGCTGTCGGCGGCAAGGAGCGTGCGAAAACTGTCGAGCCGAAGGCCGACCGGGTCGGCCGAGACGAGCGAGGCGGCGCAGCCGTCGCCCCAGAGGCAGAAGGAAAGAAGCGCCTCCATGTCGACGGTGTCTTTCAAGTGCAAGGTGCAGAGCTCGATGTTGACGACGAGCACCCGCGCTTCCGGTTCGGAGCGCACGATGTGGCGGGCGAGTTTCAGCGCGTTGAGCGCCGCGTAGCAGCCCATGAAGCCGACGAGCGTGCGCTCCACCGTTTGGGCAAGGCCGCAGCGCGCGACGAGTTCGAGATCGATGCCGGGCGCGGAAAAACCGGTGCAGCTCGTCACGATGAGATGCGTGACGCGGTCGCGCTCCTCTTCGAGATCGAGCCGCTCCACGGCAATCTCCGCGAGGTCCGGCGCATGGCTCTCGTAAAGGTCCATGCGCTGCGCCGTTCCCGGAAACGCACCGCGCAGGAAAATACCGCCCGCATCGACCTTGATGCCTTCGGGGTCCTCGGCCGGCGCCACACAGGAATAGCGGTGCTCGATACCGCCCTTGTCGGCCATCCGCGAAAAGATCGCCCGCTGGCGCGGGTCGTCCTTCAGCTGCGCCGCGGCAAAGCCAAGGAAATAGCGGTGCACGTCGTTGGCGGGCACCGCCGTCGCAATGCGGTTGATATAGGCTTCGGCCAAAATGCCCTCGACGCGAATTGCTGTTGTCAGCAAGATTAAGTAGCGCCCATCGGCACATGACAAAGGCAAACGCCGCTCGAATTTCCACTTCGACCGTCACGACGACGCCAAGAAACCAAATCCCTTTTGGCAACCTGCTCGGAATGCTTCTATTCCGCACCGCTGGCCGGCACGATCAGCCTCTCGGGCACCAGCACCTTGTCGATGACGTCGATCAGGCCGTTGCTGGCCGCGATATCGGCCTTGCGGATGCGCGCCTCGCCGACCATCAGCTGATCGCCGATCGAGGTCACGGTCAGCTTGGAGCCATCGAGCGTCTCGACCTCCGTCGCGCCGTCGAAGGATTTCGTCGGCAGCGCGGCTTCCACGATATGGTGGCGCAAGAGAGCGGCGAGCGTCTCCTTGCCGTCCGGCTTCTTCAGCATCTCTTCAAGCTCGCTCGGCAATTGCTCGAAGGCGACATTGTCCGGCGCGAGCAGCGTCAGCGGCTCATCGCCCTGCAGCGTTTCCTTGAGGCCGGCTGTCTCGACAGCCTCGGCCAGCGAGGAGAGTTCCGGCCGGTTTTCGATCGCGCTCCACAAATCCGCCTCGGCGGCAAACGCAGGTGCACTTTGAAGCCCGAGGCCGACAACAGCAGCAGCGGCGAGAATTTTCAGATGATTGCGCACGATATCCTCCCTCGTTGCGGGATCAACGGCGCGGGCCGGAACCCGTTCGACGGGTGCAGTCATATTTGCGCGAGGCGTCTTTCTGACGACGACAAGGAGGCGGAGGTGAGGCGTGCCCCGGTCAGCCGCCCCGTCAGCGTGGCAGGAGGCCCTCGAGAACCACCCGCCGCACGGTCTCGGCCGCGGTGTCGAAACGCGTCTCGTCGTCGGAGACGAGGACCGCACGCACCTGGACATCGAAATCGGCGTAATGCTGGGTCGTCGCCCAGATCATGAAAATGAGATGGCGCGGATCGACCGGACGGAGGCGGCCGGCCGCGATCCAATCGGCGATGATGCGCGATTTTTCATCGACGATCGCCTTCAACGGCCCGTGGAGGAATTCGATGATGGCACCGCCGCCCTGCAGGATCTCGCTCGCAAAAAGCCGCGACGCCGCCGGATTGTCGCGCGACATGGCGATCTTGGCGTCGATATAGCGCGACAGCTCTTCGGCCGGATCGCCGTCGGCCTTCATCGCGGCAAGCGGGGCGAGCCATTGGGCCAGCGTCTCTTCGAGCACCGCCACGTAAAGGCTCTTCTTGCGCGGGAAGTAATAAAGAAGATTGGGCTTCGACATGCCGGCCTTTTCGGCGATCTCGTCGAGCGTGGCGCCACGATAACCATAGGCGGAAAAGACGGAAAGCGCTGCCTGCAGAATGGCTTCGCGATTGACGGTCTGAATGCGCGTTCTCTTCCTCTTGGAGATGGCATCATCCAGCATCTTTGCCCCGCCCGAACGGATGCCTACTTGCTAGGCAGTCAGTCCAGCTTTTCGCCTTGACCGTAAATTAAGCCCCACCTAGCGTGAGATTTGACCATTTAGTCAAGTTTTCTGCCCCGCATGGCAGAAACCACAGGGGGGAATGCTGTGGACTCCAATCTGCGGATCAATGCCGACCGGCTTTGGAATTCCATTCACGAAATGGCCGAGATCGGACCGGGCCTGCGCGGGGGCAACAACCGCCAGACCTTGACCGATGACGACGCCGAGGGCCGGCACCTGTTCAAGACATGGTGCGACGAGGCCGGGCTCACGATGGGCATCGACGAGATGGGGACGATGTTCGCCCGTCGCGAAGGCACCGACCCGGACGCCCTGCCCGTCTATGTCGGCTCGCATCTCGATACACAGCCGACCGGCGGCCGCTATGACGGCGTTCTGGGCGTGCTCGGCGCGCTTGAGGCCGTGCGCTCGCTCAACGATCTCAACATCAAGACGAAGCACCCGATCGTCGTCGTTAACTGGACGAACGAGGAAGGTGCGCGCTTCGCCCCGGCGATGCTCGCCTCCGGCGTTTTCGCCGGCGTCCACACGCTCGATTACGCCTATGGCCGCAAGGATCTCGAAGGCAAGACCTTCGGCGAGGAGCTCGCCCGCATCGGCTGGAAGGGCGACGAAAAAGTCGGCGCGCGCAAAATGCACGCCTATTACGAATTGCATATCGAGCAGGGCCCGATCCTCGAAGCCGAGAACAAGGAAATCGGCGTCGTCACCCATTGCCAGGGCCTGTGGTGGCTCGAATTCACGCTGACCGGCAAGGAGGCCCATACCGGCTCCACGCCGATGGCGATGCGCGTCAATGCCGGCCTCGCCATGGCCCGCATTTTCGAGATGGTGCAGAAGGTGGCGATGGACGCCCAGCCGAACGCCGTCGGCGGTGTCGGCCAGGTGACGTTCCAGCCGAACTCGCGCAACGTCCTGCCCGGCAAGGTCGTCTTCACCGTCGATATCCGCACCGTCGATCAGGAGAAGCTCGACGGCATGCGCGCCCGCATCGAGAAGGAGGCGGCCGCGATCTGCGCCGAGATCGGCGTCGGCTGCGAGGTGGAGGCGGTTGGCCATTTCGATCCGGTCACCTTCACGCCCGAGCTCGTCGCCACCGTACGCAAGGCCGCGGAGACGCTCGGTTACGCCCACATGGACATCGTGTCGGGCGCCGGCCACGACGCCTGCTGGGCGGCAAAAGTCGCCCCCGCCACCATGGTCATGTGCCCCTGCGTCGACGGCCTGTCGCACAATGAAGACGAAGACATCTCCAAGGAATGGGCCGAGGCCGGCGCCAATGTCCTCTTCCACGCAGTGCTCGAAACGGCGGAGATTGTGAGCTGAGCGGCACTCACTGCCGAAGCGTTCGGGCTCAGGGAGGATCGGATGAGATGTTCGGTACGGTCTCCTTCGACCCCCACCCCTATCCCCTCCCCACAAGGGGGAGGGGGATATGCCGTGCTTGTCGGGTCATGCCGATGACACCCTCCACGATCGAACCTCGGACGATCGGCCTGGCGCGCGCATTCCGGCGCGACCTGACGCTCGGCGAGAGGAAGCTATGGAACGAGCTGCGCGAGCTTCGCCGGCTCCATGGGGTTCACGTGCGAAGGCAGGCACCGATAGGGCCGTATGTCGCCGATTTTGCCGTTCACTCCGAGAAGCTCGTCATCGAAGTGGATGGCCACCATCATCTCCACAGCAGAACCGCTGCGAGAGATCGCACGAGAGATGCGTGGCTGAAAACTCAAGGATATCGCATCCTGCGCTTTTCGACCGCCGAGATCGATGAAGCCTTCGACGGATGCGTGGAGGAAATCCTGCGGGAGCTGGGGATTGCATGAGAAGAGAAATCCCGCGTTCCGCGCGAAGCGCCGATCTCGAAGGAGAGCCCCAGCCACAGACAAAGCCTCGATTGCAGAAGCTGGGCGGGGCAGAGTGGTCATCCCTCCCCCTTGTGGGGAGGGAATGAGGGTGGGGGTCTTCGGAGTGCAAGTCCGGAAAAGAGTTTAGGGGAGCAAGAGCGCCATGACCAAGATCATCAAGGGCGGCACGGTCGTCACCGCTGACCGCACCTACAAGGCCGACGTCTTCATCCAGCACGACAAGATCGTGGCGATCGGCCCCGATCTCAATCACGACGCCGATCACGTGATCGATGCGACCGGCTGCTACGTGATGCCGGGCGGCATCGACCCGCACACCCATATGGAAATGCCCTTCATGGGCACGCATTCGACCGACGATTTCGATTCCGGCACGGCCGCGGCGCTTGCCGGCGGCACCACGATGACCGTCGATTTCTGTCTGCCCGCGCCGAACCAGGGCCTCATCGACGCGCTCCAGCAATGGTACCAGAAGGCTGGAAAAGCGCGCACCGACTATTCCTTCCACATGGCCATCACCTGGTGGGACAAGCAGGTCTTCGACGAGATGCCGAAGGTCGTCGCGCAGGGCATCAACACCTTCAAGCATTTCATGGCCTACAAGGGCTCCTTGATGGTGAACGACGACGAGATGTTCGCCTCCTTCTCCCGCTGCGCGGAGATCGGGGCGATGCCGCTCGTCCATGCCGAAAACGGCGATGTCGTCGCCTTCCTGCAGCAGAAGCTTCTCGCCGAAGGCAACAACGGGCCGGAAGCGCACGGCTTTTCGCGCCCGCCGGAAGTCGAGGGTGAGGCCGCCAACCGCGCCATCATGATCGCCGACCAGGCGGGCGTGCCGCTTTATATCGTGCATGTCTCCTGCGAGCAGACGCATGAGGCGATCCGCCGGGCGCGCCAGAAGGGCATGCGCGTCTTCGGCGAGCCGCTCATCCAGCATCTCCTCCTCGACGAGACGGAATACTTGAACGACGATTGGGACTATGCCGCCCGCCGGGTGATGTCGCCCCCCTTCCGCAGCAAGGACCATCAGAACTCGCTCTGGGCGGGGCTTGCCGCGGGTTCTCTCCAGGTCGTCGCCACCGACCATTGCGCCTTCACCACGGAGCAGAAGCGCATGGGGCTCGGCGATTTCACAAAAATCCCGAACGGCACCGGCGGCATCGAGGAGCGCCTGCCGCTTCTGTGGACCTATGGCGTCCGGACGGGCCGGCTGACGATGAACGAATTCGTCGCCGCCACCTCCACCAACATCGCCAAGATCCTCAACATCTATCCGCGGAAGGGCGCGATCGTCGAAGGCGCGGATGCCGACATCATCATCTGGGATCCCGAGGCGACGAAGACGATCACCGCAGGGAGCCAGAAATCGGCGATCGACTACACGGTCTTCGAAGGCATGCCCGTGCATGGCCTGCCGCGGATGACCCTGTCGCGCGGCCGCGTCGCCTATGAGGAGGGCGAGGTGAAGGCCGGCACCGGCGATGGCCGCTTCGTGGAGCGCCCGGCCAATCCGCCGGTTGCGAAAGCGCTGTCGACATGGAAAGAGCTCACGGCCCCGCGCCGCGTGGAGCGCGCCGGCATTCCGGCTGGTGTTTGAGGAGCCACATGCACAACGCCTCTTTCATCCCATCAACGCCTTCGGGAGCCTAGAGGCCCATGGTCGAAGCTGACACCACACCCGCAACGGCCGCGCCCCCCAAATCGGCGCCCCCGAAACCGGCGCATACCGGCGCGGTCATCGCCGCGTCCGACCTGTCGCTGACCTTTCAGACGGCCGACGGCCCCGTCCAGGCGCTTGCCGACATCGATCTTGCGATCCATCGCGGCGAATTCGTCTCGCTGATCGGCCCGTCCGGTTGCGGCAAGACCACCTTGCTGCGCGTCATCGCCGATCTCGAACAGCCGACGTCGGGTGAGATCACCGTCAACGGCGTCTCGCCCGATGCGGCGCGGCGCGAGCGCTCCTACGGCTATGTCTTTCAGGCGGCGGCGCTTTATCCCTGGCGCACCATCGCCAAGAACGTCGCTCTGCCGCTCGAAATCATGGGTCTGCCGAAGGCGGAACAGCAGAAGCGGGTCAAAAAGAACCTCGATCTCGTCAACCTCGCGGGGTTTGAGCGCAAATTCCCCTGGCAGCTTTCCGGCGGCATGCAGCAGCGCGCCTCCATCGCCCGCGCGCTCGCCGTGGAGCCGGATCTTCTCCTCATGGATGAGCCTTTCGGCGCCCTCGACGAGATCGTCCGCGACCACCTCAACGAACAGCTCCTGCAGCTCTGGGCCAAGACCAACAAGACCATCGTCTTCGTCACCCATTCGATCCCCGAAGCGGTCTTCCTGTCCTCGAAGATCGTCGTCATGTCGCCGCGCCCGGGCCGCATCTACGACGTCATCGATTGCGGCCTCCCCCGCGACCGCGGCCTCGACATCCGCGAAACGCCGGAATTCCTGGCAATCGCCCACCGCGTCCGCGAAGGCCTCCGCGCCGGCCATTCCTATGAGGACTGAGATGTCGGAGCGCGACCTTGAGATCGATCCGACTGGGGCGTTTTTGCGCTCACAAGCCGGCCTGAAACAGCGGGGCGGCGGCGACGCAATTGGCGTCCCCCTCCCCCTTGTGGGGAGGGGACAGGGGTGGGGGTCGAACGAAGACCTGAAGGCGGCCGCTTGTCCGCCCGAAAGCCCAGTCGGAGAGCCCCGCCCATGAGTGAGATCGCGGAGCCCGGTGGCGGGGTCGGTTATGCGCCGCGCGTGTGGGTTCAGCGCATCTTCGCTGGCCAGACGGGCCCGGTTCTCGTGGTCGTCGCGGCGCTGATTCTCGTCTGGTATGCGGGCGCGATCTATCTCAACGCCCCGCAGCAGATCGACCGTGACCGCCGTGCCGGCATCGAACGCAATTTCATCGATTTCGCCGCCGCCACCTACGCCCAGGAGCGCCCCGTCCTGCCTGCCCCGCACCAGGTCGCCGCAGAGATCTGGAAGACGACCGTCGAGGTGAAGCCGTCCTCGAAGCGCAGCCTCATCTACCATGGCTGGGTGACACTCTCTTCGACCCTCACCGGCTTCGGCATCGGCACGCTTCTCGGCATCGTGCTGGCGATCGGCATCGTCTCCTCGCGCACCCTCGACAAGAGCCTCATGCCCTGGATCATCACCTCGCAAACGATCCCGATCCTGGCGATCGCGCCGATGATCGTCGTCGTGCTTGGATCGCTCGACGTCCCGCCGATCTGGGCGAAAGGGACGGTCTCCGCCTATCTCGCCTTCTTCCCCGTCGCCGTCGGCATGGTGAAGGGGCTGCGATCGCCCGACCCGATGCTGCTCGATCTGATGCGCACTTATTCGGCGAGCCCGGCACAGACGATGGCGAAGCTGCGCCTGCCGGCCGCGATGCCGTTCCTGTTTGCGAGCCTCAAGGTCGCGATCGCCATTTCGCTGGTCGGCGCGATCGTCGGCGAGATGCCGACGGGCGCCCGCGCCGGGCTCGGCGCGCGCCTTCTCTCCGGCTCCTATTACGGCCAGACGGTGCAGATCTGGTCGGCCCTCCTCGTCGCGGCCTTCATGGCGGCGATCCTCGTCACCATCGTCGGCATCGCCGATCGCATGGTGCTGCGCCGCATGGGGGTGAAAGCGTGAGCGCAGCACACGTCACCGCCGAGCGGCCGCAAAGCCAGGGCGCATTTCTTCTCACCCTCCTCGCGGCGATCCTCGCCATCGTCGCGCTGCCGTTTCCGGTGGCCGAAGGCGGGTCGCGCGTCGCCGGTTCGTCGCTTCTCCTCGGCGCCCTCCTCCTCGTCGTGCCGATGGCCGGCTGGCCCCGCATCGTCGGCTTGCGCCTTCTCCTCAATGCCGTCATCGCGACGGCGGCCTTCACCCTGCTTCTCTTTTTCCTGTCCGCCATCGAAGGCCGGGCGGGGCTCGGCTTTTGGGCGACCCTTGCCGCAGCCGCCCTTCTCACCGTGCAGGTGATGCGCGATCTCGCACGCCTGACGGAGGGGCGGCCGACGCCTCTGCGCCGCGCCTTCTCGCTCGCCGTACCCGTCGTCTTCGGCCTTTGGCTCCTGATCTTGTGGGAATGCCTGGTGCGCGGCTTCGGCGTGCCGCCTGTGCTGTTGCCGCCGCCGAGCGCGATTGCCGTCACCTTCGCCTCCTCGCTTCCCACGCTCTGGGCCGATTTCAGGCAGACGTTTCTGAAGGCGGTCATTGCCGGCTATGCGATGGGCTGCGGCGCCGGCTTTCTCCTTGCCCTTCTCGTCGACCGCGTGCCCTTCCTGAAGCGCGGGCTCCTGCCCGTCGGCAACCTCGTCTCGGCGCTTCCGATCGTCGGCATCGCCCCGATCATGGTGATGTGGTTCGGCTTCGACTGGCCGTCGAAGGCGGCCGTCGTCGTCGTCATGACCTTCTTTCCGATGCTGGTGAACACGGTTTCGGGCCTCAATGCCGCCGGCGCCATGGAGCGCGACCTCATGCGCACCTATGCGGCGACCCACACCCAGTCGCTCATCAAACTGCGCCTGCCGGCGGCGCTGCCCTTCATCTTCAACGCCCTCAAGATCAACTCCACCCTCGCCCTCATTGGCGCGATTGTTGCAGAGTTTTTTGGCACGCCGATCGTCGGCATGGGGTTCCGCATTTCGACCGAAGTCGGGCGCATGAACATCGACATGGTCTGGGCGGAGATTACCGTCGCGGCGATCGCCGGATCGCTCTTTTACGGCCTCGTCGCCATGATCGAGCGGGCGCTGACATTCTGGCATCCGTCCTACCGACATTAGGGCGGCGGCCCCAAAAAGAGAGGGAGAATGGTATGAAGCGAGTTTTGGCAGCTCTCGGACTGGCCGTCGGCATGTCCGCCGTCGCCGCCGGTCCCGCGGCTGCGGACGACAATGTCGTCCTGCAGCTCAAATGGGTCACCCAGGCCCAGTTCGGCGGCTATTACGTGGCCCAGGACAAGGGCTTTTACGAAGAGGCCGGCCTTGATGTCGAAATCAAGCCGGGCGGCCCCGACATCGCGCCGGAACAGGTGATCGCCGGCGGTGGCGCCGATGTCATCGTCGACTGGATGCCCGCCGCCCTTGCGGCCCGCGAGCGCGGCGTCCCCCTCGTCAACATCGCCCAGCCCTTCGCCAAATCCGGCATGGAGCTCACCTGCCTCAAAGAGACCGGCATCACCAAGCCGGAGGATTTCAAAGGCAAGACGCTCGGTGTCTGGTTCTTCGGCAACGAATATCCGTTCCTGTCGTGGATGAGCCATCTCGACATCCCGACGACGGGCGGCGAGGACGGCGTCACCGTCATCAAGCAGGGCTTCAACGTCGACCCGCTCATCCAGAAGCAGGCCGATTGCATCTCCACGATGACCTACAACGAATACTGGCAGGTGATCGACGCCGGCATCCCGGAAGATGAGCTCGTCGTCTTCAAATACGAAGATCAGGGCGTGGCGACCCTCGAAGACGGCCTCTACGTCATGGAGGAGAACCTTCAGGATCCCGAATTCGTCGACAAGATGGCCCGCTTCGTGAAGGCCTCCATGAAGGGCTGGGACTATGCCCGCGAGCACCCGGACGAGGCGGCCGAGATCGTGCTCGACAACGACGACACCGGCGCCCAGACCGAAAAGCACCAGAAGCGCATGATGCGCGAAATCAACAAGCTGACCGAAGGCTCCGACGGCACCCTCAATGTCGAAGATTACGACCGCACCGTGAAGACGCTGCTCGAAGGTGGTTCCGACCCGGTCATCACCAAGGAGCCGGAAGGCGCCTACACGACAGCCGTCACCGACAAGATGAAGGAGATGTGAGCCGGGCTCACGTCACATCGCGCGCATGACAATGAAAGGGAGGCTCAGGCCTCCCTTTTTTCTTCCCCGCCGGCACGGCTGTCCCCATCACCCTCATCGCCCGGCACTTTCGCGGAGACGATCCTGAGCGCCAGGATGATGAAAAGCCCGATCCCGGCCCCAAGCATGGCGATGATGCCGTAACCGAGGCCGGCCGCGGCGCCGATCGCCCCCGACAGCCACATGCCCGCGCCCGTCGTCAGCCCTTCGACCCGGCCGCGCGAATGCAAAATCACACCGGCGGCAAGAAAGGCGACGCCCGCCGTGATGGAATCGATGAGCCGGATCGGGTCTGAGCGCACATTGTCCCCGGCGCCCTCGTAAAGCGCGACGATCTCGAGCGTCAAAACCGCAAACGTCGCGGCCGCGAGCGCCGTCACCATATGCGTGCGCAGACCCGCGGGCTTTGCCTGCCACTCGCGTTCGAGACCGAGAATCGCCCCGAGCACGGCCGCCAGAATGAGCCGTGCCGCGATGACCGCGACAGGCGTCGTCGTGGTCTCGAACAGACCGTTCAGGGCCAGGCTCAGTTCCTCCATGCCGCTCCTCCTCGCCGTTCCTCAGACAGGGAGCGAACACATGTCTTGCCCTCCGGTTGCGTCGCATTCCAACCGAAGCAGAGCGCCCGAAACGAAAACGGCAGGCGCTGGGGCCTGCCGTCTCCTCACTCGTCGATTTGCCACAAATCGGCCGCAGCGGGCTCAGCCGTGCTTCGCCTTCGCCTCGATGCGCCGGCGATAGAGGATGGGCTCGGTATAGCCTGAAGGCTGCACCCGGCCCTTGAGCACCAGATCCTTGGCCGCCTGGAAGGCGACGCTGTCGTCGTAATTCGGCGCCATCGGCCGGTAGCTCGGATCGCCCTCGTTCTGACGATCGACGACCTTCGCCATGCGCTCCAGCGTCTCCACGATCTGCGCTTCGCTGACCACGCCATGGTGAAGCCAGTTCGCCATATGCTGAGACGAGATGCGCAGGGTCGCTCGGTCTTCCATCAGCCCGACATCGTTGATGTCCGGCACTTTCGAGCAGCCGACGCCCTGGTCGATCCAGCGCACGACATAGCCCAGAATGCCCTGCGCGTTGTTGTCGAGCTCGGCCTGGATCTCTTCGTCCGTCCAGTTCGGGCTCTCCGCCACCGGAATGGTGAGGATGTCGTCGAGGCTCGCTTTCTCGCGGCTCTTCAATTCCGCCTGGCGCTCGAGCACATCGACCTTGTGGTAGTGGATCGCATGCAGCGTCGCCGCCGTCGGCGACGGCACCCAGGCCGTGTCGGCGCCGGCTTGCGGATGGCCGATCTTCTGCTCCAGCATCGCCGCCATCTTGTCCGGCATCGCCCACATGCCCTTGCCGATCTGCGCGCGGCCCCGAAGCCCGCAGGCAAGGCCCACATCGACGTTCCAATCCTCGTAGGCGCGGATCCAGGCAGAGCCCTTCATGTCGCCCTTGCGGATCATCGGGCCGGCTTCCATCGAGGTGTGGATCTCGTCGCCGGTGCGGTCGAGAAAGCCGGTATTGATGAAGACGACGCGGTTCTTCGCGGCGCGGATGCATTCCTTGAGGTTGACGGTGGTGCGCCGCTCCTCGTCCATGATGCCCATCTTCAAGGTGTTGCGCGGCAGGCCGAGCGCATCCTCCACACGCCCGAAGAGCGTGTCGGAGAAGGCGACCTCGAAGGGGCCGTGCATCTTCGGCTTGACGATGTAGACCGAGCCCGTGCGGCTGTTGCCGCGACGCCCGTTCGGCCCGATGTCGTGCAGCGCGATCAGGCTCGTGCACATGGCGTCGAGCATGCCTTCGAAGACCTCGTCGCCGTTCTCGTCGAGCACCGCGGACGTCGTCATCAGATGCCCGGAATTGCGCACGAGCATCAAGGAACGGCCGGGGAGGACAAGCTCCGATCCGTCGGGCGCGGTATAACGCCGGTCCTCGTTGAGCGCGCGGGTCTTCGTCTCGCCGCCCTTTTGGAAGGAGGCGGTGAGATCGCCCTTCATCAGGCCGAGCCAGTTGCGATAGACGAGCGTCTTGTCCTCGCCGTCGACCGCGGCGACCGAATCCTCGCAATCCTGGATGGTGGTGACGGCCGATTCCAGGATCACGTCGGCGATGCCGGCCTGATCGGTGCCGCCGATCGGGTGATCGCGGTTGATGACGATCTCTGCGTGCAGATGGTGGTTCGCAAGAAGGACGGCCGAGGGCGAACCCGCCTCGCCGCGGAAGCCTGCAAACTGCTCCGGCGCTTTGAGACGGACGGAACGCCCCTCCTCGACCCAGACGGCGAGCGCCTGGTCCTGCACGGACAGCCCCTTCGCGTTGCGCCAGCTGTCGCCGTCGAGCGGGAAACATTCATCGAGGAAGCCGCGGGCATAGGCGATCACCTTCTCGCCGCGCTTCGGATTGTAGCCGCCGCCGATCTCCGCCCCGTCGTCTTCGGAGATCGCGTCGGTGCCGTAAAGCGCGTCATAGAGCGAGCCCCAGCGTGCATTGGCGGCGTTGAGCGCATAGCGCGCATTCATCACCGGAACGACGAGCTGCGGGCCCGCGATGGTGGTAATTTCGCGATCGACATTGTCGGTCTCGACGGTGACCTCGCCGCGCTCCGGCTGCAGATAGCCGAGCTCGCGTAGGAAGGCGGTATATTCCGCCGCTGAGGTGCCCTTGCCGCGACGCTGGCGGTGCCAGTCGTCGATGCGCGCCTGCAGCCGCTCACGCTCGGCCAGGAGTGCGCGGTTCTTCGGGGTGAGATCGCGCACGATCGCCGCGAAGGAATCCCAGAATGTCTCCGGCGCGATGCCTGTGCCGGCCAGAGCCTCGTTGTTGATGAAATCATAAAGCGGGCGGGCAACCTTCAGTCCCCCGGCCTCGACACGGTCACTCATGACGCATCCCCCTGTTCTCGCCCTCCGGTCGCTTGCCAACGTCCGGAGCATGGTGTTGTTGCCGTGTGATCTAAGGAATTTTCCATTCTGTCAAACTGGCGGAAAGGCTGAGAGGCGGGGTTCGAAAGTGTCAGAGCCGAAAATCGAAATGGTCGGAGGCTTCGGCCTCCTCTTCATCATGGCGACCGAGCAGGAATATCGCAGCGAGCTGCGGGCGCGCATTCACCCCCTGATCACCGGCGTCGGCCCGGTGGAAGCGGCCATCAGCACCACGGCCTTCCTCGCCCGAACGAAGCCCGAGGAACGCCCGGATCTCCTCGTCTCCATCGGCAGTGCCGGCTCCAGGGCACTCGAGCAGGGCGCGGTCTACCAGGCGAGCCACATCAGCTTCCGCGATATGGATGCCTCGCCTCTCGGCTTCGAGAAGGGGCGCACGCCCTTCCTCGATCTTCCGGCGGAAATCGAAATCCCGCAGCAGATCGGCGACGTCGCCGCCGCAAGGCTCTCGACCGGCTCCAACATCGTCTCCGGCGCCGCCTATGATCTCATCGATGCGGACATGGTCGACATGGAAGGCTTTGCGGTGATGCGCGCCGGCCATGCCTTCGACCTGCCGACGATCGCCCTCAAAGGCATCAGCGACGGCAAGGCGGACCTCCGCCATTTCCGCGACTGGGCCGACTATCTGGAGGCCGTCGACGAGTCTCTCGCAAAGGTGATCGACCGGCTGGAGGGCGCCATCGCCGCCATGGATCGCGCCTACTGGACGCAACTGCCACATCGCACGGCGGCGCGCTGAGAGCCCGCCGTACGCGGGGTTTCGGCAGGAGCCGCTTTACCGCCATAAAGGCGCCCCTTATGCTCGCCTGACGCAGAAAAAGTGTTGGGGAGCGTGCGGTGTTTGCACTGTTTCGCGGATTTCCGGCGGCCCTTGCCGCCCTTGCCGTCGTCTTTCTCACTCTCCAGCCAGAGCCTGCGAGCGCCCAGGCACAGGAGCGCCGGCTTCTGACCACGGAAGGCGCCGACTATTTCGGCGGCGATTACGACGTCATCAAGGATGTCGAGCTCGAAGGCTGCAAACGCGCCTGCGTCGTCGATGGCCGCTGTGCCGCCTTCACCTACAACACCAACGCCAAATGGTGCTTCCTGAAGGAGGAGGTCGGCGATCTCCGCGCCGTCAAGGCCGCCATCTCCGGCCGCATCGTCACCTCCGATCTGCCGACCTTGTCGCTTGCCGAAGAGCGCACGGCCGAGCTCTCCTTCCTGCCCTCGCGCTTCATCGACGAGGCACGCCGCCTCTCCGGCGATCTGGCGCGGGCCGACGGCGCCTCCTCGCTCGACGCGGCACTCGCCCTGGCCGACAAGGCCGCGGTGAACGGCAACTATCTCCTCGCCGCAACGCAACTCAAAAGCGCGCTCAAGATGGCGCCGGATCGCGTCGATCTGTGGCTGCGGCTTGCCGCCGTCAGCGCCGAGGCGACCTCCGACGACTGGCAGACCCGCCAGCGTCTCGCCGAAGAGCGCACGGCCGCCGCCGTCGACGCCTACCTCCACGCCCGCGGCTCACGCGACCGCGCCGCAGCCCTTGCGCTTCTTGCCCGCTCGCTTGGCGAGCGTGACGAGTGGAAGCCCGCAATCAAGGCCTACCGCGCAAGCCTCGCGCTCGAAGAACTGCCGGACGTGCGAAGCGCCTATGAAAGTGCGGTGGCCGAACACGGCTTTCGCATCGTCGACCATCAGGTCGATTCCGACGCCGCCGACCCGCGCATCTGCCTCAACTTCTCCGACCAGCTGCCTGTGACGCGTTCCGATCTGAGCGATTTCGTCTCGATCGAAAATGCCGACAATCTCGCCGTCGAGGCAGAGGGCCAGCAGATCTGCATCAGCGGCGTCGAACATGGCCGCCGCTACCGCATCACCGCCCGCGCCGGCCTGCCGTCCGCCGACGGCGAGGCGCTTCTGAAATCGGCGACCCTCGACATCTATGTGCGTGACCGCTCGCCCGCCGTGCGCTTCTCCGGCAACGCCTATGTCGTGCCGGCCGGCGGCAGCGCCTCCTTGCCCGTCACCACCGTCAACACCTCGACCGTCGAGGCTTCGCTCTACTGGATCGCCGATCGCGGCATCGCCGAGACCCTGCGCAACGGGAATTTCCTCGACCAGCTCTCCCAATGGCAGGCGGACGAGATCGAAAGCGAGAGAGGCCGCAAGGTCTGGGAAGGCAGTGTCGACGTCGAAACCCGCCTCAACCGCGAGGTGGTGAGCGCCATTCCGATCGGCGAACTCGTCGACGACCTTGAGCCCGGCATCTATGTCCTCGTCGCAAGCGCGGAAAACGACGCCCAGGATTGGGGCGCGAAGGCGACGCAGTGGTTCCTCGCAAGCGATCTCGGGCTTGCGACCTTCGCCGGCAATGACGGGCTCGATGTCAGCCTGCGCTCGCTCGCAAGTGCGGAGCCCGTCGAGGGCGTGCATCTGCGCCTCATCGCCACCAGCAATGAGATCCTCGGAGAAGCCGACACCGATGCGGACGGCAAGGCGAATTTCGCCCCCGGCCTCATCCGCGGCACCGGTGGCATGGCGCCGGCGCTCCTCGCCGCCGAGACGAAAGACGGCGACTACAATTTCCTCGATCTCACAAAACCGTCCTTCGACCTCACCGACCGCGGCGTCGAAGGACGTGCGGCGCCCGGCCCCGTCGACGTCTTCCTGACGACGGAGCGCGGCATCTACCGCGTCGGCGAGACCGTCTATCTGACGGCGCTGGCCCGCGATTCCCGCTCAACGGCGCTCACCGATCTGCCGCTGACGGCAAAGATCACCCGCCCGGATGGCAAGGAAGACCGCCAGGAGCTTCTCGAGGATGAAGGCCTCGGCGGCGCGCTCGCCGAGATCGCGCTTTCCGACAATGCCATGCGCGGCCAGTGGCGCGTCTCCATCCACACCGACCCGAAAAAGCCGGCGATCGCCGAGACGACCTTCCTGGTGGAGGATTTCCAGCCGGAACGCCTCGACTTCACGCTGGAAACGGAGGCAACGCAGTTCGAACCGGCGAACCCGCCCGAGATCAGCGCCGATGCCCGCTTCCTCTATGGCGCACCGGCCGCGGATCTCGACGTGGAGGCGGAAACCATCGTCTCCACCGCCGACGAGCTTGACGGCTGGGCGGGCTACCGCTTCGGCCTTGCCGACGAAACCTTCGACACGCAGACCGCGCCCCAGTCGGGCCTTGCAACCGACGAGAACGGCCATCTCGCCTTTCGTCCGCAGCTCCCCGAGACGGCCGTCTCCTCGCATCCCCTTAAGGCGACGGTGAATGTCCGCGTCATCGATACGAGCGGCCGCCCGGTCGAGCGCAGCCTCACGTTGCCCCTGGCAGGCGACACGCCCAGGCTCGGCATCAAGCCGGCCTTCGAGGACGAGGTCGACGAGAATTCGACCGCGAATTTCAGCGTCATCGCCTTGTCTGAGGACGGATCGCGGATCGCCGCCGACGGCCTCAGTTGGACCCTCTCCAAGATCGACACGAATTACCAATGGTACCGGTCCGACGGGCGCTGGAACTACGAGACGATCGAGACGCGCCAGCGCGTGGCGAGCGGCGATGTCTCGATCTCCGCCGAGGATCCGGCCAAGATTGCGGCCGATGTCGAATGGGGCAAGTACGAGCTTGAAGTCGCCAAGGCGGACGGCTCTCTCCTCCCCGCCAGCATGACCTTCGAGGCCGGCTGGTATTCCGCCCCGAAGACACTCGAAACGCCGGAATTCCTGAAGCTCTCACTCGACAAGGAGCGCTACCGGATCGGCGACACCGCAACGGTGCATCTGGAGCCGCGCTTTGCCGGCATCGCCCAGGTGATGGTGATCGACGACCGCATCGTGGCGACGAAATCCGTCGAGGTCTCCGAAGGCTCCACCGAAATTACGCTTCCCGTGACCGAAGACTGGGGTGCGGGCGCCTATGTGACGGCCGCGCTCTACCGCCCGATGGATCTCGAAGCGAAGCGCATGCCGGCGCGCGCCCTCGGCCTGTCCTGGGCGGGCGTCGAAAATCCCGCGCAGCGGCTCGCCGTCACCATCGACGCGCCCGAAAGCGCCAAACCGCGACAGGCTTTCGAGGCGAGCGTGGGGATCGCCGATCTCGCCGAGGGCGAAGAGGCCTATGTGACGCTCGCCGCCGTCGATCTCGGCATCCTCAACCTGACTGGCTTCGAAACGCCCGATCCGGAAAGCTATTATCTCGGCCAGCGCCGTCTCGGCGTTGAAATCCGCGACATCTATTCGTCCCTGATCGACCGTTTCCAGGGCGCGCCGGGCCGTGTCCGCACCGGCGGCGATGCGGCACTCGCCCGCTTCGAAGGCCCCGCACCGACCGAGAACCTCGTCGCCTGGCATTCCGGCATCGTGAAAGCCGGGCCGGACGGCAAGGTGACAGTCTCCGTGCCGATCGGCGATTTCAACGGCACCGTGCGCCTGATGGCCCTCGCCTGGAGCGAAAAGGGTGTCGGTCATGCCGAAAACGACGTCCTCGTCCGCGACCCGGTGGTGGTTTCGACCGCCCTGCCGCAATTCATGGCGCCGGGCGACCAGTCCCGCCTCGCGCTCGATCTCACCCATGTGGAAGGCCCCGCCGGACCCGTTTCGGTCGAGGTCGCAAGCAGCGACGAGGACATCGTGAGCGTCGCAGGCTCCCCCGTCGAGACGGACCTCGCCGAGAGCGCCCGCAGCCAGCTCCTCCTGCCGGTGACGGCCGGCAAGGAAGGCGATGCGACCCTTTCGGTCCGCCTCACCACACCGTCGGGCGAGGTTCTGGAAAAGGATCTGGCGCTCACCGTTCGCGATGCGACGCCGGAAGTCGTCCGCACCTCCTTCGTCACGCTCGCGCCGGGCGGATCGGTCGATCTCTCGTCCGACCTTCTCGACGGCCTCGTCCCGGGTTCGGGCAAGGTGCGCGTCTCCGCCTCCGGCGCCGGTCGCATCGACGTGCCGCAGATCTTGAGAAAGCTCGACCGCTATCCCTATGGCTGCGCCGAACAGCTGACGAGCCGCGCTCTGCCGCTCGTCTATCTCAACGACGTCGCAGTCGCCGCCGGCCTCGGCAGCGATGCGGAAACCGACAAGCGCATCGATAAGGCGATCGAATCGGTCCTCGCCTATCAAAGCGCCAGCGGCGGCTTCGGCCTCTGGGGACCGGGCTCCGACGATCTTTGGCTCGATGCCTATGTGAGCGACTTCCTGACCCGCGCCCGCCGCGCCGGCCACGAGGTTCCCGACACGGCCTTCACGATCGCGCTCGACAACCTGAAGAACCGCATCGCCTATGCCTCAGACTTCTCCGATGGCGGCGAAGACATCGCCTATGCGCTTTATGTGCTCGCGCAAAACGGCCGCGCCGCGATCGGCGACCTGCGCTATTACGCCGAGACGAAGCTCGGTGATTTCGCCACCCCGCTCGCCAAGGCGCAGATCGGCGCGGGCCTTGCCCTTTATGGCGATCGCAGCCTGTCGCAGACGGTCTTCCGGCGCGCGGTGTCCGAACTTCAGGAGGCATCATCGAACGAGCGGCGCAGCGATTACGGCTCCAAGCTCCGCGACGGCGCGGCGATCCTGACCCTCGCCTCCGAAACGAGCGCCGATTCCGTCGATCTGCCGCTTCTCGCCAATTTCGTCGCCGACCGTCGTGCCGAGGAAAAGCGCACCAGCACGCAGGAAGACGCCTGGTCGCTGATGGCCGCCCATGCGCTGATGCAAAGCGCCGCCCGGCCGGAGCTCGAGGTCGCAGGCAAACGCTATGACGGGCCGATGTCGACGGCGATCGCGGAAGACGCACTGCAAGGCGAGGGACCGAAAATCGCCAATCTCGCCGCCTCGCCCGTCGATGTGGCGATCAGTGCGACCGGCAAGCCGGCCTCGCCCGAACCCGCCTCCGGCAATGGCTATCTGATCGCGCGCGAAACCTTCACGCTCGAAGGCGATCCTCTCGATCCGAGCCATGTGGCACAGGGCGACCGCCTCGTCGTCGTTCTGACCGTCACCGCCGAACAGACAGGCTCCGGCCATCTCATTCTCGACGATCCGCTGCCGGCGGGTTTTGAGATCGACAATCCCAACATCCTGCGTTCCGGCGATGTCGGCACGCTCGACTGGCTCGATCTGTCGACCGAGCCGGCGCATGTGGAATTCCGCGCCGACCGCTTCGTGGCGGCCCTCGATCGCCAGCCCGACGATCAGACCCGCTTCAGCCTCGCCTACATGGTTCGCGCCGTCTCGCCGGGCGATTTCGTGCAGCCGGCCGCCACCATCGAAGACATGTACGAGCCGGAGCTTCGCGCCCGCACCGAGGCCGGACGCGTGCATGTGGAGGGGCCGCTGCGCTGAGCGAGAACGGCCCCCATACGCGCGGCCGTCGCCGGGGACGACGCCGCCTCGGCATCGGCCTCGTGCTGGCCTGCGTCCTCGCGCTCGCAGCGCCCGCGGGCCTGCGGCTCGCAGTGCATCTCACGCCTCTGCCCGACCTTCACCCGCCGACCTCGCAGCTCGTCGTCGACCGCAACGGCACGCTGCTCCGCCCCTTCCCGGTGGCGGACGGCATCTGGCGCCTCAACGCCGCGAAAGGTGATGTCGACCCGCTCTTCACCCGTCTCCTTCTCGCCTATGAGGACAAGCGCTTCTTCACCCATCACGGCATCGATATGGCCGCGATGGGCCGCGCCTTCTGGCAGATGCTGCGCCACGGGCGCATCGTCTCCGGCGGCTCGACGCTCACCATGCAGGTGGCGCGACTTCTCGGCGACGACGACACGCGCAACCTCGCCGGCAAGGTGCACCAGATCCTCCTGGCGCGCGCCCTTGAGACGCGCCTGTCGAAGGACGAGATCCTCGATCTCTATCTCCTGCTTGCCCCCTATGGTGGCAATATCGAAGGCGTACGCGCCGCCTCGCTCGCCTATTTCGGAAAGGAGCCGCGCCGTCTGACCGCGGCCGAGGCCGCGCTTCTCGTCGCCATCCCGCAATCGCCGGAAGCCCGCCGGCCGGACCGTTTTCCGAAGCGGGCAAAAGAGGCGCGCGACCGTGTGCTCGCCCGCGCAGCCACGGCCGGCGCGCTCCGCTCCGAAATCGCCCGCCAGGCGCGCACCGAAGCCTCGCCGGACACGCGCCATCCCTTCCCGATGCTCGCGGCCCATCTCGCGAACCGCCTCGCCCATCAGCCGGACGCGCCTGCCGTCGTCGCCCTTTCGATCGATGCGGATGCCCAGGCCCGCCTGGAAGCTCTGGCGCACAAGGCGGCAAAGACGCTCGGGCGCAAGACGAGCGTCGCCATCCTCGTCGCCGACCACCGCACCGGCGAGGTTCTGGCCTCTGTCGGTTCCTCCGATCCGCTCGATTTCGCCCGCGCCGGCTTCATCGACATGACGGAGCGCGAGCGCTCGCCGGGCTCCACCTTGAAGCCCTTGATCTACGGGCTCTCCTTCGAGCTCGGTCTCGCCCATCCCGAAAGCCTGATCGACGACCGTCCGAGCGCCTTTTCCGGCTACACGCCGTCGAGCTTCGACGGCGAATATCGAGGCACGGTGACGGTGCGCCGCGCCCTGCAATTGTCTCTGAATGTGCCGGCGATCACACTTCTGGAAGAGGTCGGCCCGGCGCGGCTTCTCGCCCGCATGCGCCGCGCGGGTGTGCGCCCCGCTTTGTCCGACGTCTCGCCGCCGGGCCTAGCGATCGGCCTGGGCGGGCTCGGCGTCACGCTCCGCGATCTCGTCACCTTGTCGGCGGCGATCGCCCGCGGCGGGCGCGCCATGTCGTTGACGGAAGAAAAGGGTCAGACAGGCAAGGCGCTCGGGCGCGTCCTCTCCGAGGCCGCGGCCTGGCAGGTCTCCGACATCCTCGCCGGCGCGCCGACGCCGCTTGGCGCCAAGGCCGACAACATCGCCTTCAAGACCGGCACCTCCTATGGCTACCGCGATGCCTGGGCGGTCGGCTTCGACGGAAACCACGTGATCGGCGTCTGGGCGGGCCGCGCCGATGCGACCCCCGTTCCGGGCCTCGTCGGCATCGAGGCCGCCGCCCCGATCATGCTGGAGGCCTTCGCCCGCCTCGGGCCCACAAAGCGCCTGCGCGCCGCCCCGCCGAACCTTCTCGATGTCGCGACGGCGGATCTGCCGCCGCCACTCCGCCATGTCGCCCGCACCTCGCAGCCGGGCACACCAGGGCCCGAAATCGCCTTTCCGCCGGACGGTGCCCGCATCGACCTCGGCCTCGCCGACCAAGTTGGAGAAGGCCATGGCGAAGCGCTTGCCGTGAAACTTCGCGATGGCGCCCCACCCTTCACCTGGTTTGTCAATGGTCGCCCGGTCGGCCGCACCGCCTTTCGTCGCGAGCTCTTCTTTGAGCCGGACGGTCCGGGTTTTGCCGATGTCACGGTGCTCGACCGAACCGGCAAAGGCGCCTCCGTCCGCGTCTTCCTGCAATAGACCGCTCCCGAAGCCCCAAAAACGCCCCCGACCAAACAAAAAGGCGGCCGCCGGAGCGACCGCCTTGTTTCTTGCCGAAGAGTGCGTGCCGCTTATCCGTGCACGAGCACGTTGCGGAACTGCCAGGGATCGCTGTCGTCGATATCTTCCGGGAACAGCCCGGGCCGGTCCGTCAACGGCGTCCAGTCGGTGTAATGGCCTTCGACGGGCCCGAGATAGGGAAGCTGCACCTCGAGGCAGCGGCGGAAATCCATCTCGTCGGCTTCCACGATGCCGGCTTCAGGATGTTCCAGCGCCCACACCATGCCGGCGAGCACGGCGGACGTCACCTGCAGGCCGGTCGCGTTCTGATAGGGGGCGATATCGCGCGTCTCCTCGATGGAAAGCCGCGAGCCGTACCAATAGGCGTTCTTCTTGTGGCCGTAGAGCAGCACGCCGAGCTCGTCGATGCCGTCCTCGATCTCGTCTTCGTCGAGAATATGGTGCTTCGGCTGCGCCTGACCGGCCTGACCGAACATTTCATGCAGCGACAGAACGGCGTCGTTCGCCGGATGATAGGCGTAATGCACCGTCGGCCGGTATTCCGGCTCGAGCCCTTCGCCGATCGTAAAATAATCGGAGATCGACACCGATTCATTGTGGGTGACGAGGAAGCCGTACTGCGCACCGGGCGTCGGGCACCAGGTGCGGACACGGGTATTGGCGCCCGGCTGCAGCATGAAGCGGGCCGATTGGCACCCCGTCTGCTGCACCCGCATATTTTCGGGCATCCATTTTTCATGCGTGCCCCAGCCGAGCTCGGACGGCTGCAGGCCTTCCGAAATGAAGCCTTCCACCGACCAGGTGTTCCAGAAGACGTTCATCGGCTTCGGATGCTTGGCACGCTGCGTGTCGCGCTCGGCGATATGGATGCCTTTGACGCCGACATCGCGCATCAGCTTCGCCCAGCCGGCGCGATCGTCCTGCGCAGGCTCCTCATAGGAAAGCTGCAGTGCCTCGGCGAGATCGACGAGCGCCTGCTTCACGAACCACGACACCATGCCCGGATTGGCGCCGCAGCAGGAGACGGCCGTCGTGCCGCCCGGCGAACGCGCCTTCTCGTCGCGCACGGTCTGACGCAGCGCATGGTTGGTGCGTTGCGCCTGGTCCATGCCGCGGTCGAAATAGAAACCCAGCCAGGGCTCCACCACGGTGTCGATATAAAGCACGCCGATCTCGCGGCAGAGCTTCATGATGTCGAGCGAAGACGTATCGACCGAAAGGTTGACGCAAAAGCCCTGTCCCTCGCCCTTGGTCAGAAGCGGCGTCAGAAGCTCGCGATAATTGTCCGCCGTCACTTCCTTCTGGATGAAGGCGATGCCGCGCTCGTCGAGGAGCTTGCGGTCCGTGTCGACCGGGTCGATGACGACGAAGCGGTCCTTGTCGAACTCGAAATGCCGCTCGATCAGAGGCAGCGTCCCGCGTCCGATCGAGCCGAAGCCGATCATCACGATGGGGCCGGTAATCTTGCCGTGGACGGGCCAGTCGCTCATCAACATCTCCTTCGGGCTCATGCCGGCTTCCGATTGGAGGAAAGCGGCAGAAAGGGCAAGGCGGCAGAAGAGAAAAGGCGCCGGAGACTGAATACGCGTTAAACACAACCCTACCGCGCATTTCTGCTTGATTGCGCCATTTTGTTCTTCTATTGTTCTCGCCATCACGACGGCGGGGGGTTGGCCGTGAACACCGATACGATCGATATTGCAGGCGCCGTCACCCATCTCGGGGCCTGGCTCTTCTGCGGTTTTCTGATTCTGAGTTTCGCCTGGTCGCTCGTCGAGCGTCTGCTCATGTGGATCGATGCTGCGCTCATCAAGCCTGGCCTGGCGCGCCTGCTCGACGGATCGAAGGCCGCGATCGGGAAAATGAGGCGCCGCCGCCGCGGTTTCCGGATCGTCCTCGCCGATCTCTCCGGCGACGACGATGGCAGCGGGGCCACGCGCATCGCCGCGGCTCTCTCGTCGATACCGGCGCTGAAAGTGGCAAGGATTCCTGCCCCGCCGGGATGGAAATTCGCCGGCCGCATCGAAATGGAGCGCCAGGCGGAAGACGTCCTGCGCGCCCGCAAGGCGGATGTCCTCGTCTTCGGTCGCATCGACCGGGCCGAACAGGTGCTTGCGGTCAGCTTTCTCGGCCGCGACGTTGGCGGCGACATCTGCGGGCTTGCGACGCTCGAACTGCCGCTCGATTTCGACGCGTCTCTCGCGCCGGCTTTCGTCGCCACCGCTCTCACCCAAATAGCGCTGACCGGAGAGGACGATGTTCCTCTGCTTCTCGATTGGCTCGTGCCTCAGACGCTTGAGCTGAAGGCCCGGTGCGAGAGGATGCCGACATCCCTCTCCGATCCGCAGCGTGCCGGCCTGCTCCATGCCGTGGGGCGATCGGCGGCTCTGCTCGGGCGATTGAACCATGACCCGAACGCTCACCAGCTGGCGCTCGCTGCCTATCGCCACGCGCTCGAAGGCCTTCCGCCCGACACCGCGCCGCTCGCACGGGCAGGCACGCTCAACGCTTTGGCGATCACCCTTCGGCACATCGGGTACGAGGAAAGGGATCCCGCCCTCCTGGAAGAGGCCGTCGCGACCTTCGCGCAGGCGTTGCCGTACCGCCGGCGCGATCTCATCCCCTTCGACTGGGCCGAGACGAAGCGCGAATGCGGCACGGCCCTCGCCTGCCTGGCGGAGATGGACGGCCCCTCTCGCCTTGAAGAGGCCGAGGCCTGTCTCCGCGAAGCGCTTGAGGAATATCGTCCGGAGCGCACCCTGGTGAGGTGGGCCGACGCGCACATCATGCTGGCACACATTCTTCGGCTCCGGGGCAGGAACGCGCCGAAGACCGCGGCGCTGGAGGAAGCGATCGCGATCGGCCGGCGCGTCGTCGCCGACCTGCCGCAGAAGCGCGCGCCATTCGTCTGGGCGCAGGCGCATACGAGCCTCGGGCATGCGCTTGAAGCCCTCGCCGAGCGAAAGGGCGATCCGAGCCTCCTTCTGGAAGCGGGCCGCGTTTACGCTCAGGCCTTGAAGGAATGGCCGCGGTCGCGACTGCGTCTGCGATGGGCCGCGACAAACGCAAATCTCGGAAATGTGCTCGCCACGCTCGCCGACAGGACCGGCAAACCGGACACGCTCGAAGATGCGATCGCCTGCTATCATGCAGCCTTGAAGGTCCAGAACCGTCGCAAGCACGCAAAGGCCTGGGCCAGCACTCAAAACAGCCTTGCCTATGCGTTGCGGCTTCTCGGGGAAGAGACCGGGAACCGGACGCATCTCGAAAAGGCGGTCGCCGCCACACGCGCCGCGCTGGAGGAATGGCCGCGCGAGCGCTTCCCGCAAGACTGGGCGATGGGCCAGATGAATCTCGGAACGAACCTCTGTGTCCTCGGTCAACGCCGCCGCAACAAGCGGCTCATCAGGGAGGGGATCGCGGCCTTCTACCGTTCGCTGGAGGAACGGCGGCGCGAGGAAATGCCCGTGGAATGGGCCGAAAGCCAGGGGAGCCTCGCCAATGGGCTGCGCGCACTCGGGGAGCTTGAGAAGAGCCCGCAGCGCCTCGAAGAATCCCTCTCGGCCTACCGCGCGGTTCTGGCACTCCACGATTTGGACACGGCACCTTTCGATTGGGCGGACGCGCAATCGCGGCTCGCCAAGGCTCTCCTCGCGCGGGCCAGGATGACGCGCGACGTCGCCGAATTCAGGCGGGCCGAGGAAGCCTTCGAGGCGGCCGCACATGCCTATCGGCTGGCGGGGGCCTACCCGCATGAGGCCGGGAGCGTGCGCATGCTCGAAGACGTTCGCGCCAGACGGCAGAGGCTCGAAGCGAGAGCGAATTCCGGGATCGCCGGCTGGCTCCTACCAGAAATTCGCCACCTTGTGCGTCGCGCTCTCCGGCTCGGTCGCAAGGTGGTGATAGGCTGACGCGTAATAGAGAAGCGGCGTGCCGGTCTTCGCCTGCATGCCGCGGACCTCGCCCAGGAAAAGCGAATGGTCGCCGCATTCATGCACCGCATGCGGCGTGAGCGCGATATGGGCGAGCGCGCCCTCGAGCGCGGGGGCGCCGTGAAAATCGAAAAACTCCGCCTTTGCGCCCTCCACCTTGCGTCCCGCAAAAAGGTTGCTCAGATCCTCCTGCTCGCGGGCGAGAAAGCTGATCGAATAGGTTTCGGCCTCTGACAGCACCGGATGCATATGGGCGCGTTTGGCGACGGAAACGACGGTGAGCGGCGGGTTGAGAGAACCCGACAGAAACGCGTTCGCCGTCATGGCCCGCACACCGCTCTCCGTCTTGACGGCAACCACGGTCACGCCGCTGGCAAAGCGCGACATGACATTGCGGAAAAGCTTTGGGTCGATGGCGGGCGCCGCCGTCTGGTCCATGAAATCGTCCTGAACGCCTGGGGTTTTCTGATCGACCCTGCATATAGGGTCGCTCGCGATCCCACAAATGCCGGGCGTGGAAGCGACCATGCCGCGATGTCACGCCTTACGCTCGGGCGCCTGCCATACGCGCGTTCCCATCGGGCGGCAGGTGACGCGAGGAGGTCATCGGCGAACCTGAAGACGAGACGGCCGATGCTCAAGGCCGAACGGAGCTGTCAGCCCGACCCGTCAGGCCGACGGGTCCAGGCCGACTGCCCCAGGACCGACCGATCAGGGAATAAGCTGCGATTTGGCGAGCGTCAGCTCGTAGCACAGCCCGTCGCCGTCGAAGACGAGCTCCGCCTCGCCGCCGACGGTCGTCGGCACGACATTGCACAACATGACGACGCCGAAGCTTCTCGACTTCGGCTCCTTCACCGGCGGACCTTTGCGCTCGCACCAGGTGAAGCGATAGCGGCCGGCATCGTCCGGCACTTGTTCGAAGGCGACTTCCACACGCCCCTCATCGGTGCCGAGCGCGCCGTATTTGATGGCATTGGTGGTGAGCTCATGCAAAGCGAGCCCGAGATATTGCGCCGCGTTCGGCCGCAAAAAGCCGTTGATGCCGGTGATCTCGACCTGGCTCAGCCGCGGCTCGGCATAAAGCGAAATCTGCGAGCGAACGAGATCGAAGATGCGCGCCCCGCGCCAGTCGGCCTCCGTCAGCACGTCATGTGCGCGCGACAGGGAAAAGATGCGCCCGTTGAAGCGGCTGACGAACTGCTCGGTGGAGGAGGCGTTCTCCGCCGTCTGCCGCGCGATGCCCTGAATGACGGCCAGCAGATTTTTCGAGCGGTGCGCCAGCTCGCGCATGACGATGCGAAGATGCTCTTCCTGGATCTTGCGCTCGGTGATGTCGATCGCCGCGCCGATGATGGCCGTCTGCGAGCCATCCTCGTCTTCTTCGGGCACCAGCATCACGTCGTACCAGCGCGGATCGTCACCGTAAGGCAGACACAGCTCCACCTGCTGCATCTCGCCCTCCTGTATCGCCGCCTCCTTGGCCGCTCCGAGCTGCTCGGCCGCGGCGAGCGGCAGCACCTCCTCGTCGGTACGTCCGAGCACGGTGGACGGGCTCAAGCCCGCAGGCGAATTGAAGACCCAGTTGAAATGGCCTTCGGCGTCTTGAGAAAACAATGAGATCTGCGAGCCGCGCAGGAGCTTGGCACAGCGCTCCCATAGCGCCGCTTTGGCGACGTGCGTCGCCCCGAGAGGGCGTCCTTCCTTGTCGCGAGGCGGTGAAGCTGTCACGGCCGAAAACACCGAAAATACATGAGACAGGTCATACCGGAGGTCGGTCCTCGGCACAACGATAGGCGGCGCATCAAGTTCCCGTCCATGGCGGCGATAATTCGCCACAAGAAAAAAGCCGTCGGCCTTGCCTCGCAGGCACCCATCTCGCCGTGTCCGAGGGGACCTCGAAAAATCCGGGTGGTCCGAAGGAGAGAAAGCCGAACCATAAAAAAACGGCCTCCCGGAGGAGGCCTGTTCTTGCTGCTTGGAAAGTTGACGGAAACAGCGGACGCTGGGGCAAAGGGGGGAAGAGGAGGCGCGCCCGCCGTTTCCGTAACTCTTACTTATGGACCCACAACGGCGGGTTCGAAGGAAGGTTCCGAAAAAAACGACGGGCTGCGATTTTTTTTTGCGAAGGCCGCCTGCAGCGCGCGCGCCCTCGCGCCGGACGGGGTTCTGAGCCCCCCTCCGGCCGCCTCGCACCTAGCTCGCGCGGCGCTCGAAAAACAAAGCCTAGCTGATCACCGCCTTCACCGTGTCCGGCTGGAACGGCTTGGTGATGAGGAAGGCCGGCTCCGGCCGCTCGCCGGTCAAAAGCCGCTCCGGATAGGCGGTGATGAAGACGACGGGCACGGAAAACGACTGCAGCATTTCATTGACGGCATCGAGGCCGGAGCTGCCGTCGGCGAGCTGAATATCGGCGAGAACCAGCCCCGGGCGATGCTCTTCCACCGCCTTGATCGCCTCCGAATGCGTACGGGCGACGCCGGTCACGCTGTGGCCGAGCGTCTTCACCAGGGTTTCGATGTCCATGGCGATCAGCGGCTCGTCCTCGATGATGAGGACGTCGGTCGCCACCTGCTCGGCGATTTCGCGGCCGGCCTGGTCGACGAGGCGGGAGACCTCTTCTTCCGACTTGCCGAGAATTTCGGCCGTCTCGCCGGCGGAGAAATCTTCCACCGACATCAACAGAAAGGCCTGGCGCGGCAGCGGCGTGATCGCCTCGAGCCGCCGCACGGACGGGTCGCCAACCGGATCGACCGTGTCTTCCTTCAGATTGATATCGACCGAATTCCAGTAGCGGCAGAAGGCTTTGAAGAGCTCGACGCGCGGGTCGTTATCGGAATTGAAGGAATCGGGATCCTCGACGAGCGCCTCCAGCACGGAAACCACATAGGCATCTCCGCTCTTCTGCCCGCCCGTCAATGCGCGGGCGAAGCGACGCAGATAAGGAAGGTGGGGCGCGGTGTTGGCGACTAGCGACATGTCATCATCCTGAATGGAACAACGAGGTTGCGGACAATCAAAGCGTCACCGGCAAAGGCTGCATGAGGTCCGTCCTCTGGGGTGCTGCAACGCGTCGTTATGAAATGATTGTGGCAAGAGTTGCAAGGAGGCAAGGCGCCAAACGCCGCGAAATCATTGACTTTGCCGGCTTCCGAACCGGAGCCCCCAACGCGACGCATCAGGCGGCAGCGGCCGAGCCTGCACGCAGGAGGCGTGGCGGGGGAGCAGAGCGCGCAAAGGCTGGGGCGCCATGCCCTCCCCTCGCGACGGCGCCGCGCCGTCCTAGATGCCGGAGTGAAACAAGGCCCTGACGAGGAGACCGCCATGCCAATGACCCTGAAAGGCTCGTGCCGCTGCGGCGCGGTGCACTTTTCCGTCGAAAGCCACACGCCCCAGCCCTATCAGCTCTGCTATTGCTCCATCTGCCGCAAGACGGCGGGCGGCGGCGGTTACGCCATCAATCTCGGCGGCATTGCCGCGACGCTCAAAGTGGAAGGCCGCGAGGCGATCGAGATCTTCCGCGCGGAAATCGATCGCGGCGGCCATTGCGAGATCTCGACCGGGGAACGCAATTTCTGCCGCCATTGCGCCACCGCCCTCTGGCTCTTCGATCCGACCTGGCCGGAGCTCATCCATCCCTTCGCCTCGGCAATCGACAGCGAACTGCCGGCCCCGCCGGAACGCGTGCATCTGATGCTCGGCTCGAAGGCAAACTGGGTCGTGCCCGATATCGGCCCGAACGATCAGACCTTCGACGTGTACCCGGAGGAATCGCTCGAAGGCTGGCACAAGAGCCGCTGCCTCTGGGTGGAGTGACGATCCCCCGGGGCCACGAAATCGCACGCAAAGAAAAGGCGGGCCGCAGCCCGCCTTCTCGAACTCTCGTGAGTTGAGACTTCAGCTGCCCAAAATCCCCGGCAGCTTCAGGCCCTTCTCGCGGGCGCATGCGAGCGCCTCTTCATAGCCCGCATCCGCGTGGCGCATGACGCCGGTCGCCGGATCGTTCCACAAAACCCGTGAAATCCGCCGCGCCGCGGCCTCGCTGCCGTCGCAGACGATCACCTGGCCGGAATGCTGCGACCAGCCCATGCCGACGCCGCCGCCATGATGGATCGACACCCAGGTCGCGCCGGACGCGCAGTTGAGAAGCGCGTTGAGGAGCGGCCAGTCGGAGACGGCATCCGAGCCGTCCCGCATCGATTCCGTCTCGCGGTTCGGCGAAGCGACGGAGCCGGAATCCAGATGATCGCGGCCGATGACGACCGGTGCTTCCAGTTCGCCCTTCGCCACCATCTCGTTGAAGGCGAGACCGAGCCGGTCGCGGTCGCCGAGCCCGACCCAGCAGATGCGCGACGGAAGACCCTGGAAGTGAATGCGCTCCCTCGCCATGTCGAGCCAGTTGTGCAGGTGCTTGTCGTCCGGCAGGAGCTCCTTCACCTTCGCGTCGGTCTTGAAGATGTCTTCCGGGTTGCCGGAAAGCGCCGCCCACCGGAACGGCCCGATGCCGCGGCAGAAGAGCGGGCGGATATAGGCCGGCACGAAGCCCGGAAAGTCGAAGGCGCGTTCGAGCCCCACTTCCTTGGCACGCTGGCGGATGTTGTTGCCGTAATCGACGACCGGCACGCCCTGGTCCCACCAGCCGAGCATGGCTTCCACCTGGGCCCGCATGGACTCTTTCGCCGCCTTTTCCACGGCTTCAGGGTCGCTCTCGCGCCGCTCTTCCCATTCGCCGAGCGTCCAGCCGGCCGGAAGATAGCCATTGAGCGGATCATGCGCCGAGGTCTGATCGGTGACGGCATCCGGGCGGACGCCGCGGCGCAGAAGCTCCGGAAAGACCTCGGCGGCATTGCCGAGAAGCCCGACGGAGATCGCCTTCTTCTCCTTGGAGGCGCGCTCGATCATCGCGAGCGCCTCGTCGAGATCCTGCGTCATCTCGTCGACATAGCCGGTGCGCTTGCGGAACTCGATGCGGCTCTGCTGGCATTCGACGGCGAGCATGGAGGCGCCGGCCATGGTGGCGGCGAGCGGCTGCGCGCCACCCATGCCGCCGAGCCCGCCGGTCAAAATCCAGCGGCCCGCGAGATCGCCGCCGTAATGCTGGCGGCCCATCTCCGCAAACGTCTCGTAGGTGCCCTGAACGATGCCCTGCGTGCCGATATAGATCCACGAGCCGGCCGTCATCTGGCCGTACATCATCAGCCCGGCCCGATCGAGCTTGTTGAAATGCTCCCAATTGGCGAAGGCCGGCACGAGGTTGGAATTGGCGATCAGCACCCGCGGCGCGTCTTCATGCGTGCGGAAGACGCCGACCGGCTTGCCCGATTGGATGAGCAGCGTCTCGTCGGCTTCGAGCTCCTTCAGCGTCGACACGATGCGGTCGAAAGACTCCCAGTCGCGCGCCGCGCGCCCGATTCCGCCATAGACGACGAGGCTTTCCGGCTTTTCGGCGACCTCCTGGTCGAGATTGTTCATCAGCATGCGCATCGGCGCTTCGGTCAGCCAGGATTTGGCCGTGAGCTCGGTTCCCCGCGGGCTCGAAATCTTGCGGGCGTTGTCGAGACGGTTCATGTGCTCAGCTCTGTTCCTTGGTTTTGGCCGCCACGAGGAGGGCGGTCAGGGCTTTGGTCAGGACCGACCGCATGGCCTCGGCCTTCTCCTCGTTCCAGGCGACGGGGTCTTCGTCCATGTAGCCGCGGCAGGCGAGCTCCATCTGCAGCGCGTGCACGCGCTCGTCCGGCCGGCCGTAATGGCGGGTGATCCAGCCGCCCTTGAAGCGGCCGTTGACGATGCTCGGAAAATCCGAAGCGGCGCAGACATCGGCGACGGCCGCCTGCATTTCGGGCGCGCAGCTCGCCCCCGCATTGGTGCCGAGATTGAAGACCGGCAATTCGCCCTCGAAAAGCCGGGGAATGACGGAGCGGATGGAATGGCAGTCGTAGAGGACGGCAAAGCCGTGCCGGCTCTTCACGCGGGCGATCTCCGCTTCGAGCGCTGCATGATAGGGCGCGAACCAGCTCTCGCGGCGCACGTCGATCTCCGCCGCATCCGGCTCTTCGCCGGGGCGATAAAGCGGCTCGCCGTCGAAAGTCTCCGTCGGCACCAGCCCCGTCGTCGCCTGCCCGGGATAGAGCGAGACGCCCGACGGGTCGCGGTTGACGTCGATGACGCTGCGCGACATCACAGTGTGCACGATGCTCGCATCGAGCTGCTTGGCGATCGGGCCATAGAGCCGGTCGATCCACCAATCGGTGTCGAGGATGGCCCGCTCGCGGCTGACGAGACGTGTCTCGAGCTCCGGCGGGATCGCCGTTCCCGTATGCGGGAAAGACAGGATGAGCGGTGAGCCGCCGCGTCCGACGGTGATGAAATCGCGCAAGGATCAAGCCTCCAGATCGGGAAATGCCACGTCCCGGCATGCCGCAAGCGCCGCGCCCGCTTCCACGAGGCCCGCCGCCGCACCGAGATCGGGCGCAAGATAGCGATCATCGTCGAGCGCCGGCACCGCATCACGCAGCCGCGCCAGCGCCTTTTGCAAAGCGTGCGAGGTCTGAAGCGGCGCACGCAGCTCCACGCCCTGCGCCGCCACCAGCCATTCGATGCCGATGATGCGCGAAAGATTGTGGTTCATGGGTCCGAGCCGCCGCGCCCCATGCGCGGCCATGGAGACATGGTCTTCCTGGTCGGCACTCGTCGGCGTGGAATCCGTCGAACAGGGATTGGCGCGCTGCTTGTTCTCGCTCATCAGCGCCGCCGCCGTCACCTCGGCGATCATGAAGCCCGAATTCAAACCGGGCTTCGGCGTCAGGAAGGCCGGCAGTCCGAAGGAGAGCGTCGGATTGACCAGCATGGCGATGCGCCGCTGCGCGATCGAGCCGAGTTCGGCGATCGCAAGGGCGATCTGATCGGCCGCGAACGCCACCGGCTCGGCGTGGAAATTGCCGCCCGAGACGATGTCCCCGCTCTCGGTCAACACGAGCGGATTGTCGGTCGCGGCATTCGCCTCGATCCTGAGCGTGTTGCCGGCCTGGCGCAGAAGGTCGAGACAGGCACCGGCGACCTGCGGCTGACATCTGAGGCAGTACGGGTCCTGCACACGCTCGTCGCCCTCGCGGTGCGATTCGCGAATTTCGGAATCGGCCATCAGCGCCCGCAGCGTCGCCGCCGCCGCGATCTGTCCCGGCTGGCCGCGCAGCGTGTGCATTTCTTCGCGGAAGGGCGCGGCAGACCCCATCGCCGCATCGGTGGAAAGCGCGCCCGTCACCAGCGAGGTGAGACCCGCGCGCCAGGCACCGAAGAGACCCGCAAGCGCCATCGCGGTCGAACATTGCGTGCCGTTGATGAGCGCGAGGCCTTCCTTCGGTCCGAGCACGACGGGCTGAAGCCCGGCCGCCCGCATCGCCGCGCCGCCTTCCATGCGCGCGCCGTCATAGACCGCCTCGCCCTCGCCGATCATCACCGCCGTCATATGGGCGAGCGGCGCCAGATCGCCGGAGGCGCCGACCGAGCCCTGCCGCGGCACCACGGGAACGACGTTCTTCGCCATCATGTCTTCGAGACAGGCGATGATCTCCCAGCGCACGCCGGACGCGCCGCGTCCGAGCGACAAGAGCTTCAGCGCCATCATCAGCCGCACGATCGGCGCCGGCAGCGCCTCGCCCACGCCGCAGCAATGCGACAGGATGAGATTGCGCTGCAGCTGCGCCGTGTCCGCCGGGGCAATCCGCGTCGAGGCGAGCTTTCCGAAGCCCGTATTGATGCCATAGACGGCAGCCTCGCCGGCGGCCGCCTTTTGCACCTGCTCCTGCGAGGCTTCCACCGCAGGGCGGCAGGCCCGGTCGAGCTCGGCATCGAGACCGTCGCGGTAAAGGCGTTCAAGCTCGGCGAGGGTGACGGCACCCGGCGTCAAAGTCAGCTTTGTCATCGTCCCTGCCTCACACGCTGCCACAGCGGATTGAAGCCGATGCGGTAGGCGAGCTCGGCCGGATGCTCGATGTCGAAAATCGCAAGATCGCAGTCCTTTCCTTCGGCCAGCGTGCCGATCCGCGCCGCGCGCCCGAGGGCCTTCGCGGCTTCGCGGGTAACGCCGGCGATCGCCTCTTCCGGGGTGAGACGGAAGAGCGTGCAGGCCATGTTCATGGTGAGCGTGAGGGAGGTCATCGGCGAGGTGCCGGGGTTGCAATCGGTCGCGATCGCGATCGGCACGCCCGCCGCGCGCAAGGCGGCGACCGGCGGAGACTGCTTTTCGCGCAGGAAGTAATAGGCGCCGGGCAGAAGCACGGCGACCGTGCTCGCCTTGGCCATCGCGGCAATGCCGTCATCGCCCAGATATTCCAGATGGTCGGCCGAGAGCGCGCCATAGCGTGCGGCCAGTGCCGCCCCGCCGAGATCGGAGAGCTGTTCGGCATGGAGGCGCAGAGGCAGACCGAAACCGTTGCCGGCGTCGAAGACTTTGGCGATCTGCTCCGGCGAAAAGGCGATCCCCTCGCAGAAGCCGTCGACCGCATCGGCGAGCTTTTCCGCTGCCACGAGCGGCAGCTGCGTCTCGCAGACCTCAGCGATATAGGCGTCCTTGTCGCCCTCCGCCTCCGGCGGCAGCGCATGCGCGCCGAGGAAGGTGCGGACCACATCGACGTCCCGGAGCTCCGCGAGCCGGCCTGCGGCCCGCAGCATCTTCACTTCGTCGTCCGGATTGAGCCCGTAGCCGGATTTCACCTCGATCGTCGTCACGCCCTCGGCGAGGAGCATATCGAGGCGCGGCAGCGCCGATTGGACGAGATCGTCTTCCGAAGCGGCCCGCGTCGCGGACACGGTGGAGACGATGCCGCCGCCGGCCTTGGCGATCGCCTCGTAGCTCTCGCCCTTCAGCCGCATTTCCCATTCCGCGGCGCGGTTGCCGCCATGAACGAGATGCGTGTGGCAGTCGATGAGGCCCGGAAGAATGAACCGGCCTTCGCAGTCGATCGTTTCTTGGGCGGCGACGGCCGGCATGTCGCTCTCGCGGCCGACGAAGACGATCTTGCCGTCTTTCGCGGCGAGCGCGCCACCTTCGATGATGCCGAGCGCGCCATCACCCGATCCGGCGCCCGACCCGGGTTCCAGCGTGGCGATGCGCGCATGGCGCCAGAGACGATCGACAGGTTCAGCCAAGCTCTTCCCTCGCTCTCATCATTTGTCTATACAAATAAGGATTAGCGAGGATAAAGCCGATGATCAAGCTCCGTTTCGACAAGGCTCTGTTGCCGACAGGCTGGGCCGACCATGTTGCGATCGATGTTGCCGAGGATGGCGCCATCGCAAAAATCGAGACGGATCAAAGAGATGGCAGCCCGGCCTCCGGCGTCGCCCTCCCCGGCCTGCCGAACCTGCACAGCCATTGCTTCCAGCGCGGCATGGCGGGGCTTGCCGAACGGCGCGGCGAGAAAGCCGATTCCTTCTGGACCTGGCGCGAGGTGATGTATTCCTTCCTGGAGCGCCTGACGCCGGACGATGTGGAGGCGATCGCCGCGGAGGCCTGCGTGGAAATGCTCGAAGCCGGCTTCACGGCGCTCGGCGAATTTCACTATCTCCACCATGCGCCGGGCGGGACCGCCTATGACGACATCGCCGAAATGGCCGGCCGCATCGTCGAGGCGACGCGCGCAACCGGCATCGGCCTGACGCTTCTCCCCGTCTTTTATGGCGAGAACGGCTTTGCCGGCGAACCGCTGAGCCCGGCGCAGCTTCGCTTCGGCAACGACCCGGAACGCTTCGCCCGGCTTCTCGAAGCCTCCCGCACCCATCTTGCGACGCTCCCGGATGCCCAACTCGGCATCGCGCCACATTCGCTGCGTGCCATCAGGCCCGAGATGTTCGACGACGTTCTGGCGCTTTGTCCCTCCGGCCCGTTCCACATCCACGCCGCCGAACAGACGAAAGAGGTCGAGGAATGCGAGGCGGCCCTTGGCGCCCGCCCCGTCGAATGGCTCCTCGACAATGTGGCGCTCGACCGCCGCTGGTGCCTCGTCCATGCCACGCATATGCTGCCGAAAGAAACCGAAGGCCTGGCGCGATCGGGGGCGGTGGCGGGCCTTTGCCCGATCACCGAAGCGAGCCTCGGCGACGGCATTTTCGACGGCACCCGTTTTCTGGCCGCCTCGGGCGCCTTCGGCGTTGGCAGCGACAGCAACGTCCTGATCAGCGCGGCCGAGGAACTGCGCATGCTGGAATATTCGCAGCGCCTCAAGGAGCGCGCGAGAAACGTCCTCGGCGAACCCGCCCTCTCCACCGGCCGCCGCCTCTACGAGGGTGCCGCCGCAGGCGGGGCGCAGGTGCTCGCCCGCCCGATCGGTCGTCTGGAAGTCGGATGCCGTGCCGATATCGTGGTCCTCGACCAAGACCATCCGACCCTCGTCGGACGCGAGGACGATCGCCTTCTCGACAGCTACATCTTTGCAGGCGGTCCCGCCGCGATCGCCGATGTCTATGTCGGTGGCGAGAAGAAGGTGGAATCCGGCCGCCACGTCGCCCGCACCGAAATCCGGGAGCGTTTTGCCGAGACGATGCGCCGGCTCGTCTCATGACGGCAGAGTTGAAGCTCGACGGCGAAGGCCCGCTGCACGACCAGATCCGCCGGGCGATCGCCGATCCGATCCTTTCAGGCAGCTGGCAGCCGGGAAAGCGCATTCCCCCGGAAGTCAGTCTGATGGAAACGTTTGGCGCCTCGCGCATGACGGTGAACCGCGCGCTCAGGGCCCTTGCCGATCAGGGGCTGATCGCCCGCCGCCGCCGCGTCGGCAGCTTTGTCGCCCCGCGCGCCGGCGAACACGCCGTCACCTCGATCGGCGACATCCGTCACGAAATCGAGGCCCGCGGCGAAAACTACGGTTACGAATTGATGCAGCGACAGGAAGCGCGCGTGTCCGCGGCGATGAGCCTTGCAACGGGTGTGGCGGCGGAAACGCCGATCCTGCATCTCCATTGCCGGCATTTCGCAAGCTCGAAGCCCGCCGCGCTCGAAGACCGCTGGATCAATCTCGCCATCGTGCCGGAAGCCCGCGGCATCCCGTTCGAGGATATTCCGCCGGGGCCCTGGCTGCTGGAAAACGTCTCCTACACCGAAGGCGAGCACCGCATCGCTGCCATCCGCGCCGGCAGCACGGCCGGCGGTCTGCTTCAGATCGCCGATGACGAGCCCTGCCTCAGCGTCGAACGCCGCACCTGGCGCGGCAAGACTATGATCACCTTCGCCAACTTCGTCTATCCGGGCTCCAGCCACATCCTCTCCGGCCGCTTCCGCCAGGGAGCCTAGAGACATCGTCAGGCAATCATCCGGGAGGCTTCGCGGACCTGATAGGTGGAGTTTCGCACCCCCTGCGTCGCCGCCGCGATCGCGGTCATGTTGTCTGTGATCGTGGTAACGCCGAAGGACGCCGTCTCCATATTCGAGGCCATATCGCGGGTCACGGCGGACTGCTCCTCCATCGACGAAGAGATGCTGATGGAGATGGTGTTGATCTCGCTGACCAGCGCCGTGATCTCCTTCAACGCATCCGCCGCCTCGCCCGTCACCGCCTGAACGGCCGCGATCTGCGTGGTGATGTCGTCCGTCGCCTTGGCGGTCTGACCCGCGAGATGCTTCACCTCGGAGGCGACGACGGCAAAACCCTTGCCCGCCTCGCCGGCACGCGCGGCCTCGATCGTCGCATTGAGGGCAAGAAGGTTCGTCTGGGCGGCGATGCTGTTGATGAGGCCGACGAAGTCGCCGATCCTCTGGGTCACTTCCGACAGCCCGCCGACGATGGAATTGGCGCGATCGCCCTTGCCGACGGCGGCTGCCGTGATCTCCAGCGCATGGCCGACCTGCCGGCTGATGTCCGCGATCGAGGCGGCGAACTCTTCGGCGCCCGAAGCGACGGCCTGGACGTTGGTGGAGGTCTGCGTGGACGCACTGGCGGCCGATGTCGCCTGGTGGCTGGCGTCGGTGATCTCCTTGAGGATCGCCTCCAGATCGACGTCGATTGACTTCTGAATGGCTTCCCGCTCCAGCCGCTCCTTGACCCGGTTGGTCTCGGTGGCGAATTTCACCACGCCGCACACGTCGCCATTCTCGTCGAAAATCGGATTGTAGGTCGCCTGGATCCAGATCTCTCGGCCGCCCTTGCCGAAGCGGCGGTATTCGGCCGCCTGAAATTCACCCTTGCGCAGCGCTTTCCAGAACTGGCGATAATCCGCGCTCTCGCGCTCCTGGGCATCCAGGAACATCGAGTGATGCTTGCCGACGATCTCCTCCAGAGAATAACCGGTCGCCTCCAGGAAATTCGCATTGGCGTGGACGATCGTCCCGAAGAGATCGAATTGAATGACCGCTTGTGAGCGGTTGAGGGCGGAGAGCCACGCCGCATCGGTCTCCGTCTGCAGCTTCTTTTCGGTGATGTCGGTCGCCAGTTTGACGATCTTGACGACCTTTCCCTTCGACACGACGGGATTGTAGGTCGCCTGCAGCCAGATACGCGCGCCCGACTTGCCGACACGCTTGAACTCCGACTGAATGAATTTGCCGGCCGCCAGATCGCGCCAGAAATGCTCGTACGCCTCGCTCTGCCGATAGATCGAATCGACAAACATCGAATGATGTCTCCCGACGATCTCGCTGAGTTCATAGCCGACACAATCGAGGAAGTTTCGATTGGCCGTGAGGATCTCTCCACTCGGCGTAAATTCGATGATGGCGAGCGAACGATCGAGAGCCTCCACGATCAGTTCGGCATTCTTGGCTTTGGTAGAACGCAGCATAGTCTCCCCAAGACCCCCCTCAGCGCTTCCGACCAAGGCGCGCATAAAGATGTAGAAGATCGACGGCGAATATATCGAATACCTTGCGCACAGCTTGCATCGCGCACACACGCAAAACTTCTAATAGGCTCGAGAATCCTTCTTACAGAACTCCCCAGCCTTTCCGCGTGATTTCAAAACTGGTCATTCTTCTTGTGCCCGGGAGACGCCAGACAAGCCTGTCGGCACGGCACGGAGAGCGGACCCGAGCGAGAAAACCCAGCCAAGACGATCGCACGAAAGCGGGAACGACCCTTCGGCTCGAACGCTGCGCCTCAAAGGCCGGCGCGCTTGCGAAAACCCGCCGCCGTCACGCCGCCGCCGTCACGCCGCCACGCGTTCGAGCACGAAGGCCGCACGGTCCTCGATGCTGGCGTAAGGCAGGTGCACGACCTCGTAGCCGAGCTCCAGATAGGTTCTCTCCATCACCGCGCCGGTTTCCTGCGCTTCTGCGGCATCCTGCTTGCGCTCCGCATCCTGCGCGAAGATCTCAGGCCACCAGGGCGCGAGAAAAACCCGCGAGTTGTATCGGTAGAGCTCGGCCGCCTTCCGCACATGATCGGGAACGCGAAGACCGCAAAGCCGCAGATAGCCCATCACGTCCGGCACGCCACGATCCATCACCAGCGGGCCGGCGATGGCAAGCGCCTCGCGGTGGGAGCGCAATTCCCAGGAGAGCATGAGCTCGGCAAAGGCACTCCGGTCCGCCCAGGGCAGAGCGGATCCGCCGATTTGAACCTGATCCTGGATGATCGCGCGTCCCGCCTCCGGCATGGTGCGCAGCCCCGCCGCCGCGAGAGCTTCGATGAGCGCGGTTTTCCCCGAGCCGGGGCCGCCGGTCACCACGTACATATGGTCGGCCAAAACTCTCTCCTTCTCTTCGAATATTATCGGCGCCGCACCCCGCGCGATCGCTCAGCCTCCGCCGAGCGCCACCACCCGGTCGAGGCCGAGGCGTGCAAGGAATGCCGTGTCGTGGCTGACGACGATGAGCGCGCCGTCATAGGCCTGAAGCGCGCTCTCGAGGGCTTGAAGCGCATCGAAATCGAGGTGGTTCGTCGGCTCGTCCAGAACGAGAAGGCCGGGCGGCTCGGCCTGGCCGATGGTGCAGGCGAGACCGGCGCGCAGGCGCTCGCCCCCGCTCAGGCTCCCCGCCTCCTGCAGCGCATCTTCCGCCCGAAACCGAAACCGCGCCAGGGCCGCGCGACATTGGTTCTCGTCCGCCTCCGGGTTCAGGCGGCGGAAATTCTCCCGCAACGAGAGGTCTGGACGCAGCAGGCTCACATGCTGGTCGAGAAACGCAAACGGCACGCAAAGATCGACATGACCGCTTAGCGGTTCGAGCCGCCCGGTGATCAATTTGATCAGCGTGGTTTTGCCACAGCCGTTCGGGCCCGTTATGGCGACACGCTCAGGCCCGGCGATCATCAGGGAGAAATCGCGAATGACCGGCCTCGCCCGCTCATACCCGCCGGCCACCGCATCGACCCGCAAGACGGTCTTGCCGCGGGGCAGACCAGTCGGCGCAAGCTCCATCGACAAGGGCCGCAGGATCTCGACAGACGCCCGCGCCGCAGCAAGCGCGTCCTTCGCCGTCTGAAGCCGTGCATCGCGCAGACGCGCATGTGCCCCGCCTGTCGCCTCGGCCCGCTCCTTTGCCGCATCCATCAGAATTTTCGGCTGGTCTTTCCTGGCGCGGGCCTTTCGTCCCCGGCTGTCCGTGCGCGCCTTGCGCTCCGCCGCCTGCTGCGCCCGTCGCCGCGCTTCGGCGAGAGTTTTCTCCGCATCCGCCAGCTCGCGCTCGGCGGCCTCAGATTCCGCGGCCTTCTGCTCCCTGAAGGCGCTGTAATTGCCGCCGTAGCGCACCGCTCCGAGTTGCGACAGCTCCACGATCGCATCCATCTCTTCCAGAAGCTCGCGGTCGTGGCTGACGATGATGGCGCCGCTCCCCCAGCCGCGGATGAGCTCGATCACCGCCTGCCGCCCCGCACGGTCGAGATTGTTCGTCGGCTCGTCGAGAAGCAGGAAATCGGGCGCCTCGAAGATCAGAGCGGCAAGGGCGACACGCGTCCGCTCGCCTCCTGAGAGCGCCGCAAGCGGCGTGCGCGGATCGGCGTCGAGACCGCAGCGGGAGAGTGCCGTCCTGATGCGCTCCGAAATCGTCCAATCGGCGTGACCAAGCTCGTCGACGCCGGCAAGGCCAGCCTCGGCGCGATCGATCAGGTCCACGGCCGCGCCCGCACCGAAAAAGCCCGCGATGGTCGCGCCGCCCGCGACCGCCATCTCCTGGCGCATCAAACCGATCGTGCCATGGACGTCGATATGACCCGTTGTGGGACGCAGTTCGCCGGCAATGAGCCGCAGAAGGGTCGTCTTGCCGATGCCGTTGCGCCCGACGAGGCCGACGCGCTCGCGGCCAAATCTCAGATGAACATCGCTGAAAAGCGGCGCGCCGTCAGGCGTGGACCAGGAAAGATCGGAAAGGGTGAGAAACACGGACATGGAAAGACACTTCTCGCAGCGAGATCGGAAGGGCGAAAACGGCGAGATTTCTGTCCATGTCGAAGCGGCTCCTGTCCTGTCGACATCAAGCGGGCGAAAAACGGCAAGGCCCGCCATCGATATGCCCGAGAACGCTCGGGGGGATTCTCACAGATACTGGCCGCGCGGCCGATGCGGCAGGAGCGGAGGCGATGAAGCGCTTGAAAGAGAATCACATCGAAAAATGGTGGAGCCGAGGGGAATCGAACCCCTGACCTCGTGAATGCCATTCACGCGCTCTCCCAACTGAGCTACGGCCCCATTCTTTGGGAACGACCGATCAATCGAGGAGATCGGCCTTCAGGCTGCCGCCTTGGAGGCGGGAACCTTGTTCGGCCGGGGAGCGAATGCCCTCCGACCGAAGCGGGCGGAAACTATGCGCGACTTTGCCGTTTTGCAAGTCCCGAAAAACGCGAATTTTGCAGCGCCTCAGCGCTCCTCGTCTTCGTCGACGTCACCGAGGATGTCGGAGACGTCCTCATCCTCGTCTTCGTCGTCGTCGAGGAAGGCGTCATCGTCGTCGTCGTTGTCGATCTCCAACCCGTCGTCGTCGATCTCCGGAACGTCGTCGTCATCGCTGTCGTCGTCGTCGGAAGACTTCGAATCGCTCGTCTCGCCTTCTTCCTCGTCCTCGGCCTCTTCGAGGGAGACGACATCCACGTCCTCATCCTCCTCATCGTCTTCCGCTTCGACGACGTCCTCGACCTCTTCCTCCTGCTCGGCCGCGGCCGCTTCTGCCGCCTTTTCGCGGGCGGACAGCTCATAGACGGTACCGCAATGCGGGCACACAATAGGATCACGATTGAGGTCGTAATACTTGGTGCCGCATTCCTGGCAAACGCGTTTGGTTCCAAGTTCTGGCTTGGCCACGTCGGCTAATCCTCGAATGTCAGAAAATCGCGGTCCCACTACCGGCCGGTGCTGCCCCTGTCAAACGCCTTCTCTGTGCATCTGTCTCGCGCGGGGCGCCCGCGGGGATGACCCCCGCCGGGGAGGATGCTAACGGGAGGGCGCCGGGGCATGCCCCCAAAGCGCTCCGGAAAGCATCCGCGAGACCACCTTGTCGCAGCATCATATGAGGACATCGCCCATGTCGGAAGCCGTTCCACGCCCGTCGACGGCACGCGCCTCCTCCAGCCTTTCGGGCCGCGTCACGGTGCCGGGCGACAAGTCGATCTCGCACCGCTCCTTGATGTTCGGCGCGCTCGCTCTCGGCGAGACCAGGATCACGGGCCTGCTGGAAGCGGCCGATGTTCTCGCCACGGCCGCCGCGATGCGCAGCTTCGGCGCCAAGGTCGAGCGGCATTCGAGAGGCGAATGGAGCGTCCACGGCCTCGGCACCGGCGGCTTTCTGGAGCCCGAGACGGCGCTCGACTTCGGCAATGCCGGCACCGGTGCGCGCCTCACCATGGCGCTTGCCGGCGCCCATCCCTTCGCCACGACCTTCCTCGGCGATGCCTCTTTGTCGCGCCGGCCGATGGGCCGCATCCTCGATCCGTTGCGGGAAATGGGCGTCGAGGTGATCGCCCGCTCCGGCGACCGTCTGCCTTTGACGCTCAAAGGCGCCTCCCCGATGGCGCCGATCGAGTACCGCGTTCCCGTCCCGTCGGCGCAGGTGAAATCGGCCGTCCTTCTCGCCGGCCTCAACATCGCCGGCACCACGACGGTGATCGAACCGGTGCCGACGCGCGACCACACCGAAAAGATGCTCAAAGGCTTCGGCGCCGATATCGAGGTGAAGACGACGGCCTCGGGCGAAGCGGTGATCCGCCTTCAAGGACTGCCCGAGCTCAAGCCGCAGCCGATCGAAGTCCCGTCGGATCCGAGCTCCGCCGCCTTTTTGATCGTCGCCGGCCTCATCTGCCCCGATTCCGATATCGTCGTGGAAGGCGTTCTCCTCAACGAGCGCCGCACCGGCCTCCTGCAGGTGCTTCGGGACATGGGCGCCGACCTGTCGATCGAGAACGAGCGCGAGACCGGGGGCGAGCGCCTGGGCGACGTGCGCGCCCGCACCTCGCGTCTCAAAGGCGTCACGGTCCCGGCCGAACGCGCGCCCTCGATGATCGACGAATATCCGATCCTTGCCATCGCCGCCGCCTGCGCCGAAGGAACGACCGTCATGCACGGGCTTGAGGAATTGCGCGTCAAGGAATCCGATCGCCTTGCCGCCGTCGCCGCCGGCCTCGCGGCGAACGGCGTCACCTGCGAAGAGGGCGAGGCGAGCCTCGCCGTCACCGGGGGAGCGGTTCCGGGCGGCGCCACCGTCACCACCCATCTCGATCACCGCATCGCCATGAGCTTCCTCGTTCTGGGCCTCGTGGCCGACAAGCCGGTGACCGTCGACGACGCCAACATGATCGCGACGAGCTTCCCGAATTTCGAGGAGACTTTGCGAAAGCTCGGCGCCGACCTCAAGGATCAGGAGGTGGCCCTCTCATGAGTACGCCTCTCATCATCGCCATCGACGGCCCCGCCGCTTCCGGCAAGGGAACGCTCGCGCGCCGGCTCGCCGCGCATTACGGCCTGCGCCATCTCGACACGGGCCTCACCTACCGCGCCGTGGCGGCCGAGCTTCTCGCCTCGGGCGAGGACGAGCCGGATGTCGCCGCGGCCGTCGCTGCAGCGTCCCGGCTCGATCTGTCGACGATGGAGCGCGACCGCCTTGCCGCGCACGATATCGGCGAGGCGGCCTCGAAGATCGCCGTCATGGGCGAGCTCCGCCGCGCCCTCGTCGACCGCCAGCGGCACTTCGCGGCCGAGCTGCCCGGCGCCGTCCTCGACGGACGCGACATCGGAACGGTCGTCTGCCCCGATGCCGCTGCCAAGCTTTTCGTGACGGCAAAGCCCGAGGAACGGGCCCGCCGCCGCACCGACGAACTGCGCGGCCGAGGACAGGATGTCGACTACGAAGCCGTGCTTGAAGATCTGAAGCGACGCGACGCGCGCGACATGCAGCGAGCTGATTCGCCGCTGCGTCCCGCAGACGACGCCCACTTGATCGATACCAGCGCAATGACTATAGAAGCGGCATTCCGCGCAGCTGTCGCGATTATTGATCGAGCCGTTTCGGCCCGCAGCGAGGCATGCCCTTCTTGAGGGTGTGCCTTTAGGGCTATCTGGAGATCGTGAAGACGGCGCGTGGGGGAACCGCGCCGTTTCGTCCCGATGCGCCAACCGCTTCGATGCGGGGGAAGAGACGGCCAGAGCAACACGAACCGATGGCGCTGTGACCCGCAGGCGAGCCGCGAGCCGCCCGAAGACGCGGGCCCTAACAGGAGCATGAATGGCCAGTATGCAACAGGCTGCCCCGCAGCCGAGCCGTGAAGATTTTGCGGCCCTACTCGAACAATCCTTTGCCGACGCCGATGTCCAGGAAGGCACGGTTGTCGATGGGACTGTGGTCGCCATCGAAAAGGACATGGCCGTTATCGATGTCGGCCTGAAAGTCGAAGGCCGGGTGCCGCTGAAGGAATTCGGCGTGCGTGGCCGCGACGGCGAGTTGAAGCCGGGCGACCGGGTCGAGGTCTATCTGGAGCGCGTGGAAAACGCGCTCGGCGAGGCCATGCTGTCGCGCGAAAAGGCGCGTCGCGAGGAGAGCTGGGTCCGTCTTGAAGAGAGCTTCGAGAAGAACGACACCGTTCAGGGCACCATTTTCAACCAGGTGAAGGGCGGTTTCACCGTCGATCTCGACGGCGCCGTGGCGTTCCTGCCGCGTTCGCAGGTCGATGTGCGCCCGGTGAAGGATGTCGGCCCGCTGATGCAGACGCCGCAGC
>NZ_JAKEDY010000010.1:0-379 GCF_021462425.1 Afifella sp. H1R
ATCGGCATCGAGGGTCAGATCGGTGTCGCCACTCGTGTCAGGCGCCGGCTCTTCCGTCTCATTGCCACCGAGAAGGGCGCCCGTGATGTCTCCGGTCAGCTCGTCGACGGCATCCGTTCCACTCTCCAGAGTGGCGTCGACCGTCTCGACGACATCGTCGGTCGTGTCGACCGCACCATCAAGGAGCCCGCCGGTTGTGTCCGTCAGCTCGGAGATGGTCTCACCCGTGGTCTCCAGCACCTCGACGGTGCCATCAGTCGTCCCGGTGAGGTCAAGGTCAGCGACGACATCGACGTCGATGTCACCCACCAGCGCTTCGACGGGGTCGAGGGTGACGTCGAGATCGGCCGTCGTCTCGTCCACCAGCGGCAGCCCGAGA
>NZ_JAKEDY010000002.1:0-1166097 GCF_021462425.1 Afifella sp. H1R
ACCAAGAAGAAGGAAGCCGTGGGCCAGTACGGCTCGACCGATTCCGGCGCCTCGCTCGGCGACATCCTAGGTCCTGCTCTGAAAATGCGCCGCCCCCAAAACTCCCAACGCTGAGCGCCCGAGAGATGCAAACAGAGGGTATTAGCGAGCGCAGCTGCCGCCGATGGCCTTCGATGCACCCCCTCCCTCGTAAAGAGAATCGAATTGCCCCTGCGTGCACCGCTCACGGCGAGTGAACCGCCAGACCTCGGCGGCAAATGCTCGTAGCGCTCTCTCACTCTCTCTTGCGCGGGAGAGCTGCCCGCAGCAGGTCGTGATTAGGCTAAAGAGGTAATAGCGTGACGACAGCCTCGAGAGCGGAGCCCAATCACTCTAGCAACGGTCACTCTACGTGCTCCTGCATGAAATCTGCGGCATCTGCTCGGCCGAGTCTGAGGCGCATTTCGACGTCCTCCGCTCTTGGCCTACGACGGGCGATCCGGTCGCCTCTGAGCTCGGGGAGATCGACGGCCATGATGAAGACTGTGCCTCTTGTGAACCGCAGGATTAAAAAGGCGCAGGCGGGCGGGAGCGGGCACGCCTGCGCCTGTCTCACGGCCGTCTACGCGGCGTTTCTGAGGTTCATGAGGTCGACGGCATGGCGCGCGATCATGAACTCCTCGTTCGTCGGGATGATGTAGACCGGCAGTGAGCCGTCCGCGGCAATGGCCGTGTCGCCGCGTTCGTTCGCCTCCTCGTCGAGGGCGATGCCGAGAAAGCGGAGATAGGCGCACACGCGGCTGCGCACCGGCGCGGAATGCTCGCCAATGCCGGCGGTGAAGACGAGCGCATCGAGCCCGCCCAACGCGCAACTCAAGCCACCGATCTCCTTGGCGACATGATAGCAGAAGAGATCGACCGCCTCTTTCGCCTCCGGCCGGTCACTCTCCAGAAGCACGCGCATGTCGTTCGAAATGCCCGAAACGCCGAGAAGCCCGGATTCCTGATAGAGGAGATGTTCCAGCGCGTCGGCATCCATGCCCATCTCGCGCATCAGATAGATCAGAATGCCGGGATCGAGGCTGCCCGAACGCGTCCCCATCGGCACGCCTTCGAGCGCCGAAAAACCCATCGTCGTGTCGATGCTGCGGCCATCCTTGAGGCCGCAGAGGCTCGAACCATTGCCGAGATGGGCGACCACCACCCTGCCCTCGGCCACTTCCGGCACGGTTTCGCGCAGTCTTTGCGCGATGAACTCGTAGGAGAGGCCGTGAAAGCCGTAGCGCTGCACGCCCTTCTCGCTCAATCGCCGCGGCAGCCCATAGGTCTTGGCCACAAACGGCTGCGAATGGTGAAACGCCGTGTCGAAGCAGGCGATCTGCGGGAGACCGTCGAAACTCTCGGCCAGCACCCGGATCGCCGAAACGTTCTGCGGCTGATGCAAGGGCGCAAGCGGGATGAGGGATTCCAACTCATCGAGCACGCGGTTGGTCACGCGGACCGGATGATGGAAACCCGCACCTCCGTGGACGACGCGGTGCCCGGCGGCCAGGAGCGGCAGATTCGGCAGGCGGGCACGGATCCAGGCGATGAGATCGCGCAACAGAGGCGCGACGCCGCCCGTATCACGGGCCGCCCAGGATTCGCGGGCGAGAGAGGTTCCCGACACGTCTTTGACGGAGAACTCCGCCGCCGTGCCGATGCCGGTCACCTGACCGGAGAAAAGGGGAGAAATGTCTTTCCCGGCATCGGCGACCTGAAAGACGGTGAACTTGATGCTGGAGGAGCCGCTGTTGAGAACCAGCAGCGCTCCATCGTGCGACAAGCGTGGGTCCATGTGGAAGATCCTTGTCGATTATGAGGGGGCGAGAGCGTGCGCGCCGATCGCGTGGAAGGGCACGCGCGAGAGGTCAGCGGCGCGGCTCAGGCGCGGGCCGCCGTCTGGTTGGCAAGAAGGGCCGCCAGGGCGCAGGAGGAGATGCGCGAGTCCAGGCTGTCGGCGCGGCTCGTCAAAATGACCGGGACCGAGGTGCCGAGAACGATGCCCGCAACCTCCGCCCGGCCGAGGAAGGTCAGTTCCTTGACCAGCATGTTGCCGGCCGCGAGATCCGGCACGAGCAGGATGTCGGGACGGCCGGCCACCTCCGAGACGATGCCCTTGGTGCGCGCAGCCTCGGCCGAGATCGCATTGTCGAAGGCGAGCGGCCCGTCGATGATGCCGCCACGGATCTGGCCGCGGTCGGCCATCTTGCAAAGTGCCGCGGCATCGACGGTGGAGGGGATCTTGGGGTTCACCGTCTCAACGGCTGAAAGCACGGCAAGGCGCGGCAGATCGATGCCGAGCGCACGGGCGAGATCGATCGCGTTTTGCGCAATGTGCAGCTTGTCTTCGAGCGCAGGCGCGATGTTGACCACGGCATCCGTGATCAGAAGCGATTTCGGATAGGTCGGCGCACGCATCATGAAGACGTGGCTGATGCGCTTCGACGTGCGCAGACCGACATCGCGTTTGACGACGGCGCCCATCAATTCGTCGGAATGGAGCGCACCTTTCATCACGGCGCCAACCTCGCCCAGATGGGCAAGCTCGATACCCTTGGCGGCGGCGGCTTTGGCATTGGCCGCATCGACGATGCGCAGGCCGGCGATATCGATCTCATGGGTGAGCGCGACATTCTGGATGCGTTCGCTCGGACCGACCAGCACGGGGTCGATCAGACCTTCGCGGGCGCCGTCGGTGGCGCTGCGCAGAGAGGTCTCATCGCACGGAAAGATGACGGAGGTCGGCAGCGGCGGCAGATGCGCGCACAGCTCTTTCAGATGGGCAAGCTGCGAGCCCGCTTCGGAAATCTGCGAAAACACGGTCATTGGGGGATGATCCTGCGTCTAAAATGAAAAGAAGATCCCCGCGCGCCCCCCGCCCGGAAGTGTGGACGGGCGGGAGGCGTGGCTCCGACCTGATCGTGATTGGGAGTGAGCGGTCAGGCTGGAGAGGGGGAGCGAGAGCTCAGACTGAAAGGTCAGTCGCGGGCAACGCAGAGCGCCATGCCCATGCCGCCACCGATGCACAAAGTGGCGAGGCCTTTCTTGGCGTCGCGGCGCTGCATCTCGTAGAGAAGCGTCACCAGAATGCGCGCGCCTGAGGCGCCGATCGGATGGCCGAGCGCAATCGCGCCGCCATTGACGTTGACCTTGTCCGTGTCGAAGCCGAGCTCCTTGTTGACGGCGATCGCCTGCGCGGCAAAGGCCTCGTTGGCTTCGATCAGATCGAGATCGGCGACCGACCAGCCGGCGCGTTCCAGCGCTTTCTGAGAGGCTGCGATCGGGCCCGTGCCCATCACCGCCGGATCGACGCCGGCGGTCGCCCAGGAGACGATACGCGCCAGCGGGGTGACGCCGCGCTTTTTGGCTTCCGCGCCGCTCATCAGAACCACGGCGGCCGCGCCGTCATTGATACCCGAGGCGTTGCCGGCCGTGACCGTGCCGCCGTCGCGCTTGAAGGCCGGACGCAGCTTGGCGAGAGCTTCAGCCGTCGTCGAGGGTTTCGGATGCTCGTCGGTGTCGACGACGATATCGCCCTTGCGGTCCTTGACGGTCACCGGAACGATCTCGTCGGCGAAACGGCCCGCCTCCTGCGCCGCGCCCGCCTTCTTCTGCGAGGCGAGCGCGAAAGCGTCCTGCTCTTCGCGGGAGATCCCGTATTTTTCGGCGACGTTTTCCGCCGTGACGCCCATGTGATAGTCGTTGAAGGCGTCCCACAGGCCGTCCTTGATCATGGTGTCGACCATTTCGGCCGAGCCCATTTTGACGCCGGTGCGAAGCCGCGCTGCATGCGGAGCCTGGCTCATGCTCTCCTGGCCGCCCGCAACGATGATCTTCGCATCTTCGTTCTGCAGGGCCCGGTAGCCCATGGCGACGGCGCGCAGGCCGGAACCGCAAAGCTGGTTGATGCCATAGGCGGTGGATTCGACACGCAGGCCGGCGGCAAGAGCGGCCTGTCGGGCGGGGTTCTGGCCGCCGGCAGCGGTCAGGATCTGGCCGAGAATGACTTCATCGACTTCTTCCGGCTTCACCTTGGCGCGTGCGAGGCTTTCGGTGATGGCGGCGGCGCCGAGTTCGTGGGCGGGAAGCTTCGACAGGGAGCCGTTGAAGGTGCCGACCGGGGTGCGTGCTGCGCCTGCGATGACGATCTCGTCGATCATTTTAATCTCCTAATTGAACTTGAGCGTTGCGCGAATTCGGGAGGGAGCGCCGGTGAGGCATTCAGGCGATCGCCGTCTTCGCGAAGGATCTGGGGGCCGGCCGCACTAGGAAGGGCGCGGCCGGCAGTCTGGGATCACGGATTGGCCGCAGGAGCCAGGACCCACAGGAGGAACATCACGAGCGGGAAGGCGAAGATCAGCTGGGTGAAGCAGAAGCCGACCAGATCCTTGGCGCGGAGCCCGAGGACGCCCAGAAGAGGCAGCATCCAGAAGGGGTTGATGAGGTTCGGCAGAGCTTCGGCCGCGTTATAGACCTCGATCGCCCAGCCCATATGGGCGTTCAGATCGGCCGCCGTCTGCAACACATAAGGCGCTTCGATGATCCACTTGCCGCCGCCCGAGGGGACGAGGAAGCCGAGGATCGAGGAATAGACGCCGATCACCACCGGGAAGATGCTGGTGTTGGCGATCGACACGAAGAGATGCGAGATGTGGTGCGAGATGGTGACGCCGTCGGAGCCCGGAACCTGGGTGAGCAGGGCGGCGATCGCCGCATAGAACGGGAACTGGATGATGACGCCGGCCGTCGTCGGCACGGCCTTCGTGACGGCGGTCAGGAAGCTGCGGATGTTGCCATGCAGCAAAAGGCCGATCATCAGGAAGAAGAAGTTGTAGTTGTTGAGGTTGGAGATCGTCGCCAGCACGCCGTTGGTGCTGAACTCGACATAGGCGTAGCCAGCGGCGAGGAGCACGACGAGCGCCGGCAGGATGAAGTTGAACTCCAGCCACTCACCCGGGCGCGACTGCTTCTGCTCCTTGGTGTTGGCTTCCGTCACATCGCAACCCATGTCCTCCGCCGTCTTGATCTGCGCGCCCTGGGGAGCGGAGAAATAGGCGATGGTGATGGCCATGGCGGCGATGATCAGAAGCATGACGATCGACTGCCAGAGAAAGATCGTCTGGCTGAGCGGGATGACGCCACTGATGTCGGAGATCGACTTCGGCAGCGAGGCCGGGTTCGCCTGCAGCATGGCCGCCGACGACGACAGACCGAGCGCCCAGGTGGCACCGAGGCCGAGATAGGCGGCAGCACCGGCTGCGCGATAATCCACTTTGATGTCGGTGCGGCGCGCGATCGCCCGAACCAGGAGGCCGCCCAGAACCAGGCTCAGCGCCCAGTTGAGATAGGATGCCGACATGGTGATGAAGGCGACCCAGGCGACCGCTCCGCGGCTTGAAGTCGGCACCGAGGCAAGACGCGCGATGAGACGCGTGCACGGGCCGGAGGTCGCGACCACGTAACCGGTGATGGCGACAAGGGCCATCTGCATGGTGAAGGGGATGAGCGTCCAGAAGCCCTTACCGAAAGCGTCGGCGATCTCGAGCGGCTGTGCGCCGGTGGCGAGATTGGCGACGACGACGACGACAAGAGCCAGCGCCACGAAGACGAAGGCGTCCGGGAACCACTTCTCCGAAATGGCGGTGAAGCGGTAGGCGAGACGAGCAAGGCCACGGCCGCCGGGCGCGTCGCCTTCTACGGGCGCCGGAGCGCTGGCGTAGGTGCTTGACATGAACTTTCCTCTCTGAGGATTGGAGGCCCTGCCCGTCCCCGCGCGCGGCCGCTCTCAGCCGCTCCAGAGGAGCGGTTGCAAAGGGGTTGGACGCGGAGAAGGGAGGCCGGTCGAGGGTAAGGGCGTGAGGCGGCCGTCAGGCCGCGAGCGCCATCTCTTTGAGATCGTCAGGCACGAGCAGCTCGGCCTCGGTGGCAGCCTTGACCTCGTCAAGGGAGACACCAGGAGCGAGTTCCTTGAGCACCAGACCGGCATCGCTCGGCTCGATGACCGCCATTTCCGTGACGATGAGATCGACCCGACGCACCGAGGTCAGCGGCAGATTGCACTTCTTGATGATCTTCGGCGAACCTTTGGCGGTATGGGTCATGGCCACGATCACCTTCTTGGCGCCGGTCACGAGATCCATCGCACCGCCCATTCCGGGGACCATCTTGCCGGGCACCATCCAGTTGGCGAGCTGGCCACCCTCGTCGACCTGGAGGCCGCCGAGAACCGTGACGTCGAGGTGCCCGCCGCGGATGAAACCGAACGAGGCGACGCTGTCGAAGGCCGCAGCCCCGGGGATAAAGCTCGCCGGGGTGCCGCCGGCATCGGTCAGATCCTCAAAGGCAGCCGCCTTCTCCGGAAGGGCCTGCATGCCGATCAGACCATTCTCGGACTGGAAGAAGACGCGCACGCCCTCAGGCAGATAATTCGTGACCAAGGTCGGCAGGCCGATGCCGAGATTGACGAGATCGCCGTCGACCATTTCCTGAGCGACACGTTTGGCGATGAGCGTTTTGGCTTCCATTTATGCCTCCCAGGAAACGAGGTGATCGACGAGGACGCCGACGGTTTCGACGTGGTCAGGGGGGATCATGCCGACCGGCACGACCTCACTCGCCTCGGCAATGACCGTCTCGCCCGCGAGCGCCATCGACGGATTGAAGTTCCGCGAGGTCAAAAGGTACTGAAGGTTGCCGAACATGTCGGAGCGCAGAGCGTGGATGAGGGCGAAATCCGCCTTCAGAGGCGTTTCGACCAGATAATCCTCGCCTTCGATCTCGACCGTCTGCTTGCCCTCTGCGACGACCGTGCCCACACCCGTCGCCGTCAAGACGCCGCCGAGACCCGTGCCGCCGGCGCGGATACGCTCCGCGAGCGTGCCCTGCGGGACCAATTCAACTTCTATTTCGTTGGCGATCATCCGCTTTTGCGTTTCGGGGTTGAGCCCGATGTGAGAGGCGACCAAACGTTTCACCGCGCCGGCATCGATCAATTTGCCGATCCCGATCCCCGGGCGTGCCGTGTCGTTGGCGATGATTGTGAGATCCTTCTTGCCCTGACGGACCAGTTCATCGATCAGTCGATGTGGAGACCCGCCACCCATGAAACCGCCGATCATCACCGACGACCCGTCAGCGATACTTTCGACAGCACATGAACAACTGCATAGCTTTGACATTTATTCTCCCTCATCTACGTCGTTTCCCATCGACGCGATGGCTTGCGGGAGATGTAATGCACAGACCGTGCCAGTTTTCATGATCCCTTATTTCTTGCGGACTTAGATGTAGTTCTGCGACAAAATAGCACCCTCAATTTTGTGCAGGTATTTGCGCAATGCGCAAAATTTTTCACATAGACTTTACTTCCATCTGCGCAGATAAATCCGGCGTCGCAAGAGCTTTCCAGCAGGCAGCGCGGAGAGCTTTCGCCTCTCCCGACGGCCGAAGGCGCCAATCATGTTCGAGTCCGGGCTTCACAGCAGACGACCGCCTGATGCGGGCAGATCCGCTCGCCAGCATGATCTCACGGAGCGTCCGATGGGGCTGAGATGGCTGAGCCGGCGGGTTCTGCCGGAAAAGATGCGTCAGCGGCTGATGCTGACATCCTTCATCATGGTCGTGCTGCCGATCGTCATCCTCGGCGTCATCCTGCAATATGAAGGCCGTGAGGCGCTCCTGCAGGAAAAGCAGGACAAGCTGTTCTCATTGGCGCGCATCCTCGATGCCGAACTCGGGACGGGCTTCGATGCCCTTCTCGCCGATCTGCCGTCCGGCTGGCAGGACCGCCAGGCCGCGATCCAGCATCTCAATGCCAGGCTCGCCCCCATCACGGACAAGATCGCCGCGTCAGACCCCGGCGTCGGCGTCGGCTATTACTCGCGCCGGCTCGACGCCATCATCACGTACGGGCCGAGCGCCAGCTACGGGCACACGGTCGGGAAGGCGATCGCTCCCGACCATCCCGGCCGTTCGGTGATGCGCGCGGGCAAGCCCGATGTGGAGTTCGGCTCGCTCGTGCGCGGCTCGGTGATGAACGCGATGTGGCCGATCCGCCGCAACGGGAACGTCATCGGCTATATCTGGGCAAACGAATTCACCGACGCGATCGAGCGCCAGGAACAGACGGTCGACCGCACCGTTCTCGCCATCACACTCGGCGGCATCCTGGTCGCCGGCATCGTCATTCATTTGATGTCGAAGCGGCTGTCGCACGAAGTCGACATGATCGTCGGCGGGCTCGCACGCCTCAAGGATGATCTCAGACAGCCGATCGCGCCCTTGCGCGGCGAGCTCGGCGAAATCGTCGATGCCGTCAACAACATGGCGATGGCACTTCTCGATGCGCGCACGCTCACGGAAAACATCCTCACCAGCATCGCCGACGGGGTCGTGGCGGTCGACGTCGACGGCCGGATCACCGCGTTCAACCCCGCTGCGGAACAGATGTACGACGTGCCGGCGACTGAGGTCATCGGCCAGTCCTACCGGTCGCTCTTTGCCGATCACATGCATGTGGCGAGCGCCCTTCTCGACACGCTCGACACCGGTCGCCCGCATATCGGGGTGACGCTCGAGATCCCGCGCAAGGAGTCCGTCTGGCGCCTGACGGCCACATCGAGCGTCCTGCACGATGCGGAGAACCGACGCATCGGGGCCGTCGTCGTGCTCAAGGACGTCAGCGAACGCGACCGGCTCATGGTGCAGGTGATGCGCGCCGATCGTCTGGCCGCGCTCGGCGAACTGACGGCCAGCATCGCGCACGAGATCCGCAACCCCCTCACCTCGATCCGCGGCTTCGTGCAATATCTCGCCGATTGCGACGATCCGGAGGAATGGCGGCGTTATTCGGCGATCATCATCCATGAGGTCGACGTCCTCAACGACACCATCGGCAAGCTTCTCGCCTTCGGCCGGCTTAGGCCGCCGAAGATCAGCAGAATCGACGTCGCCCATCTCATCGAAGACGTGAGCTTCCTCGCCAAGGGCCAGGGGAACGTGCAGATCGACCTCCAGTTCGAGAAGGATCTGCCGGACATCGACGCCGATGCCGAAGCGCTGAAACAGGCGCTCCTCAATCTCCTCATCAACGCGCTGCAGGCGATCACCAACGACGGCAGCGTCATCGTCACGGCGGGCCGGGAAGGACCGGACGACATTGCCATCGAAGTGCGCGACGACGGCGTCGGCGTCGAGCCGCATCACGTCGGCAAAGTCTTCGATCCCTTCTTCTCCACCAAACCCACCGGCACGGGGCTTGGCCTCGCCATGGTCCACCGCATCATCGATGCGCATCACGGCGTCATCAGTTTCGACAGCCGGCCCGGCCACGGAACCGTTGTTCGGATTCGCATTCCGATTGTCGCTCCGGTATCAGAAAAAACAGAATGACCAATTCCACACCCGTCGCTCTCGTCGTCGATGACGACCAGGCCATCTGTCACATGCTCAAGGCGGTCCTCCAGAAGGAGGGCCTTGAGGTCGTCGTGGCCAAAGACGGGCTGGAGGGGGTGGAGACCTTCCGGCGCCAGCATGCGGATGTGGTGCTGCTCGACATCCGCATGCCGCGCATGAACGGGCTCGATGCGCTGAAAGCCATCGTGGAGATCGACCGCACCGCACAGATCGTGCTGATGACGGCCTTCGCCGAGGTCGGCACCGCCGTGCAGGCGATGAAGGACGGCGCCTTCGATTATGTCCTGAAACCCTTCGATCTCGACGAGATCCGCATGCTGGTGCGCCGGATCCTCGAGATCCGGGCGATGCGCCACGACATCGCCTCGCTGCGGCGCGAATTGTCCGAGCGCTACGGCGCGGAAGGCATTTTGACCAACAATCCGCGCATGATCGAGCAGCGGCAGACGATCGCCAAGGTCGCACGCAGCAATGCGACCGTGCTCATCCAGGGCGAGAGCGGCACCGGCAAGGAGCTCGTCGCCGCCGCCATCCATTACGGCAGCGCCCGCGCGGCACATCCCTTCGTCAAGGTGAATTGCGCCGCGATCCCGGAAGGGCTGCACGAAAGCGAGTTCTTCGGCCACGAAAAGGGGTCCTTTACCGGCGCCGCAAGCCGGCATCGCGGCCGCTTCGAGCAGGCCGAACACGGCACCCTCTTCCTCGATGAAATCGGCGAGATTTCTCCGGGCCTGCAGGCGAAGCTGTTGCGGGTTCTGCAGGAGCACGAATTCGAGCGCGTCGGCGGCGGCACGCCGATCAAGGCCGATGTGCGCATCGTGGCTGCCACCAACCGCAACCTTCAGGAGATGGTGCGGGAGGGGACGTTCCGGCAGGATCTCTATTTCCGCCTCAACGTCGTCACGCTCGAGACCATCCCGCTGCGCGACCGGCCGGAGGATGTGCGGCTGCTCTCGGAGCATTTTCTGGAGCGCTTCTGCGCGGAAAACAATTTTGTCATCCGCGGCTTCGACACCTCGGCGATGGACTGCCTGCTCGCCTGGCCCTGGCCCGGCAATGTGCGCGAGCTCGCCAATGCCATCGAACATGCCGTCGTCATGTGCACGACCAATGTCATCACGGTCGAGGACCTTCCCGCCTCCATCACCGGGGCGAGCGAGGGACTTGCCGACACCGGCAACCTCGATGCGACGATGCGCAAAGGCTCCCTGCGCGAGCTCGTCAACGAGTTCGAAAGCCAGGTGATCCGCAACGCGCTGACGCGCAACTCGGGCAATCGCAGCCATACCGCCGTCGAGCTCGGCATCAGCCGGCGCACGCTTCTCTACAAGCTGCAGGAATACGGCCTCGCCTCGGCCTCGGGAGAGGCGGAAAGCTGAGCCGCACCCGGCCGGCATCTGCCGCGCCGCCGGGCGTCTTTTTGAGCGCAATCCGTGCAATCTTGTCGCCGTCCCTCCCCGCTCATTCGCGGGCTGGGAAGGCGTTCTGAGGTCGTGCGCCGCCGCCCCGCAACAGGAGAACGAGGGCGAGGCAGCACAAGACGGCCGCGATCGCGGAAAATGCGAGGCTTGCCGTCTTGAGGCCGAACGAGGCCCCGGCGAGCCCGATGCCGATGACGGGAAACGAAATCGCCACATAGGCGACGATGAAGAAGGTCGACACGACGCTCGCCCGCTCGTCGGGTGGGCTCGCATCCGCCACGGCGCCGAGCCCCGCCCGAAACGCGACGCCGTGACCGAAGCCGGCGATCAAAACGCCCGCAATGATGGCCGACAGCATCTCGCTGCCGAGGCCCACCGCGATGACGACGACGCCCGTCAGGAGAATGGCGCAACCGATCGGCAGCCGCCTTCCGCTCGGAAAATTGCTTTGCAGAAGCTGGCCGACGGTCGAGGCGATGAACAAGATGCCCGAGACGAAGCCGATGACGAGATGGTTGTCGTAGCCGAGCTCTTCACCCAGAAAAGCCGGCGCCACGGCGGTAAAGAAGCCGCAGACCATGAAGCCCGCGAAAGCGGCGATGCCGGCCGGCACAAAGGCAGCCCGCACCTCGCGTGGGACGGCAAGGCGCTGAAACTTCAATTGCACCTTATCCGGCCGCACAACGGTTTCGGGCGCGCGCCAGACGCAGACGAACGCCAGAAGCGCCAGCAGAAAATGCAGCGCATAGGGCAAAACGAGGGGCGCCGGCAGATACTCCGCCAGCGCACCCGCAAACATCGGCCCGAGCCCGAGACCGCCCATATTGGCGGAGGTCGCAAAGAACGTGCCCCAGCGCTTGATGCGCTCCGGGGCGAGTTCGATGAGCGCCACGGTCGCGGTGCCGGTGAAGATGCCGGCCGAGATCCCTGAGAGAACGCGCCCGAAAAGGATCATGCCGAGCCCGCCGGCATTCCAGAAGACGAGATCGCTCAGCGCCGAGGCGGCGAGGCCCGCAAACAGCAGCGGCCGGCGGCCGAGCTGATCCGACCAGCGTCCGGTGATGATGAGGGCCGCCATGACGCCGAGCGCATAGACGGCGAAAATCACCGTGATCGTCAGCTCGGAAAACCCGAAAAGGCCGCGATAGAGAGGATAAAGGGGCGTCGGCATGGTGGTGCCCACCATGGTGACGGCAAAGGCGAAGACGGCGCCGAAATAAACCGCCAGGCTGCCATGGCCTCGTTGTGTCACTCACTGTCCTTTCGGTGATGCGGGAGACGCCGGCGGGTGAAGCCGAAACGCCCTCCGCACCGCAACATACCGCGCGCCCGCGCCGCTTCGAGCCCCTTTCGCCTTCTTTGCGGCCCGGCACCCCTGGCGTTCGCTCTGGACTATGGCGTCGACGAAAAGCCGCTCGGGACCGCATCATCGCCATTCTTCTCGGAGCGATTGCTGCATGCTCCGTTCCTCTCCCCTTCTGGGGAGAGGTGCCCGCGAAGCGGGCGGTGAGGGGTGGAGGACAAACCAACATCAGCGTGGGATGTGAAGCCACCCCTCATCCGGCGGGCTTCGCCCGCCACCTTCTCCCCAGAGGGGAGAAGAAAGGGCTGTGCCGCGGATTGGTATCTGCGCGTCCGTCCCTGCAGTTACCCAGCATCCAGAAGAGATGCGCCCCCTCGCCCCTTCGCGCGACGCGGAGAGAACAGGCGATGCTAACCCCTATTCCGCGGCCATGATCTTCTTAGCCGCCGCGGCGAGGAAACCGGACCGCGTGAAACCGTGGGAAGCGGCGAAGGCGTCGATCTCCGCCAGGACATCCTCCGGCAGCGTGACGTTGACGCGCACCGCCTTCTTCGGCTCCGCCTTCAGCCCGACGAGAATGGCCACGCCTTCGCGATGCTCAGGATCGGCCATCACCTCCTCAAGGCTCGAAGGCAGCGGGATCGGCTCGCCCTCTTCGAGAAGCCCGTCGACATGCAACGCCAGCGCTTCCTCGGCCATGGCACGTGCGTCATCAAGGGAGGTGCCAGCCGTCGCCACGCCCGGGAAATCCGGAAAGGAGACGCCGTAATCGCTTCCCTCTTCCTTGTGGATCAGGCCGATATATTGATGCATGGTCATTTCAGCTTCAGCCCCGACTGTTTTTCGATGCTTTTCAGCGTTCCGAGCGGGATGTCGCGCTTCGGATGCGGGAGTGTCACCCGGCCAGCCTTCTCAGGATGTTTCATCTGAAGATGGCTTCCACGGCGGGTAACTTCGTACCAGCCGTCCAGCTTCAGAAGTCTGAGGACAGTCCCGCTATCCATAGTGTGTATTTATACATCTAATTGATAGTTGTCGAGTTCTGCCTCACCCGCCCTTTTGCATCAGCACGACGTCTTTTTCGACGATTTCGCAGGTGAGGCCGCGGCGGGAGGCGATCAGGCGAAAGGTCTCGGCGCGGTAGAAGACGACATGGGTCGGGTCGCGGCGATAGCGCCAGTTCGCAAAGCGGGCATCGTCGGTCTGGAAGATGGTCATCACACCGAGAAGACCGCCGGGCTTCAAGAGGCCAGCGAGACGATCGAACTCGCCCGTCGGATCGTGAAAATGTTCGGCCGTCTCCGTGCAGGTGACGACATCGTAGCGGTCATCAAGCGGGGCAGGATCGGGCGCGAAAATCGGATCATAGACCGCCATATGATGCCCGGCCTCGGCAAAGATTTTCGCGAGCGCAGGCCCGGGACCGCAGCCATAATCGAGGCCGTTCGCGCCGGGGGAAAGGCGTTCCAGGAGCGGGCGCGTCAGCCGCGACAGCCAGCGCCGGTAGCCCGGATCGTCCGGGTCGTTCTCATGCGTCAGATAATGCGCGCGCTCTTCGGCCGGCGACGGACGCTGGGCAGGATCGAGATAACGGGCGGCGCAGGTCGCGCAACGCCAGTAGTTTTTGCCGTCAACGGTGAGAAAAAGCCCGACATCGCCTCCCCGACAGACCGGACAGGCTTCCCCGCGCGTCTCCGCCATCGCCGTCCTCACGCGCCGGCCGAAGAGCCGGCTTCTTTGCGCGCCAGATAGACGCTCTGCGTAAAGGGACGATCCTGAAGGGGATTGTGAAACGTGACCGGTTCCACCCAGGCCTTGTCGAAGACGGCTCTGAGGCGCTGGGTGAACGTGTCATCCGGCAAGGCGTCGGACCAGAGCGCGAAAATGCCACCGGGCTTCACATGGGCCGCGAGCGCGGCAAGACCCTCCGGACGGTAAAAGCTCGTGCTGCGTGCATCGAGCAGCGCTTCCGGCGAATGGTCGATATCGAGGAGGATGGCATCGAAGCGGCGGGCCTCCGTTTCAGGGTCGAACCCCGCCGCGCTGGCAGCGCCGGCGAAGAAATCGCCTTTGACGATCCGACAGCGCGGATCCGCTTCCATCGTCGCTCCGTTCGGCAGGAGCCCCGTGCGATGCCATTCGATGACGGGATCCAGGAATTCCACGACGAGGAGCGAGCCGACAGCATCGTGGCGAAGCACCTCGCAGGCGGTGTAGCCAAGGCCGAGCCCGCCCACGAGAACATCGTGGTCATTGCCGGCAAGCGCCGCAATGCCGAGGCGGGCGAGCGCAATCTCGGAAGCTGTGAAAAGGCTCGACATGAGGAATTCCTCGCCGAGCTTGATTTCGAAGATGTCGACGCCCAGCCGCAACTCGCGCCGCCGACGCAGGCTGATGGGGCCGATCGGGGTCGGGCGGTAGTCCAGTTCCGCAAAAAGAGCACTCATTGCCCCATCGACCACAATCCGGCCGCCGAGGAAAGGCGTTGCTGTGGCACCGGCGCGCAACAAAGTCGTCGTGACAGGGCAAAGAGTGGTGCGAGGGGGATGATGGCCCCCTCGCTGATTACATGACGAGACCCTTCGTCAGCTCCAGCGCCTGGCGCTCGAAAAGGCGGCGATAGATGCCACCCGCGCGGCCGATGAGGGCGGCATGGTCGCCCTCCTCCACGATCCGCCCGCGGTCGAAGACGAGGATGCGGTCAAGCGCCCGCACCGTCGACAGACGATGGGCGATGACGAGCGTCGTGCGCCCGACCATCAGATGCTCCATCGCGTCCTGGATCAGCACTTCGCTCTCGGAATCGAGTGCAGAGGTCGCCTCGTCCAGGATCAGGATCGGCGCATCGACCAGGAAGGCGCGCGCCAGCGCCACCCTCTGGCGTTCGCCGCCCGACAGCTTGATGCCGCGCTCGCCCACCATGGTGCGGTAGCCCTCCGGCAGCCGTGAGATGAACTCGTCGGCATGGGCGAGCCGCGCCGCCTGCTCGATCTCCGCCTGCGACGCACCGGGGCGGCCATAGGCGATGTTGTCGGCCAGCGAGCGGTGAAAAAGCACCGGCTCCTGCTGCACGATGGCGATCTTCCGGCGCAGCGAGGCCTGCTTCACGGCGGCAATGTCCTCGCCGTCGATCAGGATCTGGCCGCCCGTCACGTCGTAGAGCCGCTGGATCAGCTTGACGAACGTCGTCTTGCCCGAACCGGAATGGCCGACGAGACCGACCCGCTCGCCCGCCGCAATCTTCACCGAGAAATCGCGGTAAAGCGGCGTCGCGTGATTGCCATAGTGGAAATCGACATGGTCGAAGACGATTTCCCCCGCGGCGATCTTCGCCTCAGCCGCGCCCGGCCGATCGGCGATCGCGATCGGCACACGGTTCAGCGCGACGAGCTCTTCGAGATCGTTGACGGAACGCTGCAGGTTGCGGATGTGCATGCCGATATCGCGCAGATGCCCCTGCACCACGAAGAACATGGTGAGGACGAAGGCGACATCGCCGGCGCTTGCCGCGCCCCGCTGCCAGAGAACGAGTGCGACGCCGAGAATGCCCGCCTGGATGACGACCATCATCAGCCCCTGCGCGCCCGCGCCGACCGTGCCGCGCCGCCAGGTGCGCCTCGTGCGGTGCTGCCACTTCGCCAGGATGCGCGTGAGACCCGCCTCCTCGCGATCCTCGGCCCCGAACGCCTTGACGACGGCATTGCAGCTCACCGCATCCGCGAGCGCGCCGCCGAGCCGCGTGTCCCAGGCATTGGCGAGCGTCGCCGCGGGTGCGACCCAGCCCACCGACAGGGTGACGGTGACGGCGATATAGGCGAGCGCGCCCAGCCCGATGACGAGCCCCATCACCGGCCAGAAGGCGCCCAGAAGCGCGGTTGCGCCGACAAGCACCACAAAGGACGGCAGAAGAGCGACCAGAAGCGTGTCGTTCAACAGATCGAGCGCCCACATGCCGCGCGTGATCTTCCGCACGGTGGAACCGGCGAAGGCGTTGGCATGCCAGTCGGTCGAAAAGCGCTGAATGCGATGGAAGGCGTCCTCGGCCACCTCTCGGATCATCTTCAAGGTCAGCGTGATGATCTGGAAGAAGACGAGCTGGCGGAGCCCGACCGCGGCAAGTCCGAGGCCGGTCACCGTGAGAAACGCCACGATCGCCGAATGCCTGGCGTCCGGATCGGCCGCGCCTGCGGCGATCGCATCGACGATGCGGCCGGCGAAAAGCGGCGTGAAAACTTCCGCCAAGGTGGCGAGGATCACCATACCGGCAATCAGCGCGACACGCCCCGGTTGCTCGCGCCAGCGCGCAAAGGCAAAGCCCAGAACCGCGGAGAACACATCGCCACGAAGATTGAACTTCACCCGCCCGATGCCGGCCAACCCCACCCGCCCGTTGGCTGCGCGCCACACGGGCCGCGTGCGGCCGGCATGCCGAAGCGGAACGAAATTGCGGAAATGAAGGGCACGAAGCCCGCGCCTCAAAGCGCCTGCGGTGGACATGGAAAGCTCTCAAGAAAATCGGTGAACCGATCGTCCCGCTGCGGCGGGACCGGCATTAACCCCGGGGCTATCAGCCCCTTCAGGCGTCCGTCTGACGGACGCGATCCGTTACGAACGGACCGGGATCATGCTGAGATAGAGAGCGAATCTGGTCATAACGGCGCGGCTTATGCTCCTCTTCCGCCGATTTGACAAGCCGTCGACGGTGTTTCGGACAATTGCGGGCGCGCCGTGTGGCACTGCGGCCACGCACGACGTCCGAGGCCGTCGTCCGACGAGCTCTTGTGTTGCGGCTGTCGGCTGACGCAGTGTCTGCGCGGAGTGCACCCCGTTTCCGCCCTCCGTCTCGTCACGCCGACCCTTGAGGAATTGCCCGCATGAGCCGTCCCAACATCCTGATCTTCATGGTCGACCAGCTCAACGGGACGCTGTTTCCGGACGGACCGGCGGGCTTCCTGAAAACGCCGGCACTGAGCAAGCTCGCCGAGCGATCGCTGCGTTTTCAGAACTGCTATACGGCGAGCCCGCTGTGCGCGCCGGCGCGCGCCTCCTTCATGAGCGGGCAATTGCCGCGGCGCACCGGCGTCTACGACAACGCAGCCGAATTCGTCTCCTCGATCCCGACCTACGCCCATCATCTGCGCCGGTCCGGCTACCAGACGGCGCTTTCCGGGAAAATGCATTTCGTCGGACCAGACCAGCTGCACGGCTTCGAAGAGCGGCTGACGACCGACGTCTATCCGGCGGATTTCGGCTGGACACCGGATTATCGCAAACCCGGCGAGCGCATCGACTGGTGGTACCACAATCTCGGCTCCGTCACCGGCGCGGGTGTGGCGGAGATCACCAATCAGCTCGAATATGACGACGAGGTCGCCTACCACGCCAACCGCAAGCTCTACGATCTGGCGCGCGGGCATGTCTCAAAGCCGTGGTGCCTCACCGTTTCCTTCACGCATCCGCACGACCCCTATGTGGCACGGCGAAAATACTGGGATCGCTATGCGGATTGCGAGGAGCTTTCCCCGAGGATCGGAGAGATCCCCTTCGGTGCGCAGGATGCGCATTCCAAGCGCCTCCTGGAATCCTGCGACTATCTCAACTTCGACATCAGCCATGAGGACATCCGCCGCTCAAGGCGCGCCTATTTCGCCAATGTCTCCTATCTCGACGCCAAGATCGGCGAGATCCTCGACACGCTCGAGCGCTGCCGCATGGCGGAAAACACCATCATCCTCTTCCTCTCCGACCATGGCGACATGCTGGGTGAGCGCGGCCTGTGGTTCAAGATGAGCTTCTTCGAAGGCTCGGCGCGGGTCCCCTTGATGGTCGCAGCGCCCGGCCTCGCACCGGGCCTCATCGAGACGCCGGTCTCCACACTCGACGTCGTGCCGACGCTCGCCGACCTCGCCGGCATCGATCTGTCGGAAATCATGCCCTGGACGGACGGGCGCAGCCTGTTGCCGCTCGCCGCAAGCGGGGCCCAGCATGGTCCGATCCTCATGGAATATGCGGCCGAGGGATCGATCGCACCGCTCGTCGGCGTGCGCGAAGACAAGTGGAAGTTCGTCTTTTGCGAGGTCGATCCGCCGCTCCTCTACGATCTTGAGGCGGACCCCGACGAGTTAACGAACCTTGCGGAGGATCCCGCCTATCAGGACGAGATCGACCGTTTCATGGCGCTGATGCGGGAAAAGTGGAATCTCAAGGCCTTTGACGCCGAGGTGCGCGAGAGCCAGGCGCGGCGCTGGGTGGTCTACGAGGCGCTCCGGAACGGCGCCTATTTCCCGTGGGATTACCAGCCGCTGCAACGGGCCTCGGAGCGCTATATGCGCAACCATATGGATTTGAACATTCTGGAAGACGCGCAGCGCTTTCCGCGCGGCGAGTGAGCCGGCCCTATCCATGCCATCGCGGATTCTCGTCAGTGCCTGCCTTCTGGGCGAAACCGTGCGCTATGACGGCGGCACGCGGCCCCTTCACCATCCGGCGCTTGCCAGGTGGCGAGCCGAAGGCCGTGTCGTTGGCATCTGCCCCGAACTCATCGGCGGTTTTTCCGTACCGAGAAGGCCAGCCGAGATCGCAGAGGGGCGGAGCGGCGACGACGTTCTTGCCGGGCGCGGCCGGGTCGTCGACACTTCCGGAGCCGACGTCACGGAAGGATTTCTCGCCGGCGCAAGAGCCGCGCTTCAGATCGCGCGCGCGCAAAACTGCTCCTTCGCGCTCCTCATCGACGGCAGCCCGTCCTGTGGCAGCCACCTCATCTACGACGGCAGCTTCGACGGCCGAAAACACCCCGCCATGGGCGTGACGAGCGCATTGTTGCGGGCAAACGGCATCGAAGTTTTTGCCGATCACGAGATCGATGCGCTCGCCACGCGTCTCGGCTCGTCGTAAGCCCTCGGGACGGCGGCGCGTCTTGCAGCGATGCGTCCATCGGCATCAAGACGCGCCCTCCCTTCAGCAGACATCAAATGCCCAAGTGGAAGGCCGCTGCGGGCGACGTGCCTGCAGATGTTCGACTGCTTCCGTCGTCTCCACGATACGCGCGCAAGTCTGAGCCGCCTTCTTGAGGCCGGCCTCATGTTCGGATTTGGAGAAGTCGGCGAGCGCATCGGCCACCATGAACGGGCGGATATCGCGCATGAAGGCGTCCATCGCCGTCGAAAGACAGCCGATCGACGTATAGAGGCCGGTGATGATCAGGTTGTCGCGGCCGAGCCGGCGAAGCATGACCTCGAAATCGTTGCCGTAGAAGGCCGAATAGCTGCGCTTCGTCACCGGGATCAGCGACAAGCCATCAAGCTCGAGCGCGTGGTCGAGGGCGGGTGCATTCGTCATCCGCCCCGCATTGTCGGCAGAGACGCCGTCAGCCGGTCCCCTTCCCCACATGTCGCGCATCAGGCCGCGCTCGCAATCAAGCCGGGCCGGCGGCACCTGCGAGACGAAGATCGGCATCGCGCGCGCCGCGCAGAACCTCGCAAGCCGCGAGATCTGATCGGCGAGATCGGTGCGCACCGTCTCGTCGAGAGCCTCGCAGTAATGCGGCTGCATATCGTGGATCAGGAGCGCCGATCGCTCGGCACGGATCGTCCAATCGACCTTGTTGATCACATTCACGGGCCTTCCCCTTCGAAGGGCCGCCGTGACAGGGATTGGTGTCGCTTAAAATGACCTTTCCGCCCAGACACGGCGACATGGTCACACAATGATTGCGCCCTGCCGCTTCCTAACGGAAGCGCCAGTAACCAAAAGTCTGTGGTCGGGCAGAGCAGATCATGACATGGCCTCTGCCATAAGCTCCGCGAAAGTGCAATGCGGTCGATCGCACTTGCTGCACCGAGAGGCAAATCGGACACAGCATCGCCAACACAGTGCGCCGGCCCACAATTTGGTGACCCAACGATTTGGCGACCGATGATTGACGACAGGGGGCGCGCGCATGGCAGGCGCGAAGGGCGATCAGCCGGTCCTCTCCTCCTCCGGCATGCGCGGCCGCCCGAAGACGGCGCGCGCTCTTATTCGACCTTGGCTCTCACCAGTTGCAGCGGGAGCTGTAGTCGGTGTCCTGCGTGTACGTCGTATCGGGATCTTCATCCGATCCCCAGTCCACCGAAATATCAAAACTGCAGGCGCAGCTCGGCTGGCCACTGCTGCCCCTCACCCAGGAAACGAATTTGTAGCGCCAGGAGGCGTCTTCGTCCTTATCCTCCTTGCCCTGGTCGGTGTTGTCCCACCAGCGATAAAGCCCGTCCTTGCGTTCGATGAGAACGGAAGCGTTGTCGGACCAGCGATAATTGTCACCGCCGAACTTCGGATTGGTCGCCGTGCCGCCGCCGATCGGATAAGCGGGGAAGCGATGGGTCGCGTTGTTGTCGACGTCGAAGGTCACGCCGGTGACGAGTTCGCCCGGACCTCCCGTCGAATCGGTCGGGTTGATCTTCGGATTGTCCTCCGTCCCCCCGTTTCCTGTGATGGTCATCGCCAGAAGCTGACCGGAGGTGCATTCCGAAGCGGTGCCCGTCAGCGTCGCCGTTGCGCCGAAGCCCGTCCGCTGCTCGGGCTCGTCGGCGCCCCAATCCTCGCTATTCACCCCGACCGGGCACGCATATTCGTAGGTGGTTCCACAAATGGTCCGGGCGTTGCCGGAGCGTTTGGTGCATTCGTCGAACTCGTCCTGGTCGACGGCGCTGCAGATGATCTGCGTGTTGCCGGTTGTGCGGGCAACGCTCATACCGGTGCAGCCGCAGGCCGCCCAGGCTTCGCTTGCGGCGAAAACCAGGCCGCATGCAAACAATGCTATCGATGCTGTGCGCATAATGGCCTCCCCAATTGTGCACGGGACCAGCCTACGCGAACAGCACGCGATTCACTACCAAAAGTTGTATGTTGCTCGCCTGGATCCGAGACGATTGCGGTAGCCTCTCAAGGCTTCCAAAGGCGCGCGGTGATCGTGGCTCGGAAAACCCGGAAAGAAGGGGCGGCCCGTCCACCAGATGGCAGACGGGCGAAAGGCGCCGGATCGGCGAACGCCGCTCTCAGGCGTCGCGCCGGAAAGTGGCGACGTCCGGCAGATCATGCGGCCCGCACCGTACTGAGGAAGCGATCCATGACCGCCTTCAGCGTCTCCGATTGCTGTCCGAGCGTCGTCGCGGCGCCTTCGACCTTTCCGGCAACGGCCGTCGTGTCGGCGGCCGCCTCGTTGATGCCCTCGATGTTGTCGGCGACGGTCTTCGCGCCCATGGACGCCTGAGAGACGCTGCCCGCGATCTCGCGGGTCGCTTCACCCTGCTCGTCGACCGACGTGGCGATGGCCGTCGCGATCTGATTGATCTGCTCGATGACCTCGGTGATGCCGACGATCGCCGTGGCGGAGTCGGAGGTGGAATTCTGGATCTCCGAGATCTGGGCCGCGATCTCCGAAGTGGCCCGAGATGTCTGATCGGCGAGTTGCTTGACCTCCGCCGCCACGACCGCAAAGCCTTTGCCCGCCTCGCCCGCACGCGCCGCTTCGATGGTGGCGTTGAGGGCGAGAAGGTTGGTCTGCTCGGCGATGTCCTTGATGAGGTCGACGACCTGTCCGATGCGGCTTGCGGAAGCCGAGAGGTCGCGCACCTTGCCGGCCGTGCCATTCGCATCACCGACGGCCGCGCCTGCGATCCGGGCCGATTCGTCGACCTGGCGCTTGATCTCGGCAATCGAGGAGGCAAGCTCTTCGGCGGCAGAGGCCACCGTCTGGACATTGGAGGACGCATCGGCCGACGCGCCGGCCGCCGTCTGCGACTGCCGCGCAACCTTTTCCGTCGCCGAACTCATCGTCGCGGAGGCGTCCTGCAACTGCCCGGTCGCAGCAACGACGCCACGAACGACACCACCCATCGCCTCTTCGAACTCGTCGGCGAGTTTGTGCATGGTGCGGCGGCGTTCGTCTTCCTGCTTGATGCGGTTCTGTTCCTCTTCGGCGGCCTTCTGGCGGACCTCTTCTTCAATGCGCACACGGATCTGATCGACGGCACGGGAGATGGCGCCAATCTCGTCGCGACGCTCAGCGCCCGCGATTTCGTCCACCGCCTCGCCAGAGGCGAGACGCCGAAGGGCACCCGTGAGCTGCGTGATCGGGCGTGAGATGCCGGATGCGACGACGGCCATGGCAACAAGAGCGGCAAAAACCACGGCAAGGCCGACGAGCACCTGTGACATGAGATCCTCGCGACCACGTTCTGCCAGCGAATTGGCGAGTTTGTCGCCCTCGGCCAGAACGACCTGACGCGGCACGGTGATCACGACAGACCAGACCTGGTCCGTACGCCCAAGCTCCACAGGCGCGAAAACCTTGAGGGTGTCGCTCGCCTCGTCGGTTTTCACCGTTGCCCGCCCGTCCTTCAGGATGTCCATGTCCTCGGCGGCACTGGCGGAAATTGTCTCGTATGAGCCGCCGATGGCTTGCGGATCGTCACTCGCCGCGACGACGAGACCGGCACCGGAGACGATCGTAACAGCACCCTTCCCCGCGTACGTGTCGGCGTTCACCTGCTCAGCCAATTTCTGCAGGAAGGCGAGATCGAAATCGGCACCGGCCACACCCGCGAATTTGCCGTCGACCATGATCGGGACCGACATGGTGGCGAGATAAACCGACCTGCCCTGAACGATGTAGGGAAGCGGGGCGAGGATGCTCTCCTCCCCGGTCTTCTGGGGTCCCAGGAACCAACCGCCTTTCATGACGCCGTTCGGATGCAGGGCCTCGCTGTCGTATTCGACCAGCGGCTGAAGCGCGATCTTTCCGTCCGCGTCGCGCGTCCAGTACGGCAGGACGCGTCCGGTGGCATCCGATCCCACGTCCTTGCGATCGCCGTACATATCATCCCGGCCATCGAGCGCATTCGGCAGCCAGGCGCTGTACGTGCCGTTGAAGCGCGGATTGTCCTTCAACACGCTCAGAAGAACCGCATTCAGTTGATCGCGACGCTGATAGATCGGGGTTGCGGTCCCGCCACTGCCCGCCATCACCTCGAAAGTACGTGCCATATTGCGGGCAGCATCGAAGGCCATATCGACTTCGGCGCGGATCGTTCCGGCCTGGGCATTCGCCAGCCGCTGCAGCGACTCCTTGCTCGTCCGGTCAAGGAGTTCGTCCACGTTTTCATTGACATAGCGCGACGTGTCGCGGGCGGCGTAAATCCCGAAGCCCAGAAGCACGGCCGTCAAAACGATGACGCATGCGGCGGATAACGCGGTGATCCTGAACTTGACGGAGTGGATGTTCACGAAAGGCTCTCCTGCCTGAGGTCTGGGCCATCGGCTAGGAGGGAAGGCTCGCGTGGAGCTTGCATCCGTTCTAATCGACAAACCTTCGACAGAGGCCGGGCAGACAATCAGAGCTCACCTTTCGTGCATTTCCGGCCCCTCAGACAAAGTGTCGCGGAGGACAAGCACAGCCAGGGGCTCCGGCGAACCGGAAACCGGCTTCACAGGTGCAAGCTTCGATCGGCTCGGGAACACCGCCGCACGGAATGCGGCACGACCCGTGTTCGTCGACGGCCGTCAGTTGAAGGCGATCAGCTCTTCGATCGACGCCGGCGCGCGCGGTGCTGGGGCATCGGGGGCCATGGTCGGCCCGCCAGCAGGTGCAAACAGCGTCGACTGGCTCGGCACCGGCATACGCGGCGCCACGACCGATTGCGCGGACGCCACCATGATCGGCCGCTCAGGCCGCACTTCCGGCAGCGTCGGCCTCTCCTCGCGCACCGGACGCACCGGCTTGTTGAACTTCGCCGCCAGAATGACCTCCGCCTGCGGACGGTTTGGCCGGCCCGGCAGAGCCTTGCGCTTCTCGTAGAAGGAGTTGCCCCCAGCCAGCACGACATAATGCATGTTGGTGTAGGGGAAATTGTAGCCGGCCGTATGGAAGAAGCGGGCCTTGCCGACCCCGGGATGACGTGCGCCGCGAAGAACCTTCTTCGCCATCTTGGCCGCCAGCGGCTTGCCGCTGTCGGTCATGGGCTTCGACAGAACGCCCGGCGCGAACTGCTTCTTCTGGCCGACGACGGCACAGACCGAATTCGGAAAATCCTTCGACTTCACCCGGTTCATCACGACCGTGCCGACGGCCAGCATGCCGTCAGGGCTGGAGCGGTTGGATTCGAAATACATGACACGCTGCATGCATTCGAAATCACTCATGCGTCGCGGCGAGTGACCGCAGCCGGCCAGGGCCAGCACGGCGCCGAGGGAAAGGAACGAGGAAATCAGGCGAAGACGACGAGATACAAACATTCGCGACCCGGTGGGCGGCGACGAGCCGCCTCAAGGGTCGCATTGTCCAGAAAGCGGTAAATAAAGCCTTAGGATCTCGATATTTGCCCGGAAATTCGCAGCGTGAAGACAAGAATGCCGCGGGCGCTCCCGCGGCATGGTGTCAGTTCAATCCCACTGCGGTGCCTCACTGCAGCGAGGTGGCGAGACGCACATCGCTCGGATGCGTGAGGGGGACCGTCCGATCGGCCTTGAGGCGCGTTGCGCCGGCTTCGCAGCCCGGCGTGATATTGGGCCAGGTATCGTGGGCGCAGGCCGTATCCAGAGCGCGGGCGACGCGCGTCTTCGGCGACAATTTGGCGACGGAGGCCGCCGCCGTCCGGTCAACGGCCGCCTCGCCCATGGTCGCTTCGCCCATCGTAGAATAAGCGATCGTCATGAAAGCGGCGAGCCCGATGCAGGCTGCCGAAACAAACGCTTTCGAAACGAGCCTATCCTGCGACATGTACCTCTCTCCTCAAATGAACTTGAACCTCGGGGCGCGGCGATCTGTCTGATCGACAGAGGCAGCGCCGCATTCCTCAGCACAAGTCCGGAAAGAGGCAATTGGTTCCTTTTTGTGTTCGCTTTCGGGCGTTTAATCAGGCGATCGAACGTCGGCGCGCGGCTTTCTCCGTATCAACCGGCCAGATGCGCTGGGTCGAGATTTCTTCATAGAGACCCTCCACATCCTCCGGATAGCAAAGTGCCGTACCGGGCGTCAGAGCAGTCGCCGCACCGGATGCGGTTGCCAGACGCAAGGCATCGTCCGGGGTCTTGCCCTGAGAAATAGCGAGCACCATCGCGGCCAGGAAGCTGTCGCCGGCACCGGATGCGGAGCGCGTCTTCACCTCCGGAGGCCGACAGAAATGCGTCTCTTCGGGCGTCACGAGAAGAGCGCCATGGCGCCCGAGCGTGACGGCGAGCATGCCGACCCCGTCGTGCTGAACATAATCGCGGGCGGCAACTGCCGCCGCCTTCGGTCCATGCAGATCCTGGCCGACGATGCTGCCGAGTTCGCCGAGGCTCGGCTTGGCGAGAAGGACGTTGTTGCCGGCGAGCGTGCGGCTGAGATGCAGGCCGGACGTGTCGAGCACGAATTTGGCGCCCTTCTTCGTCACCATCTCGGCGATGCGCGGGTAGAAATCCTCGGACACGCCGGGCGCCAGGCTGCCGCTTGCAACGAAATAGTCGCATTCGGTCTCTTCGACACGCTTGAAGCAGGCGTTCTGCTCCTCTTCCGACAGGGTCGGCCCTTCAGGCACGAAGCGATATTCCTGTCCGGTCGCGGTCTCGAAAACCACATGCGCCATGCGCGTCGCCCCGGCGATGGAGACCACCGACCGCTTGACGCCCTCGCGCTCCAAAAGCTCATCGAGCAGGGCGCCAGTGGCGCCTCCGAGGCAGACGATCGCTTCGACGTCACCACCCAAACGATGCACGACGCGCGCCACGTTGACGCCGCCACCGCCCGGATCGATCCGTCCGCGGTGCGTGCGGATCTTGTGCACCGGCCGAACGAGTTCGGCTTCGCTCGTGTCATCGATGGTCGGGTTGACGGTTAGCGTAACGATTGAAGGCATGAATTCCCCAACATGAGAGCGCGCGATTCGGCGAGCCGCCTTATCACGCAACCTTGAAGCAGCTGTGTCGCCGCCATGCAAATTCGGCGCCAAGGAGGAGACGGCAGAACCGGGAGTCCGAACGAGAATGGCATCCGGCTCGCCTCGCTTTGCGCCGGACGATGCCGCATATTTGCCCACCGGCCAGTCTTGCCATCATCAGCCATCGGGGCGAGAGCAGGCCGACAGGATATCGATCACCCGCCGAATGCAAAGCTTTCTCTCCGTCCTTCTTCCTGACAGCCTCGGCATTCTTCCGGCTCTCCTGCTCATCGCAGCGAGCGTCGTCACCTCGGCTCTGACAGCGGCCCTCGGGCTCGGCGGTGGCATAGCCATGCTTGCTGCCCTCGGGCTTGCTCTGCCGGTGCCTGCACTTATCCCTGTTCACGGCGTTGTCCAGCTCGGCTCCAATGCCGGGCGGGCGTTGTTGCAAAGGCGGCACGCCGAATGGCGCCTGATCTGGCCGTTCCTGGTGGGCAGCGTCATCGGCGCGGCTCTCGGCGCGCGTTTCGTCGTCGCCCTGCCGGAAGCCCTTTTGAAGACGGGGCTCGGGCTTTTCATCCTGGTGATGATCTGGACGAAGCTGCCGGCGATGAAGCTCGGGGCGCAGCGGCTGCTGTTCGGCTTCGTCGGGCTCTTCTCGACGTTCCTCACCATGTTCTTCGGCGCGACGGGCCCCTTCGTCGCCGCCTTCGTCGGTCCGGCTCTTTCAAACCGCATGCAGGTGATCGGCACGCATGCCGTGATGATGACCGCCCAGCACCTCTTCAAGGTGGTGGCGTTCGTCGCCGTCGGCTTCGCCTTTGCCGAATGGCTGCCGTTCCTCGTCGCCATGGTGGTCGCGGGCTTCATCGGCACGGCGCTCGGCACGCGCATCCTCAAGGGACTCAAGGAGGAGAACTTCCGCCTGGGCTTTCGCCTGGTCGTTTCGCTTCTGGCGCTCGATCTTCTGCGCCGCGGCGTCGTGCTCCTCCTCGCCTGAAGGCGGCCTTATTCGGCCGCCTCGGCCTCTGCCTCGCTCGCAGGCGGCGTCCAGCGCAGCACCGGCTTGCGGGCGGCACCGGTCTCGTCGAGCCGGCGGCGCGGTGCGAAGCGCGGCGCGTCGACGAAGCGGGCCGTATCCCCCGCTTTCGCGGACATCACGAGATCGCGCAAAGTCGCCGTGAAGACATCGAGCGACGCGCGGCTTTCCGATTCCGTCGGCTCGATCAGCATCGCGCCTTTGACGACCAGCGGGAAATACATGGTCATCGGGTGGAACCCCTCGTCGATCATCGCCTTGGCGAAATCGAGCGTCGTGACCTCCGTCTCCTCCAGGAAGCTCTCGTCGAAGAGAACTTCGTGCATGGAGGGATGATCCGGGAAAGGCAGCGACATCAGATCCTGCAGGCGGGCACGCACGTAATTGGCGTTCAACACCGCGTCCTCGGCCACCTGCCGCATGCCGTCGGCGCCGTGCGACAGCATCCAGGCGAACGCTCGCACGAACATACCCATCTGGCCGTGGAAGGCGGTCATGCGCCCGAACGGCTTCTCCTCACAGTCTTCCGCCGTCTCGATGAGACGATAGCCTTCCTCGGTCTTCGCAATCAGGGGCAGCGGCGCGAAGGGCGCAAGCGCCTCCGACAAAACCGTCGGTCCGGCGCCGGGGCCACCGCCGCCATGCGGGGTGGAGAAGGTCTTGTGCAGATTGATATGCATGGCGTCGACGCCGAGATCGCCCGGCCGCACCTTGCCCAAAATCGCGTTCAGATTGGCGCCGTCGCAGTAGAAATAGCCCCCCGCCTCATGGATCGCTTCGGCGATCGCCACGATCTGCGGCTCGAACAGCCCGCAGGTGTTGGGGTTGGTCAGCATCAAGGCAGCGACATCGCCTTCATGCTTGGCGCAAATCTCGCGCACCATCTCGGCGGCCACGGTGCCGTCCTCGCCGGCCGGCACGGTGACGACCTTGAAGCCGAGGAGCGCGGCCGTCGCCGGATTGGTACCGTGCGCGGAGGCCGGCACCAGGACGGTGCGACGATCCTCGCCGCGGGCGGCAAGCGCTGCCTTCACCGACATCATGCCGCAAAGCTCGCCATGGGCGCCCGCTTTCGGGCTCATGGCGACGGAGGCCATACCGGTCAATGTGCAGAGATAGCGGCCGCATTCGTGGATGAGTTCGAGCGCTCCCTGCACGGTGTCGACCGGCTGCAGCGGATGAAGGTCGGCAAAGCCCGGCAGCCGCGCCATCTGCTCGTTGAGGCGCGGATTGTGCTTCATCGTGCACGAGCCGAGGGGATAGATCCCCATGTCGATGGCGTAATTCTTTTGCGACAGGCGCACGTAGTGGCGCATCGCTTCCGGCTCCGAGAGGGCCGGCAGATCGAGCGCCGCCTGCCGCTCCTGGCCACCGAGACGCGGCGTGAAGGCCGCGGGCTCTTCGATATCGACGCCTGAGACGCCGTCGCGGCCGAGCTCGAACAACAGCGGCTCGGAAATATCGAGCGCCTTGTTGCCGGAAAAGGTCGGCCGCTTCGGCTTCAGAGTGGCGAGGCTCGGGGCAAGATGTTCGTCATTCACCATGAAGGTGTCTCCAAAATCGCGCGCGGCGATGAAAAACAACGGCGGAGCGGGCAGCGCATGGGGTTCAAAGCGCCGCCTCGATGGCCGAGGCGTAGGCAGCGATATCGTCGTCCGTGGCCGTCTCGGTTGCGGCGACGACGATGAGATCGTCGAGACCGCAATCGGGTTCGAGCCGCGACACGGGCAGGCCCGCGACGATGCCGGTATCGGCGAGCTTTTCGACGAGAGCGGTCGCATCGCCCGGCACGCGGATGGTAAACTCGTTGAAGAAGCTGTCGTTGACGATCTCGACGCCCGAAATCGCGCCGAGCGCATCGGCGAGACGGCAGGCGCGCTCATGGTTGCGAAGAGCGAGCTTCTTCAAGCCATCGCCGCCGAGCAGCGTCATATGCGCCGTGAAGGCGAGCGCACAGAGGCCGGAATTGGTGCAGATGTTGGAGGTCGCCTTGTCGCGGCGGATATGCTGCTCGCGGGTGTTGAGCGTCAGCACATAACCACGCTTGCCTTCCCGGTCGCGGGTCTCGCCGCAAAGACGGCCCGGCATCTGGCGGATGTACTTCTGCTTCGTCGCGAAGAGACCGACATAAGGCCCGCCGAAGGAGAGCGCATTGCCGATCGACTGGCCCTCGCCGACGACGATATCGGCGCCCTGCGCGCCCGGCGGCTCGATCAGACCGAGAGACACGACCTCGGTAAAGACGGCGACGAGAAGCACGCCCTTTTCCCGGCAGCGCGCAGCAAGTGGCTTCAGGTCGATGAGCTGACCGTAGAACGACGGCGACTGGACGACGACGCAGGCAACGTCTTCGCTGATCTCGGCAAGGAGATCCTCGCCACCCTTCGGGTCAGGCGGCAGCGAGATGCATTCGTCGTCTTCCATATTGGCGAGCGTCTCGACGACCTCGCGATATTGCGGATGCAAGCCGCCGGAGAGAACCGCCTTGGAGCGCTTCGTCACGCGGCAGGCCATCAGCACGGCCTCGGCCGTCGCCGTGGAGCCGTCATACATGGAGGCGTTGGCGACCTCGGTGCCGGTCAATTCGGCGACCTGGGTCTGGAATTCGAACAGGGTCTGCAGCGTGCCCTGGCTGATCTCCGGCTGATAGGGCGTGTAGGAGGTCAGATATTCCGAGCGCTGGATGATGTGATCGACGCTCGCCGGCACGTGATGGTGATAGGCGCCTGCGCCCAGGAAAAACGGCCCGTCACCGGCCGCACGATTTTTGGCGGCAAGCCGGCGCATCAGCCGGGCGACTTCCATCTCGCTCTTGTGTCGCGGCAGATCGACCGCCTCTTTCAGAAGCTTGTCGGCCGGAACGTCGCGAAACAATTCGTCGATGGTTTCGACGCCGATCACGCGCAGCATATCGGCGCGGTCCTGATCGGTATGGGGGAGATAGCGCATATGGAACCCGAAACTTAGTGGCGGGGAGAGCCAGAGAGCCCGCCCCTAAAGGGGCGGGGCGAGGCGTGAAAGCGCGGCGTCAAGGACGCCTCACTCGCGGAAATCGACAACGATTTCCGACTTCAAAGAATTGCCGATGAAGCAGAGCTCGTGTGCCTGCTCGTGCACTTTTTCGAGCATTGCGTGATCCGGCTGGTCGCCATCGAAGGTCACCTTCGGACGCAGGATGATCTTCGTCAGACCCTTCTTGCGCGGCTCGAAGACGCCCAGGATGCCTTCGGCCTTGTCCTCGTAAGCGACCGGCGTGAAGCCGTGCTTGCGGATCAGGTCGATGAAGAAGAGCATGTGGCAGCTCGACAGAGAGGCGACGAGCCCCTCTTCCGGATCCACGGCATCTTCCTTGATCACGGCCGCCGGCAACACGGCAGGTCCCGGCGAGGCCGGAACGACGAGGCCCGCATCGAGATGCCATTCATGAACGCGGCTATGCTTGTTGGCGCGCACCGCCTCGGCGTCGCCCTTCCATTCGATCGTTGCGTAGTAGCTGCTCATAATTCCTCGCAGAAAGCCTTGTAGGCGGCCTCGTCCATGAGACCGTCGAGTTCGCTTTTGTCGGAGAGCTTGACGCGGAAGAACCAGCCATCACCCTCCGGCGCCTCATTGACCGTCTGCGGCGCGTCCTCCAATGCGGCATTGGAGTCCGTCACCTCGCCGGAAACCGGCGCATAGACCTCACTCGCGGCCTTCACCGATTCCACGACCGCCACCTCGTCGCCCTTGGCGATCGCCTTGCCCTTCTCAGGAAGCTCCACGAAAACCACGTCTCCCAATTGCTCGGCGGCAAAGGGGGTGATGCCGATTGTGGCCGTGTCGCCATCCAGGCGCACCCATTCGTGCTCCTTGCTGTAACGGGTCGTCATTGTTTGGCTCCTGATTTCGGGCGGTGGTAGCAGTGCGGGACAAAGGGAAGAGGCACGACCTCGGCGGGCTCGGCCCCGCGCCGGCCGGCGAGATGCAATTCGGTGCCGGGATCGGCATAGGCGCGGTCGACATAACCCATCGCGACAGGGCCCCCGACGGTCGGACCGAAGCCGCCCGAGGTCACTTCGCCGATGACGGAATCGCTTGCACCGAGGATCTGAGCGCCTTCGCGCACCGGGGCGCGACCGGAAGGCTTCAGGCCCACGAGACGGCGCGAGGGACCATCGGAAAGCTCGGCCAGGATGCGGCCGGCACCCGGAAAGTCGCCGCGCTCGCGCCGCGCCTTGGCGATGGCAAAGCGCAGCCCCGCCTCGACCGGAGACGTGGTTTCGTCGATATCATGACCGTAGAGCGGCAATCCGGCCTCGAGCCGGAGCGAATCGCGCGCACCGAGACCGATGGGCTTCACCGCCTCGTGCGCGAGGAGCGCTCTCGCCAAGGCCTCGGCTTCATCAGCGGCGACAGAAATCTCGAACCCGTCCTCGCCTGTATAGCCGGAGCGCGAGAGATGCACTTTTGCGGAATGGCCATCGCCGAGCCGGATTTCGGCACGCGCGGCCTGCATGAAGGTGAGATCCGCCACCTCGGGGCAGAGGCCACTCAAGACCTCCGCGGCGGCAGGCCCCTGAAGGGCCAGGAGCGCGCGATCTTCGACCGCCTCGAGCGTGACCCCGTCCGGCAGGCGCTCGCGCACATAATCGTCGTCGATCTCCTTGCGGGCGGCATTGAAGACCATGAAGAGACGGCCCTCGTCCTCCTCGCCGGCAAGGCGCGCGACCATGAAATCGTCGACGATGCCGCCGTTGTCGAGAAGAAGAAACGTGTAGCGCTGCCGGCCGGGTTTCAGCCCCTGGAAGTCGCCCGGCGCCAGACGCTCCAGCGCCTTGGCGGCCGTCTCGTGATCCGGAGCCGAAAGAATTCGCTGGCCCATATGGGAGACATCGAAGAGCCCCGCGCGGTCGCGCGTCCAATGGTGCTCGCCGATGATGCCATCATACTGAACCGGCATGGCATAGCCGGCGAAAGGCACCATACGCCCGCCCAGCTCCTGATGGAGCTCGAACAAAGGGGTACGTTTCAAATCACTGATATCAGTCGCCACACGACCTCCCGCAACAGATTTCGAACGCAGTCGGACCTTCGACCCTTCCACGCCCCCTCTGTCGCAGGACCTGAGAGATTCCCGGCCTGAGGCCATACGCCTCCACCGGTTACTCCGTCGGTGAGCCGCCGACTCTCGCTACAAATAGAGAGCCGGTGCTGCTTTCCAGAGTGTCGCTCGCCGTCACGGTCCCGTGGCCTGAGAGTTTCCGGGGCGGTTGCTCCTTCGGCGTTTCAAAACAGGCTTCAAACCTGCAATGAAACTCTCCCGAGCGGCGTATCGTCAGGGCAGGCCGCGACTGGACCTGCCCCGCTTATCATCGGCATCGCTGCGACGGAGTCAACGCACAACGCGCGTCGAACCCGTTTGTCAGCACCCTTTTGCCGCCACGCGCAACAAAATGCGCTTGGCTCAGCGCTTGGAGTCCTCGTCGAAGCCGACATAGATGATGTAATCGCGGTCGTTGCCCGGCGACGGCACGGTCACCTCGTAAACCTGTGAAAACACGCTCGAAAGCTCCGGCCCAATGGTGACGGAGACCTTCTTCAGCTCGGAGGTGAGCACCGCCTCGTCGTGTTTCACGACCACGATGCGAATCGGCAGATCGACTGTCGCCTGCCCGCCCTGCGGGCCCGCGAGAACCCGCCCGGACACACCGATCCTGAGCGTCAGATTGCCGGACGCATCGTAAAGGCATTCGCGCGCGGTCTCTCCGAGACTGCCCTGCCAGACGAGGTTTTCGTCGCTTTCTTCGGCACCCCGCTTGTACCGCCGCAGGGTCTGCGTGTCGGCCTTGATGCGCAGATCCGGGCAATAGCTCGGCCCGAGATAGCGGCGGATGTCGATCTCGTTGGAGCCTTTCTGGGCGGTACCGGGCTCGACAGGCACGGTTTCCTCGGCTCCGCCGCCGAAGCCCAGCCCGCCGAGACAGCCGGCAAGCAGGAACGACAGGGAGAGTGCGGCAAGGAGCGAGACGGCAGGGATCGGAAAGGAGGGACGCACGGCAGACCTATGAATTGGCTCAAGAGCGGCCGGCTCTATAGCAGTCCCCGCGTCAGAAATTAAGGCTTCAGGAAACGTTAACCCTGTTTGTCAACCCGTCATTCACCCTGTTCTGCGAGCGTAGTTAACGACCGGAAGGGGAGAGTTTTGTCGATGCGTACTGCTTCCAAGCGGCCGGGTGCCGGCTTCGCAAGCGTTCTGCCGAGCCTGCCGCAGGACGTGATTTTGAAGGGCGATTGCATCCCGATGATGGAAAAATTGCCGGCCAAAAGCGTCGATCTCATCTTCGCCGATCCGCCTTACAACCTGCAGCTCCAGGGCGACCTGCATCGCCCGGACCAATCGCGGGTCGATGCGGTCGACGATGCCTGGGACCAGTTTTCCGATTTCGCCGCCTATGATGCGTTCACGCGTGCCTGGCTCTTGTCGGCGCGCCGCGTTCTGAAACCCGATGGCGGGCTGTGGGTGATCGGCTCCTATCACAACATCTTCCGCCTCGGCACGATCCTGCAGGATCTGGGCTTCTGGATCCTGAACGACATCGTCTGGCGCAAGACCAACCCGATGCCGAATTTCCGCGGCCGCCGCTTCGCCAATGCGCATGAAACGCTGATCTGGGCGGCGCCCTCGCCGAAGGCCAAGCGCTACACCTTCAATTACGACGCGCTCAAAGCCTTCAACGACGACCTGCAGATGCGCTCCGACTGGACCTTGCCGATCTGCACCGGCGAGGAGCGGCTCAAGGACGAGACCGGGCGCAAGGTGCATCCGACGCAGAAGCCGGAATCGCTTCTCTATCGCGTTCTCCTGTCGACGACGAAGCCGGGCGAGACGGTTCTCGATCCCTTCTTTGGAACGGGCACGACGGGTGCGGTCGCCAAAAAGCTCGGCCGCCATTTCATCGGCATCGAGCGCGAACAATCCTATATCGATGCTGCGGAAGCGCGCATCGAGGCGGTGCGTCCCTCAGATGCTCCGGCGCTCAGCGTCGTCCAGGGCAAACGCGCCCAGCCGCGCATTCCCTTCGGCACGCTGCTTGAAGCCGGTCTCGTGAAGCCGGGCGAGCGCCTTTACGATCCGAAGGGCCGCTTGAGCGCGCTCGTGCGTGCCGACGCCTCGCTCATCTACGAAAAAGACGGCCGGCGCCATGAAGGCTCGATCCACCGCGTCGGCGCCGCGGTTCAGGGCCTCGAAGCCTGCAATGGCTGGGTCTTCTGGCACATGCGCACCAAAGAGGGGCTGAAGCCCATCGATTGCCTGCGCGACACGGTTCGCGGCGCTCTGGCTGCCTGAGCGATCTCAGGCCCTTGCAAGCCGCGGCTTCGCCCGATCGAGCTTCACGCCCTCTGAAGCGAGATCGGCGCGAAGCTTGTCGGCGCCGGTGAAATGCAGCGCTCGCCAGCCGGCCTGGCGTGCGCCTTCGACGTTCGGCTCGCTGTCGTCGATAAAGAGGGTCGCGGCCGGATCGAGATCGAAGGCCGCCGCGTGGTGGCGATAGATCGCCAGGTCCGGCTTCACCAGGCCGAGCTCGCCCGACACCGTCACGCCGCGGGTTGCGTTCAGAAACGGGAACCGCTTTCGGGCCTCCACGAACGTGTCCGGGGCGAAATTCGTCAAGAGCGTGACGTCGTAGCCGGCCGCCAGAGTATCCTGAAGCACGGCGACGCTGTCCTCATAAACGTAAGGCACCATCATCGACCAGCGCCGGCGAAACGCTCGGATCAGCTCCGCCTTGTCGGGATGACGGGCGATCGCTTCCGCTTCCGCATCGGCCCAGGACCGGCCGCGGTCCTGTTCCAGATTCCAGGCATTGGAGCACACCTCCTCCAGGAAGGCGCGGCGCTCGGCCTCGGCGGGAATGAGATCTTTATAAGCAAGGTGCGGATCGTAATGCAGAAGCACCTTGCCGATGTCGAAGACGATGTGACGGATCGGTTGCATGGCTTCACCCATAGCCGGCGCATGATCGCAAATCCATGACGCGGAGTTCGATGCGGCGAATGCGCGAGACGCGGTCGGCAAGTGCGCCGGCACGATCGCACGCCCTCACCTTGTCGCCCGCGCCTTCGTCGCTCCTGGGATCGCCGCCTCGACGATTTTCGCCATGACCGTCGGCAGGCCGGCATCCTTCAGGTTTTCAAGGTCGTGCCACCAGAAGCCTTCGGGCGCCGGCGTGTCCGACGGCAAAGCGGCCTGCCAGATCGTCACCTTCAAATCGATATGCGTGAAGATATGCGAGACCTGCGGCGCGATCTTGCGCCAGGGCGCGGAAAGCGGCGGGGTCGGCATCTGCGTGACGGGCGATTCCTGCCACGGCCCCGTCGGCACTTCGCTCATCCCCCCGAGGAGCCCCTTCGGAGGGCGCCGCGACAGCAGGATCTTGCCGTCACCGCGCAAAGCCACGAAGGCACCGGCGAACTTCTTCGCCTTCGCCCGCTTCGGCGCCTTGACGGGATAGGCCTCCTCGCGCTGCTCGCCATGCGCACGGCACATCATATTGAGCGGGCAGAGCGCGCAGGCGGGACGTTTCGGCGAGCAGATCGTGGCGCCGAGATCCATCATGGCTTCGGCGAACTCGCCCGGACGGTCCTGCGGCACGAGCGGGCGCAGCGTCTCTCGGATCTCCGACTTTGCCTGCGGCAGCGGCCGGTCGATGGCGAAAAGCCGGGACACGACACGCTCGACATTGCCGTCGACGACCGGCACCGGCTCGTCGAAGGCGATCGCGGCGATAGAGGCGGAGGTATAGGGGCCGATGCCCGGCAATTTGGCGAGGTCCTCCGCCTTGCGCGGCATCATGCCTCCGTAATCCTCGGCGACACGGCGCGCGCAGGCGACGAGATTGCGAGCCCGCGAATAATAGCCGAGCCCCGCCCAGGCGGCCATCACATCCTGTTCCGGGGCGGCGGCGAACGCCATCATGTCCGGCCAGCGGGCCGTGAAGGCGGCAAAGTACTCACCGACGGCCTTCACCGTGGTTTGCTGCAGCATGACCTCGGAGAGCCAGACGCGATAAGGGTCCGGCTTGACCCCGGCACGGCGCCATTTCGGCCCGATGCGCCAGGGCAAGGTGCGCGCATGGCGCTCGTACCAGGCCAGCAAAGCCTGGGCGAGCACGTCCTTCACGGACGCGTCTTCCCCATTTTCCAAGGAAAGCCCCTCTTCCGAGGGGAAGCCGGCGGGTCTAGACTGGATCATTCCGGCCATGGAGCTTGAGAAAATGGCTATTGCAAGTGGGCCGGTGAGATTTTCTGTCGCGACAGGTCGTAGTCGAGGAGGCAAAAGTTGGCGGGACCCGTTCCGACGAAAGCAAAACCGATCGCCGAACTCATTGGCGGCACGCTCGACCCCTTGATGCGCAAGCGCGGTCTCGCCAAGGCGGACATTCTGCGCTGGTGGCCCGAGATCGTCGGCAGCCGCTATGCGGGGCTGACGGCACCTGAACGGATCCGCTGGCCGCGCAATGACGGCGAAAGGGCCGCGACCTTGATCGTCCATGCCGACCCGAGCGTGGCGCTGCCGCTTTCTTATGACCTCGAGGGCGTACGCGACCGGCTCAACGCCTTTCTCGGCTTTCGCGCCGTCGGCGTGGTGAAACTGGTGCAACGCCCTTTTGCGAACGAACCCAAGGCCGTACCGCGGCCCGCGAGCCCGCAGACCAACGAACGTCTTGAGACGAAGCTCGCGACCGTCGACGGACCACTTCGCGATTCTCTGCGGGCGCTCGGACGTGCCATTCTGGCACGCTCATGACCCTTATTCTCGCGGTCTCGTGACCCGGTGAGACAGAGGCGGCTCTTTGCGGCCACATTCATCCGCCCTAAACACGCGCCTGAGCGCTGTTAAATTGTTCATGCCGCCTTCATGCCCTTTCGGGAGAATGGCGGCCCCCTCAGGAGGTTTCCCTTTGCCGTTGTTCACCCGCCGACAATTCGCCGCCACCGCCCTCATTGCCGGGCTTTTCGCCGCAGCCCCGGCCTTTGCGCAGGACGAAGGCCCGTCCGAAGTGCCGATGGACCAGTTGATGGCCTCGGGACCGATCCCCGACCGCGCTCTCGGCTCAGAGGACGCACCCGTCACGATCGTCGAATACGCGTCCATGTCCTGTTCGCATTGCGCGGACTTCCACAACGAGACCTATCCGAAGCTGAAAGAGCAGTATATCGACACCGGAAAGGTTCGCTTCGTCTTCCGCGAATTCCCGATCGATGCCGCTGCCTTCGCCATCGCCATGACGGCGCGCTGCGCACCGGAAGATCGCTATTTCGATATCATCGACCTGTTCTTCGAGCATCAGCTCGACTGGATCCGCGCCGAGGATCATTACGGAGCCATTCTCGATCTCGCCAAGCAGGCCGGCTTTTCTGAGGAAAGCTTCGAGGCATGCTTGCAAAAACAGGAATTGTTCGATGGACTAAGCGCCAGACGAGACAAGGCTTCGAAGGAATTCGGCGTTCACGGTACCCCGACTTTCTTCATCAACGGCGAGAAGCTGGTCGGAGCGCGATCATTTGATGAGATCAAGGCCAAGATCGAGGCGGCGCTTTAAGCCCTCCTGCGAGAGGGCTGCGTCCGATTCCGGCCTCACCAGGTCTTGTGACATCAACGGCGGCCGCGGATGAAAATCACGCGGCTGCGGATCGCCGGCTTCAAATCATTCGTCGACGCCACGGATGTGGTCATCGAGCCCGGACTTTCTGGCGTCGTCGGCCCGAACGGCTGCGGCAAGTCGAACCTCGTCGAAGCCCTGCGCTTCGTCATGGGCGAGAGCTCGTTCAAGGCCATGCGCGGCTCGGGCATGGACGATGTGATCTTTGCCGGTTCCACCAACCGGCCGGCGCGCAACGCCGCCGAGGTGAGCCTGCAGGCGATCGTCGACGGTGCGGCGGCGGCTCACGTCATGAAGCCCGGCCAGGCACCGGCAACCAGCGCCGAACTTGAGATCAGCCGCCGCATCGAGCGCGAGGCCGGCTCCACCTACCGCGTCAACGGGCGCGAGGTACGCGCCCGCGACGTGCATATCCTGTTTGCCGATGCGGCGACCGGCGCGCGCTCTTCGGCTCTCGTGCGCCAGGGCCAGATCGGTGAGCTGATCGCCGCCAAACCCAAAGACCGGCGCTCGATCCTCGAAGATGCCGCCGGCATTTCGGGGCTGCATTCGCGCCGCCACGAGGCTGAGCTGAAGCTCAAAGGTGCGGAGCAAAATCTCGAGCGCCTGGAAGATGTCCTCGGCGAGATCACGAGCCAGCTCGAAACCTTGAAGCGGCAGGCGCGGCAGGCCGCCCGCTACCGCAACCTCTCCTTCGACATCCGCAAGATGGAGGCGCAGCAGGCGCTGATCCGGCTGAGTGAAACCGATGAACGCCTCGCCAAGGCGGAAACGGCCCTCAACCAGGCGGGACTTGCCCTCGCCAAGGCTGCGGAAGAGCAGTCGAAGGCCGCCAGAGAAGAAGCGGTATCAAGCTCGTCTTTGCCAAAACTGCGTGAGAAGGCTGCCGCAGCGGCGGCGGCCGTGCAGCATTTGCGGCTCAAATCCGAAGAGCTGAAACGCGAAGCGGCGCGACGGGAAGCCCGGCAGCGCGAGCTCGAGAGCCGGCGCAAGGAAACGGCCGAGGACGTCGCCCGCGAGGAGGAGCACGGGCGCGAAGCGCGCTCCGCACTCGCCACGTTCTCCGCCGAGGCGAAGACGCTCACCCGCGACAAGGAGGGCGCGGTCAAGCGGCTCGCCGAAGCGACGGCGACAGCGAAGGAGCGGGCCGAGGCGCTCGCCAAGGCCGAGGCGGAACTATCAGAAGCCCGGGCCGAGCTTGCGGCGCAAGCCGCGGAACGCCGCCAGCAGGAGATGCGGGTGCGCGAAGCGGAGGCGGCCCGCGAGCGCCTTCTCGGCGAGGCCCGGAAGTTGAAGGCGGAACAGGCCGAGCTTGCCCAGAAAGCCGGGTCCGAAGGCACCGTCGAGGCCGCCAGATCCGCGCTCGAAGCCGCGGAAAAAGCGCTGAAAGCGGCCGAAGAGACCGCCCAGAAGAAAGAGCAGGAGATCCAGCGCGCCCGTGAGGGCGAGGCGAAAGCCCGTGAAAAGAGGGCGGAAGGATTGCGCGCCCTCACCGCCCTGCAGGCCGAAGAGAAGACGCTCGCCCAGCTCCTGCGGCCCACGACGGACAGCCATTTCGTCCCGGTCGTCGAGGGGCTGAAGGTCGAGCCCGGCTACGAAGCGGCACTTGCTGCAGCGCTCGGCGAAGATCTCGACGCATCGGCCGATCCGCAGGCGCCGTTCTCGTGGCAGGAGCGGGGCAAGATCGCACGCGCACCGAAACTTCCGCCGAACGTCCCTTCCCTGGCGCAGTTCGTGTCCGGGGAGCCGCGTCTCGCACCGCGGCTTTCGCAGATCGGAGTCGTCGAGGAAGAGGATGGCCACGCACTCTTTCCGAAGCTTGCCGTCGGGCAGCGCCTCGTCAGCCGCAGCGGCGCTCTCTGGCGATGGGACGGCCTGACGATCAAGGGCGGCGCCAAGACGGCGGCGGCCGTTCGCCTGGAACAAAAGAACCGGCTGGAAGCCCTTTCTGGCAAGGTTGCGAAGGCAGAAAAAGACGCCGCGAAAGCGACGGCGGCGCTTGAGAAGGCGACCGAAAAGCGTCGGCAAGGCGAAGAGGCCGAACGTCAGGCGCGCCAGGCGCTCAAGGAGGCCCGCAGCCAGCGCGACCGACAGGCGTCCGCTCTGTCCGAGGCAGAGCGGGTTCTTGCGCGCCAGTCGGAGCGGCTTGCTTCGATCGCCACGAACCTCGCCCGCGTGGAAAGCGATGCCGAGGCGCAGGCGACGCGGCTTGAAGAAGCACGCGCCGCGCTTGGCCAGGCAGAGGCGAACGACGAGGCCGAAGCGAAGGCACAACAGCTCGCCAGAAACGTGGAAGCCGCTCGCCGCGAGGCGTCCGATGCGCGCGCAGCCGCGGATTCCTTGCGCCATGCGAGCGCGGCGCGGGACGAGCGTCTGGCTGCGCTTGGTCGAGAGATCACCGCCTGGCAGGGGCGGATCGAACGGGCGGCGCGGCGCATCGAAGAATTGCAGGCCCGACAGGCAGAGCTCGACGCAGAAATCGAAAAGCTCGCCGAAGAGCCGGAAACCTATGCCGTGCGCCAGCGCGAATTCGCCTTCGAGATCGACAAGGCGGACACCCATTCGAAGGCGGAAGCCGACCGGCTCGCCGAAGCGGAAACGGCGCATCGCAGCTTCGCCGATGCCGCCAGGCGCGCCCTCGATGGGCTGTCCCAGGCCCGCGAGGCAAAAGCGCGTGAGGACGAGCGGGCCTCCGCCATCCGCCAGAAGCGGGAAGATCTCGTCGCGGAAATCACCGCGCATTTCCGCACCCGCCCCGAGGGGCTGCGGGAAACCGCCGAACTGAAGCCGGGCGCCCCGCTGCCGGCGCTCGCCGCCGTCGACCAGCGGCTGGAGCGGCTTTTGCGCGAGCGCGAGCGCCTCGGCGGGGTCAATCTCCGGGCGGAGGAGGAAGCCAAGGAGGTCGAGGAGCGCCTCACCACGCTGACGGCCGAGCGCGACGATCTCACGGCCGCCATCAAGCGCCTGCGTCAGGCCGTTCATTCCCTCAACCGGGAAGGCCGCGAACGGCTGCTCGGCGCCTTCGACACGGTCAACCGGCACTTTCAGGAGCTTTTCCACACCCTTTTCGGCGGAGGGTCGGCGGAGCTCATGCTGACCGAATCCGACGATCCCCTCGACGCCGGGCTAGAGATCATGGCGCGGCCTCCCGGCAAGAAGCCGCAGATCATGACGCTCCTCTCGGGCGGCGAACAGGCGCTCACGACGATGGCGCTGATCTTCGCCGTCTTTCTCACGAACCCCTCGCCGCTTTGTGTCCTCGACGAGGTCGATGCGCCGCTCGACGACGCCAATACGGAGCGTTTCTGCGATCTTCTCGGCGATATGCGCCAAAAGACGGAGACCCGTTTTCTCGTCGTCACCCACAATCCGATCACCATGGCCCGAATGGACCGGCTCTTCGGCATCACCATGGCCGAACGCGGCGTGTCACAACTCGTTTCTGTAGACCTCGAAACGGCGGAACGTTTTCGCGAAGCCGGGTAAAGGGTGGGCGAGGCCCGGCCAAGAAAACCCTTCAGGATCTATTTCTCTTTTCTTTTCAACGGCATATCCCTAATTTTGATGTTCTTGACTTGGCCTGACGGCAAAATTATGGTGCGCCCGGTTTCGCAGGGGCCCGGACCCGCCCCGTCTTCACGATGGCGCCGCATCAAGGCTTCCAGGAAGGAGCCGGTGAATGGCTGACAAACGCTCCGGCGAGGAGCGCCGGGAGAAGACGGACGGCGGACAGGGGCCTATTGCCGATACCGACCTGGAACGTCGCTTTGCCGACCTTTCGCGCACCCTGGACAAGGGGAAACGGGTCAGGCAGGCCGCTGAAGCGCCTGAGCGCACCGATTCGTCGGGATATGCGCTTGCGTTACGCATCGCCAGCGAGTTTATCGCAGGTGTTCTGGTCGGAGCGGCCCTGGGATGGGGATTGGACGAGGTCGCAGGGACCTCCCCCTGGGGGCTTATCGGCTTTCTGATGCTGGGATTTGCCGCCGGCGTGCTCAATGTGATGCGCGCCGCGGGTAAAATAGCCGGGCCTTACGACAGGCTCGACAAGGACAAGGACGGCGGGCCTGCCCGTCACGATTGAGGCGAGGCCGATTAAGGCCCGGGGAAGCAAGGGGTAGGCTGTGGCGAGCGAAGCGGCGACGCATTCCGACACCGTGGATCCGATCCACCAGTTTCACATCAACAATCTGGTCGATTTCGGCCAGATCGGCCACAGCACGTTCGCTTTCACCAATTCGGCGCTGTTCATGGCCATTACGGTGATGCTGATCGTCGGCTTCATGATGCTGTCGACGCGCGGCCGCGGCCTCGTGCCGGGGCGCATGCAGAACGTCACCGAGATGTTCTACGAGTTCACGGCCAACATGCTGCGCGAAGCCGCCGGATCGGAAGGCATGCGCTTCTTCCCGTTCGTCTTCACGCTGTTCTCGTTCATCCTGGTGGCGAACCTGATCGGCATGGTGCCGTATTTCTTCACCGTGACGGCGCATATCGTGATCACGGGCGCGCTCGCGCTTCTCGTCATGGCGATCGTGATCGGCTACGGCTTTTCCAAGCACGGCTTCGGCTTCCTGAAGCTCTTCGTGCCCGACGAGGTGCCTGGGCTCATCCTGCCGATGATCGTGGCGATCGAGATCCTCTCGTTCATCTCGCGCCCCGTCAGCCTCTCCATTCGTCTTTTCGCCAACATGCTGGCCGGTCATATTACCCTCAAGGTGTTCGCCGGCTTCATCATCTCGCTGTCGACGTTCGGCGTGATCGGCTGGGCCGGTGCGGTCCTGCCTTTCCTGATGGTGGTGGCTCTCACGGCCCTTGAAATTCTTGTGGCTGTCCTGCAGGCCTATGTCTTCGCAATTCTGACCTGCATGTACCTCAACGACGCGCTGCATCCTTCGCACTGACGGCGCGGTTTTTTCTCCATCCTCTTCCAACACGCAAGGAGCATGAACATGGAAGCAGATGCTGCAAAGCTGATTGGCGCGGGCATTGCCTGCATCGGCATGGGCGGGGCCGGCGTTGGCCTGGGTTCGCTCTTCGGCCACTTCCTCGAAGGCGCATTGCGCAATCCCGCGGCTGCGGACGGCCAGTTCGGCCGCCTCATCTTCGGCTTCGCGGTCACGGAAGCGCTGGGCATCTTTTCGCTCCTGATCGCCCTTCTCCTCATCTTCGCCGTCTAAGCCAGACAGCGAAGACGGCGCGCCGGAGGCACACGCCACCGGCGGCCGAACGGCTTGAGGAGAAGAGCACGTGGTAACAACGGCACTCGCTCAGACGGCCGCGGAAACGGCGGCGGAACATACCGAAATCGCGGATTCGGCCCATGGGGCGTTTCCGCCTTTCGATCCGTCGACGTATCTCTCGCAGCTCATCTGGCTCGCGGTCTTCTTTGGCCTGCTCTATTACCTGCTCAGCAAGATGGTGCTGCCACGCATTGCCACCATCCTTGAGGAGCGGCACGACCGCATCGCCGACGATCTCGCAGAGGCAGAAAAGCTGAAGCGGGAGAGCGACGAGGCGATCGCGGCCTACGAGCAGGCGCTCGCCGAAGCCCGGCAGCGCGCTCACGGCATTGCCCAGGATGCCCGAGACAAGGCGAAAGCCGAGGTCGAGGACGAACGGGCCAAGGCCGAGGCGGAGCTCGAAGAGAAGCTGCAGGCCGCCGAAGCACGCATCGGCGAGGTGCGCGACAAGGCTCTCGCCGAAGTCGACGCGATCGCCAAGGAGACGACCGAGGCGCTCGTTGAGACCCTGTCCGGAGAAGCTCCGGCAGATGCGGAGGTCGGGTCAGCCGTCTCCGCAGCCATGAACGAGCGGAGATAACGATGGACGCAACCAGCCTAGCTTCGCTGTGGGTCTTCATCGGCCTTCTCACCTTCCTCGGCATCATGATCTATCTCGGCGTGCCGAAGATGATGACGGCCGCGCTCGACAAGCGCTCGGAGAAGATCCAGCACGAGCTCGACGAGGCTCGGCGCCTGCGGGAAGAGGCGCAGGCGCTTCTGGCCGAATATCAGCGCCGCCGCCAGGAGGCCGAGGAAGAGGCGGCCGGGATCGTGGCGCTTGCCGAAAACGAAGCGGCCGCCCACGCCGCCGAGGCCAAACAGCGGCTCGAGGAATATATCGAGCGGCGCACGCGCGGTGTGGAACAGCGCATCGCTCAGGCCGAGGCCCAGGCGGTCAGCGACGTGAAGGCACGGGCGGTCGATGTGGCCGTCGCAGCCTCCGCAAAGATCCTCGCTGAACAGAACGAGGGCGCGGTCGGTCAGCGGCTGATCAACAGCTCCATCGAGGGCTTGAAGCGGCACTGAGTGGCTTCGACAAAGAGACGACAAAAGGCGGGCCTTGGCCCGCCTTTTTCTTTTTCGGCAGACGGTTTATCCGACAGACGGGTGGGACCTCGCCGGGCAGCGCGTGGCTGAGCGCGGGTGGGCCCGCCCTCTTCGCGGCTCTGCTCTCTACATATTGCCGGGCCTATTTGCCGGCGAGGAGCGCCGCGATGGGCGCAAAGCTCGTGCGGTGGAGGCGGCACGGCCCGAGCCGCGTCAGGGCCGCTCTGTGGGCCGGCGTCGCGTACCCCTTATGGGCGCCGAGCTCGTAGCCTGCAAACACGCCGTCGCAATGCGCCATCATCCGATCGCGGGAGACTTTCGCCACGATCGAGGCTGCGGCAATCGACAGCGAGGAGGCGTCTCCGCCGATCAGCGCCTCGCACGGCAGATCGATGTTCGGCACCTTGTCGCGACCGTCGACGAGAACCGCGTCGGCCGCTTCCGGCAGACTTTTAAGAGCGCGCGCCATGGCGAGGAGCGCCGCATTGCGGATGTTGATGCGGTCGACGGTGGCCGTCGAGCAATAGGCGACGGCGACATCGGCACAGCCGAGGATCTCTTCGTAGAGTTCCTGGCGGCGCAGCGCGGTAAGCGCCTTGGAATCATCGATGCCGACCGGGATGTTTTCCGGATCGAGAATCACGGCGGCGGCCACGACGGGGCCGGCGAGCGGGCCACGGCCCACCTCATCGATGCCCGCGATGCGGCGGTAGCCAGCAAGCATCAGCCGCGTCTCGGCCTGCAGATGCGGACCGGCAGCCGTCTCGGAAGGCGCAGCCTTCGCGGCGCCAGGCTTCCGAGCGCCCGACTTCTGCGTTTGAGAACGTTTGCGAATCGTCTTTGTCGCCGACATTCCCCGCCGATAGGCTGCGGCTCCTTGCGATGCAAGCCGGGCACTGGCCTGCCAAGGCGCGCTGTCCACCTTCGGACACAGACGTCTTCGATCCGTTGGCGTCCGTGACGTCTAAAAGAGCTTCAACTGGCCGCCGACCGGCACCGGCGGAGAAAAGAGATCCGTGCGCATATCGTAACGCCGTTCGTTCAACCGCAGGCGCTTTGCCGCCAGTTCGAAGCGGCGGCCGATCTGCCAGGCGTAAGGCCCCCTGCCCCGCTGGCGCTCATGCCAGGCCGAATCATAATCCTTGCCGCCCCGCATGGAGCGCATCAGCGACAGAACATGTTCGGCTCGGTCCGGGAAATTCTCTTTGAGCCATTCCTTGAAGATCGGCGCCACTTCGAGCGGCAGCCGCAACAACACATAGCCGGCAGAGGTGACGCCTGCCGCTGCACCTGCCTCGAGAAGGCGCTCGATCTCATTGTCGTTGATGGCCGGCACGATCGGCGCCGTCATGATGGACACCGGAATGCCGGCTTCGCTCAGGCCGGAAATCGCTTCAAGCCGTTTCGCCGGCGTCGAAGCCCGCGGCTCCATCAAGCGCGACAGCTTATGGTCAAGGCTCGTCACGGAGAGGCCGACTTTGACGAGCCCCTTCTCCGCCATCGGCGCGAGGATATCGAGATCGCGCAGAACGAGCGCCGATTTGGTGACGATGCCGACCGGATGATTGGCGGCCGAAAGGACTTCGAGCACATCGCGCATGATCCGGTACTGGCGCTCGACCGGCTGGTAAGGGTCGGTGTTAGTGCCGATCGCAATCGGACGCACCTCGTAGCCCGGCGCGGCGAGTTCTTTCTCCAGAAGCTTCGCCGCATCCGGTTTGGCGAAGAGCCGCGTCTCGAAGTCGAGCCCCGGCGACAGGCCCATATACGCGTGCGTCGGCCGGGCGAAACAATAGGCGCAGCCGTGCTCGCAGCCGCGATAGGGATTGATGGACCGGTCGAAGGAAATGTCGGGTGACGCATTGCGGGTGATGATCTTGCGCGGCCGCTCGATCGTCACCTCCGTGCGCAGACGGGGCAGCTCGTCGAGGCTCTCCCAGCCATCGTCGACGATCTGTCGCGTCTGTTTTTCGTAACGGCCCGTCTCGTTGGAGACGGCCCCGCGGCCGCGCCGCACGAGCGGCCGCAGCGCGGTGGAGATCTGTTCGGTCCCCCCGTCTTCCCACCCATCTTCGGAGGCGGAGTTTGCCTGGCCGAGCGCCACCCAGGCCGCATCGCGCTCTGCGTGAAACCGTGACGACGCAGAGGATGCGGCATTCCGCTTTGCGGCTGCTGCGGAACCGCCCCTTGGGGTGTGGGGTGTGGGCGGGGCGAAGGTGGCGCTCGGCTCAGGCATAATGAGAATATAGCGCGAACATAGGAACATTACAAGAACAAAGGTGACTTTATTCCTAGGCAAAGCGAGGAAGCCGGGGATTGGACCATCCGCCTTAACGAAACAGTTACCTTTCTGTTGGGTTAAGAGCCGGATTTCGCTAGCAAACCAGCATGATCACCGTGCTTCTTTCCGTGCCTGAAGATGCGCAGCATCTGGCGCGCAGCCTCACCGCCCTCGTTCCGGCGGCGGTCGAGGGTCTGGTGCGCGACGCCTATGTCGTCGGCGCGCCCAACGATGAAGAGATCGAAGCGGTGGCGGATGCTGCCGGCGCGGAACTCATAGGTCGCGAAGCTCTCCCAGAGACCATCGCCTCCGCGCGCGGCGAGTGGCTTCTCCTGATGGAAGGCGGCGCCCGCCCGCTCGACGGCTGGATGACGGCGGTTCGCGAGTGGATGGAAGAGCCAGGCCGCGGGGCCGCAAGCTTCACCCTCGCCGGCAAGCGCAAGACGCTCTTCGGTTTTCTGGAGCGGGAGGAACCGCTTCGCCGCGGCGTGCTCATGCGCAAGGCCGATATGGCGGCGGCCGGCGCGGACGACCTCAAAGCTCTTGCCCGCGGCCAGTCCACCAAACGCCTTTCCGCGCGGATGGCACCGCCGGCCTGAGAGGCGTCAGCCGCGTTTCAGATGCTCGTCGAGCCGCGGCATGATCTCGACGAAATTGCACGGCCTGTGGCGGTAATCGAGCTGGCTCTTCAAGATGCCGTCCCAGGCATCCCGGCACGCCCCCGGCGAGCCCGGAAGAACGAAGATGTAGGTCGCATTCGCCACGCCTGCGGTGGCGCGCGACTGGATCGTCGAGACGCCGATCTTGTCATAGGAAATGCGGTGGAAGACCGCTGAAAAGCCGTCCATGCGCTTTTCAAACAGGGGCTCCAGCGCCTCCGGCGTGACATCGCGGCCCGTAAAGCCGGTGCCGCCCGTGGTGATGATCACATCGATCGCGTCATCGGCGATCCAGCCCTGAACAAGCTTGCGGATGTCCTCAACATCGTCGCGAACGATGTCGCGCCCGGCGAGAACATGGCCGGCGTCGCGAATACGCTCTTCGAGTGTGTCACCGGAACGATCATCGGCAAGCGCGCGCGTATCCGACACGGTCAGCACCGCGATCTTGACGGGAATGAAGGCCCGCTCGTCGCCGCTTTGCGTCATTCCATCTCCCGGGCTCGAAACACAGAGTGAGTCCAGAGAGGACGCAACGCTTCCCCCGTCAAGAGAGGGGCGGAGCTTTGAGATCCTTCGGGCACGCGCCTCACGCCCCGGGCGGCAGGCGCGGCCTCGTCAGGAGGTCGCGTCCGTCTCTTTCGTCTTATCGCCGCTCGCCTCGCTCGTCGTCGCCCCGGACGCGTCGTCGGAGCCATCTCCCTGCGCCACGTCCGCTTCGGACGCCTCTTCAGGTTCGGGCGCCGGCGGCAGCTCTTCTGGATCGGGCTGCAGGACGGCCGTCTGCGGCGTCAGCATGCGCGGGCTCGGCACGGCGGAGAACGTCTCGCGCTCATGTTGCGGCGGCGGGGCGCGGCGGGTCGTGCGGTAGACCGAAAAGATCGCCATGGCGAAATGGGCCACCGCCGTGGTGACGAAGAGCCCTTGCGGGCCGAAGCTTTCCATCGTGCCGGAGGCGACGAGCGGCCCGGCCATCGTGCCGATGCCGTAAAGAAGCAGGAGGCCCGAGGACACCTGCACGAAGGAGAGGTCACTCGCAAAGTCGTTCGCATGGGCGACGGCAAGCGAATAAAGCGCGTAGGATGTGCCGCCATAAAGCGCGAAAGCGACGCTGAGCACGATTGGATTATGCGGCGCGAAGACCGCCAGCCCCGTTCCGACCAAACCGGAAAGAAGCGCTGCGCCGCCGATCATGTAACGCCGGTCGATGCGGTCGGAGAGCCGTCCCGCCGGCATCTGGATCAGCGCGCCGGCAATGATGGCGATGCTCATCAAGGTCGCGATGTGCGCCGTGCCAAGGCCGATCTGAAAACCGAACAACGGCCCGAGCGTGCCGAAAGCGCCGTTTGCCACGCCGACGAGGAGCGTCGCCACGAAGCCGACCGGCGAATTCTGAAAAAGCCGCTTCAGGTCGAGCGTGACGCCAGCCAGAGGCTGGGGAGCTGCCGCACGCGACAGTGACAAAGGCAGGAGCGCCAGACAGAAGAAAATCGCCCCGACCATGAAAGAGGTTTCACGGGCGGGATCACCGACGGCCACGAGCATCTGCCCGACGACGATCGCCACATATGTGATCGTCATGTAGACGCCGAAAATCGTGCCGCGGTTTTCGTTGGTGGCGCGCTCGTTCAGCCAGCTTTCGATGATCATGAAGCAGGCCGCGAGCACGAAACCGGAAAAGACGCGCAGAAGGATCCACGACAGCGGCGTCACGATCATCGCATTCAACAGGATGATGACGGCCGCGGCCGCGGCAGAGGCGGCAAACGCGCGAATATGGCCGACCTGATGGACGATGCGCGGCGCCATGAAACAGCTGGCGACGAAGCCGATCGCCCAGCCCGTGCCGACGAGGCCCAGCGAGAACGTCGAAAAATGCTCCAAGCCGCCGCGGATCGGCAGCAGGATGGAGTGCAAACCGTTCGCAGTCAGCAAGAAGGCCACGCTCAACAAGAGCGCAGCGATAGGGAGAAGTTGCCTGGCCATGATGGACGCCGAATTGCCGCGAGCCGCCGGTACCCCTGCGCATCGGCGACGGTCAAGCCCTCACGCGTTCACGCTTTGCGACAGCTTTGTCAGCCGTTCAGTCTTTAGGCTCTTCGAGGGCGGCTTTCAAAGTCAACAGATCGCGCCAGACGAGCTTTTTCTGCAGCGGATTGCGCAAGAGATAGGCTGGGTGAAACGTCGCCATGGCACGGACCTGGCGGGCCCCCGTGTCGAAATCGATCCAACGACCGCGAAGCCGCGTGATGCCCATCGTGGTATCGAGCATTTCCTTGGCGGCGGCATTGCCGAGGAGGATCAAAAAATCGGGATCGGCGAGACGGATCTGCTGCTGGATAAAAGGCCGGCAGATCGCCCGCTCCATCGGCGAAGGATCGCGGTTGCCGGGCGGCCGCCACGGAATCGTGTTGGCGATATAGACGCCGCTGCGACCGAGCCCGATTGCGGCGAGCATGCGGTCGAGGAGGCGTCCTGAACGCCCGACAAACGGCAGACCCTGCAGATCCTCGTCGCGGCCGGGCGCTTCGCCGACCAGCATCACCCGACCTTCGGGGTTCCCGTCGGCGAATACCAGCTGCGTTGCCGTGCGCTTCAGATTGCACCCGTCGAAGCCCGCGAGAATCTCGCGCAGCTCCTCCAGCGAGGCCGCACTGCGGGCGGCTTCACGCGCGGCCATCACCGCCTCTTCCGACGGAAGGGCCGCCGGGGCGACGGGCGGCGGCGCTACTGGCGGCTGCGGGCGCGCTTCGCTCCGGCGCGGCCTCTCGGCCGGCGCACGCGCCCCGTCATCGCGGTATTGCGCGCTTGCGGGTCTGCCCTGTTGCTGCGAGGGCGCCTGGCGGGCCGCCATCTCGCGGGCGGCCATCCTGTCGCGCGTCTCCTCGAAACGGTCGACGCCCGCCTCCTCCACGGCACAATCGACGCCGTTCTCAAGATAGAAGCGCAACAGCTCCTTGAGGGGGGCGAGAGAGAGATCTGGCGAAAGCGGGCTCACCAGACCTTTCTGCCATTATGCGCGCCGGGGCGGAAGAGGAGGCTTGCCCGCAACGCGTCAACCCGCCACGCTCAAAGCCCGCAGAAGGCCCGCTTGCGGCATAGACAGACGAGACGAAGCGGGTTTGCATTGAATTTGAGCGGGACGACGTTTTATCCCTTGGGTCCCCACTCTCATCTGGAGAAAAGAATGGAAGCCGCCGAGACGCCCGAACGTGAGAGCATGGAATACGACGTGGTCATCGTCGGAGCTGGACCGGCAGGACTTGCAGCGGCCATCCGCTTGAAGGAACTCGACGAAAAAATCTCCGTCGTGGTCTTGGAAAAGGGCTCCGAGGTCGGCGCCCATATTCTTTCCGGCGCGGTCATCGACCCGATCGGCCTCGACAAACTCATCCCCGACTGGCGCGACGATCCGGAGCGCCCGCTGACGACGCATGTCACCGAGGACCGCTTTCTCTACCTGACGGAGAAAGGCGCCACGAAGCTGCCGAACATGCTGATGCCGAAGCTCATGAGCAATCATGGCAGCTATATCGGCTCACTCGGACGGCTCACCCAATGGCTCGCGGCGCGCGCAGAAGGCCTCGGGGTGGAGATTTATCCGGGATTTGCCGCCGCCGAAATTCTGACCGACGACAAGGGCGCCGTCATTGGCGTCGCGACCGGCGACATGGGCATCGGGCGCGACGGCAAGCCGGGCCCCGCCTATCAGCCCGGCATGGCGCTTCTCGGCCGCTACACGCTGATCGGCGAAGGCGCCCGCGGCTCGCTCGCCAAGGAGCTGATCGCCCGCTTCGCGCTCGACGAGGGTCGCGAGCCGGCGAAATTCGGCATCGGGCTCAAGGAGCTCTGGGAAGTCGAACCGGACAAGCACAAACCGGGCCTCATCCAGCATTCCTTCGGCTGGCCGCTCGACAACAAAACGGGCGGCGGCTCGTTCCTCTACCATTTCGGGGAAAACCAAGTGGCGATCGGCTTCGTCGTGCATCTGAACTACGAGAACCCGCATCTGGAACCCTTCCAGGAGTTCCAGCGCTTCAAGACGCATCCGGCGATCAAGAGCCTCCTGGAGGGCGGACAGCGCATCAGCTACGGCGCGCGCGCCATCACCGAGGGCGGCATCCAGTCCGTGCCGAAGCTCGTCTTCCCGGGCGGCGCACTGATCGGCTGCTCGGCAGGCTTCGTCAACGTGCCGCGCATCAAGGGCACGCACAACGCCATGCTGTCGGGCATGCTGGCGGCGGAACATGTGGCCGGTGCGCTGGGTGAAGGGCGCAGCCACGACACGGTGGAGAGCTTCGAGGCGAGCTGGCGCGAATCTGAAATCGGCCACGACCTCAAAAAGGTGCGCAATGTGAAGCCGCTCTGGTCGCGGTTCGGCACACGCCTTGGCGTGATGCTCGGCGGCCTCGATATGTGGACGAACTCGCTCTTCGGCTTCTCCTTCTTCGGCACGATGGGCCACGAGAAGCCTGATTATGCATGTCTGAAGCCTGCCTCCGAATGCCCGAAGATCGACTATCCGAAACCCGACGGCGTCATCACCTTCGACAAGCCCTCTTCGGTGTTTTTGTCGAACACCAATCATGAAGAGGACCAGCCGGTGCATCTGCGGCTGTCCGATCCGATGATGCAGAAGGAAAGCGAATGGGCCGTCTTCGCCGGCCCTTCGGCCCGCTACTGCCCGGCCGGCGTCTACGAATGGGTGCAGGAAGACGGGGCTGAACCGCGCTTCGTCATCAATGCGCAGAACTGCGTCCACTGCAAAACCTGCGACATCAAAGATCCGAACCGCAACATCACCTGGGTTCCGCCGCAGGGCGGCGAGGGGCCGATTTACGTCGGCATGTGAGCGCGCATCCCGCGAGGTGACGAAACCGGGCCCGCAGGTTGTCTCCCACCTGCGGGCTTCGCGAGCCTCCAGACGCTGAGGCAAAAGCGGCGAGGCATCCGAAGGTCATCCCAAGCCCCAAAGAGCCTCAGACCCGACCCTCACGTCCTATGAGCCTCAGCCTGCCAGCTTCGTCCCGCGGTAGATCTCGGCGAGTGTCGCATCGAAGCCGAAAGCCGGCAGACAGAGCCTGTCGTCCAGGGAGGTGAACTCCGTCATCTCCCATTCCGTCTCACGCGACCAGAGCCGCACCCTCACCTCGTCCTGCGCGACGGTGAGGCAATAGAGATTGTCGGGATGGCGCTGATAGAGCTCGATCTTACGGGCGATCATCTCTGCAGTGTTGGACGGGGAAATCACTTCCGCAGCCAGGAAGAAGATGGTCGCATAACGTCCCGAAATTTCGGCTGTGGGCACGACCACGACATCGGGCTCAGGATTGAAATCGGCAACGCCGGCAATCCGCACTCCCATTTCCTCGAAGGCTTCCCACTCGGGATGACTCGTGGCCAGGGCATCGTCCAGAAGCCGCGTCAGGCGTTTGCCGATCTTATGATGCTCGACATCAGGGGGGACCATCATCATGGCGAGGCCATCCACGAGCTGCCAGCGCTCTTCGTCCGGCCGCGTCATGTAGAATTCCAGAAACTGATCGGCAGTCCATAGGCCCGAGCCCACCGCTCTTCCCGCCTTTGCCGGCGCGTTCATGACCCCCTCACCGCTCCTCGCGCGGGCGATAATGGCCGGTCTCCGGGTCGCGCACGAGAAGTTCGCCACGGTCGTCGGCCCGCACCTTCTCGGCGGCGCGCACCTCACGATCGACGCGCGCCATCTCCCGTTTCAGGACTTTGAACGCGTAATAGCCGCCGGCGGCGATCAATCCGAGAGCGATGAACTGGGGCATCGTTCTAACCTCCGAAACGCTGCCTGAGACTACGCTCTTCGAGCGTATCGAGGAAGCCCTCGCCCGCCGCCGCGGCCAGACCTGCGCCGACGCGGCCGGGGCGCATGCCGAAGAAACTCTTCTCCGCGCCGATGAGTTTCAGGCGCACCTTGTCTCCGTACTTCTCGCGCAGCACGTGACGCATATCGCCGAGACGATCCGCAAGCCCCAGCGAGACGGCCGTCTTGCCGGACCAGAAAAGCCCCGAAAAAATCTCGGGATCGTCGGCGAGCACGCTGCCGCGCCGCTTCTTGACGAGATCGATGAAGAGCTCGTGCACCTCTTCCTGAATGACTTTGAGGCGGCGCACGTCTTCCGGCTTTTCCGGCTGGAACGGATCGAGGATCACCTTCGATTCCCCCGACGTATAGACGCGGCGCTCGATGCCGAGCTTGTGAATCGCATCGACGAAGCCGAACCCGGCCGAAACCACACCGATCGAGCCGACGATCGAGGCCGGGTCGACGATGATCTCGTCGCCGGCACAGGCGATCATATAGCCGCCGGAGGCGCACACATCCTCCACGAAGATGAACACCCGCTTCTGCTTTTCCTCGGCGAGGGCGCGGATGCGCTTGTAGATCATGTGCGACTGTACCGGCGAGCCGCCTGGCGAATCGATGATGATCGCAACGGCCTCGGCCTTCTTGTTGTCGAAGGCCTTTTTCAACGGCCCCGCCACCGAGGCGAGCGTGAGCCCGGGCCGGAAGCGGCTGCCCCGGCCGATCGTGCCCGACATTCTGATGACCGGAACCACGGGCTCAGCCTTGAACACGCCCGGCAGGAGACTGTGCAACCAATTCACCATCTGTCTTCCAAACTCTCAAATTCATCAAAGATCGTCTCGGCAAGATGGTCATGCCGCGAGAATTTGCCAGATGCCGTGACGCTTCGGCGCTTCACAGAAGACCGAAATCCGCCTCCCCGCGCAGGATCGCACCAGCCGCCTGCGTCCACGCCCCATCGGCTTCATGGAGGACGATGCCGGCGCCGAGCACCAGCGGTGCCTTCCCCTCGAGACGGGCCGAAACCAGCACACGCCCCGCCGCCTCGCCTGCATGGGCATGGAACGGCAGGATTTTCATGCTGCCGAAGCGATGAGCCGCGAGTTCCTTCAAGATGGCGGCCAGCCGGTCGGCCCGATGGACGATGGCGATATCGCCCTTCCGGACGAGCAGAGACGAAGCCGCGGCAATCCAGCGCGGCAGAGGATCCACCTCTGCCTGATGCGCCACCCGGCGGCGCTGGTCGGGCGAGGCGCTCACTTCGCAAGCAGCATAAAACGGCGGGTTCATGAGGACGAGATCGACACGGGCCGGACGAAGTCGCTCACCCAGTTGCGGCTCCGTCACATCGGCCGCCACAAACCTCACGCGCTCGGCGAAGGCGCGATTTGGCGGAAGCCGACGCGCCTCCTCGGCCTGGTGGGCCGCGACCTCGTCGCTATCGACGCCGACGACCTCAAGCTCCGCAGCGCGGGCTGCAACCGAGAGCGCCACGGCGCCGGTGCCACAGCCGAACTCGACGCAGACGCCTTTTCGCTGCGGCGAAACCGCCGCCTGCAACAAGGCTGCGTCCAATCCCGGCCGGTGGCCGCTCGCCGGTTTCACGAGCGCGATCCGCGCCCCCAGAAAGCCGTGCGTCTCGACCGTCCTCTCGTCTGCGCTCATCGCTCAATCGCTGCCGAGGCCCAGGGAAAACTCCTTGTCGAGCCCGGCATCGCGCAGGATCGCCTTCGCTTCGTCGCGACGCGAGGCATCGACCAGAACGCGTCGCGGCAATATGCCGAGCGAGCCTTCCATGATGCTCATATTGGCGTCGACGACGGAGTAACGTATGTCGGCATCTCGCAAAAGCGCCTCCACAAAAGAGATCAGCGCGAGGTCGTTGGTGCGGATAAGCTCTTCCATCCAGTCACGCTCCGGTCATATAGGGGCGGGTCATCAGGGGGCATGTGTAAAAGGGGGCAGTTGCCTGGATTCCGTCAGCCTTGTAGGGCGCGTGCAATCTGTCCCTTTGCGCGGCGGCTTATCCGTTCTACCCTTTGAAACAGCAAGGAGTTGTCAATTGGGCGTTATCCTCTCGCTCGGAGAGCGGAAAGCAGGCACGGCTTCGCTTGAACCGCTTGTGGAATGCACGCAAGACGGCATGGATGCGGTCAATCGCCTGATCCTAGAGCGGACCGGATCGCAAGTCACGCTGATACCGGAGGTGGCGCGCTATCTGGTCGATTCGGGCGGCAAGCGCATGCGGCCGATGCTGACCGTCGCCTGCGCGCGGGCGCTCGGTTATGAGGGCGACGGCCATGTCCGCCTCGCCGCCGCCGTCGAATTCATGCACACGGCGACGCTTTTCCACGACGACGTCGTCGACGAAAGCGACACCCGCCGCGGCAAGCGCACGGCACGTCTTCTGTGGGGCAACAAAGAGACCGTTCTCGTCGGCGACTTTCTGCTCGGCCAGGCCTTCAAGATGATGGTCGATGTCGGCTCGCTCGATGCGTTGCGCGTGCTCTCGGAAGCCTCGGCCACGATCGCCGAAGGCGAAGTGATGCAGCTCGGCACGGCCAAGAACACGGAAACGACGGAAGACGAGTATCTCGAGGTGATCCGCGGCAAGACGGCGGCCCTCTTCCAGGCCGCGGCCGAAGTCGGCCCGATCGTCGCCGGTGCCGACCGCGCCACCCGCGCGGCCTTCCGTTCGTTCGGCGCCAATCTCGGCATCGCCTTCCAGCTCATCGACGACGCGCTCGATTACGGCGGTGCCACACCGGCGCTCGGCAAAAATGTCGGTGACGATTTCCGCGAGGGCAAGCTCACTCTCCCGGTCGTGCTCGCCTATCGCCGTGGCTCGCCGGAGGATCGCGAATTCTGGCGCCGCACCCTCGTGGAAGGCCAGACCGACGACGAGGCTCTAGCAGGCGCCATGTCGCGTCTCGCCGAGACCTCGGCGCTCGCCGACACGGTCGATCGCGCGAAACATTACGGCGCGATGGCCCGCGACGCTCTCGCCCCGGCCCCGGAGAGCCCGGAAAAGGCGGCTCTCCTGGAAGCAGTTGAATTTTGCGTGGCGCGCGTTCATTGAGTCCTGGACTGGGAATTCTGCGAGTGCGGGGGCAAGGCAGGGTACCGGCAAGCCTGCCGGTGCCTATTTAATGGGGCCGGCGATAGCCAATTGTTTGACCGTGGACCCCAACTGGAGATCCCGCATGACATCTTTCCGGACCGTGCCAGCTTTGCGGCCTTTCGTTGCGGCCTGTCTGCTGGCCGCGGCCTTCGCGGCTCCCGCCATGGCAGCGGCCAAGAGCGACGACGATCCGGTCGAGCTCACGAGCCTTGCCGGGATATTTCTCGCCGCGCGGGTGGCTGACGAAACCAAGGACGTCACGCATGGCGCGGAGTTCTACCAGCAGGCCTATGAAGCGGATCCGAACAACGCGGCCTGGCTGGAGCGCGCCGTCGTCCTGACCACGGCTGAGGGCGATCTGAAAACGGCGCTGCCTATGGCGAAAATCCTCGTCAAGAAAGCGCCCGACAGTCAGATCGCGAGCTTCATCGTCACCGCGGATCTTCTCAAGCAGAAAAAGTTCGCAGCCTCGATCAAGACGCTTCAGGGCAACGATCAGGGCGCGCTCGCCGCACTGACGGCGACACTCCTGAAAGCCTGGGCATTGACGGGCCAAGGCAAAACGGATGAGGCGATCGCCCTCGTCGACAGTCTGGAAGGCGAAAGCTGGTACGAGCCGTTCAAGCTCATCCATGCCGGCCTGATGGCCGACGTCGCCGGCAACACCGAAGATTCCCTTGCCCGTTTCGCGAAGGCCTACGAGCAGGACGGCAATTCCGTGCGCGTCGTGGAAGCCTATGCACGCGAACTGGCGCGCGCCGGCGACAAGGACAAAGCCAAAGAGATCCTGCAAGAGTATCTCGACCGCGCCCCGCGCAACCCGCTCGCCATCGACACGATGGCCGACATCGAATCCGGCAAGCCGGTCACGCAGGCGGTGAACACGCCCGTCGAGGGTGCGGCTGAAGCTTTCTCCGGCCTTGGGACCGCTCTCGGCCAGGAGGGCGGCTTTGAACTTTCAGCCGTCTATCTGCGTCTCGCCCTCTACATCGATCCCGACAGCGGCGGCGGTCTCGCAGCCCTGTCTCTTGGCGATATCCTGGACAGCAACGGTCTCGGCGATCAGGCAATCCAAGTGCTGGAGCAGATCCCGGCGCAATCGCCTTTCCGCCCGGTCGGCATTCTGCGAGCCGCCGTCGTTCTCGCGCAGCAGGATCGGATCGACGAAGCGAAGAAGGCGTTTGAGGAAGCGATCCGGAAAAACCCCGACGATCTCGCAGCCTACATCGCCTACGGCAACATGCAGCGCGCGAAAGAAAAGTACGAAGAAGCCGCCGACATCTACAGCCGCGCGATCGAGCATCTGGACGAGCCGGCTCGGGGCAACTGGACCCTGTTTTATTTCCGGGGCGTCGCCTATGAGCGGGCGAAGCAATGGGCGAAGGCGGAAGCGGACTTCAAGGAAGCCCTCGAACTGTTTCCGGACCAGCCGCTTGTTCTCAATTACCTCGGCTATTCCTGGGTCGATCAGGGCGTACATCTCGACGAAGCCCTCGGCATGATCCAGAAAGCCGTCGATCTCCGGCCCAATGACGGTTTTATCGTCGATAGTCTCGGCTGGGCCTATTACCGGCTCGGACGCTACGAAGACGCCGTCGAAGAGTTGGAACGCGCCGTTTCCCTGGAGACCGCGGATCCCGTGATCAACGACCATCTGGGCGACGCCTACTGGAAAGTCGGTCGCAAGCTCGAAGCGCAGTTTCAGTGGCGCCATGCGCGCGACCTTGGCGCCAAACTCCCCGAGCTTGAGGTGATCAACCGCAAGATCGCTGCCGAGCGCCTGGTGGAAAGCGCCCCGCGCATCACGCCGACACCCGAAGCGGAACAGGATTCGAGCCGGACAAAAGCAGCCAAGCCGATCTCCTTCAGCGGTCCTGCCGATCAGGCGTCGGGAGCGCGCTGAGAGTTTCGTCTGGACCGGAGGGCTTTCTTGCCGGCCATTGGCCGAAAGGCGGACGAGCCGTCTCCTCTGCCCGCTCGGTCGATGAAAGATCGCGCTCTTCTGCCTCACGACCGGCGCTGGAGCGGTCCCCAACCGGCTGCTACATCTGAGAAGCTTTGAACGAAAACCTCCCTCCCGCCCTCGTGCGCACGGCACCTGCCAAGATCAATCTCGCTCTCCATGTGACCGGAAAGCGGGACGACGGCTATCATCTCCTCGATACGCTCGCCGTCTTTGCCGATCTCGGCGACGCGTTGAGCTTTGCCCCGGCCGAAGACTTCGCGCTCGAGGTAAGCGGCAGGTTTGCGGAGATCGTCCCGGATGGAGCGGACAATCTCATCTTGCGCGCCGCCGAAGCGCTGAAGCAGGCGTCAGGCGCCAGGACGGGCGCGCAGATTGCCGTCACCAAAGAGATCCCCGCGGGCGCCGGGCTCGGGGGCGGATCCTCCGATGCCTCGACCACGCTTCTGGCTCTCGCGGAGCTTTGGGGTGTCGGAATGTCGATGGACGAACTCGTCGCGCTCGGGGCGACGCTTGGTGCCGATGTCCCGATGGGGCTTTTCGGCAGAGCTCTGCGGGCGCGCGGAATCGGCGAAGAAATTACGCTTCTGCCTTCCCTGCCGGCTCTGCCACTCGTGCTCGTCTGGCCAGCGCGGGTGGTTTCGACCGGCAAGGTGTTTCAGACCCTCGGGCAGCCGCCCGGACGCACTCTCCCAGAGGTGCCGGCCAACCTGGGCGATGCGCGCGCGGTCGCAGATTTCCTGAAGACCACGACAAACGACCTCGAAGCCCCGGCGATTGCGCTCGAGCCGGCGATCGGAGAGGTCCTAGAGGCCCTGTCGAAGACGCCTTGCCACCTTGCCCGCATGTCGGGCTCCGGTTCGGCCTGCTTTGCGATTTACGAGACGCTCGATGCGGCCGGCACGGCGGCCGAGACACTTGCCCGCGCGCATCCGCAATGGTGGGTCCGCGCAACCCTCGCTCGCTGAGAGCAGCAGCGATACCCTCCCTCGCCGAAAGGATGGGCCCGAGCGCACCCAGGCGTTTGGTTAGCTTGACCCCTCGCCCTCCGCGTGGCAGGCAACGGCCACTATTTCCAAGAGCTACCGGTGATGAACGAAGCGGTTCCCGCGCATATGAGCCCGACGCGCTCCTTTCAGGGCTTGATCCTGACGTTGCAGCGTTACTGGGCCGACAAAGGCTGTGTCATTCTGCAGCCATACGACATGGAGGTGGGGGCAGGCACCTTCCACCCGGCCACGACCCTGCGATCGCTCGGTCCGCGGCCGTGGAAGGCTGCCTATGTGCAGCCCTCGCGTCGCCCGACTGACGGACGCTACGGCAAAAACCCGAACCGGCTGCAGCATTATTACCAGTACCAGGTGATCCTGAAGCCGTCGCCGCCCGATCTGCAGGCGCTTTACCTCGGCTCGCTCGAAGCGATCGGCATCGACGCCTCCGTGCACGACATCCGTTTTGTGGAAGACGATTGGGAAAGCCCGACGCTCGGGGCCTGGGGGCTCGGCTGGGAATGCTGGTGCGACGGCATGGAAGTCTCGCAGTTCACCTATTTTCAGCAGGTCTGCGGTGTCGATTGCGCCCCCGTCTCCGGTGAGCTCACCTACGGGCTTGAGCGTCTCGCCATGTATGTGCAGGGCGTCGACAACGTCTACGACCTCAACTTCAACGGCCGCGAAGGCGCGGAGCGGGTCTCCTACGGCGACGTCTTTCTGCAGGCGGAGCAGGAATATTCGCGGCACAATTTCGAGCATGCCGACACCGGCAAGCTTCTGCGCCATTTCCAGGACGCCGAGGGCGAATGCGAAGCGCTGCTCGCGGCCGGGCGGGACGAGGCGGCGCGCAACGGCGGTCCGCACCGGATGGTGCTTCCCGCCTATGACCAGTGCATCAAGGCGAGCCACGTCTTCAATCTTCTCGATGCCCGCGGCGTGATCTCGCCGACGGAGCGGCAGAACTACATCCTGAGGGTCCGCTCCCTCGCCATCGCCTGCGGCGAGGCCTGGCTGATGACCGAGGCCGGAGGCGCCTGAGATGCCTGAAACCGAGACCGAGCCGCAAGAGGCGGGAGTGACCTCGCCGACGCGCGTGCCGATGATCTTCTCCTGCGACAGCTGGACGGCGACCTTTCGCTTCAACCGCTCCGGCCGCATGGAGAGCGAAGCGGCTTACGCGCTGGGCGAGATCGCCTACCGCATCGGCGACGAACCGCTCGTCAAGCGATCGGCCCGTCTCGCCATCGTCAAGCGCGACGCGAACCAGCGTCTGGAGCTGCGGCTGCGCGACAAGATGAGCCGTCTCGTCGTGCCGCTCGACGATTTCGCCATGCAGCGCATGCTGGAGCGGATGAAGGAATATGTCAGCGGCTACAACATGATCATGCGTGTCGTCTTCCAGGCGACCGACACGGATCTGCCGCAATATCTCGAAGCCGTCGACTTCAGTTTCTCCTCGCGGCCGCACGACGCCGCTGAGCCCGCCCCGGCGACCCCGGCGGCGGGCGATGACCATTGATCCGATCCCATGCCCGACCTTCTCATCGAACTCTTTTCTGAAGAAATTCCCGCGCGCATGCAGGCGCGCGCCGCCGAAGATCTGAAACGCCTCGTGACCGACGGTCTCGTCGAGGCCGGCCTCACCTATGAGGGCGCCAAGGGTTTCGCCACGCCGCGCCGCCTGGCGCTCACCGTTCACGGGGTGACGGCACGCTCCGCCGACGTGAAGGAAGAGCGCAAAGGTCCGCGCGTCGGCGCACCGGAAAAGGCTCTCGAAGGCTTCCTGCGCTCTGCCGGTCTCGCCTCGATCGACGACGCGAAGATCGAAAGCGATCCCAAGAAGGGCGATTTCTATGTCGCCGTCATCGAAAAGCCCGGCCGGGCCGCCGAAGAGATCGTGGCGGAGCTCCTGCCGCAGGTGATCCGCAACTTCCCCTGGCCGAAATCGATGCGCTGGGGAGCGGCCTCCGCGCCGAAGGATTCCGCTTTTGCCGCGGCCGACGCGCTCGGCACCGGCTCGCTGCGCTGGGTGAGGCCCCTGCGCTCGATCCTGTGCATGTTCGGCCCGGAGACGGAAGATCCCGAAATCGTCCCCTTCAAGGTCGGCGACATCGAATCCGGCAACGTCACCTACGGCCACCGCTTCATGGCGCCGGATGCCATCCGCGTGCGTCGCTTCGACGATTACGTGCCGAAGCTTGAGGCCGCCAAAGTCGTCCTCGACCCGGAACGGCGCCGCAACATCATCGCCACGGAAGCCAAGAACCTCGCCTTCGCGCAGGGCTTCGAGGTGGTGGAGGATGCCGGGCTCATCGACGAGACGGCGGGGCTTGTCGAATGGCCCGTCGTTTTGATGGGTCGCTTCGACGAGGCCTTTCTGGAGATCCCCGGAGAGGTCATCCGCCTCACCATCCGCCAGAACCAAAAGTGTTTCGTGCTGCGCGGAGCGGACGGCGCGCTCACCAACCGCTTCCTGCTCGTGTCCAACATCGAGGCGCGCGACGGCGGCAAGGAGATCATCGCCGGCAACGAGCGCGTCATCGCTGCCCGCCTGTCCGACGCCCGCTTCTTCTACGAGCAGGATCTCGCCACGCCGCTCGGCGAATGGGGGGCAAAACTCGAGGCCGTCACCTTCCACGACAAGCTTGGCACGCAGGCGGAGCGCGTCGCCCGGATCGCGGCGCTTGCCGGCAGGCTCGCCCCGGTGGTCGACGCCAAGGCCGAGGAAGCCGAACGCGCTGCTAAGCTCGCCAAGGCGGATCTGCCGACCGGCATGGTCGGCGAATTCCCGGAGCTTCAGGGCGTCATGGGCCGCTATTACGCCAAAGCGCAGGGCGAGGCTGCCAATGTCGCCGATGCGATCCGCGACCATTACAAGCCGCAGGGCCCAGGCGATGCCGTTCCCACAGAACCTGTCGCCATGGCGGTGGCACTCGCCGACAAGCTCGACACGCTGACCGGCTTCTGGGCGATCGACGAAAAGCCGACCGGCTCGAAAGATCCGTTCGCGCTCCGTCGTGCCGCCCTCGGCGTCATCCGCATCGTGCTTGAAAATGGGCTCAGGCTGCCGCTTCTGCCGCTCTTCTCCAAGCGCCTGGACGAGACGACATCTGCCGATCTCCTCGCCTTCTTCGCCGACCGCCTCAAAGTGCATCTGCGCGATCAGGGCGCCCGCCACGATCTGATCGATGCCGTCTTCGCGCTGCCCGGCCAGGACGATCTTCTCATGATCGTGCGCCGCGTGGAGGCGCTTGCCGGGCTTCTCGCCTCCGACGACGGCCAGAACCTCCTCACCTCCTACCGCCGCGCCGCCAACATTCTGCGCGCGGAGGAGAAGAAGGACGGCAAGAGCTACACGGGCGAGCCCGACCACGCCCTCATTCACGAGAAGGGCGAAGCGGCCGAGCGCGAGCTTCTCGCCGTCATCGAGAGCGTCGAGGCGCATGTCGAAAAGCATCTGAAGCATGAGGATTTTTCAGGCGCGATGGGTTCGCTCGCCGAGCTCCGCCCGGCCGTCGACGCCTTCTTCGACCATGTGACGGTCAATGCGGATGATGCACAGCTGCGCGAAAACCGGCTGAAGCTCCTCAACCGCATCCGCGAGGCGATGCACGGCGTCGCCGATTTTTCCAAGATCGGCGGCTGAGGGCACCAGGCAGAACGAAAGACATGGCGGCGGCCGCAGCGCCGCCGCGAACCGCTCGGTACATCACCAGAAGCGCCCTCGCCCGCCGCAGGAAAGCTTCAACACCACTGCGAGCGGCCGCTCAGGCCGCCCCCCGGCCCCCTTACGCATTCCGGCTCACCTCCAGCGCCGCATTGATCGCGGCGCCGAGTTCCTCGTCGGAGACACTTTCGGGGAGGATGGTCGGCTTGATGCCGGGGACGGGTTCCCAATGGCCGTGTCCACGATATCGTTCAGCGTCGATCGTGATCTCGCCGTCTCGCAGCCGCAAGCTAACCGACCCGGCGCCCGCATAAAGGGCACGAAGGCTCCGGACTCCGGCGCGTTTTTTGTCGCGCTCTTCTTCTTCTCTGAGCTCATCGTCTGTGGGGATGCGGATTACACTGTCCCAGTCGGGGTGCTCTGGCGCAACGAAACGACTTGCACGCAGGGCAGACCGCGCTTCGTAACCAAGATCGCTATCGGGCATTCGTGCCGTATGAATCTGGTCGTAGCCGGCCGGGTCAGGGTAGGCTGCGCCATAGACCGCATGGGAGTAGATTCTCGTAAAAGCCCGATATGCTTCCACGGTTGCCTGCTTACGAGGCTTCGGTGGCGGAGGCTCAGGCTCCCTATCGCGGGAGAAGCGGGCTCGAAGCTGCGCGACGGCTCGTTCATGGCTCATTGATAAAAGTCACCCTGAGTTGCACGCCATGTTGCTCAGCATATCTCACAGCGCGCCTGATCTGAACAATTTGCTGTCTTGACGTATTCATCGGCACAGCCAGCTCGATCCTTTTTACTTCGATTTCTGAAGATTTCACACTTAGTCCCTTCTTTCGATCGCCATCGAATGATTCCAGACGATCGACATAACGCTGCAGTGCGCGGTATATCTTCTCAGGATCTTCGACGTAGCCAGCTGCCCGCGTATAAAGCGTTTTTGCGCTTGTCGCTGTCCGCTTCACTGGATCGTAAAAATCGATCGTCTTGAAGTTTTGCGGCAAACGCTGGCCGAACTGGCCGGTCGCTTCCAGCGCGTCCTCCCAGGGAATTCCCTGCTCCTTGATGCCGCGGCCCCAGACGATGCCCGGATTGTCGACGATGTTGTGACCGACATGGCCAAGGAGGCGGCGAAGGCGAGCGGCTTCCCGCGTGATTGCCTCAGCCAACACCTTCGCATCGCCAGCCAGATTGCGCAGGCCCAGGAGCTTGCCGGCACGCAGCGCGAGGAACGGCGGCGGCACGTTGAGAAGGACGAGCGTGTCGACATAGGCGCGCTCGCGATAGGTCGCCTCGACCTCCTCGCGGGTGGCGAGACCCTGGCGGTAGGCGTCCTCGAGAAGACCCGGGCGTTTCTGCAGGGCAAGCAGATAGGCGCCGAGCGCCTTTGCGAGCTCCGGAGCGTCACGAAAGAAGGTCTCTGCCCTGGCACGGGCGGCGTCGCGCACGCCTTCGAGCTCGGCACGCTCAGCATCGGAAAGCTCGCCCCGTGCCTCACGGCGTAGCAGAAAGACCAACCGGCGCGCCGCCGGCACCTCTTCGACGGCTTCGCCGACCGAGCGAACGCTGTCGAGGACGGCATCGCGGACGGCTTCGACGACTCCGGCGACCGCAGCGGCGGCAAGGCTGAGGCGGTAGCGCAGGCCGGTGTCGGGCGGCGCGGCATCATCGGCAATCGGCTCGATGACCGGTTCGGCCCAGCAGCGGCAATTGTAGGCCTCGCCCGGATGACCCTCCTCCGGCGGCTCCTCCCAGAAGAAGACCTTGTCGTCGTTCTCGGCATGTGCGGGCCGGACGCGGGCATCGTCGCGCGAGCGCCAGACATAGCGATCGATGCCCAGGCCATGCTGCTGCACCTCGTTGAGGCGGCCGGCAAAGCGGCGAAACAACGTGTCTTCGACGCGCGCAAGAACGGCCTGACGCCGCTCTGGCTCGCTGCCCAGCCGGCGCTCGGCGGCCTTCTGACGGCGATCCCATTCGGCGAGCGTCTCGTCCTTGAGCCAGCTGACATCCGGCAGGTCGATGCGGCCTGGCGTGCGACGGGCGCCGGGCCGCGTCTCGGCGTAGGCACGCACGAAGGCGGCCCGCAGCATGGCGGCGTTGCGGTGAATCTCGGCATTGAGGCGCGCCGCAAAGCGCTGCCGTGCGGCAGCCGGTTCGGCAAAGCTCTTGGTGAGATTCTCCCGACGGACGGAGTGCGCAGTCTCGAGTGCCCGGAGCTGCAGACGGGCTGCGTAGTGGTTCGCCTTGAATTCAGGCAGCGCCCGCTCAACCTGAAGCATAATCCCTCACCGCACTTCATCGACGGCGCGAAGTGTGCGGGAGGTTTGAGAGGCGGGGATAAGAATGGCGGCCTTGGAAATGGCCGCGTCGCAATGGGCAGAAAACGGCGGTTTCTCGCGCCTTTCGTGCGGTGGCGGCCGCCGAGCCGCGCACTTTGTGCATGACGACGTTGCGTCAACCGCCTTGCACGGCGTTGATTTCGCCCCTATCTGAGTCGCATCCGGCACTGCCGGTTTTTGTTTGGCGCATCTTATGCTCAAACTGAGCATAAACATATAAACGGGAGGGGCGAGTATGGTTCAGGGTTCCAGCGCAGCGGCCGCAATCGGCACGGGCGGGAATGTTTCGCTCGACACGGCGGCGGATCGCTACGGCGTGAAGCCTTACCCCGATCTCGCCTACACGCCGGAGATCGCCGAAGCGACGGCGCCGATTTACGAAAAGGTTCGCCATGTCATCCCGGCGATCGAATGGCCGGTGCATGCGCCTTACGTCTACCACATCAACCGCCTGAAGGCGGAGCGTGGCGCCATCATCCTCGCCCACAATTACCAGACGCCGGAGATCTATCACGGCGTTGCGGACATCGTCGGCGATTCCCTGCAGCTCGCGCAGGAGGCGGCGAAATCCCAGGCGGAGATCATCGTCCAGTGCGGCGTGCACTTCATGGCGGAAACCTCGAAGATCCTCTGCCCGGAAAAGACGGTGCTCATTCCCGACAGCCATGCCGGCTGCTCGCTCGCCGCCTCCATCACCGGCGAAGATGTGCGGCTCCTGCGCGAGGCCCATCCGGGCGTGCCGGTCGTCGCCTACGTCAACACGACCGCCGACGTGAAGGCAGAGGTCGACATCTGCTGCACCTCCTCGAATGCGCTGGAAGTGGTGGAAAGCCTCGGCGCCAAGGAGGTGATCATGCTGCCCGACCAGTATCTCGCCGCCTGGGTCGCCTCACAGACGGATGTGAAGATCGTCACCTGGAACGGCGCCTGCGAGGTGCATGAGCGCTTCACCGGCGACGAGCTGCGCGCCTACCGCGAGGCCGATCCGTCGATCCGCATCATCGCGCATCCGGAATGTCCGCCCGACGTTCTGGCCGAAGCCGATTTCACCGGCTCGACGGCCAAGATGATCGGCTGGGTGCAGAAGGAAAACCCCGGCAAGGTGCTGATGGTGACCGAATGCTCCATGGCCGACAATGTCGCGAGCGAGGCGCCCGGGGTGGAATTCGTGCGCCCGTGCAATCTCTGCCCGCATATGAAGCGCATCCAGCTGCCGAAGATCCTCGATACCCTCGTCTATATGAGCGAGGAGGTCGTCCTCGACCCGATGATGGCGGCAAAGGCTCGCCGCTCGGTGGAGCGCATGGTCAATCTGAAGAGCTGAGTTCTGCCGTGAGGGCTTCGGCATGCGCATCAGAAGGGCAAAGCCCGGCGATGCAGAGGCAGTGAGCGACGTCTTGATCGCATCCATCACCGGCCTCTGCGAAGCCGATCACGGCGGCATCCCCGCCAATATCAAGCGATGGACGGCCAACAAGGCGCCCGGCATCGTGGCGGGATGGATCAAAGATCCCGCCTCGACCTTCCTCGTGGCCGAGGAGGATGGCGAGATCGTCTGCGTCGGCGCCTTCAGAGGTGCCGAGATCCTTCTCAACTACGTGAGACCCGCGGCACGCTTTTCCGGCGCGAGCAAAGCCATGCTTGCCCATATGGAGGGGGAAATGCGCAAACAAGGTATCGTTGAGGCGCGGCTGACGAGTACGGCGACGGCGCACCGTTTCTATCGCTCGGCCGGCTGGACGGATGAGGGCGAACACGGAAAGGCGATCGACTTCGCCAAGGCACAGCCGATGTCGAAGCGGCTTTCCTGAGGTGAGCCTTTCCCCACACCCCTTCCCGCCGCAATCCTGGGCCGGCATCGACGACGTCGTCATCGTCGGCGGCGGCCTCGCCGGTCTTTTCTGCGCCCTGAAACTCGCGCCGCGGCCCGTCACCATCATCACGGCCGCGCCGATCGGTGAAGGCTCGTCCTCCGGCTGGGCGCAGGGCGGCATCGCAGCCGCCATGGACCCGGGCGACACGGTCGAAAACCACGTGGCGGACACGATCGCGGCCGGCGCCGGCCTCGTCGAAGGCGCCATCGCCCGCGGCATGGCGGAAGAGGCCGCCGCCCGCATCCACGACCTTCTGTCTTATGGTGTGCCCTTCGATCGCGACCTCGAGGGCAAACTCACGCTCTCCCGCGAGGCGGCGCATTCGCATCGCCGGGTGGTCAGGGTCGGCGGCGACAGCGCCGGCGCCGCCATCATGCAGGCGCTCATCAGAGCGGTGCGCGAGACCTCCTCGATCCGCGTCCTGGAAGGTTTCGTCGCCGAAAGCCTGAAGGCCGAGGGCTCCTACGTCACCGGACTGATTGCCCGCGACCGGCGCGGAGGGCTTTCGGCGCGCATGCTGTTGCCGACGCGAGCGATCGTGCTCGCCTCCGGCGGCATCGGCCATCTCTACTCCGTCACCACCAACCCCCAGGAGGCGCGCGGCGAAGGCCTCGGCATGGCTGCGCGCGCAGGCGCGCTCGTGGCGGATGCGGAATTCGTGCAGTTCCACCCGACCGCGGTCGATGTCGGTCGCGATCCGGCCCCGCTCGCCACGGAGGCGCTCCGGGGCGAAGGTGCGGCCATCGTCGACCGCAACGGTCACCGCTTCATGTTCGACATCCATGAGGCGGGCGAGCTCGCGCCGCGCGATATCGTGGCCCGCGGGGTGCATCAGGCGCGCCATTCCAGCCGGGGCGCCTTCCTCGATTGCCGCGAGGCCGTGGGAGCGGAATTTCCCGAACGCTTCCCGACCGTCTTTGCCGCCTGCATGGAGGCGGGGATCGATCCGCGCGTGACGCCGATCCCGATCGCGCCGGCCGCCCACTACCATATGGGCGGCATCCATGTGGACGGGCTCGGCCGCAGCTCCCTCGATGGTTTGTGGGCCTGTGGCGAGGTGTCCTCCACCGGCGCGCACGGGGCCAACCGGCTTGCCTCCAACTCGCTTTTGGAAGCCGTCGTCTTTGCCGCCCGCATCGCCGAAGACGTGCAGGGGCTTTTGCCCAATCACCGCATGGTGCGCTGGTCGGATGAATCGACGGCCGATACGGCCGCCGGGCTTCCGAACGAAGACGCGCTGCTTGAACGCTTGCGCCGGCTCATGGATGCCGCGGTCGGCGTGGTGCGCAGCCGCGAGGGACTTGAAGCGGCACTCGCCGAAATGGACGCAATCCGGGCGACGGCCCGGCAGCCGAGTCTCCTCAACTCATTGACCGCCGCCAAGCTCATCGCCGTGGCCGCCCTTCGCCGCGAAGAAAGCCGCGGCGCGCATTTCCGCTCCGACTTTCCGCATCCGCAACCCGAAGAGGCGCATCGGCGCTTTCTCACGCTCGCCAAGGCCGATGCGATCGCCAAGGGCGCCATCGCCGCTTTCCAGGAGACACCCCGTCATGCCGACCTCGCCTGAGCTGCCAGACCTGATCGTCGAGAAAGCCGTGCGTGCGGCGCTTGAAGAAGATCTCGGGCGCGCGGGTGACATTACGTCGCAGGCAACGATCCCCGCCGGCCGCCGGGCGACGGCCACGATCGGGGCGCGCGCCGCCGGCACGCTCGCCGGCCTCGCGCTTGCCCGCAAGGCCGTCCTTCTGATGGACCCGGACGCAGAGTTTCAGCCGCGCGCGACCGATGGCGACCGGCTCGAAGCCGGTGCCATCATCGCAGAGATCTCGGTCGATGCCCGCGCGCTCCTCTCTTCCGAGCGCACGGCGCTCAATTTCCTCTGCCACCTCTCTGGCGTTGCGACCGCGACCGCCGAATTTGCAGCCGCCATCGCCCACACCAAGGCGCGGATCACCTGCACCCGCAAAACCCATCCGGGCCTGCGGTCTTTCCAGAAATACGCGGTTCGCTGCGGCGGCGGCTCAAACCACCGCTATGGTCTCGACGACGCAATCCTCATCAAGGACAACCACATCGCAGTTGCCGGAGGGGTCAGAGAAGCCATTCGCAGCGCTCAGGAATTCGCCGGACATCTGGTCCGGATCGAGGTCGAGGTGGACACGCTCAAACAGCTTGAAGAGGCCCTGGAAGAAGGGCCCGACGTCATCCTCCTCGACAATATGGGTCCGCCGACACTGCGCGAAGCAGTGGCGATGACGCGCGGTCGCGCCACCTTGGAAGCCTCCGGCGGCATCACGCTCGCCACGGTCGGGGCGATCGCGGAAACCGGCGTCGACTATATCTCCACCGGTTTTATAACGCATTCGGCTCCGATACTGGATCTCGGCCTCGATATTGCGCTCTAAAGCACTTGTTGGCCTGACGAAATCGTTTTTTGGCGGTCTGCTTCCCTAAGGGAATGAAGCGTTCTTCGCGCAACAGATGCCCCGAAGCCTGCGTTGTGCGGACCGGCTGAACGTTTTACAGCCGGTGTGGGACAACGTGTAAATCGACCAGGTTTCCGGAGGCACGATGACGAAGTGGGTATATTCCTTCGGCGGCGGAAGCGCCGAGGGCTCGCGCGACATGCGCAATCTTCTCGGTGGCAAAGGCGCCAATCTTGCAGAGATGGCCAATCTCGGCCTGCCGGTGCCGCCGGGCTTCACCATCTCCACCGAAGCCTGCAACTGGTTCTACGCCAATGGCCGGCAGATGCCGGAAGGCCTGCACGAACAGGTCGCCGAAGCGCTGGCGAAGCTTGAGAAGCTGCAGGGCAAGACCCTCGGCGGCGCACCGATGCCACTGCTTCTGTCGGTGCGCTCGGGGGCGCGCAGCTCCATGCCGGGCATGATGGACACGGTCCTCAATCTCGGCCTCAACGACGAGAGCGTTCAGGCGCTCGCCGAAAGTGCCGATCCGCGTTTCGCCTACGATTCCTATCGCCGCTTCATTCAGATGTACTCGGACGTCGTCCTCGGCGTCGAACATCACGATTTCGAGGCGATCCTCGAGCAGGAGCGCGAGGCCCGCGGCTTCGAAACCGACACGCAGCTTTCCGCGGAAGACTGGCAGGTGGTGATCGAGCGCTTCAAGGCTCTCGTCATCGAGGTCAACGAAGGCCCCTTCCCGCAGGATCCGCAGGATCAGTTGTGGGGTGCGATCAGCGCCGTTTTCTCCTCCTGGATGAACAACCGCGCCATCACCTATCGCAAACTGCACGACATCCCGGAGAGCTGGGGCACCGCCGTCAACGTCCAGGCGATGGTGTTCGGCAATATGGGCGACACCTCGGCGACAGGCGTGGCGTTCACGCGCGATCCGTCGACGGGTGAGAAGGCGCTCTATGGCGAGTTCCTCGTCAATGCGCAGGGCGAAGATGTCGTCGCCGGCATCCGCACCCCCCAGTATCTGACGGAAAAGGCCCGTGTTCAGGCCGGCAGCGATGCCCCGTCGCTCGAAACGCTGATGCCGGAATCCTTCAAGGAATTCTGCGCGCATGCGGACCGCTTGGAACGCCATTACCGCGATATGCAGGACATGGAGTTCACGATCGAACGCGGGACGTTGTGGATGCTGCAGACCCGCAACGGCAAGCGCACCACCCATGCGGCCCTCAAGATCGCCACCGGCATGGCCGAGGAAGGTCTGATCACCCAGGAAGAGGCGGTGATGCGCATCGAGCCGACATCGCTCGACCAGCTCTTGCATCCCACGCTCGATCCCAAGGCTGAACGCAACGTCATCGCGCGCGGCCTGCCCGCCTCGCCGGGGGCTGCCAGCGGCGAGATCGTGTTCACGCCGGACAAGGCCGACCTCCTCACCAAAGAAGGCCATCAGGTCATCCTGGTGCGCATGGAAACGAGCCCGGAAGACATTCAGGGCATGGTGTCCTCGCGCGGCATCCTGACCTCGCGCGGCGGCATGACGAGCCATGCGGCCGTCGTCGCCCGCGGCATGGGCAAACCCTGCGTCTGCGGCGCCGGCTCGCTCAAGATCGACCACAAGGCCGGCACCATGATGGTGCTCGGCAAGGTCTATAAGGAAGGCGACGTCATCACCATCGACGGCTCCACCGGAGAGGTGATGGAGGGTGCCGTCGCGATGCTGCAGCCGGAAGTCTCCGGCGACTTCGCCACCTTGATGAAATGGGCCGATCAGGCCCGCCGCCTCGGCGTGCGGGCAAATGCCGAAACACCGGAAGATGCGCGTGCGGCGCGCGATTTCGGGGCGGAAGGCATCGGCCTGTGCCGCACCGAGCATACCTTCTTCCAGGACGACCGCATCATCGCCATGCGCGAGATGATCGTCGCGGAAGACCGGGAGGCGCGGCGCGCCGCGCTTGCCAAGCTTCTGCCGCTGCAGCGCCACGATTTCTTCGAGCTCTTCAAGACGATGCGCGGCCTGCCGGTGACCATCCGCCTCCTCGATCCGCCCCTGCACGAATTCCTGCCCAAAGGCGAAAAAGAGATCGAAGAGGTTGCAGCGGCGATCGGCACGGAACCGTCCCGCCTGCGCGAGCGCATCATCGAATTGACGGAAGCCAATCCGATGCTCGGCAGCCGCGGCTGCCGGCTCCTGCTCCTGCATCCGGAGATCACGGAAATGCAGACCCGCGCCATTCTGGAGGCGGCTCGCGATGCCGCCCATCAGACCGGCGAACCTGTGATCCCGGAGATCATGGTGCCGCTCGTCGGCATGCTGCCGGAACTCGACAAGGTGAAGGAGGTCATCGACCGCACGGCCGAAGAGGTGAACGCCGCCAGCGAGATCAAGATCACCTATACGGTGGGCACCATGATCGAGCTGCCGCGCGCCGCCATCCGGGCGCGGGAGATCGCCCAGAGCGCGCAGTTCTTCTCCTTCGGCACCAACGATCTGACGCAGACGACCTACGGCATTTCGCGTGACGATGCGGCCTCCTTCCTCGGCCATTATCAGGAGATCGGGCTGATCGAGAAGGATCCGTTCATCACCCTCGACACCGAGGGCGTGGGGGCGCTGATTGCGCTCGCCGTCAAGGAAGGGCGCGTGACGAAGCCGGATCTCAAACTCGGCATTTGTGGCGAGCATGGCGGCGATCCCGCCTCAATCCGTTTCTGCGAAGAAGCGGGTCTCGACTACGTGTCGTGCTCTCCTTATCGCGTCCCGGTTGCACGGCTCGCCGCCGCCCAGGCGGCCCTTGGCAAAAAAGCAACAAGCTGAATCTTCTTTCCGCATGCAAGGCTGGGGCAAGGAATTGTCAACTTCTTGCCCCATTCCGACGCGATACGGCAGCCTCGTCGGATGGACCTCTGGGGCAAAGGGGGGATCGTCGGGCAGACGGGTCGGCTGCCAAGTGGAGCGACCCGATTAACCGGTTGTAAACCGCGATTTGTTTTTCTCGTTCGTGAGGACGGGAGCGGAACGCGAGCGATTCGCGCGGCGAAAACGCTTGTGCCCGACAAAGAGGTTTCTTCATGGCAGTATGGCGCGGCGTAGGAAGGACTTGGCGTTCCGCATCGACAGCGGGACTGCTCGGTCTGGGCGCCCTGGTCGCCGCGACGTCGCCAATTGCCTATCAGGATGCTGCGGCCATGATTTCGGGCGATCTGCCCGACCAGCGCTGGCAGACCCGTCTTGAGGCGATGTCCGTCGGCAACATTCAGAACGCATCGCTCACACCCGGATCCGGCCTGGGCGATGCCCGCACCATCCCGGTGCCGGCGCTCGGCAAGGGTGCGGAAGTCGCCGTTCCGAGCCCGGAAGGGCCGCTCACCACCGAAACCGTCAATCGCGACCGCAAGGGCGATCTCTTGATGACGCGCTCGCCGGTCGCGCGCAAATCCGACAAGCTGCCGGCCGCCGGCCAGCTTTGGAACATGGACGACATCTTCTCTTCGCGCGACGGCCAGGATCTGCCGAAGGTCGCGTTCGCCAATGCGTCCGATGAGGATATGGCGGGGCTGATGGTCGCCTACTCCCACTTCATGCAGAAGCACGAGACGACCACGCAGGACAACGGCATCTTGCTCGCGCGCAGGGACAGCATTCCCGCCGACGCCGCGCTCGTGGCTTATGCTCCCACCGGAGACGGCCTCGATGCACCGTTCGACGCCGTCATCGGCTCGGCCCCCGCGACGGGTCAGCTTGGCGATCTCGGCACGCCGCGCGTGAAGCCGGAAGAAACACCGTCGCTCTGGGACTGGATGCGTGGTCGCCACCGCACCAAGCCGGAGCATGCCTGGATGCTCAACACGCTGCCGGAAAGTGTCAAAAGCGAAAAGGAACAGGCCTGCCTGTCGCGCGGCGTCTATTTCGAGGCCCGCGGCGAGAGCAAGCTCGGCCAGATCGCCGTCGCTCAGGTGATTCTCAATCGGGTGAAGAACCCGGCCTATCCGAACACGATCTGTGGCGTCGTCTATCAGAACAAGAACTGGCGCAATCGCTGCCAATTCTCATTTGCCTGCGACGGGATTCGCGACCGAATCCGATCGCCCTCGGCCTATGAGCGCGCCAAGCAGGTCGCGCTCGATGTGACCGAGGGAAAAGCATGGCTCGAGGAAGTGGGCGATTCCACCCACTACCATGCCACCTATGTCCGCCCCCGCTGGGCGAGCAGCATGAAGCGCACCGACAGGATCGGCCGCCACATCTTCTATCGAACCTATGGCGGCGGCTGGAGCTGATCCAACCTATCAACGTCGTGCCGCCGGCTTCGTTCCGCCCCCACCGATTTTTTTTAAGAGCCAGATTTCTGAGAGCCGTTTGGGTAGCCCTGCCGACAGACGACAGAGCCAGCCCCGATTCTAAAAGGTCTCTTTGCGTGTGCGCTCTTCCGCTCAGCTCTCGCGGGCGAAATTGACGCTCACTTTGCCGAGTTCACCGAAATCGCCGGTCACCGTGGAGCCGGGTTCCGGCACCACAATGCCCATGGTCGTTCCGGTCAGCACCCAATCGCCTTCCTGAAGCTGCAGACCCCGCTCGGCGAGCCGTTCGGTCAGCCAGAGAAGCGAATTGAGCGGCCCACCCATGACGGCTGCCCCCGAGCCCTTGTTCGTAACGACGCCATCGCGGAGCCCCGAGACAGCCACCTCGGCAAGATCGTGGTTTTCCCAGTCCTTCACCTGCGGACCCAACACGAAGGCACAATGGGCACCGAAATCCGCAAGAACCGCCGGATAGCGCGTCAGGCCCTCACCTTCCGTGCGGCGGCCCGCGACTTCCAGCGCGAGATGACAGGCCGCAACCGCCTGGCGCAGGCTCGCCGGATTGGGCTTGGTATCAAACACCGGATAGGTCTCGCCAATGCGGAAGGCGAACTCGCATTCGACGCCTCGGTAGTGCTTCTTCCAAACGAGGGTGGTGCCGTCGCGGCTGAGATCGCTCTCGACCATGGGCGCAAACCACGGGCCTGGCGCACCGGTCGCCTTCTGCGCCGCCTCGCTCGTTGACCCGACCTTGTAGCCGATCCGGCGCCCGCCATAGAACACACCGGCGGCAGCCAGGATATCTTCAGCAGCCTCGGCCTGATCGATGGCCGTGATATCAACGGCTGCATATTCTCCCGACACCCGCGCCGCAGCCAGCGACTTGGCGATATCCTCTTTGTTCATCCCAACTCCAATTCAGAATCTCTCAAAAGCAAGATAAGGTCTTTTCGTTTTCCGCGGCGGAAAGTCTCAGGCTATCCTCGCTTTCTTTGCGGGATAGGCCTCATGACGATGCGCGGTCAATCTGCCGGCTCAGGCAATCTGGTGTCCGGCACCGGACATGCCGCCCTGCCATGGGCGATCATCCTTGCCGGTTGCACGGTGGCGCTTCTCACCTTCGGGCCGCGCTCGGCCATGGGCTTCTTCCAGATCCCGCTTCTCACGGACCGGGGTTGGGACCGCACCACCTTCGGGCTCGCGATGGCGATCCAGAACATTGCCTGGGGCCTCGGCCAGCCTTTCTTCGGGGCGATGGCGGACCGCTTCGGCACGGCGCGGGTGCTCGTCGCGAGCGCTCTCCTTTACGCTGCCGGCCTCGTCGTCATGGCCTATTCGCCGGCGCCCTTCTGGCTTCATATCGGCGGCGGCGTGCTCGTCGGTCTTGCGGTTGCAGCCGGCTCCTTCGGCGTCGTCATGGCAGCCCTTGCCCGCCGCGTGCCGCCGGAACGGCGCTCCTTCGTCTTTGGTCTGGCGACCGCCGCCGGCTCTTTCGGCATGTTCGCCTTCGCACCGATTTCGCAGGCGATGATCGATGCGCTCGGCTGGTCGGACGCCCTGATCGGTCTCGCCATCTTGATGGCACTCATTCCACTTGCCGCGATCCCCCTGCGCGGCCAGCCGCGCCATCAGCTCAAGCCGGGAGAGACCGAGCAGAGCGTCGCCGAAGCCCTCACCCAGGCCCTGCGCCACCGCAGCTTCGTGCTTCTGTTCTGCGGCTTCTTCGTCTGCGGCTTCCAGGTCGCCTTCATCACCGCGCATTTTCCGGCCTATATCGCCGATCTCGGCCTGTCGCCGCGCTGGGCGGTGATCGCGATCAGCCTGATCGGCTTCTTCAACATCATCGGCTCGATCGCCTCCGGCGCCATCGGCGAGCGCCACTCGAAGCCGATCTTCCTCGCGCTGATCTATCTCGCGCGCTCACTCGCCATCACGATCTTCCTCTTGGCACCGCCCAGCCCCGCTTCGGTGGTCATCTTCTCCGTGGTGATCGGGCTCTTGTGGCTGTCGACGGTGCCGCCCACCAATGCGCTCGTCGCCATCATGTTCGGCACGCGCCATCTCGGTCTTTTGGGCGGGATCGTCTTCCTCTCCCACCAGGTCGGCTCCTTCCTCGGCGTCTGGCTCGGTGGCTATCTCTACGACAAGACCGGCTCCTACGACGAAGTCTGGTGGCTCGGCGTGGGGCTCGGGCTGTTTGCGGCCATCGTGCACTGGCCGATCCGCGAGCAGGCGGCCGAGCCGCGTTTTGCCTCGTGACGGCAAGCTGATCGGACAGCGAAAACCTGCCTCCCTCTTGTCCCCTTGCGCGGCGGCCTCATCTGCGCAACGTGACCGCGACAACAGGGAGATCCCCCCATGGCCGAAACCTTCAAAGCCATCCTGATCGATCGGGACGAGGACAAGAAGCAGTCTCTATCGCATGTCGATCTGACGACCGACGACCTCATGGAAGGCGACACGCTCGTCCGCGTCACGCATTCGACGGTGAACTACAAAGATGCGCTCGCCGTCACCGGCAAGGGTCCGGTCATTCGGCGCTGGCCGATGATCCCGGGCATCGATCTCGCAGGCGAGGTCGTCTCCTGCGATACCGGCGCCTTCAAGCCCGGCGACCGTGTGATCCTGAACGGTTTCGGCCTGGGTGAAACGCATTATGGCGCCTATGCCGGGATGGCGCGGGTGAAGGCCGACTGGCTCATCCGCCAACCCGAGACGCTCTCGGCGGCAGAGGCGATGTCGGTCGGCACGGCCGGCTATACGGCGATGCTGTGCGTCATTGCCCTTGAGCGCCATCAGATCACCCCGGATCGCGGTCCAGTCGTCGTCACAGGCGCCACCGGTGGGGTCGGCTCCGTTGCGACCGCTCTTCTCGGCAAACTCGGCTATCACGTGATCGCCTCGACCGGGCGCAGCGAAGAGGCCGATTATCTGAAGAGCCTCGGCGCCTCCGAGATCATCGACCGCAAGGAGCTCTCCGAACCCGGCAAGCCTCTCGGCAAGGAGCGCTGGGTCGGCGGCGTCGATGCTGTCGGCTCCGTGACCCTCGCCAATGTGCTCGCGCAGACGAAGTACGGCGGGGCCGTCGCCTGCTGCGGCCTTGCCGGCGGCATGGATCTCCCAGCCTCCGTCGCACCGTTCATCCTGCGCGGCGTCTCGCTTCTCGGCATCGATTCGGTGATGGCTCCGAAAGCGATCCGCGAACTCGCCTGGCAGCGGATTGCGAGCGATCTCGACCGCGAGAAGCTCACCTCGATCACACGCGAAATCGCATTTTCCGATATCGAGCAGGCGACGTCCGACCTCCTCGCCGGCAAGGTGCGCGGCCGGCTCGTGGTCAATATCGCGTCGTAGCCAGCTAACGAGCGGTAACCAAATTGGGCCTCATGTGTTGTGGGAGGCGTCGTGTCTTCCGTGAGGCCCAAAATTGCCCTCGTTCCACCCGGTTGTGGCGGTTCCCGCCCGCAATGAAGAAGAACGCCTGCCACAGCTGATCGGAGCTCTCGCCCGGCAGACCTGGCTTGCCGGCGGGCACCGTCTGCCCGTCGTCATCGTCTGCAACAATTGCACAGACGCCTCGGCCGCCGTCGCACGCGCGGCCGCGGCGAGCGCCCCGCACATCGCGCTCAGGCTCATCGAAGTGACGCTCACGGGCAGCGACAACCATGTCGGCATTGCCCGCCGCATGGCGATGGAAGAGGCCGCAGCCAGCGGTGCCACCGTCATCCTGACGACCGATGCCGACGCGAGGCCCGCCCCCGATTGGGTGCTCGCCAATCTGATCGCGCTGCGCAAGGGTGCCGATATCGTCGCCGGCCACCTCGTGGGCGACGAGGAGGAAGAACGAAGGCTCGGCCCCGGCTTCATGCGGCGCGCCCGGCTCGTCGCCCGCTACCAGGAACTTCTCGACCGTCTCGCAGCCCTGATCGATCCCCTGCCCTACGATCCCTGGCCGCGCCACTCGGACCATACAGGCGCCAGTCTCGCACTGCGGACGGAGCTCTATCGCGACCTCGGAGGTCTCCCCGCTGTGCCCCACCGCGAAGACCTCGCGCTCGTCAGCCGCGCCCGAGCGCAGGGCGCCCGGCTCAGGCATGCGCCGGAAGTGGAAGTCATCGTCTCGGCGCGTCTTGAAGGCCGCGCGAAGGGCGGCATGGCCGATTGCATTGCCGCCTGGCTTGAGGAGGAAGAAGCCCACCGGCCTCTGCTTGTGGAAGCGCCGGAACGTGCCGAGGCGCGCTTCCGGCTTCGTCGCCGCCTGCGGGACCTCGCAGCTGCCGACGGCACCTGGCGGAACGCTTCGACGGAGCAGACGCTTTCCAACCTGCCGGTTTCGGCGGCCGAACCACCTCTTGCGCTGATCGAAAGGCTGGCCGGCGACGAGCCGGACGCGCCGCGCACCATGCCGGTCGAAGAGGCACTGTCCTACCTTGAGGAGCGACTGAACCATGCTGCAAACAGCTTCGCGGCCTGAGCGCGCGCCCGATCAGTCCGAACCGCTCGATCTTGGCACACTCGCAACCAAAATCGGCGCCGAAGCGGCCCGCCACGACGCGGCAGGCTCGTTTCCGGCGGAGGGTTTCGCCATCCTCGCCGAGGCGGGTCTCCTCTCCGGGCCGCTTCTGTCGGCGGAGCGGATGGAGGATCTCCTTTATCTGCTTGCCGCCGTCGGGCGCGGCGATCTCAATGTCGGGCGCATCTTCGAAGGCCATGTGAACGCGCTGCAGCTCATCGCGCTGTTCGGCTCCAAGGCGCAAGAGAGCCATTACCAGGCAGAGGCGAGACGCGGTCGCATCTTCGGCGTCTGGAACACGGACGCGCCGGGCCAGCCGCTCACGCTCGAAGATGGTGCATTCGTCGGCGCCAAGAACTTCGCCTCGGGCGTCGATGGTCTCTCGCACGCCATCGTCACGGTCGAAGAGCCGGGAGGCCGGCAAATGCTGATCGTGCCGGTCGGTGACAGGCCGGTCGATCGCAACTGGTGGCGGCCGCTCGGCATGAAGGCTTCCGGCAGTCACGTCGTCGATTTCTCGGGCGTCGAGGTCGCACCGGAATGGTTTCTCGGCCGGCCAGGCGATTATGTGCGCCAGCCCTGGTTTTCCGCCGGCGCCATCCGCTTTGCTGCCGTTCAGCTCGGCGGAGCGCATGCCGTTCTCGATGCCGCCCGCGCGCACCTGACACGCACGGGACGCGCGGATAACCCCTATCAGACGCACAGGCTCGGCGAGATGGCGCTTGCGATCGAGGGCGGCTACGGCTGGTTCGCCCGCGCGGCCGCGGCCTGGTGCCGGGGTTGCCTCGGGACGCCCGCGGACGCCGAACAGGCGCAGGCGATCGCCACCGCCAATGCCATGCGCCTTGCCATCGAAAGGCTCGCCATGGAGGTGCTCGCGACAGCGGAGCGTGCTGTCGGCGCGGCGGGGCTGATGCAGCCGCACCCGCTGGAGCGGCTCGACCGCGATCTCAGAACCTATCTCCGACAGCCCAATCCCGACGGCGCGCTCACGGCCGTGGGCGAGGCGCTTACCGAAGAACGCTTCGTCCTCGGGAAACCTCCTCGCGACATCCGTTGCGACTGAGGTACGAATGACGCCGCGCGCTGCAATCGATCCGGACGGGTTTGAAGCGAAATTCCGCCACGACATCGACCCCTGGCGCTATCGAAGCTCATCCTTTGAAGAAATGAAGCGCCGCGATCTCGTCGCTGCGGCCGGCAGCGGGCCTTATGCCCGCGGGCTGGAGCTCGGCTGCGCCATCGGCGTGACGAGCCGGGCGCTCGCCCCTCTCACGCTCCGGCTTCTCGCGCTCGACGCCTCGCCGACGGCGCTTGCCGAAGCGAGACGAGACTGTGCCGACCTCGCCTCCGTCAGCTTCCGCAAGGCGGTGTTGCCGCACGATCTGCCGAGGGGCGAATTCGACCTCATCGTCGCCTCGGAGATCGCCTATTATCTCAGTGAAAGAGCCCTTCGCCGACTGGCCGCGGAGCTTCCGGCCCGCCTTGCGCGCGGCGGGCGCATCGTCCTCGTGCACCATGTGCGGCCTTTTTCGGACGCGGCGGTGCATCCGGCTCTCGCGCACGGAGTCTTGCGGAAAACTCTCGAGCGGCAGCTTGTGCCTGTGTGGCACAAAGCCCGGGCACATTACCGGGTGGATGCGCTCATCCGCCCGTGACGCCCGCCGCGATCGCGCTTTCGGCTATTCCTTCAGGACCGTCGTGATGTCCGGCGCGTCGACCGCCTTCATGCCGACGACGTGATAGCCGGCATCGACATGATGCACTTCGCCGGTGACCGCACGTCCCATATCGGAGAGGAGGTAAAGCGCCGACTGGCCGACATCGTCCGGTGTGACGGTGCGGCGGAGCGGGGCGTTGCACTCGTTCCACTTCAAGATGTAGCGGAAATCGCCGATGGCGGAGGCGGCCAGCGTCTTGATCGGGCCGGCGGAGATCGCGTTGACGCGAATGCCGGACGGGCCGAGATCGACGGCCAGATAGCGCACGCTCGCCTCGAGCGCCGCCTTGGCCACGCCCATGACGTTGTAATGCGGCATCACCTTTTCCGCCCCGTAATAGGTGAGCGTCAGGATCGAGCCGCCATTCGTCATCAGCTTCTCGGCGCGCTGCGCCAGCGCCGTCAGCGAGTAGCAGGAGACGTAGAGCGATTTGTTGAAGTTCGCCTCGGTCGTGTCGAGATAGCGGCCGTCGAGCTCGTCCTTGTCGGAATAGGCAACCGCATGGACGAGAAAATCGAGGCCACCCCATTCTTCGCGGATCGTCTCGAAAATGGCGTCCATCGTCGCGCCGTCCGTCACGTCGCAATGGCCGACCACCAGCGCGTCGAGCTCTTTGGCAAGCGGTTCCACACGCTTCTTCAGAGCGTCGCCCTGATAGGTGAGCGCAAGCTGCGCCCCGGCGTCGCGCGCTGCCTTGGCGATGCCCCATGCAATGGATCGATTGTTGGCGATTCCGAGGATCAGTCCACGTTTACCCGCCATGATGCCGTTTGCTGCGGTCATATTTCTTCCGTTTGCTTTGCCCTTCGCGACGCCCGGCGCCCCATGAACGCTGCCGTAATGGCACGGGATTCTGAGTGCCGCAAGCAGGGCTTCACCTCCTGACGCCAGCTGCTAATGTCGCTGCGATGAACGACACCCCGACCCAACAGGCCGTCGTCTCGGCCCTATCTGCCATCGTCGGCGAGACGCATGTCCTCACCAGGCCTGAGGAAACACGGCCTTATTGTGTGGAATGGCGCGATCTCTATTTCGGCGTGCCGGCGGCTGTCGTCCGGCCGGCGTCGCCCGATGAAGTCGCAGGCATCCTGCGCTTTGCCAACGAGACCGGCGTGCCGATCGTGCCGCAGGGCGGCAATACCGGGCTCGTAGGGGCCCAGGTTCCGGACGAAAGCGGTCGCGAAGTCGTTCTGACGCTCGAAAGACTGAAAGCGATTCGCGACGTCGACCGCGACGGGGCAACCCTCGTCGCCGAGGCGGGTGTCGTCTTGGAAGAGATCCAGAAGGCCGCGGCCGAAGCGGGTCTGTTCTTTCCTCTGTCGCTCGGCGCACAGGGCTCCTGTCGCATCGGCGGCAACATCGCCACCAATGCCGGCGGCACGGGCGTACTCGCCTACGGCAATACCCGCGATCTCGTGCTCGGCCTCGAGGTGGTCATGGCCGACGGCACCATCTGGAACGGGCTGCGCCGCCTCAGGAAAGACAATACCGGCTACGATCTGAAACAGCTTTTCATCGGATCGGAAGGCACGCTCGGCGTCATCACGGCGGCGTCCCTCAGGCTCTTTCCCGCTCCCAAGGGCCGCGCCGTCGCCTTTCTCGCGGTCGAAGATCCTGAGACCGCCCTCACACTGTTTCGCCGGTTTTCGCAGACAGCCGGCTCGGCTCTCACCGGCTTTGAGCTGATGCCGCGCCTCGGGATCGATTTCGTGCTCAGGCACCAGGAGGGCACGCGCGATCCGCTTGAGGCCCCCTATCCATGGTACTGCCTCGTCGAGATTTCCTCCGGTCGCAGCGAGGCGGAGGCGAGCGAGCTGATGGAGACGACGCTCGAAGCCGCGTTCGAGGCGGAGGAAGTGCTCGATGGCGCCCCGGCAGCCTCCCTCGCCCAGGCGGCCGAGTTCTGGCACATCCGCCACACGATGAGCGAAGTGCAGAAGAAGGAAGGCGGCTCCATCAAGCACGACGTCTCCGTGCCGGTCGCCAAGATCCCCGAATTCTTGAAGCGTGCGTCGGCGGCCGTCATAGAGGCCGTGCCCGGCGCGCGCCCCCTGCCCTTCGGCCATCTCGGCGACGGCAACATCCATTACAATGTGAGCCAGCCCGTCGGCGCCGACCGTGAGGAATTCCTCGCCCGCTGGGACGAGGTGAATACGGTCGTTCACGGCATCGTCGGAGAGCTGTCCGGCTCGATCTCCGCCGAGCACGGTATCGGACGGCTGAAACGCAAACTCCTCGCGGAGGTCAAAAGCGGGATCGAGCTCGACCTCATGCGCCGGATCAAGACGGCCTTCGATCCGAACGGCATCCTGAACCCGGGACGCATGCTGTGACGTCGCTTTCGATCGCTGAGTTCGACAGCGGCGATATTGGGGGCAAAGACGAGGACGCGCTTGTCGCCCTTTTCGAGCGCGCCGGCCTGACCCGCCCCTGGAACGACCCACGCCAGGATATCCGCTTCGCCCTTGCCGCACCGGCGAGCACGATCCTCGTCGGGCGCCGGCCTGAGGACGATCACCTCGTCGCCTCAGTGATGGTCGGCCATGACGGGCATCGTGGCGCCGTCTATTACGTCGCGACCGACCCCGATTGGCGTGGCCAGGGTTTCGGCCGGGAGATGATGGCGGCGGCCGAGGCATGGCTTGCGGCAAAAGGCATCTGGAAGCTCAACCTGCTCATCCGTGGTGATAACGAAGTCGCCAAAGGCTTTTACGAAGCGCTCGGCTTCCACGCCCAGGACCGCATCTGCATGCAGAAAGAAATCCCGTCGGCGGAAAAGCCACAAGCCGATTAAAGCAACCGCTGCTGCACCGGCCTTGCCGGTGGCGCCTCCTCTTCCTCCGACACCGGCTCGATCAGACCCGGATCGTCGTCGGCGACACGGTTGACCCGTCGCGAGACCGGTGTCGCCTGCAATGTCTCCGCCCCGAGATCGGTGAGGATCGACAAGGCCGCATCGGTCGTCTCCTCGCCCGAAAGCCACAGCGCAAAATTCTCCGGCGCGATCATCGCCGGGCGCCGATGATGCACCTCGTCGAGCGGCGCTTCGGCCGCGACCGTGATGATGGCGGCGGTGTCGATCTCGCTTCCGTCCGTGCCGATCCAGGTTTCCCAGATCCCGGCGAAGGCGACCGGCCCGCCCGCCTTGGGCGCGATCCAATAGGGTTGCTTCGGGCCTTTGCCGCGCGCCTGCCATTCGTAGAACCCAGAGGCCGGGACGAGGCAGCGGCGCCTGCGAATGGCGTTGCGAAACGCCGGCTTTTCGCGGATATCCTCCGCCCGCGCATTGATGAGGAGCGGAAAGCGCGTCGTGTCCTTGACCCAGGACGGCAGGAAACCCCAGCGCATGGGGACGCCTTCGACGCCGTCGAAGCCCTGGCGGATGACGACGATCGGCTGCGTCGGGGCGATGTTGTAGCGGGGCGGCAGGAGACGCTCGTCGAAAACGGCGAGGTTGAAAAGCTCCTTGATGACGTCGGCCGGCATGGCCAGAACGAAGCGTCCGCACATAGGCTCTGTGTATCAGCGCCATGCGGCAAAAGGGAGAGCGGATGACAAAGCCGGGCACGAGTTCAGAACGACCGGCCACGGATCCTGTCGATGGCGCGAGCGTCGTGCTTCTCAAGCGCACGGCCGTCCTCCTGGTCCGCCGCAGCAAACCGCCCTTCAGCGCCATCTGGAGCTTCCCCGGCGGCCATGTGGAGCCCGGCGAAACAGCAGAAGCAGCGGCACGCCGCGAGCTGATGGAGGAGACGGGACTTCCGGCCGGCCCCCTCGTCTCGCTCGGACGCCATGAGACGGGCGGCACCCCATCGAAACGCCTCGAAGTCTTCACCGGCCATCATTGCGGCGGCGAACCCGCGGCTGGTGACGACGTCGACCGCGCGCTCTTCGTGCCCTTCGAGGAGGTCGGAGGGCTGCCTCTCACGCCCGGCGCGATCGCATTCATCGCACACGCCATCGCCGCAGGCGCCGCACATAAGGAGGACGGGGCATGTGCCCTGGCATCGTCTTGAAGAGAGAAAGACCCCGGCGCATGATCGCAAGGATGCGGCGTCTTTCTTTTCTTCTGATCCTCGTGATTTTGACCTCTCTCGGGGTCGGCCAGCCTTGCATCGGCTTCGTCGGGAAGGCCGCTGCGCAGGAAGGCGGCGACGCTGCGGCTTCGCAGAAATCCTCCGAACCGCCGCCCCCGATCTACGAACCGAAGCTTCTGCGCCTGTCGGAACTTCTGGGCGCCCTCTATTTCCTGCGCAATCTCTGCGGGGCGGAAGACGGGCCCGCCTGGAAGGCCGATATGGAGGCGATGCTCGCCGCCGAGGCGCCGGGCCCGGAGCGCAAGGCGCGCCTCATCGGGCGCTTCAACCACGGCTTTGAAACCTACAACGCCGTCTATGAGACCTGCACGCCGGCGGCCGAGGCGAGCATCGCCCGCTATCTGAAGGAAAGCGCGGAGATCGCCTCCGATATCCGCACCCGCTACGGGCAGTGAAGGCGGCAGCCGGGAGACGGAAACTGGCGGGGCGTCTTGCCGGAATTTGCGAGCTGCCTCGCTCTCGCCATCGAATCCGGCAGATATTCGCGATGGGCAAAAAGGGGGATTGGTCGAGATGACCGACACAGCCGCAGCGGGCGCCGTCAGGGCCTTGGCCGCATCGACACAGAGAAACCATCGATCGGAGCGATCCGTGGCCCGGAAAGCTCGGAGGTTTGGGGGCGTTGCCGCGATCGCGACGGTATTCTGCCTTGGGCTCGGCACAGCCGCCTTTGCGCAAGACGGCGCCGCCCCGGAGAACGCTCCGCCGGCCGCCTCTGACGATCAGGCGACACCGGCACCCGCCACACCGGCCGAGGGCCCATCGGAGGAGGAAGGCGAGCCGGAGCCGGAAACCGGTCAGACGCGCGAAGCGCCGAGAGAGGCCGCGCCTCGAGATCCGCAGGCGGCGGCCGAGCCCGGCAAGGCCGTGCCGGAATATCTCGATGTCCTGAAGGGCGAGCAGGCGATGCCGGAGCCCGTGCGCAAGACCTGGGAAGCGCTGCACGAGGCGGCGCTCTCCGGCGATATCGAGCGGCTCAGACCCCTGATCGAGGCGCAGGATCCGGCGCCGGCCTTCGGCTTCGACAATGTCGGCGATCCGATCGAATATCTCAAATCTCTGTCCGGCGATCCGGAAGGCCGGGAGATGCTCGCCATCATGCTGGAAATCCTGGAGAGCGATTTCCTCTATGTCGATCGCGACAGCCCCAATGCGATGTATCTCTGGCCGTATTTCGCGCGCTACCCGCTCGACCGGCTCTCGCCGCAGCAGATGGTGCAGCTCTTCACGCTGATCACGGCCGGCGACTGGCAGGATATCCAGTCCTACGGCGCCTACATCTTCTTCCGTCTCGGCATCAGCCCGGACGGGCGCTGGCATTTCTTCCTGGCGGGCGACTGAGCCCCGGCGCGAGAATAAGGAAGCCCCGCCGGACCTATTGTGCGGGGTTTGCCGCCTTGCCTTTGCGCCAACGCCCGACCGTCTCGGCAAGGAGCGCCCAGGCGCCGACGATGCTGGTATCGAGGCCGAGCCTCTGGCGCACGGCCCATGCGAGCCAGATGGAGCGGATGGAGAGCGCAAGCGTCGTCGCGATCGCGGCCCCGGTGATCCCGAAAGGAATGATCAGGGCGACGTTGAGCACGCCGTTGATCACCACCATCACCACATAGGTCGTGGCCGAGAGGTGGCTGAAGCCGGTCATGTTGAGGATGTCCTCGGCCGGCCCGAAGATCGCCCGCGCCACCATGCCGATGGAGAGGATGAGGAGGACGTTGTAGCCCGCCTCGAAGCCGTCACCGAAGAGCTGCAGGAGCCACAGGCCCGTGGTGACGACGAGGACCGTGACACCCGTCGAGGCCACGAAGGTCACGAGGCTCACTTCGCGTGTCAGCGTCGTCAGCCGCGCCTGATCGCCTGCCGCATGGCTCGCGGAGAAGAGATGCGCCGAGCCGACGGAGGCCGCATAGGGGATGAAGGCCACCACCTGCACGATCCGCGTCGCCGCGAAATAGATGCCGATCTGCGCCGGGCTCACGAAGAAGGAGAGCACGATCACCGCCATATAGGCGAAGAGGTGGAACATCCCCTGCAAGACGGCGAACGGCGCGGAGCCGATGAACCATTCCTTCGGCCGGTAGGCGCGTGGGCCGGGCGGGACCGTTTTCTTGAGACGGCCGAGGATCTGGTAGGATTGCCAGATGGTCGCCGTCGCCATCGCCAGAATGGTGCAGGCAAAGGCCGTCACGGCGCTCGCTTCGAAGCCGAGCGCCACGGCCGCCACCATATACACGAGAATGAGCGAGTGGCGCAGGATATAGACCGGGAACAAGGCCGGCATCGTCCAGAAATAGGCGCGCCCGACATCTTCCAGATAGGCCTGGAAGCAGCCGAAGGGCATCGCCACCGCCATCAATAAAAGCGGATAGACGTAGGCATTCTCGATCCACGACCCGGCAAAATAGACGCCGAGGGCGAAGAGCACCGCGAAGATGACGGGTGCCGCAAACGACGCTATCCCCGCAAAGCGCAGAAATCCGCGGAGTTGATCGTCCTCGCCGGTCTCGCGCAAAGCCGCCACATAGCGCACTGGCGAATCGCCGAAGCCCAATGTGCTGATCGCGCCGAAGACGAGAAGCCAGACCCAGGTGAAGGCGAAGATGCCGTATTCGAACTGCCCCATCAGGCGCGCCAGAACGACCTGGGTTCCGTAAGCGAGAACGGCGTTCGCGACACGCAGGGCAAGAGCGATCAGAGAGGCGCGGCGCGCGCGAGCCCGTTCATCGCTGTTGGCGAGGACATTGCGGGCAAGCGCCAGGAAGCCGCGCACACGGCCTGCCGGCATCTCCTGATCAGGAATCAATGCGAGAGCTCCCGCTGGTGGTTATCCACTCCTTAGCAGATCCGTTGCATTTGCAGAGAAAGCTCACGAAACGGAGTTAAGAACGCCTTGAAAGAATTTGGGTTCGTGTGACGCCTCAAGCCGAAGCCCAGAACCGCACCGGCTCGCCCATCGAGGCCGTGGTGATCTCGCCCTCCCACATCACCCGCCTGCCGCGGATGATCGTTCCGACCGGGGCACCCGTGATCGTCTTGCCGTCATAGGGCGTCCAGTTGGACCGCGAGCCCATCGACGCGTTGGTGATCGTCGTCTCCCGCTTCAGATCGACGAGGGTCAAATCGGCGTCGTAGCCCACCGCGACGCGGCCCTTGCCACGAATGCCGAAGAGCCGCGCCGGACCGGCACTCGTCATGTCCATCAAGCGCAGAAGCGAAAGCCGCCCCTTTGCGGCATGGTCGAGCATGACCGGCAGAAGCGTCTGTACACCCGGCATGCCCGAGGGCGAGGCCGGATAGACCGCAGCCTTTTCCTCCAGAGTGTGCGGGGCATGGTCGGAGCCCAGAATGTCGGCCGTGCCATTTTCCACACCCTTCCACAGCGCCGCACGATGTTCCGCCCCGCGCACCGGCGGGTTCATCTGCAAGAGCGTGCCGAGACGGCCATATTCCTCCGCCGACAGCGTCAGATGGTGCGGCGTCACCTCGATCGAGGCGACATCCTTATGCGCGGCGAGAAAGGCCATCTCCTCGGCCGTGGAGACATGCAGGATATGGATCGCCGCGCCGGTGCGCCTGGCGATCGCAACGAGCCTGCGGGTGGAGGAAAGCGCCGCCTCCACATCACGCCAGACGGGATGGCTCGACGGGTCGTTCTCGCGCCGCTCGTCGAGCCGCGCCTTCAGCCGCATCTCGTCTTCGCTGTGGAAGGCGGCACGGCGGCGGGTGTTCCTCAAGATCGCCTCGACGCCCTCGTCGTCGGCCACGAGAAGATCGCCGGTCGAGGAGCCCATGAAGACCTTGATGCCGGCCGCGCCCGGCAGACGCTCCAACTCGGCCACATCCTTCGCATTGGCATGGGTGCCGCCAACCCAGAAGGCGTGGTCGCAATGCATGCGCCCGTGCGCCCGGGCAAGCTTGTCGGCCAGCATTTCCGCGGAGGTCGTCAAAGGCTTGGTGTTGGGCATTTCGAAGACGGCGGTGACGCCGCCGAGTACCGCCGCACGGGAACCCGTTTCCAGATCCTCCTTGTGTTCGGCGCCCGGTTCGCGGAAATGCACCTGCGTGTCGATGACGCCCGGTAGAATGTGCAGACCGGTTGCGTCGATGACCTCGCCGGCGTCGGCGCCGGAAAGGTCGCCGAGAGCGGCGATGCGACCGCCCTTCACGCCAATGTCGCGCGGGCCGATGCCGTCGTGGTTGATGAGGATCGCGCCACGGACGAGAAGATCGAAGTTCTGAGCCATGCTCGCTGCTTGCCAATTGCCGGCTTTGAACGCAAGCAGGATTGCCCCCGCACCGCATACGCCTTAGCTGAGTGTCGAGGATTTGATCATGCCGCTTGCACGTTTGACCGACAGAGCCGTGGTCCTGGTGAAAGGGCCGGACGCGCACAACCTCCTGCACAATCTCGTCACCTCTTCGATGGACGAGGTGGAGAGCGCGGGCATCGCCTATGGCGCGCTCCTGTCACCGCAGGGCAAAATTCTCTTCGACTTCCTCATCCATCGCCGGGGCGAAGATTTTCTCGTCGATCTCCGGTCCGAGGAGGCGGAAAATTTCGTCAAGCGGATGACGCTTTACCGTCTGCGCGCCAAGGTCGAGTTGTCTCGCGCAGACGACCTCGCCGTCTTTGCCCAGTGGAGTGACGGCGATGCAGCATCCGAGGTGCCGGCGGATCCAAGACTGGCCGCGCTCGGACGCCGCTTCGTCGCCGCGCCAGACAGCGTCTCTGCCGATGCCGATCTTGCCGCCTATCATGCCCACCGCATCGCCTGCGGCATCCCCGAAGGCGGCATCGATTTCGTCTTCGGCGATACCTTTCCCCACGATGCGGCGATGGACAGCCTTCACGGCGTGTCCTTCCAGAAGGGCTGCTATGTCGGGCAGGAGGTCGTCTCACGCATGCAGCATCGCGGCACGGCCCGGCGGCGCATCATTGCGATCGAGGCGGTCGAAGACGGCAGTCCCCTCCCCGAAACCGGTGCGGAGATCATGGCCGGCGAACGGGCCATCGGTCGCTTCGGCTCGTCTGCCAATGGCAAAGGCATCGGCCTTGTCCGCCTCGACCGGCTCGCCGAGGCCCTGGAGCAGGATCTCCCCGTCTCGGCCGGCCGCATCACCGTGACGGCGAAACTGCCCGAATGGGCGACCTATTCCTGGCCGTCCACTGGAACGGGGACAGAGACCGGCGGGACTTCGAACAATGGCTGACCGGGCAAACGCCCCTGCACGCGCCTGGCAGCGGATGCTGTCGGGCCGCCGGCTCGATCTTCTCGACCCCTCGCCGCTCGACGTGGAACTCGGCGACATCGCGCATGGGCTTGCGCGCGTCGCGCGCTGGAACGGCCAGACGCGGGGCGACCATGCCTATTCGGTGGCGCAGCATTCGCTTCTGGTGGAGGCTCTGCTGGCCGAGTTGAAACCCGAGATCACCGCGGAGGAGCGTCTTTTCGCTCTCCTCCACGACGCGCCGGAATATGTCATCGGCGACATGATCTCGCCCTTCAAGGCGGTGCTGGGCGAAGACTACAAGGGCGTGGAGCGGCGTCTGCAGCATGCCATCCATCTGCGCTTCGCCCTTGCCGCCGATGTCGAGCCGAAGCTTCACCGCATGATCAAGAAGGCCGATCAAACGGCTGCCTATTGGGAGGCGACGCGCCTTGCGGGGTTCCAGGAGAAAGAGGCGCGGCGCTTTTTTGGCGATCCGTCTCTCAATCCGGACGAGAACCTCCTCGATCCCTGGCCCGCCACCGAAGCAGAGCGCCGCTTCCTGGCCCGTTTTGCCGAGATCGAGGCCCTGACCGAGACCCTGCCGCGCGCAAGGACCGCCTGAGAAAATGCCGGAAATCTACGTCTGCCCGCTGTCGAAGCTTGCGGCGACCGTCGAACAGAGTGGCGCCCGCCACATCGCCACCTTGATCAATGCCGGCACCGAGGTGCCGCGCCCGGAAAGCGTGCCGCAGGACAACCACCTCTTTCTCGGCTTCAACGACATTTCCGAAGCCATGCAGGGCATGACCCTGCCGGCCCAAGAACATATCCGGCGCTTTCTCGATTTCGTGGAAGCCTGGGATCGGACGACGCCGCTCGTCGTGCATTGCTGGGCGGGCATCAGCCGCTCCACCGCTGGCGCCTTCATCGCCTTTTGCGCGCTGCGTCCGGATGTGAGCGAAGATCTCGTCGCGAGACGCCTGCGCCAGCGTTCGCCGCAGGCGACACCCAACCGCCGTCTCGTCGCCCTCGCCGACGCCTATCTGAAGCGGGACGGACGCATGATTGCGGCGATCGAAGCGATCGGCCGCGGCGCCAACGCGTTTGAAGGCAATGTCTTCTCCCTCGCCATCGACGAATGAGCATTCGCTCGCTCCCGCCTCCGAGACGGGGGCCGAGGGCGGCGCGCGCATCGAAGTCGGCCTCAACGCCGCCATCGTGGCCGTCGACCGGCTGACGCCGCTCATCCTCGTCGTGCGGCCGGGGGAAGCGGAGGGCGAGGACGGACTGCCCTTCGGACCTTTCGACCCGGTCGAGCATCGCACCATGGAGATCGGGCTGCGCGCCTGGGTGGAGGAGCAGACGCGCCTCAAGCTCGGCTATGTGGAGCAGCTTTACACATTCGGCGATCGCGGGCGCCATGCAAGGCGCGGCGATATCGGCCCACATGTGATGACCGTCGGCTATCTGGCGCTCACCCGCCGCCTGGAAGACGATGAAACGGCGTTGCGCGAATCCGGAGCCCAGTGGCGCCCGTGGTACGCCTATTTTCCCTGGGAGGATTGGCGCCAGGGCCGGCCTGCCATTCTCGATGCCGCGATCGAACCCTTGCTGAAGCGGTGGTGTGCGATGGCGCCCGCGGCGGAACGGCCGGATCGGCCGCTTGCACGCCAGGAGCGGGTGAAGATCGCTTTCGGCTGGGACGGCCTCCCCTGGGACGAGGAACGCGTCCTGGAGCGCTACGAACTCCTTTATGAGGCTGGGCTGGTGCCGGAGGCCGGGCGCGACGGGCGCCAGAGTGCCGCCTTATGGGAAGATCTGCCGCGTCTCGGCCGACCCATGCGCTTCGACCACCGCCGCATCCTCGCCACGGCCATCGGGCGCCTGCGCGGCAAGCTGAAATACCGGCCGCTCATTTTCGAGCTCATTGCCGATTCCTTCACTCTCACCGAATTGCAAAAGGTTGTGGAAGCGATTTCCGGGCGACATCTGCACAAACAGAACTTTAGGCGGCTTGTGGAACAGACACGAGTCGTGGAACAAACCGGCGAAACCAGCATCTCAACAGGGGGCCGACCGGCCGCCCTTTTCCGGTTCAGGCGAGATATCATGAAAGAGGGTGCCATGGGCGGATTGCGACTGCGAGCTCGGCTATGAGAGATGTCCTTCTGCTCATTCGCCACGGCCAGACGGACTGGAACCTGGAAGGCCGCTTTCAGGGCGCGCGGGAAGTTCCGATCAATGCCGTCGGCCGCGAACAGGCGCGGCGCAACGGCCGGGTGCTGCCTTCGCTTCTCGGCGAGCATGACTGGCAGTTCGTCGCCTCGCCGCTCGGACGCGCGCAGGAAACGATGCGCATCATTCTGGAAAATGCCGGCAGGCCCGACCAGCCTTTCGTCACCCACGATCCGCTCAAGGAAGTCTGCTTCGGGGCATGGGAGGCGCGCACGCTCAAAGAGCTTCGCGAGGCGGATCCGGAAGCCGTTGCGACCCGCAAGCGCGACAAATGGAATTACGTGCCTCCGGAGGGCGAGAGCTACGCCATGCTCGCCGAGCGGTTCGGCGAATGGTTCAAGACGCGCCAGGGCCGCCAGGTGATCGTGGCGCATGGCGGCATCACGCGGGTAGCGCTCCATCTCCTTTCGGGCATGCCGTCGGCCTCCGTGCCGCAATTCTTCATTCCGCACGACCGGATCATCGCCATCTTCGACGGCAAAGCGCTTGTAATCTGAGGTCGCAGACCCTTCTATCGGCCGCCAAAACCTTCTAGAAACGGCCCTGTCCAGCCGGGGCGCCAAGAAGCGCAGATGTCTCACAATTCCTTCGGTCAGCTTTTCCGCATCACCACCTGGGGCGAAAGCCACGGCAAAGCGATCGGCTGCGTCGTCGATGGCTGCCCGCCGGGAATTCCGATCACGGAAGCGGAAATCCAGGCCGAGCTCGACCGCCGGCGGCCGGGACAATCACGGTTCACGACGCAGCGGCAGGAACCGGATCAGGTCAAGATCCTCTCCGGCGTCTTCGAGGACGATCGCACCGGTGGGCCCGTCACCACCGGCACGCCGATTTCGCTCCTCATCGAAAACGTCGATCAGCGCTCACGCGATTATTCCGAAATTCGCGACCGCTACCGGCCGGGCCACGCCGATTACACCTACGACGTCAAATACGGTGTGCGCGATTATCGCGGCGGGGGCCGGTCCTCGGCCCGCGAAACGGCGATGCGGGTCGCAGCCGGAGCGATCGCCCGAAAAATCCTGCCGAACGTCACGATCCGCGGCGCGCTCGTTGAGCTCGGTGGCATCGCGATCGACCGCGACCGCTTCGACTGGGCGGAGACCGCCAACAATCCCTTCTTCTCGCCCGATGCGGAAGCGGCCGAAAAATGGGCCGCCCATCTCGACGAGATCCGCAAGTCCGGCTCCTCGGTCGGGGCGATCGTGGAGGTCGTGGCTGAAGGCGTGCCGGCCGGCATCGGCGCCCCGATCTACGGCAAGCTCGACCAGGATCTCGCTTCGGCGATGATGTCGATCAACGCGGTGAAGGGCGTCGAAATCGGCAACGGTTTCGAAGCGGCGCGCATTCGCGGCGAGGAAAACGCCGATCCGATGCGCGCCGGCAATGACGGGCGGCCGCGTTTTCTGTCCAACAATGCGGGCGGCGTTCTGGGCGGCATTTCCACCGGACAGCCGGTGGTCGTGCGCTTCGCCGTCAAACCCACCTCTTCCATCCTGACGCCGGTGCCGAGCGTGACGGCAACGGGCGAAGAGGTCGACGTCTTCACCAAAGGCCGGCACGATCCCTGTGTCGGCATCCGTGCTGTGCCGGTGGGCGAGGCCATGATGGCGCTCGTCCTTGCCGACCATTATCTCAGGCAAAGAGCCCAAAGCGGCAGTCAGATATAGATATGAGCGAACAGGTTGGAAAAGTCGCGGAGGCGATACGCGCCTTCGAACGCGGCGAAATTGTCGTCGTCACCGATGACGATGACCGCGAGAACGAAGGCGATCTCTTCGTCGCCGCGGTCCATTGCACGGCGGAGAAGATGGCCTTCATCATCCGCCATACGAGCGGCATCGTCTGTGCGCCGCTGCCGCGCGACATGGCGGAACGGCTGCGCCTCGATCCGATGGTGAGCGCCAACGACGCGCCGCTCAACACCGCCTTCACCGTTTCCGTCGATTTCCGTCACGGCCTCACCACCGGCATCTCGGCGGAAGAGCGCACGGCGACCGTGCGGGCCCTCGCCAACGCCAATACCGGCGCCGCCGATTTCGTGCGTCCGGGCCATGTGTTCCCGCTTCTTGCACGCGACGGCGGCGTTCTCGTCCGCTCCGGCCACACGGAAGCCTGTGTCGATCTCTGCAAGCTCGCAGGCCTGCCGCCCGTCGGCGTCCTCTCCGAGCTCGTCAATGACGACGGCACCGTGGCGCGCGGCGAGGAAGTTCGGGCTTTCGCCGAAAAGCACAATCTCGTGCGCGTCTCCGTTGCCGACCTCATCGCCTGGCGGCAGCGCAACGAGAAGCTCATCGAGCGCGTCACCGAACAAAAGATCTCCACGCCTGCCGGCCCGGCCACGGCCTACAGCTTCGTCACCCCGCTCGATCCCATGGATCATCTCGCGGTCGTCTTCGGCGATATCCGCGACGGGAAGGGAGTTCCGGTTCGCCTGCATCTGGAATCCGTCCTCGACGACGTCTTCGGCACCAAAAAGATGCTCGACGACGTGATGCAGGATTTCGCCAAGCGCGGCCGCGGTGTCATCGTCTATCTGCGCGACGGTTCCGTCGGCGTCGCACGGCAGTCACGGCGCATGCGCGACATCGAGAGCGGCGAGGCCCACGCTTCGGCGGAAGGCCGCAAGGAAGCCTGGCGGGAAGTCGGCCTCGGCGCACAGATCCTGCGTGATCTCGGCGTGCACTCGATCCGGCTGCTCGCGACGCGCGAGCGCCATTATGTCGGCCTCAAAGGCTTCGGCATCGAGATCGAAGATACGGAAATTCTCGACGGCTGAGGTATCGGCCGACGTTTCGGGTCTCAGACGACGGGCCTGCGGGGATAGCGCCGCGGGCTCGTTTTCCTGAGAATACGCCCGAGGCGCCCGGCGCGACGCTCCAGAAAGCCGACGCCGCGATCGAAAAGCGGCGCGCGGATGCGCACACCCGTGACGAGGCGGGTGGCCGAGCGGCTCGAGGCCACGATCAGAACGAGCGACAGCGCAAAAAGCGGCGCGCCGAGGGGGATCGGTGTCGCGATGAAGGCGACGCCGACGATGAAACAGAGAAACGCCAGGAACAGGATCGAAACACGCCGCATCAGCTAGGCCGTTCCTTACGAAACTCCATGACCTTCGAGAAGAAGGCGTTGCGGCTTTCCTTGAGGACGAGCCCGTGCGGCGCGAAAATGCGCGCCAGATCTTCCTTGAGATAGCCCTGGTAATAGGGCTCGTGGAAGAGCTGCGGGAAGACTTCCAGAATCCCGTCATAATCCGGCGCGTCGCCCGTCTGCAGCGAATCGACCAGAACGAAGGTGCCGCCCGGCTTCATCACGCGGGAGATCTCTTCCGCCACCTGGCGGCGCACTTTCGGCGGCAGTTCGTGGAAGAGATAGATGGCGGTCGCGACGTCGAGGCTCGCATCGGCGAGCGGCAGCGCTTCGGCCTTCGCGACGGACGGTCTCAGCGTCGCCACGCGGCCGATATGGCGGCGCGTCTCGTTCAGGTAGGATTCCGACAGATCGGTCGCAAAAAGCGGCAGCCGCGGATAGGCCCCACGCAGCTCCGCCGTGAACCGGCCGGTGCCGCAGGCGATGTCGGCGGCCAGACAGGCGCGTTGATCGCGGCCCTTCAGAGCGTTGGCGACCGGCACGAGCGCCTGACGGCGCATCGCACCGGCGGCGCCCGAGAAGAGAACTTCCACCTGCATATCGTAGAGACGGGCGGATTCCTCGGTCATCCAGCCGCCGCTCTGGAAGTGGAAGTTCTGCATATAATAGCGCGGCCGGCGACCTTCGAAGGTGGCGCCGATCTCCTGGTGAGCGCCCTCGCGGCGGCGGCGCGCGACCTCCGGCACATCGGCGAAAAACGCGCGCGAGGTCGCGACGAGCTGGCGGAAATCCGCCTCTTCGCCGTCCGGCAGAGGGTAGAGGCCGGCGCGCGCATTGGCATAATCGCGGGCCAGGAGCGCCGCCACGTCCCGCAACAGTTTGCCCATCGAAGGAACGGGGGTGGAAGGCGGCTCGACACGCGGCGTCGCCTCGGGATGGCGCGCTGCAATCCGGCGCACCATACGGCGCATCACGAGGCCATGGCCGGTGTACCAGGCGACGCGCGCACCCTGCGTCGCCGCATAGCGCATTCCGCTTGTCCAATCCTCTATCGACACAGACGCCATAAACCTCTCCTGAAACAGAAATGGGGTGCGCGAGCGCGGAAGTCGAGCGCTATTCGCGTTCCAGGAGAGCGACTGCTTCCGTCTCCGCTGAATAGACGAATTGGTCGATCGGAGTCACTGATTTTAATCGATAACCGCCATCCACCAGAATGCGCAGATCGCGCGCGAGGCTGGCCGGATTGCAGGACACGAAGGCAATGCGTGCGACCTTCGAAGCGGCAAGGCTTTCCGCCTGCGCCCGTGCCCCATCCCAGGGCGGATCGAGAATGACGGCGTCGAAGCGGGACAGCTCGTTGGGCGCCAAGGGAAAGCGCAAGAGATCGCGGGCGAGCGTCTCCACCGGCTTCAGCCCCTCGGCGCCGCGCACGGCATTGGCGAGTGCGGCAAGCGCCGCTCCTTCGGCCTCGACGGCCGTCACCCGCGCCGTGCGGCCGGCGATGAAGGAAAACGTCCCGAGCCCGGAGAACAGATCAGCGACACGCTTTGCGCCCGCGCAATGTTCCGCAACGAGCCTCCCCATCGCCGCTTCGCTCTCCCGGCAGGCCTGAACGAAGGCACCGGGTGGAGGTGAAACGTTGACGCCCCCGACCTCGAGCTGCGGCTCTTCGAGCTGGAACAGGATATCGCCGTCGACGACGAGGCGGGCGACGCCCTGTCCCGCCAGAAGCTCGGCGATGCGCGCTGCCGAGGCGGCCGGCACGGCGCCTGCCCCCTCGCCTGCGATATCGAGCCCGGACCGCGTCTCCAGAACGGTGAGACGAAGCTCGCGTTTGGGACGGGCGAGGATCTGCGCCAGGCGACGCAGAAGCGGCAAGGCGGAGACGATCGTCGGACGGACGACGAGACATGTCGTCAGATCGACGATGCGCCGCGAACCGCGTTCATGAAAGCCGAAGAGGATTTTCCGCCCTCCGAGCGTCGCCGAGAAGACGGCACGGCGCCTGGCACCGAGCGGTGCGCCGAAGGCCGGGCGGATTTCCGTCTCAAGGCCGCTCTTGGCGAGCGCGTCGACGACGAAGCGACGCTTCAGGAGGCGCGTCTCCTCGATCGGCAGCATCTGCAGCGCACAGCCGCCGCATCCTCCCTGCTGCGCGCCGAGACGCGGGCCGAAATGCGGACAGGGCGCCGTGACCCGGTCGGGAGCGGCTTCCACAATCTCGACGGCTTCGGCCCGCCGGCCGCGGCGCTCGACGCGCACGCGCTCGCCCGCGAGCGTGTAGGGGACGAAAAGCGGTCCTTCCGGCGTCTCCGCGACGCCATCTCCGCGATGGCCGATCCGGTCGATGTCTACGATGTCACTCACGCCAGGCCCCAAGGCAGAATTCCTGGTTGCCGTCGCCTCCGGTGAAGGGCGCCGGACAAAGCCCCACCGCGCGCCAGCCGAGCCGTCCATCGAGCCAGTCTTTCAGCGCCTCGGCGGCGCCTTCTGCGGCCTTTCGGTCGCGGACGATGCCCCCGCGCCCGAGTGCCTCGCGGCCGAGCTCGAATTGCGGCTTGACCAGAAAGACACCCCAGCTCCCGGGCGCGGCGAGTTCCAACGCCGGCGGCAGGGCGAGCCGAAGCGAGATGAAAGAGAGATCGGCGGTTATCGCCTGCACGGAATGTCCATCGAGATGCGCCTCTGAAAGATTGCGGGCGTTGACCCCTTCGACGAGCTGCACGCGCGGGTCGTCCGCAAGGCTTTCATGCATCTGGCCGTGGCCGACATCGATGGCGACGACATGCTTTGCGCCTCTTTCCAGAAGGAGCTGCGTGAAGCCGCCGGTCGACGCGCCGAGATCAAGGACCGTCCGGCCTTCGGGCTCGAAGCGGAAAGCATCGAGCCCGGCCTTCAGCTTCATGGCCGCGCGCGACACATAGGCGGCAGCGGGATCGCCGATCGCCAGGGCCGCATCCGCCGTCACCGGAGTTGCGGGCTTCAGCGCCGTCTCGCCGTTCACCGTCACCGTCCCCCGGCGGATCGCGTCGCGGGCACGGGCGCGGCTTGGCAAAAGTCCGGCCGCGACGACCGCTTCATCAAGACGAAGACGCGCGCTCATCCGGCCGTCCTCATGACGACTGGCCAGCTGGCGCCCGCTTTGGCGAAGGCCGGCCTGGCGACAAACGAGAAAGCTTCAATGGAAAACGAAATCAGCGAGCACAAGCTCATGAGCGAGCAGCGTATAGGGTTCGTCGGGGTGGCCGCCGAATATCATGAAAAGCAGTGCAAGCGCAGTCAGAATGCACGCAATCAGCAGTGAAACCCAGAGCCGCATCCGGAACCTCGCCCATTACGGGAATCTTCTCAAATTCGGAAGCGGCTGCCTATCGGACACAAAGCCGCCGCCTGGAGCGAGATCCGGTTCTTTCATCCTCATTTTCTGGCTGTAGGAACGCCAACAAAATTGCAACCCATCGGTGTATATTCAAATCATAATATGAGATCGCCTCGCTCCCCTTCGCCTCGGTCAGGCGATGGCCGCGACGCACAGAGCTCCAAGCTCATAGCCTCGCAACGATCCGTGGGGCGTCGTGTCGTGGGCGCCTTTCATCGCGGGACAAAAGCGACATGTGGTGGCCGGCCGACCGCGCGAAGACAGATACGAAGACCCCAGTTTCGCGAGGGATGCGCATGGACCTGCAGGAAATTGCCGCCTTTTATCGCGCCTATATCGACTGCCTGAACCGGCAGGATTGGGAGGATCTTCACCTCTACGTCAGCCGCGATGTCCACTATAACGGCAAGTCGCTCGGTCTGCATGGGTACGAGGCCATGCTCGTGGAAGACCACAGATCGATCCCTGATCTCTATTTCAAAATCGAGCGTCTCGTTTGCGAACCCCCGATGATCGCAAGCCGGCTGTGGTTCGACTGCACGCCGGCCGGAACACTGTTCGACCTGCCGGTGAACGGCAAGCGCGTGCAGTTCAGCGAGAATGTCTTCTACGAAGTCGAGAACGGACGGATCCGGAATGTCTGGTCCGTCATCGACAAGGCAGCCGTCGCCGCACAACTCTCCGGCGCCGAGTCCAGTCTGGGTGAGGGCACGTAGGGGCCGCCACATGGGCCAGGAGCTTCGATCTTTTCGGCAGACACCGACGCCTTGCGGAACTTCGCGCCGGAGATCGTGTTGGACAGCCCAGGACGAAACCCCAAAGGGAGACCCGATATGCGACTTCTCGCCGTCGCCGCCTGCGCCCTCATGGCAAGTACCGCAATGGCCCCGGCCCTCGCACAGAACGGCTCACAAGACAGCACCTATTCGGGATCGATCACCGGCAAGGACGGGACGATCGGGGAGGCACATCTGACGGATACGCCCAACGGTGTGCTCCTGCAGCTAGTCATCAACGAGGGTGCGCTCGAGCCCGGCGTGCATGCCCTGCATTTCCACGAAACCGGCGATTGTTCGGACGCACCCGACTTCAAGAAGTCCGGCGGCCATTACAACCCGACCGACGCCAAGCACGGCATCATGACAGAAGGCGGCATGCATGCCGGCGATATGCCGAACTTCCAGGTCGTCGACGGCCAGGCAACGAAACTCGACGTGTTCAACACGCGCGTGCGCTTCCACGACGGCGACGCGCCGCTGATGGATGACGACGGCTCTGCCCTGATGATCCATGCCGGGGCCGACGATTACGAAAGCCAGCCTTCGGGCGATGCCGGCAGCCGGGTCGGCTGCATGGTGATCGACGACGAGCAGGCCCAGCAGTAAGGGCGCACGACAAAAGGGCGCGGCGATCTCTCCGCCGCGCCTGTCTCGCCGATTCTGGATAGAAGCGAGGCCCGGCCTTTCCGCCGGGCCTTTTTCGTCAGGCGCGGGCCGCCTCCGGCACGTCGCGGCCAAGCGCGTGGAAGACACGCGCCACGATCGCATTCGCGTCGAGCTCGCAGGCCGCGTACATCACTTCGGGCTTGTCGTGGTCGATGAAGCGGTCGGGGAGCGTCATGGTGCGGATCCGCGCTCCCTCCTCCAGCTTACCGGCATTGGCGAGGAAGGAGAGCACACGGCTGCCGAAGCCACCGTCCGATCCCTCCTCGATCGTCACCACGACCTCATGCTCGCGGTGCAGCCGCAGCACGAGATCGGTGTCGAGCGGTTTGACGAAGCGGGCATCGGCCACCGTCGTCGAAAGACCGCTGCGCTCCAGCGTCTCGGCCGCCGAGAGAGCCTCCACCAGCCGTCCGCCGAGCGACAGAATCGCAACCTTGGTGCCTTCCTTGAGGATACGGCCGCGACCGATCTCGAGGATTTCGCCGCGCTCAGGCATCTCCACGCCACGTCCCTCGCCGCGCGGATAACGGAAGGCCATCGGGCCCTCGTCATAGGCGACGGCGGTGCGCACCATATTGCGGAGCTCGGCCTCATCGCCGGCCGCCATCACCACCATGTTCGGAAGACACGACATATAGGCGACGTCATAAGCACCGGCATGCGTCGGCCCGTCTGCGCCGACGAGACCGGCGCGGTCCATGGCGAGACGCACGGGCAGGTTCTGGATCGCCACGTCGTGGACGACCTGATCGTAGGCGCGCTGCATGAAGGTGGAATAGATCGCCGCAAAAGGCTTCATGCCGTCAGCGGCGAGCCCGGCCGCAAACGTCACGGCATGCTGCTCGGCGATGCCGACATCGAAGGTGCGCTCGGGAAACTCCGATTGGAAAATGTCGAGACCCGTGCCGGCCGGCATTGCCGCCGTCACCGCCACGATCTTGTCGTCTTCCTTCGCCTCCTGAACGAGGCTCGTCGCGAAAACCTTCGTGTAGGACGGGGCGTTGGAGCGACCCTTGGCCTGTTCGCCGGTGATGACGTTGAAGCGCGAGACGCCGTGATATTTGTCGGCGGAGGCTTCCGCCGGGCCATATCCCTTGCCCTTGCGGGTCACGACATGGACCAGAACCGGCCCCTTGTGCCCGTCGCGCACATTGCGCAGGACCGGCAGGAGATGGTTCAGATTGTGGCCGTCGATCGGGCCGACATAATAGAAGCCGAGCTCTTCGAAGAGCGTGCCGCCGGTCCAGAAACCGCGGGCATATTCTTCCGCGCGCCGGCCTTTTTCGTGCAGGAGATCGGCCAGCGGAAGCCGCTTGGCGAGCTGCTTGGCCGCGTCGCGCAGAGACAGATAGGCCTGACCGGAGACGAGACGCGCGAGATAAGCGCTCATCGCCCCGCTCGGCGGAGCGATCGACATGTCGTTGTCGTTGAGGATGACGACCAGCCGGGAGCCGAGATGCCCCGCCTGGTTCATCGCCTCGTAGGCCATGCCGGCCGACATCGCCCCGTCGCCGATGACGCAGATGACGTTGAAATCCTCGTCCTGCAGATCGCGCGCCACGGCCATGCCGAGGCCGGCGGAGATCGAGGTCGAGGAATGCCCGGCGCCGAACGGATCGTAAGCAGATTCCGCCCGCTTGGTGAAACCGGAGAGACCGCCGCCCTGGCGAAGAGTGCGGATACGGTCGCGCCGACCCGTCAGGATCTTATGCGGATAGCATTGATGCCCCACATCCCAGATCAGCTTGTCGCGCGGCGTGTTGAAGACCCGGTGGATGGCCACGGTGAGCTCTACGACGCCGAGGCCCGCCCCGAGATGGCCGCCGGTCACAGACACGGCGTCGATCATTTCAAGACGCAATTCATCGGCAAGCTGGCGCAGATCGCGATCGCTCAGGCGGCGAAGATCTTCCGGAGATTTGATCTGGTCCAGAAGTGGCGTGTGAGGAGTAGTGTCAGACATGACATCCTACGGATGCAGGAAAAACGAGTTCAGACCTTAGCCATTCGAGGCCTTTGGCGCAAATCGTAAGACGCCGCAAGCGACGCCGCGACGCGGCAAAAAGCAATGGCGGCGTCAGCAATTACTCGGCATCGAGGGGAACCGTGCCGGCCGCATTGCCGTCGCTGCCGGCCCGGATCTTCTCCACCCGCTCTTCCGCCTGCGACAACAACGTCTCGCACCGTTTCTTCAGCTTCTCGCCGCGCTCATAAAGCGCCACCGAGCGCTCCAGCGGCACCTCGCCGCGCTCCAGGTCCGTTACGATCTTCTCAAGTTCGGCAAGCGCGGTCTCGAAAGACATCGTTTCGATCGCGTCGCTCTTGTCGTCATTCATCAAGCTGCCTCATGCGCTCATCAACATGCGGATATGGGCGGCGGCGGAGACCGCCAGACCGCGCAGATCGTATCCGCCCTCCAGCACCGAGACGAGCCGGCCGCCGGCATGGTCATCGGCCAGATCCATCAGCTTGCCGGTCGCCCAGGCGAAATCCTCATGCTCGAGATTGAGCTCTGCCAGAGGATCGCGGTGATGGGCGTCGAAACCGGCCGAGATGATGATCAGGTCCGGGGCGAAATTCTTCACCGAAGGCAGGATGCGTTCGTTGAAGGCTTCGCGAAAATGGTCGCTGCCGTCTCCCGCGGCAAGGGGGGCGTTGACGATATTGCCGACGCCGGTTTCCGAGCGCGCGCCCGTGCCGGGATAAAGCGGCATCTGGTGCGTGGAGGCATACAGCACGCTGGCGTCGGACCAGAAAATGTCCTGCGTGCCGTTGCCGTGGTGGACATCCCAATCGACGATCGCCACGCGCTCCAGCCCATACTGCTTCTGCGCATAGCGCGCCGTGACCGCCGCATTGTTGAAGACGCAAAAGCCCATGGCGGTGTCGTTTTCCGCATGATGCCCGGGCGGGCGGATCGCGGCGAAGGCATTGTTCACCTCGCGCGACACCACCGCATCGACGGCGCGGCAGATGGCGCCGATACCCCGCAGACAGGCATTCCACGAGCCGGGCGACACGACGGTGTCGGCATCGATGCTGGCGAGCCCCACCTCCGGAATGGCGCGGTGCACGCGGTCGACATATTCCTGCGGATGCGCGAGAGCGGCGACATCCTTGTCCCCGAGCGGAGCCTCTTCGCGCAGGAGACTGGAAAACGCCTCATGATCGAGCGCCGCATGCAGCGCTTTCAGGCGATCCGGCCGCTCCGGATGCCCCGGCGCGGTCAGATGATCGAGGAAGTCGGCGTGATGAAGGAGAAGTGTCGTCACCAGCAAGCTCTAGCAGGGCCGTGCGGCCAAGTCATGGGGGCGTAACATTTCCGCCAAGGTTGCATCGGACGCAACGGACATTTTGGATGACGCCCGCTCAACCGGAAGAGGCGGGGCCAGGCCGCGGCGCCGCTGCGCGGCGCAGACGGTCGGCGATCGCCTCGCCGAGACCGTGCGCGGGGATCGGCGCGACGGCGATCACCGCGGCCCCGCTTTCATCGAGCGCATGAAGGTCGGAGAAAAGCCTGGAAGCCGCTTCGACGAGGTCGCCGGTGACGCTCAAATTCCGGCTCACGACGGCCGCAGCGGCATTTTCCGGGGGCTTTTCCCCGAAAGCGAGAAGCGCCTCGCCGGCTTCGACGCGCGTCGCATTCAACCGCAGAGCGGCCCGCGGCGCATAATGGCTCGCCAGCATTCCAGGCGCTTCCACATGCGCGCCGGGCGCAAGACGTTGCAATCTCCGATCGAGGAGTTTTTCGATCGTCTCGGCGGCCAAACCGCCCGGACGCAGAAGCCGCGGCCCTTCGTCGCTGATTGCAACGATGGTCGATTCCAACCCTACCGTGCACGGCCCGGCATCGATGACGGCATCGATTCGATCGCCAAGCTGTTCAATCACATGGTCGGCACGCGTCGGACTCAATTGCCCCGAGCGATTGGCGCTCGGCGCGGCGAGCGGCCGTCCGAAGCGGGCGATGAGTTCGGCCGTCGGCCCGATCGGGCGCCGCAAAGCAATATTCTTCTGCCCCGCCGTCACCAGCGGATGCACGACGGGCTCACCTGCAAGCGGCCCACCGGACGGAACGACCAGCGGCACAACCAGCGTCAGCGGCCCCGGCCAGAAATGCGCAGCCAGACGGAGCGCATCGCCCTTCAGTTCGCCGCAGCGCCCCGCCATCGCGGTATCGGCCACATGCGCGATCAACGGGTTGAAGCGCGGCCTGCCCTTGGCCTCGAAGATCCGCGCCACTGCCTCGCCATTGGTGGCGTCCGCCGCCAGCCCGTAGACGGTTTCCGTCGGAATCGCGACGAGACCGCCAGCCCGCAGAATGTCCGCTGCCTCGGCAAGAAGCTCGTCGTTGCCGGTTTCCTGCCAGAGCAGTCTTTTGGCGTACATTCCACTCCATCGCTTGATTGCAGCTTACGTCAACGGCACATAAGGCGGTGCTGCCGATTTGGATCGCGCGCGCTGCCTGCTCCGTCAAGTCAGCGCCGTGCCGAAGCCTAAATATTGGTCGAGCCAAACGAGACGAGTTCAGGGGGAAACCGACAAATGCCCCAGGGAGGAGCCTGATGTATCGCGCACCCGTTGCCGAGATCGCCTTTACGCTCAAGCATGTCATCGGCCTGTCGCCGGCCATCGAGGCCGGCCATCTGGGCGAGCTGAGCGGCGACCTTCTGGACGCCATTCTGGAGGAGGCGGGCCGTTTCGCTTCCGACGAGATCGCGCCCCTCAATAAGATCGGCGATCAGCGTGCGTCGACCTACGACGACGGCGGCGTGACATTGCCGGAAGGCTGGGCGAAGACCTATTCCGCCTGGTGCGAGGCCGGCTGGAACGCGCTGTCGGGACCGGAGGAATTCGGCGGTCAGGATCTGCCGGTGTCGCTCGCGGTCGCGGCCTTCGACATCTGGAACTCCGCCTGCGCGGCCTTCGCGCTCGGCCCGACCTTGACCGTCGGCGCGGTCGAAGCCCTCAAGCTGCACGCCACCGAAGAAATCAAAAAGCGCTATCTCGCAAAGCTCGTCTCCGGCGAGTGGACCGGCACGATGAACCTCACGGAGCCGCAGGCCGGCTCCGATCTCGGAGCGCTCCGCTGCCGCGCGGAACGGCGCGACGACGGCACCTACCGCCTCTTCGGGCAGAAGATCTTCATCACCTATGGCGAGCACGATATGGCCGGCAATATCGTCCACACCGTGCTGGCCCGCCTTCCGGACGCACCCGCAGGCACCAAGGGCATCTCTCTCTTCCTGGTGCCGAAATATCTCGTCAACGAGGACGGCTCGCTCGGCGCACGCAACGACGTCTTCTGCGCCGGGATCGAGCACAAGCTCGGCATCAACGCCTCTCCGACCTGCACGATGCTCTACGGCGACGGCCATTACGGCGACGAGCCGGGAGCCGTCGGCTATCTCATCGGCGAGGAGAACCGCGGCCTCGCCTGCATGTTCACGATGATGAACAATGCCCGTCTCATGGTCGGCATCCAGGGCGTGGGCGTCGCTGAACGCGCGCTTCAGGAAGCCGCCGCCTATGCGCTGGAGCGGCGCCAGGGCAAAGCCCCCCATGCGCCGAAAGACGGCGAGATGAGCCCCATCGTCGAGCACCCGGACATCCGCCGCACGCTTCTCGCGATGCGCGGGCTGACCCAGGCGAGCCGCGCGATCTGCTATGCCTGTGCGCATGCGATCGATCTGGCGGAAGCCGGTGCACCCGGCCCCGAGACGAACGGCGACGGCAGGCGCTTCTGGAACGAGCGCGCGTCTCTCCTGACGCCGATTGCCAAGGCGTTTTCCACCGATTGCGGCGTCGATGTCGCCTCCATGGGCATCCAGGTTTATGGCGGCATGGGCTATATCGAGGAGACGGGAGCGGCCCAGCATCTGCGCGATGCTCGCATCTTCCCAATCTATGAGGGCACCAACGGCATCCAGGCGATCGATCTCCTCACGCGCAAGCTGCCGCAATCGGACGGCGCCTGCGTGCGCGCCTATCTCGAGGAGCTCGCCGCGATCGCCGAGGCCGCGCGTGCGTCCAACCGCGACGAAATGGGAAAGATCGGCGAGCGGGTGGCAGCCTCGATCGCGCATTGCCGTGCGGCGAGCGAATACCTCCTGGAGGAGATGGCCGAAGGCCGGATGGAAGGCGCCTTGTGCGGTGCCACTCCCTATCTCAGGCTCTTCGGCCTGACGGCCGGCGGCGCCTATCTCGCGCAAGGGGCAATCTCCTCCGATCCGACCGAAAGCGAGGCGGACCGGCTCAGGATCGCCACGGCGCGCAGCTTCTGCGAGCGGCTCTGTCCGCAGACCGAGGCGCTGCTGGCGGAGATCAAGGAAGGCGGCCAGTCGGTTCTCCAGGTGCCGGCGGAAACACTTGCGAGCTTCCAGTGAAACGAGCCTCCTCAATGACATCCGGCCCGGCAGGGCGAAGCAGGAAGGATTTATGAGCGACATCGTCATCGAAGACCGCCCGACGGAGGGCAACGGTCTCATCCGCATCATTCGGCTCAACCGGCCGCAGAAGAAGAACGCGCTGACGACCGCCATGTACCACGAGATGGTGAAGGCGCTGCGCGGTGCGGCCGAAAACGAGGAGATCGCGGCCTGCGTGTTTCTCGGCCACCCGGGCACGTTCTGCGCCGGCAACGACATCGCCGATCTCGTGCGCGTGTCGGGCGGTCAGGGCATCGCCGAAGACATCCTCAATTTTCTGAAAGAGCTCGCCATCAGCGACCGGCCGCTGATTGCCGGCGTCGACGGCCTCGCCGTCGGCATCGGCACGACGCTTCTCATGCATTGCGACTATGTCGTCGCGTCGGAGCCGAGCACGTTTCGCACGCCCTTCGTCGATCTCGCACTGGTGCCGGAGGCCGCGTCGAGCCTGCTCGCACCGCGCGTCATGGGCCACCAGAAAGCTTTCGAGCTCCTGGTGATGGGCGCGTCTTTCAGCGCTGAGGACGCGGCAATCGCCGGCCTCGTCAACCGCACAGTGCCGGACGGGGCCGCCGAAGAGGCGGCTCTTGCGGCTGCAGCCCGTCTCGCCGCCAAGCCCCGGCAGGCGATGCTCGCCTCGCGGCGCCTTCTGCGCGGCAATGGTGAAGACGTCATGGCGCGCATCGACAAGGAGGCCGCTCTCTTTTCTGAGCGGCTGCAGAGCGCGGAGGCGCAGGCCGCCTTCGCCGCTTTTCTCAATTCATAAGAGCTTCAGGGAGAAACGAATGCCCAGGATTTTTTCGACCGAAGGCGGCTGCTCATGAGCCTTTCCGGCAAGACGCTGTTCATCACCGGGGCTTCGCGCGGCATCGGCCTCGCCATCGCGCTCAAGGCCGCGGCCGATGGTGCCAATGTGGCCGTCGCCGCCAAGACGGCACGCCCGCATCCGAAACTCGAAGGCACGATCTTCACGGCTGCCGAAGCCATCGAAAAGGCCGGCGGCAAGGCACTGCCGCTCGAAGTCGACATTCGCGAGGAGGCGGCCGTCAAGGACGCGGTGGCGAAGACGGCCGAGACCTTTGGCGGCATCGACATCGTCGTCAACAACGCCTCCGCCATCCAGCTGACGAAGACGCCCGACACCGAGATGCGCCGCTTCGACCTGATGCATCAGGTCAACACGCGCGGCAGCTTCCTCGTCACCAAGACGGCGCTGCCCTTCCTGGAGAAGGCGGAAAACCCGCACGTTCTCATGCTGTCGCCGCCGCTCGACATCACCGAGAAATGGTTCGCACCGCATGTCGCCTATTCGCTGGCGAAATACGGCATGAGCCTTTGCGTTCTGGGCTTTGCCGGCGAATTCCGTCCGAAGGGGATCGCGGTCAACGCGCTGTGGCCGCGCACGACAATCGCCACGGCGGCCATCAAGAACGTCGTCGGAGGAGACGCGATGATGCGCGCCTCCCGCAAGCCGGACATTCTGGCGGACGCGGCCTGGCGCATCTTCCAGAAGTCGTCACGTGACTTCACCGGAAATTTCCTGATCGACGACACGTTTCTGGCCGGCGAAGGCGTCAGCGACTTCGATCAATACCGGGTCGATCCAACGGTCGCTCTGCAGCCGGATTTCTTCCTGCCGGCGGACAGCCAGCCGCCGGCCTCTTTGAAGCCGGTCGGCTGACACTCATCGTCTCTCAGATGATCCCGTGAAGAGGGCTCAGGCGGAGGCTTTGCGCTCCGCCTTGGTCGCGCGCCACTTCTTCATCAACGCTTCCAACTCCGCATCATGCGTCTCCGGCAGCGTGATGCGGAGAGACACGAGAAGGTCGCCGCGTCCGCCCGTGGACGTCGGAAGGCCTTTGCCTTTGAGGCGCATCACCCGCCCGCCGCTCGTCTGCGGCGGCACAGTCAGGCTCACATTGCCTTCGATGGTCGGAACGGTCGCCTTGCCGCCGAGGACGGCATCCTCCAGCGAAACGGCGACGTCCGTCCTGAGATCGGAACCGTCCACCTTGAAGCGCGGATGCGGTACGAAACGCACGGTGATCCGCGCATCGCCCGAAGGCCCGCCCTGCGGCGAAGCATAGCCCTGGCCGCGGAGACGGATCACCTGACCGTCCTTCACGCCTTTCGGCAGGGTCAGCGCCACGTCGCGCCCGTCGGGCAGCGTCACGGTGGGCTTCTTCCCGGCCACGAGGTCTTCCAGCGTCACCGCGACTTCAGCCTTCAGGTCGGTGCCTTTTGGCGGCTGCGCCGAAGCGCCTGCCCGCCGTCCCGCCCCAGCCTGGGGGCCGGCCCCCTGCGCACCACCGAAGGCGCCGAAGATGGAATTCAGCACGTCTTCCTCATCCATCCCGCCCGTATGCGTGGCGCGAGGCCCGCGGCCTCCGCTGGAAAACCGGAAGCTGCGCGCACGTCCGCCGCCGCCGCCCCGGCCGAAGCTTGAAAAGATATCGGAAAAACTGCGTGGGTCGAAGTCAGCATTTTGCGCACCACCGCCGGCAAAACCCTCGAAGCCGGCAAAGCGAGGCTTGCCCTCGGCATCGATCTCGCCGCGGTCGAACTTCTCACGCTTGTCCTTGTCCCCTAGGATCTCGTAAGCGGCATTGACCTCGGCGAACCTCTCGGCCGACTTCGGGTCGCCGGCGTTGTGGTCCGGATGGTTGGCCTTGGCCAGCTTGCGGTAGGCGCGCTTGATCTCGGCGGCGCTCGCCGTGCGTGACAGACCCAAGACATCATAGGGGTCGCGCATGGATCTCCTTTCCCGATTTGGCATAACGTACGGCCAAAATATGGGAACGGCACGTTGAAAATGCCACTGTCGCCCGCACGCCTAACTCGGCTCGGTCGCGAGAGCCTCCATTTGCACGACGCCGCTTGTCTGGTCCTTGCACAATGTGCCGCCGAATCGGTGGACCCCACCGACGCTCGTCACCGTGGCTTCGATGTCGCGACAGGTGCGGGTGGCGTTTTGCGAGATCTGCGACAGCGGCCGCACCTTGCCGGCCGAACCGGTGACCTCGTTGATCCAGTCGATACCATCCTTCGGCAGCGTGTCGATGCCGGCGATCCCGGCCGTCTGGCCGATTCGTGCGGCATCGGAATACGACAACGCCTCCGGCAGCGGCTCCTGCACGACGACGGCAGGTCCGATCGAACCGGTGGTGATCGCTGGGCTTTCATCGGCGCGACCGCCGAAGGGTATCGTAATGGAGCCGCAGCCTGCGAGGCTGACCGAGAGCAAGGCAGCCAGCACCGTTTGCTTCTGGAGGAGCGGGCCTTCACCGTGGTAGGGGCTGATACGCGACACTGATAACCGACACCAAAATGACTCTTCCGCGAAAAGATGCCCCCTCAGAGTTAACAAGCGGTGACTTTACCGCCTACGGCGATCCCTTTTCCCTCTTCGGAGATTGGATGCGCGAGGCGACCGCTTCGGAGCCGAACGATCCCAATGCCGTCGCCGTGGCAACCGCCGATGAGACGGGGCTGCCGGACGTGCGCATGGTGCTTCTCAAGAGCTGGGACGAGCGCGGTTTCGTGTTCTACACCAACCTTGAAAGCCGCAAGGGCGAACAGCTCGCGGCCAATCCCAAGGCGGCGATGTGCTTCCATTGGAAGTCGCTCGCCCGGCAGATCCGCATCCGCGGCAATGTCGAGGCCGTGTCCGACGAAGAGGCCGACGCCTATTATGACAGCCGGCCCCGAATGAGCCGGATCGGTGCCTGGGCAAGCCGCCAGTCGCGCCCTCTCGAAAGCCGCTTTGCGCTGGAAAAGGCCGTGGCGACCGAGACCGCCCGCTTCGGCACCGGCAAGGTGCCGCGGCCGCCCTTCTGGAGCGGCTTTCGGCTGGTGCCCGTCCAGATCGAATTCTGGAACAACGGCGCTTTCCGTCTGCACGACCGGATTCGGTTCACCCCGCACGAGAATGGCTGGCAGAAGCAACGGCTCTATCCCTGATCGCGCCTCAGGCACGCGCCTCCAGATAGAACAGATGCGTGCCGATCTGGCCGGTCTGCTTCAACCGGTTCGCCCAGCCGGGTGCCACGTAATCGGCGTGATAGTGCGTGGACTGCCAGAGAGGCCCTTTCCAAAGCCCCTTGGAGCCGCAGCCCTTCCTGCACGCCAGCAACCATTTGGCGCGGCGCCGGACTTCGTGCCAGCTCTTCTTGTCGGCGACAAGATCGGGCTTGCCGTCACAGGCGAAAGAGAACTGGCAGCGATTGCGCTTCTCGGCGTTCTGAAAGACCACGCCACAGATCGTGTCGGGATAATGCTTGTCCTTGACCCGGTTGAGGATCACACGCCCCACCGCGAGCTGTCCCTTGGCGGTCTCGCCACGTGCTTCGAAATAGAGCGCCTTGGCGAGACATTCGCTCGCCGACTTTGACGGCATCTCCGACGCATCCGCATGCTTGCCCGCAGGGCCCACAGAAACTGGCCTCGGTTGAGGCAACGGGCCGTCGTAAATCTCCGCCGCATGCGCATGGCCCGCGGCGAGCAGCGTTGCACCAAACAGAAGCGCAGCCGCACCCCGTGCCGCGCCTTCGAAGGCGCGCCCGATATATCCCATCATTTTCCCTTTGCCGCGTGGGCGGGGTCAAAGCCCCGCTCTCTTCCCGGAGGTGCGCTTCGCGGAGAAGTTGGGCGACAATGCGGAACGGATAGGGAGATTTCCGGACGGGCTTAAGCTTCGGACAAGGCTTGCGAATCCAGATTTTGGGGCAATGCGCCCCCGGCTCAGGTGGAGATTGGGAGAATGACCTCGTGCTGACGGCCGAAAGGAAGGGCGCGAGAAAGCCCGTAATAGGCGAAGAAAACCGCCCCATCGGCTTCAAGTCCTTCATCCTCCACGAAATCTTCCAGCATCACACGATTGATGCCGAAGGCGGCAGGCTCCGTCGAAGAGAAACGAAGAACAGCGACGCGTTGCGCCGGCACCGAGATGACCCGCAGGCGCGGGTCGGCGCTTTCGAAGCCGGAATCACCTCCCCGTGCCGCAATGAGGGGCAGACGGACGGACCAGCGCCCATGGGCGAAATCGGCACCGTCCCCATCGGCCCCGTTTGAACGCAGGGATTGCATCACCGGATCGAGAAGCACGGCCCGCCCCTGCCCGTCTCTGTCCACCGTGCTCAGACGTTCGAAGGCCCGCTGAAGCGCGTCTTCGCGACCACCGTAGAGAGACATCTCCAAGGCATGAAAAGCCGGATAGTCGCGGATTTCATAATCGCCGTCGCGGTAGATGACGCGCCCGCGGAGCATCGGACGCCGCGGGATGATGCGCTCGATCGCATAGGCGCCGAGGCCGAGACCCACCAGCGCCGCACCCAAGATCAAAGCGGGCCCGGCCTTGCCGGACCCTGCTCGTTCCACGGACGGGGGCTCGCTGCGAGCCCCGCGGGAGAGGTCCGTCCTCACGCCTCGCTGACCTCCACCATGATCTCGTTGCGGCGCATGAAGCCCGGGGTCATCGGCGGATTGTAATAGGCGTAGATCGGCTCGCCGATCGCCTTCAAACCGTGATCTTCGATGAAGAGGCGAAGGGCCTCCAGATTCTCCAGCGCCAGACGATCGTTCATCTGGCCGGAGAACCTGACGGCGGCCACGCGACGCGGCGACATCTCCTTCAAGACCACATCGTCCTGCGCCGGCTTCGGCAGATCCGCCAAACTCCATTTCGCCGGCATGATGAAGCGCACGGCCCAGCCGCGCCGCCGGCCATTCTCGCCGACCACCGGGGCCTGCACGACGGGGGCGGTCATGGCGATCTTCTTACCCGGCCGCTGGCGGGCGAAAATGTAATCGGCGAGCTTGTGGAAGCCGGCCTTCAAGGCCTGCTCACGGCGCCCCGTGGCGTGGGCCTCCGCCACCACCTGCTTGCCGTATTCGCGAACCTCGAACTCGCTCTTGCGATCGACGACGTCGTAATCGGGCTCTTCGATGTAAAGGCTCGTGCGGCGCGCCGCATAGATCGCACCGCCGACCAGAACGAGCGCCGCGCCGGCCGCGACGAGCCCGGCGACGCCCGGGCGCTCCCGCACGTAATCGCTGCCATGATGATACCATTGCGCGGGTCGATCATACCAATTCGGTTCGGGGCGGCGCCACGGATTGGCACGGCGCGCTCGGCGCGCGACGTCGTGGCCCGTATCGGCGACCGAACGTCCCCGCTCTTCGAGGTTGTCCTGCAGTTTTTCCAGCGTATCGCGGAGTTCGGCGTAGCTGCGGGAAAGAGCGTTCGGCATAGCATTCTCCTTGTTCGGGCGAGCGGCAGCGCGTGCCGCTCGGTTCGTGCAATGGGAACGCGTCGACGGGCTTACGGTTGCCCGCAGGAAGGGGTTTCCGTTTCGCAGCGGACATGATCTCATCGCGCCATGCGAAATCTCTCGATCCTCAAAGCCACCCGCGGCGGCCGCGCGCCGCGTCGGGCTCTCCCGCTGGCGCTTCTGATCTGTCTCAGCCTCGGTTTCTCTGCCGGAGAGAGCGCAGCCGACACCTCCTGCCGGCAGGGACAGCGTTTTGACGCCTGGCTCACGGACGTCGCTGCGGAAGGCGCCAGGAAGGGGCTGACGCGCCGGAGCCTTTCGCAGCTCCGGGGGCTGAGCCTCGACAGCAAAGTGCTGGCACGCGACCGCGGCCAGCCGAGCCTTTCCTTGAGTTTCACGGATTTCGCCGACCGCCTCATCTCGCAGAACCGGCTGTCGCGCGGGCGCGCCATGCTCGATCGCTATGCCTCGACGTTTGCAGCCATCGAACGCAATTTCGGTGTGCAGGGTCCGGTGCTCGCCGCCTTCTGGGGCCTTGAGACGGATTTCGGCGGCTATATGGGCGAGTTCTCCTCGCTCCGGTCGCTCGCCACCCTCGCCTATGATTGCCGGCGTTCGGAGCTTTTTCGCGAAGAACTCTTTGCAGCCCTCGTGCTTCTGGAACGCGGCGACCTGACGCCTGAGGAAATGCGCGGGGCCTGGGCGGGAGAGATCGGACAGGTGCAGTTCACGCCCTCGAACTATCTGAAGTTCGGCGTCGATTACGACGGCGACGGACGCCGCGATCTCGTCAAGAGCGTGCCCGACGCGCTCGCCTCGGCGGCGAAGTTTCTGCGCCATCTCGGCTGGCGCGCGAACGAGCCCTGGCTCGAGGAGGTGGAGGTCGGCCCGAACGTCCCCTGGGACGAGGCGGGACGGGGCCGTTATCGCAGCCGCGCAGACTGGGCGCGCGACGGAGTGAGGCGCCGCGGCGGCGATCGCCTGCCCGCAGATCGTGTGGATGCCGCACTTGTTTTGCCGATGGGGCGTGACGGGCCGGCATTTCTCGCCTATCGCAACTTCGACATTTTCTGGGAATGGAACAATTCCTCGAATTATTCGCTGGCGGCCGCCTATTTCGCCACCCGCCTCGCAGGGGCACCGCCGATGCGGCGGGGAAATCCGGCCGCCATGCTTTCCTCGAAGGAGCTTCTCGAAGTGCAGACGCGTCTCAATCGCCTGGGCTATGACGCGGGGCCGCCGGACGGGCGGCTCGGCCAGAAGACGCGCGCAGGCGTGCGTGCGGCCCAGCTTGCCATCGGCCTCCCGGCGGACGGCTATCCGACACGCGCCCTCCTCGAGCGCCTTCGCCGGCAATAGGTACACGAGCAGTGCCAAATCCATCGCCGCAGACTGCGCCGAAGGCTGCGCCGGCGACCTATGCGCTCGGCTCCATCGTCGTCGCATTGGCCGGAATCGCCCTCAAGCTTCTCGCCTGGAAGCTAACGGGCTCCGTCGCCCTTTTTTCCGATGCGCTCGAGAGCCTCGTAAACCTCGCCGCGGCCGCCGGAGCCTTTATCGCGCTGCGGCAGGCGGCTCGTCCGCCCGATGATGGTCACCCTTTCGGGCACCATAAGGCGGAGTATTTTTCGGCCGTCGCCGAAGGCATCCTCATCATCGGCGCCGCTCTCCTCATCCTGAATGAGGCGTGGAAGGCATTTTTCGAGCCCATCGTCCTCGAAGACCTCGGAATCGGCCTTTTCATCAACGCTCTCGCCGGCGTCCTCAACGCCGCCTGGGCGGCGCATCTTTTGCGCCAGGGCCGCCATTTCCGCTCCCCCGCCCTCATCGCGGATGCGAAGCACCTGTTCGCCGATGTGGCGACCTCCGTCGGCGTCATCGGCGGCGTGCTGGCGGCCGGCCTCACCGGCTATCTCATTCTCGATCCGCTTCTCGCCGCGCTGGTCGCGATCAATGTCTTGTGGTCGGGCTGGCATCTCGTCCGCGGCTCCGTCGGCGGCCTCATGGACGAAGCCGCTCCTGCCGAGATCCGAGCCGAAATCCAGGAGCTCATCCAGGAACACGGGGCGGGCTCGCTGCAGGCCCATGACCTGCGCACGCGCGTCGCGGGCCAGCGGACGTTCCTGGAGTTCCACCTCGTCGTTCCGCGCGCCATGACGGTCGCTGAAGCGCATAAGATCTGCGATGCGATCGAAGACGGTCTCCGGCACAGGCTCGGCGACATCCATATCGCCATTCATGTGGAGCCGAGCGAGAAGGCCAAAGCCGAGGCCGAGGTGATCATCGCCTCGGAATGAGCGTGGCGTTTTCGACATTCTGTCGACATTTTGCGTCGAGAGTGAGCCGGCACGGGAACGAAAAGCGGTGCCGATAATTTTTAGCACCGCATCGTTTCAAAAATAAGACAGGTTCAAATATGCCTCCCGTTCAATCTCTCTCATGGCGTGGCGCTGTGGCGGCCTTGGTTGTCTCAGCTGGGCTTTGTGCAGCATCCATGGCGCAAGCAGGACCGCAGCTCCCGGCGGGCAATGCCGCGTTCGCGCAAACCACCCCCATCCAGGTCCTATCCAAAAAATCACCAGACGAGCTAAGGCGAGACAAAAAGGCGAAACAAGCGAAGGAAATCAAGAAGAGTTATCAGAAGAAAGCCAAGACGAACCTGACCCAGCCCAAGACTAAACCGGCTCCAGCGGCCAAGAAGACACATCACGAAGCGCGGAAATACGATCGCGCGCATGACGGGCCGCGCTTTCGTGAGAAACGTGCAAGCCACCCGTATTTCCACGATGGCTTTTATTACATGACGCAATGGTGGAAGCGGTAGGCGCGCCCTGCCGCGCAGCAAAACTGCAGCGGCGGGAACAAAATTCCGGAGTTTCCAATTTCCCTCCGCGAAGGGGGCTTAGGGTAAGCCAGGAGAGTTTGAATGTTTAAAAGGAGCATGCGCACGACATGCGCGATTGTCGCGGCAAGTTTCGCCTTGACCGCCGCGCCAATCGCGACCGCAGCGCCGGCGCTTCCGAGCCTCGTCATTGCCGATCAGAGTTCGAGCCAGATCCAGCAGGTCCAGTGGGATCGGCGCGACCAACGCTGGGATCGGCGCGACAGCCGCCGCCACCGGGCCGATAGGCGCGACGAGCGGCGCCATTGGGACAAACGCCGGGACGGCCCGCGCTATCGGCACCGCCGCCCCGGCTACAGCCATTACCATGACGGATATTACTACTCGACGCCGTGGTGGGCTGCTGCCGGCGCTGTCGGCGCCATCATCGGCAGCAAGATGGGCAACAGCGGCAACGCCAATGCGCGTTCGCACGTCGCCTGGTGCAACGATCGCTACCGCTCCTACAATCCGCGGACCGACACGTATACGGGCTATGACGGACGGAAGCATCGCTGCGACAGCCCTTACAATTGATCGCCGCAAACGCTGAAAAATGATCCTGCCCCCGGCCTTTGGCCGGGGGTTTTTCGTCTCACCCGTTTCCGGCCGAGAGCCCGATTGAACCTCGGCCCGATTGAACCTCGGCCCGCTTGAACCCCGGCCCGACCTAGCCCCGGCCCGATCTAGCCCCGGAAAGGAAAGACCGCCTCACGCTGCCACGGCCCGCCCAGATAGCGCCACAGGATGAGCCCCTCGCCGCGCCCCTCGAAGGGCCGCAGCGCGATGTTCAACTCGCGCCGCAAGGTTTCCGCCTCCGCCGTCGTGACCTTGTTTTGCAGAGTGACGTGCGGGCGAAAGCCGGCACTGTCCTGCGCCGTCAGGAAGGGCGCGAATTCGTCGGCGAGATCGCGGCGCAGGGCCGACAAGGCCGGCGCCTCCACGGTAAGCGCAACGCCGCCGCCGAGGGATTTCACCCCTTTGAAGGCGAGCGGGATCTTCCGCTGGCGCCGTGCCGCCGCCTCGAGCACCGGACGCAGCAGGCTTTTGCGCTCGCCCGGCAAAGCGTGAAACAGCGTCAGATGCGCGGGAACCTGATTGCGCTCCGGCGGATAGTGCGCACGCCGCAACGCGTCGAGGCGCGCGAACGTGGCGTCATCGAGTTTCAGCGTCAGGACGAGGGGCTGCGCCACCACGAAACTCCGGATGTGAGAGCCCTAGACGAGGCTCCAATCTGCGAGCGCTTCGACCGTCGCCGGCACATCGCGGAGCCGGTTGACGACCGTCGTCGCACCCGCATCCATCAGCGCTTCGGCATGGCCTGGCCAGGAGTGCGACGCGCCGGTGAAACCGATCACGCGCATGCCGGCGGCGACCGCCCCGCTGACGCCATGAACGGAATCCTCGATGACGAGCACGTTCGCCGGTTCGACGCTGAACTCCTCGGCAGCATGCAAAAACACGTCCGGGGCCGGCTTCTGCCGGTGCTGGCGCACCTCGACCGCCGAATAAATGTAAGGGCGGAAGCGGTCATAGAGCTCGGTGCGGCGAAGCTCCATTTCCAGGCGTTCAGACGTCGAATTGGAGCAGATGCAGCGCGCGGCATCGAGCCGGTCGAGCATCTCGTGCACCCCCGGCACCATTTGCAGTTCCGTCTCCAGGGCGTTGTCGAGTTCACTTTCCGAACGCGCCCGGATGGTGTCGGGCAGGTTCTTGCCGAGCTCGGTCTCGGCCTCGGCGAAGATCTGATCTCCGGTCAGGCCTGCGAAGCGCAGTGAAACCTCTTCGGGGGTGATTTCCATCCCGGCTTCGCCGAGAAGGCGGGCCGTGACGCGCGAGGCGATGATCTCAGAATCGACCAGGACGCCATCGCAATCGAATATAACTAGCATGCCCTGAGGCTTTAGGGCACCGGCTGCTTGCGGCAAAGGGCTTGATGGCTCAAAAAGGCCGTTCGAGATGATGTGCCCGACTTCGGTCGGGAAATGAGGAGACGCTTTTGCGTTATGTATCCACGCGCGGCCAGGCTCCGGCTCTAGGCTTTCGTGACGTCGTTTTGACCGGGCTCGCCTCTGATGGCGGCCTCTACGTGCCGGAAGAATGGCCGGCCTTCTCCCCCTCAGAGATCGCAGCCTTCGCGGGGCGCCCCTATCAGGACGTCGCCCTTGCCGTCATGCGTCGCTTCGTCGGCGACGAGATCGGCGAGGCCAAGCTCAAAACTCTCATCGCGGACGCCTATCGCAGTTTTCCGCACCCGGCGGTGACACCGCTCGTGCAGATCGCGCCCAACCATTTCCTTCTGGAGCTCTTCCACGGCCCCACCCTCGCCTTCAAGGACGTGGCGATGCAGTTTCTCGCCGCCTTGATGGACGACATCCTGGCCGAACGTGGGGAGCGCGCGACCGTCGTCGGCGCCACCTCGGGCGATACGGGCGGCGCGGCGGTTGAGGCTTTTCGCGGACGCGCCCGCGTCGATGTCGCCGTTCTCTTCCCCGAGGGACGCGTTTCCGAGGTGCAGCGACGGCAGATGACGACCCTGTCGGAGGACAACGTTCAGGCGATCGCCATCAAGGGCCATTTCGACGATGCCCAGGCCCTCGTCAAAGCCATGTTCGCCGACAAGGGCTTCCGCGAAGAGGTGTCGCTGTCGGGCGTCAACTCCATCAACTGGGGCCGCATCGCCGCCCAGACCGTCTACTATTTCGTCGCCGCCACGGCGCTCGGCGCGCCGGCCCGAAAGGTGTCTTTCACTGTGCCGACCGGCAATTTCGGCAATATTTTTGCAGGCTACGTCGCCGCGCAAATGGGCCTGCCGATCGACAGGCTGGTCATCGCGACCAACGTCAACGACATCCTGCACCGCACGCTCGAAAGCGGCCGCTATGAAGTGGGCGACGTGGTGCCGACGGCCTCCCCGTCGATGGACATTCAGGTCTCCTCGAATTTCGAGCGTCTTCTCTTCGCCGCCGAAGGGCGCGACGACACGGCGACACGGCGGCACATGCAGGGCTTGAAGCAATCCGGCTCGTTCACGCTCGAGGAGAAAAGTCTCAGCGCCATCAAGACGGATTTTGCGTCAGGACGGACGGACGAAGCGGAAACGGCGGCCACCATTCGCCGGGTCCACGCCCAGACCGGGCTCGTCATAGACCCGCACACGGCCGTCGCCGTCAGCGTCGCCGAGCGCCATCTGCGGCCGTCCTCGCCAATGGTGACGCTCGCCACCGCCCATCCGGCGAAATTTCCCGATGCGGTGGAAAAGGCCAGCGGCATCCGCCCGGCACTGCCGGAGCGGCTCGCCGGCCTGATGGAGCGTAAGGAGCACTTCACGGTGGTGCCGGCAGAATTGGAAGCGGTGGAACGACAGATACGATCTCGCTCGCGCGCCGCGCAGGTCGAGGCGTTATAATCATGCAGCTCAGCAAACTTGAAAACGGCCTCACGGTCGTCACCGAAACCATGCCGCATCTCAAGACGGCCGCGATCGGCGTTTGGGTCAATGCCGGCACACGCTCGGAAAGCGAGGCCGAGCACGGCATCTCGCACCTTCTGGAGCACATGGCCTTCAAGGGGACGACGCGGCGGAGCGCACGCGACATCGCCGAGGCGATCGAGGCCGTCGGCGGGGAGATCAACGCCGCGACGTCGATCGACCACACGGCCTATTACGCGCGGGTGCTCAACGAGGATCTGCCGCTCGCCATCGACGTCCTCTCCGACATCGTCATCCATTCCACCTTCGATCCTGTGGAGCTGGCGCGCGAGCGTCACGTCATCCTGCAGGAGATCGGCGCGGTGATGGATACGCCCGACGATCTCGTCTTCGATTACTTCCAGGCCGCGGCCTATCCCAATCAGCCGATCGGACGCACCATCCTCGGTGAGGAAGCCTCGATCACGCGGATCACCCCGGACGACCTCAAAGCCTATCTCGCCCGCCATTACCGCGGCGACGCCTTGGTTCTTGCGGCCGCCGGCGGCATCGAACACGACGAGGTGGTGGCGCTCGCCAAAGAGAAGTTCGGCGACGTCGAAAAGAACGGCAACGGCGAGCTTGCGCCGGCCCGCTATCTCGGCGGCGACCATCGGCAAAAGCGGCGTCTGCAGGAAGCGCAGATCATTTTCGGCTTCGAAGCCCCGTCCCGGCGTTCCGACCGCTATTTCGCGGCGCGCATGCTCGGCACCATCCTCGGCGACGGCATGGCCTCCAGGCTCTTCCAGCGCGTGCGCGAGGAAGAAGGCTTGTGCTATTCGATCTCGGCCTTTCACTGGGCTTTCGCCGACAGCGGCGTCCTCGGCATTCACAGCGCCACCTCGAAGGGGGACGTCAAGGCGGCCTCGGCTCTCATTCTCGACGAGCTTTTGAGGATCACCGACGGCGTGAACGAGGAGGAGATCTCCCGCGGTCGCGCCCAGATCAAGGCGGGCCTCCTGATGGCGCTCGAAAGCCCGGCGGCGCGTGCCGGCCAGCTCGCTCGCCAGATCATGATCCTCGGTCGCCCGCTCGCCCTCGACGAGCTTCTCGCCGATCTCGAAAGCGTCACCTCGAACGACATCGCCGAAATGGCGAAGGATGCGCTGGCCTCGCCGCTGACGCTCGCTGCGATCGGACCGGTGGGCAACCTTCCCGATGCCGGGAGCATGACGAAACGTCTGCGCGGCAGCATGGTGTAACGGCCGACGACCATGGCGTTCCTGCGCTCCGTCTCATCCGCCGAAGTCGGGCCGAGCCTCACCGGTGAGGGCGTGTTGTTGCGTGCGCCACAATTCGCCGACTTCGCGGAATGGGCGGCTTTGCGGGAAGAAAGCCGCGCCTTCCTGGCGCCATGGGAGCCGATCTGGCCTTCCGACGATCTCACGCGCATGTCGTTTCGGCGGCGCATCCGGCGATACCGCAACGAGATCCGGGACGATCTGGCCTATCCCTTCTTCATCTTCCGGATGTCGGGGAACGTCCTCGTCGGCGGCCTCACCCTTTCCAACGTCACGCGCGGCATGACCCAGTCGGCGACGATCGGATATTGGATGGGCGAACCTTTTGCGGGCAAAGGCCATATGAGCGCCGCTTTGCGGGCGATTATTCCCTACGCCTTCGGTCCGCTGCGTCTGCACCGGCTCGAGGCAGCCTGCCTGCCGCACAACCGGGCGTCGATCACGCTCCTGGAAAGATGCGGCTTCCAGAGAGAAGGTCTTGCCCGCGGTCTCGTCTGCATCGCCGGGCGCTGGCAGGACCATATCCGCTTTGCACGGCTCGCCGAGGACTGATCCGGCCGGGGATGAACGCCACCCCTCGTCGGCCAAAGGTTGTGTGCAAGCCAGACGAGGGTTAGACGATGACGTCGATTTGCCGGAAAAGATGAGGCTTGAGGGCTTGCGCGTATCGCCTTTCCCACTGAGGATTCTGCTCGTCCTGGCGGCCTTTTTCGTGCTCGTGCGGCCAGCTGCGGCGCTTGAAGCCATCGAGGTGCCGCTCGGAGCCGCAACCCTCGATCTCACCGATGCGGTCGAACGTTATTCCAGCGATACGGACCGCTTGCAGGTTTCGACCGCGGCCGGCGCCGACGGCATCGTCCGCCGCATCGAAGTGCGGGCACAAAACGACGGCGGCAGCTCCGACTGGGTCGTCTTCGCGCTCGCCAACACCTCCGACGAGCAGATCGACCGCCTCCTCGTCGCCCCGCATTACCGACTGGTCGGCTCCGGTGTTCTGACCCCCGACCTCGGCTCGGTGCGGATCGTCGCCGTCACGCCATCGGAAGGTTTCGCACCGGAACATCTCGACGAGCCGGGCTCCGACGTCTTCCGCATCACGCTCGATCCCGGCGCCATCGTCACGTATATCGCGCAGCTCTCCTCGCCCAAACTCACGGAACTGCATCTCTGGCAGCCGGAAGCCTATGAGGAGAGCGTCAATTCCTTCACGCTCTACCGCGGCATCGTCCTCGGCATTTCGGCGCTGCTTGCGCTCTTCCTCACCGTCCTCTTCGTCGTTCGCGGCACGGCGATGTTCCCGGCATCGGCGATCCTGGCCTGGGCCGTCTTCGGCTATATCGCCATCGATTTCGGCATCATCGGCAAGGTTTTCGGGCTCGGGCCGGAGGCGCTGCAGGCCTGGCGCGCGGCCACGGAAGTGCTCCTGTCTCTGGCGCTGACGGTCTTCCTCGCGACCTATCTGCACCTGCACCGCTGGCACATTCGCTACGCGCATCTCACCGGCATCTGGCTCGTCGTTCTGACGGCCCTCTTCGGCATCATCCTCATCGATCCGACGACGGCTGCCGGCATTGCCCGCATCTCGCTGCCGATCACTGTGATGCTCGGCCTCGCCGTCATCGTCTATCTGGCCTTCCGGGGCTTCGACCGCGCCATCATGCTGGTGCCGTCCTGGACGATCCTCGTCTTCTGGCTTGCCATGGCCTGGCTCGCCGTTTCGGGACGCATCGACAATCCGTCGATCCAGCCCGCCCTGGCCGGGGGCCTCGTTCTCCTCGTCATGCTGGTAGCCTTCACCATCATGCAGCACGCCTTTGCCGGCGGCGGCCTTGCCCAGGGCATCGTCAGCGATGCGGAGCAGAAGGCGCTGGCCCTCGTCGGCGCCGGGCACGCCATCTGGGACTGGGACGTGGCGCGGGATCGCATCGAGATCGGCCACGAAATCGAAACCGTGCTCGGGTTGAAGCGCGGGGCTCTCGAAGGGCCGGCGCGCAACTGGCTCGGCACGCTGCATCCGACCGATCGAGACCGCTTCCGCGCCGTGCTCGACGCCGTGATCGTGCAGCGCCGCGGCCGCATCAACCAGATCTTCCGCATGCGCGCCGCGGACGGGCGTTTCCTGTGGTTCAATCTCAAGGCACGCCCGATCGTCGGTGCCGACGGCGAGGTGATGCGCTGTTCCGGCACGCTGGCGGACGTCACGGAATCCCGCACCGCCGAGGACCGCCTCCTGCACGACGCGATCTTCGACAACCTCACCGGCCTGCCCAACCGGCAATTGTTTCTCGACCGGCTCGAACAGGCGCTCCTGCGCGCGGAAGCCGCCGCAACGGTCATGCCGTCGGTCATCTATCTCGACCTCGACGGCTTCCAGCGCATCAACGACGAGAACGGCATCTCCGTCGGGGATTCGGTGCTTCTCGCCATCGCCCGCCGCCTCTCCCGGCTTTTGTCGCCGGCCGACACGCTCGCCCGTATCGGCGGCGACGGTTTCGCAATCCTGCTCGGGGCGCCGGGCGAAGTGGATGTGGTGCAGGAATTCGCCGATTCCCTGCGCATCGCCGTACGCGCGGCGATCCCGATCGGCGATCAGGACATTCGTGTCACCGCTTCGGCCGGCGTGGCGATCGCCACGAAGGGCGCGGCGACCGCCGAAACTCTGAAGGATGCCGAGACGGCAAGCTTCCACGCCAAGCGCCAGGGCGGCGACCGCACCTCCCTTTACCGGCCGGGCGAAATCGTGCGGCGCGACAGCGACGATCTGCAGGCCGACCTTGCCGCGGCTCTCGAAGGCGGTGAGATCGAACTCGTCTATCAGCCGATCATCCGGCTTTCCGACAACACGATCGCCGGCTTTGAAGCTTTGGTGCGCTGGGAGCATCCGCGCCGAGGTTCCGTCCCACCGAGCGAATTCATTCCGGTCGCGGAAGAAAGCGGCCTCATCGTCCAGCTCGGTCTCTTCACGCTGGAGCGCGCGGCACGCGATCTGGCTCTCTGGCAGGCAGCCCTGCGCGAAGGCCCGCCGCTTTTCGTCTCCGTCAACGTCTCAAGTCAGCAGCTCCTGCGCTACGACCTCATCAACGACGTCAAGGCGGTGCTCGCACGAAGCGGCGTCGCGCCGGAAACGCTGAAGCTCGAAATCACCGAATCGCTGGTGATGCAGAACCCCGAATTCGCTGCCAAGATGCTGGAGGAAATCCGCAATCTCGGCGCCAGCCTGGCCCTCGACGATTTCGGCACCGGCTATTCGGCGCTCTCCTATCTGCAACGCTTTCCCTTCGACACGATCAAGGTCGACCGGTCCTTCGTCGCCAACAACGGCTCCACCGCGCGCCCCGTCATTTTGCGCTCGATCATCACGCTCGCGCATGATCTCGGCATGGATGTCGTGGCAGAGGGTGCGGAGACGGAATCCGATACGCTGGAGCTCATGCAGCTCGGCTGCGAATACGTGCAGGGATATCTCTACGGACGGCCGATGTCGTCGCAGATGGCGCACCAGATGGCACGCCGCCGCCAGCAGCCGGAGCAATCGCTGGCGCGTTCCGCTTAAAAAGAGATCAGGCGTGGCCTGAGAGGGACGACAGCCGGTCCTGGGCGACCCCGATCTTCGACAACGCGCGATCGTATTTCGTCTCCAGATCGGCATCGAAGAGGATCGCCCTGTCGGCGGGTCCGTTCAGCCAGCCATTCGCCTGGATCTCGAGCTCGAGCTGGCCCGGGGCCCAGCCCGCATAGCCAAGCGCCAGAAGCGCTTCGGCTGGCCCCTCGCCGTCTGCAATCGCCCGCAGGACATCGAGCGTCGCCGTCAGGCAGACTTCATCGGAAATCGGCAGCGTCGCCTCTTCGAGGAAAAAGTCGCAGGAATGCAGGACAAAGCCGCGGCCCGTTTCGACGGGGCCGCCGCGATGCACGCGGATCTCGTCGAGATGGCGCGGATCGCCCACCACCACGTCCTCTTCATGGCCGATGTCGAGCTGGGCGAGGAGATCGCGGAAATTGATTTCAGGCGCGAGCTTGTTGATGACGATCCCCATCGCGCCCTGATCGGAGTGCGCGCAGAGATAGATGACCGTCCTTTCGAACCGCTTGTCGCCCATCGTCGGCATCGCGATTAGAAACTGGCCGTCCAAGAAGCCGCTATCCGGCGTCGCTGTTGTCATACCCGGATGGTAGCAACCGCCGTGGCGCTTGAACAGGCTCGGCGGGGTTTTGCCTCACCAAGAAATGACCATAAGAGCGCGGAAGAGATTGGCCGCCCGTCCGGGTCATATGCAAGGTGGTCGTATGCAGCGACGTTTTTTTCTCCCCTCCCTGATCGTCCCCCTTTTCGCGTCCCTGGCCTTCGCCGTCTTTGCCGGTCAGGCCACAGCCGCACAATCCGACTGGTCGGAGGGGGAGCGCTCTCGTCTCCGCCTGATCGCGTCGCCCGTCGACGGCGAAGTGATGGCGGGGATCGAAATCGAGCTCGAACCCGGCTGGCACACCTATTGGCGCAGCCCCGGCGATGTCGGTATTCCCCCGCGTTTCGATTTTTCCGGATCCGAAAACCTGCGCTCCGCCAAAGTGCTTTATCCCGCGCCCGAACGCTATGACGACGGCACCAGCATATCGGCGGTCTATTTCGACCGGGCGGCTCTTCCTGTCCTCGTGACGGCGGATGATCCGACCAAGCCCGTCGTCCTCAAGCTCTCGGCCTTCTACGGCGTGTGCAAGGACGTCTGCATCCCCGCCGACGGGGCCGCCACGCTCACCATCGATCCGCAGCCGCAGGATGATCCGCGCTCGCGCATCGCCCTCAAAGAGGCGGTGGCCGAACTGCCGCAGCAAGGACCAGCGGCCGGGCTTGCAATCGAGAGCCCGCAGCGCGACGGCAGCGACGTGACGATCCCCGTAGCGGCGGAGCGGGCGCCTGAGCAAGCACCCGCTCTTTTCGCCGAGGCGCCCGACGGAGCTTATCTCCCGGTCCCCGAGCTTGGCACGCATGAGGGCGGCAGTTTCGTCTATCGCTTGCGCTTTTCGAGCCCGCAGGAGGCCAAGGCCCTGTCCGGCAAGGAGCTCCGCTTCACCCTCGTCTCCGGCGGAGAGGCCATCGAGCAGTCGATGAAGCTTCCCTAACGACACACTCTCTTCGCGCTCACGACTTCAAACCTCCCGGCGCCGCCCTAAATCGGAGCTACGCCGCCTGTACAAAGCGCGGCGCCCCTCGATTTTGCGTGTTTCTACCATCAGGAGATCTTCATGACCCTTTCCGCCGGCGATCGCATCCCAGGGACCACCTTCTTCGTCTCCGGCGAAAACGGCCCGGAAAAGCGCACCACGGACGAGATCTTTCCCGGCAAGAAGGTCGTTCTGTTCGGCGTGCCCGGCGCCTTTACGCCGACCTGCCAGAACAAGCATCTGCCCGGCTTTTTGGAGCATTACGACGCGATCAAGGAGCGCGGCGTCGACACGATCGCGCTCGTCGCCGTCAACGATCCCTTCGTGCTCAAGGCCTGGTCCGAGGCGACCGGCGCCACCGGCAAAATTCCCTTCCTTTCGGACGGAAATGCCGAATTCGCGAAAGCCACCGGCCTTGCCATCGACGGTTCGGGCGCGGGCCTCGGGACCCGGCTCGCACGCTTTGCCGCCATTGTCGACGATGGCGTGGTGAAATCGATCTACGTCGAGGACGCCCCCTCCACGGCGGAAAAGTCGACGGCCGCGGCGGTCCTGGAAGCTCTGTGATCTAGGTTTGTCTCGGCCCGTCGTTTCGGGCCGCGCGTCCTGCAACACGATGATCCTGCCGCGCGTGCGTCGCGCGGCAGGCCTTTGAGGGCCGAACCCGCCCGCTCACCTTGAGCAGCCGCGCGAACGGCATCTCTCGATCGCGGCACTTTTTTTCAAGATACCGCCGCAAGTCTTGGCCCCCTTGCACTTTCGCCCTCTTCAAGCGGCGGCATTAAGACTGTATCGTCTCAGACAAATCCTTCGAGGCTGACTGGAATGGCCGCTTCAACAGCGGAAGCCGTCGCGGAAGCCGCCGGCGCCACCAATGCTGTGCTCTTTGCCGAGCCGCTGATCCTGCTTGGAGCAGCCGTGCTGATGGTGCCGCTTGCCAAGCGTCTCGGCCTCGGCTCCGTTCTCGGCTATCTGGCGGCCGGCGTCATCATCGGCCCGCTGGCGCGCCTCATCAGCGAGCCGGAACAGATCCTGCACGTCTCCGAACTCGGCGTCGTCATGTTTCTGTTCATCATCGGCCTCGAGCTCAAGCCCTCGAAACTCTGGACGATGCGGCGCGATATTTTCGGCATGGGCGCCGCCCAGGTCGGCGTCACCGGCATCGTCCTCAGCCTCGGCTTTTTTCTGTTCGGCTGGCGTCTGGAGCCGGCCTTGATCATCGGCTTCGGTCTCGCCATGTCGTCGACCGCCTACGGCATGCAGGATCTGGCCGAAAGGAACGATCTGAAGACGCCCTACGGGCAGAAGAGCTTTTCCATCCTGCTCTTTCAGGACATCGCCATCGTGCCGCTTCTGGCACTGGTGCCGCTAATGTCGCCGGGCAATACGGACAATGTCGCCTCGAGCGGCGTGGTGGAGGTGATCAAGCTCGTTCTGGCCACCGGCCTCCTGCTTCTCGCCGGCCGCTTTCTGCTCAATCCGATGTTCCGCCTCCTCGCCGCCACCAAGGCGCGCGAGATCATGACCGCTGCGGCGCTGCTCGTCGTGCTCGCGGCCGCGGCCATCATGGACATGGCCGGCATGTCGATGGCCATGGGCGCCTTCATCGCCGGGGTGATGCTCGCCGATTCCTCGTTTCGCCACGAGCTGGAGGCCAATATCGAGCCCTTTCGCGGGCTCCTTCTCGGCCTTTTCTTCATCGCCGTCGGCATGTCGATCAATCTGTCGAGCGTGCTCGTCGCCTGGTGGCGCATCCTCCTCGTCGTACCGATCGTCATGCTCCTCAAGGGCGCGATCCTCTACGGGCTCAACCGGCTCTTCGGTGCCAGCCACAACAATGCGGTCCGCACCGCCACCCTGTTGCCGCAGGCCGGTGAATTCGCCTTCGTTCTCTTCGCCTCGGCGGCCGCCACACGGGCGCTCTGGCCGTCCGAGACCTCCTTCGTCGCAGCGATCGTCACATTCTCCATGGCGCTGACGCCGCTGTCGCTCTGGCTCAGCAAATTCCTCCTCATCGAAGAGGACGAAGACGCGATGGAAGAGGATTTCGAGGGGGCCGGCGGCGAGGTGCTGGTGATCGGCTTCGGCCGCTTCGGCCAGATCGTCAGTCAGGTGCTGCTCGCCCGCAACGTCAATGTGACGATCATCGAGGCGAATGCGGAACGCATCCGCCAGGCCGCCCGCTTCGGCTTCCGCATCTATTTTGGCGACGGCACCCGCATCGACGTGTTGCGCGCCGCCGGCGCCGAGGAAGCCAAGCTCATTTGCGTCTGCGTCGATCAGCGGGAAACCACGAACCGGATCGTCGACATTCTCGTCGCGGAGTTCGACCAGGCGGAGATCTACGCGCGCGCCTGGGACCGGGCGCACACGCTCGAACTCATCGAAAAGGGTGTCGATTACGAGCTGCGAGAGACCTACGAATCGGGCCTCGTCTTCGGCGGCGAAGCGCTGATGGCGATCGGCTTCGATCGCGAAGAAGTCCAGGCGACGCTGGAAGATGTGCGGCGGCGCGATGCGGAGAGGCTCTCCTGGCAGAGAAGCGGCGACTTCTCCTCCGGCCGTCACCTGATGCATCCGCAAAAGGTCGAGCCCGAACCTCTCGTTCCGCCGGAAAAACACCGCGCGCGCGACGAGGAAGAAGACGACGACCACGTTCCGCCGCCGCCCGCGCGTGAAACCGAGCGGGCCTGATGCGGCTTCAATTCCCGTCCAAAAGCCATTAGTTAGAGATCATGAACAGATATGAAGGCATAGGCCCCGGCGGCGAGGCCAAAATCCGCTATCTCGATGGAGATTTCCAGGTGACGGTTCCCGGCACCTTCGTGACATGTGCCGTCACGGGCATGCGCATCCCGCTTTCGGAGCTGCGCTATTGGAGCGTCGACCGGCAGGAGCCCTATGCCGATGCGGCGGCGTCCTTGAAGCGCGAGCTCGAGCTGCGCGACGCCAAGGCCGCCGGATAGCCCACCGGCACGTGCCGCCTCAGAAGAGACGCTCGGCGAGCCAGGCCCACAGAGCTTCCCTTTCGGGAATATCGGCCTCGACCGGAAACACGGTGAGCCGCTCATAGAGCGCCTGCCGCGCCCCTCCTTGTCCGGTGAGACGCGCGGCGTCCTTTTCCGTGGTGACGAGCGTCAGGCCGGCGCGCTCGGCGTCTGCGACGAGCCTCCCGCAATCCTCCTCGCTGTAGGGGTGGTGATCGGGAAATGGCTGCCGTATCGCAACGACGGCCCCCACATCTTCGAGCGAGCGAAAAAAACGCTCCGGCGCGCCGATCCCCGCGAAAGCGAGAAACCGTTCATTCTGCCATGCGCCGCGGCCGCTTGGGCGCAGCATGCCGCGGAAGACCGGCAGGCCTTCCGCTTCGGCCGTTACCGCCACGGCATCGCCCGGCTCGCCTTCGCCCATGATGAAGACGCTGTCGGCGAACGGAAGCTGCGAATTCATGGGCGCGCGCAGCGGTCCCGCCGGAACAACGAAGCCGTTGCCTGTTCCCCTCGCCCCATCGACAACGACGAGCGAGACCGTCTTCGTGAGGCTCGGATTCTGAAAGCCGTCATCCATGATGACGAGATCCACGCCTTTTTCTGCGAGAAGTCTCGCGCCGGCGACACGGTCGCGCGCCACGACGGTCGGTGCGACGGAAGCCAGAAGCAGCGGCTCGTCGCCGACCTCGTCCGCCGAATGACGGCTGCGATCGACTTCGAGCGGACCCTTGGTCGATCCGCCATAACCGCGTGACAGATATCCGGGCTTATGCCCCTTCTCGATCGCCAGGCGGCCGAGGTCCAGGGCGAGCGGGGTCTTGCCGGAACCGCCGAGGGTGAAATTGCCCACGCACAGGACCGGACATGGCGCCGCCTCACCGGATTGGCGCATCCGCCGGGCCGTGAACCAGCCATATAACCAGCCTGCCGGGGCGAGCGCCCAGCCGAGAGCTGCGCCCTTCCGCCACCAAAAGGACGGCGCATGCATGGCTCAGCCCGCCTCGCCGACCCGGGCGACGGCCGGTTTTACCGGCAGATAGGGACGCAACGCGTCGAGGCTCCGCTCCAGCGCGCCCGTCAGGCTTTCGATGCAATGCGTGGCCGCGTCGACGCGCTGGCGCCGGTGCTCGGGATTGGCGAACAGCGCTTCGGCCTGGGCGGCGAGATCATCCGCCCCGCTCACTTCGCCGACGGCATCGGCCGTGCGCAACGCCGCGAAGATCTCGGCGAAGTTCGCCGTGTGCGGTCCGTGCAGGATCGGCACTGCGAGTTTCGCCGGCTCGATCGGGTTCTGTCCGCCATGCGGAATGAGGGTGCCGCCGAGAAAGGTCACGTCCGCCAGCCGGTACCACAGCCCCATCTCGCCGATCGTATCGGCGATGAAGACGGGTTTCGTCATGTCGGGCATATCGCCGGCCGACCGCAACGCGGGCGTCAGCCCCGCATTGCGGCAAAGATCGGCAAGCGCCGGGGCGCGTTCCGGATGGCGCGGGGCCAGGATCGTCAGAAGATCGGGACGCACGGCGCGCAGCTTCTCCGCAGCGGCCAGAACCTGCTCGTCCTCTCCCGGATGCAGGCTCGCGCCCAGAAAGACGGGCCGCCCCTCGATGGTTTCGCGGAAGGCGGCAAGCTCCGCCGCGGGCGCGGACGGTTTCGGCGCATCGAATTTGAGATTGCCGCTGACCATGACCTTGTCCATGCCGAGCGCCTTGAAGCGGGCTGCGTCATCGCCCGTCTGGGCGAGACACAGCGAGATGCGCCGCATGATCGACCGTCCGAGCGGACCGCTCTGCCGCCAGCGGCGGAAAGAGCGCGGGGACATTCGGCCATTGACGACGACGAGCGGCACGCCATGCCGCGACAGCTCGTCCATGGCGACGGGCCACAGCTCCGATTCCACGAAGATCGCCAGTCCCGGCCGCCAATGCTGGACGAAGCGGGCGCAATAGCGCGGCACGTCGAGCGGCACATATTGGTGGATGGCGTTGCCCTTCAGCCGGGCGCGGGCGATCTTCGCCGAGGTCACCGTGCCGGTCGTCAACAGGACGCCGAGCCCCTGCTCCTGAATGGCTGCAATCAGAGCGAGGACAGCATTCGTCTCGCCGACGCTCGCTGCATGCACCCAGACGAGCGGCCCCGCAGGCCGCTTGCGACCGGGGATGCCGCGACGCTCCGCCAGCCGTTCGCCCTCTTCCTTGCCGCGTCGCTCGCGCTCACGCAGAAGCAGGGCCGCAGCGGGCTCGACGAGCCGGCCGGCGCTGCGCCAGGCGGCGAAGGCGACACGGTCCCAGAAACCGCGACCGTCGATTTCCCGCATCGGGGGGCCGTCGATTTCACGCATGGGCGATCCCCGCGAGCTCTTCCGCCTTTGCCAGAACTTGATTCAAGCCCTCCTCGGCCGACAGCCGAAGGGCTTCCAGCTCTTCCGGCGTCGCCTTTGCGGGAACGAAGATCGGATCGCCGAGCGCAAAGCCGCCGCGACCGAAGGGAAGCGGAATGCGGGCCCGGTCCCAGCTGCCAAGATCGATGCGCCACTTCGTGGCGACGCCAAGCGGCACGATCGGACGTCCGGAATGCTGCGCGAGTTTGACCACGCCCTCACCGCAACGCCTCGGAGTGCCCCGCGGCACATCGGCGGTCTGCGCAACCGACAGGCCATGCTCCAAAGCATCGAGCATTCCGAGGAATCCTGCGACGCCGCCCTTCTTGGCGGCCTTCAGACGGTCGCGGCCGCCGGAACCCCGCACCACCTTGAGCCCCATCGCCTCGACCGCGGCGGCATTGATCGCCCCATCGGCAGAGCGGGAGACGAGCACGGCGAAGTCGTGCCCCTCGCGCCGCATCAGCGGCACCAGGAAATGCTGCCCGTGCCAGCAGGCACCGATGATCGGCAGCTTGCCCTCGATCTTGGAATAAGGCTCCGCGGGGTCGGTCGCAAAACGCGTCGTGCGCCGCACGAATCTCAGATAGGCGCCGGCCGCGCGTCCCACGAACCGGGACACTTTGGGGTTCCGCGCAAGTGTCTTCAGCATGCTCAGCGTCCGGCAGCCGCCAAGGCTGGTGCCTCGCCAACGAACTGCGTGTGAAACATGCGCGCATAGGCGCCGTTCTTGGCGATCAGCTCGTGGTGGCTGCCACGCTCGACGATGCGTCCTTCGACCATGACGCAGATGAGATCGGCCCGTTTCACCGTCGACAGGCGATGCGCGATCATCAGAACCGTGCGCCCTTTCAGCAACCCGTCGAGAGCAGTCTGCACCTTGGCTTCGGCTTCCGCATCGAGCGCGCTCGTCGGCTCGTCGAGAAGCAGGATCGGGGCATCGCGCAGCATGGCGCGCGCAAAAGCCACGCGCTGCCGTTCGCCGCCCGACAACCGTCCCCCGGCTTCGCCCACATGCGTCTCATAGCCGTTCGGCAGACGGGAAATGAAATCATGCGCCGCCGCAGCTTTGGCGGCTTCGATGATCTGCTCCTGCGACGCCTCTTCCGACCCATAGGCGATGTTGGTCCGGATCGTCTCGTCGAACAGAACCGGGTCCTGCGTCAGGAGCGCAGATGCACCGCGCACGCTCGGCAAGGTGACGTCGCGAACATCCTGACCGTCGATGAGAATGCGTCCGCCGCTCGGATCGAAAAAGCGCAAGGCGAGATTGAGAACGGTGCTCTTGCCGGCGCCGCTCGGTCCGACCAAAGCGACTTTCTGGCCCGGCTCGATCGACAGATCGAAATCGCGCAGGACCGGCGTGCCGTTGTCATAGGAGAAATCGACATGCTCGAAGCGGATGCGTGCTTCGCGCACATTGAGCGGCTTGGCGCCGGGCTTCTCCGCGACGATCGCGGAATGATCGATGACGGCGAAGATGCGGCTTGCCGCGGTCACGCCTTCGGAAAGCTGCGCCTGGGTCTGGGCCAGCGTGCGCATCGGCGGATAGGTCAGCATCGCAGCCGTCAAAAAGCCGGCGAAGTGGCCAAGCGAGACGTTGCCGTAAATCCCCTGCCAGCCGCCATAGAAGATCGCGGCGGCAATGCCGACGCCCGAAAGCGTCTCGGTGACCGGGCCGACGGCAGCACGTGAGCGCGCCGTCTTCATCAGATAGCGGACGATGTTGTCGACGATGGTGCGGAAGCGCTCGGCCTCACGCTGCTCCTGGCGATAGGCCTTGACGACGCGCAGGGATTGCAGCGTCTGCGTCAGCATGCTGCCGAGATCGCCCGCTTCCTTGAGCGAGCGCCGCACGGAGCCGGAAATGCGCTTGCGCTGGCGCGTCAGATACAAATAGGCGAAGGGCATGCCCGCGCAGACGAGGAGCGCCAGCCGCCAGTCCATGTAGAACATCGATGCCGTCAAAAAGAGCACCGTCAGCGAATCCTTGACGAGCGCCGTCATGGTCTTCGCGGCCGCGCGCTGGACGATATCGGCGTCGTTGACGAAAGCGGAGACGAAGCGGCCCGAATGCGTGCGCTCGACCCAGGCGAGATCGGCCTTCGTCAGCGTCTCGAACATGCGGATGCGCAGTTCGGAGACGACCTTGTTGCCGAGCCACGCATCGGTGACCTTGGACGTCCAATCGGCAACGCCGCGCACCCCCATGACGAGGATGATCGCCACCGGCAGCAGGTAGAGAAGCACTTCGTTCTTGGCGACGAACACCTCGTCCGCCACGACCTGAATCAGGAAGGGCACGGCACCGGACGTCGCCGCGCCGACAACCATGCTGATCAGCGCGACGAAAAGGACGCGACGATGCGGCCAGAGAATGTCGACCAGAAGCCGCCGCATGACGGCATAGGCCGAGATGTCCTCGACCGTCAGAGTATCGCTGCCACCGTCCCGGCTGATTTCGCCGGAACTACCGCTTTGGGTCATGTTCAGGATCGAGCAATCGGTGCAGATGCACGATGAAATAGCGCATATGCGCATTGTCCACCGTCATCTGCGCCTTTTCCTTCCAGGCTTTGTAGGCCTCGGCGTAGTTCGGATAGACGCCGACGATGTCGAGCGCTTCGAGATCGGTGAAATGAAGACCGCGCAGATCGCTCAGCTCGCCACCGAAAACGAGGTGGAGAAGCTGTCCGCTTTTCGCTTCGCGAGGTTCAGAGGTCATATATGGCCCTTGATCAGTGAGAGATCCCGGCGCGCGCCGCGCGCTCCTCTTCGACCCGGCGCAGAACGGCAAGCAATTTGTCCTGCAGTCCCGGATTGGCGGCAGCAAGCGTTCCATGCCGCAGCTCCGCCCGGTTGTAGACGGGCGGCCGTCCGTCCAACGCGGTCAGCCGGCCACCGGCTTCGTGCACCAAAAGATCACACGCCGCAAGATCCCAGTCATGTGCCCGAGGGCGCGCGAAGGCCGCATCGAAAGATGCGTCAGCCACGTTGGCAAAGCGCCAGGCGAGCGAGGGCAAATACCGCGAAGGCCTCACAGAATGCTCGCGCCAGACCTCGCTTTTGAACCAAGAATTCGGCCCGGCAATGGCGCAGTCGCTCAAAGTGTGACGGTCCGCCACCGTGATTTTTTCACCGTCTTCGCTCGCCCCCTCGCCCAGCGTGGCCGTCATCAGACGGTCGAGGGCGGGGGCAAAAAGCACCGCCGCGCCCGGGCGGCCGTCGCGCACGACGGCGATCGAAATGCACCAATGCGGATCGCCGGCGAGGAAACCTCGGGTTCCGTCGATCGGATCGACCACGAAGACGCTGCGACATTCGAGCCGGCGCGGATTGTCCGCGGTCTCTTCGGAAAGCCAGCCATAGTCCGGCCGGGCGGCGAGAAGCGCCTCGCGCAGAAAGGCATCGACCTCCATGTCGGCCACGCAGACCGGCGAGCCGCCGGCCTTGCTCCAGTTCTCCGGATCGTGCCGGAAATGGCGCATCGCAAGCGTGCCGGCGCGGCGCGCGGCGTCTGCCAGGAGCGTCCGATCGGCGCGATTGCGCTCCGTCTCGTCGGCCGGAATTTGAGTGTCAGATTGATCCATTGCACTGCCATATCGTGCGCCGTCGCAAAAGCGCAATGTTCAGAGTTCGCTTACCCTCAAAGACAGAGACACAGTCTTAACCACGCCCCTTAAGCAATCCGCAGATGCCAGGCGCGATCCTCTCGGCTATCAAATCGGCAAAAGCCGAGGAAAGAGCCAAACAGGCCGGGCAAAAAAACATGCGTCAAACAGAACAGAAACTGGTCGAAGACGAGACAACGGGTTGCCCAATGCGGCGGCCCGCCGTCTTCGAGACCTTTGGATGGTATGCGGCGACGACGGCTGAAGGCGGACGTGCGGTGGCGCTTTTTGCCAGCGAACGCGTCGTGATCGAGCGCACCGTCGCTGGCATGCGCTGCCTCCTCGATGTCGCCCACAGCGCCTTCAAAGGCGTCCGCCTCGTGCGCGAGATCGGGGGCTATTGCGTCGTCGTCGAGCATGACGATCCGGGGCTGACGCTCACCCTCGCGCAGACCTTGCCACTGGAGGAGGCCAAGACCTTCCGTGACGCCCTGAGCGCGCATTTGAAGAGCGGCTTTGCCGGCGACGTTCATGTCTCGAAGCGTCTCGACGGAGGCCGCTCGAAGCTGCGCACCCGGCGCCCCCTGCGCAACACGAAACGCCCGCGCTTTCTGGCGCGCCGCAGGATCGGCGGGCTGGGCGAGCAGGAGCCGATCACGGGCCACGAGTTGATCGCGCGCACCTGATCCGGCCACCGGCAAGTTTTTCCACCGGCAAGTTTTTCCAAAACCCCGCGCCCGGCCTTGGCCGGGCGGCTCGGCTAGGTGGCCCCGGATATCAGCCGAAGGCGGCCTTGAACAGCGCGTCCAGGCAGAGGCCTGCGAAGATGATGGCCCCCGCGTCCCGGTTTGAGCGGAAGCGCAGAAGGCAGTTGTCGGCCACCTCGGTGTCGAGCGTCGCCACCTGCCAGGCAAAATGCGCGGCAACGCCCAAGAGCCCGAGATAGGCGAAGTAGCCGCCACCGGCGAGCATCACCGCTCCGAGAAGCAGAGCCACGGCGAGCCCGAAAAAGCCGACGAGAGCCGGACGCGTGCGGGCGCCGAAAAACTGCGCCGTCGAGCCGATGCCGATCAAGGCGTCGTCTTCCTTGTCCTGATGCGCGTAGATCGTGTCGTAGGCGACGGTCCAGGAAATCGCGGCGGCATAAAGCAGCACCGGCGCCCAGCCGAGCGAGCCGAAGATCGCCGCCCAGCCGACGAGCGCACCCCAGGAAAACGAGATGCCGAGCACGACCTGCGGCCAGTTCGTGACCCGCTTCATGAACGGGTAGACCGCGACGAAGACGAGCGAGGCGAAGCCAAGGCCGATGGTGAAGGCGTTGAACTGAATGAGGACGAGAAGCCCCACCAGGCATTGCAGGAAGAGAAACAAAAGCGCCCGCTTGAGGCTGACGGCCCCCGACGGGATCGGCCGGGCGCGCGTGCGCGCCACCTTGGCGTCGATATCCTGGTCGACCAGATCGTTGTAAGTGCAGCCTGCCCCGCGCATGGCGACGGCGCCGATGAGGAACAGGGTGAGCTGCCAGATCGGCGGGAACGCGCGGCCATCGGCAATCGATGCGAGCGCGGACGACCACCAGCACGGCCACAGAAGCAGCCACCAGCCGATCGGCCGGTCCCAGCGGGCCAGCCGCCCGTAGGGCTTCAACCAGTCCGGAGCGAACCGGTCGAGCCAATGGCGGGAGACGGAATCCGGGAGCGCTCCGCCCTGTGCGGCATTGTCTGTCATGACGTTTGCTCACCGAAAGTGGGAGAGAAGGTCAAGCCCCTTTAAGAATGGGCTGCTGCGGCTTATCACCCCGACCTATAAGGCGCGAGGGGTTTAGCGCTTCAGGAGGCTTGAAACGTGCGGGTTTTGTTGATCGGAGGAGGCGGCCGCGAGCATGCGCTCGCCGGAGCGCTGGCGGCGTCGCCGCGCTTGAGCAAATTGTTTGCCGCGCCGGGGAATGCCGGCATCGCGAATGTCGCGGAATGCGTCCCACTTGATTCTTCAGACAGCCGCGCCGTCGTCGATTTCTGCCGCAAGGAAGCGATCGACCTCGTCGTGGTCGGTCCGGAGGGCCCGCTCGTGGCAGGCCTCGTCGATCGGCTCAAGGAGGCGAAGATCCGCGCCTTCGGGCCGAGTGCGGCGGCAGCACAGCTCGAAGGCTCGAAGGTCTTCACCAAGGCTCTGTGCGCGGAGGAGAATATCCCGACCGCCGGCTACGAGGCCTTCAGCGACCGCAAGAGCGCGCTCGCCTATGTGGAAAAACACGCCATGCCCGTCGTCGTAAAGGCCGACGGTCTCGCCGCCGGCAAGGGCGTCACCATCGCCACGACGCCGGAAGACGCGCGCAAGGCGGTGGAAGCGATCTTTCTGGAGGACGGCGCCCAGGTCGTCATCGAAGAGCATCTCGTCGGGGAAGAGGCGAGCTTCTTCGTCTTGTGCGACGGCAAGACGGCACGTCCGCTGACAACGGCACAGGATTTCAAGCGCGCCTATGACGGCGACGAGGGCCCCAATACCGGCGGCATGGGTGCCTATTCGCCCGCCCCCGTGATGGATGTCGCCACCCAGGCGCGGACGATGCGGGAGATCATCGAGCCGACGCTTGCCGCGATGGCGAAGCGTGACATGCCGTTCTGCGGCGTTCTCTATGCCGGGCTGATGATCACAGCCGACGGCCCGAAACTCATCGAATACAATGTCCGCTTCGGAGATCCGGAATGCCAGGTTCTGATGATGCGGCTTGAAAGCGATCTCCTGGCGCTTCTCGATGCGGCGGTCGCCGGCACGCTCGACCGCACCTCCATCGCCTGGCGCAAGGAGCCGGCACTCACCGTCGTCATGGCCGCCAAGGGTTATCCCGGCCCTTATGAGAAGGGCAGCATCATCAAGGGGCTGGAGGAAGCCGCGGCGGTCGAAGGCGCAAAAGTCTTTCACGCCGGCACACGTCGCGTCGATGACGACATTCTTGCCGCCGGCGGGCGCGTCCTCAATGTCGGCGCAATTGGGGCCGATCTCACTGAGGCGCGCAAGCGGGCCTATGAGGCCGTCGGCCGCATCGACTGGCCCGAAGGCTTCTGCCGGTCCGACATCGGAGAGGCGGCAAGCCGTCGGGGCTGAACGCGCTTCAGGTGCTCTTCAGGCGCGCCAAAGAACAAGATGTCATGATGGCTTTGCAGGCCGCAGGACCACAAGCGGCACCAAAACAGCTGTCGCGCGTTGGTTGTAAAACCTTCATGCAGCGCCTCTACGGTTCACGAAGACGATAACTTCCTCACGAACCGTTGGAGCGAAAAAAGACCGGGGAGGAGAGGCAGGCGGGAGGCCGATGCGGGCGAGAAAGCCCGGGAGCTAAAGGATGAGCTTGAATCACGATATCGGTCTGGCGCTCGGCGGGGGCGGCGCCCGCGGCATGGCGCATATTCTCGTCTGCGAAGTCTTCGACGAGCTCGGGCTGAAGCCCGCTTTGATCGCAGGCACCTCGATCGGCGCCATCATCGGCGCCGGTTATGCGAGCGGCCTGTCCGGTCGGGAGATGCGCGAGCGGGCGATCGAATTCTTCGGCCAGAGACGAGAGCTCTATTCCCGCCTGTGGCAGACGCGCCCGATCGGCTTCGGCGACATCCTTCGCGGCCGCCTCTTGCAGGCGCAGTTCGATACGCTGCGCGTGCTGGAGAACTTCGTGCCCGGCATCGAAGTGGTGCCGGAAACCTTCGAAGAGCTGAAGATCCCGCTCAAGGTCGTCTCCTGCGACTTCTACGGCTGGTGCGAGACGGTGATGGAGACGGGCGAACTTCGGCCGGCGATCGCCGCCTCGATCGCCATTCCCTCCGTCTTCAAGCCCGTCTCGATCAACGGGCGCATCCAGATCGACGGCGGCGCCGTCAATCCGCTGCCCATCGATCTCTGTCTCGACAAATCCCTGATCGTCGCCTCCGACGTGGCCGGCGGGCCGAACGGAGACCCGGACAAGGTCCCGGGGCTGCTCGAGACGATCATCGGCGCCGCCCAGATCTCCATGCAGTCGGTGCAGGCGGAAAAACTGAAGCGGCGGCGGCCGGACATCCTGTTCAGGCCGGAAATCAATGGCTTCTTCATCCTCGACTTCCTGAAGAGCGAGCAGATCATCTCGCTCAACGAGCCGCTCAAGGACGATTTGAAGCGGCGCCTCGAACACATCATCGATTCGCCCTTCGAGCGCAGCGATGCTCCCGCCGCCTCCAAGATTCAGGCGGAGATCGGCCTGGCGCATTAGCGCGCTAAGACCCGCGCCTGTCCTTGAAAAAGCCGCGCAAAAGCTCGGACGCCGCGCCCTCCGCGATACCGGAATAGACCTCGGGCGCATGATGGCAGGTCGGGGCGGAGAAGAAGCGCACGCCGTTGTCGACCGCGCCGCCCTTCACATCCTCCGCGGCATAATAGAGCCGGCGGATGCGTGCGAAGCTGATCGCCGCCGCACACATCGTGCAGGGTTCGAGCGTCACATAGAGGTCGCAGCCCGTCAGCCTTTCGGTATTCAGCGTCGCGGCACCGGCACGAAGAACCAGCATTTCCGCGTGCGCACTCGGGTCCCGGTCGGCAAGCGTGCGATTGCCGGCGCGCGCGATGATCTCGCCATCGAGAACCAGCACGGCACCGACCGGCACCTCACCGCGTGCGGCGGCCGCTTCCGCCTCTGCAAGCGCTTCTGTCATAAAGGGGCTTCGTCTCATCTCGCCTGGCCGCGACGCCTCTGCTAGAGCTTGCCGCATGAGTGGGCAGAAAACCTCAGAAGCGCAAGACGGGCCGGACAAGGGCGAGCGCATCGCGAAAGTGATGGCGCGCGCCGGGCTATGCTCGCGCCGCGAAGCGGAAAGCTGGATTGCGGCAGGCCGCGTCAGCCTCAACGGCCGGGTCTTGACGACGCCGGCCATCACCGTGACCGAGCGCGACAAGATCGTCGTCGACGGCCAGCCGCTGCAGGCGCGCGAAAGAAGCCGTCTTTTTCTCTATCACAAGCCGAAAGGCCTCGTGTGCACGCAACGCGATCCGGAAGGGCGGCCGACGGTCTTCGCCGCCCTGCCGCCCGATCTGCCGCGGGTGATGAGCGTCGGGCGCCTCGACATCAACACCGAAGGCCTGCTTCTCCTGACCAATGACGGCGGGCTGGCGCGCGTGCTGGAGCTCCCGTCGACTGGCTGGCTCAGGCGCTACCGGGTGCGGGCACATGGCCGCATCGACCAGGAGACGCTCGATCGGCTGAAGCGCGGCATCGCCGTCGGCGGCATGCTCTACGGGCCGATCGATGCCGTCCTGGAACGACAGCAGGGCGACAATGTCTGGCTTCTCCTCGGGCTTCGCGAGGGCAAGAACCGCGAGGTGAAGCGGGTGCTCGAACATCTCGGCCTCGTCGTGAACCGCCTCATCCGCGTCTCCTACGGTCCGTTCCAGCTCGGCGATCTGCCGGTCGGCACCGTCAAGGAAGTGCCGGGGCGGACGTTGCGCGACCAGCTCGGCGAGCGTCTGGCTGAGGCTTCCGGGGCAGATTTCACCGCCCCTCCCCGCCCAACAAGCCCAGCGGGCGACAAGTCGCAGCCGGGCGGCAAGGACGGCGCGCCCGCGGGCCGAAAAGGCGGGCGACGCGGTGCCGGCCTCTCGGCAGGCTCCGAACAGGCCCCCCGGAAGGGCGCGGGCAAGGCCGGCAGAGGCGCAAGCGAGACCGAGGCACGATCACCGCGCTCCGGCGCCAAAACTTCGCATCCCGCCCGGCAGGCCACGTCCGGCGAGCGCGCCGTCACCGGCCGCAGCGACAAGAAAAGCCGGGACCGGAAAGGCGACGACAAGAGAGCGGCCGAGAAGCGAACCACAGAGAAGACCTCCGGCAAGGGCCGGGCCGGTCTCGCCAAGTCTGGGAACGCAAGGCCCGGCAATGTGAGGTCCGCTCACACAGGATCCGGCGACGCGAGCGCGGGCGACAGGAAGGGCGGCCATGCGCATCGTCGGCGGAAGCCTTAAGGGGCGGCCGCTCGCGGCGCCGAAAACCCAGGCGGTACGGCCGACGACGGACCGCCTGCGCGAGAGCCTGTTCTCCATTCTGGAACATCGCCACGGATTGCCGGCCAAGGGCAGCCGCGTCCTCGATCTCTTTGCCGGCACGGGCGCGCTCGGGCTCGAGGCGATTTCCCGCGGCGCCGGCTACGCGCTCTTCGTCGAACAGGGCGTGGAAGGCCGCAGCCTCATCCGCAAGAATATCGAGACTCTGGCGCTGACCGGCGCCACCCGCATCTTCCGCCGCGATGCGACGAGGCTCGGCGTCGTCGGCACGATGGCGCCCTTCGACCTCGTCTTCTGCGATCCGCCCTACGGCAAGGGGCTCGGCGAACAGGCGCTTGCCGCAGCCCTTGCGGGCGGCTGGCTGAAGCCCGATGCCCTCATCGTGCTCGAAGAGAGCGAACGGGCGGAGATTTCCCTGCCAAAGGGATTTGCGCTCGTCGACAAGCGCGAGAGCAGCGACACGCAGCTCATTTTCCTGCAGGCGGCCGACGCACCCGAGAGCGTTCCGTCCTCCAGCTGAACGGCGCTTTCAGCGCCGGCCGAACAGCCGCTCGATATCGGAGAGCTTCAGAGCCACATAAGTCGGCCGGCCGTGGTTGCACTGGCCGGAATTGGGTGTCTTTTCCATCTGGCGCAGAAGCGCGTTCATCTCGTCGGGCTTCATGCGCCGGCCAGACCGCACCGAGCCGTGACACGCCATGGTCGCGGCGACATGGTCGAGCTTTTCGCGCAGGCGCGTCGACGCATCGAATTCAGCCAGATCGTCGGCAATGTCGCGAACGAGCGACGCCGCATCGACCTCGCCCAGGAGCGCCGGCGTTTCGGTGACGGAGATCGCGCCCGCCCCGAACGGCTCCACGACCAGGCCGAGCTCTGCGAGTTCATCCGCCCGCGTGGCAAGCCGCTCCACATCCTCATGCGGCAGATCGACGATTTCGGGGATGAGAAGCATCTGCCGCGGGATCTGGCGTCCGCCGAGCGCCTCTTTCAAACGCTCGTAGACGATGCGCTCATGGGCGGCGTGCTGGTCGACGATGACGAGACCGTCTTCCGTCTGGGTAACGATGTAATTCTCGTGGATCTGCGCCCGCGCGGCTCCGAGCGGATAGGACACGGCCTCGGCTGTCTCGGCCTGCCGGAATTCCGCGCTCGGGCGGTCATCGACGAAGGCCGCTTGTGTCCCTTCGCCAAAGCCCGAGGCAAAGGTCGCGGGCTGCTCGGCCTCGTGCATCGCGAAAGTCGGCGAAGCGGCCTCAGCCTCGCCCTTCGCGTCCGGCGCCGCCCAGCCCTGCCAGCCGGAGGGAGCAGTCGGCGCATAGCCGAAAGGACGCTGTGCGCCGCCTCCCCCGCCTTGCGGCCTTGCCGCCGAACGGCGCAGCGCTTCGAGCGTCTCCACCCCGCCCGTCGAAGCGGCACGGAAGCCGTGCTCGGCCAGAGCCTCGCGCACGGCGCGGATGATGAGACCCCGGACGAGACCGGAATCGCGGAAGCGCACCTCGGCCTTCGCCGGATGCACGTTGACGTCGAGATCTTCCGGAGACAGCTCCAGGAAGAGGGCCAGCACCGCATGCCGGTCGCGCGCGAGAACGTCGGCATAGGCCGCGCGGATCGCACCGGCGAGCAGCCGGTCGCGCAGGGAGCGGCCGTTGACGACGACGAATTGCGACAGGGAATTGGCGCGGTTGTAAGTCGGCAGGGCGATGAAGCCCGACAGGCGCACACCCTCCTTTTCGGCCGCGACAGGGACGGCGTTGTCGGCGAATTCCTCGCCCAGAATATCGCCAAGCCGCGGCAGCAGCGATTTGCGCGGCGCCCAGTCGAGCGTCTTGCGGTCACCGCCCGCAAACGTGAAACGAATATCGGGATGGGCGAGCGCGATGCGGCGCAGCTGATCGGTGACGGCGGAGGTCTCGGCGCGGTCGGAGCGCAGGAATTTCAGCCGCGCCGGCGTTGCGAAAAAGAGCTCGCGCACCTCAACCTGCGTCCCCGCCGCACGGGCGGCCGGCACCGGCTCGGCCTTGCGCCCCCCGTCGACGAGGATCGACCAGCCATGCTCCTCGCTCTTGTGCCGGCTTTCGAGGGAGAGCCTTGCCACGGAGCCGATCGAGGCCAGCGCTTCGCCGCGAAAACCGAGCGAGGTGATGTGGGCGAGGTCGTCGTCCGGCAGCTTCGAGGTGCAATGGCGGTCGACGGCGGCGACGAGATCGTCGCGGCACATTCCCTCGCCGTCGTCGGTGACGCGGATGAGGCTCTTGCCGCCGGCGCTCGTCACCACCTCGACGGCCCGCGCGCCGGCGTCGATGGCGTTCTCCACGAGCTCTTTGACGACGCTCGCAGGACGCTCGATCACCTCGCCGGCAGCGATGCGGTTGACGATATGCTCAGGAAGAGCGCGAACGGCCAAGATCTGTTTCCGCTTTCGAATCCAAAGCGAGTCTGACGAAGGCCGTCCGGTTTGAAAAGGCGGATGAGGCCGGAATGGCGCTACTTGAACATCCGGGTGAAGAAGTTGCCCTTCTTCTTTCCGCCCGTCGCCTCCGGATCGACCGGGGCGGTCTCGGCGGGCTCGCGATAGGCCTCGGGCGGATCCGTCAGATAGCGCCGCTCGGTGATGCCGACGCCTTTGGCCTCGGCCATCTTCTCCTTGACGTCCTTGGCGGCCTGGCGGTTGCGAACGAGATCGTATTTGACGCCGATCTCGGCATCGTCTTCGCGCTCACCCGGCTGACGTTTGCGGGCCATCCCGCTCAGCGGCTTCAGGCTCGACACATATTCCGGAGACATGTCGTCCCGGGCGATGTTGTTGTCGGGATCGGCCGGGTTGAGAGCAACCGCCGAAGCATTGGGCTGCGGGCCTGTCGGCCAATTGGCCGTGCGCACCCCGGCCTCGGGCTCGGGTGGCCGCAACTCGGCGCTCGGCGGCATCACGAGCGGCGAACGCGGCCGATAATCGATCGGCTTCTTGTCCTTGCCGCCCACGCCGCCGACGGCGGCCACTTCGGAGAAGATCGCCATTTCGGGCGCCTCGCCGGTGCCGTAGGTCCTGCCCGGACAGCCGCCCAGAAGCATCGCGCCCATTGCCAGGGCGATGGATGCCGGCACGAGCCGCTTTGCGGTTTCCGCCGCTGAATTCGCCATCAACTCTACCCCTTGCCCCATCGCTCGACAGGAATCTTTGCCGGCCAAGATGGACGCGGCTTATAGCACAAGCCCCCTATGCGTCGACAGGAGCCCGCCTTTCACGTTTGTTTGGCATTTTCAGGGCGCTCGGTCGCCCAGGCGAGAAGCATGCCGATCACCCCCGCGACGATCCACACATCGGCGAGGTTGAAGACGTACCACTGAAAACTGCCGATATGGAACAGGAAGAAATCGGCCACTGCGCCGAAGCGCAGGCGGTCGATGACGTTGCCGATCGCGCCACCGATGATGAGGCCCACGGAAATCGCGGAAAGAAACCGGTCGAGTTTCGTCAGCCAGTAGAAAAACACCGCCGCCCCGATCAATCCGACACCGACGAGCAGCCAACGTCCGATGTCGCTTTCCTGCGTGAAGAGGCCGTAGCTGACGCCGCGGTTCCAGACGAGGATGAGGTCGAGGAACGGCGTCAATGCGACACGCCCCTTCTCGGCAATGGCATAGGGCCCGAGCATGTAGGCCTTGTGCGCCTGGTCGAGAATGGCCGCGAGCACGGCAACGGCAACGCCGAAGCGGAAGGGCGTCATGCGTCCTTCCTTCCCGCAACCGGACCTTCGGCAATCGGGCTTTCGGCGGCGATCGGGACGCAGAGTGCCGTCGCCGCCAAAATGATCGGCTGTGCCAGCGTCACGCGGCCTGTGCCTTTTCCCATTCGCGCATGGCGGCCGCATCGCGCGGCGTGATGTCGGGATATTCGGGATCGGCACCGACCTCCGGCGTGATCTTCCAGGAGCGGGCGCATTTGCGCCCTTCCGCCTTCGCCGGGACGACGGCGACACCCGGAATATCGGCGAGCCGGAAGGCGTCCGCCGGTCCGTCGCCGAGTTCCAGGACGGCTCCCGAGGTGATGGCGATCTCGGCGAGATCGATCTCCTTCAAGATCGCAAGCAGCTCCTCGTCGGCGACATGGACGATCGGTGCCGCCTCCAGAGACGAGCCGATGCGCTTCTCGCGCCGCTCCACTTCGAGCGCACCCATGACGACGCGACGCACCGTCCAGATCCGCTCCCAGCGCTCTTCGAGTGCCTCGTTGCGCCATTGGGCCGGGATCTGCGGGAAGAGTTCGAGATGGACGCAGGCCTCCTCGCCGAAGCGGGCCATCCAGGCCTCCTCCGCTGTGAACGGCAGCAGCGGCGCCAGCCATTTGACGAGCGCATCGAAGAGCCGGTCGATGACCGTCAGCGCCGCACGGCGGCGCAGCGACGACGCCGGATCGCAATAGAGCGCGTCCTTGCGGATATCGAAATATTCCGACGACAGATCGATGGTCATGAAGTTGAAGATGGCGAAGAAGGCGCGCTTGAAGTCGAAAACCTCGTAGGCGCTCGTCACCGTCTTCTCCAGACGCACGAGTTCCGACAGGATGAGCCGCTCCAGCTCCGGCATGTCGGCGGGTTCAACCCGCTCCTCCGGGCGGAAATGGGCGAGCGAGCCCAGCATCCAGCGGATGGTGTTGCGCAGCTTGCGGTAGGAATCGGCGTTCGTCTTCAGGATTTCCGGACCGATCCTCAAATCCTCCGAATAATCCGAGGAGACGACCCACAGGCGCAGAATGTCGGCGCCCGATTGCTCGATCACCTGCTGCGGCGTCACCTGATTGCCGAGAGACTTCGACATTTTGCGGCCGTCCTCGGCCATGACGAAGCCATGCGTCACCACGGCGTCGTAGGGCGCACGGCCATTGGTGCCGCAGCTCTCCAGGAGCGAGGAATGGAACCAGCCGCGATGCTGGTCGGAGCCTTCGAGATAGACATCCGCCGGCCATTTGAGATCCGCCCGCTTGCGCAGGACGAAAGCATGGGTGGAGCCGGAATCGAACCACACGTCGAGGATGTCGTCGACCTTCTCCCAGGCCTCGGCATCCTCCACCAGGCCGTCGAGGAAGCGTGCTTTTGCCCCGTCCTTGAACCAGGCGTCGGCCCCTTCCTCACGGAAGACGGAGACGATGCGCGCATCGACCTCGTCGTTGCGCAACAGGGCCCCCGTCTCCTTGTTGACGAAGACGGCGATCGGCACGCCCCAGGCGCGCTGACGCGACAGAACCCAGTCAGGGCGATGTTCGATCATGCCCTTGAGGCGGTTCTTGCCGGCAGCCGGATAGAAGCGCGTCGCCTCGATCGCTTCGAGGGCGCGCGCACGCAGGGTGTCGCTGCCTTCGATCGGCTCGTCCATGTAGACGAACCATTGCGGCGTGTTGCGGAAGATGACCGGCTTCTTGGAGCGCCAGGAATGCGGATACTGGTGCTTCAGCCGGCCGCGGGCGAGAAGCCGTCCCGCCTTTACGAGCGCCTCGATGACAAGCTTGTTGGCGTCGCCCTTCTTGCCCTTGTCGTCGATGACGCGCACACCTTCGAAACCCGGCGCATCGGGCGTGAAGGCGCCGTTCTCGTCGACCGTATAGGGGATCGTCGTGTCGATGCCCTCGCGGCGGAGCTCACTCGCCTTCTCCATCCACACGTCGAAGTCTTCGCGGCCGTGACCGGGCGCGGTGTGGACGAAGCCCGTACCCGTGTCCTCCGTCACATGCTCGCCGGCCATCATCGGCACGTCGAACTGATAGCCGCCGAGGCCGGCATCGCGGAACGGATGGGCGCAGCGCGCGATCGACGCCGGGTCGACATCGCCGCGGCGCTCATAGGCCTCGACGCGCGCATTCTTGAAGACGTCGGCCGCCAGAACGTCGGCGAGCACCAGGCGGTCGCCGACCTTCGCCCAGTTCTCTTCCGGCGCCTGCGTCACCTCATAGAGGCCATAGGAGATGCGCGGCGAATAGGCGACGGCGCGGTTGCCGGGCATCGTCCAGGGCGTCGTCGTCCAGATGACGACGGAAGCGCCGGCAAGCGGCCCGTCCCCAAGCACCGGGAATTTTACCCAGATCGTGTCGGATTCGTAATCGTGGTACTCGACCTCGGCCTCGGCGAGCGCCGTCTTCTCCACCACCGACCACATCACCGGCTTGGAGCCACGGTAAAGCTGACCGGAGGCGGCGAACTTCATCAATTCCCCGGCGATCACCGCCTCGGCGTCGAAGCTCATCGTCAGATACGGGTCTTTGAAATCGCCGATGACACCGAGCCGCTGGAACTCCTCCGACTGAACGCCGACCCAGTGGGTGGCGAAGTCGCGGCACATCCGGCGCAACTCGACCTTGTCGACGGAATCCTTCGACTGACCCTTGGCGCGCAGGTTTTCCTCGACCTTCCATTCGATCGGCAGGCCGTGGCAGTCCCAGCCCGGCACGTAATTGGCGTCGAAGCCCATCATCTGGTGCGAGCGCACGATGACGTCCTTCAGGATCTTGTTGAGACCCGTGCCGATATGGATGTTGCCGTTGGCGTAGGGAGGGCCGTCATGCAGGACGTATTTCTCCCGCCCCGAAGCCTCCTCGCGCTGGCGCCTATAGAGATCCATCTTCTCCCAGCGCGCGAGGATTTCCGGCTCCTTCTTGGGCAGGCCGGCGCGCATGGGAAAGTCGGTCTTCGGCAGAAACAGGGTCTTCGAATAGTCTCGCTCCGCCTCGTTCGCGGCGGCTTTTTGGTCGCTCATCGTCATATCCTGAGCTCAGAATTCTATGAAAAAGCGCGTCGATCGAATGCGATCGCGGCCCGGCAATGCGCTTCCCGACCTCTCAGACAGAGGCCGGGCGGCTAATTCGCAGAAGGGCTATGATCTCGGCTCGCATGGGGCGGCTTGTAACCGAGAGCCGCGGCGATGAAAAGCCGCTGACGTCGCCCGTGCGCGACAGCGGAAGAACGAGAGGCGGAGACGCTTGCGCCGGAGCGGGATTTCACTTCCTTTCCAGGCCCGCCGCTGCGGCGGCATGGCCGGACAGCATCGCGGCGGCTCCCGCCATGGCATTGCGAAACGCATCGTCGAAACTCACGCCAGCGACCTGCCAGTCGGCCGTCTCGCCCTCGGCAGTTTGGAGATGCCATCTCGCCTTCCACCCGAGCGCCGTCGCATCCCAGGCGATCGACCCGCCAAGGGCGACCTCCGTCTCGAGCGCGCTCGCAAACGGGCGAAGGTCTTCCATCTCGCCCTCCCCCGAAGGCACGGTAACATCGTCCCTCTCCTCCAGGATCGATTGCGCCGGCAGGAGGATCGCAAGCCCGTATTGGTGGGCCGCAGCCTCCAGCGCGTCCTTCTGATCGATGCCTCGCTTGCCGTCGCGCGTCAAAAGATACCGGCGGCCTTCGGTGAGAACCGCGACCAGAACCGCAAGCGTCGGCCGGTCGAGCCACGCTTCATAGCCAAGGCCGTCGAGCGCGGCGTCGATCTTTGCCGCATCGAAGCTGACTGTGAGATCATAGGGGCGGTCGCGCGAGCCCTGCTCGTCGTGATGCGGGATTCCTTCCATGCGGTCGTGATAGCGGTAAGCACGGACGAAGGAGGGCGCTGTGGCGAGGAGTCTCGGAATGCCGGGATCGCCGCGCGCGATGGGCGCGCCGGAGACTTTGACGAGCACTTTCAGAAGGCACACCTCGAACGCCGGACGGCGCGTCTCCTCGCGCTCGCCGGTGACGATCGTTCGCGCCTCATAGAGATCCGGATCGCTCGAGGGGCCGGCGTCCGCGGGACCGGCGCCGGCGGCCAGCGGAGCCAGAAGAAGTGACGCGGTCACGAGGACAAAACGCCAGAAACGCATCATCAAACCTCCGCAACGGCAGGCATCTGAGCGGTTCACCATAAGGGCCGCCCAGCCGATTGCGAGGATTATGACGCGTCGAAGATTTGCTGAGGGAAGACGGGCTCAGGGAATATGGGTCAGGCGAGGCCGAGCGCTTCGGCTTCGCCCTCGATGCGCGGCCAGTCCGCGGCAATGCGGCGATCGAAGTCCGCGAGGGGATGGCTTGCCAAAATCCTGCGCGCGGTCGAAGCGTCCTCGTTCATCTGCTCGACCAGAGCCTCGATGGAATCGAAGCGCTCCTCGGCGCGGATCCAATCGACGAGCGAGACGAGGCCCATCTCGCCATAAAGATCGCCTTCGAAATCGAACAGGAACGTCTCGAGCTTCGGGGCGCCGTCGTCGAAGGTCGGGCGGCGGCCGAAACTCGCGACGCCATCGTGCACCCGGCCGTCCGGCCGGGTGTAGCGGACCGCATAGATGCCCTGACGCAGTTCGCAGGAGATCGGCAGGACCATATTGGCGGTCGGAAAGCCCAGATCTCGGCCACGGCGGTCGCCGTGGACGACTTTCGCCGCCACCGACCAGGTCCAGCCCAGAAGCTGACGCGCCTCCTCGACCCGGCCCTCCTCAAGAGCGGCGCGGATCCGGCTCGATGAGACCGCCCCCTCTTCATCGCCGTGCTTGTCGACGACGGTCACGCCGAAAGAGGAAAGCACACCCTGACGCTGCAGGAATTCCGGCGTGCCCTGGCGGCGATGGCCGAAATGGAAATCATAGCCGGTGACGGCATGGCGCAGCTGAAGCTTCTCGATGAGGAAGCGGCGCACGAAATCTTCCGCCGAGGTTTCGGCGAAGGCCGCATCGAAATGCGCGACGACGACGCCGTTGAGGCCGAGGGCGGAGGCGACACTTGCCCGCATCACCGGCTCGGTCAGGCGGAAGAGCGGCTTGTCGGGCGCGAAGAAGGAGCGAGGATGCGGCTCGAAGGTGAGAAGGATGCAGGGCGCGCCGAGATGCTCCGCCTCCGCCTGGGCCGCTGCGAGCACGGCCTGGTGACCGCGATGCATGCCATCGAAATTGCCGATCGCGACGACGGCATTTCGCCATTCGTCTGGCAGGCAATCGAAGGTCGCAATGGAAACGGTCGAAGACGGCATCGGACGAGAGATCAGCGGAGAGGATCGGACGAAGTCGCGCCTGCACCGCCGGCGGACCAGACGAGGCGCGGCAGGAACGCCACGACATGGCGCTCTTCCTCGATGAGGCGGCTGCGCACCCTGTCGAGATCCGGTTTTTCGGGATGGCCGAATTCATGGGCATGAATGCCGGCCGTCACCATCAGGCAGTCGATGCCCGCCTGGTTGGCACCGCGGATATCGGTGTTGAAGGCGTCGCCGATCGCCAGAACCTTTTCGCGGGACGGATGTCCGAGGGTCGCCAAGGCCGCATCGTACATCGGCGCAAAAGGCTTGCCGACGAGGATCACCTCGCAGCCGAGTTCTTCGTAGAGCTCGGCGAGCGCACCGGCGCACCAGACGAGAGTACCGCCGCGTTCGACGACGACGTCGGGATTGGCGCAGACCATCGGAATGCCGCGCCCGGCAAGTCTTTCCAGGAGCGGGCGGTAATCGTCGGGCGTTTCGACGTCGTCTTCCGACAGGCCCGTGCAGCTGATGGCGACCGCCTCGTCGGGACCCACCAAGGTCACGTCGAGCCCGTCATAGAGCGACAGATCCCGGTCGGGACCGATATGGCAGATGCCGCCCTTCTTGGCATAACCGGAGATCGCCTGACGAGTCACGTCGCCGGAGGTGACGATCGCATCATAGGCGTCATCGGGGCAGCCGAGCGCCAGAAGCTGCTCGCGAACCGGACCGTTCGGGCGCGGCGCATTGGTGATGAGCGCCACGCGGCCGCCCTTCTCGCGGAAACGGCACAGCGCCTCCACGGCGCCGGGATGCGCGGCGACACCGTTGTGAATGACGCCCCAGACGTCGCACAAGATCGCCTCGTAATCGGCGGCGATCTCAGCCAGACCTGATATCTCTTCCGCTTGCATGAGCTCATTTATGCTGGGACCGGAAAACCGGCACGAGCCGCGGGTAAAGGCTCGCGCGCAGAACGTCAATTGGCCGGTCCGCCAACATGTGGCCAACATGAAGAGATGTTCATTGGGCATCATCTCTGCCGCCCTATATGTGCGGCTATGTCCAGCACCTAAACCGCAGCCGGTTGCGAGAGACTCCAAATCGGAGACTTCACCTTGAAGCATTTCCCGTTCAAAGTGCCGACCCTAGTCGGAGCGTTCATGGTCAGCCTTATCCTTTCTCCAGCCCTCGATCGGGCGCCTGCTTATGCAGAAGATGCGACACCCGACGAGGTGCAGAGCACCCCACAAGTCGCACGCATCGCCCCCAATGCCGAACATTTCACGCTCAAGAACGGCATGGACGTGGTGGTCATTCCCGACAAGCGCGCCCCCGTCGTCACGCACATGGTCTGGTACCGCGTCGGTTCCGCCGACGAGCGGCCCGGTCAGTCGGGCAATGCGCATTTCCTCGAACACCTGATGTTCAAGGGCACGAAGAAGCACCCGGACGGCGAGTTCTCCACCTATGTGTCGAAGATCGGCGGTGAGGAGAACGCCTTCACCAGCAACGATTACACCGCCTATTACCAGCGCGTCTCGAAAGACCACCTCAAAGACGTGATGGCGCTCGAGGCGGACCGGATGAGCAATCTCGTCCTCACCGACGAGGTCGTCGCACCGGAACGCGACGTCATTCTGGAAGAGCGGCGCATGCGGGTCGACAACGATCCTGGCTCTCTCATGAACGAGGCGCTCAACCGGATCTTCTATCTCAATCATCCCTATGGTCGGCCGACGATCGGCTGGGAGAACGAGATCAAGGCGCTCAACGCCAAGACGGCGCTCGATTTCTACCACGAGTTCTACACGCCCTCGAATGCGATCCTGGTCGTCGCCGGCGACGTCACGCCGGACGAGGTGAAGGAGCTCGCCGAGGAAACCTACGGTCAGATTGAATCGAAGCCCGACAGCGCGCGGCCCGCGCGGCCGGCCGAGCCGCCCTCGCCCGGTGCGCGCACCATCACGGTGCGCGACGAGAAGGTGCGCGAGCCCAATCTGATGCAGTTTTATGCCGTTCCTTCGGCCGTCACCGCCAAGCCCGGCGAGGCCGAAGCGCTTTCGGTTCTCGCCGACATTCTCGGCACCGGCGCGACGAGCCGTTTTTATGACGAGCTCGTGCGCGACAACGGACCCGCGACCTATGCCGGGGCCTATTACAGCCCGACAGCGGTCGACGATTCCCGCCTGATCGTCGTCGGCATCCCGCGCGACGGCGTCGATCTGGAGACGCTGCAGGCCGATATGGAAGCCTCCATCCGCAAGCTCGCCGAAGAGGGCGTGAGCGATGAGGAGCTGACACGGGCCAAGAACTCCGTCGTCGCCGATGCCGTCTATTCGCAGGACAGCCAGCAATCGCTCGCCCGCATCATCGGCTCGGCGCTCGCGGTCGGTCGCACGCTGGAAGACGTTCAGACCTGGCCGGCGCGCATCCAGAAAGTGACGGCAAAGGACGTGCAGGAAGTGGCGCAGCGCTATCTCAATCCCGAGAAAGCCGCGACCGGCTATCTCAAGCCCAAGGTCGACCATCAGGCCGACATGTCTGAGGCTCCCGGCAACACGCCCGCCGCCTCACCCGCGCCGGAGACCGCCGATCCGGCCGCAGCGATGGAGCAGAACTGATGCTGCGCACCCTCTCGCTTGCCTTATCCTTCGGAGCCATAATGAGCCTTGCCGTTGCCATGCCGGGCCGCGCCCGCGCGATCGAAATCCAGGAAGTGACCTCGCCCAAGGGGATCACGGCCTGGCTCGTCGAAGACGACACGGTGCCGATCGTGAACATGCAGTTCGCCTTCCGCGGCGGCTCGGTGCAGGATCCGGAGAACAAATCCGGTCTCGCCAATCTCGCCTCGGGGCTTCTCGACGAAGGCGCCGGCGACCTCGATTCCAAGGCGTTCCAGACGCGCCTCGACAATCTCAACATCAAGCTCTCCTTCGACACCGGCCGCGACGCCTTTTACGGCTCCTTGAAGACGCTCGCCGCCAATGCCGACGATGCTTTCAATCTGACGAAACTCGCTTTGACCGAGCCGCGCTTCGACGACGAGCCGGTCGCCCGCATCAAGGCGCAGATCCTGTCGAAACTCAGAAGCGACGAGACCGATCCGAATGAGCTCGCCCGTCGCGCCTGGGCCAAGACCCTGTTCGGCGACCATCCCTATGCGCGCAACGGCGAGGGGACGGAGGAAAGCGTGGAAGAGCTGACGGCCGCCGACCTCAAAGGCTTTGCCGAGCGGAACCTCGCGCGCGACAACCTCGTCGTCGCCGTCGTGGGCGCGATCGATGCGGAAACGCTGAAAGGTCGGCTCGACGAAGTCTTCGGCGATCTGCCGGAGAAAGCCGACCTCAAGCCGATCGCCGACGTCACCGCGGCCGCAGGCAAGACGGCGCATGTCGATCTTCCCGTGCCGCAGACCTCCATCCGCCTCGGCGGACCCGGCATCAAGCGCGACGATCCGGATTTCATCCCGGCCTATATCGCCGACCACATCCTCGGCGGCGGGACTTTCTCCTCCAGGTTTTATCGCGAAATCCGCGAGGAACGCGGACTGGCCTATTCGGTCGGAACGAGCCTCGTGCCCTTCGATCATGCGGGCGTCTGGGTGGGAGCTGCCGCGACGCGTGCCGATGCCGCCCAGGAGGCCGTCGATTTGATGGTGAAGGAAGTCAAAGACATGGCGGAGAACGGGCCGACGGACGAGGAGCTCGCCGATGCGAAGTCCTACCTCACCGGCAATTACGCCCTGCGCTTTGATTCCTCCGGCAAGATCGCCAAGCAGCTTCTCGCCATCCAGCTCGACCATCTCGGCATCGATTACGTCGACAAGCGCAACGAGCTCATCAATGCCGTGACGCGCGTGGACGTGCAGCGGGCAGCCAAGCGGGTCTATGGCGAACCTCCTTCGGTGATCACCGTCGGGCCGGCCGCGAGCTGATACTCCTTTCGTGACCTCCGCCGGGGCGATCTGGCTTCGCCCCGGCCCTCTTCTCCTCCGCCTTTCACCCGCGCCACTCCCCTCCCTTGCCCCGCAAGAGCCCCTCTGCGAATTTCAGCCTCGCAGAGAAAGGGGGGCGTCATGTCTTGGAGAGTGCTCCGTCACAGCGCGGGCTTGATGCTGCTGGCCGCAGCCGTCTTTGTGGGAGCGGCCCAGAATGCGGCGCGGGCGCAGGATCCGCGCCTCACCGCTCTCGGCGAGAAAGCCGCCGAGGCACTTGAAAAGGGCGAGACCATCGCGGCGCTCGATCTGCTCGGAGAGGCGTCAGACATCGTCTGGCGCGAGGGCCCGCTCGCCTTCCGCAAGGCGCTTGCGGTGAGCTCTGCCAAAGGTTTCGGCGATTATGTTACCCGTCCTGACGATCGCTACCGCCCCGGCGAGACGATGCGCGTCTATGCCGAACCGGTCGCCTTCAGCTACGTGCCGCAGGACGGCGCGTATCGGGTGGCGATGGATGTCGACCTCACGATCAGCAACCTGACGGGACAGGTGATCGCCGAAGGCTCGAAGGTGTTTTCGGTCAAGACCACCGTGACGGCACCGAAGCGCGACTTCAACGTCGTTCTGTCCTGCCCCGTCCCTGCGCTGCAGGCCGGCAACTATCGGGCCGAGTTCACGTTTCACGACACGGAGAACGCCAAGACGGCGGGGTTCTCGATCCCGCTCGAAATCATCGAAACCGACCAGGAGACCCCGCAATGACACCGAAAACAGCGCTCATCGTCGGTGCAGGGCCCGGGTTGTCGGCGGCGGTCGCGCGCCGTCTTGCCGAACGCGGCACCAGGATCGCCCTCGCTTCGCGCACGATGGAAGCCAACCAGGCGCTCGCAAGCGAACTCGGCGGGCGCGCCTATCGCTGCGACGTCGCCGAAGAAGACCAGGTGGCCGACCTCTTTGAGGCAGTGGAGCGGGATCTCGCGGCACCCGATTTCGTGCTCTTCAATCCGAGCTATCGCAGCAAGGGACCGCTCGTCGAACTCAAACCTCACGACGTGGAAACGTCCCTGAAAGTCACGGCCTACGGCGGTTTCCTCGTCGCGCAGCAGGCGGCGAAGCGGATGATCGAGGCCGGCGGCGGCGCCATTTTCTTCACCGGCGCGTCGGCGAGCGTGAAAGGCTTCGCCCGATCGGCGCCCTTCGCCATGGGCAAATTCGCCCTCCGAGGCCTTGCGCAGTCGATCGCCCGCGAATTGCAGCCGCAGAACATTCACGTGGCGCATTTCATCATCGACGGCGCCATCCGCACGCCGGGGCGCAGCGAAGCCGACGACAAACCGCAATCGCTGCTCGATCCGGATGCGATCGCCCGCTCCTATCTCGGCGTTCTCGATCAGGAGCGCTCCGCCTGGAGCTTCGAGGTGGAGCTACGGCCCTGGCTTGAGAGCTTCTGAATCCGCCTCTCCCGCCGGGGATTCACTCAGCTCGATGTCGACTTTCGTGGGATCGAAAGCGAGATAATGCGCAATGCGCGAGATGGCGGGATAGGGATTCTCGTAAGACCAGGCGATATCCGACACGAACGTTTTGTCCGTCATGAGCGAATAATAGCTCGCGGCACCCTTATGCGGACAAGTCGTGAGTTTGTCCGAACGCTGCATATGCGCCATGCGGACATTGTGGCGCGGAATATAGATGACGTCCGCGCGGTCCCTCTCAGACACGACGACTGCACGAGACGAGCGCGCGAGCAGGAGATCACCGAGGCGAACCCTCACGAGGCCAGAATAGACGCTGAAGCTGATCGGATGCTCTTTGTGCGGCATCGGCATTCCCCCGAGCCGGGCTCGTAATCCGTTCAACCATGCAAATTCAAGTAGAATCTTAGCGAATTTTGGCGCTTGCATAAAAACTTGGCAGGCGGTGACACGTCACCGCCTGCCAGACATCTTGGGCGCGAAGATCCGGCCCGCACAGGCGGGCCCGTGCGTCAGGCGAAAAGCTTGGCTGCGATCTCAGCCACGTGACGGCCCTGAAAGCGGGCGCCTTCCAGCTCGTTGGCGCTCGGCTGGCGCGAGCCGTCCGCATCGGACAAGGTCGAGGCGCCGTAAGGCGAACCGCCGGTGATCTCGTCCATCTTCGTCAGGCCCTGGAACGAATAAGGCAGGCCGACGATGACGAAGCCCTGATGCAGCAGCATCACCTGCGTGGAGGTGATGGTCGTCTCCTGGCCGCCATGCTGGGTGCCCGTGGAGGTGAAGACGGCGCCCACCTTCCCGACGAGCGCGCCCGAGGCCCAGAGCCCGCCGGTCTGATCCCAGAAATTCTTCATCTGCGAGCACATGACGCCATAACGGGTCGGCGTGCCGACGATGACCGCGTCGTAGTCGGCAAGCTCGCCGGGTTCGGCGATCGGATACGGCTGATCCAGAAGATAACCGGACTTTTCCGCGATCTCCTGCGGCACGAGCTCCGGCACACGCTTGACGGTCACGTTGGCGCCGGCGCTCGTGGCGCCTTCGGCAACCGCCTCGGCCATCTGCATCACGTGGCCCCAGCTCGAATAATAAAGCACGAGAATCTTCGCCATATCTCAATCTCCGTTTGGCAATTGCACGGTAGGCCCCTAACTAGGGGGCGACGCTCCTTTCGCCAGACACGATTTCTGGCCCGCATAGCGCCTCTGCGTCGAACGATATCTGGCCTCGCATCCGCACCGGATGTGCGCCGGATTTGAGGCAAAAGGCTTTCGCACTTCGATGCGTTCTCGCCAGTTGACAAGGCCGAGGCCAGCACCTATCTCCCGCTCGCTTAGCACTCACACCTAGAGAGTGCTAACACCAGCAAATCCCCTCATTGGGCGCAGCGCGCCCGCATAAAGGACGCGAGGAAGAAACATGAAGTTCCGCCCTCTGCATGACCGTGTTGTGGTCCGCCGGCTTGAGTCTGAAGAAAAGACCAAGGGTGGCATCATCATTCCGGACACCGCCAAGGAAAAGCCGCAGGAAGGCGAAGTCATCGCCGTCGGCCCTGGCGCGCGTGACGATAACGGCCAGGTGCAGGCCCTCGACGTGAAGGTCGGCGACCGGATCCTGTTCGGTAAGTGGTCCGGCACGGAAGTCAAAATCGATGGCGAAGATCTCCTCATCATGAAGGAGTCCGACATTATGGGCGTCATCGACAGCGAGAGTGTGGCGCAGGCGGCCTAATCGCCGATCGCGCTTTCTAATTTCCCGCAATTCAACAAACAGAGGTTCGCAATATGGCAGCCAAGGACGTGAAATTCTCCGCCGATGCGCGTGAGAAAATGCTGCGTGGCGTCGATATTCTCGCCAACGCCGTGCGCGTAACGCTCGGCCCGAAGGGCCGCAATGTGGTGATCGAGAAGTCGTTCGGCGCTCCGCGCATCACCAAGGACGGCGTCACCGTCGCCAAGGAAATCGAGCTTGATGACAAGTTCGAGAACATGGGCGCGCAGATGGTGCGCGAAGTCGCTTCGAAGACGAACGACATCGCCGGTGACGGCACCACGACCGCGACCGTTCTCGCCCAGTCCATCGTCAAGGAAGGCGCCAAGTCGGTTGCCGCCGGCATGAACCCGATGGACCTGAAGCGCGGCATCGACATGGCCGTCGCCGCGGTCATCAAGGATCTCGAGAGCCGCTCCAAGACGATCGACACGTCTGCGGAAGTCGCTCAGGTCGGCACGATCTCGGCCAATGGCGACAAGGAAGTCGGCCAGATGATCGCCGAGGCGATGCAGAAGGTCGGCAACGAGGGCGTCATCACGGTCGAAGAGGCGAAGAGCCTCGAGACCGAGCTCGAAGTCGTCGAAGGCATGCAGTTCGACCGCGGCTATCTCTCGCCGTACTTCATCACCAACCCCGAGAAGATGGTCACCGAGCTTGAGGATCCGTACATCCTCCTGCACGAGAAGAAGCTCTCGAACCTGCAGGCAATGCTGCCGGTCCTGGAAGCCGTGGTTCAGTCTTCCCGTCCGCTCCTGATCATCGCTGAAGACGTCGAAGGCGAGGCTCTTGCCACGCTCGTCGTCAACAAGCTGCGCGGCGGCCTCAAGGTCGCGGCCGTCAAGGCGCCTGGCTTCGGCGATCGCCGCAAGGCCATGCTGCAGGACATCGCGACGCTCACGGGCGGCACGGTCATCTCTGAAGATCTCGGCATCAAGCTCGAGAACATCACCCTCAACGAGCTCGGCACCGCCAAGAAGGTGACGATCACGAAGGAAGAGACCACGATCGTCGACGGTGCTGGCGACAAGGCCGACATCGAAGCTCGCGTTTCCCAGATCAAGGCGCAGGTCGAGGAGACCACCTCCGATTACGACCGTGAGAAGCTGCAGGAACGCCTGGCGAAGCTCGCCGGCGGTGTTGCGGTCATCCGCGTCGGCGGTGCGACCGAGACCGAGGTGAAGGAGAAGAAGGACCGCGTCGACGACGCCCTCAACGCCACCCGTGCGGCGGTTGAAGAAGGCATCGTTCCGGGCGGCGGCGTCGCTCTCCTGCACGCCAAGCAGGCCGTCACCGGCCTCAGCTCCGACAATCCGGACGTCCAGGCCGGCATCAAGATCATCCTCAAGGCGCTTGAGGCTCCGATCCGCCAGATCGCCTCGAACGCCGGTGTCGATGCTTCCGTGGTCGTTGGCCGCATTCTCGACAAGGGTGAGGCCGATTGGGGCTTCGATGCCCAGATGGAAGAGTACAAGAACCTCGTCCAGGCCGGCATCATCGACCCGACCAAGGTCGTTCGCACCGCTCTTCAGGATGCGGCGTCGATCGGCGGCCTTCTGGTCACCACCGAGGCCATGATCGCCGAGCTTCCGAAGAAGGAAGGCGCTGCTCCGGCCATGCCGGGCGGCGGCATGGGCGGTATGGGCGGCATGGACTTCTAAGGTCCACGACCCTCGCTTTTCGGAAAGGGCGGCTTCGGCCGCCCTTTCTTTTTGCCTGCCACGAAGCGTTCGTTTCGCACCCCACCTTGCCGCGGACGCCCGGCCGCCAAAAGCCTCGGCTCAAAGTCCTGGCCGCAGGCTCACCTCCGAGGACAGCGGATCGCCCGCCGGCTCCGGCATCCGCTCGCGCGGCGCGACCTCTGGCGCGATCCGCCGCTCCTCCGCATCACCCGAGCGGAGAGGCGTGGTGACGACTGCGCGAGGCACGGAGACAGAGATGTCGCCATTCGGCCGGGGCCTCTCGGACGCCCCTGGAAAGCTCGCGGTCGCCGCATCGATCTTGCGAAACGTTTCCACGGCGTCGGATTTGAACAGGACGTAGAGGCCGAATATCAGACCGAGGGAACAGGCGATGGCGATCGCGCCCATCACCTTGCCTTGCAGCGCGACGGCGCGTGTGCGCCGGTCGTCGGCGTCTTCGGCCTTGGCAGCCATGATCGCGGGCCCGCCGGTCTTCGAGAGTGAAACCGAACGACCTCTAAAGAAGACGCGTTCCCAAAGGGTTACCGGCTTCCGGCGGCCTCGGCGGCAGGATTGCGGTCAAGCTCTTGCGCAACGGCATCGACCAGTTTCTCGGCCACATGGCGTGTCGCATCCGACCAGGGCGCGCGGCGCGACATGACGAGGCACGCCTCCGAGCGCAGGATGACGCCGTCGTCCAAGATCTTCAGGTGGTTCGCCTTCAAGGTCGATCCGGTGGAGGTGATGTCGACGATGACGTCCGCCATGCCGCCGGCGGGCGCGCCTTCGGTGGCCCCGAGGCTTTCCACGATCCGGTAGAGCGCAATGCCGTGGCTTTCCAGGAAGCGCTGCGTCAAGTTCCAGTATTTGGTGGCGATGCGCAGCCGCCTTCCATGGCGCTGCAGGAAGCCCGCCGCGACATCGTCGAGATCTTCCATCGTGGCGACGTCGATCCACAATTCCGGCACGGCGATGACGACATCGGCATGGCCGAAGCCGAGCGGCAGGATGCGGCCGATCTTCTCCTGCCAGGCCGGCACCGTCTCCTGAATGAGATCGAGCCCGGTGACGCCGACATGGACGCGGCCGAGGCCGAGCTCGCGCGAAATCTCGGATGCGGACAAAAAGGCGATCTCGATTTCCGGACAGCCTTCGACCTCGCCGCGGTAACGCCGCGCCCCGCCGATGCGCGCGACCTTGTAGCCGGCCGCAGCCAGACGTCGCTCCGTCTCCTCCATCAGCCGGCCCTTGGAGGGGATCGCCAGAGTGATGGTCTCGCTCACGACACACCTCCGAGCCCACTGCCGAGCGCGCCAGCGAAGGTTCTCGCCTCGCCGAGATCGATGGTGAATCCGGCGGCCGGGATCGGCCGGTCGGCGCCGAGCATTTCCAGAAGCCGGTCGTAGCGCCCGCCGCCGGCGGCCGTGCGTCCCGTCGCGGCATCGCGGATCTCGAAGACGAGGCCGGTGTAATAATCGAGCGAGCGGCCGAAGCCTGCTTCGAAGACGACTTCGAGGCCCGAGCTGCGGCGCTCGAGCTTTTGCATGCGCCGTTCGAGACGTGCGCCCGGCTCTTTAAGATCGACGCCGAAACGCCGGCCGAATTCGGCGAGACGCCCGGGCAAGTCCTGCGGCGTGGCCTCGATCCCCAGAAACGCCTTCAAGACCGCCACTTTTTCTGGCGGGATCTCGGTTTCGTAGAGGGCGCGCTGTTCCAGAAAGCGCGCGGCGATCTCTTCCGGCGCCCGGCTCGCATAGGCCTGATAGCCCTGCGCTTCGAAGCGCTCGGCAAGAAGCGTCGTCAACGCCTCCTCGTCCTGATCGCCGACAGCCTTCTCCAGATCCGGTTCGAGCCTCGAAGGCGCACTCGCCGAAGCTGTCTCTTCGAAACGCGCAATCAGCCCTTCGATGCGCCGATCGGCCCCGAAGGCGCGGCGGAAACGCTGGCGCCAGGCCTGCGGCAATTCGAGGGCGGCGAGAAGTGCGGTGAAGAGGCCGATATCGCCGATCCTGAGGCGCATCCCGGCAAGACCCGTGCGCCTGACCCCTTCGACGGCAAGCGCCAGGAGCTCGGCGTCGACATTGGCGCGCTCCGCCTCGCCGATCACCTCGAACCCGGTCTCGGCGCGTTCGGCCGAACCGCGGTCGTGGCGGCGGAAGACGACGCCTTCATAGAAGTAGCGCCCCGCCTCAACGCCGGAGCGCAGATGATGCAGGCAGACGGGGATGGTGAAATCCGGACGCAGAGCCAGGCGCTCGCCGCTCGGCCCTTCCGTCACGAACATGCGCCGGCGAATGTCCTCGCCCGCCGTCTCCAGAAACGGATCGGCGGCATGCAGCACCGGCAGGTCGAGCAGGCGTCCGCCCGCCCCTTCGAAAAGCGGCCGCAAGCTCATCGGGAGACACTCATAAGGAGAGGCTCATCGGCTGACACTCCCCGCGCCTTTCCCTGCCGGCGTCACCCGCATCTCAGGCCTCGCCGCGCTGCCGCTTCAGGAGCGCCTTCACCTCTTCGACGAGGTTGGTGCGCGCCACATCGAACTGGCCCGGCCGCTCTTCCTTGTACTCGTCGTGGCTTGCGATCGCGGCGGCCTGGCGCTTGCCTTCCAGAAGGTCCTTCACCTGCAGGCGGCCGCTGTCGAATTCGTCGGAGCCGGCGATGATGGCGCAAGGCGCGTTGCGGCGATCGGCGTATTTGAGCTGCGCCTTCATGCCGGAACCGCCGAGATACATCTCGACCGGAACCGGGCGCTCGGCAGGGCCGAGATCGGCGTTGAGGCCGGCGCGAAGCTCCGCGGTGATCGCCTGATAATCGGCGAGACGCGACTTATCCATGACGGTGACGACGACCGGTCCGGTCTCGTCCTCGGAGCCGAGCTTGCCGAGATTTTTCAAGGCCGCGGCAAGGCGCGACACGCCGATCGAAAAGCCGGTCGAGGGCACGTCCTCGCCGCGGAAGCGGCCGACGAGCCCGTCATAGCGTCCGCCGCCGCCGACGGAGCCGAAGACGACCTTTTCGCCCTTTTCGTTCGGCACCTCGAAGGTGAGCTGCGCCTCGAAGACCGGCCCGGTGTAATATTCCAGGCCGCGGACGATCGAAGGATCGATCTCGATCCGGTCGGTCGGATAGCCTGCGGCTTCTACCAGATCGGCAATTTCGGCGAGTTCTCCGACGCCTTCCGCATAGACGGGCGTCTCGGCAAATGTCGATGTTCTCAGCTTCTCGATCACCGGCGCGTTGCTCGTTCCTGAGCGCTCGTTCGAACCGATAAGATTAAACAGCGACAGAACGGCTTCGGCCCCCTCTTTGGAGAGACCAGCGCCCTTCGTAAAATCGCCGCTCTCGTCCTCGCGGCCTTCGCCGAGCAGCTCTCGCACGCCATCGAGGCCGAGCCGGTCGAGCTTGTCGATCGCCCGCAACACGGTCAGTCGTCTTCCGGCATTCTCCTCGCCGCCGAGGCCGATCGCCTCCATGACGCCGTCGAGAACTTTGCGGTTGTTGACCTTGATGACGTAGTCGCCGCGCGCAACGCCGAGCGCTTCCATCACGTCGGCGGCCATCATGCAGATTTCCGCATCCGCCGCGACGGAGGGCGCGCCGACCGTATCGGCGTCGAACTGCATGAACTGCCGGAAACGGCCCGGCCCCGGCTTTTCGTTGCGGAACACCCAGCCGGCGCGATAGCTGCGATAGGGCTTGGGAAGCCGCTCGTAATTCTCCGCCACGTAGCGGGCGAGCGGCGCCGTCAGATCGTAGCGCAGCGACAGCCAGGCCTCGTCGTCGTCCTGCAGCGAGAACACGCCCTCGTTCGGCCGGTCCTGGTCGGGCAGGAATTTGCCGAGCGCTTCGGTGTATTCGAAAAAGGGTGTCTCGACCGGCTCGAAGCCATAGCGCTCATAGACGCGCTTGATCGCGGCGAGCATCTCTTCGGTCGCGCGGATATCGCCGGCCTCGCGGTCGACAAAGCCGCGCGGCAGGCGCGCGGGGAGCCTGTTCTTCTTGTCCTTGGAGGCCATTTCAGATCGTTTCGCTTGGGTTTTCGGCATCAGAGCCGGGCTTCTCCTAGCCGAAGCAGGATGGAGCGGCAACCGGGCGGGCAGCGTCGGCTCGACACGGGGCGCCTAGGCTTTTCGGCTAAACGGGAAGACACCGTTCCTTTCGATTGGATGTCCTACGCCCCTTTCGGGAGCGGCCGCGTGAAAGCCCGGCGCGCCTCTTCCACCTCGTCGCGGCAGAAACAGCCTTCGATGTGGTCGTTGACGAGGCCCATCGCCTGCATGAAGGCATAGACGGTCGTCGGCCCGACAAACGACCAGCCGCGCTTCTTCAGCGTTTTGGAGAGAGCGGCCGATTCCTCCGTGTGGGCGAGTTTCACGAGCGTCGCATGGTCGAGGCGTTCGGGCCTTGCGTGCTCGTGAGGTTCGAAACTCCAGAAGAACGACGCGAGAGAGCCCGTCTCTTCCACGATCTCGATCGCCCGTTTGGCATTGTTGATGGTGGAGACGATCTTGCCGCGATGGCGGATGATGCCGGCATCCTTGACAAGACGCTCGACCTCCGGCTCGCCGAAGCGCGCGACTTCGCGAAAATCGAACCCGGCGAAGGCGGCACGGAAATTCTCGCGTTTCCGCAAGATCGTCAGCCACGAGAGGCCGGACTGAAAGCCTTCCAGACAGATCTTTTCGAAAAGCCGGATATCGTCCTCGACCGGCCGGCCCCATTCGCGGTCGTGATAGGTGCGGTAGAGCGGATCGCCCGCACACCAGAAACAGCGGCTCTGGCCGTCATCCTCGCGCACCAGGCCCTTCGTTGCGCCGGTCTCGTCACTTTCGCTCACAGGCAACCGCTCCTCGTCTCGCCATCATCATCACTCCGCCGTCGTGTCGGCGCCCCGCAGGCCATTCACGCTTCCTTAAGCCTCTTCGGCAACCCGAAATTCACTGCGATTTCGGGTTTCGGGGTGGCGTTTACCCGCATTTGTCAGCCCCGCACTAGCGTCGTCTGTATCTCTTAAAAACTGCCGCAATCTCAACTGACTGCGACGCTGGGTGACGAGGGTTTCGATGAAGCAGGTTCTTCTCACGCTTGCAGTGCTGAGCCTTGGTGCGCTCACGCCTCAGGCGACGTTGGCGGGTTCGGGCGGCAAACCGGCCGTGCCGCTCAAGGCCGAATTGCAGCAGGAATGGCTGTCGCAATTGGCCGCCGGACCGGCCCAGGGAGCTGCTGCGCGTCCGATCATGCTGGCCGATTCCCGCCGCCCTCAGGCCGTCGTCGAAAAGCGCGGTCTTCTCCAGGTTCTCTTCGATCCGCAGCCGCGGGCGCAGTATTACGCGCAGCCGCAGCGCCAGCTCTATGCGCAGCCGCAGCGCCGCCTCTATGCCGGGCCGCAGGCGCCGCAGCCTCAGCCGCGCGCGGTCTATCGTTCGCGCAATCAACCGGCCCGCTTTATCGCGCCGCCCCCTTCGCAACGGCAGATGCCCGCGCGCGCCAATACCGCGGGCTATCCGACGCCCGTCTATCTGCGCCAGGAGCCGCGCGCCGCCGCGCGCCCCGCGCCGCGTCAGATGCGCCCCGTCACCCCGGTGAACGCACCGCGTGTCGCCCCTGCCGCGCCGCAGGTTGCGGCCCGTCCGGCCGCGCGTTCGATCGACCCCGCCTATCTTCCGACAATCGTCGATTACGACACGAGCCAGGCGCCCGGCACGATCGTCATCGATACCAACAATCGCTACCTCTACCTGGTGCAGGCCGGCGGCAAGGCGAAACGCTATGGCGTCGGCGTCGGCCGGCCTGGCTTCCAATGGGCCGGCACCCACAGGGTGACGCGCAAGGCGGAATGGCCGTCCTGGTATCCGCCTGAAGAGATGAAGGCGCGCCAGCCGGGGCTTCCCGACCATATGGAAGGCGGGCCGGACAATCCGCTCGGCGCCCGTGCGCTTTATCTCGGCTCCACCCTTTACCGCATCCACGGGTCGAACCAGCCCTGGACGATCGGCCATGCCGTCTCCTCCGGCTGCATCCGCATGCGCAACGAGGATGTGATCGAGCTCTACAATCAGGTCGGCGTCGGCACCGAAGTCGTCGTGCTTTAACCGAGCACACCCGACCACCCGTCTCAAATCCCGCAAGTGAGTTGTCTGCCGTGGTGCTCCGAGCCTGTCCCGGAGCACGCAGAGAGCGGCGTGTGACAATGGCAGATGCGCCACACCTTCGCGCGCATATGCATTGCACCGCCAGGCGCGGCTTGTCGCCGCGTCAAGCGCTTTCTAGAGAATTTGCAAGGAGTAAGAGGTTGATCGCATGTTTCATCGCAGACTGATCCGCACGGGCCTGCCGGCCATCGCCATTCTCGTGCTGGGACTTTTCGGCAGCGCCCAGGCGCTCACATTTTTCGATCCCGTGAGCGGCGGCTTCGTGGAAGTCGATCAGCGCTACTCGAAGAACCGCAAGCCGCCGGCCAAATATCACCGGCAGACGGTGCGCTTCTCCACGAGGGAGGCGCCCGGCACGATCATCATCGATACCAACAAGCACTTCCTCTATTATGTCCTGTCGCACAATCGGGCCGTGCGCTACGGCATCGGCGTCGGACGCGAGGGCTTCGGCTGGGACGGCGAAGTGCATGTCGCGCGCAAGAGCGAGTGGCCGCGCTGGTTTCCGCCGCAGGAAATGATCGCCCGTGAGCCGCGCCTGAAGAAATACGCCGACGGCATGCCCGGCGGCCCAAGCAATCCGCTCGGCGCCCGCGCGCTTTATCTCTTCGACGGCGGCCGCGACACGCTCTACCGCATCCACGGCACCAACGAGCCCTGGACGATCGGCCTCAACGTCTCGTCAGGCTGCATCCGTCTCGTCAACGACGACATCATCGACCTCTACAACCGCGTGCAGCCGGGGGCGAAAGTCATCGTCCTTTGAGGTGTCCATCGACGCAAAGGTGACGCATTCGCGTCACTTTTCGTCCGCATGGAACGATTCGAATGTGTCGCGCATTTATGTGCCGAAATGACGCAGCGGCGGGGAGCGCCCCACCTTCCCCGCCCTGCGAAATCGGAGGCACTCATGCGCAACGTTCTTGCCCGAACCCTTGCTTCATCGGCCGCTCTGGCGGTGGTCCTTGCCACTCTCGCGCCAGTCACGGCCCACGCGCAGACGCTGCGCTACTTCGATCCCGTGCAGCGGCAGCTCGTCACGATTCAGCCGCATCAAAGCCATCAGCGTGGGCCGGCGCCCGAGTATCGCCGCCACATTGTGGCGTATGACGGACCGGAAGCGCCGGGCACGATCATCATCGATTCCCAGAACAAGTTTCTCTACTACACGCTGCCCGACGGCGAGGCGATCCGCTACGGCGTCGGCGTCGGGCGCGAAGGCTTCGGCTGGACCGGCGAGGTGCGTGTCGGCGCCAAGGCCGACTGGCCGACCTGGACACCTCCTAAGGAGATGATCGAGCGCGAGCCGCGGCTCGTCGAATATTCCGGCGGCATGCCCGGCGGTCCGGACAACCCGCTCGGTGCGCGTGCGCTTTATCTCTTCGATGGCAACAAGGACACGATGTACCGCATCCATGGCACCAACGAGCCGTGGACCATCGGGTACAACGTCTCCTCCGGCTGCATCCGCATGATGAACCATGACGTGATCGAGCTGCACTATCTCGCCAAGGTCGGCACCAAGGTTATCGTTCGCTAAGCGTTTACCCTCGAACGCTGCACCGAAACGCCCCGGCCCGCTTTCCGCGGACCGGGGCGTTTTTTATGCCGGCGCCGGCCACGCTTTCTGAGCCGGCAGACTTCGCGACAGGGCGGCGACGCCAGGATCGCCCCTAAACCGCACTCCGCTCATCATCTGCGAGCCGTTCTCCGCCTTCGAGCTCGTCCTTGATGTAGAGTTCGCGCACGAAAACGATGCCGACGGCCAGGAGAGGCACGGCGAGCGCCATCCCGAGCCCGCCCAGAACGGCGGCAAAGACGAGCTGTGTGGAAAGGGTCAGCGCCGGCGGCAGCGACGTCGTGCGCTGCTGCACCAGGGGCTGTGTGATGTTGCTCTCGAGCCCCTGGATGAGCACGTAGGCGCCCACCCCCCAAAGCGCCATCGTCCCCGAGACCGACAGGCCCGCCAGGATGATCACCACACCTGCAATCGCGGGACCGAGCGTCGGAATGAAGGCGAGAAGGCCCGCCTGCAACGCCAGCAGGAAGGCATAGGGCATGTCGATCAGCCAGAGCACGATCCAACTCGCCGAAAAGATGATCGTCATGCTGATCGCCTGGCCAGCCATCCACCAGCCGAGATTTTCCGCAGCTCCCTCGATCACCTCACGAAACCGTTCGCGCCGCTTGACGGGGACGAGATGCAAGAACCCGTCGCGATAGGTTCTCGGCGACCAGGATACAAAAATCCCTAAGAACACGACGATGACCGCGTTGGCGAGGCTGCCGAACATAAGGCTGACGACACGGCCGACATCGCCCATCATCGCCTTCAGGTTCGGCATCATCTGAGAGAGCTGAACGTCGCCGTTCGGCTTGATGAAGCTGAAACCGAGCTGCGAGAGCTGATCGCCCCAATTGCGCATCAACGTATCGGTCCGCGCCAGGAGATCGCTCGCCTGCGCCGCGAGCGTCGCTCCGCCCCAGCCGATCACCGCGAAGATCGCGCCGAAGGCTGCCAGATAGATGAAAATCTTCGCAAGGCGCGTCGGCAACCGCGTCAGCCGGTGCAGGCCGTCGGAGGCAAAGCTCAAAGCGGCGGCCAGCACGAGACCGGCGAAAACCAGAAGAAGAGCCGACGTCGCCTTCCATAAAACGAAGAGAACCACGACGCCGGCGAGGAAAATCGCGGTGCGGGAGACGATGCGGCCGGTGGATTCTTTGCCGTCTTCGTGCAATATGTTTTCTCCAAACGATGAGAATTCGGGGCAAAACGCGAGCGCTGCCGCGCGACTACGCACCCGTTGCGATCGCAGGCCCCGCGTGATCGTTCGATCAGATGATCAATAGTGTGCCGCCCGGCATGCTCTACCGCGCCAGTCCCTGGGGGAATTAAGCATGGAAGCCGCCACGACAAGCAGCCCGACCGATTTTGATGCCGATGACGGCGACACGCTCGGCGGCCGCATCGTCCGCGCCCGTGACGCCATCGGCCTCTCCACGGCGCAGCTCGCCCGCCGGCTCGGCGTCAAGACCTCGACGCTGTCGCAGTGGGAAAACGATCGCGCAGAGCCGCGGGCGAACCGCCTCAACATGCTCGCCGGCATCCTCGGCGTCAGCCCGATGTGGCTTCTGATCGGCCGTGGCGTGGCGCCCGCCGACGAGGATCCGATGGCTCAGGAAGCGGCGATGCTGCGCACGGAGATTGCGCATCTCTCGAGCGAAGCTCTCCTCCTGTCGCGCCGCCTGTCGGAGGCCGCAGAGCGTCTCGGCCGACTGCACGACAGCGCCAGCCGCAGCGAATAGCGCCGCCTCACGTCTGCACGGATTGCACCGAACCGCCGTCGACGCGCAGGTTCGCTCCGTTGATGAAGGAGCCGCGCTCGGAGGCAAGAAGCGCGATCGCCGCGGCAACCTCCGAAGCCTGCCCGCGCCGTTTCAAGGCAATCCCAGGCCGTTCCTCATCGAGAAAGCTCTCAATGGCTTCCTCGAAAGAGACGCCGAGCTTCTCGGCACGCTGCTTCATCATGCCGTCGGTCATCGGCGTCTCGATGAAGGCGGGCGCGACGGTGTTGCAGAGGATGCCGTTCTTCGCCTCCCGATAGGAGATGTTCTTGACGAATGCGGAAAGCGCGGCCTTCGCGGCATTGTACGTGGCTTCTTCCCAATAGGGCTGCACGGCGTTTTCCGAGGTCACGCAGATGAAGCGCCCCCATTTCGCTTCGCGCATGCCGGGCAACGTCGCCCGCGCCATGCGCACCGCCGACATGAAATCGATGTCCCAGGCCTCCCGGTAATCCTCATCGCTCATGTCGATGGGATCACCCTTGGCCCCCGTCACGCCTGCGGCGTGCACGACGATATCGATCCTGCCGAAGCGCTCGCGCCCGGCGGCCGCGACTGCATCCACGGCCTTCTGGTCGGTGACGTCGGCTGCCATGCACAACACGTCGGTCGGCAGGCGCTTCTCCTCCTCTTCGAGCGTGTCGATGCGAAGGTCGGAAAGCACGAGCTTCGCGCCCTCCTCCGCCAGGAGCCGCGCCGTTTCAAAGCCGATGCCGCCACTTGCGCCGGTGATCAGGGCGACACGATCTGAGATTTGAAGATCCATCGGGATGCTTCCTCCCTTCCGCCGAGTGTTCATGGAATTCACTCGGGGAACGGGCCCAGGCTTCCTTTGGTTTCGCGGCACATATCAGCCGGCAGAGGGATGCAAGGCTCCCACGCGGCGACGCGGCGTCTAGGCCTCGTCGAGACAACGGAAAAAGCGTGCCGTCTCACCGTCGGGACGCGTCAAAGTCAGCGCTCCCGTCTCATCGAGCTCCAGCCCGAATTCCTCGGAACTCTCCGCCCCCTCCGCTTCGCCGCAGGCCGCCGTCACGTCGAGACGATCCTCGGAAGGACTTCTAAGATCGAGGAACCGGCAGGAGCGGCCTCCATCCTTCAGGCCGCCCCGCTCGATGCGCAAAGGTACGTCGGCGCCGTCCTGCGCCTGACAGCTGTCGTCGGTCGGCGCCCAGCGGCCGGTCAGCCGCATGAGCAGGCTCATCGCCCGCTCGGGATCGTTCGTCTCGCTTTGTGGGGAAGGCTGCGCATCGGGAAGGATGTCTTCGGGCGGCGTCGGCACTGGTATGTCCTGCCCCGGACCGCTCGCATCCGGCTGCGTCGGCGTGCCCTGCCCATGGGCAGGCCCTGTCGGCAGAAGCGGCAGAGCGAGCACGAGAGCAAGCGTGGCGCCCGCGGCTTTTCGGTGAAACGTCATTGCGCCCTCCTTGCGACCGCCGTCAGGAGACGGCAAGCGGCCTTTCAGAAGACGAAGCGGCTTTGCTCCGCGTTGGTTCCAGCGCGTGCCCGGCAAAGGCTTCCGGCGGCGGGCCACCATGCGCCCAGTCGAGGAGCTCGACGGTATGGAGGACCGGAATCTCCATCGCCGAGCCGATCTGCGTGATGCAGCCGATGTTGCCGGTCGCCACCACCTCCGGCGCAACGCTCTCGATATTCGCCGTCTTGCGGTCGCGCAGCCTCGCCGCGATCTCCGGCTCCAGAATGTTGTAGGTGCCGGCCGAGCCGCAGCAGAGATGACCTTCGGGGATGCCCAGCACCTCAAATCCCGCCTCCGCCAGGAGCGTGCGCGGCTCCTTCACCACCTTCTGGCCATGCTGAAGCGAGCAGGCGGCGTGGTATGCGACCTTGAGGCCGGTTCGGCGGCGGGGTGCGGGCAGATCGAGACGAGCGAGATATTCGCTGATGTCGAGGGCCAGCGCCGACACGCGCTCCGCCTTCTCGCGATAGGCGTGCTCCCCCTTCAAGAGATGCGCGTAGTCCTTGATCGTCGTGCCGCAGCCCGAGGTCGTCACGAGGATGGCATCGAGCCCCTCGCCGTCGATCTCTTTCAGCCAGGCGTCGATATTGGCGCGCGCCATCGGCAGGGCCTTTTCGTCCTGCCCCATATGGTGGACGAGGCCGCCGCAGCAGCCCTCGCCCTTCGGCAGCACGACTTCGATGCCGAGGCGGGTGAGAAGGCGGATCGTGGCGGCGTTGATACCCGGATCGAGCACCGATTGCGCGCAGCCTGTCAAAAGCGCCACGCGGCCTTTTCTGGCACCATGAGCCGGAAAAGAGTGACCCGTCTCCGATGCCTGGATTTTCGCCGGCAGCCGCTTGGGCGCCAGGCGCAGCATCATGGCAAGCTGGTCGAATGGCCGGCCCATGCGGGCGAGCAACGGCGCCAGAGGCCGGCCGTATCGGGCGGTGACGAGAGCTACCCGCATCCTCGCCGGATAAGGCATGACATGCGCCAGAACCGCCCGCAGCGCCCGGTCGTGCCAGGGCCGGCGATAGGTCTCTTCGATATGCCGGCGCCCCTGATCGAGCAGGTGCATGTAATCGACCCCGGACGGACAGGTCGTCATGCAGGAGAAGCAGGAGAGACAGCGATCGATATGGAGCGCGACCTCCGCCGTCGCCGGCTTCTCCGCCTCCAGCATATCCTTGATGAGATAGATGCGCCCGCGCGGACTATCGAGCTCGTTGCCGAGTTCGACATAAGTCGGGCAGGTGGCGAGGCAGAAGCCGCAATGCACGCATTTGCGCAGAATGGCATCGGCTTCCTCGATGCGCGGATCGGCAAGCTGCTGAAGGGTGAAGGAGGTTTGCAAAGGTCAGCTCCCCATCCGACCGGGATTCAATATCCCCTGCGGATCGAAATTCTCTTTCAGCCGCCGCGACAAGGCGGCGAGCGGGGCCGGCTGCGGTTCGAAGGGCGAGACGCCGGTGCGCAAGGCCGCCGAGCCGCGGATGAGCGTCGCGTGGCCGCCGCCGACCGCCCTGATCGCCCGCCGGATGGCGCCTTCGGCAGCGTCTTCCGCGCTGCCCGTGACCTCGATCCAGACGCGGCCGCCGGCCCAATCGAAAAAATAGTTGAGAGGCTCGTTCGCGAGCCTCGCCATCAGCGCGGCCCCGGCGCGGGGCGCAATGCTGACGCGCCAGAGCGGATCGCTGCAGCCGGCAAAGGGCAGACAATCGCGGATCGCGCGCCAGAAACTCTCCGATTGCGGCACGTCGAGGATCTCCACCGCGCCTCGGTCATGCATCATACCGTTGAGCGCTTCGCTGCGATAGGAAACGGAGGAGGGAAAGCCCTCCAACCTGAGCGCAGTCACGGAGCTTTCGACGCTAAGACCACAGGACCGCGCCATCCCTTTCGGCAGATGCGCCGCGCCCGAGACTTCGTGCGAAGAGCCCATGGCTTCGGCCATCGCGGCGCAGGCCATGTCGTCGGAGAGGCCGAGGACGAGCACGGTGGCGATGCGCTCCGGCCGTGGCAGCACCTTGAAAGTGAGATCGGTGACGACCGCGAGCGTCCCCCAGGAGCCGGCGAGCCCCTTGGAAAGATCATAGCCCGTCACGTTCTTGACCACGCGCCCGCCCGCCTTGAAGGCCTCGCCGCGGCCCGAGACGGCGGACAGCCCGAGAATATGGTCGCGGGCAGCGCCCGCCTTGATGCGGCGCGGACCGGCGAGATTGGCCGCGAGCACACCGCCGAGCGTCCCCGTCCCGGGCTCCAACCCGAAAATCGGACCGTAATCCATCGGCTCGAAGGCGAGTTCCTGATTGGCATCCGCCAGGAGCTTTTCGAGTTCGGCAAGCGGCGTGCCGGCCTTGGCGGAGAAGACGAGCTCGTCCGGCTCGTAAAGGGTGACGCCGGACAAAGCGGAGAGATTGAGCGTGTATTCCGCCTGAACCGGGCGGCCGATGCCGCGCTTCGACCCGTGTCCCAGAATTTCGAGCGGCACCTGTTCGGCGGCCGCCCAGCGGACGACATCGAGCACGGATTCGGCAGTCTCGGGGCGAAGCGTTTCGGCCATGGGGCGGGAAAATCTCAGAAGCGGGGAATGTCGGGAAAGGGAAGCTGGCCCTTATGCACATGCATGCGGCTGAGCTCGGCGCATTGGTGCAGTTCCGGGAACACCTTGCCGGGATTGAGGAGCTGACGGGCATCGAAGGCGCACTTCACCCGCTCCTGCTGAGCGAGATCGTCCTCGCTGAACATCTCGCCCATGAGGTCGCGCTTTTCCACGCCGACGCCGTGCTCGCCGGTCAGAACGCCGCCCACCTCCACGCAGAGCTTCAGGATCGCCGAGCCGAAGGCCTCGGCTCGTTCCAGCTGATCGGTATCGTTGGCGTCATATAGAATGAGCGGATGGAGATTGCCGTCGCCGGCATGGAAGACATTGGCGACCCGCAGATCGAACTCGGTCTCCATCTCCTTCATGCGGTGCAGGACCTTCGGCAGGGCTTTGCGCGGGATCGTGCCGTCCATGCAGTAATAGTCTGGCGAGATGCGGCCGACGGCGGGAAAGGCCGCCTTGCGTCCCGCCCAGAAATTGGCGCGCTCCTCTTCGGACTGCGAAACGCGGATATTGGCGGCATTGTTGTCGCGCGCGATCGCCTCGACCCGCTCGATCAACTCGTGCACCTCCTCGCCCGGGCCGTCGAGCTCGACGATCAGGAGCGCCTCGACGTCGAGGGGATAGCCGGCATGGACGAAATCTTCCGCCGCCTGGATCGCCAGGCTGTCCATCATCTCCATGCCGCCCGGAATGATGCCGGCGCCGATGATGTCGCCGACGCAGCGCCCGGCATCCTCGTTCGTCGGAAAGCCGAGGAGAAGCGCCCGCGCCGTCTCCGGCGAGCGCAGAATCCGGACCGTCACCTCCGTGACGACACCGAGAAGCCCTTCCGAGCCCGTCATCAGGCCGAGGAAGTCGTAGCCTTCGCTGTCGAGATGCTTGCCGCCGAGCCGAATGACCTCGCCGGTGATCAGCACCATCTCCAGCCCGAGCACGTTGTTCGTGGTCAGCCCGTATTTCAGGCAATGCACGCCGCCGGAATTTTCCGCGACATTGCCGCCGATGGAACAGGCGATCTGCGAGGACGGGTCGGGGGCGTAATAAAACCCGCGATGTTCCACGGCCCGGGTGACGGCGAGATTGGTGACGCCCGGCTGCACGATCGCCGCGCGGTTGTCGAAATCGACGTCGAGAACCTTGTTGAACTTCGACATGACGAGAAGGACGCCGTCGGCCAGCGGCAGGGCGCCGCCGGAGAGCGAGGTGCCCGAGCCGCGGGGCACGACGCGGATCTCGTTGTCGTAACAATAGCGCAGCACGCGCTGCACCTGTTCCACCGTCTCCGGCAGAACGACGATCATCGGCAGCTGACGATAGGCGGTGAGACCATCTGTCTCAAACGGCCGCATCCCATCAGGATCCGTGATGACCCCCTCACCCGGAACGATGGCCGAAAGCGCCTTCGCGATTTCCTCACGGCGCGCCAGAATTTCGGCCTTCGGGCCGGGCATCGCCACACTCATTGAGCCTCCCTGCTCTTTTGTCTTGGCCTTCTTCCGAGGCCCGCCGATTATCGTTCAGCGTTTCATCTCGAGCAACCATAGCGCGATGTCGCATTGCCAAACCAGAAATTCCTCCCCCTTGTGCGCATCGAAGCCCTGTGCTCCATTCCGCTACCTTGGAATGAGTCAAGCTTTGACATAACAAGGAGTGTCCAATGATTAGGATTTCGGCTGCTGCCCTTGGCGTTGCTGCCATCCTTGCCGCGGGCAGTGCGTATGCTCAGGACGACCTCGTCGCGGCCGGTGAGAAGGTCTACAAGCAGTGCCACGCCTGCCACTCGGTCGGAGAAGGCGCCAAAAACCGCGTCGGCCCCGAGCAGAACAACCTGTTCGGTCGTGTCGCTGGCTCTTTGCCTGACTTCCGTTATTCCGACGCCATGAAGAGCGCCGGCGAGAATGGTCTCGTCTGGACCGAAAAGTCCCTGCACGAGTACCTGAAGAACCCGCGCGCTTATGTGCCGAAGACCAAGATGATCTTCGCCGGCCTCAAGAAGCCCGAAGACATCGACGCGGTGGTTGCCTATCTGAAGACGTTCGATACGGACGGCATGCCGGATCCGGACGCCAGCACGTACACGCCGCCCAACGGCTAATCGGGCGCGAGCGCCTGTTTCGTGACGGCCCGCCGCTCGAAAGGGCGGCGGGAGTTTTCCGTGTGGTCCGTTTGCCGCTCGCGGAGGTTTCCGTGCAGCGGCCGTTTTTTGTTGCGGCTTGAGCGGCGGGCACGCGGCGACCCGCGCATCGCCGGGTGCGCTGGTCGGCTTTGGCCTGAGTGATGGCAGGTCACGGCAGCGTGGGGGACTTCGGCAAAGCCTGCGCGCTCGGCATGGGCTCGTGCTGCTGACACCAGAAGCCTGCGCCACAAGGTTGTTGATCTCGCCGCAGCGGCGGACCTAAGTTGCGTGTTCGGGCTCCCGACTGACCGGCCCCTGCCGCCAGACCTGGAGCCATCGGAGCCAGCCGAGGGCATGACGCACACCGCTCGGCCGCAGAGGATTGAGCGCTTGTCGCCAGAAAACACCGAACATACGACAGCTTCGAAGCCGCGCGTCGGTCTCTTCGCCACCTGCCTCGTCGATCTCTTCCGCCCGCAAGTCGGCTTTGCCGCGATCAAGCTGATCGAGGCGTCCGGCTGCCGCGTCGAAGTCCCGGAGAACCAGACCTGCTGCGGCCAGCCCGCCTACAATTCCGGCGACCGCGGCGATGCCGCCGCCATCGCCCAACAGGTCATCGCGACCTTCGAGGATTACGATTACGTCGTCGTTCCGTCCGGCTCCTGCGCCGCGATGATCGCCTGCCATTATCCGGAGCTCTTCGACGACACCGATTGGGCACGGCGCGCGACCGCGCTTTCTGCCAAGACGTTTGAGCTCACGGCCTTCCTCTATGACGTGATGGGATTGCGCGACGTCGAGGCGGCATTCGCAGGCAACGTCACCTATCACGACGCCTGCTCGGGCCTGCGCGAGCTCAATGTGCGCGACCAGCCGCGTGAGCTGTTGAAATCCGTCGACGGCCTCGCCTTCACCGAGCTCAAGGACGCCGATGTGTGCTGCGGCTTCGGCGGCACCTTCTGCGTCAAATATCCCGAGATCTCCAACGCCATCGTGACGAAAAAGACGGCCGCGATCGCGGGATCGGAAGCCGATACGCTGGTGGCCGGCGATCTCGGCTGTCTCATGAACATGGCCGGCAAGCTGCAGCGCGAGGGCAAGCATGTGCATGCACGCCATGTGGCCGAAGTGCTCGCCGGCATGGCCGACGGCCCGGCGATCGGCGAGGCGGAATGAGCGCACCTTTCCTTTCCCAGGCGTTCAAGGAAAACGCCGTCGACGCGCTCGCCAATGTCGAGCTGCAGCGCGCGCTCGGCCATGTCGAACGCGGCTTCATTCAGAAGCGTCAGAAGGCGGTCGACGCCCTGCCGGAATTCGATGCGCTGCGCCATGAAGCGCGCGCCATCAAGGACCACACGCTATCACATCTCGACCTCTATCTGGAGGCGTTTGAGGGCAAGGCGCGCCAGGCCGGGGCGGAGGTGCATTGGGCGGAGACGGCGGCAGACGCCCGCGAGGCGGTGCTTTCCATCTGCCGCAGGGTCGGCGCCAAAACCGTCACCAAGGGCAAGTCGATGATCTCCGAGGAGATCGGCCTCAACGCCTTCCTGGAGAAGAGCGAGATCAAGCCGATCGAGACCGATCTCGGCGAATACATCATTCAGCTGCGCGGCGAGCCGCCTTCCCACATCATCGCGCCCGCCGTGCATGTGAACCGCGACCAGGTGGAGGCCGATTTCCGCCGCGTGCACACGCATCTCGATCCGAAGCGCGATCTCGCCGATCCGGTGTCGCTGCTCTCTGAGGCGCGCGCCACCTTGCGCGACATGTTCCTCGCCGCCGATGTCGGCATCACCGGGGCCAATTTCCTGGTGGCGGAAACGGGCAGCTCCATCATCGTTACCAATGAGGGCAATGGCGACCTCACCCAGATCCTGCCGCGGGTGCATATCGTGCTCGCCTCGATCGAGAAGGTGGTGCCGACGCTCGAAGACGTCTCGACGCTGCTGCGCGTTCTGGCGCGCTCCGCCACGGGTCAGGAACTCTCCGTCTACACGACGTTCTCCACCGGCCGGAAGCGGCCGGGCGACGAGGACGGCCCGGAGGAGACGCATGTCATCCTCCTCGACAATGGCCGCTCCGAAATGCTCGCCAACGAGTTCCGCGAGATGCTGCGCTGCATCCGCTGCGGCGCCTGCATGAACCATTGCCCGATCTATCATGCGATCGGCGGCCACGCTTATGGCGCGACCTATGTCGGCCCGATGGGCGCGGTGCTGGCGCCCGGCCTCTTCGGACTCGAAAACACGGCGAACCTGCCCAATGCCTCGACCTTCTGCGGGCGCTGCGAGAGCGTCTGCCCGGTCGAGATCCCCTTGCCGAAACTGATGCGGCATTGGCGCGAGCGCGAATATGAGCGGCATCTGAAGCCGGCGACGGAACGAAACGGCCTGCGCATCTGGGCCTTTCTTGCCCGGCGGCCGAAACTCTACAGGCTCGCCACCCGCATCGGGCTCAAGGCGCTTCACCCCTTCGGGCGCCGCCGCGGGCGCTTCTCGTCGCTGCCGCTCGCCGGCGGCTGGACCAGCCATCGCGACATGCCGGCGCCGGCGAAAAAAAGCTTCATCGATCAGTGGAAGGCCCGCTCGTGACGGCGGCGGGAGAGACATCATGAGCCAGCGCGAAACCGTGCTCGGCAAGATCCGGCGCGGCCTTGCCTCCGGCAAGACGGCGGAAGCGCGCCGCGAGGCCGTCGCCCAGCGCCTCGGCCAGCACCCGGCGAACACCGTGCCGGCGCGTGGCCATGTCGACCAGAAGGCGCGCCTCGATCTCTTTGCGAAGATGGCGGAAAAAGTCTCCGCCACGGTGGAGCGGGTGGCCTCGGTCTCCGATCTTCCAGAGACGGTTGCGGAATATCTGCGCGCCCGCAACCTGCCCTCGGACCTCCGGATGGGTGCCGACCGGCGTCTTGCCGATCTCCCCTGGGACAAGGTCCCGCAGCTTGAAGTGAAGCACGGGCCCTCCGACGGGCGCGATCATGTCGGTCTCAGCCACGCTTTCGGCGGGGCGGCGGAGACCGGGACGCTCTTCCTGCTCTCGGGGCCCGACAATCCGACGACGCTCAACTTCCTGCCGGATCACCATCTCGTCGTGGTGCGCGCCTCCGACATCGTCGGCGACTACGAAACCTTGTGGAACCGCCTGCGGGAACACTCTGGCGACGGCGTTCTGCCGCGCACGGTCAATCTCATCACCGGCCCCTCACGCTCGGCCGATATCGAACAGACCCTGCTTCTCGGCGCCCACGGGCCGCGCGCCCTCCACATCCTCATCGTCGAAGACGCCTGAGGGCGCCCGCCTCACCGGGATACGTCGGGATTGATGATCTCGGCGGGCTCCGGCTCGCCAGGATTTCGGTCGGACTCTGAATTTTGGGGTTCGCCCTGCTGGTCGCGGGGCGCGCGCGCATCGGGCCCCGTATCGAGATCACCCGGAACCGGCAGCGGCTCGACCGAACCGTTCGCAGGATTCTCCGGCACCGTCTCGGACGGAGCCGGCACGGGAGGCGCGGTCTCTGGCGCGGGCGAGGATGGCGCGTTCATCTGCGGCGACGTCTCCGGAGCGGGTGCGGGAGAGGTCGCAGGAGATTGCGCGGGTGCCTCCTCCTCGCCCGGTTGCTCCGAGGCCGGCTCCGAAACCGGCTCTGGAGCCGGCGTGCTCCCCTTCTCTTCCGGAGAGCGGAAGCGAATGGTCGGATAAGAGAACGTCGCCTGTTTCCAGACGAGTTCGAAACCGCCGAGATTGAACTCGTACTTGGGCGCCCGGCCTTCTTCGACCTGCACGGAAGGCAGCCGGCCTTCCTGTGTCTGGCGGATGTCGACCATGAAATAGGCGGCGACGGCGAGCAGGATGACGACAAGAACGAGAAAGAAGCGCATGGGTCTCGGGAGGTTCGCCGCGGGACGTTGCGGCTCGTTTCACGGCTAAAATGGCGCCGCGGCCGATCGGTTCCGGCGACGCGGCCTGTCTCCCCCCATATCGCGGCCTAAAAGAGGCTGCCCTGCGCCTTGGGAGCGGGCTTCGCCTTCGCCGGTTTCCTCGCTGCCGCCGGCTTCTCGCTTGGCGGGCTCTCGGAGGGATTCCCCGTCGCAGGCGTCGGCGTGCCACCTTCGCCGGCGACGACCGGGCGGCGTCCATCCTGGAACTCCACCTCGTAGGACATGCCCGTCCGCATCGCGTCGGCCCGCGTCACCGTCTGACCGGAAGCCTCATGGATGACGGCATAGCCGCGCCCGAGAACGGATTTGTAGGAGAGCGTCTCGAGAAGCCGGCAGGCATTGTCGTAGCGCTCCTGGCGCGCCGTTGCGGCCCTGCGAAACACCTCCGCGTGGCGGGCGGTCGCCGCGAGGCGCTCTCGCTCCACCCGCAGCATGCGCTGGAGCGTTTCGGGCCGGAGGCGCGCGGCACGCACGAGATCGCGCCGCGCGGAGGCGCGCACGGCGCTCGCCGAGCGCTCCACACGGCCGGCGAGATCGGCAAGCCGTTCGCGCCGGCGGCGAAGATCGGCGCGTAGGCTGTCGCCGGTCAGGCGCGCACCGACACGCAGATAAGCCTGCTCCTTGAAGCGGCGATGCTGGGCGAGCCCGCGCAGCAGACGCCCGCCTGTCTCGTCGAGCCGGTGGCGCGGCAGAGCGAGGAGCTCGTTGAGCGACGGCATGGCGCGGGCCGCGCCCGTCAGATCGCGCCTGAGGGAAGCCGCGAGGCGCTGCCAGGCGCCTTCCTGCCGGGCTGTGAAATCGGCGACACAGGCGACGAGTTCGGCACGCACCGGCACGGCGATCTCGGCCGCACCCGTCGGTGTCGGCGCGCGCCGGTCGGAAGCGAGATCGATGAGTGTCCAGTCGGTCTCATGGCCGACGGCGGAAATCACCGGGATGCCGCTCTCGGCAACGGCCCGCACGGCGATTTCCTCGTTGAAGGCCCACAGATCCTCGATCGAGCCGCCACCGCGGGCGACGATCAAGAGATCCGGGCGGGGCACCGCACCTCCCTTTTCGATGCGGTTGAAGCCGCGCACGGCCGCCGCCACTTCCTCGGCCGCGCCCTCGCCTTGAACGCGCACCGGCCAGACGAGGACCTGGCGCGGAAAGCGCTCGCGCAGACGGTGCAGGATATCGCGGATGACGGCGCCCGTCGGCGAGGTGACGACGCCGATCACCTTCGGCAGATAGGGGAGCGGGCGCTTCTTCGCCTCGTCGAAAAGCCCTTCGGCGGCGAGCGCCTTCCTGCGCTCTTCCAGGAGCGCCATCAGCGCGCCGGCGCCCGCAGGCTCCAGGCTCTCCACCACGAGCTGATAATTGGAGCGGCGCGGATAGGTGGTGATCTTGCCGGTCGCCACCATTTCCAGGCCTTCTTCCGGCTTGAACTTCAGCCGCTGGAAGGTCGTGCGCCAGACGACGACGTCGAGAGAAGCGCTTTGATCCTTGAGTGTGAAATAGCAATGGCCCGAGCCGTGCGGGCCACGGTAACCGGAGACTTCGCCGCGCACGCGCACATGCTCGTAATTTTCTTCGAGCGTGCGCTTCAGGGCGAAAGCGAGATCGGCGACCGTATATTCGGCGACGTTGGAGACTTCGACGGGGGATGCGGGCATGACGCAGTCTTGACGGAGCGAGAGCCGCGCTTCAAGCGCGTTTTAGAAAGAACGCCGGGAGAGCGACGATGGCCTACGATTTCATCACGAAGCGACTTTTCGTGGAAGAGCCGCTTCAAGCCGGCGGATCGATCTCGCTTTCGCCCGAGCAGGCCAATTACCTCCTCAACGTCCTGCGCCTCGACAACGGGGCCCCCGTGCTCCTCTTCAACGGCCAGGACGGCGAATGGCGTTCGAAGGTCGTCAAGGACGGCAAGAAAAAGGGCCATCTCACGGTGGAGGAGCAGACGCGGCCGCAAACGCCCAAAAGCGACCTCACCTATCTCTTCGCGCCGCTCAAACAGGCGCGGCTCGATTACCTGGCGCAGAAGGCGGTGGAGATGGGCGTCGGCCGGCTCGTGCCGGTGATCACGCAGTTCACGCAGGTGCGGCAGGTCAAGACCGCGCGGGTTGCCGCCAATGCGCTGGAAGCCGCCGAACAATGCGGCATCCTCAATCTGCCGGAGGTGGACGAGGCGAAAGGCCTGGCGGAGGCCATCGAAGCGCTGGAACCCGACCGCCGGCTGATCTTCTGCGACGAGCGCCACGAAGGCGATCCGCTTGCTGCGCTCGCCGCCCTCAAGGGAGAGAGGCTGGCGCTTCTCATTGGGCCGGAAGGCGGATTTTCGGACGCGGAGCGAAGCGCCATCTCGGCGAGGCCGCAGACGCTGACGATCTCGCTCGGACCGCGCATTCTGCGCGCCGACACCGCGGCCGTCGCCGCCCTTGCGCTCGTTCAGGCCGCGGCCGGCGACTGGCGCCAAGCCTCACCAGATCGATAAGCGGTCGCCCTCATCCCTGAATTGTCGACGAGAGCGCTCAATTGGCGCTGAGCGCGAGATCCGTGACCGGCTGCACCGTACCGCCGGCACCGACCTTGTCGTTGACGAGCACGCGCAACTCGCCCGCCCCATTGTTGGTGATGGTCATCGCGGCCTCGGTGTCGCCCATTACGTCCTTCGGCCAGACGAGCGCGAATTTGATCGTGTCACCGCTGCGCTTGCCGCTCAAAACCGCGGTGCCGACCTTGGAGCCCTGATAGGTGCCGCGATAAAGCCCACTCTCGGGTTCGTAGACGACGTTGACGCGGACATCGCGGGTGAAAATCGCAAAGGCCCGGCATTTGCCTGCGATGCTGATGGTGTTTTCCACCCCCTCGCCGCTCAGCGAGCAGCGGATATTGGTCGGGCCGGCCGTCTCGTTGCGAATGACCACGCCGCCGCCCTTCCAGGCGCCGCCGAAACGTTCGATGAAATCGGCCTCGGCCGCTTGGGCCGCCGGAACAGCGAAAGAGGTGGCAATCAGCGCGGCACCCATCAACGCAGCTCCAATTGGGATGGCGCCGACAACGAGGCGGTCAATCAGCTGAGTCATCGTCAAACTCCGGCCTGGCATGGCAGTCATGCGCCCCTTCGTCTCACTTTAGAATGCTTTCGCCATTGGCAAAAGCACGCTCTCGCCCGACATGCGGAAAAGGCTTTGAAAGGCGCCTTTGGCCTTACTATGGTCGCGCCGCCGAAAGCCTGACGGCCGCACTCAAAGAAAGATCCGATGGCCCGCGACACAGCGAACGACAACCCGATTGAAAACCGCGACCAGCTGGTCTCCTCGATCGAAAAGGGCGTCAAGCCGCGCCAGCAATGGAAGATCGGCACCGAACACGAGAAGGTGCCGTTCTACCGCGACGGCAACCGGCCGGTGCCCTATCACGGCGAAAAGGGCATCGAGGCGGTCCTCAAGGGGATGGAAACCCTGCTCGGCTGGGAGCCCATCTACGACGGCGAGAACATCATCGGGCTTGGTGATCCGACCGGCGGCGGGGCGATCTCGCTGGAACCGGGCGGCCAGTTCGAGCTCTCCGGGGCGCCGCTTCCCAACATCCATCGCACCTGCCGGGAAACGCACGCGCATCTCGCCCAGGTGCGCGAAGTGGCGGAACCCCTCGGCATCGGCTTTCTCGGCATCGGCATGAGCCCGAAATGGTCGCGCGCCGCGACCCCGATCATGCCGAAGCAGCGCTACCGCATCATGGCCGATTACATGCCGAAGGTGGGCGGCAAGGGCCTCGATATGATGCTGAGAACGACCACCATCCAGGTCAATCTCGACTTCTCGTCGGAAGCCGACATGGTGCGCAAGATGCGCGTCGGCCTCGCGCTGCAGCCCATCGCCACCGCTCTGTTCGCCAATTCGCCGTTCACCGAGGGCCGGCCCAACGGCTTCCTCTCCTACCGCGCCGAAATCTGGCGCGACACGGACCGCAACCGGACGGGTCTCCTGCCTTTCGCGTTCGAAAAAGGCTTCGGCTTCGAGCGTTATGTCGATTGGGCTCTCGACGTGCCGATGTATTTCATCATCCGCGGCGGCCGTTACGTCGACATGACCCACACGACCTTCCGGCAGTTCCTGAAGGAACCGAAAATCGACGACATCGGCGAGGTCACCCCCTCGATGGGCGATTGGTTTAATCACCTCTCGACGCTTTTCCCCGATGTCCGGCTGAAGACGTTTCTCGAAATGCGCGGTGCCGATGGCGGCCCGACGCGGCGCATCTGCGCCCTGCCGGCCTTCTGGACGGGCATCCTCTACGATGACGATGCGCTCGCCGCCGCCGAATCTCTCACCTACGACTGGAGCGAGGCGGAACGGGAAGCACTGCGCAACCATGTGCCGAAGACCGGCCTTGCGACGCCCTTCCGCCGCGAGACCGTCCTCGACATCGCCAAACGCGCCGTCGCCATCTCCCGAACGGGCCTGAAACACCGCAACCAGATCAGCGCCGGTGGCTTCAACGAGGCGGAATATCTGGCGCCGCTTGAAGAAACGCTCGCCCTGAAGCGGACGCCGGCCGAGGAGCTGCTCGCGCAATATCGCACGCGCTGGGGCAATTCGGTCGAGCCCCTCTTCTCGGAATACGCCTACTGAGGCGGCCGGCTGCCGCGCATGCGATGAGCGGCTCTCGCGCGTCCCGCCTCGCCTCCGCATCGAGGCCCGAACCTAAGGCATAGACCGTCTGCCGCCCTGCCCAAAGGCAAGGCAGGGGCAAGGTTTGTCTGGGATTATTCAAAACTAGAAGAGCGAAATCGCACCTCGTCGGGGGTCATCCCGTGCGGGCTCTTCGGCTTGTTAGACGGGATATCTCAGAGGCTCATCCCGTTTCAGCGGGCGACAACACCCAGGACGCAGGCACCAGCCCGAAAGAAAGGCATAAAGGCGAAAGCCGCTGTCATGCAGCTCGATCTCACCACGATCTCCGTCGTCTCGGCGTTCTGCGCAGCGATCTGTAGCGTCTTTTTGATGCTCGCGCGCTGCCAGTACCCCGAGGCGAAATTCGTCTGGTGGTGGATTGCCTCGAACCTTGCCTTCGTCGTGGCCTCGCTGCTTCTCGCGCACTGCCACGACCACGGCCTCCTCCATCCGATCTCCTTTGCAATGATGACTTTTCATCCCGCGTTGATCTGGGCTTCGACGCGGATGAACGGCGCACATTTCGTCACCTCGCTCGTCATCTTCGCGGGCCCGGCCTTCGTCACGCTTGCGGCCTTCGCCGCCACGGAGGGCCGACTGCTCATGAGCGGCACCGCCCATGCCTTCGTCGGCAGCGCCTATCTGTTCGTGACCGCCTATTCGATGATTTCCCACCCGGCTCAGCCAAAAGTGCCTGCTCGCTGGCCGCTCGCCGGACTGTGCGTCCTGCATGCCTTGGCGCTGGCATTTTTGTTACCCGTTCTTTCGCGTCTCTCCGACGCTCCCCCATCGACCGTTCACGCGGTCGCCGAAATGCTGCAATTCGAGGCGCTGCTCTTCATTCTCGGCAGCACGATCTTCGTGACCGCGGCGATGCGGGAAAGGCGCGAGGCCTGTCAGAGGGTGAAGGCGGAGACGGACGAGCTCACCGGCATTCTCAACCGCCGCGGTTTTCTGGAGCGGGCCGAGCGCACCCTGAAGCGCTGTCGGAAAGACGGCACGCCGTGCGCCGTCGCCCTCTTCGATCTCGACTACTTCAAAGAGATCAACGACACCTACGGCCATGCCATGGGCGACAACGCGCTCAAGGCCTTCATCAAGACGGCGCAGCGCTCCATGCGCGCCAACGACCTCTTCGGCCGCGTCGGCGGCGAGGAATTCGCGGCTCTCTTTCCTGGGGCCGATGCGCCCGCGGCCCTCTCGCTCGCCGATCGGGTCCGGCAAAGCTGGGTCCGGGTGGGTCGCGAGATCGACGGCCGCGACGTCAACAGCACGATGAGCGGGGGTGTCGTGGCGCTTCGCGACGACCAGTCCCTGGAAGAGCTTCTGGCTCTCGCCGATCAGGGGCTTTATCTGGCGAAGAAAGCCGGGCGCAACCGCATCGAACTCGCGGCAAACGACAAGCCCGCGCCGCCGACCTCACAGACCTGTCTCGCCTGAGCTTTGAGCCGATCCTCTCGCCCTCCTCGGGAGAGAGGCAGCTACTCGAAGAGAACGCGGGTCGCCGGGAACGCCACTTCCGCGATCGTGCCCTCGCCGCGCGCGCTCTTCAAAACGAACTGTGCCCGGTTCGCCTCCACCAGCGCCTTCGTCAGCGGCAGACCGAGACCAGAGCCGGTGCCCGTGCCGATCGCCGAGGTGATGATCTGCCGGAACGGCTCCATCGCCCGCGCCAGCTCGCTCTCGCTCATGCCGCCGCCATTGTCGCGCATGCGCAAGACCACCTCGCCATTCTCCTCCAGCCGGGTGGAGAGGATCACCTGCCCGCCCGCATCGGTGTACTTCACCGAATTGGACAGAAGGTTCAAAAGGATCTGGCGCAGCGTGCGCGCGTCGGCGACGACGGACGGCAGGTCGGGCGCCAGGCTCGTGCGGATGATCACCCGATGGCGGCCGGCCTGCGGCTGCATCAGCGACACGGTCTCGCGCGCCAACGTGTTGAGATCGACGGCGGAAAAATCGAGGTCGAGCTTGCCCGCCTCGACCCGCGCGATGTCGAGGAGATCGTTGACGAGGCTGACGACATGCTCCGACGAGGAGCGGATATCGCGCAGATATTCCCGGTAGCGCTGGTTCTCGATCGGACCAAAACGCTCCTCCACCATCAATTCGGCAAAGCCGATGATGGCGTTGAGCGGCGTGCGGATCTCATGGCTGATGCGGGCGAGGAAATCGGATTTCTGGCTCGAGGCCCGCTCCGCTTCGGCGCGCGCCTCCTGCAGCCGCGTCTCCGTCTCCTTCCACTGCGTGATGTCGCGCAGAACCGCGCAGAAGCGGGGGCGCTCGCCGCTGCCCACCTGGCCAAACGTCATGAAGAGCGGGATCGGCCCGCCCTTGGTGCGGCCCAGAACCTCGCGGCCCTCGTTGAGGAGGCTCTTGATGCCCGCCATCCTCAGGCTCTCCAGATAGGCTTCGGCCTCCACCCGGCTTTCTTCTTCCAAAAGCTCGGTGAAGGAATTGCCGACCACCGCATCGGCTTCGATGCCGAAAAGCGCCTCGGCGCTGCGGTTGAGGCTTTCGACGCGGCCCTCCGCATCGAGCACGATGACGCCGTCGAGCGCCGTGTCGAGGATCGCCTGAAGCTCCCCGACCTTGGAGGAGAGCACCGCATTGGAAAGCGTGACGGGGGCCTCGACGGGACCGGTGTCTTCGGCCGCCCCGTCTTCGGGCGCAGTGTCTTTGGCCGCCTCCTCAGGAACCGTCCCGGACGCTTCGGGGGGCGCGAAATCGTCGTCCTGCCCTTCGCCGCCGTCCTCGGCCGGCACCTCGGTCGCCCCCTCGGCCGCCCCCTCGGCCGGTGCGGCCTCTTCGGACGTCTCGATTTCCGAAGCCCTTGCTTCAGCCTCGTCAGCGGCCTCTTGCTGCCGCTCCTTGACGCCGTCGCGGCGCTCTTCGATCGGCGAGCCGCTCGAAGGCTGCAGATCCGTCACACGGGCGCCGAGCGCGGAGGCGATCGTCTCGAAGGCGCGCTTTTCCTGCGTCGACAGGCGTGACCATTCCGGCAGGCGTTCGACGTCTGAGCGGATCGGCACGACATTGTCGTTGGGCGGAGCCTCGCCATCGCGCTCATGCCGACCCGTTGGCGCCTCATCCATTTCGGCTCCCTCCGGAAAACGCAAGTCGAAGGCTTCCGCCTTCAAGGCCTCGGCCGGGCGCAGAACGCCAAAGCCGCGAAAGCCCTGAAACGCCCGGTCGGCATCGAAGACCGGAAGGGCGGTGAGCTCGGTCGGAATGCGAATGTCGCCGGCCTCCGACGGCCACCAGGCGGTGAGCCCGCTCCAGGTGTCGCGCGCATGAAAGGCTTTGGCCACCCGCCCGGTCGGATCCAGCCGCAGGCGCGCAGCCACATCGTCCCAGGTTTCGCCCACGACCTCGGAGTTGCGGCCGACGAGCTGGGTCAGGCCCTGCGAAACGAAAAGAATGCGGTGCGAGGCATCGCTCTGCCACAGGAACCGCACAGAGACCGGCCGGGTGAGCGTGGCAACGGGCGCCGGCTCGGGGGCCGGTTCGGGCGCCTCGCCCTCATCCGCGACCGCGGTCTCCGCGGTCTCCTCGCTCGCCGCGTCCCGGGCCGCCTCTTCATCGCCAGGTTCCTGCTCGGGCAGATCGTCTGCAGCGGCTTCGGCAGCTTCACCCGACCCGTCAGTTTCCTGGTCGGGAGCGACAACCGCCCGCGGGTCGTCCGCGTCCGCTTCAGACGAAACGTCGGACGCAGGGGGTTCTCCGGCGGCCTTCTCCCCGTCCTCGTCAGAGGCGGAAATTTTCCGGGGCGCCTCGCCGGCCCCATGCTTCTCGGGATCGTAGGTGGTGAGACGATCGGCAATCCAGGCCGGCAGCGCGCGCCGCACCGCTTCCGTCAGATCCGTTTCATCGTCATGGGCGTGCGCGCCGTCATCGGGCGCATCATCGTCGGAAACAGGCCCTTCGCGGTCGCTCATCTCCGCGATCTCGTCGTGATCGTCGTCGTTCGCCGGAACATCGGGCGCCGGAACATCGGGCGCCGGAAGATCGGGCGCCGAAACATCGGAAGCCTGAGGGTCGGAAGCCTGAAGCTCGGTGGCCTGAACATGCGTCTCCGGCTTCTCGAGGCGTTTGGGGTCGCTTTCTTCCCCTGAGAGCTCGTCCTTTGAGAGCTCGCCCCTTGAGAGATCGTCGGAGCTCTGCGGCAGCGGGGCGGCGGAATCTTCGCCTCGGACAGGTCCGAAATCGCTCTCGACATCGATGATGGCGAGACAGGTCTCGCTTGCGACCGGCACGAGGCTCGCCCGGCGGAGCCGCGCCGCATGGGGCCAGTCGGCGACAAGCTTCGGTTTGCCGGCGAGCGCCCGCCCCTGCAGGTCTGAGGGCAGCTCCGAGGCTTGGAGGAGGCGCGCCGCAACCTTGTCGCAGGAGAAGAAAGCCGGCATCCGCGCGGGATTGGGCGCCTGCCCTGCTGCGATCGCGACCGCCAGGAGGCCGCGTTCACCGCCGATCACCACGCGCTGGCACTGGCAGACGACCGGAACGGCGCCGAAGCCACGCCCGAGACGCAGTCGCCCGAGGGAGCCCGTCTCGCCCGCGGTCTTCGCCAGCATGCGAATGTCGCGCTTCAAGGGCTCGGCCGATCCGAGGCCGAGAGCGAGCGCGTCTTTGGCGGTGCCACAGCCGAGACGCTCGGCCGCGGCCGGATTGAGCCAGCCGAGCCGGTTGTCGTCGAGACGGAAGAACATGGCAGGACGCGCGTCGCTCACGAGCACCGCCAGGCGCTCGTCTGCCATCGCCTCCACCAGGCCCCTGCCCTCCGATTGCATGATTTCCGTAATCTCCGCGACTCGCCTTGGTTAAAAATAGGTAACCGGAGTTGAAAAAGAATCGCAGGCCTGGAGCGCGTCGCAAAGTCCGTTTTTCTCAAGGATGGTTAACGGTTGAAAACTTCAACCGCCGGCAGGGCCTCGCATGCTGCAGCGCAATAATTTGTTGCGTCGCACAAAACTTTTCCTATATACTCTCCAGAAGCCTGAGGGGGGAGCAACCCAGGCAGAAACGGAAGGAGATCTTAGATGTCCAGTGAGCACGAATTCAATCAGGCTGGTGAAAAGGCTTTTGACGAGGCGGCTTCGGCCGCGCAGGATGCAGCCAATACTGCCGATCGCGCGTTTCAGGACGCCACCGAGAAGCTGTCGGAAATGTTCGGCATGACGCAGATGCAGATGCCCGAAGCTTTCCGGGCGATGACGGAGCGTTCTTTGGCGAGCGCGCGTGAGAATTACGCCCGCCTCAAAGCCGCTGCAGAAGAGTCCACGGACGTGATGGAAGATACTGTGGAAAACGCCCGCGAGGGTCTCCTGCAGGTGCAGTTCAAGGCGCTCGACAACGCCAAGGCCAACACCGATGCGGCGTTCGATCACGCCCGTCAGATGCTCGGTGTCACCTCGTTCGCCGACGCGATCCAGCTTCAGAGCGCCTTCATGCGGTCACGCTTCGAAGCGCTGATGGATCAAGGCAACGGCATGCGCGACCTTCTCACCAAGGTCACCGAGGACACGTCTCGCCCGGCCCGCACCGCGGCGAAGAAGAACCTCGACAAGGTCACGAGCCACTAAGCCTCTGTGACACGATCTGCGACGCCACCCGCAGAGGCGGCGCGCACCATGAACGAGCCCGGCATTTTGCCGGGCTTTTTTTTGGCACAGCGCCCGCGATGGGCGTGGGCCGGTAGAGGTTTGTGCCGACGCTGAAGGGGGGCGTGAACGAGGCCGCGAGAGCGGGTGTGCGACGCCGCCGCGGCGGAGTTTCTTCTCCGCCCCCTTCCCTTGGCGCCGCTCCTCGGCTAAGCGGTGCCGCAGAGGCGAGGAATCACAAGCCCGGGCGCCAGGATATGGCCCGCCGGCGCTTGAAATCTCCGGCGCGGAACACTAGGGTCCGCACCGCCTCAGCAGGACATGCGAACGTAGCTCAGTTGGTTAGAGCGTCGGATTGTGGCTCCGAAGGTCGGTGGTTCGAATCCACCCGTTCGTACCAGTTTTCTCCATAAAATCAGCAGCTTGATCGAACGCCGGAAACGGCGCGGCGGCGGCTCGCCCAAAGCGGCAATTCCTGCCAACCTCTAAAAAGCTGACGAGGCCAGATTCCACGTACGTTTGGTAGGATCGTGCTAGATCCTGGCCCACATGGCCTTTCCACGCGAGCCCTGGTCGCAGATCGCGGCGACGAATCCGATCGCGCGCCTCAAGCGGGAGATCGAGCGCCGCGCCGATGGGGTCGTGATCGGGCTATCGCCGGTGCGGCGTTCGCTGGAAAAGCGCCGGGAGCGGCGAGAAACCGAAACCGCTCTCCACCCTCCCGGCGAAAGTCCATTCGACGAGAAAGCCCGTTCGATATGGGCTCAAAAGTCATCCGAGCGAGCTGCTCGGCTTTGAAGCGCCTCGGTCATCTCCGGGGTCCACCAGTCGATGTCCAGAAGATCAGCCCAGGCCGGGACGTAATGGGCAGGCGAGTAGAGATGCCCATGGCCAATGGGTGCATCGGCGGCCACCAGCATGTCGAGTACTAGCTGAAAGCCCGTGACGATCGGAAACCAGCGAAGATCGTCGGAAACATCACTGCCCAGTGGCTCTTGCAGCCATTGCGGCCGGCGATAGAAATCAGCCGGAGAGAAGAACACGATCGGATCGCTGGGATATTGCAGGTACACAACGCGCAGTTCGCCCCACTCCGTGCCTGGCGGTGTCGACGATCCATCCTGGTCCATGAAGCGCACGAGGTGTCCACCACGGAAGACCGGGAGTCGCGCAAGCGAGCCAGCGTCTCTTGCCGCCGTAATCTGGCGCCACAAGCCGCTTCTGAAGGGAGGGCCGCTCCAGAGTGCGCCTTGAATCGGATCGCCGATCATCTCGAACAGGCTCGCCGAAATCTGCGAGTTCAAGGCGCCGAGGCTGAGACCGTGCAGATAGAGGCGCGGGCGCTCTCCTCGCGGCAGGTTCGTCCAGTGTCCGTAGACCGCCCTGAAAAGGGCCTGCGCCGTGTCGACGCCGTATTCCGCCTGCGCCAGAAGCGAGATCGGGCTGGCGAGATAGGAATACTGGACCGCCACGCTGGCGACATCGCCATCGGTCATGAACTCCAGCGGATCGGAGGCGGCGGGATCGAGCCAACCCGTGCCGGTCGGCGTCATGACAACAAGGACGCTTCGATCGAAACCGCCCTGGCGGATCAACTCGTCGAGGGCGAGCCTGGCTCGCTCCTCCGGCGTCTCCGCGCTGGGAAGCCCGACATAGACCCGGATCGGCTCCCGTGCGGGCCTGCCCGTCAGCGCGCTGATTTCATTCGCCTGCGGCACCGAGGCAACGAACTCGCGGCCGGCACGGCCGAGTTCGTCCCACTGCACGAGGGAACGGGCTCCACCTGTCCCGTCTGTGTCCATAGGCTGGGCACGCTCTGGTTCCAGCAGCGAGTCGAGCTGGCTGTAGGAGGCGTCGAGCACACGGAAGACGGAGCGGACCAGAAGATCGTTCGCGACCACCCAGATGATGAACGTGCTGAGAACCGCGGTCAGCACGATGGCTGCACGGTGCGGGATGAAGCGGCTGGTCAGTCGAAAGACGGATCTGGCGACGAGCCTGACGATGCCGATCAGCACCAGCATCACCCCCGCCACAGGGAGCGCAATGGCCACAACCATCACCGTATAGGTGATATCGACAGGCGGCAGGTCCATCAAAGCCCGCACGGAGTTCTGCCAGCCGATCGAGCACCAAAGAAAATACGATGACGCACCGAGACAGAGCACGGCCGACACTTTCTGCAGCATCGGGCCGGCATCGAGCCTCGACGGCAGTTCAAGGTAACGCCAGAGCGAAACGGCGGCGAGGCCGAGCCCGTATCCAAGAACGAAACAGAAGCCTGCCAGCAAGCCCTGCGCCGGCGCCTCGCGCGGCACGAGAGACGGCGTCAGCGACAGGCAGAACATCATCGTCCCTAGGAGCAAGCCGATCGTGGAATCGAGCTTTGCCGCGAACACCCACCGGATCATCGATATCGCCCCCGCTTGCCTATGCGGCCTCCGCCACCTTCAAAGTCCTGATCATCGGAGGTCGGGTAGCGGATCGGGTCCGCGGTGTCGATGCAGAGCCTGTCCTGCGACGGCGCAGCCCCTCGCAGCCCCTAAACCTGAAATGCGCGCTCTCGACGAAATCGCTGTCGGCAATGCCCGAGCTTGTCTTCATGAAATTCATCGCGGATCTCATCGCGCGCCGCCTTCAGATACCAGCGTATCATTTGTCGGAGGGGCCACGTGCCCATCGGCGTGGCGAGCCCTACCGCCGGGCAAAAATCGGCCTAAAAGACCGCCGGCCGCGCGGGGAGAGAATAACGCCTGTGGCGATCCCCAGAAGCAGCGCCCAGAGCGGCGCGCCGATGCCGAGAAAGGTGATGCCCGAGACGGTGGTCATAAACGTCACCAGGGCCGCTTCCCGTTTTTCCGGCTGCCCCAGCGCGGCGCTCAGGCTCGCACCGATCGTGTTCAGCAAGGCGAGACCCGCGACCGTCACCACCAGGGCTTTTGGGGCGATGAGAAACAGACTGATGACGGCCGCGCCCAGAAGCCCCACCACGCAATAGATGACGCCCGTCACGACGACGGCCTTGTAGCGGGTCTTCGGGTTCTCATCGGCCTCCGGCCCGGCGCAGATCGCCGCGGTGATGGCGGCGAGATTGAAGGCATAACCTCCGAAGGGTGCCAGAAGGAGCGTCGTCAGACCGGTGACGGTGAGACAGGCGGACACCGGCGGCTCGTATCCCGAGGCTTTTAGCGTGACGATGCCGGGCGTGTTCTGCGAGGCCATGGTGACGATGAAAAGCGGCAGCCCGACGCCGAGCAACACCGGCAGCGAGAAGGCCGGCATGGTGAAGACCGGCTGAGCGATCGAAAAATCGATCCCCTCCCCGGCCTGAAACGCCCCGGTCGCGGCGCAGAAGGCGCACCCCGCGAAGAGCACGGCGGGAATGGCAAAGCGCGGGAACCAGCGCCGGCCGGCGAGATAGACCGCGCACATCACCGCCACGAGGGGCAGATTGTCCTCCATGGAGGAAAAGATCCCGAGGCCGAACTGGAAAAGAATGCCCGCAAGCAGGGCGTTGCCGATGGTATCGGGAATGAGATGGGACAATCTTTCGAACCAGCCGGTGATGCCGGTCAGGGTCAGCAAGAGACCGCAGAAGAGAAAGGCGCCGATCGCCTCGCTCATCGCCACGCCATTGAGGCTGATGACGAGAAGTGCCGCGCCGGGCGTGGACCAGGCCGTCAGGATCGGCATCCGGTAGCGCAAGGAGAGGATGAGACCGCTGATCCCCATGCCGACGCCGAGCGCCAGCATCCAGCTGTTGGCCTCCGCCTGCGAGGCGCCCAGGACGTCGATCGCCTGGAAGATGATCGCGACGCTGCTCGTATAGCCGAGAAGCACGGCGATGCAGCCCGCAACGATGTGCGATAGTTTCAGCCCCGCCAGCATTTCAACCGTGCCTTTCCAGTTCCCGCGCGTTAGGAGTGCGTGCAATTCCGCGCCGGGCGTTATAACGTCCGTGCGTTATAGCGCACAACAGGCCATTTGAATGACCGAGGCAAAAATCCGGATCAATCTCAAGGCCGCGCGCAGCCGTGCGGGCCTCAGCCTGACGCAGGCGGCCGAGCTCACCGGCGTCAGCAAGGCCATGCTCGGGCAGATCGAGCGCGGGGAGTCGAGCCCCACGATCGCGACGCTCTGGAAACTCGCCAAAGGCTTCCAACTGCCGCTGACCGCGCTGATCGAGGACCTCATCCAAACCACGGGCAGCTTCGCGCCCGCAAAGGCCCGACCGGTCCAGTTTCAGGGCAGCATCGGCTTTCATACCGTCTTCCCGTTCGACCCCATCTTCGGCTCGGAGACGTTTTTAATCGTGCTCGAGCCGGGCCAGGTGCATATGTCGAATGCGCATGACACGGGCGTCGTCGAAGACGTCTTCGTCACCCGCGGCGCGATGGAGGTCTTGATCGCCGGAGAATGGAAGAGCTGCCGCTACGGCGATGGCCTTCGCTTTCCCGCCGACCAGCCGCACGGCTATCGCAACATGAGCCCAGAGATCGCGCACTTCCACAACACCATCCACTACCCGAAGACCGCTCTGTTCGAGACGACCAACCGGAACGCCACACCCGTCAAGACGAACAAGGCCGACGAGAAGACGTGACGTTTGCCACCAGCTTCGTCCGGGTGGCGTCAGATCGCCTCCAAAAATCCGAGGACGCCGGCTCCGACGATGCCGGCATCATCGGGATGCGGGATCGGCCGAATGGCGAGATGGCGCGTCGAAAGCGCCAGCGAGCGCTGATAGACGCTCTGGCGGATCGAGGCGAGGAAGGCCGGGCCGATGGCGGCGACGCCGCCACAGATGAAGACATGGCTCGGATTGAAGAAATTGACGAGGGTGGCGAGCATCCGCCCGACATCGGCGCCGGCACCGCGGATGATGGCATTGGCCGCCGGATCGCCTTCGCGGCTCGCGAGACCGACATCCTCCGGGCTCAGGGCGCCATGCGCCTGCAACAACTCCAGGAGACGCGGGCTTTCGCCTGAGCGGGCGGCCGCCGCGCCGGCGCGGGCGATCGCCGGGGCTGCTGCCATCGCCTCCACACAGCCGACATTGCCGCAATGGCAGACGGGACCTTTCGGATCGATGCAGATATGGCCGACGTCGCCTGCCGCCCCGTCGACGCCCCGATAGACCTGGCCGCGGCAAATGATGCCGCAGCCGATGCCGGTCGCGACCTTGACGACGAGGAAATCGTCGGCGCTGCGCGACAGATGCCACAGCGTGCCGAGGGCGAGGATGTTGACGTCGTTGTCGACGAAGATCGGCACGTCGAAATCGGCCGCCAGCGCCTGGCGCGGCGAAAAACCCTCCCAGAGCGGCATCAAGGGCGGGGTGGCGAGACAGGCGCTCTCGAAATCGACCGGTCCCGGCACGCCGATGCCGATCATGCGGATGCGCTCTCGCTCCTGGCCCATCTGTCGTAGCAGCAGATCGATCACATCGCGGAGGCGGGCAAACAACGGCTCCGGCTCGCCGCGCACGGAGATCGGCTCGCAGTGCCGGGCCATGATGCTCATGTCCGGCGACAGAAGGGCGACGTCCATATGGGTGGCGCGGATGTCGACGCCGGCGATCAGACCGTCGCGCAGCGTGACGCGCAGACCTTCGGCGCGGCGCCCGCCGGAGGAGGGTTGCGGCCCGATCTCGGTGATCAGCCCGGCGCCGATCAGATCGGTGATCGCCGCATTGATCTTGCTCTTGGAGAAATCGAGCCGGCCGGCCAGATCGCTGCGGGCACTGGTGCGCGCCCAAAAGACCTCGAGCAGCAGTCGGCGCTCAGTCGGCGACAATTGCGAAAAGCCGCGCATGTTTGACCTCATTGGATGCGCTTTGACCGTAAATAGACCGAACTTGACCATTGCTCAATCAAATTGCTGAGCGTAATTTTCGCTGCAATGAGGAGGACCCCTGGATGTCGAAGGCATCCGGAAGCGAGTTTTCCCGAGAATAAAAAAGGGCGTCGAGACAGGGCTCGGCGAGACAATCCGGCCCGCTCCCGCCCCTCAGGCGAAGGGAGGAAGGCCGTCATGGGCCTCGTCGTCGAGTTTCACGGGATCGCCAAGGATTTCGGCTCCGTGCGCGTGCTCCACGACGTCAGCTTCCGGCTGGAGGCCGGGCGCGTCTACGGCCTCATCGGCGAAAACGGCGCCGGCAAATCCACCTTGATGAAGATCCTCGCCGGCTACCACGAGCCGAGCGCAGGTACCGTCGTGATCGACGGCGAACCCGTCTCCTTTGCAAGCTCGCGCGAGGCGGAAGAGCGGGGCATCGTCATGGTGCACCAGGAGCTCAACCTCGCCGATGCGCTCACTGTGGTGCAGAACATGTTTCTCGGCCACGAGATCCGCAAAGGCTTCCTCCTCGACGAGAAGACGATGGCACGCCAGGCCGAGGCGGCGCTCGAAAGCGTCGGGGCGCACAGCCATCCCGACGACCGGGTCGGCGATCTGATCGTGGCCGAAAAGCAGCTCGTGGAGATCGCCAAGGCGCAGGTCCGCCACACCCGCGTCCTCATCCTCGACGAGCCGACGGCGAGCCTCACGCCCAACGAATGCGAACATCTCTTCAGCCTCATCGGCCAGCTGCGCGAAGAGGGCATCATCGTCCTCTACATCTCCCACAAGCTCGACGAGGTGGAGCGCGTCACCGACGAGGTGATCGTCATGCGCGACGGGCATTTCATCTCACAGGCCAAGACCGCCGAGACCTCGCGCGCCCGCATGGCGGCGCTGATGGTGGGGCGCGAACTTGCCGACATGTATCCGCCCAAACGTCCCGTCGCCTCGGCCGGCGAACCGCTCCTGCGCGTTGAAGATCTTTCCGTCCCGGGCTGGGCGCAGAACGTCTCCTTCTCCCTGATGCCGGGTGAGATCCTGGGTTTTGCCGGCCTCGTCGGCGCCGGTCGCACCGAGCTTTTCGAAGGTCTTCTCGGGCTTCGCCCCCGCTCCTCGGGGCGCATCTTCATGGGTGGCAAGGAGGTGCGCATGGGCGATCCGCGCGCCGCCGCCCGGCTCGGGCTCACCTATCTCTCCGAAGACCGCAAAGGGAAGGGGCTGCATGTCGGACGCGTCCTTTCCGACAATCTCACGCTCCTCGATCTCAAGACCTACACCCATCCCTTCCTCTCCCCCCGGGAGGAACGCGCAGCCCTCGACCGCGCCGTCGACGAATTCGGCATCCGCGTCGGCGACCGCGACGGTCTCGCCTCGTCTTTATCGGGCGGCAACCAGCAGAAACTCGCGATCGCCAAATATCTCGCCCCGGAGCCGCAGATCTTCGTCCTCGACGAGCCGACGCGCGGCGTCGATGTGGGCGCCAAGCGGGACATCTATTTTCTCATCGACCGCCTCGCCGCCGAAGGGCGGGGCATCATCGTCATCTCATCGGAATTGGTGGAGCTGATCGGTCTCTGTCACCGCGTCATCGTCATGCGCGACGGGCGCGTGACGGCCGAAGTGCCCGCAGACCGCCTCAGCGAAGAGGAGCTACTCAGCCATGCCATCGGCACAAGAACCGCAGCCGAATGAGGCTGAGGGCCAGAGCGCCCGCGCCTCGGCGCGCCGCCGGCTCGGAAAATTCGATTTAAGCAGCCAGGGTCCGATCCTCGGCCTCATCCTGCTCGCTATCGTCGGCACCGCGCTCAATTCCGATTTCGCCAGCCTCGCCAACTGGATGAACGTGCTGACGCGGACCTCCTTCATCGGCATCATCGCTGTCGGCATGACCTTCGTCATCATCTCCGGCGGCATCGACCTCTCGGTCGGTTCCATGGTGGCGCTGATCGCCGGCAGCATCATCCTGGTGATGAACAGCCTGGCCACGCATATCGATGCGCCGGTCCTGGTGGTCATCGTCGGAATGGCGGTTTCGCTCCTCATGGGTGCCGCCTTCGGCACCATGCACGGCCTCCTCATCACCAAGGGGCGGATCGAACCCTTCATCGTCACCCTCGGCACGCTCGGCACGTTTCGCGCCGTCCTCACCTGGCTTGCCGATGGCGGCGCCATCACCCTCGATTTCGGCCTCTCGCAGACCTATGGCCCGGTCTATTACGGCACGGTTCTGGGCATCCCGATCCCGGTCTGGGTGTTCCTCGGCGTCGCCGTCATCGGCACCGTGCTTTTGCGGCGCACCGCCTTCGGCCGCTACGTGCAGGCGATCGGCTCCAGCGAGCAGGTGGCGCGCTATGCGGCGGTCGACGTCGACCGCGTGAAAATCCTCACCTACGCGTTTCTCGGTCTCTGCGTCGGCATCGCCACTCTCCTCTACGTGCCGCGCCTCGGCTCAGCCTCCCCCACGACCGGCCTCTTGTGGGAGCTCGAAGCGATCGCCGCGGTGATCGTCGGCGGCACCTCCTTCAAGGGCGGGTCCGGCCGCGTCACCGGCACCGTGATCGGCGCCATCCTTCTTTCCGTCATCGGCAATATCCTCAACCTGACGAGCATCATCAGCGTTCATCTCAACGCAGCCGTGCAGGGTATCGTGATCATTTCCGTGGCGTTTTTGCAAAGGCGGCGGCCCTGATACGGGCCGCTCCCCAAGGACAAGACCGCCGACAAGCGGCATCGACACGAAAGCAACGATTGTTATCGATGGGAGAACTATAGAATGTCCGTCCTTGCGTCTCTAACGCGCCGCTCGGCTCTCGCCCTGGCGCTCGGCACCTCGGCGCTGATCGCCCTGCCCGGCATCTCGGCAGCCCAGGAAAAGGTCAATCTCGGCGTCTCCATTCCCGCCGCGACCCACAGCTTCACCGCCGGCATCGTGTGGTGGGCGAACGAGGCCAAGAAAGACCTCGAAGCCGCCCATCCCGACGACCTCCAGATCACCGTCAAGACCTCGAGCGGCGCGCCGGAACAGGCGAACCAGCTTCAGGATCTCGTCACCGTCACCGGCATCAACACCCTCGTCATCTTCCCGTTTGAATCCGCCGCCCTCACCCAGCCCGTCGCCCAGGCGAAGAACAAGGGCGTCTATGTCACCGTGGTCGATCGCGGCCTGACCGATCCGAGCGCGCAGGACGCCTATATGGCCGGCGACAACACGGCCTTCGGCAAGATCCCGGCGGAGTATTTTGCCAAGAAGTATGACGGCAAGGCCAATATCGTGGCGCTGCGCGGCATCCCGACCACGCTCGACAACGAGCGCTGGGAAGCCTTCACCAGCGTCATCGACGAACATCCCGACATGAAGATCCTCGACGCCCAGTACGGCAACTGGAACCGCGACGACGCCTTCAAGGTCATGCAGGACTTCCTGACCCGCTTCAAAGACATCGACCTCGTCTGGGCGGCCGACGACGACATGGCGATCGGCGTTCTCCAGGCGATCCGTCAGGCGGGCCGTGAAGGCGACATCAAGGAAGTGTTCGGCGGCGCCGGCGCCAAGGGCATGGTCAAGATGATCATGGACGACAGCAATCCGCTCATCAAAGCCGACGTCTCCTATTCGCCGAAATTCATCTACGAGGCGATCAAGCGGACGGCCGAGGCGCGCCTCAACGGCGAGGCCTTGCCCGAGACGACGATCCTTCCCTCCGAGCTGATCGACAAGTCGAACGCGGAAGACTTCTACTTCCCGGATTCGCCGTTCTGATCGTTTGAACGCCACATCGGGGCGGCCTTGCGACGAGGCCGCCCCACCCTGCCCTCGCCTCCGCCGTCACGGCGGACGGCAACCGACACCAAGACTGGGAGCCCGCGATGAAGACCCTGCGAGGACCGGCGATCTTTCTCGCCCAATTCGTCGGCGACACGCCGCCTTTCGACGACCTTTTCTCCATGGCGCGATGGGCTGCCGATCTCGGCTATCTCGGCCTGCAACTGCCGACGACGGCGGGCCTCTTCGATCTCGAAAAGGCGGCGGCCTCGAAGACCTATGCCGACGAGCTGAAGGGGCGCCTTGCCGAGGAGGGCGTGGAAATCACGGAGCTCTCCACGCATATCCAGGGCCAGCTCATCGCCGTCCATCCGGCCTATGACGAACTCTTCGACGGCTTTGCGCCGGAAGAAGTGCGCGGTAACCCGCAAGCACGCAGGGAATGGGCGGACGAGCAATTGCGCCTGGCCGCAAAGGCCTCCGTCAATCTCGGCCTGACCGCCCACGCCACCTTCTCTGGCGCCCTCGCATGGCCCTTCATCTATCCCTGGCCGCAGCGCCCGGCGGGGCTCATCGACGAGGCTTTTGCCGAACTCGGCCGGCGCTGGAAGCCGATCCTCGATGCCTATGACGAGGCCGGCGTCGATCTCTGCTACGAGCTGCATCCGGGCGAAGATCTCCACGACGGCGCGACCTTCGAGCGCTTCCTCGCCGAAGTCGGCGATCACCCGCGCGCCTCGATCCTCTACGACCCGTCGCATTTCGTGCTGCAGGCGCTCGATTATCTCGATTTCCTCGACATCTATCACGAGCGCGTGCGCGCCTTTCACGTGAAGGATGCCGAGCTTCGCCCGAACGGGCGCTCCGGCGTCTATGGCGGCTATCAGGGCTGGATCGACCGGCCCGGCCGCTTCCGTTCGCTCGGTGACGGCATGGTCGATTTCAAGGCGATCTTCTCCAAGCTCGCCCAGTACGATTTCGACGGCTGGGCGGTTCTGGAATGGGAATGCGCCTTGAAACATCCCGAGGACGGAGCCCGCGAAGGCGCTCCCTTCATCCGCGACCACATCATCCGCGTCACCGAGCACGCCTTCGACGATTTTGCCCAAAGCGGCGCCGACGCGGCCACCAACCGCCGCCTGCTCGGCCTCACATAAGGACGATATTATGAGCCAACCCCCCATCCGTCTCGGCATGGTCGGCGGCGGCACCACCGCCCTCATCGGGCCGGTCCACCGCATCGCCGCGCGCATGGACGATCGGTTCGAGCTCGTGGCCGGTGCCTTCGACAGCGATCCGGCGCGCGGCCGGGAGTTCGCCGAAACGCTGAGGCTGGCGCCCGAGCGCGCCTACGGCACGTACGAAGAGATGCTCGAAGCCGAAGCGGCGCGCGACGACAAGATCGACGCCGTCGTCATCGTGACGCCGAACTTCCTGCATTTCCCGGTCGCCAAGGCGGCACTGGAAGCCGGGTTCCACGTCATCTGCGAGAAGCCGATGACGACCACTTTGGAGGAGGCGAGAAGTCTCGCCGCGCTCGTGAAGGAGACCGGCAAGAGCTTCGTCCTCACCCACACCTATACCGGCTATCCGATGGTGCGGCAGGCGCGCGAGATGGTGGCGGCGGGCGAAATCGGCACCCTTCGCCGCGTGGAGGTCGAATATCTCCAGGACTGGCTCGCCACGGCCGTCGAAAACACAGGCTCCGAAGGCGCGGTCTGGCGCACCGATCCCGCCAAGGCTGGCCAGGGCGGCGCCATCGGCGACGTCGGCACCCATGCCTACAACCTCGCCGCCTTCGTGGCCGGCGAAGAGCCGACGCATCTTCTCGCCGAGCTTGCCTCCCTCGTTTCCGGCCGCTCCGTCGACGACGATGCGATGATCATGATGCGCTACGCCTCGGGCGCCAAGGGCGCGATCCTGGCGAGCCAGGTCCTGCCCGGCAACGGCAACAATCTCTCGATCCGCATCTATGGCGACAAGGGCGGGCTCGAATGGTGGCAGGAGCGGCCGGAGGAATTGTGGTTTACGCGTCTCGGCGAGCCGCGCCAGCTCCTGCGCCGCAACGGGGCGGGCGCGACCGCGGCCGCGATCGCCGGCAGCCGGGTGCCGGCCGCCCATCCCGAAGGCTATCTGGAGGCTTTCGCCAACATCTACCGCGACGCCGCCGACGCGCTTCGCTCTCCGCCGGGCTCTGAATTCATCCCGAACGCCAATGACGGCGTGCGCGGCCTCGCCTTCGTCGCCGCCTGCCTCGCCTCCGACCGTGCGGGCAACGTCTGGACGAAAATCGAAGATTAAGTGTCGACGCCGGCCCGTCCGATCGGGCCGGCTGTCATTGCGCGGCGGCGCGCCGTTCCGGCAAAGGCGGCAGCACGGCGTCCTTCAGAAGCAGCGACGCCGGATGCGTGAGCGCGGCGAGCGAGCCGGTCGGCACTTCTTCGACGACCCGGCCCTCGTCCATGACGACGACGCGTTCGGCAAATCTCTCCGTCAGCCGCAGATCATGGGTGACGAAGAGATAGGCGATCCCCTCGCTTTTCTGGAGTTTTGCAAGGAGCGCGATGGCCGAGGCCTGGAGATGGACGTCGAGATCGGAGACGGCCTCGTCGAGGATGATCAGCTTCGGCCGCGGCGCCAGCGCACGTGCGATGCAGACGCGCTGCAACTGCCCGCCGCTCACTTGTGACGGCAGCATGCCGGCGATGGAGGCCGGAAGCTCCACCATCTCCAGCAATTCGCCGATGCGTGCCTCGCGGGCCCGCCCGTCGAGATCCGTCAGATGGCGAAGCGGCTCGGCGATGATCGCACGCATGTCGAAGCGCGGATCGACGGCACTGACGGAATCCTGAAAGACCATCTGAACGTCGCGGCGAAAGGCGCGCCTTTGCGCCCGCGTGAGATGCCGCAGATCATCGCCGCGGTAGAAGACCCGGCCGCGACCGAGCTGCTCCAGCCCGCACAAGAGACGGGCGAGCGTGCTCTTGCCGCAGCCGCTGCGCCCGAGAAGGCCCACGGTCTCGCCTTCTTCGATCGACAGCGAGACCCCGTCGAGCGCCATACGCGAGGCGCTCGCCCCGACGAGCGAGTAGGTCTGGTAGTGTTTTGCGACATTCTCGGCGCGCAGAAGGCTCATTCGGCCAGCTCCATTCCGTAGCGCGCGAGATGCGCCCCGACGAGCATGCGCGTCACGGGATGCTTCGGCCGGTGGAAGATCTCATCGACGGAGGCCGTCTCGACCAGGCGGCCATGGTCGAGCACGGCGACATCGTCGGCAAGCCGGGCGACGACGCCCATATCGTGCGTGACGAGGAGAACGCCGAGATCGTGCTCGCGCACAAGCCCTTCCAGCAGAGCGAGAATGCGCATCTGCACGACCACGTCGAGATCCGTCGTCGGCTCGTCGGCGACGAGAAACGGCGCTTCGCTCAAAAGCGCGATGGCGATCATCATCCGCTGCAGCATGCCGCCGCTCATCTCGAACGGGTAAAGGCCGAGAACGGCCTCCGGCTCGTCGAGCCCCACCTCGCGCAAGGCGGCTTCGATCTTTCCCTCCGCATCGCGGCGCGATCGGCCGATCGCCGTCAGCGTCTCCATGACATGCTCGCGCATGGTCTTGACCGGATTGAAGGCACTGCGCGGGTTCTGCATGATCGTGGCGACCGTTCGCCCCCGCAACATCTCGGCGGGGCGAACCTCGCCATCGACCAAGATGCGCCCGCCGATCCGTGCGACGCCCGGCGGCAGAACCCCAAGCGCCGCCGAGCAGCTCAGTGATTTTCCGGAACCGCTCGCGCCGACGAGCGCAAGCACGCGGCCGCGCGTCAGCTGCAAGGAGAGATCGTCGACGAGCAGGCGGAAGGTTTCGGCGCCGGTCGCGATCGTCAGATTTTCGAGCGTGAAATGCTTCGGTGTCAGTGACAATGCTCGGCCCTCAAATGCGGATCGAGACGGTCGCGCAAGACATCGCCCAGAATGTTGAAGGCCATGACGCTGATGAAAAGCGCAAATCCCGGCCAGAAGATCAGCATCGGCGCGGTCCACACGAACTGGCGGGCATCGCTGATCATCACGCCCCATTCGGCGGTGGGTGCCGTCACGCCGAGGCCCAGAAACGACAGGCCCGCGACGTGCAGCATCATGTGGCCGATATCCAAGGTCGCGAGCACGAGGAGCTGCGACAGCGTCGCCGGCAGAAGATGCTCGACGAAGCTGCGCGTGCGGCTCGCCCCGGCGAGGCGCGCGGCCATGAGGAACTCGCGGTGGCGCAGCGACAGCACGATGCCGCGGACGATGCGCGCGTACCAGGCCCAATGCGAGAGCGCGATGGCGATGATGACGTTGACGAGACCGGTGCCCAGCATGCCGATCATGAACAGCGCCAGGACGAGCGTCGGAAACGTCAGAAAAACGTCGGTGATGCGCATGATCACCTGATCGATGCGGCCGCCGATGAAGCCGGAAGCGCCGCCGATCGTGATGCCGAGGACGAGGATGATGGCAAGCGACACCGCGACCGATCCGAGCGAGACGCGCGTGCCCGCGATCAGCCTGGAAAGAATGTCCCGGCCGAGATGGTCGGTTCCGAGCCAATGGGCCATGTCCGGCGACATCAGCCGGTCGCCCAGCTCCACCTGGTTCGGATCGTAAGGCGAAATCCACGGGCCGAAAACGGCGGCAAAGACAAGCACCACGACGATGGCAACGGCGAGACGCACCGTCGTCCGTCCGCCCCAGGCGCGCCAGCGCGCGACCTTCATGGGAAGTGCCATGTCGCTCATTTCACGCCCTCGGAGGACAGCCGGATGCGCGGATCGGCGACGGCATAGACGATGTCGACGATCAGATTGCAGACGACGAAAATCACCACCATCATCAGCGTAAAGCACTGGATGACCGGATAATCCCGGTTGAGGACGGCGGACACGGCATAGCGCCCGACACCCGGCCAGCCGAAAATGCTCTCGATGATCAAGGTGCCGCCGAGCATCTCGCCGATATGCATGCCGATCGCCGTGATGATCGGCAGCCAGGCGTTGCGGAGGATGTGCGAGCGCTCGACCTTGCGCTCAGAAAGCCCCCGCAGCCTTGCGTAGCGCACATGCCTCTGCCCCGCGACTTCCAGCATGCTCGCACGCAGCAAGCGCGCATTGATCGCGAGCGACATGAAGGAAATGGCGATGGCCGGCATGACGATGTGCGAGACGCCGCCGCGGCCCATGGAGGGCAGCCAGCCGAGCTCCACCGAAAACAAGAGCACAAGCAGGAAGCCGAGCCAGAAATTCGGCATCGAGACGCCGACGAAGGCGAGAAGCCTCACGGCCTGGTCGGGCCAGCGCTCGCGGTAGCGCGCCGCCCAGACGCCGAGGGGGATCGAGATGACGAGGGTCAGGGCGAGCGCCACGCCGGCAAGCTGAAGCGTCGCCGGCAGGTAGTGCAGAAGGTCCGGCAGGACCGGGCGCTGCGTCGCGAAGGAGACGCCGAAATCGAGGTGCAAGGCGTTGTTCAGCCAATCGAAATACTGAACGAAGATCGGCTGATCGAGGCCCAGCATCTGGCGCGCGTCTTCGAGCGCCTGTGGCGTCGGCGGCACTTTGGAAAGCCGCAGATAATCCATCGCCGGATCGCTCGGCCCGAGCCTCAAGAGCAGGAAGATGACGAGCGAGGCGCCGAACAGCATCGGGACGAGCAGCAGAACCCGCTTCAGGATGAAACCCGCCATGGAGATCAATTCTCCTGCGGCTTGAGACGATCGAACGGGATCTCGCTCGACAAGGCGCCGAAAGGCACGGCGCCGACTTCCGGCTTCGCCACGGCAATCGCCGTGACATAAGTCAGCGGCAGATAGACGGCCTCTTCGTGCAGACGGGTGAAGATGTCGCGATAAAGCTCCTGGCGGGCTTTCTCATCCGTCGAGACCAGGACCTCGCCGATTTCGGCGTCGATCTTCGCCTTATCGGCGAGGCCTTGCTGCGCCTCGTAATCGGCATGCGAGGGGATGCGCATCGAGCTCACGAACGCATGCGGATCGTAGGGCGCGCCCCAGGTCATGTTGAAGATCATCCCGAAGCGGCCGTCGCGCTGGCGCGCATAGATGCTGCTTTCTTCCTCGCCCGTCAGCTTGACGTCGATGCCGACCTTGCGAAGGTCGCCCTGGATGATTTCTGCCATGGATTTCGCTACGGCATCCGTTCCCGGAAAGCAGAGCTCGATCTCCAAAGGTTCGCCGTCCTTCTCGCGGATCGCCCTGTCGCTTTCGGCGTGCCAGCCATCCTCTTCGAGCAGCCTTTTCGCCTCTTCCGGATCGAAGAGGTACGGCTTCAGGCCGATATCGGCATAGGGAACGTTGGGAGCGAAGAGCGTGTCGGCGCGGCGCTGCGTGTCGTAAAGGACGGTCGCGATCATCTTGTCCTTGTCGACGGCATGATTGATCGCCCTGCGCACAGAGAGGTCGCGCGTCGCGCCGCGATTGGTGTTGAGCGCCAGCATCTTGGTTTCGTAGGGCTCGGAGAGCTCCGTCGTGTAGATGCCCATCTGCCGAAAGCGCTCGAAGGTATCGGGGGTGATCGGCCCATCGACGCCGTAAATCAGATCGATCTCGCCGGTCTCGAAGGCGATCGCCCGCGTGTTCGGATCGGAGATCACCTTCACGACGATTTTCTCGTAAGCCGGTTTTTCACCCCAATAGCTGTCGTTTCGAACGAACACGTCCCGCTCGCCGAGGCGGGTTTCTTGAAGCTTCCAGGGGCCGGTTCCGATAGGCTCGAGAATGCCGTCCTTCGTGCCGCCGTCCTTGAACATGGAGGGCGCGATAAACCGGAACGGGCGCGGAAGCGCGAGCTCCTGGAGAAGCGGGTAATAGCTGTCCTTCAACGTCAGTTTGAGCGTGTCGCTGTCGACGGCCTCAACGGAAACGATCTGGTTGGCGAGTTCGAGCCAGGCATGGCGCGATCGATTGGCCAGAATGGCGTCGAAATTGGCCTTGACCGCCGCTGCATCGAACACCTCCCCGTTGGAAAAAGTCACGCCTTTGCGCAGCTTGAACGTATAGGTCTTGCCGTCGTCCGAAGATTGCCAGGATTGCGCCAGGCACGGCTCCAGCGTGCCGTCGGCGCGGTAGCGCACCAGCGGCTCGTAGACCATGTTCTGCGCGAACATCTGGTTCGGCGAATAAAGATGCGGGTTGAGCCAGCCGACATTGACCGGCCACGAAAAGGTGAGGGTCGCACCGGCCGAGGCCGACGCATGCGGCACGAGTGAAAGGGCTGCGCCCACACAGAACGCGATCACGCGGAGAGTTTTAAACATCGGCCTTGAGGGGAGAAGGACGGAGTATGAACTATTTCAGTACCCTCATACTTCCCCTACGTGTCAACCCCGCCGGCAGGGACCCTGCCCTGCGGGTCCCCGAAAAAAAGCATGGCGTTTCGCGAGGTCAAACGACCGCCCATGCAGCTTCCGCCCTCAACCGTTTCGGACCGCAACTTTCACGTGGATGGAATGGTGTTAGCGGCGAAAAGGCCGCTCAATGCTCGTGGTCATCGTGAGACCCGCCGGAATGCGGGGAAGCGTCCCCTCCAGCCGCCAGAGCTCCGGTCAAAGGTCCGCTCAGCCGGCCGATCAGCGGAATGATGTGGAGTTTGCCATAGCGCACGCCCCGCTGGCTGCTGACACTGTCGGCAAATTTGCGCAAATCGCCCGCAGTGCCGGCGAGAAGCGACACTTCGAGGCAGTTCTGTGCATTGATGTGCACATGCGTCGTGGCGATCGACAGCGCATGATGCGCGTGATGATTGTCCGTGAGCCGGTTCGGCAGGTCGCGGATCGCGTGATCGTACACATAGGTGAGTGAGCCGTAGCAGAGCTGGTCGTTGCCGAGTGGCTCTCCCGATTCGGTCGCCTCGCGCGCCAGAACCTCGCGGGCCATGTCGCGCAACGCCTCGGAGCGGCTTTGATAGCCGCGCTCTTCGCTCAAAGCGTCGATCTCCTTGAGGAGGTCTTCTTCGAGAGTGATGGTGATCCGTTCCATACCGCCTGCCATTGGCGCCGTCTGTCCGACACTATGGCCCAGGAATAGCCGCGACCGCATCGGAAAACGAGCCCGCAACGAGGTCCGTCCACCCATGGGATGCGGGGGCCAAGGAGAGACCTGCCCAAGAGATGCAGATCGCGCGCACACAAAAGGCCGTCGCACCATCACGCCAAATAATATGATTTAAAAACGCATATTTTATTTGCTTATGCGGCCTGCGGTGATATGGCGAGGAGATCGCGATCCCGCGCGCATCGCCAGCGACCGTTCCGACGGATGCGGGAGCGTGAACCCTGCGCCGGCCGTCTCTCCGACACGCAAACTGGGACGGCCGGCGCACTCTCTCCGACGCTGCCGGTCTCCCAGCCGGCTGCGCCTTTGCCGCAAGAGGAAAGGTTCGCATGCGCCATCTGAGTGCGAGAGCCGTCGTCTCCATCGCCGACCCCGAGCCGATCGTCGAGGCGGTCTGTGCCCATCTTGCCGAATACGACACCGACATTCGCCGCGACGGGGGCACCCATCGGATCTTCTACGACTTCGGGAGCGGCTCGCTGCGCGCTTTGTCTGAAGCCATCGAGCTTGAAGCAGAAGCTCGGGACATCTCGGGTCTCTTTTACATGCGCATGGCGCTCGCCGCCCATGTCAAGGAATTCGCCGGCGCGCCCTCGCCCGAGATCGTCTGGGCGGGCGACGGCGACGACATCGAAACCCCGCCGAACTTCCGCCCGGTCAGCGTCCGCAAGGTGCGCGACATCACTCCGCATATGCGCCGGATCACCTTTGCGGGCGAGGGCCTCGACCGCTTCGCCGATGACGAGAACCTGCATCTCGGTCTGATCATTCCGCCCGAGGGCGGCGAACTGGTCTGGCCGACAGTCGGCCGCGACGGTCTCCTGAAATGGGATCCGGAGAGGCCGACGCCCGCGCTGCGGCGCTATACGGTGCGAAGCTGCGACCCCGCCGCCGGAACCCTCGACATCGACTTCGTTCTCCATGACGACGCTGGTCCCGGCACGGCATTCGCCTTGCGCGCACAGCCAGGCGTGATGGCGGGTCTTGCCGGCCCGGTCGGAGGCAGCATCGTGCGCGGTCGCGACTGGTATCTCCTCGCCGGCGACGAAACGGCGCTTCCGGCCATCAGCCGATTTCTGGAGATCCTTCCCGCCGACACGCCGGGCCGCGCCTTGATCGAGGTCGCCGGACCTCAGGAGGAGCAGCCGATCGGCAACGGCGCGATCACGGTCGAGTGGATCCACCGCGGCGCGGACAGGCCGGGCCTTCGCCTGTGCGAGGCCGTCCGCGCCGTCGAATTCCCGCCATCTGCCTCTTCGCCTTATGTCTGGGCGGCTTGCGAGTTCAACGCCTTCAAGGCAATCCGCAACCATCTCCGCACCGAGCGCGGACTGAAAAAGCAGGACCACCTCGTCGTCGCCTATTGGCGGCAGGGTGAGCTCGTGGATCAGGCGCCGGAAAACGAGTGACGCTCGCGCCCGCCGCGCCGCATCCGACCAGCGGAATCTCCTTGCTTCAAAAAGCTCTCAGGCGATCGCGACCGGGCGGTGGGTCTCGTCGACGGCGACCATCACGAACGTCCCCTTGCCGCACAGCCGGCGGTTTTCCGACAGGAGCGCCTCGGCGATCATCGTCACCTCGACGGTCATCGAGGAGCGCCCGGTCGCCACGATCGAGGGGTTGAGCTCGATCATCTCGCCGGCGACGACCTGATCCATGAAATCGACGCGTTGCGAGGCGGCCATGACGACGATTTTTCGGCAATGTCGGGTCGCTGCGACGAACGCGGATTTGCCCATCGCGGCAAGGACGTGGCCGCCATAGAGGCTGCCGTAATGGCTCGTCTGATCGGGAAAGACGATCTCGCACGAGCCGCTTTCAGACACCGCCATCTCGGGTTCGTCCGACAGGGGCGGCAGCGCGCCGCCATACCGCTCCAACGTATCGGCGGCCACCATGTTGAAGACGCCCCGCGTCGACAGGCGCCGTTCGCCGGACAGCGGCGCCTCGGCGACGAGATCAACCTCGACACCGAGCGAACGGCGGCCGACACGCACCACCTTTCCCGTCAGCTCGACGATTTCCCCGACATGCGCCGGGACGTGAAAATCGATGCGTTCGCAGGAGGCGGTGACGAAGTCGACATGCGCGTAACGCGAGGCGACGAGGAAGGCGACCTTGTCCATATGCGCAAGGCCGATGCCGCCGAAGAGCGTGCCATGGTGATTGGCGTCGCCGGGAAAGACGAAGTCGATCAGTCGGGTGAAGCCGTTGGCGGGACGCCCCAACGCGTTCTCCGCGCTTGTCTCCGGCGCGTTCATTGTGCGCGCTCCGCCGTTTCAGCACGCAAATGTTCTGCTGCCATGATCATGTCGAGACCTCCCCATCCCAAGCGCTCAAGCTGCTCTGTATCGCCGCCGCAGAAGGCCTGCGAACCTCATCCCAGGGGCGCAGAGCCTGACCACCTTCCCGCCTCAAGCGCACCGCAGCGCACACCGTCAAGGCGAACTTTCTGCCGATCGCCCAGGCGCAACCTCTGAGGCCCAATCTATCCGCCCGACCTTTGGGAAGCCCAACGAAACCCCGCAAAGGCGCCGTGCGCGCGCCGCCTCTGCGGCCTTTTGCCCCCTCTCCCATAGCCATCCATTCTCGCAGGAGGCCGCGCCGCCGGGCGCCATCGGCAGGCTTCATCCGCCGCTGTCAAAAGCGAAAGCGACTTCCAATCAAGCTCATGCGCCTGCGATTCATCTTGACGCGACGGCCGCGATCGTGGTCCGGTCCTTTCGACGGTGCCTCTTTAGAGGCTCAAAAGGGAACGCGGTGCGGGCGATGCTCAAATCCGCGACTGTCCCCGCAACTGTGAGCGGCGAATCGCTCGTCACAATGCCACTGGCCCCGAGGGTACCGGGAAGGCGGCGACGCGATCATGACCCGCAAGTCAGGAGACCTGCCGTCAACCGTGGTCACGCGCGGTCACGTCGGTCGGGGATGTGCCGATGGGATAGACTTCATGAGCCCTTGCGCATGAAGCGTCCTCGATCGCGGTGATGTGCCAACCGGCCGTGCGCCGCCCTTGAGGTCGTCCTGTGTTTTTCTCCCGCCCCTCGCGTGAAGGCGTTCCGCCGCAACGCTTCGTCGCCGTTTGTGCCGGCGTTTTCGTCGCCGCCGGCATGTCTCCGGCCGCCGCGCAGGACGATGACGTCATCGAACTCCCCGAACTCTCCGTCACGGCGAACCTGACGGCGACGCCCCTCACGGAGGTCGGCAGCGCCGTGACCGTCATCACCGGCGAAGAGCTGAAACAGCAGAACATCCACGACGCGACGGAAGCGCTGCGCCAGGTGCCGGGCGTCATCGTCAATGCGGCCGGCCCGCGCGGCCAGTTCACGCAGCTTCGCATCCGCGGCTCTGAAGGCAACCAGACCAAGATTTTCGTCGACGGCATCCCCGTCAACGACCCGGCGCGCGGTTCGGAATTCGATTTCGCGCATCTTCTTGCCGACAACATCGAGCGCATCGAGGTGCTGCGCGGGCCGCAGAGCGCGCTCTATGGCTCCGATGCGATCGGCGGCGTCGTCAACATCATCACCCGGCGCGCCGAACCCGGCACGCATCTGACGGGCCGCCTCGAAGCCGGTTCGCACAAGACGTTGAGCGGCAACGCCACGATCGGGACGGCCGGCACCAACTACGATTTCATCGCCGGCGCATCCGGCGTGCGCACGGATGGAATCTCGGTTGCCGATGAACGCCTCGGCAACAGGGAAGACGACGGCTACGAAAACGGCACCCTCTTCGCCAAGGGCGGCGTCGACGTCACCGACTGGCTCAATCTTTCAGGCGTCGCGCGTTACACGCGCCTGCGCACCGATCTCGATTCGGAAGGGTTTCTGCCCTCCGTCGGCCATACCGGCCCGCTCGATTCCAATCAGGACATGAAGGGCGACCAGCTTTTCACCCGCGCTCAGGCGAAGGTGACGCTCCTCGACGGGCACTGGGAGCAGCTCGCCGGCATCTCCTACACCGATCAGACCCGCGATTATCGCGATCTCGACCCGACCACGGTGACCAGCACTTACGAAGGCGAGCGGCTGCAGTTCGATTACCGCTCGACCTTCATGTTCGATACGCCCGCCATCGCCAATGCCGGGCATACGCTCACCTTTGGGGTCGAGCGGGGTGAAGACAGCGCCGTCTCCGACAGCGCCTGGTCGTCCTTCGATCGCTCCATCACCTCGACGGGCTTCATCGGCCAGTATCAGCTGAGCCTGTTTGAGGACCTGTCGCTGACGGCGGGCCTCCGCCACGACCTGAACGACGTCTTCGAGGATGCCACCACCTACCGGCTGACCGGCGCCTACAATTTCCGCCAGACCGGCACCAAGCTCCACGCCTCCTACGGCACCGGCGTGAAGAACCCGACGCTCTTCGAACTCTACGGCTACACCAACACCTATCGCGGCAATCCGGATCTCGAGCCGGAAGAGGCGAAAGGCTTCGACGTCGGCGTCACGCAGGCCTTCTGGGCAAACCGGGCCTCGCTCGACGTCACCTATTTCAATCAGGAGATCTCCAACCTCATCACCGGCTCGGGCCAGTCCTCGATCAACCAGCCGGGAGAATCCAAGATCGATGGCGTGGAAGTCGCCCTGACGGTCGAGCCGATCGACAATCTGACGGTGACAGGCTCCTACACCTATACGGACGGCGAGGACCCGACCGGCGACGAATTGATCCGCCGGCCGCAGAACGTCGCCAGCCTCGTCGTCAACTACGCGTTCCTTCAGGGGCGCGCCAACGTCAACGTCTCGGTCGATTACAACGGCGAGCAGAAGGACTGGGTGTGGACCGACGCCTTCTACGTGAACCGCGAAACGATCACCCTCGATCCCTACACGCTCGTCGATGTCGCCGCCTCCTACGACATCACCGACAACACCCAGATCTACGGCCGGGTCGAAAACCTCCTCGACGAAAAGGCCTATGATCAGTGGGGCTATGACCGGGAAGGCGTCAGCGCCTATGCCGGAGTTCGGCTGACATTCTAATGCCTGGGCGTTGGCTCACGTATTGTCTGGCAGCCGTTGCGGTCCTCGCCATCGCCGATGCTCCTCCGGCGGCGGCGAGGCCGCAGCACATCGTCTCGATCAATCTGTGTGCCGATCAGCTTCTGATGCGGCTTGCAGATCCCGATCAGATCGCCTCGCTCAGCTACTTCTCGCGCGACGCCTCCATGTCGAACCTGTCTGAGGAGGCCAGCGCGTTTCCGCGCAATCGCGGCCTCGCCGAGGAGGTGATGCGCTACAAACCCGACATGGTCTTTGCCGGGCGCTACACGAAGCGCGTCACCGTCGATCTGTTGAAGCGGATCGGCGTCGATGTTGTGGAACTCGACGTGCCGCGCTCGCTTCCCGACGTCGAAGCCCAGATCCGCCGCGTCGGCGCCGAGCTCGGCCAGGAGGCGCGGGCGGAGGCCTTGGTGCGGGAGATGGAGGCGCGGCTTGCGACCGAAGAGGTGCCGGCCTCCGAGCGTCCGTCGGCGATCGTCTACGAACCGAACGGCTATACGGTCGGCGCCGGCTCGATCATCAACGTCCTCATCTCGCTCGCCGGCCTTGAAAATCTCGCCGCCGAGAAAGGGCTTGAAAGCTACAGCCGGTTGCCGCTCGAAAAACTCGTGGCCCTGTCGCCCGACGTGCTCGTCGTCGGCGATTATCGCGACGCGCCGGCCGTCGCCAACGAGATCCTGCACCATCCGGTCCTCTCGCGCATGCCGCGGCCGATGGAGATCGTCTCCGTCCCGCAGCGTCTGTGGATGTGCGGAGGACCGGACATCTTCAAGGCGGTCGAGGTCTTGCGCCAGGCGGCCGACAAAGCGAGGGCGCGGCAATGAGTGAGATCGCGCTTCAAGCCACCGGGTCGGCAGCCGGCTACCGCAGGCTCCTCGGCGTCCTGTCGCTCATGCTTCTCGTCGCCTTCGTCCTGTCGCTTGCCATCGGCTACGGTCCCTTCGATTTCGGTGCCGCGCTCAACAGTGCGCTCTCCGGAAAGGACGATCTCCGCGCCCTCGTCCTCATCGAAATCCGGCTGCCGCGGGCCCTTCTCGGGCTCTTCGTCGGCTTCGCGCTCGGCCTTGCCGGCGCCGTGATGCAGGCGTTCTTGCGCAATCCGCTCGCCGAACCCGGCATCATCGGCATTTCGGGGGCCGCCGCCTTCGGCGCCGTCGTCATCTTCTATTCCGGACTTGCGGCCGTCTCCTCGCTGCTTCTGCCCATCGGCGGGATCGCGGCGGCCCTTGCCGCCGGCCTTCTCCTCTTCGCCGTCGCCGGGCGGAACGCCAACACGGCGACGCTCATCCTCGCCGGCATTGCGGTGAACAGTCTTGCCGGCGCCCTCGTCTCGCTCGTTCTCAACCTGTCGCCCAATCCCTTCGCGGCCACCGAAATCATGTTCTGGCTGATGGGCTCGTTCGCCGATCGCAGCCTGACGCATGTCGCCATCGCGCTTCCACCGATCCTCGCCGGCTGCATCGCGCTCTTCTTGACGTCGCGGGCGCTCGATGCCCTGGCGCTCGGCGAGGATACGGCCACGAGCCTCGGCTTCGATCTGCGCATCACCCGCGCCCTCCTCGTCGGCGGCGTCGCACTTGCAGTCGGCGGCGCCGTCGCCGTCAGCGGCACGATCGGCTTCGTCGGCCTCGTCGTGCCGCATCTCTTGCGCCCCTTCGTCGCCTACCGCCCAAGCCTGCTTCTGCCGGCAAGCGCGCTCGGCGGCGCGATCCTGACGCTTTCCGCCGACATCGCCGTGCGTCTCATCCCGACGCAGCCGGAACTGAAACTCGGCGTCGTCACGGCCGTTATCGGAGCACCCTTCCTGTTCTCGCTCGTCTGGCGCATGCGTGGAGACCTCAGATGATCATCTCAGCCTCCGGCATCGGCGTGAAAAGAGGCGAGGCGACGATTCTGCAGAGTGTCGACTTCGTCGCGCGCGCCGGCGAAGTGGTCGGGCTCATCGGCCCGAACGGCGCCGGCAAATCGACCCTGCTCGAGGTCATCGCCGGTCTGCGCAAACCGGAACTCGGCCAGGTCTTCTACGACGGCAAGCCCGCCGCATCCGTGCCGCGACGCAGCCTGGCGCGCCGCCTCGCCTATCTGAAGCAGGATGCCACGGTCGACTGGCCTCTCTCCGTTGAAAAGGTCGTCGCTCTCGGCCGCCTACCCTATTCCGGCCTCTTCGCCGCACACGACAGGCGCGCCGATGACAGAGCCATCCGCGCCGCCATGGAGACGGCCGGCATCGCCCAGTTCGCGGAGCGCAACGTGCAGACGCTCTCCGGTGGCGAACGCGCCCGGGTTCTCCTCGCCCGCGCGCTCGCCGTCGAGGCGGAGACGCTTCTCGCCGACGAACCCGTCGATGCGCTCGACCCCCTGCATCAGCTCAATGTCATGGAGCTCCTGCGCAGAACCAGAGACCGCGGCACCGGCATCGTCGTCGTGCTGCACGACCTCACCCTCGCCTCGCGGTTCTGCGACCGTCTCGTGCTCCTCGATCGCGGCCGGGTCGCCGCCGAAGGCGCGCCGCAGGATGTTCTCACCGACGACATCCTCGCCCAATGCTACGGCGTGCGTGCCTTGACCGGCATCCATGCGGGTGGGCGTTTCATCGTGCCCTGGCAGAAAGCCTCACACCCATCGCATGATTTGAAGACGGACCGCCTCGCCCCGCCCCTGATCGCCAACGGGCACGGCCATATCGTGCCCGTCAATGGCGCGCAGCAACGGCGGACCCTCGATTCCTGAAGGCCATTCCCCCCAGGCCATTTGACGAAGGATAAGAATGAACAACCCTCAAGGAATTTCCGACCTTTCACCCAGCGCCTCCTCGCGCCGCCCGGTCAGCCCGTGCACCGGGGTCTGCGAGATCGATTCAGACAGCGGCTTTTGTCGCGGCTGCGCGCGGACGAGTGACGAGATCGCCATCTGGAGCCGCGCGCCCGACGATCTCTTGCGCAAGATCACCGCGGTTCTGCCGGCGCGTCGCGCCCATCTCGGCATCAAGATCGCCCGTCTCGACTGGGACGAGGAGGAGATCGCACGGTTCATGCGCGACACGCTGCGTCCGGGAAAGGGTCGCTGGGTCTTCGGCATCGATGGCGCCTTCGGCGAATTCGCGATCGGAGCCGGCGAACAGCCCGAGGTCAAGAACGCCCTCACCGTCGCCACACAGGCGGGCGCGATGCGCCTGCGGCTGCCGGAAAAACTGCGCGCCTTCGCCTTTGAGGAAGGCAAAGCCATCGTGATGGCGCTGCCTCGCGGCAGGCTGCAGCCGCCCGCGGGCGTGACGCTCAATGCCGCCGGACCCGACCAGGGCGCCATTCGCGAAGGCGATCGCGACGCGCTCGCTTTCGAGCTCGGCTTCGGCAGCCCCGTCGCGCGCGTCTTCGTCCGCACGAAGGATCAGGCGCTGCAAAAGCGGCTTCAGGAACTGGAAGGAGAGCCGTGGCAGCGGGTCCTCGCGGAAGCCGGCCAAGATATCCGGGAAGGCTCCGCCGACCGCATCATCCTGACATCGGTCGGCCGCATGGAAGTCTATGCTCGCTTCACCGCCCCGGACATCCGCCAGCCGCAAGACCCCCGCACGGAGCTTCAGGCGGAGGCGATCGCAGGCGGGCGGGAGATGCCGGGAGAGATCGAGCTTCCGAAAGCCTATGCGCCCTGCGCCATCTTCTATCCGGCCCGCTAGGCGACACGGTCAGCGCCGAGTGTCTCGGCGCTGCCATGGCCGGCAATTTGCCGCGCCCCGACTGATCGCTTCCTGACAGCCTCCGCCTGCCTCCGTCAGCTCATCGTAAGGCAGGGGGCGCATCGCTCCTGACAGACGCCCGCGCGGGACACCGCAGCGCGGCGCCGAAGCGAAGACACCCAAACGAGAGACATGGGCCCAAGCCGGCCCGGTCCTGTCAGGAGATTTCAATGCCCTCCCTCATCAACCGTTACGCGACGCCCTTCATCACGGGTCTTTTCATCGTTTCCCTGGTGTCAGGCATCGCCCTCTTCTTCCATGTCGGCCCGAGCGGCTTTCACGGCATGCACGAATGGCTGAGCATGGTGCTCATCCTGCCCTTCGTCCTGCACCTCTGGAAAAACTGGCGGCCGCTGACGAATTACTTCAAGCGCTCGCCCATGGTGGTCGCCCTTGCCGTCTCACTTCTCATTTCGCTGCCCTTCCTCATGCCGACGAGCGGTGAAACGCGCAAAGGACCTCCCCCCTTCGCCTTTTCGCATCAGATCCTGACGAATTCGGCCGATGCCGTCGCGCCGCTTCTTGGCATGACGGGCGACGACGTGGCGGCCCGGTTGCGCGCGGCCGGCGTCGAGATCTCAGATCCCAACCAGCCGATTGCCGAGGCGATTTCCAAGAGCGGGGCCAACGAGATGCAGGCGATCGGCGCGCTCCTGACGCCGGCGAGCTGACGCCGCTTTCGCCTCCCCCCCAAACGATGAGGGCCCGACGCGATCTGCGCCGGGCCCTTTTTCAATCCGCCTTCAGTGAAGCGGATCAGATCTTGCCGAAATAGCTGCTCGGCGATGCGCCACCGTTCGGGGCCTGCGGAGCGGACGGCCGGCGGTCGTCCCAGCGCTCGAAGCGGCGATCGTCCCGGCGGTCATAACCCGGGCGCTGGTCGCCGCGGCGGTCGTCGCGCCGATCGAAGCGGGGCCGCTGGTCATTGTTGCGACCGTTCATGCCCTGCTGAGAATTGCCCGGCCTCGCGCGATCGAAGTTGCGGCTGCAGACGCTGCCGTCGCACATGCCATTGCGGGCATCGTTGCGCGGGCGGGCCTGGCCGCCGTGCTTGCCGTGCTTCTGATAGGCGTGGGAGCGATATTGCTGGTTGGAGCGGCCCCAATCGGAACGCGGGCTGCAATCGCCGTTGCGGTTGGCCGCCTGCTGCATCGCAACCGGCGAGGCGCCGTCTGGCGATGCGGCCATGCTTGCCGCGGGGACGAACAAGGTGGCGGCCAAGAGGACGCCGGCGCGAAGGGTCTTTCTGGATGTCATTTCTTTCTCCATGACGTTGTTGATGTCATGAAGATCGGCGCGCCGTCTGATCACGCGCTGACGGCGCAGCGAAAATGCTGTCAGCTTCCTGTCAGGCAGATCACGCAGAACGTCGGAAGCAAAACAGAAGGTGGATTGGAATGCGCGTCCTTCTCATCGAGGACGACACGGTTCTCGGGGCGGCGGTGCGAGATCAGATCAAGGCCGACGGCCATTCCGTCGACTGGGTCACACGCCTCGACGACGCCCGCGACACGCTCTCCGCCGGCGTCTTCGATCTCATCCTCCTCGACCTCATGCTGCCGGACGGGCGCGGCGTGCCGTTTCTCAAGAACCTGCGCACGAGCGGGGCCGTCACGCCCGTCATCATCCTGACGGCGCTCGACCAGATTTCCGACCGCATCGACGGGCTCAATGCCGGCGCCGACGATTACATCGTCAAACCGTTCGATCTCGACGAACTCTCCGCGCGGATCGGCTCCGTCGCCCGCCGCTATTCGGGAAATCCCAATCCCATCGTGACGCTCGGGCCGCTCGACATCGACCTCGCCGCCCGCAGCATCCATCGCGACGGCAAGGCGGTGGCGCTGACGGCCCGCGAATGGGCGCTGTTTGAAGCCTTTGTGCAGCGTCCGGGCCAGCTCCTGTCCAAGGCCCAGCTGGAGGAACGGCTTTATTCCTTCGACGATACGGTCGACAGCAACGCCATCGAGGTGCATGTCAGCCGCCTGCGCAAGAAGCTCGGCCGCGACATCATCGAGACCGAACGCGGCCTCGGCTACCGTCTCGGCCATCCATGACCGCGCCGCGCTCCCTTCAGCTTCGCCTCGCGCTCGCGCTCGGTCTCGCCGTCACGATCCTGTGGCTCGCGGCGGCGAGCTTCACGGCCGAAAAACTCCGTCACGAAATGGACGGGCTCTTCGACGCGGCGCTCAGGGACGCGGCCCAGCGCATTCTGCCGCTGGCCATGCACAGCCGCCGCGAACATCGGCGCGACGAGGAATCCCGCGAGGACGAGCGTCGTGACCGCCGTGGCGGACCGGCGCGAGGGGAACGGATCGCCCGGCTGCACAAGGACGACCGCTTCTTCACCTGGGTGGTGCGCGACCGGAAGGGCGAGACGGTGCTGCGCTCGGCCAATGCCGACAAGGAGGCCTTTCCTCCCTTCACCCGCGAGGGGTTCCGACAGACGGCGACGCACCGCCTTTACTACGATGCGGCCGGTCGCGACGGGCTGACGATCGCGGTTGCCGAGCCCCTCTCCCACCGCACCTCCATGGCGCGCGAGATGCTTCTCTCGCTCGGGCTGCCGCTCCTCGTCGTCATCCCGCTCAGCCTTGCGGCGATCTTCTTTGCCGTGCGCACCAGCCTGCGGCCTGTCCGGCGGTTGCGCGCCGATCTCGCGCAACGCGGCGCCCGCAATCTTGCAGCGCTTTCAGATCGCGGCCTGCCGAGCGAGCTCGAGCCGATCGTTCAAGGCATGAACCAGCTTCTCGACAGGCTGCGGGCCGCCTTTGAGGCGGAACGGAGTTTCGCCGCCAACGCGGCGCATGAATTGCGCACGCCGGTCGCCGGCGCGATCGCGCAGGCCCAAAGGCTGCGCGCCGAAACTACGGACGCAAGTGCTGCCGAGCGCGCGAAGGAGATCGAGACGACGCTGAAGCGGCTCAATCTCCTGTCGGAAAAACTCATGCAGCTCGCACGCGCGGAGGGCGCCAGGCTGCGCACCGACACGCCCGCCGACATGCGGCCGATCCTGAAGCTCGTCGCGGATGATTTCGCCCGTATCGGCGCGGCCCCCCGCCTGCACCTCGAGATGCCGGACGCACCCGTCCTCTCCGATCTGGAACGCGACGCCTTCGGCATTCTCTGCCGCAATCTCATCGAAAACGCTCTGAAGCACGGACGTCCGGGCGAACCGGTCGAGATCGCGCTGTCGCAGGCCGGCATCCTCACCGTCGCCAATGCCTGCCCGCCGGTGGCGGAGGAGGATCTTGCCCGCCTCACGACCCGCTTTGCGCGCGCCAACGACAAGAAGGATGGCAGCGGGCTCGGCCTTGCCATCGTGCGCACCATCGCCGAGCGCGGCGGCGGCGAGCTCGCCTTCGCCTCGCCGATCCCCGGCAAGACTGAGGGTTTCGAGGTTCGCTTCACCCTGCCCCATGCGGCCGACAGCGCGGCATGAGGCTCAGGGCGCCGGCGTATCGATTGTTCTTTTAGCTGATTAAGAGACTGGCCAAACGGGCAGTCACGACCGACACTGTCCGCCTCGGCGCACAGGGGCGAGGACCGGGCTCGATGATGCGACGATTGCGGCGTCCCTGTTTTGCCGGAGCGACATCACCTGAAGCGAGGCAGCCTTGAACCTTCAACAGCTCGCAGCGTTCCGCGCCGTCATGATGACCGGCACCGTCAGTGGTGCCGCCGAAGTTCTGGGGCGCAGCCAGCCGGCGGTGAGCCGCATGCTGGACCGGCTGGAGGCGGATCTCGGCCTCACCCTCTTCGAGCGTCGCAAGGGCCTGATCATGCCGATGCCGCAGGCGCGCCGGCTGCTCGACGAGGTCGAGCGCGCCTATGTCTCGCTCGATTCCCTGCAGGCGCTGGCGACACGGCTCGCCAAGGGCCAGGGCGACCAGGTCAACCTCGCCATCCTTCCCGCTCTCGGCCTCAGCTTCATGCCGCGCGTCATCGCGAAATTCCGCGAGGAGCGGCCCGGCACCCGCGTCAGCCTCGCCATCCGCATGTCCCCCACCGTGGAGGAATGGGCGGCCGGCCAGCAGGTCGATTTCGGCTTTGCCGAGATGCCGGTTCGCCGAACCGGCTTCGATACCGAGATCTTCTCCGATTCCCCTTATGTAGCGGCGGTGCCGAGCGACCACGATCTCGCGGATCGCTCCTGTCTTGGGCCGACCGATCTCGCCAAAGGGCCCCTCATCTACTGGACGCCCTTCGTCGCGGCGCGCCATCTTCTCGATCAGGCGCTCATCACCTCGGGAGTGCGCGTGGAGGCGCTGTGCGAAACGAGCCTCTCGGGCGCCGCCTATGAGATGGTGAAGCAGGGCCTCGGGATCGCCGTCATCGATCCCTACACGGCGATCCTGCAGCACGACGATCGCATCCGCCTCATCCCCTTCCGCCCGGCCATTCCTTTCAGCGTGGCACTGCTTCGGCCGCAATTTCGTGCGGCGAGCCCGGCGGTCGAGCGCATGCTCGCACTGGCAAAAGCGGAGCGGGACAAATTGCTTGCCGAGGTCCCGTCCTGACCCGGGCGCAGCATCCCGCTCTCGGTATGCCTTTTGCGCATAACTATCGACGTATTTTTAATTTTGAACATTTCGAGGCTATCGACATAGTCGCGACAGAAAGTCGCCTCACCGGGAAGTATATGCCGAGCACCCTTGCGAACCTTGACGGGCTGGAATGCGATGTGGCCGTCATCGGAGCCGGGATCAACGGAGCAAGTGCCGCCCGCGAACTGAGCGAAGCGGGTTATTCTGTCCTTCTCTGCGACAAGGAAGATTTCGCCGCCGGCGCGAGCAGCCGCTCTTCGCGGATGCTGCATTGCGGGCTGCGTTACTTCGAGGCCGAAAACCCGGTCGCGGCCTTCGGTCTGCATCCGCAGCGGTTTCTGCAGGCCTTGAAGATGGCGCGCGCCGGCATGGAGGCGCGCCACGAGATCGCCGCGACCGCGGCCGACGGCGTGAAACCGTTCACGATGTGCTTCCCGGTCTACCCCGAAAGCCCCGTGAAGAGCTGGCATCTCGATGTCGGGCTCAGGCTCCTGGAGCGGATCGGCCCCGGCGCGCCGCCGCTCGAATACCGCAAGATCACCGGCGATTTCGAACGGCACCTGCCCTTTGCGGGCGACCTGCGCGATCTCGACCGCCTCAAGGCCGTGGCGACCTACCGCGAATACGTCTTCGACTGGCCGGAACGCTTCTGCGTCGATGCCGCGCTCGAGGCGGAAGCGGCGGGCGCCGTCGTCAAAAACTTCTGCCGCGCGGAGCTCGTCGAGCGGGATGCCGCAAAACGCTGGATCCTGCGACTCGAAGCCAAGGACGGCTCGATCGCGACGGCAAAGGCCCGCCTCGTCTTCAACACGGCGGGAACCTGGATCGACGAGGTCAATGCGGAAGCCGGCGACGGATCGCACGAGGGAACGCATGACGCCCCGCGCGAAGGGCCCGAGCGGCTGATCCGCGGCACCAAGGGGGCGCATATGATGGTGCGCCTGCCCGAGAGGTATCAGGGCTACGGCATCGCCACCATGCACCGGCAGGGCATGCCCTTCTACGCAATGCCCTCACATGAGGATTTCTTCTATTTCGGACCGACGGAAACGCCCTTCGACGGCGACGCCAAGGATATTTCCGCCACCGACGACGAGATCGATTTCCTTCTCGGCGAAGCCAATTATCTCCTGCCGGGCTTGAACCTCACCCGCGCCGACATCGCCTTCACCTGGGCGGGGGTCAGGCCCCTCACCTTCGATGAAGAGCTGCCGATGGGCCGCCGCTCGCGCGAGATCCACGACCTGTCGCAGGACGGCATGCCGAACGTCTTCGCCATGACCGCCGGGCCGGTGATGTCGCATCGCAGCGCCGGCCGGGTGCTGCGCAAACGTGCCGAAGCGGCTCTCGGCCCAGCTCCGCACGCGAACGGCAAGTCCGCTTCGCCCTGGCGGATCTCCGAGACCTCGCCGCGGCTGTCGCAGCCGGAGCCCGCGGGCAATGCCCGGCGCGCCGCCTTCCGCCATGCCGTCACGCACGAACATGCGCGCGACCTCAAAGGCATTCTCTATACGCGCACGGCCCTTGCCTGGCGCCGCCATCTCGCACGCGAAGATGTGGAGGAGGCCGCCCGTTCGGTGGCCGATCTCCTCGAATGGACGCCCGAACGAACAGCCGAAGAAGTCGAGGGCTTCCTCAACTACCAGCGGACGGTGTTTCGCACCGGTTTGCGCTCAAATGATCGATCGACCGCAATGCCAGCCTCAACCGGAGACATGCAGCCATGAAATCGATAGCCAAAGTCCTAGGCCTACCCGTCCTCGCCGCATTGGCGGGCGCGACCTTCCTCGCCGCCACGGCCCCGGCCCAGGCGGCTGACGGCCGCCTGCAGGAAATCCTCGATCGCGGCACGGTCCGCGTCGGCGTGCTCGGGGCGTTCAAGCCCTGGTCGTTCCCCTCGACCGACGGCACCCAGGAAGGCATCGAAATCGATCTCGCGAAGAGCGTGGCCGATACGCTCGGCGTCAATCTCGAACCGGTTGTCGTCACCTCCGCGAACCGTATGCAGTTCCTGCAGCAGGGCAAGATCGATGTGATCATCGGCGGCATGTACGACACGGCCGAACGCCGCAAGATCATCGGCATCATCGAGCCGGCCTACTGGACCTCCGGCCCGACCTTGATGGCCAAGGAAGGTGCCATTGCGAGCTGGGAAGACATCAAGGACAAGCCGATCTGCGCCAAGCAGGGCGCCAATTACAACAAGCAGGTTCAGCGCGAATACGGGCCGCGTCTCGTCGCTTTCACCGGCAATACGGAAGGCAAGGCCGCCCTTCGAGCCGGCAAATGCGTCGCCTGGCTCTATGACGACGCCTCCATCATGGCCGACCTCGCCTCCGGCGAATGGGACGGCTACGAAATGCCCGTCTCCGTCCTCTTCAACAATCCCTGGGCCTCCGCCGTGCCGATCGAAGAGCTCGACAAGCCCTGGGGCGTCTTCATGACCGGCATGGCCTATCGCTGGCAGGCCGATGGAAAGCTCCTCGAGCTTGAAAAGAAGTGGGGCGTGAAGCCGTCCGATTGGCTCGCCGAACAGCACAAGCGTCTCGAATGGGACGAAAGCTACCTCGACGGCCAATAAGCGCCCGTAACGAAACCAGGGGAAGTCAGTTTTAATTGCAGGGCATAAGCTTGTTCAGCCTCATCGCGCCTTTGTTCCAGCGGCTCTACGACGAGACCGGCCTCAACTTCATCGTTTTCTACGATCGCTATGAATACGACCGTTTCGTCTCCGGAATCGCGATTTCGCTGCAGCTCATCTTCTGGTCCATTCTGCTTTCCCTCATCATCGGGGTTCTGGGCGCGTGGGTGCAAACCTCGCGCTCGAGACTCCTGAGGGGCGTCGTCAACGGCTACATCCAGCTCTTCCGCAACACGCCGCCCCTCATCCAGCTCCTGTTTTTCTATTTCGGCCTCGGCGCCTTCACGCCGCAGGTCGATATGGGCGGCTATTACGAGCCGCTCATCTCCTCCTTCAGCTGGGCGATCCTGTCGCTCGGCATTTTCGGCGGCGCCTTCAACGTGGAGATCTTCCGCTCCGGCATCGAGGCGGTGCCGAAATCGACGGCGGAAGCCGCGGAAAGCCTGTGCTTCTCCCGCTGGCAGACCTACGCCTACGTCACCCTGCCTCTCGCCTTCCGCATCAGCCTGCCGGCGCTCACCAACAACCTCGTCAGCCTCGCGAAGACGACCTCGCTCGCCTACGTGATCTCGGTTCCGGAGATGACCTACACGCTCAATCAGGTCTGGTCGGACAACATCAACGTGCCGGAGATGATGCTCGTCCTGTTCCTCTTCTACGTCATCATCGTCAGCCTGATCGCCGCCGGCCTGCACTGGCTCGAAAAACGTCTGGCGCTGCCGGGATATGGACAATGAAGACAGTCCGCCCCTTCCGCATCGACGCCGAAACGCTCTCGGCCTTCCTGCCCAGCCGCTCGATCCGCGGCTGGCACGGCCTCCTGCTTCTCGGCATCTTTCTCGCGAGCCTCGCCGCCGCACAGGCTCAGGGCGTCGCGGCGCCGCAGACACCCTCGGCAATCGCCACGCTCATCGACTGGATGCCCTTCATTCTGAAAGGCTTCGTCCTCAACCTCGTCATGAGCTTCCTGGCGATGGGGATCGCGACGGTTCTCGGGATCGCGCTCGGCATGCTGCAGCTCAGCCACAGCCGCCTCCTGCGCGCGCCGGCCTGGATCATCACGCATCTCTTCCGCAATTCGCCCTGGCTCGTCATCCTCTTCGTCGTCATGCTCCTCGTCCCCTTCGAGGTGGAGCTGCCGGGCGGGCGAAACCTGATCCTCTCCGACTGGATCAAGGCGACGATCGCCTTCTCGCTGCCGGTGATGGCGAATGTCAGCGAGATCGTGCGCGGCGCCATCGTTTCCATCCCGCGCGGGCAGTGGGAATCAGCGGAAAGCCTCGCCTTCACCCGCGGTCAGACGCTGCGCTGGATCATCCTGCCGCAATGCGTGAAGCGGGCGATCCCGCCGTGGATGAACTGGTACGCGCTTCTCGCCATGGCGACGCCGATGGCCTCCATTCTCGGCGTGCGCGAAGCCGTCGGAAATGCGCAGGCGGCGATGGAAGCGGCGGGCGCGCGGCCGGAACTCCTCGTGCCGTTCTATCTGTTCCTGCTGCTTCTCTTCTTCGCCTACATCTACCCGATTTCGATTTGGACCCGAGCGATCGAGCGAAAATATGCTGTCGAGACCTAAGAAAACTGCGTCTGGCGCGGATACGCCGGCCTGGACGCCGGACATGCCGCTCGTCGAGGTGCACGACGTTCACAAGTCCTTCGGCGATCTCGAAGTCCTGAAGGGCGTCAGCTTCGACGTCCGCCAGGGCGAGGTCGTGTGCATCATCGGCCCGTCGGGCTCCGGCAAGTCGACGCTGATCCGCTGCATCAACGGCCTCAACAACATCCAGCAGGGCTCGATCAAGGTCGAAGGCCAGGAGGTCAACGACCCCAACCTCAACCTCCTGGAACTGCGCAAGAAGGTCGGCATCGTCTTCCAGCAGTACAATCTCTTCCCCCACAAGACGGCGCTCGAAAACGTCATGATGGCGCCGGTGAAGGTTCTCAAAGAGCCGAAGAAAGAGGTGGAGGAGCGCGCCCGCGCCCTCATCGCGAAAGTGCGTCTGAGCGGCAAGGAAGACGTCTATCCCGGCCATCTTTCCGGCGGCCAGCAGCAGCGCGTGGCGATCGCCCGCAGCCTCGCCATGCGCCCCGACGTCATGCTCTTCGACGAAGTGACGGCGGCGCTCGATCCGGAAACGGTCAAGGAAGTGCTCCTCACCATCAAGGAGCTCGCGGCCGAAGGCATGACCTGCATCCTCGTGACCCACGAAATGGGCTTTGCCCGGGAGGTGGCGGACCACGTGTATTTCACCGACCGAGGCGTGATCGTCGAGCACGGTCCGCCGGAAGAATTGTTCACCCGCGCCAAGGACGAGCGCACCCAGCGCTTCCTTAGCCAAGTCGTCTAGCCGCGTCGCACTCGGCCGCGGTCGCAACGGCGTGACACCCCGTGTCGCGCCGAAGGGATTGTCGTGCCTTCGTCAGAGAGAGAAACCGATGTCCGCACCAGCACTCAGCCAAACGCCGCTGCAAGGGGATCCCGCCCACAAGGACCCGCTCCTGCGCCCTTTGCGCATCAAGCATGTCGAATTCCGCAACCGCATCATGAGCACGAGCCACGCCTGCGGGCTTGAATCCGGCGGCATGCCGCAGGAGGCCTACCAGCTCTATCATCTCGAAAAGGCCAAAGGCGGCATCGGCCTGTCGATGTTCGGCGGTTCGTCCAACGTCGACCGCGATTCCCCGAACATTTTTCGTCAGCTCAATGTCGGCGACGACGCGATCATTCCGCATCTGCGGCGCTTCAGCGAACGCATGCACGGGGAAGGCGCGGCGCTCATGTGCCAGATCACGCATCTCGGCCGCCGTGGCGATCCCTATGCCGGCGACTGGCTGCCGACGATCGCCCCCTCGCCGCTGCGCGAAACCCTGCACCGCAGCATCCCGAAGGAGATGGACGAGCACGACATCGCGCGTGTCGTGAAGGCCTATGCCGCCGCCGCGCGCCGCTGCAAGGAGGGCGGGCTCGATGGCATCGAAACGCTCGCCGCCGGGCATCTGATAGGCCAGTTCCTCTCGCCTCTCACCAACCGGCGCACCGACCGCTTCGGCGGCAGCCTGGAAAACCGCTGCCGCTTTGCCGTGATGGTGCATGCGGCGATGCGCGAGGCGGTCGGAGACGATTTCCTGATCGGCATTCGCTACGTGGTCGACGAAGCGACCAAGGGCGGCCTCAGCTTCGACGATTGCGTCGAGGCGGCGCTGCTTCTGAAGCGCGAAGGCGTCGTCGATTTCTTCAACGCCATCTACGGCACGATGGACACGACGCGGGCGCTCGCGGAAGAGAACATGCCGGGCATGGGCTCCAAGCTCGCGCCCTGGGTCGAGCCGGTCGGCGCCTTCAAGGCCGAGATCGGTCTCCCGGTCTTCCATGCCGCCCGCATCGCAGACATCTCTTCGGCGCGCTTTGCCGTTGCCGAAGGCAAACTCGACATGGCGGGGATGACGCGCGCGCAGATCGCCGATCCGCATCTCGTCGCCAAGCTTGCCGCCGGTCGCGAGGAGGACGTCCGCCCCTGCGTCGGCGCCACGCATTGCCAGTCGCCCTATCGCCCCTCCTGCCTGCACAATCCCGTCACCGGCCGGGAAACGAAGCTGAGCCATGTCATCCGCCCGACGGAGGGGCCGAAGCGCAAGGTCGTCGTCATCGGCGGCGGCCCGGCCGGGCTCGAAGCGGCGCGCATCGCGGCCGAACGCGGCCATGACGTATCGCTCTACGAAGCCGCCGCCGATGTCGGCGGGCAGGTCCTTCTCGGCTCGACCGGCTCCTGGCGCCGCGATCTCATCGGCATCGTGGAATGGCGCGTCGCCGAGCTTTCGCGCCTCGGCGTCGGGATCCACACCAACGCCTATATGGAGGCCGACGACATCAAGGCGCTCGCCCCCGACGTCGTCATTCTCGCCACAGGCGGCCTGCCGCAGATCGATCTTCTTGAAGGCGACGATCTCTGCGTCAGCACCTGGGACATCCTTTCGGGCCAGGTGCCGATCGGGCGCGACGTCCTCGTCTATGACGGCACCGGCCGCCATCCGGGGCCCCTTGCCGCCGAGAAGGCGAAAGAGGCCGGGGCGAACGTCACCTATGCCACGATCGATGTGACGATCTGCGAAGAGCTCACCTATGCGGAGCGGCTGCGCTGGAAGAAGCGCTTCCTCGCCCTCGGCGTCGCGCCCATTTCGGAGACCCGCCTCGTCGCCGTCACCCGCAAGGACAACCGCCTCGAAGCCGTCCTCCTCAACGAGCTGTCGCGGGAAGAGACCTCCGTTCTCGTCGATCAGGTGATCGTCGAGCAGGGCAGCATCCCGATGAACGAACTCTTCGAGGAGCTGCGCACGACCTCCAAGAATAACGGCATCACCGACATCGAGACCTTCATCCGCCTGCAAGCGCAGCCCTTCCGGGAGGATGCCGGCTTCGAGGTCCACCGCATCGGCGACGCCGTCTCAAGCCGCAACATCCACGCCGCCATGCTCGATGCGGTGCGCATCTGCAGCCCGCTTTGAGCGGGCTTCGCAGCATCTTTCAATATCCACTTCCAAGGAGACCTGCCTCATGACTTTCACGCACTTCAAGGTTCTCACATTCGACGTCGTCGGAACGCTCATCGATTTCGAGAAAGGTCTGCTCGACGGATTTCGTTCGTTCGGCGGACCGGCGGCCCGCGATCTCAGCGACGACGAGATCTTCGTTCCCTACATCGAGGCCCGCCACATTTATCCGGGCCGCTCCAGTCAGGTGATGGAAGACGTCTATCAGCACGTTGCCGGCAAGCTCGGGCTCGACACCAGCAAGGGCGCAGCCACCGCGTTCCAGGCGCACGTCCTGAACTGGCCGGCCTTCCCGGATTCCGCCGAGGCACTGAAGCGCCTGCGCACCCGTTTCCGGCTCGTCGCGATGACCAACACCGACCGCGTCGTCTTCACGAGCTACGCGCATACCCTCGGCCATCCCTTCCATGACGGCGTCACGGTCGACGAGGTGGGCATCCCGAAGCCCGATCCGCGCTTCTTCGACTTCAACCGCGGCCGCCAGTCGGCCTTCGGCTACAAGCAGGAGGAAATTCTGCATGTCGCGCAGAGCCAGTATCACGACATCGGCGTGGCGCGCGAACTCGGCTATTCCGTCTGCTGGATCGAGCGGCGGCAGGGACAGGAAGGCTTCGGCGGCACGCCGGTGCCGAAGGAAGTGACGAAGCCGGACTTCCATTTCCCGACGCTCGCCGCACTCGCCGATGCGATCGACGAGGATTTCGCCGCAAACCGCTGAAGGCGGTCGCGCGCGTTTCGATCCTGCAGGCCGGCTCCGGCCGGCCTGTCTCCAGTCAGATCTCGGGTGCTCACCGGATCTCGGGTGCTCAGCGGAAGGGCGGCTCGTCGAAGGCGCGCAGCTTGCGCGAATGCAGCCTGTCTCCCTCCCGGCGCAAAAGCTCGACGGCGCGGATGCCGATCTGCAAATGCTCCGAGATCGCCCCCTCATAGAACCGGTTCGCCTGCCCCGGCAGCTTGATCTCGCCGTGCAGCGGCTTGTCGGAGACGCAGAGAAGCGTCCCGTAGGGCACGCGGAAACGATAGCCCTGCGCGGCGATCGTCGCACTCTCCATATCGACGGCGACGGCCCGGCTCTGATTGAGGCGATGCGCCGAGGCGGTGTAGCGCAGCTCCCAATTGCGGTCGTCCGTGGTGACGACAGTGCCGGTTCTGAGCCGCAGCTTCACCTCTTCGCCATGCATGCCGCTCACCTGCTTGGTCGCGTCGTAAAGCGCCCGCTGCACCTCGGCGAGGCTCGGGATCGGGATATCCGGCGGCAAGACGGCATCGAGAACATGGTCGTCGCGCAGATAGGCGTGGGCGAGCACGTAATCGCCGATCGACTGGCTTTCGCGCACGCCGGCGCAATGGCCGATCATCAGCCACGCATGCGGACGCAGCACCGCCAGATGATCGCAGATCGTCTTCGCATTCGACGGCCCGACGCCGATATTGACGAGCGTGATCCCGGAACGACCCGACCCCATCAGGTGATAGGCCGGCATCTGGTGCTTCTTCCAGGCGAGCTCGGAGATCGCCCGCTCCGGATCCTCCGTCTCCTTCGTCACGAGACTGCCGCCGGCGCAGGAGAGCGCCTCATAGGGGCTCTCCGGATCGCGCACCTGCTCGCACGCCCACCGAATGAACTCGTCGACGTAGCGGCTGTAATTGGTGAAGAGAACAAAGGGCTGAACGTGGTCGGCGGGCGTGCCCATGTAATGCTTCAGCCGCGCCAGCGAAAAATCCGTGCGCAGCGCATCGAAATGCGACAGCGGGATCTCCTGGGCGGAGGCAAACAGCCCGTCGGAGACTTCATCGCCGATCAGAGCGAGTTCCGTCGTCGGAAAATGCCGGATCATTTCGAGCGTCGTCGCGCGGTCGAGCACGAGATCCCCATCCTCGAGGACATAGGGAAAAGGGATCTCCTGCGCCGAGGGGCGCACGCTCAGATGCACGCGGTGATCTTCGGCCAGAATGGCGAGCTGATCGGCGAGGTAATTGCGAAAGAGGGCCGGCCGCGTGATCGTAGTCGTGTAGCCGCCCGGCCGCGTGAAACGCCCATAGGCGCGCGGCTTGAAGCTGCGCGGCGGCGCCCCGTCCCAGCTGACGCGCAGCTCCGGATAACAGAAAAGGCCCGCCTCGCGGGCCGCCGGATCGGGCGGCGTTCCGTCCTTGGCAAAGAGCGCGATGGCGTCCCGCAGCTCCTGGACGGCGGCCTCGTAAAGCTGTTCGAGGCGGTTCAGCGCGTCTTCGACGCCGGCTATGTCGGTTGTCCTATCGTCTTTCATCACACTTCCTTCCGCCCGGAAGGCCATATCGCAAGACGCCTCTGTTTAGCTACGGGCGGCCGTCATCCGCGAGATTTCACCGAGACCGTCATAGAGGATGACGGCGAGCGCGCCGGTCAAAAGGCCGCCCTGCAGCACGAAGGCGAGATTGTTGGAATTGAGCCCGGCGATGATCACCTCGCCCAAGCCTTTGGCGGCGACCGTGGAGCCGATCGTCGCCGTCGAAAGCGCAATCACGAGCGAAATGCGCACGCCTTCGAGGATCACGGGCAGAGCGAGCGGCAGCTCCACCTGAAAAAGCCTCTGCCGCCCCGTCATGCCCGTCCCCTTCGCCGCTTCCGCGACGGCCGGCTGCAGACCGGTCAAGCCCGCGAGCGTGTTCTCGAAGATCGGCAAAAGCCCGTAGAGAAAGAGGGCGATCAATGTCGGCCAGGTGCCGAAGCCCACGACCGGCACGGCAAGCGCCAGCACCGCCACCGGCGGAAAGGTCTGGCCGATATTCACGATGGCGCGCGACAGCGGCAGAAATTCCGCACCGATCGGCCGGCTCACCAGGATCGCGAGTGCCACACTGATGAGCGTCGCCGGCACGATCGCCGCCACCACGATCAGAAGATGCGAGATGGTGAGGTCGAGAAGGCTCGCGCGGTCATAGATCGCCGGCGCGCCCACCGGTGCGAAGGGCTCGAGCAGCGGCCTGAACGCCTCCGGGACGAAGAGGAAGGCGAGCACCAGCGCCACGAGCGCAAGCCGCAGGAGGAGGACGAAAGGCCGGCTCATGCCACCGATCGCGCCGCATCGAGAAGCGCCCCTCGCCGCACGAGACCGCGCGCCGACCCGTCCTCACCGACCACCGGCAGGACCTCGCGGCCGCTCCAGATCATCTCCGCCAGCGCATCATACAGCGAGCGATCGGCGGCAATCGGCGTGCCTTCCGCGGTTCCTTCCTCAGTCCGCTCGCTCACCGGGATGAGCGAGAGATAGCGGAACGGCCGGTCGTCGTCGCCGACGAGGTTGCGGACATTGTCGCTCGCCGGATGGGTCAGGATTTCGGCCGGCGGGGCGAGCTGTTCGACGCGCCCCTCGCTCATCACGGCGATGCGGTCGCCGAGCCTGATCGCCTCGGCCATATCGTGGGTGACGAGCAGGATGGTGGAGCCGAGGCGGTCCTGGATGCTCTTGAGATCGGTCTGCGCCTTGGCGCGGATGACGGGATCGAGCGCCCCAAAGGGCTCGTCCATCAGAAGCATGTCGGGACGGGCGGCAAGCGCGCGGGCGACGCCGACGCGCTGCGCCTGACCGCCCGAGAGCTGGTGCGGATAGCGCGGCGCGATCTCGTCGGGATCGAGCTGCAGGAGTTCCAGAAGCTCGTGCACGCGTGCGTCGATCTTCTTGCGGTCCCAGCCGAGGAGCTTCGGCACGGTGGCGATGTTGCGGGCGACCGTCCAATGCGGAAAAAGCCCGTGATCCTGGATCGCATAGCCGATGCGGCGGCGGAGCTCATAGGCTTTCATCTGCCGCGTATCGGTGCCGTCGATCTCCACCAGCCCCCGTGTCGGCTCGACGAGCCGGTTGATCATCCGCAGGAATGTCGACTTGCCCGAACCGGACGTACCGACGATCACCGTGATCGTCGCCGCCTCGATCTCCATCGACACGTCGCGAACGACGGCATTGCCGGCATATTCCTTGGTGAGGCCTTCGATGCGGATCATGCCTTTGCTCCGGGGAGAACGTCGATGACGGCGTCGAGCACGACGGCGGCGGCAAATGCCAGCGCCACCGTCGGCAGCGCGCCGAGAAGAATGAGGTCGGTCGCCGTCTGGCCGAGCCCCTGGAAGACGAAGGTGCCGAAACCGCCCCCGCCGATGAGCGCGGCGATGGTGGTGAGGCCGATATTCTGCACGAGCACGATGCGCACGCCTGTCAGAATGACCGGCAAAGCGAGCGGCAGTTCGACGGAGATGAGCCTCTGGCGGCTCTTCAGCCCCATGCCGGCGGCCGCTTCCGTGACGCTCGGCGACACGCCGGAAAGCCCGGCGGCCGTGTTCGCCACCATCGGCAACAGCGAATAGAGAAACAGCGCCACGAAGGCCGGCGCCATGCCGATGCCACGAATGCCGATTTCGGAGGCGCCCGGCACGTTCGCCGCCACCCAGCTCAACGGCACGATCAGCATGCCGAAGAGCGCGATCGACGGAATCGTCTGGATGAGGCTCAAGGTGCTGAGGACCGGGCCTTTCAACCGTTCGGAGCGATGGATCAGAATGCCGATCGGCACACCGGCGGCGATGGCGACGGCAAGCGAACCGAAGGCGAGCTGCAGATGATGCGCGCCCTCCCGCCAGAAGGTCGCCGCGTGCCCGCGATATTCGGCGAGGATCGACAAGGCGTCCCATTCCCCGGTCATGAGGATCGCGCCGATCGCGGCCGCGGCGAGCGCAAAGACGCCGAGCCTCAGGAGCGGGCCGGGCTTCAGCCTGACGATCGCATCGGTGATCAGGATCGACAGCGCAAAGCCCGCGAGCCAGAAGCCCGCTCCCGGCGCCACGCGCGCGTAATCGGCTCCGTCCGCCATCAGCATGCGCGCCGACACGCCGATCGCGATCAGGAGGAGAAGCAGGGTCAGCGCCGGGGCGGCGAGCCGGATCGCCGGCGGGCGCACGAAGAGCGCGACCGCAATGGTGGCGACCGCGCAGGCGAGCAGCGCCGCGGCCCAGACGGCGGGCAGCGCCTCGAAAAGCCCGCGCGCCTCGGCGAGCGCGATCCGGTTGGCCCGGTAACTCGAAAGCGGCAGAGCGAGCGCAACCGCCAGCAGCGCGCCCATGGGCGCGCCGAGCTTGTCAGGACGCGGGATCACAAAGCCCGGCTCAGCCGTCGATGAAATCGTGCGAGACGAGGAATTCATGCGCCACATCGCCCGCCGGCTGGCCCTCGACCTGCACCTGGCCATTGAGCTTCTGCAGCGTCTCGAGCGTCAGGGCCTCAAACACGGGCTTCAAGAGATCGGCGATCTCCGGATGCTCGTCGAGGACGGGTTTTCTGATGATCGCCGTCGGCTGATAGACGGGCTGCACGCCCTTGTCGTCTTCCAGAACCTGCAGGCCGGCCGCCTGGATCGCGCCGTCGGTGCCGTAGACCATCGCTGCATTGGCGCCGTTCGTCTCTCGCGCCGCCGCGCGGATCGTCGCCGCCGTATCGCCACCCGAGAGCACGATGAGCTGATCGGAATTGAGCTTGAAGTCATAGGCCTTCTGGAAGGCCGGCAGAGCCGCGGCGGAGTTCACGAATTCCGAGGAGGCGACCAGCTTGACCTCGCCGCCATCCTTCACCCACTTGCCGAAATCGGAGAACGTCGTGATGCCGTTCTCCTCTGCCACATCGCTTCGAAGCGCAACGGCCCAGGTGTTGTTGGCCGGCGCCGGCGTCAGCCAGACGATGTCGTTTTCCTCTCCGTCGAGCTTCTTGGCCATATCGTAGGCCTTCTCGGCATCCGTCCAGACCGGCTCGTCGGCGCGATTGAAGAAGAAGGCCGCGTTGCCGGTATATTCCGGATAGATGTCGATCTCGCCGGCGGTGATCGCCTTGCGCACCACGGGCGTCGCGCCGAGCTGCAGACGGTTTTCCGTCTCGATGCCGGCATCGTTCAGGACTTCCAGAATGATGTTGCCGATGACGCCGCCTTCGGTGTCGATCTTGGAGGAGACGACCACCTGGGCGGAGGCACTACTGGCGGCGAACGTTCCGGCCGCGACAGCCAGGGCGATGAGAGTTTTCATGGACGATCTCCAAAATCTCCGACGATGGGTGACGCGACCATCGGCACGCGGTGCGAACGCCGGAAAATCCGAAGCATCGAGGCAAGCTCCCCAGATTGCATCCTTTCCCCCCACAGCTCGATCAACGGTCGACCATCAGCTAGGTACCGCAGGTGAACGCCTTGTCCATGATGGAAGCTCCAAAAGTCGTGCCGGAAGCCGCGATTGCGGCGGATTCGTCGCGCCTTCAAAGCGTCTTCTTCGGCGCCGAACCTGTCTCGCCGGGCGATCGGGGCTCAGGCTTTCTCGCCTCGCGGCGGAACTCGCCCGGGCTCTTGCCGGTCCATCGGCGAAAGGCGCGATGAAAGGCGCTCGGCTCGGAAAAGCCGAGGTCGGCGGCAAGCTCTCCGACCTTTGAATGGCCGTGGAGAAGCTCCTGCGTCGCCACCGCCATGCGCAGCTCGTCCTTGATGTCGTTGTAGGTCTGGCCTTCGAGACGCAGCTTCCGCCGCAAGGTGGAGGCGGGCAGACGCATCTGCGCCGCGAATTCCTCAAAGCCCGGCCAGGCCGAGGGCGGCATCGCCCGCAGGCGCTCGCGCAGCCGTGCCGCCTGCCCCGCATCGTGGCGGTAGCGCACCAGGATGTTGGCGGGTGCCTGACGCAGGAATTCGCGCAGCGCCCGCTCGTCGCGGATCGGTGAAAGCTTCAGAAAATCGGCATCGAAGACGAGCCCGCTCTCCGGCTGATCGAAACGCACGGGCGCGCCGAAGAACAAGCGGTATTCGGCCTCATATGGTGGCGGAGGTCCGCGAAAGTCGACCCGGCGGAGCGGAATGCGCCGCCCGATCAGCCAGCAGGAGAGCCCGTGCACCATGATCCAATAGGTGCGGTAGGCGAAGGCGGAACGCGGGCCAGCTTTGTCCTTGAGGACGATTTCGGCAAGCCCGTCTGCGACGCAGAGCTCGCCATAAGGGTCTTCCAGAACGACCCGCAGAAAACGCAGCGCCCGCCGCAGCGCCTGCTCCAGGCTTTTGGCCGACAGGATCGCATGGCACAGAAGCGTGAAACTGCCGCGCGGCATCGGCCTTGCCGCCTCGCCGAAGAACTCGTCATCGACCGCAAGCGCCACCGCCAGCCAGAGCGCACCATATTGCTCGGCCGACACCGGCTCCACCACGATTGGCGGCATGCCGGCCTGCCGCAGGAGCGGCTCTCGCGCGATGCCGCGCCGGTCCAGACAGGCGAGCGCGTCTTCGACGAAACACGGGGCGATCATGCGCCGTTCCAAGCGAACCCGCTCCCCAGAAAGTGGCAAAACCGATCACGAAATTAGAGCAATTCGGTCATCGCACGCCACATCTCTTCATCGCTAACCTGCCTTCACAAAAGAACACGGTTCCTCCGCCGCCGCGGATAAGGAACTCAGGGAGGACAGACATGGCCGCGCCTTCTGGCAGCGAAGACCGCGACGATTATGCCGACGCGATCGCGAACTTTCGTCTCGACGACATCACGAAGCTTCTCTCGGGCGATCTCGAAACTGGGATCAACGCCTGCGTCGAATGCTGCGACCGGCATGTGGCCGGCGGCGGCACGGCGCTTCACTATATCAGCGCCGACGGCCGTCAGGAGACCTACAGCTTCGCGCAGATGCAAAAGCTCTCGGCGCGCTTTGCCAATCTTCTCGCCGAGGAAGGCGTCAAGCCGGGCGATGTCGTCGCGGGCATGCTGCCGCGCACGCCGGCACTCCTTGCCATCATTCTCGGAACCTGGCGGGCGGGCGCCGTCTACCAGCCGCTCTTCACGGCCTTCGGCCCGAAAGCGATCGAGCACCGGCTCCGGATGTCGGACGCCCGCCTCGTCGTGACCGACACGGCCAATCGCGGCAAGCTCGAGGGGATCGCGGCTCTTCCCCGCGTCGTCCTCGTCGGCGGTGGGGACAGCACGGCCTCTTCAGCGGGCGACATCGACTTCGACAGCGCCATGGCGCGACAGTCGGAGGAATTTGCGCCGGTGATGCGCTCCGGCGACGATCTCTTCCTGATGATGTCGACCTCCGGTACGACGGGGCTCCCCAAGGGCGTGCCGGTGCCGCTCAAGGCGCTTGCCGCCTTCCTCGTCTATATGCGCGATGCCGTGGAATTGCGGGCGGACGACGTCTTCTGGAACATCGCCGATCCGGGCTGGGCTTACGGCCTTTATTACGCCGTCACCGGCCCGCTCGTCCTCGGCCATGCGACCACCTTCTATGACGGGCCGTTCACGGCGGCGAGCACCTACGACATCATCAAGCGCTACGGCATCACCAATCTCGCCGGCTCACCGACGGCCTTCCGGCTTCTGATCGCCGCCGGACCCGAGGCCGCCGCAGAGGTCAAAGGCCAGCTCCGCGCCGTCTCGAGCGCCGGCGAGCCGCTCAACCCGGAAGTCATCCGCTGGTTCGCCGAGCATCTCGATGCCCCGATCCACGATCATTACGGGCAGACGGAACTCGGCATGGTGGTGAACAACCATCACCGCCTCCGCCACCATGTGCATCCGGGCTCCGCCGGCCATGCCATGCCCGGCTACCGCGTCGCCGTCCTCGACGATAGCGGCCGCGAACTGCCGGCGCACAAGCCCGGCATCCTTGCCGTCGACATCGCGAAATCACCGCTTCTCTGGTTCTCCGGCTACTGGCAGCAGCCGACGCCGGCGATCGCCGAGGGCTATTACCGCACCGGCGATACGGTGGAGATGGAAGAGGACGGGCGCATCAGCTTCGTCGGCCGCGCCGACGACGTGATCACCTCGTCGGGCTATCGCATCGGCCCGTTCGATGTGGAAAGCGCGCTCATCGAGCATCCGGCCGTCATCGAGGTGGCGGTCATCGGCAAGCCGGATCCGGAGCGCACCGAGATCGTCAAAGCCTATGTGGTGCTGCGCGAGGGGACGGAAGCCTCCACGGAACTCGCCGAAGAGCTGCGGCTCTACGTCAAGGAGCGGCTCTCCGCGCATGCCTATCCGCGCGAGATCGAGTTCACCGAGGCTCTGCCGAAGACGCCGAGCGGCAAGCTGCAGCGCTTCATGCTGCGCAACCGCGAGAAGGCGAAGACCGAGAGCGACGCCGCCTGAGCCATCGGCCTCGGAGCTGGACCGCCCGCTCCCGGCCGCCCACTCCCGGCCTTCTGGCCTCTTGTCCGAACTCAGCCCGTGCGCTTCGGCGCACGGCATTCTTGCTGCCCGCGTCAGAAAGCGAGACATGCCATGCAAAATCCCGATCCTGTCGTCATCGTCGGTGCCGCCCGCACGCCCATGGGCGGCTTTCAGGGCGATCTCAAGGATGCCACCGCTCCAGAGCTCGGCGCCGCGGCCCTCAAAGCCTCGCTGGAACGGGCCGGTGTCACGCCGGAGGCCATCGACGAGGTGATCTTCGGCTGCGTCCTCAGCGCCGGTCAGGGCCAGGCGCCAGCGCGTCAGGCGGCGCTCGCTGCCGGCCTGCCGCTCGCCACCGGCGCCACCACCGTCAACAAGATGTGCGGCTCCGGCATGAAGGCGGCGATGCTCGCCCACGACGCGATCCTCGCCGGCTCCGTCGAAGCGGCCGCGGCCGGCGGCATGGAGAGCATGACGAACGCGCCCTATCTCCTCGACCGGGCGCGCTCCGGCTACCGCATGGGCCACCAGAAGGTCATCGACCACATGTTCCTCGACGGGCTGGAAGACGCCTATGACAGGGGCCGGCTCATGGGCACCTTCGCGGAGGATTGCGCCGAGGCCTATCAGTTCACCCGCGCCGCCCAGGATGCCTTTGCCATCGCCTCGCTGGAAAAAGCGCAAAAGGCGATCGCCGACGGCAGTTTTGAAGACGAGATCGTGCCGGTCACGGTGAAGACCCGCAAGGGCGAGGAAACCGTGCGCCAGGACGAGCAGCCGCCCAAGGCGAGGATCGACAAGATCCCGAGCCTCAAGCCCGCCTTCCGCGAGGGCGGCACGGTGACGGCCGCCAATTCCTCCTCGATCTCAGACGGCGCGGCCTCGCTCGTTCTCATGCGCCGGTCGGAAGCGGACAGGCGCGGGCTCACGCCACTTGCCGTGATCGCCGGGCACGCCACCCATGCCCAGGCGCCCAATCTCTTTCCGACCGCCCCGATCGGCGCGATCGAGAAACTCGTCCAACGCACGGGCTGGGATCTGCGCAACGTCGATCTCTTCGAGATCAACGAAGCTTTCGCCGTCGTGGCGATGGCGGCGATGCGCGATCTCGATCTGCCGCAGGAGAAGGTGAACGTGCATGGCGGCGCCTGCGCCCTCGGCCATCCGATCGGCGCCTCCGGTGCGCGGGTTTTGGTGACGCTTCTCGCCGCGATGCGCCAATACGATGTGACGCGGGGCATCGCCTCCTTGTGCATCGGCGGCGGCGAGGCGACGGCGATGGCGATCGAACGGCCGGCCTGAGCGCGACAGCCCGGATCGGCCTCTTTCCGACGGGGGGCAGAAAAAATGGTGTGCAGGCCCCGCGCGCGTCAAAAGCGCCTTCGCTTTGACATACCTCGGGAACACTCTCGGCAGACGGCGTATAATGCCGCCCCAAGACCTGGGAGTGAACAATGCGATTGAAGAACCTCACGGTCAAAATTTGCTGTCTTGCCATCGGCCTTGCCTGGAGCATCCCCTCGGCCTCCGCGGCATCGGTTTCAGCCCCTGCGGTCGTGCCGCCTGACGCCGCACAAATCGTTCAGCCGGTGCAATGGGGACCGCCGCCTCCCCCACGCTACGGCCCACCTCGATATGGCCCCCCTCCTTATGGCCCGCCTCGCTACGGCCCTCCCCGTTACGGGCCGCCGCGCTATGGCCCGCCGCCGCGTTGGCGCCGACCGCCTCCGCCGGGATGGGGTCCGCGCCGGCCCTATTATGGGCCGCCACCGGTCCGCTACGGCGCACCGCGCCCGTGGACGCGGGAATGGTATGCCTATTGTTCGTCGAAATACCGCAGCTTCGACCCGCGCACGGGCACCTACCGCCCTTATAACGGGCCGCGCAGGCTCTGCCGCTGAGGCGAACGGCAAGGTTCGGGCGGATCTGATCCGCCCGGATGTGCCAGCCCCGCTCTGGCGGCCTCCGGGATCTGAGATGGAAGCCGGCGTGCTCGACGCCGGCTCTATTGCGGCATCGGGTCGGAGACGGTGACGGAGCCCATGCGGATGCGGCGGAAGGCGGCTTCCACGAAGCAGTAGCCGGCGAAGGCGACGAGCCCGAGCGCCACCAGCAACAAGAGGACGGTGCCGAAGGGCAGTCCCTGAATATAGCTCAGCGCGTCTTCGAGACCCGGCGCGCTCGAGGCGTCGTAGATGCCGCCCGCATAGAAGGCGAGAACGCCGATCACGATGAAGATGACGCCGCGCGCCATCAGCCCCAGCGAACAGACGGGTTTCACCATCTTCATCTTGTCGCGGTCGAGATCGAGGTATTTTTCGTAGCCGGCGCACCAGCCCTTGTAGAGATGGGCGAGGCCGATACCGACCGGCACGAGACAGAGGGCAAGGGCCACCCAGCGTCCCCAGGCCTGCCCGAAAAGCCAGGTCAGCCAGCCGGACGTCGGATCGCCGGAGCCGCCGCCCCCGCCGCCAATGGCGAAAAGCAAACTCACCACGAAGGCGGCAAGGCCCATATGGATGACGCCGCTGCAGAACAGGAAAAAGCGCAGAAGCAGGCCCTTGGCATCATTGCCATGATCGTCGAGATCGCCAAACGACTGGGCGAAACGCCAGAGCCCGAAGGCGGCAAGGCCAATGCCGACGACGCCGAGCAGCACGTCTCCGAGCGGCTGCGTGAGGATTTCGCGGAGCGCGCCGCGCGTGTTCTCCGCCTGCGTGGACCCGACCGCCGCGAGGACCGCCAGGATGCCGACCACCAGATAGACGACGCCACGGGCCGCATAGCCGCCGCGTGTGCCCCATTTCAACTGTTGCGAGATTTCCGCTGCGATGGTCGCCCCCCTCGGTTTCGCCTCGACAACGTCAGATGGCGAGGCGGGTTCCGAGAGAAGGGCATCTCGACCTTCCAGGGGCAGCGACCGGCCCTTTGGCCCTCACACGCTGACGAAAACGAAGAGAACGCCCGCAAGGACCAAAGGCGCGCGCAGCGTCAGCGGGCGGGCCGCGATGATGCCATAGGAGAGCATGGATAGCCCCACCCCCACCTTCACGAAGGCAAGAAGGGCCGCAAGCGGGCTCACCCCGAGCGCGAGAAGCGACGGATTGGCGATCATGCCGAGCGGGATCACGTAAAGCCCGATGCCGAGCAGCATCGCCTTTCCCGCCACCTTCAGCCAGTTCTCACCGATCATGCCGGCGGCGATGAAGACCGCCCCGCAGACGGGCGGCGTGATCGTCGACAACAGCGCAAACCAGAAGACGAAGAGATGCGCGACGAGCGGCTTCAGCCCGAGCGCGGCAAGGGCCGGACCGGCGACGGAAATGCAGATGACATAGGCGGCCGTCGTCGGCACCTCCATGCCGAGGATGAGGCAGGCGAGCGCCGTCAGGAGAAGCGCCGGCCAAAGCGAATCGTTGGCGACGGAGAGGATGGTCGACGTCACCTTCACGCCGAGCCCGGTCAAGGACAGAACCCCGATGACGATCGAGGCGCAGATGATGATGGAGCCGATCATCGCCACCTGGCGGCCGGCCGTCACGGCGGCGATCGCGAACCTGTCGCCGAAATGGCGGAAGGAAAAGCGCAGGCGGACATCGAAGAAGAGCAGGATCGTGGCCGTCAAAATGGCGACGGAGGCGGCATATTGCGGCGTGAAGCCCGCGCCGAAAATCGCAGCCAGCAGCGCCAGAAACGGCACGGCGAAGAACATCGAAGTGATCAGCGCCTCACGCCGCCCCGGCTGGTCGGCAGATTCCACCGGGCGCAGATCGTAGCGCGTCGCAAAGGCGTCGACGCCCACCCACACGGTCAGGAAGTAGAGGATCGCGGGCGGCAGCGCGGCCGCCATGATCTGCGTGTAGGGCGTGCCGGTCAGCTCCACCATGACGAAGGCGCCCGCGCCCATCAAAGGCGGCATGATCTGCCCGCCCGAGGAGGCGACGGCCTCCACCGCGCCGGCGAGCGATTTCGGATAGCCGAGCTTCGTCATCGCCGGAATGGTGATCGCCCCCGTCGAGGCGACATTGGCGGAGGCGGAGCCCGAAATGGAGCCGAACAGCGCGGACGACAAGGTTGCGACCTTTGCCGCGCCGCCCTTCAGCCGGCCCGCGACCACCGTCGCGACATTCATGAAACCCTTGCCGGCCTCGCCCGCATTCAACACCGCGCCCAGAATGACGAAGATCGCGACGACATTGACGGAGACGCCGGTGAGCTGCCCCCACAGGCCGCCTTCGGCAAGGGTCATGGTCCCCAGAAAACTCTCGAGCGGCAGACCGGGATGGCCGAATTCGCCCGGCACATATTGCCCGAAGAGCCCATAGGCGAGCGTCGCCAGGGCCACGAGCGGCAGCGGCCAGCCGATGGCGCGGCGCGCTGTTTCGAGCGCCACGGCGATGAGGAGCACGGCGAGCCCCATCTGAAAGGGCCCGTCGATGAAGCCATACTGGTCGGCAATGTCGGAGGCGTTCCAGGCGATATAGAGACAGCCGCCGATGCCCAAGAGGCTGAGCGCCCAGCCGCTCCAACGCTGCCAGGGCGTCTTCGCCGGAAGGATCAGCATCCACGGCAGAAGAAGCGCCATATGGATCGGACGCGCCGCCAGCGCCGGCGCAAGTCCGTAAAAGATCAGGCCGATATGGAAGGCGATCGAGACGAGCCCGAGCGCCACCCATGGCCAATGCTTCGCCGGCGGATCGTCCACGGGCTCGCCTTTCGGTCAATCGCCGGAAAAATGGGAGAGTTTCAGCCGGGCCGCTATTTCAGCTGCTCCGGCACGTCGATGCCCGCTTCCTCGTAATAGCGCAGAGCGCCCTCGTGGAGCTTGCCTTCGACCTCCGACAGAAGCTCGGGCGACACCGCCTTCCACCACGGCGCCGTCTCGGACAGGCGTGCCTTCTCTTCCCAGAACGTCTTCGTCACCAGATAGGCCGTGTCGGCGTCCATCGCCGTCGTCGTATAGGCGATGACCGGAAGCGAGGTCGTCACCACGTCCTCATCGACGCCCGCATAGGTGCCGGCGGGAATGACGGCGCGGGTGCGGCCGGTCTTCTCGACTTCCTCATCCGTCATGGAGACGAGGCCGATATCAGCGCTCGCGGCCGTTTCCACGACGTTCGGCGCCGGAAACGAGCCGGAGGTCACGAAGGCGTCGATCTGCCCGTTCTTCAGGGCATCGGCGGCATTGCCGAGCTCGGCATTGGCGATCGTCACCTTGTCCTTGAGATCGAAGAGCTCGAGATATTTCTCACCCTCGCGTGCGCCGAACGAGCCTTTGCCGAGCAGCACCGACTTGCCTTCAAGCGCACTCAGAGGCAGCACCGCCTCGTCGCCGGCGATGACGAAATGCATGGTGAGCGAGGGGATAGGAAAGAGGGCGCGAACGTCCTTGAACTTTTCGCTCGGGCGTTTCTCGAAGGCGCCCTTGCCGGCCTGGGCGAGGCCCACCAGCGCCGGCGGCGTGGTGAAGATGAAGCTTCCCGGACGAACCGCTGCTTCCATGACGTTCTGGACCGAGCCCTGGCTCTCCTCGACCGTCAGGATCACATCGCCGTCCGTGCCCTGCTTGATCGCCTCGGAGAGCTCCACGCCCATCTGATAATAGGAGGTGCCGGCCTTCGCCGATTTATAGGTGATGCGCGTTTCCGCCTGCGCTCCGCCAGCGATCACGGCCGCCGCGATCAGCGCTCCGCCGGCCGCCCATGCGCGCCATCCAGCTCTGTTCCTCATGTCCGATCCTCCCCTTCAAATTCCCCTTGATGCGGCTCTGGACAATGCCGAACCGGCTGACGGCAAAGGCCTATTCGATCCCTTCCGCCGCGGCAAGCTTCGCAAGCCCGATGCGGGCGTGTCTCGAGGCAGAGACAAGGGAGAATCCGCGTCTGCCCTCACTCCCCTTCACTGCGCTCTCACTCCGTTCTCCACGGGCGCACAGCGCCGACCTCTTTATGACGACCGGCGCCTCGCTCACGCGGCTTTCTCCGGGCCGCCGCCTGCGACAATCTGGGCATGTCTTTGAGCGGACAAACGAAACGCAATCCACCGCCGTCTCTTTCCGCTCAAGACGAGCGCATTCTCACGGATGGATTCAGGACTTCTCAACTCCTGTAGCCCATTCGCCGTACAGGTGGGGCGGAGCCATGACGGCAGAGACAATGCTCATATCGCGGAGCGATGGCGAGGAGGCGATCCTCCCCGAGCTGCTCGATCTCGTTTACGGCGCCTTGCCCTCCATCACCCTCATTCTGATCGGCTTCGCCGTTGCCGGAACGATCGCCGCGATGGACACGGGCGACCCGTTCCTCGCTGCCATCACGATCGTCGGGTTTGTCGTCGGACTGGCACGTATCGCCATTTGCCTGCATTACCGGCGCTGGCGCCGAAGCGCTCCCCGGCTGGTCGGCGAATGGCGCCGCTGGGAGCGTGCCTACATGATCGGCGGATGGATCTTTTCCGCCTGTCTCGGAGCCCTGGCGGCGCGCACCCTCGTCTTCCAGAACCACATGGCCGATGTCCTCGTGATGACGCTCACGATGGCCTATTTCACCGGCATCGTCGTGCGGGTCGTACGGCCGCGGATCGCCATCGCGCAGCTCCTCCTCGTGCTGCTGCCGGTCATCGCCATGTCGCTGACGCTCGGCGGCTCGAGCTACATCGCCCTCGCCTTCATCGAGGCGATGTTCGCGGTCGGCGCCATACAGCTCATCGTCTACAATTCGCAGACCATGGTCGCGCGCCTTCAGGCGGAGCGCTCCTTGAGCCTGCTCGCACGCCACGATCATCTCACGAATCTGCCGAACCGCGCCTATTTCGAAGAGAAAATGGCGATGGCGATCTGCGAGGCGGGCGCCCGGGGCGAAGGCTTCGCGCTCATCGTCCTCGACCTCGATGGCTTCAAGCCGGTCAACGACACGTTCGGCCACGTCATCGGCGATCAGCTTCTTTGCGCCTCGGCGGACCGTATCCGCACCGCTCTGCCATTGGAGGCTTTCGCCGCGCGGATCGGCGGCGACGAATTCGCCGTCATCATGCCGGTCGGCATGGGGGGCGCTGAAGCCTTCGCGCGCGGCAAAGCGATCCTCGCGGCCGTCGCACAGCCTTTCGCCCTCGGGCACGAGGACATCCGCATCGGCGCGAGCGCCGGACTTGCGACCTTCGTCTCCGGCGAGCTCGGCGCAAAGCAGCTCTACACCATGGCGGATCAGGCCCTCTACCAGGCGAAACGCCAGGGGCGCGCCAATATCTGCGTCTACGCGGAGAGCTCGTTCGTCGCACAGCGCGCCGCTTGAGCGCAGGCCACGAAGGGCGGCGCGCCCGTCCTTGCATAAGTTGCGAAAACCTGCGATCGCTACCTGGGGTTCAGGGGGATGAACCGATGGGGGCAATCGTTCCGCTCATTTTGTGCGGAGGATCAGGCACGCGCCTTTGGCCGGCCTCGCGCGAATCCGCGCCAAAGCAATTCATCAACTTCCTGGGCAAACGCTCGACCTTCCAAGAGACGATCCATCGCATCAGCGCGCCGGATATCTTCGCGCCACCCGTGATCGTCACGGCCGCCCGCTATCGCCACATGGTGGCGGAGCAATTGGCGGCACTCGGCTTGACCGCCACCATTCTCCTCGAACCCGAAGGCCGGGATTCCGGGCCGGCGGTCGCGGCCGGAGCCCATTTCATCGCCGGGAACGACCCTCAGGCGGTCGTCATGATGCTCGCCGCCGACCACATGGTGGAGGATGTGGCAAGCTTCCAGGCGGCCGCGCAGGAGGCCGCCGCCAGCGCGCAACACGGCCATATCGTGACCTTCGGCGTGCGCCCCGACCATGCCGCCACCGGCTATGGCTATATCCGGCCCGATGGCGCCGGTGAGACGTCGGCCATCCGTGCCGTCGCCGCCTTCATCGAAAAGCCCGACGCTGCGGCGGCGCAGGATTATGTCGCTGCCGGCTATCTCTGGAACTCCGGCAACCTCGTCTTTCGCGCCGATCAGCTGCTTGCCGAATATGCTCGCTTCGATCCCGAGACGGTCACGGCCGCCGCCGAAGCCGTGGCCGGCGCGAGTTGCGAGTTCGGCTTCCTGCGGCTCGAAGAGACGAGTTTCGCCCGCACGACGCCCGCCTCCATCGATGTCGCCGTCTTGGAGAGAACGAAGACCACACGCGTTCTTCCCGTCTCCATCGGCTGGCAGGACATCGGTTCCTGGGACGCGCTCTGGTCGCTCACCGAAAAGGACGGCGCCGGCAATGCCGCGCGGGGCGAGGCCCTTTTCGTCGAGGCGCAGGACAATTACGTCCTCGGCGACAACCTCGTCGCCATCGTCGGCCTTTCGGGCCTCGCGGTCGTTCAGACGCGGGATGCGACGCTCGTCACCGATCGATCGAAAGCCGAGGCGCTCAAACCGCTCGTTGCCATGCTCAAGGAAAGCGGCCGGCCGCAGATCGAAGAGCCGGCCTATGTCTATCGCCCTTGGGGAAGCTATCAGGCGATCGATCGCGGCGAGCGTTTCCAGGTCAAGCGCATCGAGGTGAAGCCCGGCGGCCGGCTCTCCCTGCAACGGCATTTTCACCGCGCCGAGCACTGGATCGTTGTCCGCGGCACCGCTCTCGTCACGATCGGGGACACCGAAAAGCTCCTCTACGAGAATGAATCGACGTTCATCCCGATCGGCGCCGTGCACCGGCTCGAAAACCCCGGAAAGATCCCACTCGAGCTGATCGAGGTGCAATCGGGCACCTATCTCGCCGAAGACGACGTCGTGCGGCTCGACGACGATTACGACCGGCTTCGCGACGGCGAGTGGGAGCGCCGCGCCTATGCGAGCGAACCGGTCAGAGGCTCCAGTAATGGAGGTGCGGCGGGCACTCCGAAAAGCGCGACTTCACATCCACAACCACGCCGCCATTTCTGACGCGCTCGAAGAGATTTCGCCCCGCATCGGCGAGATAGGCCGCATGCGGAACGGCCATGATGGCCGCATCGAGATCGTCGATCGCCTCGAGCGCCTTGAGCTCGATCCCATAGGCACGAAAGGCTGCGCTCTTGTCCGCGAGCGGATCGTGCACGAGCGGCGTGATGCCATAGTCGCGCAGCTCCTCGACGATGTCGGGCACGCGGCTGTTGCGGAGATCGGACACGTTTTCCTTGAAGGTGAGCCCGAAAATGCCGACGCGGCTGCCCTTCACGCGCAGCCCCTGCCCGATCATCAACTTGACGGCCTTGCGCGCGATGAAGGCGCCCATCCCGTCATTGGTGCGGCGCCCCGCCAGAATGACCTCCGGATGGTGGCCCATCTCCTCGGCCTTGGCGGTCAGATAATAGGGATCGACGCCGATGCAGTGACCGCCGACGAGGCCCGGCGTGAAATCGACGAAGTTCCACTTGGTGCGCGCGGCCGCCAGCACGTCGGCGGTGCGCAGGCCGAGACGGTCGAAGATGAGGGCAAGCTCGTTCATCAGCGCGATGTTGAGGTCGCGCTGCGTGTTCTCGATCACTTTTGCGGCTTCCGCCACGCGGATCGAGGGCGCGCGATGCACCTCCGCCTCGAGCACCGAGCCGTAAAGCCCGGCGAGACGATCGAGCGTCTTTTCATCGGAGCCTGAAACCACCTTCGCGATGGTCTCGAAACGATGGCGGTCGTCTCCGGGATTGATGCGCTCCGGCGAATAGCCGACGGCAAAGTCCTGCCCGAACTTCAAGCCGCTCTCGGCTTCGAGGATCGGCACGCAGACTTCCTCCGTGGCGCCCGGATAGACGGTGGATTCGTAGACGACGATGTCGCCCGCCTTCAGCACACGCCCCACGGTCACCGAGGCGCTCTGAAGCGGCCTGAGATCCGGCCGTCGGGCCGGTGTGATCGGTGTCGGCACCGTGACGATGTGAATATCGGCCCGGGCGAGCTCTTGCGCGTCGGACGTGATGTGAAGCCTTGGACAGGCGAGATCCTGCGGCGTCACCTCGGCATTGCGATCGCGCCCGGCGCGCAATTCCGCCACACGGGCCGCATCGATGTCGAAGGCGACCACCTCATAGCCCGCGCGCGCAAAAGCTGCGGCGACCGGGAGCCCGACATATCCGAGCCCCAGGACGGAGAGACGATGTCGATCCAAAGATCCCCTCATGCGATGGTCACGATCAGGCACGGGGGCGATGTGTCGGCAACCGTCCTCCAAATGCTACGCGACACGCCTACAAGCGGCGGGTTTTCCGGTCAACGGCGGGGCATGCTCTCGGTTGTGGCCTCCCCAGTTGCAGATGGACCCCGAATGACGCGCCGGGACGCCACCATGCGCCGCGGGGACTTCTCAAAAACTCAGAATGCGCGTGTTCTCCGCCAGGAGATGCTCCGCCATCTGCGGCGGCTCAGCGACACCGACGCCCTCGATCAGCGCATCCTCGTTCAGCCCCTTGTTGGGCAGATAGAGGGCGCAGACGTCGACGGCCGTGTCCGTTTTTTGCAGCATGGTCTGCATCAGCCCCTTCGGGCTCATGCCTTTCGGCTTCTGCAACGCCATTGCGCTCGCCGGCGCATTCTTGAGGGCGATATCGGCCGCCGGCCCGCACAGGAGCACCCGCGCCTTCGCCCCCTGCTGCACGGATTGCATGGTGAGCACCATCGCCATCAGCTGGGTCTGCGGCTCGGGCGATGTCACGACGGTCACGAGCGACGGCTTTTCCTGCGCCACGGCGGGCGTAGCGAAAACCAGAACGAGGCTCGCGAGGGCAAGGATCTTGCGCATCAGGGTTCTCCGCAAATCATCACATTCACCTTCAAGAATATGATTGTGATGAGGCCTGTAAAGCCCGAATGCCGCGCCCCTTCGCCGCGCCCACAACGAGACCGGCCGCCACGCTGTCGCGCGGCGGCCGTCTTCGTCAGAGATCATTTGGCAGAGATGGTGGCGTCAGTCCTGCCGGGTCAGCGTGCGGCGCACGGCGTCGCGCCAGCCGGCGAGCTTGGCGGTCCGCACGTCTTCGGAGATCTGCGGCGTGAAGCGGCGTTCGGGGCGCCAGGCCTTGGCGAACTCCTCTTCCTGCGGCCACACGCCGGCCTGCCGGCCTGCGAGCCATGCCGCGCCGAGAGCGGTCGTCTCCAGAACCACCGGGCGATCGACCGGCGCATCGAGAAGATCGGCGAGACGCTGCATCGTCCAGTCGCTCGCCACCATGCCGCCATCGACGCGCAGAACCGGATTGTCGGCGCCCTGCCAGTCGCCCTGCATCGCGGACACGAGATCGGCCGTCTGGAAACACACCGATTCGAGCGCCGCACGGGCAAGTTCCGCCGGGCCCGTCGAACGCGTCAGGCCGAACAGCGCGCCACGCGCATCGGAATCCCACCAGGGAGCACCAAGCCCGGTGAAGGCCGGCACGAGATAGACGTCCTGGCCGTCATCGGCGCGGCCCGCGAGCTCACCCGATTCTTCGGCGCGGTCGATCATTTTGAGCCCGTCGCGCAGCCACTGCACCGAGGCACCGGCGACGAAGATCGAGCCCTCGATCGCGTAGGTGGTGCGCCCGTCGAGGCGGTAGGCGATCGTGGTCAGAAGCTTGTTCTTGGAGCGGACGAATTCGTCACCCGTATTGAGGACGGCGAAGCAGCCGGTCCCGTAGGTCGACTTCACCATGCCGGGCGTGAAACAGGCCTGGCCGAGGGTGGCGGCGTGCTGGTCGCCGGCAACGCCGCGGATCGGGATCGCCGTGCCGAAGATTGCAGGATCCGTCTCGCCGAATTCCGCGGCGCTGTCCTTCACCTCCGGCAGCATGGAGCGCGGCACGCCGAGCATGGCGAGAAGCTCGTCGTCCCATTCGTTGCGGCGAATGTCGAACATCAGCGTCCGCGCCGCATTGGTCGCGTCGGTCGCGTGGACGCGCCCGCCCGTCAGCTTCCAGATGAGCCAGGTGTCGACCGTGCCGAAGAGAAGGTCGCCCGCCTCCGCGCGCGCCCTCGCGCCTTCGACATTGTCGAGAATCCAATTGACCTTGGTGCCGGAGAAATAGCTGTCGATCAGAAGACCGGTCTTCTCGGCGACCGGCTCGGCATGCCCCTCTTTGATGAGGCGCTCGCAAAGTCGTGCCGTCCGACGATCCTGCCAGACGATGGCGTTGTGGACCGGCTCGCCTGTGTTGCGATCCCAGACGAGCGTCGTCTCGCGCTGATTGGTGATGCCGATGCCGGCGAGATCCGGCGCGGAAAGCCGGGCTTCGGCCAAGGCGCGCCGCACGGTCTCCACCGTGGTCCGCCACAGGTCTTCCGGATTGTGCTCCACCCAGCCGGAACGCGGGAAATGCTGCTGGAATTCCAGCTGCCCGACGCCCATGACGTGGGCGCGATCGTCGAAAACGATCGCTCGTGTCGATGTCGTGCCCTGATCGATGGCGAGGATGTAACCGCCCATATCCTACCCTTCCTTATTTTTTCGTCTCGTCCCTTATTGGGGCGGGCGTCCGCCATGCTCAAGGGCGAAGGCAGGATCGAGGGAAGGAAATCGGTACTCGGGCGGGATGCGGCGGGCAAAAGCCCGGAAATCCTCATCTTCTGAATGCAATATGCCGGCCCCGACAACCCGGAACCGGCATCTTGCGAGGTCAGTCAGTGCTGAAAGGCGGTCAGTGGCGCGCGGCCATTTTCTTGTTGCCGCACAGGCGCTCGAACGCGTCGGACGGGGCGTGCCCGGTCGCTTCCGCTTCGGCCGCGAGATCGCAGGCGGTGGCGAAGGTCGACATCATCTGAGCGAACGAACGGCCCTGACGTGCGAGCGCGTCGTGCCAGTGCGCGCCAGCGAGATGGGGTTGGGGGGTTGAGGGGGATGTGCGCATCGGATCACTCCTGCTTTGACCCTTCTATTCTTGCCGCTGCCCTACGCCCGCCTGCGGCACCGCACAACGTACCTTACGCGATAGCTGCCATCGCGAATTCGGGAGGCTCCGGCTGGAGATAGCGGAAATTCCGTTAACCCCTTTGAAGTCCGCCGGAGCCGGGCTTCGAGGCGCGGCGCGGGCAGACCGGCACAGTCGGGCGCGGCGTGGAACCCACCCTCCCCTCCGCCGTTCGGCGTTCATGGAATCCAGTCCCCGCAATACCACCGAGGTCGTCGATCGCCTCGCCGAAACGGCACGCCGGCACGAGCGCGTCTCCATCGGACAGATGATGGACACGTTCGGCAACCGCAGCTACGGCCCCTTCCTCCTGGTCCCCGCCTTGATCGAACTTTCGCCGATCGGCGGGATACCGGGCGTCCCCACCTTCCTCGCCGCCATCGTTGCCCTCTTCGCAGGCCAGATGCTGTTCGGCCGCGATCATTTCTGGATCCCCGAATTCGTCTCGCGCCAAAGCGTCTCCGCCAGGAAACTGGGCGAGGCGACACAATCCATGCGCGCCTTCGCGCACCGCCTCGACCGCCTGTTCCACGGCCGGCTCACCCGCTACGCCAGCGGCCCCTTCGTGCGGGTCGCGGCCTTCATCTGCATTGTGATGACGCTGACCGTGCCGCCCCTGGAACTCATCCCGTTTGCGAGCAGCGCGCCGATGGGCGCCATCGCGCTCATCGGGCTCGCGCTCCTCGTCTGCGACGGCGCCCTGATGATCGCCGCCACAGGCCTCGCCGCCGTCGCCCTCGTGGTCACGGCGAGCATCTTCACGCCGGCCCTGTAACGGGCATGGACATGCACGGGTGCTGGCCGGCGGCCTGGTCGCCTGATCTCGCTGTCCAAATGGCAGCCACACATCCACGCGACTGAAACCAGCGCCGATCAGCATCTCCGCCGCCACACTGGTTTTGTATAAAAATGTAAATAAAGAATTATTGTACATTCATTTCCAATAAGAGCTTGGTGATATTCTTTTGCAGTATTTACTCTTGAGTATTTCTACTTGACTCTTTTTTGGATTTCGCTCGTTATTCTCGTGTTGCGTCACGCACACGAGGAGGAAGTCATTATGGCAACTGAAGCCGGACATCTGCATCAGCCCGACTATTTGCGTGGCCTCGCCAAGCAGTTGCGCGAGGAAGCGGACCGGGCGGAGGCCCGCGCCAAGAACCTGGAGACCGGGAAGGAAGCCGTCGGGTGCGATCCCGGCTGCTGGAACGTCCTTTCCACCTGCATCCAGGTGCAACCGCTTTGACATGAAGCGTCCGGCGTCCGTTCCCCGGACGCCGGATCTTCTCCGCCTCACGCCGCCTTCCGTGCGGCGAAGACGGGCCCAATTCGCACGCCGGGAGGAGGCCACAATGGGCGTTGAAGCGAAGCACTCCATTCCTGTCCTGAAGGACAATGTGCGGCTGAAGCCGATGCAAGGCTACGCGCTGGCACATGGCTATCATCCTTCGCTCATTCGGATGATCCATCCCTCACACGCGTTTTTTCTGTCGCTCTGCCATGGCCAGATGACCTCCACCGAGATCGCCTTTCTGTATGGAGAGACCTTCGGGCTTTCTCCGGCGAACGCGCGATCGCAGGTGCTCCGGCTCATCGAGCAGAACCGGATGTTCCTGACGGAAGATGATGTGCCGGTCAGAGAGCCGGGGCCTGATCTGCACGTCAGACCGCGCTTCGAACCGAAGAGCTTTCTCTATCCCGGAAACGACGCGGTCATCGCGAGCGCCATGCATGGGCAATGGCCGGTGCCCGCAGGCATCAACATCACGCTGACCTTCAAATGCAATTTTGACTGCACCTATTGCTACCAGGACCTCCGGCAAAAGGGAGACCCGCGCTGGGACCTGACAAAGTGTCTGGAGGTGGTCGACGAGGCGGCGGATTGGGGTGTCGTATTCCTCGGCCTCACGGGCGGCGAACCCACGCTCTTCAAGGGCTGGCTGGAGGTCATCGAGCGCGGCCTCAGCCGCGGCATGATTCCGACGATCACCAGCAACGGCACGGTGATCGGCTCGGATCAGAGGATCGCGCAACGTCTCGCCAAAGCGGGGATGGAGGAGATCACGATTTCCTTCGACGCGCCCACGGCAGAACTTCACGACGCGGTGACGCGCTCCCGCGGTCAATTCCAGCGCGTCCTCAACGCCATCCACTATCTGACCGACGCCGGCATCAAGGTCGTCGTAAAGAGCGTGCTCACACCCAGGACACAACACGGCGTCGAAGCGATGATCGACCTTCTCGTCACGCTCGGCGTTGCGGAGATCGGCATCTCCTACATGGAGACCGGCGCCCTCCATTCCGGCGCCAATTCAGAGACGAACGTCACGGACGAAGAGCTCGCGCAGGTGCGCCAGAAGGTGGCAAAGAAGCGCGACGATTACGCCGCTCTCTGCCGCATTCATCCCCCCAAGGACACGAGCCGCAAATGGAGCGAAGACGACTGGTATCCCTGCGGCGGCATCAATATGGGCATGTCGATCTTTCCGACCGGCGATGTGTCCGTCTGCGACAAGATGCACGGCGTGAAGGACTTCACCTACGGCAACGTCTTCGAGGCCGGACTGAAAGCGATCTGGAACGGGGACGCGTTCGCGGCGCTGCGTGAGCGCACGGTGGCACCCGCTCTGATCGATCCGGAATGCGCACGCTGCTCCAAGCTCTATGCCTGCCGCACCTCGTGTTTCGTGGATTCGTTCAACGCCACCGGCAGCTACTACGCCAAGGATCCGCATTGCGGCGGCCCGTTTTTCTCCTGAGCAATCTTCCAGGACCCCCCACCCGGGAAAGGCCAAGCCCATGTCCGTAAAGTTCGATATCAACTATCACGCAGAGCTGACCCAAGAGGCCAATGACGGCGTCCTCGATCAGCAACAGCTCGGCTACGTGGTTCTCGCCAATATGGCGCAAGACCTGCTGCAGACCCAAAGCTGCGTGCATTTCGACAATTGCGATTTCCCAGGCGGGATCCAGCATATCGCCGATGAATGGAACCTCATCGAAACGGTCGGCGACAAGTACGGGGATCCCGCGCTCGCCGCTTTCGGCGCGCTCCTTCATACGACGCAGGACTTCTACGCGCATTCGAACTGGGTCGAACTGCATGTGGATGACGCGCCGATCCCTGTCTGGGACCAGACGCTCGCGACCTTGCCCGCAGCTATCGTCAGCGGCACCTGGGCGCTCGGCTCGCCGAAACTGTGCGGACCGAACGCACCGAGCCACAGCCAGCTCAACAAGGACAGCCCGAGTTCGACGGAAGGAAGCAAGGTCGTCGACAGCGGCCCCAACAAGGGCAAGAGCCTGTTCGAGCTTGCCTATGCGACCGCGCTGTCGGCCACCAAGGTGCAGTACGCCCGCTTCAAGACGGTCAAACTGGCAACGGCTGATCTGCGCGCGGTACGCACCGAAGGCGAGACGTTGATGCACATGATAAAGGCGAACGCCGAATTGCGCCGCGTCTTCTGACGTTCGCCAATTTCCGAACTTTCGAACGCTCCTACTTTCGAAGTTCCTCGATATCGCGGAAGAGATCGAGCGCTTCGGGATTGGCGAGCGCCTCGAGGTTCTTCACGTCGCGGCCGTGAACGATGTCGCGCACGGCGAGCTCGGTGATCTTTCCCGATTTCGTGCGCGGAATGTCGGCGACCTGGACGATCTTCTGCGGCACATGGCGGGGCGAGGCCCCGTCGCGGATCTGCTGCTTGATGCGCTTCGTCATCTCCGCATCGAGCTCGACGCCCTCCGCGAGCCTGACGAAGAGAACGATGCGCACATCGTCGTCATAGGTCTGACCGATGGCGAGCGCCTCCAGGATCTCCGGCAGCTTTTCGACCTGGTTGTAGATCTCCGCCGTGCCGATCCGGACGCCGCCCGGATTGAGCGTCGCATCGGAGCGGCCATGGATGATGATGCCGCCATGCTCGGTCCATTCGGCGAAGTCGCCATGGCACCACACGCCCGGAAAGCGGTCGAAATAGGCGGACTGATATTTGATCCCGTCGGGATCGTTCCAGAACATCACCGGCATCGACGGAAAGGGCTTCGTGCAGACGAGTTCGCCCTTGGCTCCCGTCACGGGCTGGCCGTCCTCGTCCCACACATCGACCGCCATGCCGAGACCCGGCCCCTGGATCTCGCCGCGCCAGACAGGCTCGGTCGGAATGCCGAGCACGAAGCAGGAGACGATGTCGGTGCCGCCGGAAATCGAGGCGAGATGCATGTCCTTTTTGATCGCTTCGTAGACGAAGTCGAAATTCTCCGGCGCGAGCGGCGAGCCGGTCGAGGTCATCATGCGCAGGGCCGACAGATCGTGCGAGGTTGCAGGCTTAAGCCCCGCCTTGCGCACCGCATCGATGAATTTCGCCGACGTGCCGAAGATCGCCATTTTCTCTTCGGCGGCATAATCAAAGAGCGCGTTGCCGTCGGGATAGAAGGGCGAGCCGTCGTAGAGGAGGAGCGTCGCCTCGCAGGCGAGCCCCGAGACGAGCCAGTTCCACATCATCCACCCGCAGGTGGTGAAGTAAAAAAGCTTCTCGCCCGGCGTGATCGAGCAATGCAGCCGATGCTCCTTCAGATGCTGCAGAAGCGTGCCGCCCGCCCCATGGACGATGCATTTCGGAATGCCCGTCGTGCCGGAGGAAAAGAGCACGTAGAGCGGATGGTTGAAGGGCAGGCGTTCGAAGGTCGGCTCCTGCACCTCGAACGAGGCGATGAAATCATCGAGCGCGACGCCCCGCGGCACACGTTTCGCCACCTCCTCGGCCTGATCGAGATAGGGCACGATGACGACCTTTGCGGCCGTCGGGAGTTTCTCGGCGATCTTGGCGAGCTTGTCGGCCACCTCGATCTTCTTGCCGTTGTACCAATAGCCGTCACAGGCGATCAGGAGCTTCGGCTCGATCTGCCCGAAGCGGTCGAGAACGCCGCCCTCGCCGAAATCCGGCGAGCAGGACGACCATATCGCTCCGAGCGAACTTGCCGCCAGCATGGCGGCGATCGTTTCCGGCATGTTCGGCATCATCGCCGCCACCGGGTCGCCCTTGCCGATGCCGGCGTCCCGCATCGCCTGCTGCAGGCGCGAGACGAGGCCGCGAAGATCGTCCCAGGAGAGCCGCCGCTTCACCTTGTCCTCGCCGCGGAAGACGAGGGCATCCTCGGCGCCTTTGCGCGTCAGGAGGTTCTCGGCGAAATTCAGCCGCGCATCCGGGAAGAAGGCCGCCCCCGGCATCGCCTCGGCGCTTTCCAGGATCCGCTCGCCCTTTTCGCCGATGACGCCGCAATGATCCCAGATCGCGTTCCAGAAAGCGGCAGGATCACGCACCGACCAGGCGTGCAAAGCGTGATAGTCACCGAGTTCTTCGCCCGCCGCCGCCTCGGCAGCGGTTTTGCGGAAGCGCGCCATGGGCGTCGCCTCGGCTTTGGCCGGATCGGGTTTCCACAAAGGCGTATCGTTCATCAGCGTTTCCTCGGCTCGTGTTCTGTGAGGGCGGTCTTGCCTCTTGAAGGAAGGCGTGCAGAAAGCCCCAAGCGCCTTGCCTTCGGGCGGCAAAGCCCCTATCGCGATGACAACGGAGATAGGTCCCCATGATGCGGCGGCTGCTTATCGCCCTCGGCCTCCTGGTCGTTCTCGTGGGCGGGCTGGCATTCCTCGCTAGCCAACTCGTCTCGCCCGAAGACGTCAAGCGTCGGGTCGCCGAGCAGATATCGGCCTGGACCGGGCGGGAAGTCTCGCTCGAGGGCGAAGCCGTCATCACGCTCCTGCCGCGCCTCAGCGTCAAGCTCAAGGACGTGGAGATCGCCGGACCTCCGGGCGACGACACGCCTTTCGTCCAGATGGCCTTCCTCAAAGCCTCGGTGCGCCTCCTGCCGCTTCTCATCGGTGAGGTCGAAATCGAGGATTTCACCATCGTCTCTCCCGTGATTTCGTTGCGCCGTGCCGCCGACGGGGCCGAGAGCTGGGATTTCGACACGAGTGCCGCCGCGCTGCAACTGGCCTTTGCCGGCGATGTGCGCCTCGGCTCGTTCGTCATCCAGAACGGGCGCATCGTCTACAGCGACGAACAGAGCGGACGCCGCGAGGTCTTCTCCAAGGTCAACCTCAATCTGCAATGGGACAGCGTCAGAAAGCCGATCGAAGTTTCCGGCCGCTTCGTGCGGCATGGCGAGGAGATGCGCATCACCGCCTCCGCCCAGCAGCCCTATCGCTTCATCCGGGCCGGCGAAACGACGCTCAATCTCGATGTGCAGGCGAAAAGTCTCAACGCCTCCTTCAGCGGGACCGTGCGCGACCCGCGCGATCCGCATCTCCTCGGCCGGCTCGCCCTCAACCTCGAAGATGCACCCACAGTGCTCTCCTGGTTCAGCGGCCGTTTTGCCGAAGCCTCACCGTTCCAAACCATTCGCCTCGACAGTGACGCCGACATCGCCGGCAATATGGCGACGTTTTCCGACGCGACCCTCAATCTGAACGGCGTTTCGGGCAAAGGCGCCCTGCGGCTCGATTTCACCGGCACACCGTCCATGTCCGGAACCCTCGCCTTCCCCTCCTTCGATACGACGCCGGTCCTGCATCATCTCTTCCGCGTCGACGACGGCGAGGCGCCGGCGATCCTCAAGACGCGCCTCACCACCGGCTGGCTCGACAATTTCAAGGCCGATCTTCGCGTCTCGGCCGGCGAAGTTCGGGTCGATGCGGCCCGCCTGCAGCGGGTCGGGGCATCGCTTCTCGTCCAGAACGGCCACGCCCTTCTGACGATCGGCGAGGCGGAGCTTTATGGGGGGCGCCTCAGCGGCAACATCACCCTCGATGTGGACGACGGCCTGCCGCGTCTGCAGACTGCCTTGCGCGCTCACGAGCTCAAGACCGCGGGCCTCACCTCCATGCTCGGCACTGCGCCGATCGAGGGGACGGCCGATATCATGGTCGAACTGGCCGGCTCCGGCGAAGATGTCGGCGCCATGCTGCAGACAGCGACCGGGCGCCTGACCGTCGACGCCAAGAACGGCCGCTTGCCGTATCTCGACCTCGAAGCCGCAGCCAAAGCGCCTGAAGGCGGGGCACAGCCGCTCCTCAACGCGACCGCAAGCACGCCCTTCACGCTGCTCAAGGCGGGCCTCACCTTCGCCGACGGGCAGTGTGAACTCACCGACGGCCTGGTGGAGACGTCGCGCTACACCGCCTCGCTTGCCGGCGAGATCGGTCTTCATGACCGTCGCCTCGACCTGTCCGGAACGCTCACGCCGAAGACGGACCAGCCGGCGATCCCGGTCGACATCATCGGCACGCTGGCAAGCCCGGAACTGACCTCGAGCGCGCCCGCCTCGAACTGAGGCGCAGCGCTGCCCGTGTCTATGGGTTGCCCGCGACGACGCTTTCCCCCGGCTTAAGGTTGCCGCAACTACGGGGCTCGCGCCGGAGAGCGGGCCTTGCCGAGGATCGAGGCCGTCAGCACGCCCAGCGTCACCAGCGCCACGAGGATGGTGCACACCGCGTTGATCTCGGGCGTCACGCCGCGGCGGACCTGGCTGTAGATCTTCATCGGCAGGGTGGTGGCGCCCGGGCCCGTCGTGAAACTCGCAATGACGAGATCGTCGAGCGAGAGCGAGAAGGCGAGCATCCAGCCGGCGACGACGGCAGGCGCGATCAAGGGCAGCGTGACGGCAAAGAAGGTCTTCACCGGCGTCGCCCCGAGATCGAGCGCCGCCTCTTCCAGCGAGCGGTCGAAGGAGAGAAGCCGCGACTGCACGACGACGGCCACGAAGCACATCGAGAAGGTGATATGCGCGATCGTCACCGTCCAGAAGCCGCGGTCGAAATTGACCGCCACGAAGAGCAGCAGGAGCGACAGGCCGGTGATCACCTCCGGCATGACGAGGGGCGCGAAGACCATGCCGGAAAAGAGCGTGCGCCCCCAAAACCGCCCCCCGCGCACGAGAGCGATCGCCGCGAGCGTGCCGAGGAAGGTGGCAAGCGTCGCGGACAGGAGCCCCACGCGCAAGGTCACCCAGGCCGCGTCGAGAATGCTCTGATTGTGCATGAGCTCGACATACCAGCGCGTCGAAAACCCGCCCCAGACGGTGACGATGCGCGAGGCGTTGAAGGAATAGATGATCAGGATGAGGATCGGCAGATAGAGGAAGGCGAGGCCGAAGACGAGCGCGACCAGATTGAAAGAGGTGAAGCGGCGCATCAGCTCGACGCCCTCTGCTGCATCTTCTGGAAAATGACGATCGGCACGACGAGGAGCAGCAGGAGCACGATCGCAACCGCGCTCGCGACCGGCCAGTCGCGATTGTAGAAGAACTCGACCCAGAGCGTGCGCCCGATCATCAACGTGTCGGAGCCGCCGAGAAGATCCGGGATGACGAATTCGCCGACCGCCGGAATGAAGACGAGGAGCGAACCCGCCAGAATGCCCGGCACCGACAAAGGCACGGTGATCTTCCAAAAAGCCCCGAGCGGGGTCGCGCCGAGATCGTTCGCGGCCTCGATCAGCCGGTAATCCATCTTCTCCAAGGTGGCGTAGAGCGGCAGCACCATGAAGGGCAGATAGGAATAGACGATGCCGATATAGACGGCCCAATCCGTGTTGATGATGGTGAGGGGCTGGTCGATGACGCCGAGCGACAGAAGCAGCTGGTTCAAAAGACCCTCGGGCTTCAGGATGCCGATCCAGGCATAGACGCGGATCAGAAACGAGGTCCAAAACGGCAGGATGATCGCCATCAGCAGCATCGGGCGGATGCGGTCCGGCGCCCGCGCCATGGCGAGCGCCAGAGGATAGCCGATGAGGAGCGTGATCGCCGTCGAAATGAGCGCGATCTTGACCGAGGAAAGATAGGCTTTGATGTAAAGCGCATCCTCCGTCAGCCAGACGTAATTGTCGAAGGAGAGATCCTTCGCCCTCTCCCAAAGCGTCGCCAGCCCGTCGAAGACCGGCGTATAGGGCGGCATGGCGATCGCGGTCGCCGAAAACGAGATCTTCAGGACGATCAGGAACGGCGCCAGAAAGAAGACGGCGAGCCACAGATACGGAATGGCGATGACGATGCGGCGGGCGAGAAAGCTGCGCAAAGCGTGCATGCCGCCCCCCTATCGTACCAGGACGGTGCCGGCGTCCGGCCGCCAGGAGAGGAAGACCCGGTCCTCCCAGGTGATCGGCCGTTCCACTTCCCGCGAGGCGTTGAGGCGCGTCGCACGCACCACGTCGCCGGAATCGAGCTTGACGTTGTAGATCGAGACATCGCCCAGGTAGCCGATGTCCCAGACTTCGCCTTCGATGAGATTGGTGGTGGCGTTTGGCGGCCGCTCGTGGCTGATCACCATCTTTTCGGGGCGGATGGCGAACCAGATCGTCTCGCCGGCCTGCGGGCGGGCCACGCCTTGCGGCATCTCTGCCACTTCGACCGTAAAGCCGGCCGCCGTCGTCATGGTCAGGCCGCCATTTTCCAGATGCGCGATGCGGCCTTCGAAAATGTTCACGTCGCCGACGAAATCGGCGATGTAGCGCGAGGCCGGCGCCTCGTAGATGACGGCCGGCGTCGCCACCTGGATGACGCGGCCATGATCCATGACGGCGATGCGGTCGGCCATGGTCATCGCCTCTTCCTGGTCATGCGTGACGATGAGGAAGGTGAGGCCGAGGCTCTCCTGCAGGTCGGTCAGCTCGAACTGCGTCTCCTCGCGCAGCTTCTTGTCGAGCGCGCCGAGCGGCTCGTCGAGAAGCAGCACTTTCGGACGCTTGGCGAGCGCTCGGGCGAGCGCCACGCGCTGCTGCTGGCCGCCGGACAATTGCGCCGGCTTGCGGCGGGCGAAATCCTGCAATTTGACGAGGCGCAGCATCTCGTCGACGCGCACGGCGATATCGGCCTTCGCCATCCCCTCCTGCTTCAAGCCGAAGGCGATGTTGTCGGCGACGTTCATATGCGGAAAGAGCGCGTAGGACTGGAACATCATGTTGACGGGCCGCTTGTGCGGCGGCACGCCCGTCAACGGCCGGCCATCCAGAAAAATCTCGCCCTCGCTCGGCTCCTCGAAGCCGGCCAGCATCCGCAACAAGGTGGTCTTGCCGCAACCGGATGGCCCGAGCAGGGCGTAGAATTCGCGCTCGTAGACGGTGATCGACTGGTTGTCGACGGCGGTGAAATCGCCGAAGCGTTTGGTGACGTTCCTGAATTCGATGAAGGGCGGCTGACTCGGATCGTTCCACGGCTGAAAAGCGCGCCTCACGGGCCCGAGCATTTTGGCCATACGTAACCCTTCCCTCGTTGGAGGCCGGGCAGAATGCCTGCCCGGCCATTTTCCGGCCTCTTACTGCCCGGTCTTGACGCTCGTCCAGGCGCGCGTGATGAGCCGCTGCGCCTTCGGGTCGTACGGGTCGACCGTGTAGAGCTTGTCCATCACGTCCTTCGGCGGATAGATCGCCGGATCGCCGATGATCTCTTCATCGAGATATTGCTGCGAATCCTTGTTGCCGTTGGCATAGAAGACATAGTTCGACGCCTTGGCGATGACATCGGGACGCAGGATGTAGTTGATGAAGGCGTGGGCGTTGGCGGGATGCGGCGCATCGGCCGGGATCGACATCTGGTCGAACCACATCTGCGCGCCCTCCTTCGGGATCACGTATTTGACGTTGATCCCTTCGGCCTCCGCGTCGATCGCCTGAAAGACATCGCCCGACCAGCCGACCGCCATGCAGATATCGCCGTTGGCGAGAGAATCGATATAGGCGGAGGAGTGGAACTTCTGAATGTACGGGCGCACGGACTTCAACAGCTCTTCCGCCTTGTCGATGTCGTCCGGATTCGTCGAATTCGGATCGAGGCCGAGATAGTTGAGGGCGGCCGGGATCATCTCCGTCGGCGCGTCGAGCATGTAGACGCCGCAATCCTGAAACTTCGAGATGACGTCAGGGTCGAAGACCATATCCCAGGACTTCACCGGCGCATCGGGCATGCGCTCGTTGATCATATCGACATTGTAGCCGATGCCGGTCGTGCCCCACATGTAATTGACCGAGTATTCGTTGTCGGGATCGTATTTCGATACCCGCTCGGCAATCGTGTCCCAGACATGGCTGAGGTTGGGGAGTTTCGACTTGTCGAGCTTCTGCATGGCGCCGGCCTGGATCTCGCGGGCGAGAAACGGCGAGGCGGACGGCAGGACGACATCGTAGCCCGTGCCGCCGGAGAGCAGTTTGGTTTCCAGGATCTCGTTGGAATCGTAGACGTCGTAGACGACCTTGATGCCGGTTTCCTTGGTGAAGTCTTCAAGGATGGATTCGTCGATATAGTCCGACCAATTGTAGACGTTGACGACCTTCTCCTCGTCCTGGGCCAAGGCCGGACTGCCGGAGGCAGCGACGATCGCCAGGGTGGAGACGAGACAAAGAGCTCTGAACAAGAGCACCTCCCCTGTTGGTGGGCTTTCACTGCACGCATAGCGGCCATTCCCCGGCAACATAGGGGCAAGCCGCGGCAAGCTTCAATCGTCGCGAGACCAAAAACGCCGCGTTTTGGAATAACGAAAGTCGCAGGTGCGCCGGCGCCGTGACGCTCAGGGGATCTCCCGGTCGGATTTGCCGATGCGGTAATCGTGCAGGCTCGCCGGCCGCGTCGCCGGCGGCTGGGCGCGATGGGCGCAGCCTTCCCGCTCGCACAGCCGGCAGGTCACACCGACGGGCCGCGCCGGGGCGGAGCGAACGAAATCATAGACGGTCGCCTCGGCAAAACGCTCGGGGAAGACGAGAAGCGTCGCCCGTAAAGGCGGCGGCAGCGTCTTGTCGGCGAGCGCTTCGGATTCCCGCATGGCGAGCGCGAAGAAGGTCGCCCCGTCGGGAAAGGACAGGCGCGCCGCGAGCACGCCGCTTTCCGTCCGCCGGTCGAAAATCGGCAGGCGCCCGCAGGCGGCGCCAAACCGGGCAAAAGGAAAACCCGCGCCTCGGATGCGGGTGATCACGGTGCCGGCGCCGTCGAGCACGACGAGGGCGGCCTCATCGACATCGCCTTCCGGATTGCCGGCAAGGGCTGCAAGCCGCGCCATGATGCGGGCATTGCGGGTCTGGAAGCGCTGGCTGAGCCCGGCGAGATCGAAGCGGAATTCGCGCGCCGCCGCGGCAAGGCGCGGGGCCGGGATCAGGATCGCGTCGGCGAGACGACGTGCGAAGCCCGCCCGCAGGAGACGCTGCGATTCCGTATCCTTCGGCGCGGCCTGGGCCGCGAGCTTGTTCAAAAGCGGCGCATGGCCGGAATAGGCGACCTGCAGCGCGACGAGCCAGGCGCGATCGACGAGCGGCACGGATTCGGCAATGAAGAAGCGCATCGAATGGCGATCGAAGCGGGCGCGCTCGTCCGGCAGCGCATGAGCGGGCAGGATCCTGAGATCGATGCCATGGCGCTCGCGCAGATGCGCCTTGAGCGCCGCAAACGGATCATCGCGCGGGGTCAGCTCTTCCGCCAAAGCCGCGGCGGTGTCTTCCAGTTCGGGAAACCACGGCCCCGCCTCCTCGAACCAGGTCGCGACCCGGTCGAAGGGCAGCCGCGCGCCCATCTCGGTGCGGATCTCGCCGCCTTCGGCCAGAAGCTGCGACAGTTCCGAAAGCCGCCCGGCCCCTTCCATATAGGCTTCGTAGAGACGCGAGATGCCGCGCACCACGTTGGGCGCCGCCTCCGCCACCTCTTCCAGCTCCGACGGGCTCGGCACTTCCGCGGCCAGAAGCGGATCGGCGAACACCGCCTTGAGGGCGTCGAGATCGACCCCCTCCTCGTCGAGCTTGAGTTCGCTCGCGCTGATCTTGAACGCCGCCTGCAGCTTCAACAGCACCTGCACGGTCAGAGGCCGCTGGTTGCGCTCGATGAGGTTCAGGTAGCTCGAAGAGATGCCGAGGGCTTCGGCCATGTCGGCCTGGGTCAGGCCGAGGCCGTTTCTGACGCGCCTGATGCGCGGACCTGCGAATATCTTGCGTTCCGCCACGATCGCCTCCCCCACCGCGTCGTTGCAACGTCTGCCAACTTACGACCGCCGCGAGATTTTGTAAATTCCTTACAACTTCGACAAAAACACGCGTGCAAGACTTACAAGTTCACCCGTTTCACGCGATTTTCCGGCTTTTCGCCCTGGCATTTTGTGCGCCGCATTGTAAATGAGCCTCACAAAGACGGGAACAGACACAAGAAGTCTAGTAAGGAGATTGACATGACCGATTTTCAGAGCCTTCTTCCGAACGCTCCGGCCGATCGCTACGAGGGGATCGAGCGGCCCTATACCGCAGAGGATGTGAAGCGGCTGCGCGGATCTCTGAAGATCGAGTATTCGGTGGCCGAGCACGGCGCCAACCGGTTGTGGAAGCTTCTCCATGAAGACGACTTCGTCAATGCTCTCGGCGCGCTCTCCGGCAACCAGGCCATGCAGATGGTGCGTGCAGGCCTGAAAGCCATCTACCTTTCCGGCTGGCAGGTCGCGGCCGACGCCAACGTCGCCGGCGCCATGTATCCCGACCAGTCGCTCTACCCGGCCAATTCCGGCCCGGAGCTCGCCCGCAAGATCAACCGCACCTTCCAGCGCGCCGACCAGATCGAGACGTCGGAAGGCAAGCAGTCGGTCGACACCTGGTACGCCCCGATCGTCGCCGACGCGGAAGCCGGCTTCGGCGGCCCGCTCAACGCCTTCGAGATCATGAAGGCCTATATCGAGGCCGGCGCGGCTGGCGTGCATTTCGAAGATCAGCTCGCGTCTGAAAAGAAGTGCGGCCATCTCGGCGGCAAGGTCCTGATCCCGACGGCGGCCCATATCCGCAACCTGACGGCGGCGCGTCTTGCGGCCGATGTCTGCGGCGTGCCGAGCCTCGTCATCGCCCGCACCGATGCGGAAGCGGCGAAGCTTCTCACCTCCGACATCGACGAGCGCGATCGTCCCTTCGTCGATTACGACGCCGGCCGCACCGCGGAAGGCTTCTACCGGGTGCAGAACGGGCTCGAGCCCTGCATCGCCCGCGCCGTCGCCTACGCCCCTTACTGCGACCTCATCTGGTGCGAGACGTCGAAGCCCGACCTCGAACAGGCGAAGCGCTTCGCCGAAGGCGTGCACAAGGCGCATCCGGGCAAGATGCTCGCCTACAATTGCTCGCCCTCGTTCAACTGGGAAAAGAACCTCGACAAAGAGACCATCGCCAAGTTCCAGCGCGAGCTCGGTGCGATGGGCTACAAATTCCAGTTCATCACGCTCGCCGGCTTCCACCAGCTGAACTTCGGCATGTTCGAGCTCGCCCGCGGCTACAAGGATCGCCAGATGGCGGCCTATTCGGAGCTGCAGCAGGCCGAATTTGCGGCGGAATCCGTCGGCTACACGGCGACCCGCCACCAGCGCGAAGTCGGCACCGGCTATTTCGATGCCGTGTCGATGGCGATCACGGGCGGCCTGTCGTCGACCACGGCCATGGGCGAATCGACGGAATCCGCTCAGTTCCACTCCGGGGAGGAGAAAGCCCAAACGCGCGCGGCGTGACCGGGTTGATTTTCCGGTCAGAAGACGCGCAACCTAAAGGCCGCGGGAGAGCGATCCTCTCCCGCGGTCGCAATTGAGCCCGGCGACCGAACTGGGCGCGCAAAGAAAGTGGAGACGATGTTGACCAAACCGCCGGTGAAGGAGCGCGCAGAAGCGCTTTCGTCCGAAATGACTGACGCGCAGCAGGCAGCCATCCGCGTGCTCGCCAACGAACTGCACCGGCTGAATCAGGCCGTGATCGGCTGCGTCGATGCCGGCCTTTCGGTCGAATTGCAGCGCACCGCCCGCCACCATTCCGAAGACGGCTTCTGGGGCGATCTGCTCGTACCGATCGTGGTGAAGCAGCGCTAGACGGGCTTTTCGGGCAACGCGTTTTGCGCGCGGGCCGGAGCCTGCGGAGAGGCGTGGCCGGGCCCTCACAGGGCGAAGGCGCAACGTTACCCTGGCCCTCGGCCGGATCCATCTCTTTTCGACGGCCGTCGCGGCACACCGCGGCGGCCGTTTCCTTTGGCGCACGCCTCAGCCGCCGCATGCGGTCCTCGTCCGCTCCCCCAAAACCGCCCCGAACACGACACCCGCGCGCTGCGCACGCACGTCATCAGCGTTTCTTATTAGAGCGATTATAAAAAGAAGGCTTCACCTATCGGCCGGCGGCAGATAATTTCTGCTCCTGATAGAAACGTCCAAGGAGGCGCACATGGATGCGAAAGTAGACGACGGTTCCGGCGGCTGCCCGTTCAGTGGCGGGAAACGCGGGGCCCGCAACAGCGAATGGTGGCCCGAGCAGCTCGACATCTCGACGCTGCACCGCAACTCCGACTTGTCCGATCCGATGGACAAGGACTTCGATTACGCAAAAGAGTTTCAGAGCCTCGACCTCAACGCGGTCATCGAGGACCTGAAACAGCTCATGACGGATTCGCAGGAGTGGTGGCCTGCCGATTTCGGCCATTACGGTGGCTTGATGATCCGCATGGCCTGGCACTCGGCCGGCACCTACCGCATCACCGACGGGCGCGGCGGCGCCGGGGCCGGACAGCAGCGCTTCGCGCCTTTGAATTCCTGGCCCGACAACGCCAATCTCGACAAGGCGCGCCGGCTCCTCTGGCCGGTGAAGCAGAAATACGGCCGCAAGATCTCCTGGGCCGATCTGATGGTGCTCGCGGGCAACGTCGCGCTCGAAACCATGGGCTTCAAGACGTTCGGCTATGCCGGCGGCCGCGCCGATGTCTGGGAGCCGGAAGAGCTCTACTGGGGCCCCGAAGGCACCTGGCTCGGCGATGAACGCTATTCCGGCGAGCGCCAGCTCGAAGAGCCGCTCGCGGCCGTGCAGATGGGTCTCATCTACGTCAATCCGGAAGGTCCGAACGGCAAGCCCGATCCCGTCGCGGCGGCGAAGGACATCCGCGAAACCTTCTATCGGATGGCGATGAACGACGAAGAGACCGTGGCGCTCATCGCCGGCGGCCATTCCTTCGGCAAGACGCACGGCGCGGGCGATCCCTCGCTTCTCGGCCCGGACCCGGAAGGCTCGGCGGTCGAGGATCAGGGCCTCGGCTGGAAGAGCGGTCACGGCACGGGCTTCGGCGACGATGCCATCACCGGCGGTCCGGAGGTCACCTGGACGCAGACGCCGACCAAGTGGAGCAACTACTTCTTCGACAATCTCTTCGGCTTCGAATGGGAGCTCGAAAAGAGCCCGGCCGGCGCCTATCAATGGGTGGCGAAGGATGCGCCGGCGGAAATCCCGTATGCGCATGACCCGAGCCGCTTCCGCAAGCCGACGATGCTGACGACCGATCTCGCGCTCCGCTTCGACCCGGACTACGAGAAGATCTCGCGGCGCTTCCACGAGGATTTCGACGCGTTCGCCGATGCCTTCGCGCGCGCCTGGTTCAAGCTCACCCACCGCGATATGGGCCCGAAAGTCCGCTATCTCGGCCCGCTCGTGCCGCAGGAAACGCTGCTCTGGCAGGACCCGATCCCGGCGGCCGACCACGAGCTGGTGAATGCTGCGGACATCACCGATCTCAAGGCCAGAATCCTCGCCTCCGGCCTGTCGGTCTCCGAGCTCGTTTCCACGGCCTGGGCCTCGGCCTCGACCTTCCGCGGCTCCGACAAGCGCGGCGGTGCCAATGGCGCACGCATCCGCCTCGCCCCGCAGAAGGATTGGGAGGCAAACGAGCCCGAAAAACTCGCCAAGGCGCTGCAGGCACTCGAAACGATCCAGGCGGACTTCAACGCCGCCCAGACCGGCGGCAAGAAGGTCTCGCTTGCCGATCTCATCGTGCTCGGTGGCACCGCAGCCGTGGAAAAGGCGGCGAAGGATGCCGGCGTCGATGTCGCCGTGCCGTTCACGCCGGGCCGCATGGATGCGAGCCAGGAAGAGACGGACGTCGATTCCTTCCGCGCCCTCGAGCCGCGTGCCGATGCTTTCCGCAATTACCTGAGCGGTCGGCAATTCATGCGGCCGGAGGAGGCGATGGTCGACCGGGCGGAGCTTTTGACGCTCACCGCCCCGGAAATGACGGCGCTTCTCGGCGGCATGCGCGTCCTCGGCGCGAACTATCAGAACGCGCCGCACGGCGTCTTCACCCACCGGCCGGGCACGTTGACGAACGATTTCTTCGTCAACCTCCTCACCATGGCGACGCAATGGCAGCCCGTTGCCGACGGCACCTATGAGGGGCGCGACCGCAAGACCGGCGAGGTCAAATGGCAGGCGACGCGCGTCGACCTCATGTTCGGCTCGCACTCGCAGCTGCGTGCGCTTGCCGAGGTCTACGCCTGCGCCGACAGCCAGGAGAAGTTCGTGAAGGACTTCGTCGCCGCATGGACGAAGGTGATGGAGGCCGACCGCTTCGACCTCCAGGCCCCGCGCCACTGAGGCCAACCATCGCGTCGCATGCGCCGGATGCCAATCCGAAATCCGGCGCATGGGACAAGCGAAACAGCTTGGGGCACGGCCGAAAGGCCGTGCCCCTTTGATTTGCGCCTGACAGACAGGTCTCGCCCCCGCCTTGAGCAATCGTCTCTCTCCAGGAGACGGTCGAAAGAGGGGCCATCCACGGCAGGCATGCCGGAAGACCACACGCCGGCCGCATCAGCTGCGGTCGATCACGACTTCCAGATACTCGCTCGGCACGATCAGCGCGGCCTCGCCGCCGCGGTTGAGGTCCTGAAGGAGTGTCACGATATCCGCCGCCAGCGCCGCCTGACCGGCGGGGTCGAGCGCCGCAAAGGCGCGATTGGTCGGCCCATACCAGGTGCGGAAAACGTCCACCCAATGCTCGGCGGAGCGATAACGGAACGTGTAGATGCGCGGCTTCACCGTGATCCGACACGCCGGAAAGAGCTCCGCGAGCCGCTCTTCCGTTCCCCAGAGGGAGGGTGATCTCAGCCCCGCCGGCGGCGGCACATGCCGGCCGATCACCTTGAAGAGCCGGCCGATGAAGCCATCCGGCGTCCAGTTGGCGAGGCCGATGCGCCCGCCCCGGCGCACGACGCGCCGCATCTCGCGCGCCGCCTTCTCCTGATCGGGCGAAAACATGACACCGAAAGTGGAGACGGCGACGTCGAAGCTTTCGTCCGGGAACGGAAGCTCCTCCGCGTCGGCCTCCGTGAAGGAGACGGTCTGGCGCTCCGCCTCCGCGCGCTCGCGCCCGCGCTCCAGCAGGCGCGGCACATAGTCGGTGGAGGTGACCAACGCGAAACGGCGGGCGGCCGCGAGCGTCGCGTTGCCGTTGCCCGCAGCCACGTCGAGCACGCGCTCGCCGGCGCGCAGATCGAGCGCCTCGCAAAGATCCTCACCGACAATCTGCAAGGTCGTGCCGATCACCGAATAATCGCCGGTCGCCCACATGGCCTGCTGACGCTGTTTGATGGCGCCGAGATCGGACGCCGCAGCAAGAACTGTCATTTTCTGGTTTCCTCATCCCTAGAACAGGAGCCGCCGGGCCTCTCGACACTCCCTTGACAGTTTTTCTGCCAAGGGATGGACTGCTCTTCCAAGTACGCTCTGCCCGACAGATCCGGGCGGAGTGGTAGATGCGGAGACCCGGTTGCAGAATGATCGCGCGTCCGCCTCTTCCGACTGTCCGTCCGAACAAAAGGGGCCGCCAACCCCGGACCCGCTGTCGGATGTTCTTCGTGCAGTCCGGCTGACGGGCGGCGTGTTTCTCGATGTGCGCCTGACGGCGCCCTACAGTGTCGTCACGACACTGATGGCGGAGGATTGCCGCTCGATCCTGCAGGATCCGCTGCAGCTGATCTTCTTCCACGTCGTCCTCGCCGGACACATGCTCCTGCAGATCGAGGGCGAACCGCCGCTCGAGGTGGAGGGCGGCGAAGTCGTGCTTCTCACCCACAACGACGTGCATACGCTTTCCAGCGCTCCCGGGCTTGCCCCCATCGACGGGCAGAGCCTCATGCGCCTGTCCGAAGGCGGCGGCCTGACCCGCATCGTGCATGGCGGCGGAGGCGAAGAAACGCATCTCATTTGCGGCTTCCTCGGCAGTTCGGAGGCGATCAACCCTGTCTTCGCGCTCCTGCCCCGCGCCCTCAAGCTCGACCTCCGGCAGGCGGCCTCACGCGAATGGGTGGAGAGTTCCGTGCGCTTTGCGGTCGCCGAGCTCGTCGAGGGCCGCCTCGCCTCCTCCGGCGTCATGTCCCACCTCTCCGAGGTGCTGTTCGTGGAGGCGGTGCGCCATTTCCTGGAGCGCCGCGAAGATCATGCCGGGTGGCTGCGGGGCTTCCAGGATCCGCACATCGCTCAAGCGCTCGCCCTGATTCACCGGGATGTGCGCACCGAATGGCTGACGGCCGATCTCGCCCGCGCCGTCGGCATGTCACGCAGCACCTTCGTCGAACATTTTACCGACCTCCTCGGCGTCCCCCCGATGCGCTACCAGAGGCAATGGCGCATGCAGCTCGCCTGTCAGCAGCTGCGCGAGGGGCGTCTTGGCATCAGTCAGATCGCCTACGACGTCGGCTACGATTCCGTGGAAGCCTTCAGCCGTGCCTTCAAGCGGGTGATGGGGACGACACCGGCCGATTGGCGGAAGGCGTCGAAGCGCCCGGCGTGATGCGCCGTCTCGCCCTCCCGCAAATGCCGAGCTCGCGCTCTGGGTCGATTTCCGCCGGCCTCGCCTGCCAGCCGACCGCACCCGAAATTCTGCGTGTTCAATCCTCTGAGTGGGGATCCAACCGTCACGTCTCCTGCAGATCGAGGCCGAGCTCCTTTTGCTTCTTCTTCGAAAGCCCAGATGCCACCAGGCGGTGAGAGGCGCGGAGATAGGCGCGGAGGTCTTCGTCGGAGAGGCCTTGCGCAAAATCCTGGATCCAGGTGAGGCCGCGCGAGGCGAGATAAGGCGCCGGGCGGAGCCCCGGCTCCTCCTTCAAAATCTCGAACGAGATTTCCGTCGTCTTGAAGGTGAAGGCCGGCCGCTCCTCGTGCCAGCCGCCGATCGCAAAGACCTTGCCGCCGACCTTCCAGACATCCGCCCCGCCCCATTGCACGACATGGGTCGTGGCCGGCAGCGCCCCGCAGAAGGCGTTGAATTGCTCGTAGGTCACATCCCGCCTCCTCTGGTGGCGGCAACCGCCGTCTCTGCCCGGGTACCACTGCCGTCCGGCCTCCCGATGACGGCAACCGCCCTTCCGCGCCCCGGCTAGCATGTTCCGCGGGCCTGCGCAGCCACGACATGACGCATTCAAACGAACGTTTGACTTAAACGATCGTTTGATGGATGATTATGCCTAGATCAAAGGCCGGAAAGTCCTATCCATGAGCAGAAACCCCGTGTCGCAGCGCCCCATGGTGCAGCCCCCCATGCTGCATCCCAAGGAAGGCGCTCGCCGGCCGAAATCCTCGGAGAATGCCACCGGCGCGTCCAGGGCGCCGGCGGAGGAACCCGCAGCGCCCCGGCGCTCGCCGGCGAGCCCGGCCAACGTTCCGGGCGACACGACGCGCGAACGCATTCTCGATGCGGCCTTGGAGCTTTTTGGCGAGCGCGGCCTGCATGCCGCCTCGGTGCGCGATGTCGCCAAGCTCGCCAAGGCCAATGTCGCCGCGATCTCCTACCATTTCGGCGGCAAGGAGGAGCTCTATCTCGCCGTCGCCGGCCATGTCGCCGCGATCATGGGAAGCCGGATCGCAGAACGCGCGCCGCAGATCGTCAATTCCGCCCCGCCCGCGAACCCGCAGGAGGCGCTTGCCCATCTCGAGCTCGCCTTCGATACGATCGTCGACGTCATCGTCGGCCATGAGGACATGCGCCGCGTCTCCCGTTTCATCCTGCGCGAACAGATGAGCCCGACGGCGGCCTTCGACATCATCTATGCGCAGGTGATGGAGCGCATGCACCGCACGGTGTGCCTCAATTTCGGCGTCGCCACCGGGCTCGATCCCGACAGCGAGACCGTGCGTCTCAGAACTTTTCTCCTCATCGGCCAGGGCATCTTTCTGCGCGTCGCCGAGGCCGTGGTTCTGCGCCGGCTCGGGGCCGACCGGTATACCCCATCGCTGCTCGACGAGATCAAGGCGATGCTCCGGACGCATCTTCATCTCGTCGTGACGGAGTTGCGCGGCCGGAAGGGGGAGGCATGAGATGCGTGTCGCCGGTGCCCTTTTCGTCGTCCTTGCGGCTGTCGCGGCCCTGTCCGCCTGCGGGCGTGCCGGCGAAGCCGATGCGCCGTCCCTGCAAGGCTATGTCGAAGGCGACTTCGTCTATGCGGCGCCGGAAATCGCCGGGCGCATCGCCGACATAGGCGTTCGGGAAGGGGCGCAGGTTGAGGCCGGCGCCCTCCTCTTCACGCTCGACCGCCAGACGATCGAGGCGGAGTTTCGCCAGTCGGAGGCGGAACTCGCCGCCGCCGAGGCCGAGCTCGCCGACCGCCGCGAAGGTCAGCGGCCCGTCGAACTCTCCGTCATCGAGGCGCAGATCGACAAAGCCCGCGCCTCCCGCGATCAGGCGGAAAAGGAATTTCAGCGCCAGCAGGATCTCTTCCAGCGCGGCGTCATCGCCAAGGCGCGCCTCGACCAGGCGAGCGAAACGCTTTCCGTCGCCGAAGCGCAGCTTGCCGAGGCCCGGCGCCAGAAGGACGTCGCCACGCTGCCCGCCCGCAAAGCTCAGATCGAGGCGGCGGAGCGCCAGGTCGAGGCGGCGCGCGCCGGCGTCGCTCAGGCGAAGACGAAGCTTGCGAAGACGAGCGTGCGCGCGCCGGAAGCGGGCCTCATCGACGATGTCTATTACCGCGCGGGCGAGGTCGTCGCCGCCGGCGAGCCCGTCCTTTCGCTTCTGCCGGAGAGCGAGCGCAAGATCGTCTTCTTCGTGCCGGAACCGCAGCTCGCGCAGCTGCCGCACAATGCCGAAATCGCCATCTCCTGCGACAATTGTCCGGCCGGTCTCACGGCAAAAGTGACGCGCGTCTCGGCGGAAGCGGAATTCACGCCGCCGGTCATCTTTTCGGAAAAACGCCGCGGCAAGCTCCTCTTCCGCGCCGAGGCCCGCCCGGTCGGAGACACGGCACGCCTGCGCGTCGGGCAGCCGGTCGATGTGCGTCTCGTCGCTGCGGAGCCCGGATCATGAGGTCGGGCACCAGCCAAAGCGATCGCGCCCCCGTCATCGAGGTCGAGGATCTCACCAAGCGCTTCGGCGGCAAGGCGGTCGTCAAGGACATCGACCTTGAGATCGCGCGCGGCGAGATCGTCGGCTTTCTCGGCCCGAACGGCTCCGGCAAGACCACGACCATCCGCATGATCTGCGGGCTCCTGCATCCCGACGGCGGCAGCGGCACCTGCCTCGGCTACGACATCCTCACTCAGGCCGAAGAGATCAAGCGGCGCGTCGGCTACATGACGCAGCGCTTCTCGCTCTACGAGGACCTGACGATCGAGGAAAACCTCGTCTTCGTCGCCCGCCTCTACGGCATGACAAACGTGCGCAAGGCAGCCAAAGACACGCTCGACCGTCTCGGCCTCGCCTCGAGGCGCGACCAGCTCGCGGGCACGTTGTCCGGCGGCTGGAAGCAGCGTCTCGCGCTTGCCGCCTGCACCATGCACACGCCCGAGCTCCTTCTCCTCGACGAGCCGACGGCGGGCGTCGATCCGAAGGCACGGCGCGAATTCTGGGACGAGATCCACGAGCTCGCAGAAACGGGCCTCACCGTCCTCGTCTCCACGCATTACATGGACGAGGCGGAGCGCTGCCACCGCATCGTCTATATCGCCTACGGTACCATCGTGGCGCGCGGCACGGTCTCAGAGATCATCGACCAGTCGAAGCTCACCACCTTCATCTTGAGCGGCAAAGGCGCGCCGGCGGCCGCCAAAGCGCTGACGGGGGCAAAGGGCGTCGAACAGGTGGCGCCCTTCGGCAGCGAGGTGCATGTCGTCGGCTCCGATGCGCAAGCGCTCGAAACCGCGATCGATGCCGTCAAGAGCGACCACGACATCGCCGTGCGCCAGGGCGAGACGACGCTCGAAGACGTCTTCATCCGCCTGATGAGCCAGGCCCAGGCGCTGGAGGGGTGAGATGGGCCTGATCTCGCTCTCCCGCATCAAGGCGGTGCTCCTCAAAGAAGTCATCCAGATGCGCCGCGACCGGCTCACCTTCGCGATGATCATCGGCATCCCGATCCTGCAGCTCATCCTCTTCGGCTATGCCATCAACACCGATCCGAAGATGCTGCCGACGGGCGTTCTCGTCCTCGACGGCGGGCCGGTGTCACGCGCCATCGTCGCGGGCATGGAAACCTCCGGCTATTTCGACATCGCCGCCCCGCTCGCCCGCGAGGCGGACGCGCGCGCAGCGCTCGAAGACGGCTCGCTCTCCTTCGTCCTCACCATTCCGCAGAATTTCGAGCGCGATCTCGTGCGCGGGCTTTCCCCCGAAGTCGTCGTGGAAGCCGACGCGACGGATCCCGCCGCCTCCGCCAACGCGCTCGCCGCCATGCCGGAGATCGTCAGCCGCGCCATCGCCCATGTCCTGAGCGGCCCGCTCGGCGCCAAGAGCGCACAGGCGCGCAGCGCCGACGTCATCATCCACCGTCTCTACAATCCGGAGGGCATCAGCCAGTACAACATCGTGCCGGGCCTCCTCGGCACCATCCTCACCATGACCACGACCTTGATGACGGCGCTCGCCCTCACCCGCGAGATCGAGCGCGGCACGATGGAGAACCTCCTTTCCATGCCGGTCAAACCGGTTGAGATCATGATCGGCAAGATCGTGCCCTATATCGGCCTCGGCCTCATCCAGGTCGTCGTCATCCTCGCGGCCGCGCTCATGCTCTTCAACGTGCCGATGCTCGGCAATTACCTCGCCCTTCTCGTCGCCGTCACCATCTTCCTCGCCGCCAATGTGACGCTCGGCTACACCTTCTCCACGCTCGCCCGCACGCAGCTCCAGGCGATGCAGATGACGTTCTTCTTCTTTCTGCCGTCGATCCTTCTTTCGGGCTTCATGTTCCCCTTCCGCGGCATGCCGGAATGGGCGCAGATCCTCGGCAATGTCCTGCCGCTCACGCATTTCCTGCGTGTCGTGCGCGGCATCATGCTGAAGGGCAGCGACCTCTCCTTCGTCTGGCCGGAAATCTGGCCGATCCTCGCCTTCCTCGGCGTCATCGCCACGCTCGCCCTCATCCGCTTCCGCAACACCCTCGACTGAGCGCAGCGCGACAACCCTCCGCAGTAGAGGCGTGGCCGCACCGCCACGGTTTCCGAAAAAGCCCATCGCCGGACGATTCGTTTCTTTGCTGTGCAGCGTGGAGCCGGTAGCGATTGTTCCATGCAAGAGCTTGGCGACATCATCGAGAATTCGGCCGGCAGACCAGCCGACAGATCCGGGAAAACGCGGCGGGTTCACCCGCGCGCCGCGATCCGTGCGTTCGCAGGCAGTGTCCTGGCGGCGTTCGTCGCCGCCTCGTCGGCCACCTCGCCCGTTGCCGCGCAGGAAACGCCCGTTCCCGCCGAAAAGAGCAGCCACGATCTCATTCTGGAGCTCGGCGCCGGCGCCTCGGTGCAGCCCGCCTATGAGGGCGCGGACGATTATACGGTCCAGCCGCAGCCCTTCGTCGCCCTGCATTATCTCAGCCTGCCGGTCTTCGGCGAGTTCGGCGGCAAGCCGGAACAGGGGCTTTCGGTGAGCCCGTCCTTCCGCGTCGTGCGCGAGCGTGACGACAGCGATTATTCCAAGCTGCGCGGCATCGGCGACGTCGATACGGCGGTCGAACTCGGCGGCGCCGTCAAATACCGGTGGAACGATCTCGAAGCCTATCTCGCGCTGCGCCGCGGCGTGACGGGCCATGACGGCTTCGTCGGCGAGACGGGCGTCAATCTCGTGACGCATCCGACCAACAAGCTCGAAATCACGGCCGGTCCCCGGCTTTCCTTCGCCGATGCGGAATATCTGCAGACCTATCTCGGCATCACGCCGGAGCAGGCGGCGGCCTCGGGGCTTGCGGTCTTCGATCCCGACGGCGGCATCAAAGGTGTCGGAGCCTCGCTCGAAGCGCGTTACGCCTTCACCGAGAATTGGTCGGTCGTCGGCCAGGCCAGCTACGAGCGACTCGTCGGCGATGCTGCGGATTCACCGATCACCGATGTCGGCAGCGAGAACCAGTTCACGGCGGCTCTCGGCCTCACCTACAAATTCGGTCTCGACCTCTTCGACTGAGCTGCGCCGGCGGCCGTTTGACCGCCCATTCGCCGAGCTTCGCCTTCGCCTCATCATCGGGTATGAAGGGGGCGAGGTGATCATGACCGAATCGCACAAAGCCACGGCCACGCCGACGGACCCGGAAACCTCTCTCCGACGCGGCGTCGCCAACAGTGAAGAAGCCCGGCGCTGGTGCCGGGAACGGGCCATCGAAGACATCGAATGCATCGTGCCGGATCAGGCCGGTGTCGCCCGCGGCAAGCTGATGCCAACCGGAAAGTTCTTCGACGACAAGCCGATGACGCTGCCGGCGGCGATCTTCACCCAGACCATCACCGGCGATTATCCGGACCGCGACGAAGAGGAATATGCCGAATCGATCACGGACGGCGATCTCATCTTCCGCCCGGATTTCTCCACCCTCGCCGTCGTGCCCTGGGCGTCCGACCCGACCGCGCATGTCATCCACAACGCCTATCACCGCGACGGGCGTCCGGTGGAAGTTTCCCCGCGCCGGGTGCTGCAGCAGGTCATCCAGCTCTACAACGACGCCGGCATCCAGCCGGTGGTGGCGCCCGAGCTCGAATTCTATCTCGTCAAACCCAATCTCGATCCGGATTATCCGCTCGAGCCGCCGGTCGGACGATCCGGGCGCACGGAGCGCGCCCGCCAGGCCTATTCGATCTCCGCGGTCAACGAGTTCGAGGCCCTCTTCGACGACATCTACGAATTCTCAGAAGCCCAGGGGCTCGAGATCGATACGCTCGCCCACGAGGCGGGGACGGCGCAGATGGAGATCAATCTGCGCCACGGCGATCCCGTCGAACTCGCCGACCAGGTGTTTCTGTTCAAACGCACGATCCGCGAGGCGGCGCTGCGCCACGAGATGTACGCGACCTTCATGGCGAAGCCGATTGCCGCCGAACCCGGCTCGGCGATGCACATCCACCATTCGGTGGTGAGCCTTAAGACGGGCGACAACATCTTCTCCACGCCCGACGGCGGGGCCAGCAAGGAATTCCTCTATTATATCGCCGGCCTGCAGACCTACATTCCGCGCGCCATGGCGATGATGGCGCCGTTCGTGAATTCCTATCGCCGCATCACGCCGCACACCTCGGCGCCGATCAACATGCGCTGGGGCTACGACAACCGCACCGTCGGACTGCGCGTGCCCCTCTCCGATCCTGCGGCGCGGCGCGTGGAAAATCGTGTCCCGTCCTCCGACGCCAATCCCTATCTCGCGATCGCGGCGTCGCTCGCCTGCGGCTATCTCGGTCTCGTCAACAAGCTCGAGCCGGACGAACCGGCGGCCGGAACGGGCTATGACGCGCCCTTCACCCTGCCGCGCTCCATCCTCGATGCCGTCCAGCTTCTGGAGAACACGCCGGAACTGGTGGAAATCTTCGGCAGCCCCTTCGTCAGCATCTATCGCGGCATCAAGGAAACCGAATACGAAACCTTCATGGGGGTGATCAGCCCCTGGGAGCGTGAATACCTCCTTCTCAGCGTCTAACCCCTCCAACCTTCGAGCGAGCCGTGCCGCGGCCTTTCCCGCCCTCCTGGTACCATCTGACAGCAGGTGACCGCCCCGAAAGGCCGACACTCTCGGGGCAGACGGACGCCGATGTCTGCATCGTCGGCGGCGGCTTCGCGGGCCTTTCCGCGGCCCTGCATCTCGCCGAGGCGGGGACGCGGGTCGTGCTGCTGGAGGCGGACCGCCTCGGCTACGGCGCGTCGGGGCGCAATGGCGGCCAGATCCATTCCGGCCAGCGCCGCGACATTCTCTGGCTCGAAAAGCATTACGGTTTTGAGCGCGCCAAGGCGCTCTGGCAGGTCGGCGAAGAGGCAAAAGCGCTCGTGCGCAGCCTTGCCGCCCGCTTCGGCTGCGACATCACCAACGGCCTCATCGACGTCTTCCACCGGCCGGACGACGAAAAGGAGAACGCCCATTTCGTCGAGACGCTGCGGGAGCGCTACGATTATCCCGACATCGAGGTCTTGAGCCGTGAGGAAGCGGCAGCGGCCGTCGGCTCGCCCTCCTATTACGGCGGCTGTCGCGACACAGGCGCCGGCCATCTCGACCCTTACGCCTTTCTCCTCGGTCTCGCCGGCGCGACCGAGGCCGCAGGCGCCCGCCTTTACGAAGACAGCCCCGCCCTCTCCCACAGGAAAGAGAACGGGCGGTTTCGCGTCCAAACACCGTCCGGCGAGGTGACGGCAGAGCGCCTCATCGTCACCACCAACGGCCGTTCAGGTCCGTTCGAGGCCGTCACCCGCGGGCGCACCGTCGGCGTCAACAGCTTCATGGTGGCGACCGAACCGCTCGGAGATCTCGAAAACACCGTTCTGCCCGGCGGCGAATGCGCCTCCGACAGCTATTTCGTCATCTGCTACTGGCGCAAATCGGCGGACGGGCGTCTCCTCTTCGGCGGCGGCGAAAGCAGCGCCGGGCGCATCCCCTCCGACATCGGCAGCTTCGTTCGGCCACATTTTCTGCGCGTCTATCCGCAGCTGAAGGACATCAAGATCGCCCATGGCTGGGGCGGCGTCGTCTCGATCACGCCGGCACGCATGCCGTTCATCCGCGAGATCGCGCCGGGCGTCATGACGGCCGCCGGCTTTTCCGGCCAGGGCGTGGCGCTTGCGCCCTATATCGGCAAGCTCCTCGCCGAAGAGGCGCTCGGCCGTGTGCCGCAGGAACTCGCCCTCTACACCGACCTCAAGGTCGGCCGCGTGCCCGGCATCACCGCACTCCGCCGCGCCATGGTGAGCCTCGCCATCTGGCACGGCCAGCTCGTGGACCGGTTCTGAGACTAGAAAGGGAGGCTCTTTGATTTTGAATTTCTCTCACTTCAGGAATTCTTCAGAAATTTGCTCGACGCCCTTTTTCGTCAAAGTTCCCTCTGGCGTGACCAAGCCGGATCTCATCAACTCCAAACGCACTCCGTGAGGAAGGTCTTTCCATACGAATGGTTTTATATGCCCCTTCTCGATTATCTCCCACGGGCTAACCCCAGAGAAATTGAATAGACCAATTAACAATTCCTTAATTTTTGTATTTTTGTTTTCTCCGCGTCCTATAGTGATCATTTCTTTTTCAAGATTTTTTAACTGTCTTCTTAGACCAATGACAGCGTCTTGAGATTGCCGCAATCTAGCTTCCGCGTCATCAATTTTTCTTTGATATTCTTGCTTTTCCGAATCGCTAGATTGAGTTTTATCTATCAACTCTTTTATTATTTCTTTAATTTCCTCTCGTTCCGAGGCGACGGTTTCCTCATTTTTCTCTATTTCCGCTTGCGTTTCCTGTTTCAGGACTGACATTCTGCCTATATGATTTTCTATTTTTCCATACCCCTCGTCAATATGCCTCAATCTTTCCCCAAATCTTTCCTCTATTCTTCCAAGTATTTCAGATGTATCCTTGGTAAATTTATATGTATTATCGTAGAATTTATCTGCCGCTTGATTTGCAGCATAATAAAATGCAAATGAGAGAGCGATTGCGAAGAGAGATATGACGATCGCGATCACATCTGTTGCGGAGACCGTGGCAGCCGAGAAATCCCAGGAGGCGCCATAGATTTTGAGGCAAAGCGCCACCACGATCGCGATCGAAGAAACCGATGCCGCGAATTTTAGGGGCGAACGCCAGCCACAGTCGGAGAAGCCCTTCTCCGTCTTCGGGTATTCTTCTTCTATCAATCTGACCTCCCGAAGCAATTCCTAATCATTTGACGAAAGCGGGGTTTCTAACTGACCGCAAGCAACGAGTTGACGCAACACGTTCGTCGACCGGTTCTAAGCGCGGCGCAAGGCGAAGACGCGCGCGGGAACACGCACAACGCGAGCGCGTTATCGCTTCATGGACCGCACCGCTTCATCTCGTTTCGACACCGGCTTCGACCGCACCTCTTCGCGCCAGCACAGCACCGTGGAAATCGAGCGCGAGCTCAACCGGCTTGAATCGCTGGCGAAGATGATGGATGCGCGCTTCGGCGTGCCCGGTTTCCGTTTCGGCTTCGATTCCGTGATCGGCCTCATCCCCGGCATCGGCGATGCGGCGGGCGGCGTCATCTCCGCCTATCTCATCTACCGCGCCCACCAGCTCGGCGCCGACACGGATGTGAAGGCGAAGATGGTGCGCAATGCCGGCTTCGACTTCGCGCTCGGCCTCGTGCCCCTCGTCGGCGATCTCGGCGACGTCTATTTCAAGGCCAATCTGCGCAATGTCCGGCTTCTCACCGAGCATCTTCGGGAAAAGCACGGCATCGGCATGGTCGACGTCACCGGCGATGCACGCCTGCGCGACGTGACCCCGAAGAATGCGACGTCGAAGAAGCGCCGCTAAGCGTTGTCAGAACTGTAAGCGGGCGCACCCATCAGATAGGTCGCCGCGACCGCCCGATCGTCGCCCAGCATCATCAGCACGAAGAGCTCTTCAAACAGCGTCTCCACCGTCTCCATGCGCCAGTGCATGGCGGGCGTCGCGGCGCTGTCGAGCACGACGATATCGGCCTCCATCCCCTCCCGGAACGTGCCGATGCGATCGTCGAGGCAGAGCGCCTCGGCATTGCCGAGCGTCAGCATGTGAAACGCCTCGAACGGCGTCAGCCTCTGCCCCTTGAGCGCCAGCACCTTGTAGAATTCCGACACCGTCTGGAGCATCGAATAGGACGTGCCGCCACCAATATCGGTCGCGACCCCGACCTTCACCGCCGGTTCGGCCGCGCGCATGGCCGCCAGATCGAAGAGACCGGAGCCCAGGAAAAGGTTCGAGGTCGGACACGAGATCGCGGAGGCCCCCGCGTGCGCCAGCGCCTGGCGTTCACGCTCGGCAAGATGGATGCAATGGCCGAGAAGCGCCTTCTTCCGCACCAGCCCGTAGCGTTCGTAGACGGCGGTATAATCCTCAGACCATGGAAAATCGCGGGCGACGGTTTCGATCTCCAGCGTGTTCTCCGACAGATGCGTCTGGATGTGCATCTGAGGATATTCCGCAGCGAGCGCACCGGCCGCCTCGAGCTGCGCCTCCGAGGAGGTGACGGCAAAGCGCGGCGTGATCGCGTAGGAAAGCCGGCCGCGCCCGTGCCATTTCTCGATCAGCGCCTTGGACTCCTCGTATCCCGTCTCCGGAGTGTCGAGGAGTGCGTCCGGCGCGGCGCGGTCCATCATCACCTTGCCGGCGACAAGCCGCACGTCCCGCTTGAACGCCTCGGCGAAGAGCGCGTCGGCGGATTCTGGATGCACCGAGCCATAGACCGCGGCGCTCGTCGTGCCGGAGCGCAAAAGCTCGTCGAGAAGGAAGGTCGAGGCCGCCGTGCAAATGCCGGGATCGGCGTATTTCTGCTCCTCGACAAACGTGTATTTCTCCAGCCATTCGAGAAGATGCGCGCCGTAGGAGGCGATCACCTGCGTCTGCGGCATATGGAGATGCGGGTCGATGAAGCCCGGCATGACGAGATGCGGGCGGTGATCGGCGATAACGGCATTTTCGGGCAGCGTCGTCGCGAGCGCGCCCGCTTCACCCACGGCCGCGATCCGCCCGTCCTTCAGAACGAGAAGCCCGTCCTCGACATAGCGCACGGCCTCGCGCTCGCCGGCGAGATAGGGATCGGCCTCAAACCACAAAAGCCGGCCGCGGATCGCGTCCACCCGGCCCGGCGCGGGAGATTTCGTGCTCACCATGTCGTCCGGCTTCCGATCCAGGCGGCGAGCGTCTGCCGCTCCTCGGGGCTGATCACGGCAACCCCCGGCGGCGGCATGGCGGTCGAGCGCACCGCCTGCATGTCGATCCTCTGCCAGTTGCGGGCGACCTCTTCCGGCGTGTCGAGAAGCACGCCCTTCGGTGCCGTGTGAACCCCTTCAAACAGCGGCTCGGCGGCATGGCACATGGAGCAATGCCCCATGACGATCGCCTGCGCCTCGTCGAAATGCATCGAGGCCATCAGAGCGAGCTCGGGATCCTTGTCGATCCTCGCGGCCGCCGCCTCCTGCGGCCCGTAGCCCGGAAAGCGCGACAGCGCCACGATCGCGGCGACGAGACACGCGACGGCAACCCAGGGCCACCAGAGCTTCCGGCCCGTCCGATGCATCGTGTTGAAGAAATGCCGGATGAGCGCGCCTGCCGGCAGCACCAGAATGGCGATCAGCCAGTTCCACTCCGTCGCGAAGGCGAGCGGATAATGGTTCGACAGCATGAAGAAGAGGACGGGCAGCGTCAGATAATTGTTGTGCAGCGAGCGCTGCTTCGCCGCCTTGCCGAGATGCGCGGCCGGCTCCCGCCCGGCCTTCAGGTCGGCGACCACGATCTTCTGGTTCGGAATGATCACGAAGAAGACGTTCGCCGTCATGATCGTGGCGATGAGCGCGCCGCAATGGATGAAGGCGCCGCGCCCGGAAAAGACGTGGCAGAAGAGGAAGAAGGCCGCGACCAGAAAGACGAAGAGCACGACGAAGAGAAGCGTGTCGTGGCGCCCGAGCGGCGAGCGGCAGAGCCGGTCATAGGCGAGCCAGCCGGAACCCAAGCCGGCAAGGCCGATGAGAACCGCGCCCCATTCGGGAATATCGGCGACCGACGGATCGATCAGGAAGAGCTCGGCGCCGAAATAATAGACGATGCAGAGGAGCACGAAGCCGGAGAGGAAGGTGAAATAGCTCTCCCATTTGAACCAGGTGAGCTCGTCCGGCATGAAATGCGGCGCCACGGCATATTTCTGCATGTGGTAGAAGCCGCCGCCATGCACCTGCCAGGCCTCGCCGGTGACGCCGTCCGGCAGCCCGTCACGGCGCCTGAGGCCGAGATCGAGCGCGATGAAATAGAACGACGAGCCGATCCAGGCGATGCCGGTGATCACGTGCACGAAGCGCACGGCAAGGCTCAGCCAGTCCCAGACGATCGCGCCCATTCGTTCTCCCGATCACGCACGGATAGGCGCGATGCAATCATGCTGCCCATCCGTCACTGCCTCCCCGCGGGAAGACGCAACGGAGCGCAGGAGAGCGCTCCGTCCTCATTTAAAAAGCTGCAGGCGTCGCCTGCTGGCGAAGGCGGCCGGAAACCGCCTCCGCCACGGCGATGTCGCTTAGCTCTGAACGCCCTTCACGTACCAGTCGAGCCCCAGGAGCTGTTCGTCCGGGATCGTGTCGCCTTCCGGCACCTTCACTTCGCCGGACTGGTCGGTGATCGGGCCGGAGAAGGGATGGATCTCGCCCGAGGCGATGCCGTTCTTCACCTTGTCGGCGGCTTCCTTCACATCGGCCGGCATGATGTCGTTGTAGGGCGCGATGCCGACGAGACCCTTCTCGATGCCCCACCAGATGTTGCCCGGCGCCCATTCGCCGTCGAGCTCTTTCTGGATCTGGTCGATGTAATAGGGGCCCCAATTGTCGGTGATCGCCGTCAGATGCGCCTTCGGGGCGAAGTCGATCATGTTGGAGGCCTGACCGAAGGCATAGACGCCGCGCTGCTCGGCAGCCTGCAGCGGCGCCGGGGAATCGGTGTGCTGGGAAATGATATCGCAGCCCTGGTCGATCAGCGCCTTGGCCGCATCGGCTTCCTTGGCCGGGTCGTACCAGGAGTTCACCCACACGACCTGCGTGGTGAAGTCCGGATTGATCTTCTGCGCGGCGAGCGTGAAGGAGTTGATGCCGCGCACCACCTCCGGGATCGGCACGGAGCCGACATAGCCCGCCTTGCCGGATTTCGACATCATGCCGGCGATCGTGCCGATGACGGCGCGGCCTTCATAGAAGCGGGCATTGTAGATGCCGACATTGTCGGCCGTCTTGTAGCCGGTCGCATGCTCGAAATGCACGTCCGGGAACTGCTTCGCGACCTTGATCGTCGGGTTCATGAAACCGAAGGAGGTCGTGAAGATGAGCTTGTTGCCCTGCTGCGCGAGCTGACGGATGACGCGTTCCGCATCCGGGCCCTCGGCGACGTTTTCGACGTAGTTCGTCTTGATCTTGTCGCCGAAATGCTCTTCCGCCTTCTTGCGCGCCTCGTCATGGGCGTGGCTCCAGCCGTAATCGCCGATCGGCCCGACATAGACGAAACCGACATTGAGCGGCCCGTCCTGGGCGGCGGCCCGGCCGATCAGAGCGGGAAGAGCGAGGGTCGCGGCGCTGCCGACCAAGATCTGGCGCCTGTTCATTCTACTCATTGACAAAACTCCCTGGTGTTCACGAGGTGCGGGATCAGAAAACCGCGCTCAACCGGTGGCGCGGAAGGGTTTGCCGAGACAGGCCGGGGCCGCATTGCGACGGCCGGACGGCGCGATCGAAATCAAGGTCAGGACCACGATGGTCGCAAGATAGGGCAGCATCGCCAGAAATTCCGGCGGCACGATATTGATGCCGGCGGCCTTGGCGTGCAGCTCGAGCGTCATCACCGCGCCGAAGAGATAGGCGCCGCCCAGAAGCCGGAGCGGCCGCCAGGAAGCGAAGACGACGAGCGCCAGCGCGATCCATCCGCGCCCCGCCGTCAGCCGGTCGGCCCACATCGGCGTCATCACCAGCGAGTAATAGGCGCCGCCGAGGCCGGCCATCGCCCCGCCGAAAGCGACCGCGAGATAGCGCACGCGGATGACCGAATAGCCGATCGAATGCGCCGCCTCGTCGCTTTCGCCGATCGCCCGCAGGATCAGGCCGGCGCGCGAGCGCGTGAGGAACCAGGCGACGAACGCCGTCATGACGAGCGAAAGATAGACGAGCGGCGAATAGCCGAAGACGACGCGCCCGATCGGATCGTCGGCGAGCGCGGCGGGGAAGATATGCTCGAGCCCGCTCACCGTGCGGCCGACGAAATTCTGCCCGATGAGGGAGGAAAGGCCGATGCCGAAGATCGTCAGCGCGAGCCCGGTCGCCACCTGATTGGCGGTCAGGGTCAGCGTCAGAAACGCAAAAATCATCGAGGCGGCCGCCCCCGCCGCCATCGCCGCGACGAGACCGAGCGAGGCGCTGCCGGTCGTAAAGGTCACGCCGAAAGCGGTGACGGCGCCGATCAGCATCATGCCTTCGAGGCCGAGATTGAGCACGCCGCTCTTTTCCACGACGAGCTCGCCGAGCGCCGCCAGAAGGATCGGCGTCGCCGCGCCGACAAGCGTCATGATGATCGAAATGAAGATCGCCGTCGTCACGCGCTGAGACTTTCTCTTTGCTTGTCGAGGGGAGTGGATGACGTGCGGGAGCCTTCGTCGGCCTGCCTTATGTGCGGATGGCGCGCCTCCGCCGGCCGGCTGAGATCGGCCGGCACCACGACGCGCAGGCGGTAGCGCACGAGAATGTCGACCGCGAGCAGGAAGAACAGCATCATCGCCTGAAACATGCCGGTCGCCGCATAGGGAAGGCCGAGCGCCGTCTGGGCGTTCTCGCCGCCCACATAGGACACGGCTAGGACCATGCCCGCAAGCACGATGCCGAGCGGATGCAGGCGCCCGAGAAAGGCGACGATGATCGCCGTGAAGCCGTAATTGACGGAAAACTGCGGCGTCATCTGCTGAAACGGACCGGCCGCTTCGAAAATGCCGGCAAGCCCGGCAAAGGCGCCGGAGGTCAGAAGCGTCAGCCAGACCGTGCCGCGGGCGGAAAAGCCGCCATAACGCGCCGCCTGCGGGGCAAGGCCGACGACGCGCACCTGAAAGCCCGTCACCGTGCGCGACAGGACGATCCAGACGGCGATCGCCAGAAAGAAGGCGACGGGGACGCCCAGATGCACGAGCGTGCCCTGCACGACCGTCGGCAGCGTCTGCCATTCGGAGAACAGGCGCGTCTGCGGAAAGCCGTAACCTTCCGGGTCGCGCCAGGGCCCGCGCATCAGATAATAGAGAAGCTGCACCGCCACATAGGTCAGCATCAGGCTGGTCAGGATCTCGTTGACGTTGAAGCGCGTCTTCAGAAATGCCGGGATCGCGGCCCAGAGGAGACCGCCGAGAATGCCCGCCGCGACCATCGCCGGCAGGATCCAGTAGCCTTCCATGTCCCAGGTGGCGAGCGCCACACCCGTGCCGGCGAGCGCGCCGACGATATACTGGCCCTCCGCGCCGATGTTCCAGACATTGGCGCGAAAGCCGATAGCAAGCCCGAGCGCGATCGTGATGAGCGGCGCCGCCTTCACGAAGAGGTCCTGCCAGCGATAGGGATCGGCGATCGGCGCGACGAAGATCTGATAGATCGCCGCCAGCCCGTCATAGCCCATGAGCGAAAAGATCAGGATGCCCGCAAGGACGGTGAGCGCGACGGCGAGAACCGGCGTCCCGTAGAGCATCGTCCGGCTCGCCTCGCGGCGCGGCTCCAGCCTAAGCCGCATGAACTTGCTCCTCGCGGGGCCCATGGCGCGGCCCGCCGCCGTCGCCGCCACTCCCGGCGGCATCCTCGCCATGCATGCCGCCCATCAACAGGCCCACTCTTTCGATCGAAATCCCTTCCACATCCAGCATGTCCGACAAGACGCCGCCATTGATGACGGCGATGCGATCGCACAACGCCAGAAGCTCGTCGAGATCCTGGCTGATCAGGAGGATCGCCGAGCCGGCGGCGGCAAGATCGACGAGCGCCTGGTGGATGGCAGCCGCCGCGCCCGCATCGACGCCCCAGGTCGGCTGCGAGACGATGAGGACGTCCGGCTTTTGCAGGATCTCGCGGCCCATGATGAATTTCTGCAGATTGCCGCCGGACAGGCTCGCCGCCGGTGCGCGCGGCCCCGTCGCCTTCACGTCGAAGGCCGCAATCACCTGTTCGGCGTATTTCTCCGCCGCCCCATAGCGGATGAAGCCGTGGCTCGCCAGTTCCATGCGGTGGCGCGCGGTCAACACGGCATTGTCGGTGAGCGAGCAGGCCGGAACGGCGCCGTGGCCGTTGCGCTCTTCCGGCACGGAGCACATGCCGTCGCGCCGCCTGTCGCCGACATGGGCGGCGATGGAGGGCACCCCGTCGAGAAAGATGTTGCCGCTTTCCGCGCCCTCGATCTCGCCGACGAGAGCCGCCAGCAATTCGTTCTGGCCGTTGCCGGCGACGCCCGCGATCCCCACGACCTCGCCGGCACGCACGGAAAGATTGATGTCTTTGAGGGGCACGCCGAAGGGCCCCTCGCCCGGCGCCGAGAGATGCGTGACGCGCAGCCTTTCCGGGCCGAAGTCGGTGCCGGGCTTGCGGCTCACGTCGCGCAGCGAGGCGCCGATCATCATCTCGGCCATCGATCTCGCCGATTCCTCGCGCGGGTCGCAGGTGGCGACGACCTGCCCGCCGCGCAGGATCGTGGCGGTGTCGCAGAGCGCCTGAATCTCGTTGAGCTTGTGGGAGATATAAAGGATCGAGCAGCCTTCCGCGGCCAGCCGGCGCAAGGTCTCGAAAAGCCGTTCCACCTCCTGCGGCGTCAACACGGAGGTCGGCTCGTCCATGATCAGAAGTTTCGGCGATTGCAGGAGCGAGCGCACGATCTCGATGCGCTGGCGCTCGCCCACCGACAGAGTGTGCACCTCGCGGTTCGGATCGAGCGGCAGATCGTAGGTCTTGAGGATGTCGCCGACGCGCTGCTGCAACTCGCGCCAGCTGAAGGAATGGTCGAGGCCGAGCGCGATGTTTTCCAGAACCGTCATCGCCTCGAACAGCGAGAAATGCTGAAAGACCATGCCGATGCCGAGCCGCCGCGCGGCCTTCGGATTGGCGATCGACACCGGCTCGCCGTCCCACAGCACCCGGCCTTCGTCGGCCTGCAGGACGCCGTAGATGATCTTGACGAGCGTCGATTTGCCCGCCCCGTTCTCGCCGAGAAGCGCGTGGATCTCGCCCGGCGCGACGGAGAAGCTCACATCATCATTGGCGAGAACGCCCGGAAAACGCTTGGTAATACCTTCAAGCGCGAGCCGTGGCGGTTTGCCTTCCGTCGCCATGTCTTTCCCTGCATGTCCGTGTGGCTATCGCATCCGCCTGCACGGATGGCCGTTTTTCCAACAAGCAGACCGCCACCTCCGCCGCGACGAGCGCGGCAATCACAGGCGGCCTCTTGTCCTTCAAGGTTCTGCTTCCGATCGGCAGGATCAGCCGGTCCACATTGGCGCGCGCGAGCCCTTCCCCGCAAGCCCAGCGCTCGAACTGTGCCCGTTTCGTTTTCGATCCGATCATCCCGGTATAGGCAAAATCGCGGCGTTTCAGTGCGGCATAGGCGACGGCGAAGTCGAGCGCATGGCTGTGCGTGGCGATGATCGCGGCCGAACCCGGCGCCGCCTCGGCGATGACGGCCTCCGGCAGCGCCGTCCAGACCGTCTCCACGCCCTCCGGCAGGTCGCTGAGCATTTCCGCGCGCGGATCGACGATGGTCGTGCGAAAGGGGAGTGGTGCCAGAGCCATGGCGAGCGCCCGGCCGACATGGCCCGCCCCGAAGACGACGACGCTCGGAGAGATCTCGCGCTCGGCCGTCTCACGAGCCTCCATCTCCGCCGCCAGCGCCCGATCGACGCGCCGGAAGGAGAGGCCGACACGGCCGCCGCAGCACTGACCGAGATCGGGGCCGAGCGGAACCTCGCGCGCGTCGGGGCCTCGCTCGCCCGCCAGCATCCGGCGGGCCTCGGCCAGCGCCCCGTATTCGAGCATGCCACCGCCGATCGTGCCGGCGAAGTCCGTCTCCGTCACCAGCATCGCCGCCCCCGCCTCGCGCGGCGTGGAACCTTTCGCCTCGTCGACTTCGACGAGGATCGCCGGCCGGCCTTCGTCGAGCGCGGCGCGCATCTTCTGGCCGAGCCCGCTCATGCGGCCGTCTCTCCCGCCGCCTGCCGGCGCACGTCGTCCACGGCAAAGAGAATGCGTTCGGGCGTCGCCGGCGCGTCGAGATCGGGGAAGACCTTGTAATCGGAGGCCGCCGAAACCGCGTCCGCGAGCGCGGAAAAAACGGAAATCGCCAGCATCAAGGGCGGCTCGCCGACGGCCTTGGAGCGATAGATCGTCTCCGCCTGGCTCTCGCCCTTCTCCCAGATCTTGATGCGCATATCGTCCGGGCGATCGTTCGCCGTCGGGATCTTATAGGTCGAGGGCGCATGCGTGGTGAGCTCGCCTTTGCCGTTCCAGCAGAGCTCTTCCGTCGTCAGCCAGCCCATGCCTTGAATGAAGCCGCCCTCGATCTGGCCCATATCGACGGCCGGATTGAGCGAGCGGCCGACCTCATGAAGGATATCGACGCGCAAGACCTTGTTCTCGCCGGTCAACGTGTCGATCGCGACCTCTGAACAGGCCGCGCCATAGGCGAAATAGAAGAAGGGATGGCCCGTCGCCGTCTCGCGGTCATAGGTGATACCGGGCGTCGCGTAGAAGCCCGTGGCCGACAGCGAGATGCGGGCGAGATAGGCCTCTTCCACGAGTTCGGCGAAGCTCATCTCCTCGTCGCCGATCTCAACCCGGTTCGGCCGAAAGACGATCTTTTCGCGCGACACGCCGTAAGCCTCGGCCGCAAAGGCAATGAGCCGCTCCTTGATGGTGCGCGCCGCCGCCTGCGCCGCCATGCCGTTGATGTCGGAGCCGGAGGAGGCCGCCGTCGCCGAGGTGTTCGGCACCTTGTCGGTGCGCGTGGAAGTGATCTTCACCCTGGCGAGGTCGATCTGGAACTCCTCCGCCACCACCTGCGCGACCTTGACGAAGAGCCCCTGCCCCATCTCCGTGCCGCCGTGATTGAGCATGACGGAGCCGTCCTTGTAGACATGGACGAGGGCGCCGGCCTGATTGAGATGCCGGGTCGTGAAGGAAATGCCGAATTTCACCGGCGTCAGAGCGAGCCCCTTCTTCACCACCGGGCTCGTCGCGTTGAAGGCGCGGACCGCCGCGCGCCGCGCGCGGTAGTCGGAGCTCTTTTCAAGCTCCTCCACCATCTCGGCGATGACGCTGTCCGTCACCTCCATATGATAGGGCGTGAGCGCACCGCCCCCCGCCGGATAGAAATTCGCCTTGCGGATATCGAGCGGGTCCTTGCCGAGCGCGAAGGCGATCTTCTCGATCATGCGCTCCGTCGCCACCATGCCCTGCGGCCCGCCGAAGCCGCGAAAGGCGGTGTTCGACACCGTATGCGTCTTCAGGCGCCGCGAGCGGATGCGCGCCGCGTTCAGGGCATAGGCGTTGTCGGCGTGAAACATCGCCCGATCGGCAATCGCACCTGAAAGATCCGCAGAATAGCCGCAGCGCATCGCCTGATCGAAGGCCGCGCCGGCAATGCGCCCCTCGCCGTCGAAGCCCACCTCGTAATCGATGAGGAAATCGTGCCGCTTGCCGGTCATCACCATGTCGTCGTCACGGTCGAGGCGGAGTTTGGCGGGCCTCCCCGTCTTCGCCGCGACAAGCGCCGCGATCGCCGCAAACAGCGCCGGCTGGCTTTCCTTGCCGCCGAAGCCGCCGCCCATGCGCCGGACCTCGATCGTCACGGCATGGTCGGGCAGACCCAGCACCTTCGCCACGTTGTGCTGCACCTCGCTCGGATGCTGAGTGGAGGAATGCACGACGATGTCGCCATCCTCGCCCGGCAGCGCATAGGCGATCTGGCCTTCCAGATAAAAATGATCCTGGCCGCCGATGCGCACGCGGCCTGAAACTCTGTGCGGCGCTTGTGCGAGCACGCCGTCGTAATCGCCGAGCCGCATTTCGTGCGGCGGCAGAAGATCGGCACCGGCTTCGAGCGCCTCGTCGAGCGTGATCACCGCATCGCGGTCCTCGTAGACGATCTCCGCTCTGTCGGCCGCCGCGCGCGCCAGCGCCAGCGTCTCGGCCGCCACCGCAAAAATCGACTGGCCGTGATACTCGACGATCTTGTCGGCAAACACCGGATCGTCGCCGAAGACCGGGCTTGCATCGTTTTCACCCGGAATGTCGGCGGCCGTCAGCACGCAGGCGACACCATGGGCGGCGCGCACGTTTTCAAGATCCAGCTTCTTGATCTCGGCATGGGCGCGGTCGCTCATCGCCACATAGATGTGCAGCGTGCCCGGCAATTCGGCCATGTCGTCGATGTAGCGCGCCTCGCCCGAGACGTGCCTTGCGCCGCTGTCATGCGGCTCGGGCCGGGCGACGCCGCCCGCAATCCTTTCCCGGCTCTCGTGCCGCGCCGCCGCATGCGGCCTCGCCTGCCGCGCGGTGCCGGCGACACCGCGGTCCTGGATGAGGTTTTCATCCATCAGGCAAGCTCCAGGACGCTGGGCACGCGCTCTCCGTCATCGGTTCGATCCATGGAAAACCGAAGGAGCAAATTCTGCGCCACTTTCAACCGGTAGGCGGCGGAGGCGCGCATATCGTCGAGCGGGGTGAAATCCTCCGCAAGCGCCGCCGCAGCCTTCCGGAACGCCGCCTCGCCGAAAGTCTCGCCGACAAGCGCCGCCTCGGCTGTCGCCGCCCGCTTCGGCCTCGCCGCCATGCCGCCGAAGGCGAGCCTTGCTGCAACGATCTTCTCGCCGTCAAGGTCGACGCGGAAGGCGCCCATCACGGCGGAAATATCCTGGTCGAAGCGTTTGGAGATCTTGTAGCAGCCGAAGCGTGCATTCTCCGGCAGCTTGTCGATCACCACTTTTTCCACGAATTCGCCGCGCCTGCGGTCCTGGCGGCCATAGGCGAGGAAGAAGTCTTCAAGCGGCAGTTGGCGTTCTTCGTCGCGCCGGCGCAGATGAAGACGGCTCCCAAGCGCCATCAACGCGGGCGGCAAATCGCCGATCGGCGAACCATTGGCGATGTTACCGCCGACCGTGCCGGTATTGCGGATCTGCACGGAGGCGAAGCGGCGCATCAGCTCGCCGAGATCCGCATGGATCACCCCGAGCCGCTCCGCCGCCCGGCGATGCGACACGGCCGCGCCGAACGACAGCGTCTCCTCGGTCTCGGCGATCTCCTGGAGCTCCTCGACCCGGGTGACGTCGATCACCGTCTTCAAAAACCGCCGTTTCTTCGTCACCCAGAGCCCGACATCGGTGGCGCCCGCAACCAGCACGGCATCGGGATAGCCGGAATAGGTGACGGCGAGTTCCTCGATGGAGCGCGGCGTGAACCAGCGCTGCTCGCGGCCCGTCTCGTCGCGGTGCGAAATGCGCAGCATGGCGCCGTTGTCGAGGCTTTTGAGTTTCGCGACCGTCTCCGCCGCCTCGGGCCGGCCCGCGCCGCGGCCATGGCCGCCGTCCTTCAGCGCGGCGACGCCGGCCTCGATGATCGGCCCATAACCTGTGCAGCGGCAGAGATTGCCGGCGATCCAGTCTTTCACCTCCTGCCGGCTCGTCGCCTCGCCCGTCAGAAAGCCAGCGTAGAGCTGCATGACGAAGCCCGGCGTGCAGAAGCCGCATTGCGAGCCGTGATGCGCGACCATCGCCTGCTGCACCGGATGGAGGCTGCCATCGTCACGTTTCAGATGTTCCACGGTGAGAAGCTGGCGCCCATGCAAAGAGGGCAGAAACTGGATGCAGGAATTGACGCTGCGATAGGCCATGCCACCCGTCTCGTCCGGCTCGCCCAGAACCACAGTGCAGGCGCCGCAATCACCCTCCGCGCAGCCTTCCTTGGTGCCCGGCAGACGTTCCTCCCGGCGCAGATATTCGAGGATCGTCTCCGTCGGCGGGCGATCCGTGACGCGGCGCGGCTCGTCGCCGAGAAGAAAGCAGATCGCCTTGCCCATCAGCTCCCCCGATAGGTGGAATAGCCGTAGGGCGAGACGAGAAGCGGCACATGGTAATGCGCGCCGGGATCAGCGATGCCGAAGCGCACGGGCACCACATCGAGAAAAGCGGGATCGGGCAGATCCACGCCGCTCCCGCGAAAATAATCGCCCACATGGAAAAGAAGCTCGTAGCGCCCCGCCTTGAAATCGGAGCCTTCGAGAAGCGGGGCGTCGCAGCGCCCGTCGGCGTTCGTGGAAACCTCGCGAAGCTTTTCGCCGGCCGCGTCGAAGAGCTCGATCCTGAGGCCCGATGCGGGACGGCCCGCGGCCGTATCCAAGACATGCGTGGTCAAACGGCCTTGGCTCATGCACACTCCGCGCGATCTTGTCTGCCCCTCTGCCCAAAGGTGCGCCACAGCCATTCTTTGCACAACCCCTTCGCGCAACGCCTCGCCCGTTTCCGCGCGGGAGGGGCTTGCCGAGGGGAGGCGCAGGGTCCGAAAAACCCGCCTCGATCCCGCGGCAGGCTCTCGCGCGACCGCCACGTGCGGTCGCGAGCGGATTGACGGGCCAGCGCCCGGGGGTGCAAACGCAAAGGCCCGCGCGGCAAGCCCTTCGCCGGCGGCAGGCCATCTCAGGCAAGAGCCTACGGATTTGACATCATGACCAGTTCCAACCGTTACCCTCGCGATCTCCTCGGTTACGGACGCACGCCCCCCAAGGCGAACTGGCCCCAAGAGGCCGCGATCGCGGTCCAGTTCGTGGTCAATTACGAAGAGGGCGGCGAAAACGCGCTTCTCCACGGCGACGAGGCCTCGGAAGCCTTCCTCTCCGACATCGTCGGCGCACAGCCCTGGCCTGGCCAGCGCCACATGAACATGGAATCGCATTACGAATACGGCTCGCGCGCCGGCTTCTGGCGACTGTGGCGGCTGTTCAGCCAGCGCCAGGTGCCGGTCACGGTCTTCGGCGTCGCGACCGCGCTCGCCCGCAATCCGGAGGCTGTCGCCGCCATGCAGGAGGCCGATTGGGAGATCGCCTCGCACGGCTACAAATGGATCGACTACAAGGATTTCTCCGCCGCCGACGAGCGCGTCCATATGGAAAAGGCGATCGCGCTGCATCAGGCGGCAACCGGCGAACGCCCCTTCGGCTGGTATACGGGCCGCTCGTCTGAACATTCGGCGCGGCTCGCGATGGAGGAAGGCGGTTTCGTCTATTCCTCCGATTCCTATGCCGACGACCTCCCCTATTGGGTGGAGGGGGAGACGGGCCCGCATCTCATCGTCCCCTACACGCTCGAAGCCAACGACATGCGCTTCGTCGCCGCGCAGGGGTTCGGCTCGGGCACCGATTTCTTCACCTATCTCAAGGACGCCTTCGACACGTTGCGTGCGGAAGGGCTCGCGGGCGAGCCCAAAATGCTGTCGATCGGGCTGCATTGCCGCCTTGCCGGGCGCCCCGGCCGCTTCGCCGCGCTGAAGCGCTTCCTCGGCTACATCCAGAGCCTCGACGATGTGTGGATCGCACGGCGCATCGACATCGCCCGCCACTGGCATGCCCACCACCCGCCGCATGGTTTCGTGCGGCCGAGCCAGATGGGCCGCGAGGCCTTCATGATGCGCTTCGGCAGCGTCTTTGAATCCTCGCCCTGGGTCGCCAAGCGCACCTATAAGAGCGAGCTCGGGCCGGCGCATGACACGGCACGCGGCCTCTTCGGCGCAATGGCGGCCGCCTTCCGTTCCGCCAGCGCCGAAAAACGCCTCTCGGTGCTCGAAGCCCATCCCGACCTCGCCGGCAAACTCGCCGAGGCGCAGGCGCTCACCGATGCCTCCACCGCCGAACAGGCCTCCGCCGGGCTCGACCAGCTCGATGCCGGAGAACGCGAGCATTTCCGCGATCTCAACCGGCGCTACCGGGAAAAATTCGGATTTCCCTTCATCATGGCGGTCAAGGGACGCAACAAGGACGAGATCCGCACCGCCTTCGAAGACCGCCTCGCGCATGACCGGGAGACGGAATTCGCGACGGCCTGCCGCGAGGTCGAAAAGATCGCTCTCCTGCGCCTTCAGGACATGCTGCCGGAGCGGCAGGCGTGAGCATCGCCGCCGGTCGCTCGTCCACCTTTGTCCACAGCGCCATCGGGCGGCGCGTTCCGTGGAGCCTTTCAAGCATCCAGCGGTTACAAACCTGCCTGGGCGGGCGTCCTCGCAGCCGCCGCAATCTCAGCCGCAACCTCACAGCAATCTCCTAAGGACCGATGCCGATGTTGGCCAAAGCCGAAGACATGTTGCGGCTTGCCGCGCAAGAAGGCGCCGACCTCGTCTTCGTGTCGGAATTCGTTCTGCCGGTGCGCATCGGCGCCTATCAGCGTGAGCGGCACGGGCCACAACAGGTGCGCTTCGACATGACGGTCGCGACGCGGCCGCGCGCGACCCCTCCTGCCGGCGAACCGGTGAAGCTCGACGACGTTCTCTCTTATGACGCTTTGACGGATGCGATCGAAACCATCGTCGCCGAAGGGCATTTCGACCTTGTAGAGACCCTGGCGGAGAAAATCGCCGCCCGGATCCTGGAAGAGCCGCTTGCCGCGATCGTCGCGCTTCGGGTGGAAAAGCTCGAACTGGAAAAGGCGCGCGCCGGCACCACGATCATCCGCCGCAAGGAGGCGCCCGGCGCGTAGGACGCTGAGGGCCCCCGCGGCCAGCCGAGGGAGCCTTTCATGGCCGAAACCCGCCGCTTCTCAGATCACGACGCCACCGCACAAGCCAAGACACGTCTGCCGGAATGGCGCGTCGAAGACGGCTATCTCTGCCGCAGCTACAAAACCAAGAATTTCGTCAAAAGCCTGCTCGCCGCAAACGCCATCGGCCATTTCGCCGAAGCCGCCGACCACCACCCGGACCTCACCGTCAAATACGGCACCCTCGACGTCGCGCTGCGCACCCACGACGCCGATTCCCTGACGGAAAAAGACTTTGCGCTCGCAGAGAAGATTGAGGGAGTGATGGGGTAGTCTGCCTCGACGCCGACACACAGGATAGGCTGGCGCAAACCAACTCGCGCTAGTTGGTTCTCGAACGGGGCGCGTCCCACTATCCAGCCGGAACCTATTGGCGCTCAAGCCACTGATGTGGGGGGGCATAGAGTAAGCTCGAACCCTCCAATCCCGCATGTCCGGAAGGATGCTTTCCGAAGCAATTCAGGGCCATGAACTCTTGATCAATCCTGGCGAACACATCCCATCTGCGACACAACGCGTCTTCTGGACTAACATCTAAAAATCGCCTTGCCATGGATGCTCAAATCAAGCCAGCATTAAATACTGATGTGTAAGTGGGGGAGATTGAGGCATGCCCAGTCACAAGAATTGGTTTCATGCGGCAAAGATTATCTGGCAACCCTTGGTCGAAGCAGCAACTTCCCGTTCACTGTTGCACTACGAGGATTTGGCACCTCTGATCCCAACCAACAATCTGAACGTAGGTCGGGCACTCGGCCCGGTGCAGACGTTCTGCATGGAAACCGCACGGCCCCCTTTGACTGCGCTAGTGGTAAATAAAAACGAGCTGGTTCCGGGCCCCGGCTTTATCGCTTGGGATATTGAAGACCTCGACAGAGCACACGCTGCTGTCTTCGACTACGATTGGCGGAGCCTCAAAAATCCGTTTGGCGAGATCACACCCGAGGATAGCCTCGAGTCGTTAACCGGTCAGCTGCTAGCCGACCCGCACCAATCAGAGACCGTCTACCGCCTCGTTCCAGATCGGGGCGTAGGTCAACAGGTCTTTCGTCACGCGCTTCTTGAGGCTTACGACGGGGCTTGCGCGATGTGCGGCCTAACCTTCCCAGAGGCTCTCAGCGCAGCGCACATCGTCCCTTGGTATCAGTCAAGCCCCCAGCAGAAACTTGACGTCAGAAACGGGCTGCTCCTCTGCGGGACCCATCATCTGCTGTTTGATCAAGGACTGATGCGAGTAACAACCGACTATCGGATCGTGTACAATAACAAATATCCCGATTTGAGCACGTACTCGGACTCGGACAAAGCCGCGACGCTGAAGCTCGACGGCCAGAAGCTGCGTCTTCCGGAAGACGAGCGCCTGCATCCACAATTCCCAGAATAAGCGAGAGAGCCTTACGGCAAGCAGGCCACCCAACGTGTTGGCAATGGTGCCGCAGGGGAGGATTGAACTCCCGACCTCACCCTTACCAAGGGTGCGCTCTACCACTGAGCTACTGCGGCTTTCGGTGACCGTGCCGTCCGAAAGGCGCCCGCGGGGCGTCCCGGACCGGCGCAACCGTTCCTCAGGCGCCCGGTCCATGCCACAAGCGCCCGCGCCATGCAACTGCGAAGGCGCGCAATCTCACGCCTGAGGCAAGCTCGACACAGGCCAGCCGCCTTTCCCCCGCTCAATTTGGGCCGGCGCCGTCATCCCCTGCGCCGGCTGGGACCCGGCCCTGGCCTGGCCTCTGCCCGTTCTTTGCGCCGCCGCAACGGCCCTGTCTCCGCAGGTTCGGCACCGCGTTTCGTCTCCCGTTCCGGCCTCTCGGCTCTTTCCAATCTCTCGGGTCTTCCCAGTCTCTCGGTCCGTTCCTCTCTCCCGGCATGGCGCCCTTTTGCCGCTCTTTGCGGCAGCCCGTCGTGGCCGACGCCGTTTCGGGCTCTGTTGCCCTCAGAACACGCAAGGGCCCGGCCTGCCGCTCCACCCCGCCCGAGCCTCGTTTTCGCCCGATTGCAACTGGACTTCCTTGCATGCGGCAGCTCGTCTATGAAGGATCGATGCGGGGCGCAAAACCGGACAAGAACGAGGCGCGAGACGCGGCGCGCAAGGCGCGCGAGCAAAGGCTCGCCGAGGCGCTGAGGGCGAATCTGAAACGACGCAAGGACAAGGCCCGCGCGGCAAGCGACGGGTCTGCGGCGGATCGATCCGCGGACGCGGTTTCCGACAAGACGTAAGCGGCAAAGCGGGACGAACCCGGGCGAGACGCCGCAAGAGGAGCATTGATGGATTGTATTCGCATTCGTGGCGGCAATCGCCTGAACGGGACGATCCCGATTTCAGGCGCCAAGAACGCCACCCTGCCCTTGATGATCGCAAGCCTCCTCTCCCGGGAGACGCTGACGCTCAAGAATGTGCCGAATCTCGCCGACGTGTCCCTGCTGAAGCGCATTCTCGGCAATCACGGCGTCGATCACACGGTGCGCGGCAAACGCTCCGCGCATGAGGTCGTGGCCGGCGAGACGGTGGAGCTTTCCGCCCGCGAGATCGTCGATACGACAGCGCCCTATGAACTCGTGTCGCGCATGCGCGCCTCGTTCTGGGTGATCGGCCCGCTCTTGGCCCGCATGGGCGAAGCGCGCGTGTCGCTGCCGGGCGGCTGCGCCATCGGCACGCGCCCGGTCGATTTCTATCTGCACGGGCTTCAGGCGCTCGGCGCGGAGCTGTCCGTCGAAGGCGGCTATGTGGAGGCGCGCGCGCCAAAAGGTCTCGTCGGCGGACGCGTGATCTTTCCGCGCGTCTCGGTCGGCGCGACGCATACGGTGATGATGGCAGCCGCCCTCGCCAAAGGCGAAACCGTCATCGAAAACGCCGCACGCGAGCCGGAAGTCGTCGATGTCGCCGAATGCCTCATGAAGATGGGCGCTCAGATCGAAGGCGCCGGCACCCGCGAAATCCACATCGAGGGCGTGCCGTCGCTCTCCGCGGCGGAGCATTCCGTGCTTCCCGACCGCATCGAAACCGGCACCTACGCCATGGCGGTGGCGGCGACCGGCGGCGAGGTGACGTTGACCGGCGCGCGCCCCGATCTCCTGCGCGCCGCGCTCGACACGCTCGTCGACGCCGGCATCGAGATCGCGGAGACCAACGAAGGCATCCGCGTGGCGCGCAATGGCGGCCCGCTCAAAGCCGTCGAAGTCACCACCCAGCCCTTCCCCGGCTTCCCGACCGACCTGCAGGCGCAGCTAATGGCCTTGATGGCGCGGGCGGACGGAACCTCGCACATCACCGAAACGATCTTCGAAAATCGCTTCATGCATGTGCAGGAATTGTCGCGTCTCGGGGCCGATATCCGTCTCGACGGGCAGACGGCGACCATCCGTGGCGTGGAGAAGCTGACGGGGGCACAGGTCATGGCGACGGATCTGCGCGCCTCCGTGTCGCTCGTCATCGGCGGTCTTGCGGCCGAAGGTGAGACGACGGTCAACCGCGTCTACCATCTCGACCGCGGCTTCGAGCGCCTCGAAGAGAAGCTTTCCGCCTGCGGCGCCGAGATCGAGCGCGTCCGCGCCTGAGGCATCCTGGACCGGTTCGCGCCTTGCCCTCACCGCGGCGAGGCCCTAGAGCCTAAAAGGGAGATTTGGGCCGGTATCGCGATGGCGGAGCGGCAGGCGCGAGCCTGCGGCTTCGCCAAGATCGGTGCGGCCACAACGGAAGCGGCCAATAAGGTCAGATCGGGAAGGGGTTCATGGCTTCGAGCGATCGTCTGCGTCTCATGGCAATGGACGAGGAAGATCTGCAGATCATCTCCGCGTATGTTCAGGATGCGGTGGTGAAGGTCGGCGACATCAAATGGCTGCCGCAGGAAAAGCGCCTCCTCCTCCCGATGAACCGATTTGCCTGGGAGGCGGCGCCCGAGCGGCGGGCCCTTTCGCGCGTCTTCGAACGGCGGCGCGCCGTCCTACATTTCGAGCGCGTGGAAGAGGCGAAAAGCTTCGGCATCGATCGCAACGATGGCGAACGCGTTCTGTCGCTGCTTGCCGTGCAATTCGCTCCGACCGCGGCTCCGGCCGGCGAGGTGACCCTCGTCTTTGCCGGCGATGCGGCCATCAAGCTTAAGGTCGAATGCTGCGAAGCGCGGCTTGCCGATCTTGGCCCCGCCTGGTCGACGCCGCGCCAGCCGCGTCACATGACATCCTGAAGATCGCGGGGCTTGATCCATGGCGCTCAGACTTTCCACGACGGATGAAGATTTCGAGACACGCTTCGCGGCGTTTCTCGCCACCAAGCGCGAGATGGCCGCAGAGGTCGACGAGGCCGTGCGCGACATCATCGCCGATGTGCGCGCCCGCGGCGACGACGCGCTCGCGGAGCTCACGGCGCGCTTCGACAAGGTCGATCTCGAGGCCCGCGGCACCGCGATCAGCCGCGCGGAGATCGAGCGCGCGGTCGAGGACTGCCCGAAAGACGTGCTCGAGGCGCTGACGCTCGCCCGCGACCGGCTCAAAGCCGGCCAGGAGCGGCTGATGCCGGAGGATACGCACCATGAAGATGCGCTCGGCGTCACGCTCGGCACGCGCTGGACGGCGGTCGATTCCGCCGGCCTCTACGTCCCCGGCGGCACCGCCGCCTATCCGAGCTCGGTGATCATGAACGCCGTGCCGGCGAAGGTCGCCGGCGTCGAACGGCTCGCCATGACGGTGCCGACGCCCGACGGCGTCTTCAACCCGCTCGTTCTCGTCGCGGCCGAGCTTGCCGGCGTCGATGAAATCTACCGCGTCGGCGGGGCGCAGGCGATCGCCGCGCTTGCCTACGGCACGGAGATGATCAGGCCCGTCTCCATCATCGTCGGCCCCGGCAATGCCTATGTGGCCGCCGCCAAGAGGCGTGTCTTCGGCACGGTCGGCATCGATATGATCGCCGGGCCGTCCGAAATCCTCGTCATCGCCGATGCCGAAAACGATCCGGCCTGGCTCGCCGCCGACCTTTTGTCGCAGGCCGAGCACGACAAGGTGGCGCAGTCGATCCTCGTCACGGACGATCAGGCCTTCGGCGACGCCGTCGCGAAAGAAGTCGATCGCCAGGCGGCACTCCTGCCGCGCCGCGAGATCGCCGAGGCGAGCTGGCGCGATTTCGGCGCCGTCATCACGGTCAAGCATTTCGACGAAGCGGCAAAGCTCGCCGACCGCATCGCGGCGGAGCATCTGGAGATCGCCATCGACGATCCGGAGCGGCTTCTGCCGAAGATCCGCCATGCCGGCGCGATCTTCCTCGGGCGCTTCACGCCGGAAGTGATCGGCGATTATGTCGGCGGTTCCAACCACGTCCTGCCGACCGGGCGCTCGGCGCGCTTCTCCTCGGGCCTGTCGGTGCTCGATTTCATGAAGCGCAGCTCCATCCTCTCCTGCCCGCCTTCGGCGCTTTCCGATCTCGGCCCGGCCGCGATCGCGCTGGCGCGTGCGGAGGGTCTGGAGGCGCATGCGCGCGCCCTCACCATCCGAATGAATCGGTGAGGCGGCCGGGTGATGGCGAATGCGGGGCAGAAGAACCGGCTCGTCGCTGTCCATCTGGATGAATCGATCGGGCGTGGCCCGCCCGATATCGAGCACGAGCGCGCCGTCGCCATCTTCGATCTGATCGACGAGAATTCGTTCGCCCCCGTCTGCAAGGAGGAAGGCCCCTACAAGCTCAATCTGGCGATCGCCGAACGGCGCCTCGTCTTCGACATCCGCAAGGAAGACGACACGCCGGTGATGACGCACATTCTGTCGCTGTCGCCGTTCCGCAAGATCGTCAAAGACTATTTCGTCATCTGCGAAAGCTATTACGACGCCATCAAGAGCGGCTCGCCGAGGCGCATCGAGGCGATCGATATGGGGCGTCGCGGGGTGCATGACGAAGGCTCCCGCCTCCTTCAGGAGCGCCTGAAAGGCAAGATCGAGGTCGATTTCGACACGGCACGCCGCCTGTTCACGCTGGTCTGCGTGCTGCACTGGCGGGGCTGACCCCCGTGGCGACGCAGGCTTCGACACAGCCGGCTTCGATCCTTTTTCTGTGCGGACGCAATGCGGTGCGCTCGCCGATCGCGGAGACCCTGGCACGCGAGGCCCTCGGACCCCATATCTATGTGGCGTCTGCCGGGGTCATGCCCGGAAGGCGCGATCCTTTCGTGGATGCCGTTCTCGCCGAAAAGGGGCTGGCGCTCAGCCAGTCGCGGCCGAAAAGCCTGGCGGAGCTGGAAGATCTCAATTTCGATCTTGCCATCACGCTGTCGCCGGAAGCGCATCACCAGGCCCTGGAGCTGACGCGCACGCTCGCGATCGACGTCGAATACTGGCCGACGCCCGATCCGACACAGGCGACAGGCAGCCGCGAACAGATCCTCACCGCCTACCGCGAACTGCGGGACAGGCTTGCCCGAAACATCGAGCAGAGGCTGGTTCAGCCCCGAAAGGGCTGACGAAAGCGGCCTCGACCCCTTAAGAACCGGTTCACACGCTGAAACGTTTGGGGTACGTATCCTCGCCAATCTAACCCAAGGTGATTGATGGCCAAAGAAGAGGTTTTGGAATTTCCCGGTGTCGTCACTGAGCTTTTGCCCAACGCCACCTTCCGAGTGAAGCTGGAAAACGACCACGAGATTATTGCCCACACCGCCGGGCGTATGCGCAAAAACCGCATTCGCGTGCTCGCCGGTGACAAGGTGCTTGTCGAGATGACGCCCTACGATCTGACCAAGGGGCGCATCACATACCGCTACAAATAGCCCGCTGCGGACGGCCTTTCGGCCTCCGCGCGCAGGATTTAAGCCGCCACGGCCAATGAACCGCCACAAGCAACCCCCCGCCCCCCTTGTGCTCGCCTCCGGCTCGCCGCGACGCCTGGCGCTGTTGGACCAGATCGGCATCATCCCCGATCGCCTTCTGCCCGCCGGCATCGAGGAAACGCCGGAGCGCAAGGAATTGCCGCGCTCGATGGCGCGGCGGCTCGCCCGGACCAAGGCGGAGGTGGCGGCCCGGGCCGCCAGACGCGACCCGGCGCTCGAAGGCGCCTATGTGCTCGCCGCCGATACGGTGGTGGCGGTCGGTCGGCGGATTCTGCCGAAGCCGGAAGTGACGGACGAAGCTGCAGCCTGCCTCAGGCTCCTCTCGGGGCGGGCGCATCGCGTCTATACGGCGATCTGCCTCCTGACGCCGAAGGGCGCGACGCGGCAGAAGCTCGTGGAAAGCCGCGTGCGCTTCAAACGTCTGTCGCGCAGCGAGATCGAGATCTATCTCGCTTCGGGCGAATGGCAGGGGAAAGCCGGCGGCTATGCCATCCAGGGCCGTGCCGGGGCTTTCGTCGTGAAACTCATCGGCTCTTATTCCAATGTCGTCGGACTGCCGCTGTTTGAAACCATGAACCTTCTCGCCGGCGAGCATTTCGACGTCTACGAACGCTGGACGGAGCCTGCGGCATGAGCGCACGCCCGACGCGGCCTCGTCGCGGCCCTGCCGTCGAACGCTGCCCGATCTGCGGCAAGCCGGCGAGCGCCGAGGAGGCGCCCTTCTGCTCGACCCGCTGTCGCGAGGTCGATCTCAACCGCTGGCTCGGCGGCGCCTATCGCATTCCGGGCGAGGCCGTTCGGGAGCCTGGCGGCAGCGACGACGAGGATTGAGGCCGGGGCGTCGCCTCAGGCCTGATATCGGGGCTCTTTCGGATGAACCGGTCGGTTGCGCCGCTCAGGCGGCGGCAAAGCCCACATGTGCGTCCATTTTGCCGGCGCGCGGTTCGACCGCGAAGGAGCGGACGGTGCAGCCATGCCGCTTCGCGAGGCGATCGCTGGCGCGTTTGGCAAGCTCGCTCGCCCGCTCCAGCTTGTAGCCGAAACGCCCGTCCTCCATGCCGCAGGGCACGAGATCGCGGAAAATCAGCCGCTCCAGCTCCTCGGCGCGCAATTCGCTGAGGGCGTAGTCGAGCGCGAGGATCAAATCCTCTTCCGCCTGCGATCCCCCCACGAAGTCGGAGACCACCACCTCGCCGCGGCCAGTCTTTTCAAGACGGACGAAGAAGAACGCATCGCCATCCGCGGTGACCTTCACGGAGAAGGCGTCGGCCGTGACGCTGAAGACGGACCGCTCTGTATCTTCAACTTCTTTTGGTACAGCGAATAGATGCGCCGCCATTGCCCCGTCTTCCGCTCAAGAATTTGTTAAGGTTATGCGGGGCTTCGGCGGCAATTTCAACGCCATCCGCCGCGCGAGCGTTCTCTGACCTCCCGCAAGAGGCGACTGCGGACGCGGCAGGCAGATCTTAGAAGCGATCTGAAACAAAGGGCAGTTCGTTGAAAAAGCGCACGGTCTCGTTCGGCCGTGGCGCCCGCGCTCGCCCCCTCGGAGGGAACCCGCAGACGATCACAGGGTGTGACGAATTTTCCCGTGAACCCGATTTTTCTGTGGGGATCGCAGCAGATTTCGTTGCGGCCCGCAAAAGAGGCGCGGGTCGCGCGGCTCAGCTCAGGGCCTGCTCCGGCCGGCGATTGAAGGGATCAAGGCCCGGCTGGCCGTCGAGCGACCGCAGAAGCGCGATGGTTTCGATGACCGTACGGAGATCGACACCCGGCAGAGCGACGACGAGGCTTTGCGGCCTTCGCGCCTCGGCCTCCGGCCCCTTCCGGCTCGCCTCGATCGGGTTGGCCCTCTCGGCCACCCCGGCTCCCACGTCTTTCGGCTTTGCGAGATCGCCCATCGCTTCGCTGCCCCCCGCACTCTCCTTGGACGCAGCGGCGTAAAATTAGCTTTAAGGGCGGCCCCCGCCGCGCTGCCAAAAGCGTGCCGACGGCGACGCGACAACGATCCGCGCCTTAACGCGCCAGACGGCTGGACAGCGGCGGCGACGTCTCCTATAAGGCCGATCGCTTCGGGCTGATCGCCCGAGCCGCCGGAGGCTCTTCGCCTCGCCGGCCATGCCCAGGTAGCTCAGTTGGTAGAGCAGCGGACTGAAAATCCGCGTGTCGGTGGTTCGAATCCGCCCCTGGGCACCATTCTCCCGTCTCCCTCTCGACAGTTTCAGGCACTTCGCACCCGGCTCAATGTGGCCGCAGCTGCCGTGATCCGATTCTGACGCGTGCGGAAAAACTCAAGACGGCCTCGCACCGGATGGCGTGCACCGCGAACGGCGGGGCAGAGGCAATCTTGTGCGGGGGCGCCACATTTATTAATATTTTTCTAATTTATTATTCAAATGCCTTGCTGAGCCTTGCCGGAGGTCGCCTTGCACAACGACACGGGAAGCTTCCTGACGCACCAATATGAGCTTTTGACCATATTGGATGGGAAGGCGTCCTGCCTTCTGTCGTTCAATGCCATCCTGCTTGCGGCCCTCTCCATCTGGCTCGGCTATATCCCGCTCAATTTTCTTCACCTGTCGCTCGACGTCGTCTTCATTCTCCTGTTGCTGTCCTCCCTCTGCCTGCTCAGGGTCATCCATCTCAAATGGTCCGACGGCGACCGCACGGCCCCCGAGCTCGACGAGGCCAGGCATATTCGCAGCGATTATTATCTCGTCGCCTGGCGCATGACGGCAGCCGGCACCCTGATCGTCATCCTGGTGTCTTCCATCCACACGATCGGCACCGCACTCACGGCGATTGATCGTTGCGATGGCGCCTGCGCACGCCTCTTCGATCAGCGCGTCTTCGGCAATCTCGACTACGCCGACAGATGAGCGGGCCTCACCCGCCGCGAAAGCCAGGCAACGCCGGGTCTCGTAACGCCCTCCGCCGGCACGGCCCCGGCCGCATCGACGGCGGAAGGCGTTCTCTCACCCGAGCGCTTTTTCGTATTCTTCCGGCTTGAAGCCGACGAGAAGCCCGGTGGGCGCCTCCAGAACCGGGCGTTTGATCATCGAGGGCTGCTCCAGCATCAGCGCGATCGCCTTGTCGCGATCGAGATCCGCCTTCTTCTCGTCCGGCAGCTTGCGGAACGTCGTGCCGGCGCGGTTCAGGAGCTTCTCCCAGCCGGCCCTATCCGCCCAGCCCTGAAGCCGCGGCTCCTCGATCCCCGCCGTCTTGTAATCGTGGAAGGCGTAATCGACCTGATGTTCGTCGAGCCAGGCGCGCGCCTTCTTCATCGTCGTGCAGTTCTTGATGCCGTAGATGGTGGTCAAAATCGTCCTCTCCGCTTGCCTGCGCCTTAGATTGCGCCCCGTTCCATAGCGCATCGGTGTCGCGGCGGCAGCCTCCGTCCCTCGCGCAAGGGTCACGCTCAGCCAGAGCGCCGTCGCCGGCCTCGCGCGGGCGCGGCGCTCGAAAGATCAGCCCCAGAAGAATCAGCGGAGAAAAGATCGTCCGCAAAGAGATCGCCCGCCGGAGGCGCCGCCTTCTTTCCGCGCGCCGCCTTCTTTCCGCGCGCGGGCTTGGCCGCGGGCGCGCCTTCGCTCCTGGCGTTCCCCGGCCGCCGTGCCGCCGCCTGCACCTCGCTTTCCCAGCCGAAGACGCTGCGCCCGCCATAGGCGACCGCATGGCGCATCTCTTCGCCGGTATATTCGGCAAGCGTCGGGCCGTCCGCCACGGCTTCGAGCCGCCTTGCCTCGCGGTCGAGGCGCTTGATCGCGTCGAGCTTGTCGTCCTGGCCGAGCTTTGCCCGATCGACGGCCCGCCGCATGACGCGGATCGTCTCGTCATAGACTTTTGTGGGCACCGGAAAGGGATGCCGGTCCTTGCCGCCATGGGCGAGCGAGAAGCGGGCGGGATCGGTGAAGCGGCAGGGCGCGCCATGCACCACCTCCGCCACCATGGCGAGCGAGCGCACCGTGCGGGCGCCGACGCCCGGCGTCAGAAGCAGCTCGGAAAAATCCTGCGGCCCGCATTCGGCGGCGGCGGCCAGCGCCCCATGGAGGCGCCGGCTCACCACATCTTTCGGGCGCACATCGTGGTGCGCGGGCATTATGAGATGCGGCAGAAGCGGCGCTTCTTCCTCGGCCGCCGAAGGCTCGGGCCTGCCCTCGAGGGCGGCAAATTCGCGGACGATGCCGGTGACGCCGACATCGCGCAGAAGATCGATCTGGCGCTCGCGCGAGGCGGCCGCGCGGCGGTCGGCGAGATTGACGATTCTGCCCTGATTGCGGCCTTCGATCGCCGCATGCGGCGCATCGACGAAACTCGTCAGGTCTTCCGACAACCAGTGATAGCGGCGCGCCAGACGCGTCTCGCCGTTCATCCCCTGCTGAATGACCACCCATTTGCCGTCGTCGGTGACGATAAAACCGTGCAGATAGAGGTCGAACCCGTCCTGCAGCGCGGCGCTGTCGACCTTGGCGACAAGGCGGCTCGCGCGCGAAAGCGCCGTCCCGTCGAAGCCGACACGCCCACCGATCGAAACGAGTTCGTCGGGGGTCTTGCGCGAATGCCGGCCGCGCCCGCCGCAAACATGCAGCCCGAGCTCGCCCGAAAGCGGCGCGAGCCCGCGCTTCAAGGCGCCGATGACGGAGGTGGTGATGCCTGAGGAATGCCAGTCCATCCCCATGACGGCGCCGAAGGACTGAAACCAGAAGGGATGGGAGAGCCGGCGCAGAAATTCGTCGCGGCCGTAATGGTGGACGATCGCCTCCGTCATCACCGTGCCGAGCGCCGTCATCCTCTGCCCGAGCCAGGCCGGGACACGGCCATTGTGAAGCGGCAGATCGGCACTGCCGGCGCGTCGGACCATCAACGGCTCCGTCAGGAACGAAAGAGGAACTTGTCTAGCATGCCGGCCGCGCCCTGCCTACCGCCTCGTCCACCGCTTCCCGCAACCGGAACGCGGTCAGGCAATCAGCGCCGCCGCCTTGGCGCCAAGGGCTTTGAGCGCATCGGCCGGTGCGAGCTCCACCATGACGCCGCGCTGGCCGCCATTGATGATGACCTGTTCATGCGCCATCGCCGCCTCTTCGATCGCGGCCGGCACCTTGCGCTTCTGCCCGAAGGGGCTGATGCCGCCGACATGGAAGCCGGTCAGCCGCTCCGCCGCCTCCGGCTTCATCATCTCCGCATGCTTGCCGCCGAAGGCCGCCGCGACCTTCTTCATGCTGAGCTCGTGGTCGGAGGGAATGACGGTGCAGACGGGCTTGCCATCGACCTCCACCATCAGCGTCTTCAGCACGCGCTCCGGCGCGGCGCCGATCGCCTCGGCCGCCTGCAGGCCGATGCGCGCCGCGTCGGGATGATATTCGTAAAGATGCACGGCGAAGGCGACGCCCGCCCGCTTCAGCGCCAGCGTCGCCTGGGTGGTCTTGGACATGCGCCTTCTCTGCCTCCTTCGTGCGGCCCGGCCAGCACCGCAAAGGCCCTACGAAGGGACGTGCCTGCAAGGCTTGCGGGAGGCGGCTGGCTGGTGGATAGGGCGTGGTCCGCGGCATCGTCAATCGTCCCGCAGGGCACACAGGCGACGCTTTCAGGTCCGCGCGGCGGATGATCCCCGCCACGGCACAGATAACACAGAGGAAACCGGCATGAGCGGCAGGCTCACTTTGGAGGAATTGAGGGCCCTTGCTGCGGCCGGGGAGATCGATACGGTCCTCTCCGCGCAGATCGACATGCAGGGGCGCCTCATGGGCAAGCGCTTTCATGTCGATTTCTTCCTCGACCACGCCTGGAAGGAGAGCCGCTCCTGCAGCTACCTGCAGGCGACCGATCTCGAAATGACCACCGTCGAGGGCTACCGGTCGGTGAACTGGGTGACGGGCTACGGCGATTACGTCATGAGGCCGGATCTTGCGACCCTCAGGCGTGTGCCCTGGCTCGAAGCGACGGCGCTCGTCATCTGCGACGTCCTCGATCCGCAAACCTTGGAGGAGGTGCCGCATTCGCCGCGCGCGCTGTTGAAGAAGCAGCTGAAGCGCCTGGAGGCGCTGGGCCTTCGCGCCATGACCGCCTCGGAGCTCGAATTCTTCATGTTCCGGGAGAGCTATGAAGAGGCGGAAGCGTCCGCCTTCCAGAAGCTCAACACCTTCAGCGCCTATAACGGCGATTACAACATCTTCCAGAGCTCCAAAGAGGAAGATGTCATGCGCGCCATCCGCAACAGCCTCGCCGGCACCGACGTGCCGGTGGAAGCGACCAAGGGCGAGGCGGATGCCGGCCAGGGCGAAATCAACGTCCGCTATTCGGATGCGCTGACGATGGCCGACCGCCACGCCATCATCAAGAATGCGGTCAAGGAGATCGCCTGGCAGAAGGGCCGCGCCATCACCTTCATGGCGAAGTGGGACACCGATCATGCCGGCAATTCTTCGCACATCCATCAATCGCTGACGAGTTTGTCGGGCGAGCCGGTCTTCTTCGACCCGGACGGCGAACACGGCATGTCGAAGACGATGCGCGCCTATGTGGCGGGCCTCCTCGCCCATACCCGCGAGATCACCTATTTCCTGGCGCCCTACGTCAATTCCTACAAGCGCTTCACGGCCGGCACGTTCGCGCCGACGCGGGTCTTGTGGTCGCTCGACAACCGCACCGCCGGCTACCGTCTGTGCGGCGAAAACGGCAAGGCGATCCGCATCGAATGCCGGATCGGCGGGGCCGATCTCAATCCTCACCTCGCCTTCGCGGCCCTGATCGCGGCCGGGATCGACGGCATCGAAAAGAATATGCCGCTCGAAGAGGTGTTTCTGGGCGACGCCTACAGCGCCGACGACCGCGCGGATCGCGACGTTCCGAAGACGCTGCGCGAGGCGATCGCCGCGCTCGAAGGCTCCACAATGCTGCGCGAAGCTTTTGGCGAGGAGGTGATCGAGCATTACCTCCATAGCGCGCGCTGGGAGCAGCACGAGGCCGACCGCATCGTCACGGATTTCGATCGCCGCCGCGGCTTCGAGCGCGCCTGAGGGCGTGCCGGCCTTTCGGCGGCCGGCGCGTCATCCGCCCGCCGTCTCGGCCTCGCACAATTGCGCCTGAAGCCATTCCAACAGGTTCTGCGTCAGCGTCACCTGCCAGAAGCGGCCGGCGAGCGTCAGGCGGAGCCGGCTCTTGTCCGCCTCGACCAGCCCCGCCCGCTGCCATTGGGCGAAGAGGGGCGCGAGCACGACGTCGCCTTCAAGCCCGGCGCGGCGTTCGAGCTGCGCCGACAGCCAGGCGACGTTGAGCCGCCCGAGCTCCATCTCGCTCTTGATCAGGCTGAAGAGGTCGTGGTTCTCCGGCTGCCGCGTCAGCCGGCCGACAACGCAATGACCCGCTGAGATCGCCTCCTGATAGGCGCGCAGATCATCGCCGATGCCATAGGAATAGCCGCCGAGAGAGCCTCCGGCGCCCGCCCCGAACGCGAGGCATTCCGCCCCCGATTTGACGGCGTGGTTGTAGATGTTGCGCTCGCGTTCGCCTTGCCGCCAATGCGTCGTGGAGATCGAATGCCAGCCCGCCCGTTCAAACACCTCGCTCGCTTCGGCATAAAAGAGGCCGAATTCGGCGCGGTCCATCGGCGGGAACTTGCCTTTGTCGATCGCGGCCCGCAGCGGCGCATGCGGGATGAGCTTCAACGAATAGACATCCGCCCCGTCGAGACCGATGGCGATCGCCGTCTCCACGTCGTTGCGAAAGGCCTCGAGGGTCTGGCCGGGCAGACCATAGATGAGATCGACGACGATCGCGCCGCCATCGGCTTTCACCAGCCGGTCGAGAAACGCGATCAGCTCCTCGCGCGAGGCGCGCCGGCCGAGCGAGCGGCGGAGGCGCGTGTCGAAGGTCTGGACCCCGAGCGAGACGCGGTTGGCACCGGCGTCGAAAATCGCCGCGATCTTGTCGTCATCGAAGCTGCGCGGCCGCCCCTCCACCGTGATCTCGCAATCGGGCGCGAGCGGCAGATATGTGCGCACCGCGGTGATGAGCCGGGAAAGATCGGGCGCCGAGAGGACGGTCGGCGTGCCGCCACCGAAATAGACCGCGTCGAGCGCGCCTTCCGCCTGATAGGGCAGATCGGCATCGCGCTTCAAATGCGCAATCAGCGCGTCGACATAAGCGGGGCCGGCCTCCGGTCTCCAGGCGTTCTGATAGAAGCCGCAGAACAGGCAATGGTTTTCGCAGAACGGTACGTGCAGATAGGCGACGCCGTTGCGGGCGCGCGGCCGGCGGGTGAGCTCCCGCCACGTCGCCTCCCGGCTCTCCTCCGGCACCCTCTGCGCGCCGAAGGAGGGATGCACCACGCGCTTTGCACCAAAGGCGTTGCGCAGCGGCGTGCCGTCTTCGGCGGCGAAGAATTCCTGCATGCGCCGCGCGGCCGGCGCCGTGATCTGAACGCTCTCCATCTCTGCCCCCAATTCTCATCTTTGCGGCCGCTTAAAGCGGCTGCGGAAGGCCCGCGGGGATGAGCCTCACCGTCCCCGCGGGCCTCCTCTGTCCGGCGGCTGGCCGTCCGAGTCAGCCACCGAAACGCAATGTGGCGCCGAGCTTCACGCTCAAGCCGGGCTCGTAGACGACCGACGTCGTGGTCGCGTTGAGCGGATTGGCGTAGCGCACATCGAAAAGGTTCTCCGCACGCAGGCTGGCGCGGAAGTTCTCGTTCACGTCGTAGCGCGCAAAAGCGTTCACGAGCGTATAATCCTTGGCGTATTCCGCCCCGTCCGGGGCGATGTTGTGCTCCACCTCGCCACCGAAGCTGAGGCGCTGTTCGAGCAGGCGAAAGCCGAGAGAGCCGCCGAGCTGCGACGCCGGAATGGAGACGATGTCTTCCTTGACCCCATCCGCCTTGCGCCAGCCGTCGATGATGGAGGCCGTCAGGCCGCCGAAAATCCAGCCGGCATCGTAGGCGGCTTCGAGCTCGAAGCCGTGCAGCCGCGCCTCGGCGAAGTTCTGGTACTGGAAGCAGATCGGCGCATAGGTCGGGCTGCCCAACAAATCCGGCCGCAGCGGACAGCCGCTCGTCGGATCGAAGGCCGACAGCGTCTGCCCGTCGATGAAATCGTCGACGTCGTTGTTGAAATAGGCGGCCTTCAGGCGCAGCCGATCGTCGGCGACGAAGAGCGAATCGCGCCGATAGTTGACGCCGAATTCCCAGGTCTTGCCGGTCTCCGGGCGCAGATCGGCATTGGGCAGGAAGGGAAAGGCGACGCCTGAAGGATGCAGACCGCTGATCAGGGTCTCCGTCGTCGTCGGCGAGCGGTAGCCTTCCGCGTAGGTGCCGTAGACCTGCAGCCCGCCGAGGACCGGCCCTTCGAAGGGCGAGACGCCGACGGTCAGGCGCGGCGACAGCCGGTCGCCGTCGCTGTCGACATCCGTGCCGTCGAGTTCATAGCTGTCGTAGCGCAGGGCGCCGATGACCTCGAACCAGTGCCAGGTGAGCTTGTCCTGGACATAGGCGCCCCACACCTTGCGATCCCCGGAGGGCGTATAGACATCGCTGCCGCCAAGCGGGCTCGATGTCGTCACCTCGTCTTTCAGCCAGTCGCCGCCATAGGTGAGCTCGTGCGCCAGCGCGCCGGTGTCGAAGCGCGACGTGTTCCACAGATCGATCCCGTAGGTGTCGAGATCGTAGCTGGTCTTGGAGCCCGCCGGAACGTTGATCACCTCGCCCGTCACGGGGTCGAACTGGCGCACATCCGTCAGATATTCCTGGTCGAGCTTCGCCTGGTTCCAGGAGCCGTTGATGTGGAGGTCGATCCAGGGATTGTCCGGGTCGTCGAGCGCGTAGCGCGCCGTCAGCGTGTTCTGCGTCAGATCGAGATCGGAGGCGCCGGATCGTTCCTCCCAGCCGTCGTCGGTGCCGATCCAGCCGAGACGCAGCTCGCTGTAATCGTTCGGGCGGATGCTCGTCTTCAGCATGCCGCTCAAGACGTCGAAGCCGGTGCCCGACACCTCGTCGCCATGGCCGTCGTCATATTCGGAATAGTCGCGCCAGACGAGATTGCCGAGAACGTCGATATTGTCGTTGATGCGGGCGGCCCCCGTCCCGCTCATCGTCCAGCCATTGCCGTTGGTCTCGTACTGACCGGTGAAGGAAATGGCGTATCGCTCCCATTCCTTCAGAAAATCGCGCGCATCCTTGGTCTCGAACATGACGACGCCGCCGATCGCGCCGGAGCCATAGGTGTTGGCGACGGGACCGCGGATGACATCGACCTGCTTCACCAGCATCGGGTCGATCCAAAAGGTGCTCTGCGTGCCGTGTCCTGAGCGCTGAAAATCCTGGCGCGCCCCGTCGACGATGACGGCGACGCGGCCGAAATCCTGCAGGCCGCGAATGTTGACGGAGGAGCTCAGGCGGCTCGAATCGGCCTGGACGGCAACACCCGGCACGCCCTGCAGCATTTCGAGCGGCGTCGTCGCCATCTTGCGATCGAGCTCTTCCTGGCCGAGCCGGCTCACCGATGCCATGGTCTCGATGGCGCTTTCGCCGGTGCGGCTGATGACGGTGATCTCGTCGAGCGTCGTCACCTTCGGCTGGGCCTCCTGCGCAGCCTCGGACGCGTCACGCTCTGCGACCGCCGCCTCCTGCGCAAAGCCCGGAGCGGACAGCGCCAGCGACGCGGCACTGGCCAGCAATGCGCCATGCCATTTCGGCCGATAACCCCAGCCGCGCCTTCCGCCCTCGTCCTCACGCCTACCCCAGCCCATGCCCTACTCCTCTTGCGGTCGGTGACGCCCGCGCTAAAACCTGACTTTTCACGTCATATATGAGCTGCGTAGAAAGTCTGATTTTTTTTGTCAACATTCTTTGGCAAGGAAGTTAGGATGCCCCCAACATCGAACCGACGACATCGAACGGATTGAGGACGGCCATGACGGACAGGACAGGGACCGGATCGGCAAGGTGCGGATCGCCAAGACGCGGATCGCCAAGATGCGGATCGCCAAGTCGGGACGCGCGCGGACTGAAGGCGGGACGCGTCAAAGCTCGCGCGCTTGCCATGGCGCTTCTCAGCTTCGCCCTCTTTGCCGCCCCGGCCGCGGCAGAGGATACGGCGAGCGCACAGACGCAGGCAGCCTTTGCGCCAAAAGCCTCGCTCGTCGCCATCGGCGGATCGATCACCGAGATCGTCTATGCGCTCGGCGAGGAGGACAGGCTCGTCGCCCGCGACACGACCAGCACCTATCCGGAGGCGGCCAAAGCCCTTCCCGATGTCGGCTATATGCGCCAGCTCGCCCCGGAGGGTGTTCTCTCCGTCAATCCGGGCGGCATCCTCGCCATCGAAGGCAGCGGCCCGCCCGACGCCGTGCACGTCTTGAAGGAATCCGGCGTGCCCTTCGTCACCATCGACGAGGGCTATGACCGCGACAGCGTGCTCGCCAAGATCCGTGAGGTGGGGAAAGCGCTCGGCGCCGAAGAAGAGGCTCAGGCGCTTTCCGATGAGGTCGGCGGCGAGTTCGACGCGCTTGACCAGGAGACCGCCGCCGTTTCCTCGCCCAAGCGCGTCCTTTTCCTCCTCTCCATGCAGGGCGGAAAGCTCCTCGCGGCCGGCACCGGCACGGCCGCCGACGCGATGATCCGGCTTTCCGGCGGCGAAAACGCCATCTCCGGCTACGAAGGCTACAAGGCGCTCTCCGAAGAAGCCGTCCTCGATGCGGCGCCCGACGCGGTTTTGATGATGGCGCAGGGCGCAAGCCACGGCATCGGCGCCGATCAGGTCTTCGCCAATCCGGCCCTCGCCGCGACACCGGCGGGCGAGGCGAAAAACCTCATCCGCATGGACGGGCTCTATCTTCTCGGCTTCGGTCCGCGCGCGGCGTCCGCCGCCCGCGAGCTCCACCGGGCGCTCTACGGCGCGCCGGCCTCCAACTGAGGACGCCTGCCATGACGCTCGACATCCTTCTGCCGGCGGCGGCGAAGCGCCGGTCGCTGCCCGTCGGGGATCGCTCCTTCGTGGCGAGGGCGACGATCGTTCTTCTGGCGTTTCTTCTCGGCGCCACTTTCCTCTTCAGCCTGACGGCCGGCGCCTCCGACGTCTCTCCCCTGCCGCTTCTGCGCGATCTCGTCTTCGGCGGCGGCGAGGTGTCGGCGCGCGACCGGCTCATCATCGGCGATATCCGCCTGCCCCGCGCCGTTCTCGGCAGCCTCGTCGGCGCGTCGCTCGCCGTCTCCGGCGCCGTCATGCAGGGGCTTTTCCGCAATCCTCTCGCCGATCCGGGCCTCGTCGGGGTCTCGGCCGGGGCCGGTCTCGGAGCGATCGTCATCATCGTTCTCGGCTCGGGCGTGCTCGCTCCGGTGATTGCGCCGCTCGGCATCTACGCGCTGCCGTTTGCGGCCTTCTTCGGCGGGCTCCTCACCACCTGGATCCTCTATCAGGTGGCGACCCGCCGCGGGCAGACGTCGATCGCCACCATGCTCCTGGCCGGTATCGCGCTCGGGGCGCTCGCCGGTGCCGTCTCCGGCATCCTCGTCTTTCTCGCCAATGACGCGCAGCTGCGCGACCTCACCTTCTGGGGGCTCGGCTCGCTTGCCGGCGCCAGCTGGGTCAAGATCGCCGCCGCCGGCCCGATCATCGTCGCGGCCCTTCTTGCCGCACCGTTTCTCGCCCGCTCCCTCAACGCCATGGCGCTCGGCGAGGCGGCGGCCCATCATCTCGGCATTCCCGTGCAGCGCATGAAACTCATCGCCATCGTCACGGTCTCGGCTGCGACCGGCGCCTCCGTCGCCGTCTCCGGCGGCATCGGCTTCGTCGGCATCGTCGTGCCGCATCTCCTGCGGCTTCTGATCGGGCCGGACAACCGCTACCTGCTGCCGGCCTCGGCGCTTCTCGGCGCCGTCATGCTGCTTCTCGCCGACGCGATCAGCCGCACCATCGTCGCCCCGGCCGAATTTCCGATCGGCATCGTCACCGCCGCGGTCGGCGCGCCCTTCTTCCTGTGGATCCTGCTGCGCCGGCGCGGCGTGCTCGATCTGTGAGGGCGAAAATGATCGAAGTGGAGGAGCTCTGCGTCACTTTGGGGCGGCGCCAGATCCTGAGCGATGTCGGCTTCACCGCCTCGGCCGGTGCCATGACCGTCATCGTCGGACCGAACGGCTCGGGCAAGACGACGCTCTTGCGCGCCATCTCCGGAGAGCTCGCCTCGACGGGAACGATCCGCATCAACGGCCGCGACAGCCGCGCCCTGAAGCCCTTCGAGCTTGCCGCTCTCCGTGGCGTGCTGCCCCAGGCGACGGCCCTTTCCTTCCCGTTCACGGTGCGCGAGGTCGTCGGCCTCGGTCTCAACGGCGCCTCGGCCAGACTGCCGCCCGAAGAGGTCAGGCGGCTGCCGGAGGAAGCCTTGCGGCGCGTCGATCTTGCAGGCTTTGCCGGGCGTTTCTATCAGGAGCTCTCGGGCGGCGAGCAGCAGCGCGTGCAGCTCGCCCGCGTCCTCTGCCAGGTCTGGGCGCCGATCGCCGACGGCGAACCGCGCTGGCTCTTCCTCGACGAACCCGTCTCCTCCCTCGATATCCGCCACCAGCTCGTGATCATGCGCCTTGCCGCCCAGTTCGCAGCCGCGGGCGGCGGCGTCCTCGCCGTTCTCCACGACCTCAACCTCACGGCCATGTTCGCCGACAAGGTGGTGATGATGCATGACGGGCGGGCGCGCGCCATCGGCTCACCGGCCGAGGTCATGATCGACGACCTTCTGGAAGACGTCTTCGAATGCCGGCTCGGCGTCGGCGTCGTTCCGCCCGGCCCCTTCGTGCTGCCGCAATCCGCGGCGCGCTAGCCGAGCTGGCACAGGGCGACAAGGCCCCCACAAGCGATTCCCGGCTAGAACTCCCGTTCAGCTCCGTTGAAGGCACGTGGTGCGCGCGCCTTTTAGACCCCGTTCATCGATTGTCCGTATGGAGCGAAAAAGAACATTGTGGGTTGAAACCTTTCATGTCCGGACCATCCGTGAAGAGGACCATCGCCTTCGTGCTCCGCCATAAATTCCGCTTCATCGATTTTTCGATCGTCCTGATCGCCACGCTTGCGATGCTCTATGTCGGCATCGTCATCGACATCTTTGCGAACGCGGCGGGCAACACGCCGGCGGAGATGAGCATCGAGCGCGACGAATTGATCGCCGTCTCGGTCGTCTTCCTGCTCGGCCTCGTCTGGGCCGTCCGCCGCATGATCCGCGAGCGCCAGGAAGCCGCCCGAAAAGCCCGCACGGCGCGGGAAATCCAGCGCCTCGCCTTTCATGACGCGCTGACCGGCCTGCCCAACCGCCGCCAGTTCGACGCCGCGCTGAAAGAGGCCGCGGCCTCGCCGCCCGGAAGCGATGCGAGCCATGCCGTGATGATGCTCGATCTCAACAGCTTCAAGCGGGTGAACGACGTCTTCGGGCATGCGGCCGGCGACGAAGTCCTGATGCAGGTGGCGGCCCGGCTGCGCCGAGCGGTGCGCGGCAACGATCTCGTGGCGCGTCTCGGCGGCGACGAATTCGCCGTGCTCGCCACGCATATTTCGGGCGCCGAAGCGGCGACCGGTCTCGCCCTGCGCATCATCGACGCGCTCACCCCGCCGATCCGCGCGGGCGGCGGGGAACACGCGGTCGGCACGGCGATCGGCATCTCGCTCACGCCCCAGGACGGCGGCGTGCCGGCCGAGCTCTTGCGCAAGGCCGACATCGCGCTCTACCGCGCGAAGGGCCAGGGCCATTCGGCCATGCGCTTCTTCGAAGAGGAAATGGATCAGCATGTGCGCGAACGCAGCCGCATCGAGGCGGCGTTGCGCGTGGCCATCCAAAAGCAGGAGATCACGCCGAGCTATCAGCCGCTCGTCGATATGAAGACGGGCACCGTCAAAGGCTTCGAGGCCCTGGCGCGTTGGGACGACCCGGAGCTCGGCAAGATCGGGCCGGATCGCTTCATCCCCGTCGCCGAAGACAGCGGCCTCATCGCCGCCTTGACCGACCTCCTTCTCAGCAAGGCCTGCCGCGACGCCGCCACCTGGCCTGACAAGACGATGCTCTCCTTCAACGTCTCGCCGCTTCTCCTGCGCGATCCGAATTTCGGCATCAAGGTCATCGCGCTCCTCGGCCGCACCGGCTTTCCGGCCGAAAGGCTCGAACTGGAGATTACCGAGAGCGCCCTCGTGCGCGACCTCGCCGCGGCGCAGGCGACGCTCGGAACGCTCCGCCAGGCCGGCGTCCGCATCGCCCTCGACGATTTCGGCACCGGCTATTCGAGCCTCTATCACCTGCGCAATTTCAAGCTCGACAGCATCAAGATCGACCGCAGCTTCATCCATTCGATGGCGACGGACCCGGAAAGTGCCGCGATCGTCAAAGCGCTCGTCGGCCTCGGCGCAGGCCTCGGCCTGGAGGTGACGGCCGAGGGCGTGGAAACCGAAGAGCAGCGTCTTCTTCTCGCCGAGCAGGGCTGCAACCAGGCGCAGGGCTTCTTCTATTCCGAGGCACTCGGAGCCCAGGAGGCTCTCAATCTCTTCGCCTCGATCGAGGCAGCCCGTCGCAGCGCCTGAAGCTCCGGATCGGCTCGCGGCGCGGCCGCCTGCCGAACACCGTTTCGCCGCCCACGCCGCAATGCCATAAGCGGCGGGACGAATCTCGAGGAGGCCGACATGGCAGACGGAAAAGTCGCGATCATCACCGCCGGCGGCAGCGGCATGGGCGCAGCGGCGGCACGCAAGCTCGCAGAAGACGGTTTTTCCGTCGCGATCCTCTCCTCCTCCGGCAAGGGCGAAAAGCTCGCAGAAGAGCTTGGCGGCTTCGGCGTCACGGGCTCCAACCAGTCGCCCAAAGATCTTGAGCGCCTCGTCGCCGGCACGATGGAGCGCTTCGGCCGCATCGACGTCCTCGTCAACAGCGCCGGGCACGGGCCGAAGGGGCCGATCCTCGACATCTCCGACGACGACTGGCACGCCGGTCTCGACGTCTATCTGATGAACGTCATCCGTCCGACGCGCCTCGTCACGCCGCACATGCTGAAATCTGGCGGCGGCACGATCATCAACATCTCGACCTACGCCGTCTTCGAGCCGGATCCTCTGTTTCCGACCTCCGGCGTCTTCCGGGCGGGGCTCGCCGCCTTCACCAAGCTCTTCTCCGACAAATATGCGGCCGACAATCTGCGCATGAACAACGTCCTGCCGGGCTTCATCGACAGCCTGCCGGAAAAGGAAGACCGGCGGGCGCGCATCCCGATGGGGCGTTACGGCCATGCGGAGGAAGTCGCCGCGACGATCGCCTTCCTCGCCTCCGACGGGGCCGGCTACATCACCGGCCAGAACATCCGCATCGACGGCGGCATCACCCGTTCGGTGTGAGGTCCGGGCGCGAATGCGCGGAATGATGTCCGCCGTCGCGACTGGCCTCCGCCTCCGGCACGGCAAGCGGGGCGAAACAGGCCTCCTTGCAGCTGCCGCGGCCGACGCAATCGACACAGGACGGCCGCCGCCGGAAGAGCTTTTTCTTCAGAAAGACGACGGCCAGAAGCACGATCGCTGCAACGGCAAGCCATTCGAAGCCCCCCGTCGCCGCCTCGCGGCTCAGATCGATCGCCGGCTGCGTTTCGGCGTTCATCGGCTCTCTCCCCTCATGACACGGCGCCTCGCGGCGAATAGCCCGGTGGCGGCAGCACCCGGCCGAAGGGGCGCTTGAAGAGACCGACGAGGATCACCGCCGCGAACGCCGTGAAGTAAGTGATCGTCAGCGTCTCAAGCCCCGACAGCGCGAACATGCCGCCGAGCGTGAAGACGGCGCTCGCGACGCTCAGGCCGAGAAAAGTCGGAAAGACGATCGAAAAGATCATCCAGCGATAGGATTGCGTCTGCACGCGCACCATGATCGTCGTGGCGAGACAGGGCGGATAGAGCGCGAAGAAGAGCATGAGCGCGACGGCACCGAGCGCCGAATAGCCGGCGGCGCGCTGCTCCGTTCCCATGCGCTCTTCGAGCGTGTCGTTCTCGCCATCCGACGGCTGGAAAAGAACGCCGAGCGTCGCGACCGAGCTCTCGCGCGCCGCGAAAGACGAGAGCAGCGCCACGTTGATCTTCCAGTCGAAGCCCGCGAACTGCGTCACCGGTTCGAGGCTGCGCCCGACCTGGCCGAGGAGCGAATTGACGATCCGCTCTTCCTTCATCTCGCGCCTCAGCGTCTTGCGCGTCGTCGCAAGCGTCTTCAGCGCCCGCTCTGCGGCGCGCGCCTCTTTGTCGGAGGAGCGTTTCAGGAACGGATAGAAGTCGGGATAGCGGGTTTCGTAGCGCGCATCGACGGCACTCGAGGCCTCCGCCCCCTGCGCCATCAGCTTCTCGGTCCGGTAATCGGTGTAAACGTTGACGAGGCCGGTGAGCGCCGCCTGATCGGGCACGGCGGCGAGATAGGGATTGCCCGCCATCTCGTCATAGAACTCCGCGATCGCAACCTCGGCTCGCCCCTCATAGACGGCTTCCTGTTCGGCACTGAGGCCCGGAAACTGCAACAGCACATAGACGACGACGGAAACGGCGACGACCACCGTGCCGACCTTCTTGATGTAGAGCCAGGTGCGGTCGATCGAACGGCGCACCACCCCCGTCAGCGTCGGCAGATGGTAATGCGGCAACTCCATCACGAAAGGCGCCGTCTCCTTGTGGCGCAGCACGGAGACGGAAAGGAGCTTGGCGACGAGCAGGGCGGCAAAGATCGTGATCGTCGACAGATAGAAGAGGACGAGCCCCTTCGCCTCGACGAAGTAGATGTTGATGAGAAGCGTATAGAGCGGGATCTTCGCCAGGCAGTTCATGAACGGCACGGTGAGGATCGTCGCAAGCCGCGCCCGCTCGTCCGGGATTCCCTTCGTCGCCATCACGCCCGGTACGGCACAGCCGCCGGCAAAGACGCCCGCCAGAATGAAGGGCAGCGTCGATTGCCCGTGCAGGCCGAAGCGGTGCAGGATCCGGTCGAGAATGAAGGCGATCCGCGCCATGTAGCCCGAATCCTCCAAAATCGCGATCAGCGCGAAGAGGATCAGGAAGATCGGCACGTAGTTCAAAAGCGTGTTCGCGGAATCGACCATCCACAGGCCGAGCGAGCGGATCTGCGGGTCGTAGAGAAAACCCGCCTCCGGCAGCCATTGCGCCGCGAAATTGCGCAGGGAGGCGAGAAACGGCCAGGTGACCTTGGTGAGCTCGTAACCCTGGACGATGGAGATCTCGTAGATCCCCCAGACGACCAGAACGAGGAAGATCGGCGCCAGAATCCGGTGCAGAAGCAGCCGGTCGACACGCTCCGACGCGGAGACCGCACCCTTGCGGCTCTCCCTCACAGAGGCGGTGACGATCTCGCCCGCAAAGCGGTCGCGGATGGCCGCGACATGATCGCCGGTCGAGAGATCATGCGCCGTCTCGAAATTCTTGCGCGCCTCGGCGACCTCCTCCAGGAACACGGCCTGACGCGGATCTTCGCGCACGAGCCGGACCGCCTCGGCATCGCCTTCGACGAGCTTGACGGCGAGCCCCCGCACGGCGGCGCCGGCATCGAGGCCGGAGGAATCGGCGAGCCGCTCCTCCACCCAGCCGATCGTCTCTTCGAGCGCGCGGTAATCGAGCCGCGCATCGGAAATCGCGGGAGAGCTGTCCGGCTCGTCGGCGATGCGGCGGATCGCGGCGCGCAGCTCCTCGCGGCCGACGCCCTTGCGGCCGATCGAGGCCACGACCGGCACCTTCAGCTTCCGCGCCAGCGCATTCAGATCGATCTTGAGGCCGCGCCGCTCGGCGACATCCATCATGTTGACGACGACGATGAGCGGATGGCCGAGCTCGATGAGCTGCGCCGTCAGATAAAGCCCGCGGCGCAGATTGGAGGCATCGAGCACGTTGACCACGACGTCGGGCCGCTCTTCGTAGAGAAAGCGGCGCACGACGCGCTCTTCCAGGGAGAACGACGTCAGGCTGTAGGTGCCGGGAAGGTCCACCACCTCCACCCGCCGGCCGTGGTCGAGGTAAAAGCCGCTCTTCTTGTCGACGGTGACACCCGGATAATTGGCAATGTGCTGCGCCACACCCGTCAGCGCATTGAAGAGCGTCGATTTGCCGGCATTCTGCTGCCCGGCGAGCGCCACGCGCAGGCGCCGCCCCGAAGCCCCCGCCGCGCCGGCCGTTTTCTCAGTCACGTTCCACCTCGATCGTCGCCGCTTCGGCGCGACGCACCGTCAAGACCGCATTGCCGACGCGGATCGCGATCGGATCGTTCAAGGGCGCGGCCCTGATCACCGTCACCTCGGCGCCGTTGACGAGGCCGAGGTCGAGAAGCCGCTGGCGGATGGCGCCACAGCCTTTCAGCCGGGCGACCCGGCAATGGGTTCCGGGCACGAGATCGTTGAGCGAGCAAAAGCCGTCCCGGCCGCATGGCGCCTCGCCTTGAAGCATCCCGCCCTGGCCTGCCCCCTGGCCCAACCCGGAGCAATGTCGGCGCTGGCGTCGGCGCAGTCGGCGCATCCCGAAGAACTGGCCTTTCATATCGATCCTCGACCCGTTTTCCCTCAGAACCGTCCTCCCCGCCGGCAAAGCGGCGGGGAGGACATCATTTTCAGTTGAGGTCGTAGGCGCGCACCCAGATGACCGCGTCCTGGCTCAATTCCTTGCCCTCATGCTCGGTCACGGGGCCCGAACCGAGCGCCGCGAAGCCCCAGAAGCCGGCCTTCGGAACGCCGAAGGTGAATTCGCCGTCCGCATCGGTCACCGCGACAAGGGCGCCGCCCGGCATCGGCGAGGCGGTCGGCTCGCCCGGCCTGTCGGCATCGATATCGGGCTCCGCCGCCATGTACTCGATCTCGATCTCCGCGCCCGGCACCGGCTTTCCCTCAGAAAGAAGCACACCGGAGAAGGTCGAACCGGCGACGATGTTGGTCGGCTTGTTCAGGGGCACGATCTCGGTCGCAAGGCCGATCGGCTCGTTCCAGCCGGTCGGAATGCCGCCCTTGTTGACGAAGGATTTCGTCAGCTGCTGGATGTAGATGTCTTCGCTCTGCTCGTAATAGGGCGCCGGCACCAGGGCGAAGATGTAATCGCCGTTGCGCTTCACCGGCACGGTCGCCTCGAAGGCCTTCGCCTCGTTACCGGCACCGTGGAAGGTGATCGGCTCCAGCGTCGGAGCGAGGTCCTGCCTCTCGCCCTTGAAGACCACGAAAAACTCCTCCGGGTCGCCCATATCCATGGCATGGCCGTTTTCCATCGGATGCCAGAAGATCATCTTGAGCGGCAGATCTCCGGGTTTTTCCAGGTTCACCTCGGGCGTGTAGACGAGCTGGAAATGCGCCAGCGCCGGGCTCGCCAAAAAAGCCGCAGAGGCGGCAAGAGCGAATAAGGTCGCCTTCATCGTCGTTCTCCGCATTGCTTCGCTATTCGACGATCTCGTCGCCCGGGACTTCGATCTGGTGGCCTTCGCCGCCGTCGAAGAGGACGGAATAGGCGCCGTCCGGCTTGTCGAACTCGAACTCCGAGTTCTCGTCCATCTTGCCCTCGCTGACGGTCTCGCCGTCGCCATTCCGGACCTTGACCGGCACGTTGGCGGCCGAGGCACCGTCGGAGAAACCACCCTCGCAGAGGACGGTCCCGTCACCATTGTCGTAGCAGGAGAAAAGCGGCGTATGCGCCAGAGCCGGCGTGAAACTGAAACCGATCGCGGCTGCGGCGATAACGGCTCCGACTGTCATCTCGTGGCGAACCTTCACGATTGCGTCCTTTCCGAAAGGGCTTTGCAACGATGGCGGCAGGCTGACGATGCGCATGCGCAGGTCAGCTCGGCCGCCCGACCTCATCCTGACTCTTATTCTCATATTATGATCTGAGAGGCCCTCCAATGCGACGGAGGGCTGATGCGCGCTTTCGCCACGCATTTGCAGAAGCGTTAAAAACTGGGTCGGAGGACCGCCCGCTCAGGCGGTTTCGCGCGCCGCCTCGGCGGGTGTCTCGGAGATCGGGAAGAAGCAGGCTGCCGCCTGCGTCTCCGACGGCCGGTCGGCCTCGAGCGTCGGCCGCTCTTCCCGGCATTTCGCCTGCGCATGGGGGCAGCGCGGCGCGAAGGCACAGCCCGGCGGCGGGTTCAGAGGATCGGGCAGTTCGGCCAGCTCCACCTCGCGGCGGATGCGCCTTTGCCCCGGCACCGGCGCGGCATCGAAGAGAAGCTTCGTATAGGGATGGCGTGGGCGCCGGAAGAGTTCGCGGGTTTCGGCGATCTCCACGATGCGGCCGAAATACATGACCGCCACCCGGTCCGAGACATTGCCGACGACGGAGAGGTCGTGGCTGATGAAGACATAGGTGAGGCCGAGCCGCCCCTTCAGATCCTCCAGAAGATTGAGCACCTGCGCCTGCACCGAGACATCGAGGGCGGAGACCGGCTCGTCGAGAACGATGATCTCCGCTTCCGCCGCGAGCGCGCGGGCGATGCCGATCCTCTGAGCCTGGCCGCCGGAGAATTCGTGCGGATAGCGGTCGAGGAAATCGGAGGCGAGTTTGACCGCCTCCATCAGCTCGTCCATCCGCGCCTTGCGCGTCTCCTTGTTCATGCCGAGAAGATGGATCATCGGCGCCTCCAGAATGGCGCGGATGGTCTTGCGCGGATTGAGGGCGGCAACCGGATCCTGGAAGAGATACTGGATCTTGCGCGCCGTCTCCAAAGAGCCGGTGAGCGGCGTGCCTTTGAGCGTGATCTCACCTTCCGACGGCCGGTCAAGGCCGACGAGCATGCGCGCGAGCGTCGACTTTCCGCAGCCCGATTCCCCCACAATCCCGAGCGTCTCGCCGTCCTTCACGGTGAGATCGACGCCCTGAACCGCATGTACGCGCGGGCGTGCGGCGCCGAACAGGGTGCGGCCGCCGCCGAAGAAGCGTTTGACGCCCGTCATTTCCAGAAGCGCGCTCATTGCCCCGCCTCCGCATGGGCGTCTGCAGGGGCGTCTGCAGAGGCGTCCGCATCGTCGACGAGCGGATAGAGGCAGCGCGCCATGCGCCCCGGCGCCACCTCGGCGAGCGGGATGTCGCGGGCCCGGCAATCGGGCTGCGCCCGCGGGCAGCGCGGCGCGAAGGCGCAGCCCTCCGGCAGCCGGTTGAGCGGCGGCGGCAGGCCCTCGATCGCATCGAGCCGCCGGTCGGGATCGTCGAGAAGCGGCACGCAATCGATGAGTTTTCGGGTATAGGGATGCGCCGGCGCGTCGAGCACCTCCTCGGTCCGCCCCATCTCCACGATGCGCCCGGCATACATCACCGCCACCCTTTCGCAGATTTCCGAGACGACGCCGAAATCATGGGTGATGAAGAGCACGGCGGTGTGCTTCTCGTGGCGGAGATCGTCGAGCAGCTTCAGAACCTGCGCCTGCACGGTGACATCGAGCGCCGTCGTCGGCTCGTCGGCAATCAAGACTTCCGGCTCGTTGACGAGGGCGATCGCGATCGCCACACGCTGGCGCATGCCGCCCGACAGCTCGTGCGGATAGCTCTTCGCCCGCTCTTTCGGGTTCGGGATCTGCACGGCGCCGAGAAGATCGACCGCCTTCGCCCAGGCCTCGGCGCGGCTCAAAGGCTGATGCGCGCGCACCGCCTCGGCGATCTGGTCGCCGACGGTGAAAAGCGGATGCAGGCTCGACAGCGGGTCCTGAAAGATCATCGAGATCTCGCCACCACGCAGGCGTCGGAGCTCGCCGTCGCGCATTTCGAGCACGTCGCGTCCCTCGCGCATCACCCGTCCGCCGACGATGGCGCCCGGCGGCGAGGGCACGAGGCTCGCGATCGACAGCGCCGTCACCGATTTGCCGGAGCCGGATTCGCCGACGAGCCCCAGGCATTCCTCCTTGCCGAGCCTCAGATCGACCCCGCCGACGGCGCGAAAGACGTCACGCCCGATCGAAAACTCGGTCTGAAGCCCGACGACATCGAGCGCACCGTCCTGCTCCGCCGGCATCTCCGGCACGTTGCGCCGCTTCACCTGCGTGCGTGCCGAAGGGTGGGCGAGCGCGCCGGAGCGCAGGCGCGGGTCGAGCACGTCGCGAATGCCGTCGCCCAGAAGATTGATGCTCATCACAATGATGAAGATCATCACGCCCGGAATGATCGACACGTAAGGCGCGGTGAAGAGGAGCTTCCGCCCCTCGCCCAGCATGGATCCGAGATCGGCCTGCGGCGGCTGCGCCCCGAGCCCCAGAAAGGAGAGCCCCGCGGTCTCCAGGATCATCCAGCCGACCGTGGTCGAGAGCGCGATGACGATCGTCGGCAGGACGTTCGGAAAGATCTCCGTCGCGACCACCCGGATCGGCCCCTTGCCGGAAAGCTTCGCCGCCTCGACGAAATCGCGCCGCGCGAGCCCCAGCGTGATGCCGCGAATGTTGCGGGCGAAGAAGGGGATGTTGACGACGGCGATCGCATAAAGCGCGTTCAACAGCCCCGGCCCCAGAACCGCGACGATGGCGAGCGCCAGGAGAATGTACGGAAACGCCATCAGCATATCGATGCCGCGCATCATCAGATGGTCGGTGCGCCCGCCCGCATAGCCGGCGACAAGCCCGATGAGCGAGCCGAAGAAGGCGGCGATCAGCGAGGCGGAGATGCCAACGGCCAGCGAGATCCGCGTCCCCCAGACGAGGCGCGAAAGAATATCGCGGCCGAGATGGTCGGTGCCGAGAAGGTGCCCCTCTGCGAGCGGCCGCTGCAGTCGTTCGGCCGGCGCCGTCGCGTCGGGCGGGGCAAGCGGCAGAAGCGGAGCCGCCAGCGCCACCAGAACGACGAGGCTGAGAAGAACGAGGCCCAGAGCCGCCAGCCGGTTGTTGGCGAGAAGCCGCCAGGAGGCGGGCCTGGACGAGCGTGCGGCTGCCGCGGGCGCGGCCTCTTCGCCGGTCTCTTCCGCCACGCTCATGGCTTCAGCCTCGGATCGAGCATCGCCTGCACGACGTCGGCGGCGAGATTGAAGAGCACGTAGCTCGCCGCCACGACGAACACGCCGCCCTGAACGAGGAGCACGTCGCGGGTCGAAATCGCCTTCACCAGCATGTCGCCGATCCCCGGCCACTGGAACACCGTCTCGATGTAGACGGCGCCGCCGAGCACGAAGCCCGCCTGAATGCCGATCACCGGAATGACGGAGACGAGCGCCGCCTTGAAGGCGTGACGATAGATCACCCGCCGCTCCGACAAGCCCTTGGCGCGGGCGGTGCGGATATAATCCTGGCGCAGAACCTCCAGCATCGAGGCGCGCGTCATGCGCGCAATCACGCCCGTCGCCACGACCGCGAGCGTCGTCGCCGGCAGGATCAGATGCTTGGCGAGATCGAGCGGCCCGCCGCCGCCATAGATCGCCTCCATGCCACTTGCCGGCAGCCAGCGGAGATCGACGGCGAAAACGAGAATGAGGAGAAGCCCGAGCCAGAAAGAGGGAATGGAAATGCCGATCAGCACCAGAAAGGTGATGATCCGGTCGGCCCAGCCGAACTGGCGCACGGCCGAAACGATGCCGGCGAGAAGCCCGAAGATCGAGCACAGAACGAGCGAGGTGCCGGCGAGAATGAGCGTGGCGCGAAAGCGCTCCAGCACCTCGTCGATGACCGGCCGGTTGAGCGAATAGGAGCGCCCGAAATCGCCCTGCAGCACATTGCCGATCCAGACGAGATACTGCTCCGGCAAAGAGCGGTGGAGGCCGAGCTGACGGTTCAATCGCTCGACATTCTCAGGCGTCGCATAGGAGCCGAGGATCGCCGTCGCCGGATCTCCCGGGATCGCCGCGATGATCAGGAAGACGATGATCGACAGTCCGAAGAGGACGGGAATGGCGGCGAGAAGCCGCCGGCCGATATAGGCAGTCATCGCCGCCCTCCCCCATTGCCCGAGCGCTCTTCTCGCCTTTGAGCGAAGGGCTGCTCCGGGCGGCTACCGGATACGGTGAGGACATGGTGCATCGGCGCGGCCCGATGGCACGGCGTCCTTCCTCTCCCTTGCAGGGAGAGGAAGGCAGACCGAGCAGAGCGAGGGCTGGCGGGTGAGGGCGCGGCGTTTCGACGAGATTGAGAGAGGTTGGGACGCTCCGAGCCCGCCCCCTCACCGCCCGCTGCGCGGGCACCTCTCCCCGACGGGGAGAGGAACGGCGTAAGAAGCACGCCCGACGCAACACACGACCCCGTCCGGCCGGCCGTCGGCCGATCCGGCGATGTCGACGCCGAGCCGCGAGCTCCCACGCGCCTCACTGCTTCGTCACGTCCTTCAGATGCAACAGGAAGGAGGGCTGCAGCGAAAAGCCGCCGACCCTTTCCGTCGTCACGGCGTTCTGCTTCCAATTGGCGATGAAGATCCACGGCGCATCGTCGTGGATGATCACCTGCGCCTCCTTGTAGAGCTCGGCACGCTCATCCTGATCGGTGGAGCGGCGCGCCTTCTCCAGAAGCTCGTCGACCTTCTCGTTGGAATAATAGCCGGAATTGAAGCCACCCTCGTCCGGCAGCGCGTCGGAGCGCAAGGTGAGATAAGGCAGCGTATCGGGATCGTTGGTCATCCAGGCCATCTCGGCCATGTCGGCCTTGCCTTCCAATCCCGGATTCACCTGCGCCAGGAACGTGTTCCACTCATAGCTTTCGATCTTCGCATCGAGCCCCACTTTCGCGAGATCGGCCTGAATGGCGGTGCCCATCGGCACGGGATCGAGCATGCCGGAGCCGCCTTCCGTCACGTAGAAGGTGAGCTCAGCCTTCTCCACGCCGGCCTCCTTCAGGAGCGCCTTCGCCTTTTCCGGATCGTAGGGATAGGGCTTCACGTCGTCATTGTGCGCCCAGGCGAAAGCCGGCGGCACCGGGCCGGCGGCGACCTCGGCGGTCCCCTGCAACACGTTGTCGACGAGCGAACGCTTGTTGATGGCGTAATTCACCGCCTGGCGGACGCGCTTGTCGGCAAACGGCCCGTCCTTGGTGTTCAAGATGACGTACCAGAGATGCGGTCCCGCCTGCTCGTAGACCTTGAAGGTCGGATCGTCGGCAAACGTCGCAAGGTTGTCCGGCGGCACTTCCACCATCACGTCGATACCGCCCGACAGCATCTCGGCGATGCGCGTATTGGCGTCCGTGATCGGGCGGAAGACGACGGCCTCGAGCGAGGGCGCCCCATCCCAGTAATCGTCGTTGCGGGAGAGCACGACGCGGGTGTTGGAATCCCAGGTCTCGAACTTGAAGGGCCCCGTGCCGACCGGATGGCGGCCGACATCCTTGCCGTATTCCTTCACCGCCTCGGGCGAGACGATGAGCCCCGTCGGATAGGCGAGATTGGAGAGGAAGGGCGCATAAGGCTCCTTCAGCTTGAAGACCACCGTCATGTCGTCGGGCGTGGTGATCTCGTCGACGGAGGAGAAGAAGAAGGCGAGCGGGAAGGGTCCCGTGTCGTGATAGGGATGGTCCTCGTCGAGCATCCTCTCGAAGTTGAACTTCACCGCCTCGGCGTTGAACGGCGTGCCGTCGTGAAAGCTCACGCCTTCGCGCAGATGGAAGGTGTAGGTGAGCCCGTCCTCGCTCACCTCCCAGGATTTCGCCAGCGCCGGTTCCGGCTCCAGCGTGCAGTCCTTGGTGCGCACCAGCCCGTCATAGAGATTGACGAGAATGCGGAAATCGTTCGACGCGGTAACGGCGTGCGGATCGAGCGATTTCGGCTCGGCGATCTGCCCGACGATGAGAACATTCGGGGGCGTCTGCGCCTCGGCGCTCGGCACGAAACCGGCGGCCAGAGCAAGCGCGCAAAGCCCGAACAGGGCGGTTCGCCAGAGACCTCGCATCGGCATTCTCCTCTATTTCTGTTCGCCTATTCCATCATGAGGCACACAGGGAAAGCAAACCCGCCCGCCTCCGAACCTCGCGGCCAAAACCCAGCAACCGCAATTTGCCGAGACATTGCAGGCGCTTCGGCAGGGCGAGGAGATTTCTGCAGCCAACAAGACCGCGGCAAAGTCGCCAGGATCGAACCGCGCCCCCCTTGCGTTCATCTCTTGGCGCCGCAGATGAGGTGCGTATCAGCACAATTTTTCAAGCTTTCGAGGATGCCTTTGCCGCAAAGCTCGACCGAAACCGACATGTCCCGTGCCCGCCCATCTCCGGATGACGAGGCCAGGCAGTCCGCAAGCTCGTTCGCACCCATCCTGGAGCCCGGGCACAATTGCTGGCGCATCGACAAGGCGCGGCGCGCGAGCCTCCTCATCGACGGTGCCGCGTATTTCCACCGTCTCGACGAGGCGTTGCGCAAGGCAAAGCACTCGATCCTCATCATCGGCTGGGACTTCGACGCGAGCGCGCAATTGCGCCCCGACAAGGAAGGCTCCGAAACGCTCGGCACGCTGCTGCGCTCGCTGGTGGAGGAAAAGGACGACCTTCAGGTCCAGATCCTGATCTGGAACCTGTCGCCGGTGCACACGCCGAGCGCGACCCTGCCGCTCATCGTCGGCGCCGATTGGGAAGAGCATCCGCGCATTGCGCTGCATCTCGACAACCATCACCCGGCCTACGGCGTGCAGCACCGCAAGATCGTCGTCATCGACGGCGTGCTCGCCTTCGTCGGCGGCATCGACCTCACCATCAACCGCTGGGATACGAGCCACCATAGACCGGAGGAGCCGGCCAGGCGCACCACCTCCGGCGATTCCTACGATCCGATCCACGACATGGTGATGATGGTCGACGGCCCCGTCGCCCGCTCGATCGCCGAGCTCGCCCGCGGTCATTGGGAGGCGGCGACGGAGGAGAAAGCGGCGATTCCCGCGGCGGAAAACCTGCCGGGAGACGGCAAATCAGGCGGCATCGAAGATCTCTGGCCGGAGGATCTCGATCCGGATTTCAGCGACATCGATATCGGCATCGCCCGCACCGTGCCCGCCATCGAGAAAGAGCGCGAGGTGCGTGAGATCGAGAGCCTCACCTTCGACGCGCTCAGATCGGCACGCGACACGATCTATATCGAGAACCAGTATCTCTCAGACGACAAGGTCGGCGATATCCTCGAAGCGCGGCTCGCCGAAAAGGACGGGCCGGAGGTCGTCGCCGTCATCACGCGCGCCAATCAGGGCATGATCGAAGGCTGGTTCATGGGCGGCAATCTGAACCGCATGATCCGCCGCATGCGCCAGTGCGACCGCTATGGCCGGTTCGGCATCTACCATCCGGTGGCCTCCGTCGATCCGCATCTGGAAATCATGGTGCATGCCAAGGTCCTCATCATCGACGACCGGCTGCTGCGGGTCGGCTCCTCCAATCTCAACCGGCGCTCCACCGGCCTCGACAAGGAATGCGATCTCGCCATCGAAGCCCGTGACGAGGATTGCCAAAAGGTCATCCACCGATTGCGCGACCGGCTGCTTGCCGAGCATCTCGATTGCACGCCGGACACGCTCGCCCAGGTGAGCGCGGAAGAAGGCACGCTGGTGAAGGTGATCGACCGGCTCAACACCCACAACAAGCGCCTCATCGATTTTCCCGAGGTGACGACGCACGGCGCCAAGAAGCTGATGCCCGGCACCCGCTTGTTCGATCCACGCGGCCCGATCGCTCTCTTCGGGCGCATCCGGCGCAAGGGCAGTCCGCATCGGCGCCGCAAAAGCGGCTAGGCCCGCAGTCTCGCCCGGAACCACAGCGCCCGGCCCCGCGTATGCCCAGGTGCAGACACGAGAGCCTTCCGAAACGACAGAAAAGCCGGGGCCCAAGACGCGGCTGCGCGTCATGACCTGGAACATTCATGGCGGCGCCCCCTGGGGCGGACGGCGCAATCTCGATCGCGTCAAGGAAATCGTCGCGGCGCACGACCCCGACATCGTCGCGCTGCAAGAGGTCGATTCCCGCCGCAGCGCAGCCGAGGCGATCTCCGCCTTCGACGACCTCGCTGCCGGCCTCAGCGATGGGCTCGGCGCCGGGCTCGGCAAAGGGCTCAGCGACGGGCTCGGCGCCCATGCGACGCATGCGAAGACGATCATCGCGCCGGACGGCGAATTCGGCCACATGCTGATCAGCCGCTTTCCCTTCGCCGGCACCCACACCCATGACATCTCCATCAAAGGCCGCGAGAGGCGGGCCGTCATCGACGCGCTTGTCGAGACGCCCGGCGGGAAGCTGCATGTCGTCGCCGCGCATTTCGGTCTCGGCTTCGCCGAAAGGCGCCATCAGGCGCGCTTCGCCGCCGAACTCACCCGCCCGGACGCGGCGGCCGCCATCATGCTCGGCGATTTCAACGAATGGCAGTGGCGCGGCGCCGTGCGGCAGGTTCTCCTTCAGGCCCTGCCCGAGCGCACGCCGGAGCGAACCTTTCCGGCGCATCTGCCGCTCCTGTCGCTCGACCGGATCTATGGGCGCCCCGCCGGCCTCATCGCAAAGAGCTTCGTCGACCCCGCCGGGCGGCGCGCCTCCGATCACCTACCTTTGATCGCCGATCTCGATCTGGCCGCCGCCGCCCGCGCCTGACGCCGTCTGCACCGCCACATCAAGAAAACCGGCGCTCTCCGCCGTCTGCCGGGCCTCCGCCGCACCCGCGTCCAAGCCTCGAAAACGGCACGCTGTGCCATTGCGTCACGTCGGCAACCCCCTTGCCGGGGGCCATTTGATTCCTACCGGCAAAGCGCCCGGCCGGCATTGCGCCTGGCCGGTATTGCGCCCGGACGGCGGGAGGAAAACATGGCTGATCAGGTTCTCGACGCGAAAGGGCTCAATTGCCCGCTGCCGCTCTTGCGCGCCAGAAAAGTCTTGGAAGAGCTGCCCTCCGGCAGCACGCTCGAAGTCGTCGCGACGGATCCCGGCACCGTCCGAAACTTTCAGGATTTCTGCCAGACGAGCGGTCACGAACTGATGGAATCGCGCACGGAGGGCGACGTCTTCACCTTCGTCATCAAACGCTGCAACTGATTTGAACTGACTTGAACGGCCTGCGGGGCGGGCAGACCTCATTCACGCCTTTTCCGTCACCGCAGGCGGCCCGCAGACGAGCGCCTTGAGCTCGCCGAGCGTTGCAATGACATGCTCGGGCGCGAGCGCCAGGCAGTCTGACGCATCGCCATAGCCGTAGCGGGCGAAACAGGCGGCGATGCCGGCCGCTTTCGCAAAGGCGAGGTCGGCCCGCGTGTCGCCGACCATCAGATAATCGCCGAGGGGCCGCGCGCCGAAACGCGGCACGACCCGCTCATGAAAGACCGCCGGATCGGGCTTCATCGGCGCGCCGGGCTCGGCGGCGATGATCGCGCTCACCTCGATCTCAAAGCGGGCGAGCGTCGCCTCGATGGCTCTCACGCCCTTGTTGGACAAGACCACGACCGCCATTCCCGCGGCGTTCAAGGCCGCGAGCGTCTCGTGTGCGCCCTCAAAAAGCTGCGTATGTTCGGCGTCGATCGCCGGATACTTGTCGCGATAGGTTTCAACGCAGCGAGGGATCTCCTCCGGCGCCAATTGCGGCACCAGGACCGCCACGGCCTCATCGAGCGGCAGGCCGGCCGCGATCACCTCTTGGATCTTCTCCTCCTCCGGCATCGCAAAGCCCGACTCGGCGAGCGTCCGGCCCATACAGGCAACGACCGATCGGCGGGTGTCGGCGAGCGTGCCGTCGAAATCGATGAGAACGATGCGGTAGGACATGGCGGCAAACTAGGACGATTCTTTCGCCGTTTCACGGCCTCACGAACGGGACCGTTCTCGCGCCGGATCTTGGGCCGCCTGTCCACGACCGACCCTTTGCGGATCAGTCACTTGGCTATGCAGTATTGGCTGCCGGCAGGGGCTTGAAAAGCCGTCGTCCGCGGCGCCTCGACAGTTTTTATCATCATTATAGCTTTCTCCAAGCAACTCACGCCGCTGTCGAAACTTACCTTCTTTGCGGACTAAGAAATTTTGCGTCACGCAGGTTTCTCGGGCTCGACAACAGGCTCACTCAGCGAGGGGATGGGATGCTGGACGCTGTTATCGATTTCACCAACGACATTTTGTGGAGCTACGTCCTCATTTACGGCCTTTTGGCCGTCGGAGTGTTCTTCACGCTCAGGCTCGGCTTCATTCAGTTTCGTCATTTTCCGGAGTTTCTGCGTGTCGTGCGCGGCTCGCGCTCCAGCGACAAATCCGGCATTTCGCCTTTGCAGGCGCTCACCGTGTCGCTCGCCTCGCGCGTCGGCACCGGCAACCTCGCCGGCGTTGCCGTCGCTTTGACCCTCGGGGGACCGGGGGCCATTTTCTGGATGTGGATGGTGGCGCTCGTCGGCATGGCGACGGCCTATGCGGAATCGACACTCGCCCAGCTCTACAAGGTGCGCAACGAAGACGGCGATTATCGCGGCGGGCCCGCCTTCTACATCGCCCGCGGCCTGCGCCTGCCCTGGCTCGGCGGGCTTTTCTCGGTCTTCCTGATCCTCTCCTTCGGCCTCGTCTTCAATGCCGTGCAGGCGAATTCGATCGCCGATGCGGTGGAGGCAGCCTTCGGCATTCCGAAACTCTGGATCGGGCTCGGCCTCGCCCTTCTGTCCGGCATCGTCATCTTCGGCGGCATCCGGCAGGTGGCGCGGGTGGCCGAGATCGTGGTGCCGTTCATGGCGATCGCCTATCTCATCGTCGCCTTCTATGTGCTCATCGTGCACTATGCCGAATTGCCGGGGGTTTTCGCGCTCATCGTCAAAAGCGCCTTCGGGCTCGAGGAAGTGGCGGGCGGCGTCACCGGCGGCATCGCCGCAGCCATGCTGAACGGCGTCAAACGCGGCCTCTTCTCCAACGAGGCGGGCATGGGTTCGGCACCGAACATCGCCGCCGTCGCCACGCCCGACCCGCATCATCCCTCCAGCCAGGGCATGGTGCAGGCGCTCGGCGTCTTCATCGACACGCTCCTCATCTGTTCGGCGACCGCGTTGATGATCCTCTTGTCCGGCGTCTACACGCCCGGCCAGGAGGTGACGGGGACGGAGCTGACGCAGAACGCGCTCTCCGCCCATATCGGCGATTGGGGCGTCTATTTCGTCGCCGTGGCGATCTTCTTCTTCGCCTTCACCTCCATCATCGGCAATTACTCCTATGCCGAAAACGCCATGACCTTCCTCGGTTTCGGCGGCAAGGGAGGGCTCACCGTCCTGCGCGTCGCCGCGCTCCTGATGGTGATCTGGGGATCGCTGCAATCGGTGCGCACCGTCTTCCACACGGCCGATGCGTCCATGGGCTTGATGGCCACCATCAACCTCATCGCCATCGTCGCCCTGTCCGGGACGGTCACCAAGCTCACGCACGATTACTTCAAGCAGAAGAAAGCGGGCCAGGAGCCGATCTTCGACAACGACTTCTATCCGGAGCTCGCCGGCAAGATCGACGGCACGATCTGGACGCGACATGGCGATCTCGCCAAGCGCGACACGGCACCGTCCGACGAAGAGATCGGGTCCGGCCGCGCCTGACCACCCGGTCATATCTGGGCCGGTCATGTCTGGGCAGTCACGCCTGGGTGGTCATGTCTGGGCGGCCATAATCACCCTGGGGGCGTCGGATCCGTGTCGGCGCCCCCAGTCTCGAGGCACGGATCGCTTTATTCTGCGGCTCGGAGCACCTATCTCGCCTGCCACATGGTCTCAAGCGATCCCTCGACCGACACCTGCTGGCTGTGCGGGCGCCCGCTCGGGCGACGCGTCGAATGGCATCATCCGGTGCCCAAAAGCCGCGGCGGGCGGGAGACGGTGCCGATCCATCCGATCTGCCACCGCACGCTCCACGCCGTCTTCTCGAATGCGGATCTTGCCCGCTTCGAAGCGGAGGGAACGCCCCTCTCCGCCCATCCGAAGATCGCCAAATTTCTCGCCTGGATCGCCAACAAGCCGCCGGATTTTCACGCCCCGACGCATCGCCGGCGCTGATTGCGCCCGATCGGTCGGCCCGCCACGCAGCCGCGCGGGCTCTCACAAAACCTCAGACGAAAACCTCGCGGTCGATGCGGCCCTTGGAGCCGAAGACCTTCAGATAGCGCTCGATCTCCTCTTCCGGCCCGCTCGCCTTTCGCGGATTGTCGGAGAGCTTGACGACCGGATGGCCGTTGGCGCTGCTCACCTTGCAGACGAGCGAGATCGGATCGAGCGCCCCGCAGGGCTCCGGCGCGCAGCCGCGGAAATCGTTGGTGAGATTGGTGCCCCAGCCGAAGGACATGCGCGCCCTGCCGGAAAAATGTCGGTAGGTCTCCTCGATCGTGTCGACATCCATGCCGTCGGAGAAGATCAGAAGCTTTTCCGCCGGGTCACGCCCTTTCGACCGCCACCAGGCGATGATCTCCTCGCCGGCGGGAATGGGCGGGGCGGAATCGGGGCGAAAGCCGGTCCAATCGGCGACCCAGTCGGGCGCATTCTTCAAGAACGCCGTCGTGCCGTAGGCGTCGGGCAGGACGATCAGGAGATTGCCGCCGTAGAGCGTCTCCCATTCGCGCAGCACCCGGTAGGGCGCGCCCCGAAGCGCCGCGTCGTCGGGCGACAGCGCCGCCTCCACCATCGGCAGCTCGTGCGCGTTGGTGCCGATCGCCTCCAGATCCGCATCCATCGCCAGAAGCACGTTCGACGAGCCGATGAAGGCGTCGCCCAGCCCCTCCTTCAAGGCCTCCACGCACCAGCGTTGCCACAAGAAGGAATGCCGCCGTCTCGTGCCGAAATCGGAGAGCCGCAAATTCGGCAGCTGGCGCAGCCGCTCCACCTTGTCCCAGAGTTTCGCCTTGGCGCGGGCGTAGAGCACGTCGAGCGCGAAGCGTCCCATCGGGCGCATGGCGGCGCGCGACCGGAGCTCGTTGACGATCGCGAGCGCCGGGATCTCCCACATCGTCGTGTGCGTCCAGGGGCCGTGGAAATCGAGCTCGAACTGCCCGTCCACCCGCTTCAGCTCGTATTCCGGCAGGCGAAATTTGGCGAGCCAGGCGAGGAATTCCGGCTCGAAGATCTGCGAGCGGCCATAAAACGAATTGCCGGCGAGCCAGATCATCTCCTTCTTGGTGAAGGTGAGCGAGCGGGCATAATCGAGCTGATCGCGCAGCTCCGCCTCGTCGATCTCTTCGGCGAGCTTCACCCGGCGCGTGCGGTTGATCAGCGAGAAGGTCACCTGCGTGTCGCGATGCAGACGCCAGATCATCTGCAACATCAAGAGCTTGTAAAAATCCGTGTCGAGCAGGGAGCGAACGATCGGGTCGAGCTTCCAGGTGTGATCGTAAACGCGGCTCGCGAGATCGGTCGTCGCCATTCAAGGATGTTCCGTCTTCTTCGACGCCAGGGGGGAGAAGGGCCGTCCCCGAAAGGCAAGCCCCTGGGGGCGGCACAGTCAAGCATTCCTGGCGTGTGGAGAAAACGGCGAAAGCCAAAAAGCCGCGCCGGTTCCGGGGGATGAAACCCGCCGGGTGGGCTTTGCGCACGGCGAACCGGCGCCAGCCGGCGACATGACCTCAGAAAATGATCGGCCTAACCTTTTCGGGCGGCGGGGTCCCGTCGTCGTCCACGTATTCCGGCCCGTAATCTTCCTTGTGCTGCAGGTTTTCCGGCGCCGGCTCCTCGGCCTCTGGAGCCGGCTCATCACCCTCCGAGGCCGCCTCATCAGTTTCCGACGCGCCCTCGCCGCTGTCCGATTTGGTCTCGGCGCCTTCCTCCTCGTCGCTCTCCGACGCCGCCTCGGTGTACCATTCATAGGCCGCCTCGACGGCGACGGTCGACGAGTTCGGCAGCACGCTGACATAGGCGGAATCATCGCCGGCCGGGGCCGGACGCTGCGACATGCGCCAGCCGGTATGGACCGCGATGATCGCAAAGAGCACCGCCAGGATGACCCAGAAGAATTGCGGGCCGGCGAGATCCATCGCCTGGCCGGTCATCAGCGGGCCCGCGATCGCGCCGACCCCATAGATGAAAACCATGCCGCTCGCCGCCGCCGGCATATCCTCGTGTTCGAGGTAATCGTTCGTGTAGGCGATCAGGAGCGAGTAGAGCGGGCTTGCCATGCCGCCCATGACGAGCCCGGCCGCCAGAAGCGCGATCAGATTTCCCGACAGCGTGAAGGCGACACCACAGGTCACAGCGCCGACCGCCGACAGCGTCAGGATCAGGACCCGCCGATCCATGAAATCCGACATTCGGCCGACCGGAAACTGAAACAGGAAGGAGCCGGTGAAGAGGGCGGCGACGAGCGCCGAGATCTCGCGCACATCGAGCCCGATCTTGGCGCCATAGACCGGGGACATGCCCATCTGCGCCGCAAACACGCCGCCGAGCACCAGCGTGCCGACCGCCGCCGTCGGCGAGCGATCGTAGAGTTGGCGCAGCGACATCGCCTTGGGCGATTGCACGGCCGGGATCGGCACGGCCGACAGGAGCACCGGCGTGAAGGCGAGAGAGACGAGGATCGACGCCCAGACGAACAGAGAAAAGCCCGCCGCATCGCCGAAATTCAAAAGCCCCTGCCCCGCCACCATGCCGAGCATCTGCGCCACCATATAGGACGACAACAGCATGCCGCGCGTCTCGTTGGTGGCGCGGTCGTTGAGCCAGCTTTCCGACGTCACATAGATGCCGGACAGGCAGAAGCCGAGCATCAGGCGCAGGATCGTCCACGACCACGGATCGGTCAGAAGCGGAAAGGCGATGAGCCCCGCCGACATCAAGGAGCCGAGGGCTGCGAAGACGCGCACATGGCCGACTTTGCGGATCATCTCCGGCGTCCAGCGCGAGCCGACCAGAAAGCCCAGGAAATAGCCCGACGTCACGAGCGACAGCTCGAACGTCGAAAACCCCTCGATATCGCCGCGCACACCCATCAGCGTCGACTGCATGCCGTTGCCGACCATGATCAGGAAGACACCGAAGAGAAGCGCCCAGACGCTCGTGACGAGCTGAAACATATTTTTTCCCCGATGCCTGAATGGATTTCGGTCGCCGATGTCGCGGCGTTCAATGTCACCGCGTTCACTTTCACCACGATCACTTTCACCGTGATCGCTTTCACCGTGATCACCGTCGCCACGCTCACGTTCAGCGCGATCACGTTGACCACGATCACCGCCCCCCGCCTTCACCCCGCCCGAGGTCTCCGGCCGGCTTTTCAGCCCAGCCTTCGCCCCAAGTCGTCGCTCGGCGGCTCGCTCGCACGCCGCGCAGGCGTGTCGACCAGGAACCTAGATTTCGCGGATTTTTGCGATGTCCAGCAAAGCGACGATGACAGCGGCCAGAACAACCCCGTCCTGAAAAATCAAGACAGGCTCAACCGGACCAAAACGTCGCCCGCACGAACACCGCCGCCCCCATGCCCGAGACACCCTCTGCAAGCTTGCCGGAAAGCGACACGCAGATGCCTCGGGGGCGCCACGGGGGTGAGAATGCGCCGTCAAACATTCCCGCCGTGCAGAGAAACGTTTCGTCAGCAAAAACCGCGGCGATGCCCTGGGGATGCAACCGGTCCGCCAGTTTGCGCGCCTCCTCGCCAAGCCTCTTGCGCCGGAGGCTGCAGCGCCGCGCCGACGTCCTCCTGGAGAATTCCCGGCGCTGATTCAGCGCGACCGACATGGCGCGGGGAGCGATCGAGCGCGCCTCGCCCCTCGGCCATGAGACGGACGCGGGGCTCGAAGAGGAGGGGGTGGACGAAACCGCGATCGGGGCGTTGAGAGATGAGCGGCCAGTTAGGGTGAATTCCGAGGTGAGCCCTGCCATTACTAAAATGATCCGGCCTCTATGGCCGGAGCCACATGCTCAGCCCATATGGGAAGAAGCGGGACGCAAACCAACAGATAGATAAAGCAGCATCCGTAGTAGACAGCTGGGTCACCACAACTCCCGTCTCCAATCTTGCCATGCGCAAACTCATGCCGGAGTGCAGGGCCAGGGCGGTGATTAAACAGCATATCGATGCTGAAAACGATATCTTCTCCGAAGATGCGGATAAGATCATCGTGATACATTTCAAGCAATGCGGAAAGAGATCTATCTTCCTGAGTTAGATCGCTCCTCATCTTGCTTGATTCGACGCTGCTATTCATCAATACATGGCGCACACACTGCTCAAGTTGAGGGATAATGATCGGGCCTGCAGATAGCATGTCGCCCTGCATCATTCTGGCGAAGCCCAAAGCAAACGTCTCTACGTGCGATCGGGGTATGAATGGGCTCTGCAGCGCGATGAACCGAAAATGCCGCTCTGAGAAGGGAAACTCACGAGCCAAGACTCGTCGTGCTGGCTCCAACTGCCCGGACACAGCAATCTCATAACGGAAACGCATTTGCTGGACCATCTTGCTCTTGAGCCAGTCCTCGCTCGGTTCGCCATCCAGCGGTGCGCCCTCGACCTCTTTGGTGATCTTCCCGTCGTGATCCAAGTGTGCGGCTCCGAACATCTCTGCGAGGCCGTGCGGCTCCAACGCCTTCTTGCGCAGTTGGTTTGCACTTGTGGGTCGGGCCAAGAGCGCAAATTCCTTCAGCGCATCCGAAAGCGTCAGCTTCTCGAATATCGCGATCGTTCCAGTTGCGATCTCCGTCAAATCCATAGGAATGGAGAACGAGCCCATCTCTTCTAGGGCCTTCTCCTGCAGTGAACGCATTGCGAGACGTAACTGCTCCCTCCGCTCCGCTGTGTCGGGAATAGTTCTCAGCTCGCCAATGGCTTCGCGATACCAATGGGCTTGAGCGGACGCCGACCCGACCTGCCCGGCCATTTGCAGGGTCTGATCCACTCCAGCTATAAGACAGCGTCGCTCTTCGTCCGAACGCCCAGCTTCCTGGTGGGCGAACGCAGCCAAATTCCAGAGCTGTTTTATGGCGAGAGGATAGGCGTCCGACCTTTTCTCGGCTGCCAATGCAGCCGCTTCCGCATGCGCGGCAAGCTCGTCCATACTGATTAGCGCGTGGCGGGACAGAAGCTCGGCCAGCCGCCTAAGCGGCACGATATCAAGGTGTTCTCGTGCTTGCTGATAGAGCTCCCTCAGTATGGACGCGATGCGCTCATGCAACGGAGAGCCGCGCTTGCTCGACCGCGAATGAATCTGCGCAGAGCGTTCGACGAGGTCAACTTCTTCAAGGGAAACCTTATGATCGCTTGGGAATCGGTCCTCGAAACGTTCCTCGACAAGGCCTTCGACGCACTCGCAATAAGTAAGGACAGCGATCTGCGCCGCGGTCCCCTTCCGCCGATCGTTAGTCCAGACAATATCGGCCAGACGTGCCCTCAGGCCGGGGTGCTCAACCTCCGGAAGTATCTCGGAAAAAACCTCGTTCTGCTCCCCTAGCCAGTCTTCAGGGATGGCGGACCGCCTCCCGTCCATGACTAATTGTGGGCCGAAAGGCCCAGATTTATCGTGCAGTCGAAAATGAAGACCGCACGCAGATGCTAACAGTCGGTACGCACTGAAGTCCGGCTCCTTCGTTAGATTATTGCGCGCTGCAGCCATAAAGGCCGCTTCGAGCTTGTGATCATACACTGATTTGAGATCTCGTATGACGGCATTGTAGTCGACGCTCTGAAAATCTGCGGTGCTAACAAACGCCTGAGGCGGCCATGGCGCCTCTGACGGTTCAGATTCCTCCTCGCTCACTTCGTCACCTCTTCAGCAATAACAAATAATTAACTATACTGGAAGGCGAACAATATTCACAATCCAGATAGATGCCTGAACATGTCAAATTATACTTGCTCCGCGAACAGGCAGAACACAGGATGGAGGTCCAGTGGGCGAAGGGTCACGCTGCGTCTTCAGCTCCCCTCCACCGCCGCATCACCCCCTTCTCCACCTCCAGCACGGCGAACAGCACAACCCCCACGCCGAGAATCATCGCGCCTTCGGCCACCGACAGCGGGCGGCTTTCAAAAATGAATTGCGCCGGCGGGGCGTAGGTGAAGAGAAGCTGCGCCGCGACCTGGATCGCGACGCCGATCAGAACGGCGCGCGTGCCCACCAGGCCGCGCCAGGTGAGCGAGGGGCCGCCGATATAGCGGATGGAGAAGAGATAGGCGATTTCCATCACCACCATGGTGTTGACGACGATGGTGCGCGCCGTCTCCACGCTCTCGCCGCGCCAGAGCGCGAGATTGAACATGCCGAAAAGCCCGACGACGAAGAGCCCCGAGACGAAGACGATCCGCCACAACAGGAAGGGCGAGACGAGCGGCTCGTCCGGCTTTCGCGGCGGCCTTGCCATGGTGCCGGGCTCCGTCGGCTCGAAGGCGAGCGTCAGCCCGAGGGTGACGGCCGTCACCATGTTGATCCAGATGATCTGGGCGGGCGTCACCGGCAGCGTCAGACCGAACAGCATGGCGCCGATGATCGCCGCCGCCTCGCCGCCATTCGTCGGCAGCGTCCAGGCGACGACCTTTTTGAGATTGTCGTAGACGGTGCGCCCCTCGCGCACGGCGGCGACGATCGAGACGAAATTATCATCGGCGAGCACCATGTCGGCCGCCTCCTTGGCGGCTTCCGTGCCCTTTTTCCCCATCGCCACGCCGACATCGGCCCGCTTCAGGGCCGGCGCGTCGTTCACCCCGTCGCCGGTCATGGCGACGACCGCGCCTTGCGTCTGCAGCGCCTCCACGATGCGCAGCTTGTGGGCGGGGCTGGCGCGCGCGAAGACGTCGGTCGCGGCGACGCGGGCGGGAAAGTCCGCCTCGCCGATTTCATCGAGCTCGGGTCCGGTCAAGACGGCGACATCGCCGCTCAAGCCGAGCCTGCGGCCGATCGCGCCGGCGGTCGCGGCATGGTCGCCGGTGATCATCTTCACGGCGATGCCGGCGCACTTGCAATCGGCGACGGCCTCGCGCGCCTCCTCGCGCGGCGGATCGATGAGCCCGACGAGGCCGATGAGGCTCAGCCCGCCCGCCACATCGGCCGGTGACAACGCGTCGACGCTGTCGCCCACCACTTTGGCCGCGAAGGCGAGAACCCGGCGCCCGTCCGCCGCCAGCATCTCCACATGGCTTTGCCATTTCGCCCGGTCGAGCGGCACTTCGCCGTCCGCGTCGACCTGGCGGTCGCACATCTGAAGCACGCATTCGGGCGCGCCCTTCACATAGACGATGCGGGCATCGTCCTCCTGGTGCAGCGTCGCCATGAACTGGGTGGTGGAATCGAAGGGCAGCTCGTCGCGCCGCTCAAAGGCGCCGCGCGTCGTCTCCCAGTGCCAGCCGGCGCGCGCGGCAAAGGTGACGAGCGCCCCCTCCATCGGGTCGCCCTCGACGACCCAGCCGTCCTCCGTCTGGCGCAGGCTCGCATCGTTGCAGAGAAGCGCGGCGCGGGCGAGAAGCCCGAGCGCGAAATGCGCCTCCGTGTCGACCGGCTCGCCGTTTCTGATGGGCTCTCCTTCCGGGGCATAGCCGGACCCCACGATCTCAATCTCACCATCGGCCAGGATCGCGGAGGAGACGATCATTTCGTTGCGCGTCAGGGTGCCGGTCTTGTCGGAGCAGATGACGGAAACGGAACCCAGCGTCTCGATCGCCGGCAGGCGGCGGATGATGGCGTTGCGGCGCGCCATGCGCTCCACGCCGATGGCGAGCGTGATGGTCATCACCGCCGGCAGGCCTTCCGGGATCGCGGCCACCGCAAGCCCGATCACCGCCATGAAGGCCTCTTCCCAGGCATAGCCGGTGAGGAAAACGCCCCACAGGAAGACGAGCGCCGCAGCGCCCAGAATGACCAAGGTGAGCTGGCGGGCAAAAATGTCCATCTGGCGCAGAAGCGGCGTCGTCAGCTGCTCCACCGAGGAGAGAAGCTGCGTGATATGGCCGAGCTCCGTCGCTTCCCCGGTCGCGACGACCACGCCCGCGCCCTGGCCGTTGACGACGAACGTGCCGAAAAACGCCATCGAGCTGCGGTCGCCGATCGGCGCATCCGCCGCCACCTCGCCCAGCGCCTTGTCGGCCGGCACGGATTCGCCGGTAAACGCCGCCTCCTCGATCCGAAGCCCGCGGGCGCGGAAGAGCCGGAGATCGGCGGGCACGCGGTCGCCCGCCTCCAGAAGCACGATATCGCCGGGCACCAGCTCTTCGACCGGCACGGTGAGGCGCCGCCCGTCGCGGAGAACGGACGCGTGCGGGCTCACCATGCCGCGGATCGCCTCGAGCGCCTTTTCCGCCCGCCCCTCCTGGATGAAGCCGACGACGGCGTTGATGACGACGACACCGAGGATCAGCGACATGTCGATCCATTCCGCCAGAAGCGCGGTCACCGCCGCCGCCGCCAGAAGAACGAAGATCAGAAGATTGTCGAACTGGGCGAGGAAACGCAGAAGCGGTCCGCGCGGCTTTGCGACGGGCAGACGGTTTTCCCCGAAGCGGGCAAGCCGGTCGGCCGCCTCCGCCGTGCTCAGCCCGTCGCGGCTTGCGCCAAATGTGTCGAACACCGTCTCGAGCGGCGCGGCATGAACGGCGACATCGGCTCGCGCCTCGGCGGCGTGGCCGCGGCTCAGGGCCGTCTCGTCGCGTCCCTCTTCCCGGATGTCCCGCACCATCCGAACCTCCCGCCCGCCAGGCATCGGGCGCTGCCGTTCCCCGAGGCTTTCTGCCGGCGCGAGACCCACAGACATGGCCCGCACCGGGGGTCCGCCAGGGTCGCGCGCAGGTCCCGCCGGCGGTCACGCGCCGCATCACCCTTGAAGTGGCGTCGGCCGCCACGCCGGTCAAAGCCCGGCCGGCGATATGTCGCGCCCCTCCGATCCCCGCATTTCGGCGCCCGCGGCCATAAGTTGCGAACTACGCCAGCAAACAGTTACAAATTTTGCGAACTCGCCAAAGTCCTGTTCAGGAATAGGGGCTAGTTTCCGTGGCGGAACGGAAGGTTCGGCGCACCCATGCTTTCAGAAGTTTCTCCGCGGGGACGTATGCAGATCCTGCGCTGGACGACGCTCGGCACCCTTTTCTGCATCGTCTTCGCTGTTTCCTTCAATTTCTTGATGTTTCGCGATCTCGGCGATCCGGCGCTGACGCGGGCTTTGTTCAGCTCGGCCGTGGTGGCGTTCATCCTCGCCGCCCCGTCCTTCTTCTATCTGTCGCTGAAGCTTCGGCAGCTCGCGAAGACCAACCATCGCCTCAACACGATCGCCTCGCTCGACGGGCTCACCGGCTGTCTCACGCGGCGCGCCTTCTCCAGCCTCGTCGACGACTGGTTGCATGGTGTCGGCAATCCTGGCGAGACGAAGGACAGCCTGGAGAACAGGCGTCCGGGCACCCTCCTCGTCATCGACGCCGACCGCTTCAAGAGCATCAACGACCGCTTCGGCCATCAATGCGGGGACGAGGCCTTGTGCGTCATCGCAGCGGCGATCCGCTCCAGCATGCGCATCGACGACATCGTCGGCCGGCTCGGCGGCGAGGAATTCGGCGTCTTCCTGCCCGGCACGGTCGATGCCGGCGAAATCGCCGAACGCATTCGCCGCAAAGTAGAAACGATTTCATTTGCGCCGCAGGAATGTCCGCACCAGCTTACCGTCAGCATCGGCGGTGCCAGCGTCTCGGGCGGCAGCACCTTCAACCACCTCTACCGTCTCGCCGATGAACGCCTCTACGAGGCAAAGCGCGGCGGGCGCAATCGCGTCGCCGTCGGACCCGCCTCGAGCGCGGTCCCGCCGCTCAGGCTCGTTACGCAAAACCTCGCTTCGGCGAGCTGACCCCCCGTCAGAACGGCAAGAGCCACGGAACGAGCGTCACGGTGGCGACGAGCGAGATGCCGGCAAAGGGCACGCCGACGCGCACGAAATCCATGAAGGTGTAATCGCCGGGTCCGATGACGAGCGTGTTCACCGGCGAGGAGACCGGCGTCATGAAGGCCGAGGACGCGGCCAGCGCCACCGTCATCGCAAAGGGATAGGGCGAGGCGTGAAGCTCGGCGGCGACGGCGACGGCGACCGGCGCCATCAGAACCGCCGTCGCGGTGTTGGAAATGAACAGCGAGAACGCCGCCGTCACGATGAAGATGCCGACGAGAACGGCGCGCGGGCCGGCGTCGCCGACGACCGACAACAGCGCATCGGCGGCGAGATCGACACCCCCCGTCTTCTGCAAAGCGAGCGAAAAGGGCAGCATGCCGACGATGAGAACGAGGCTCTGCCAATGGATCGACCGATAGGCGCTCGTCATGTCGACACAGCCGAAAAGCCCCATGACGAGACAGGCGATCAATGCCGCCTGCACGTTCGGCACCACGCCTGACACCATCAGCCCGACGAGAAGCGCAACGGAAGCAAGCGCATAGGGCGCGCGCCCCGGCGCCGGCAGGGCATCGTCGAGTTCGGCCGGCAAATTGAGGGCGATGGTGTCGCTTCCCTCCGCCTGCAAAGCGCGGATCGCCCGCCACGGCCCGAAGACGAGAAGCGTGTCGCCGAGCTTCAGGGGCTCGTCGAGGATCGAGGTCGTCACCGCCTTGCGTCCGCGTTTCAGGCCGACGACGGCGAGATCGGTCTCGGAGCGGAAGCGCGCCTCGACGACGGTGCGGCCGATCAGGCTCGATTCCACCGGCACCATCATCTCCGCCATGCCGATTTCCTGCGAGCGGTCGGTGAAATAGGCGCCGGACAGCGGCAGCCGGGCGAGGCCGAAACGCTGGCAGACATCGTCGATGTCGATCGTCGGCACGAAGACATCGAGAAAGAGGATGTCGCCCTCGTGCAGCTGCGTCTGCGCCAGAGGGCGGATGAGATGGCGGGCAAAGCCGCGGCCGCGCTCGATCGCGATGACGTTGACGCCCGAGGTGGAGCGCAGATTGAGATCTTTGAGACGGTGACCGATGAGCGACGAACCCGGCTCGATGCGCAGCCGCCCCTCACGCCCGGCGAGCCCATATTCCTCCACCCAGTCGGAGAGATGCGGACGCACCGCCCCGCCCGCCTTCTTCGGCTTGCCGGGCAGGAGACGGCGGGCAAAGAGCATGTAGACGATCGCGAGAACGAGAAGCGGCACGCCGAAGGGCGTGATGGCGAAAAAGCCGAAACCTTCGAAACCCTGCCGCAGAAGCTCTGAATGGACGATGAGGTTCGGCGGCGTCGCCACGAGGGTCATCATGCCGCTGATGAGACCGGCGACGCTCAACGGCATCATCAGGCGGCCGGGCGCGAGATCGGCAGAGCGGGCGACGCGCAGGACCACCGGGATGAAAAGCGCCACCACGCCCGTCGAACTCATCACCGAACCGACCAGCGCCACCGTCACCATCAACAGGACGATGAGGCGGGCCTCGTTGCCGCCGGCGCGTGCCACGATGCGCTCGCCGAGCCTTTGGGCGATGCCGGTGCGCACCAGGCCCTCGCCGATGATGAAGAGCGCCGCAATCAGCACGACGTTGGGATCGGACAGGCCCGACAGCGCCTCGGAAACGGTGAGCACGCCCGTGAAGGGGAGCGCCACCATCATGATCACGGCCACCGCATCCATGCGCGGGCGGTTGGCGACGAACATCACGATCGCAGCGCCAAGAAGCGCCAGGACGAGGGCAAGGTCGATCGTCATGGTCAGGTCAGAAGGGCTGATACGGCAAAAGGACGGGGGTGCATTCCCCCGCCATAGCGCATTCTCAGCCGTCCGTCGCCCGCCCCAGGCGACGCGGACGTCAGGGCATGGGAGCCAGGGGCGCGGACGCCAGGGGCATGGGCGTCAGGGGCATGGGCGTCAGGGGCATGCGCGTCAGACTTTCAGCGCCGCACCCGCCGCCGCGGCGCCGGCCGTGCCGCCTGTTCGCCGGAGCTGCGCGTCGCAAGCCAGATGACATGGCGCGCGCCGGCGCCGTTGGAGCGGGCCCGCACCTTCTGTTCGGCAACGGCAAAGCCCGACTGCCGCAGCCTCTCGGCAAAGGCGCGATCCGGGGCGGCCGACCAGATCGCGAGCACGCCGCCGGCCGTCAGCGCCCGGCGCGCCGCACCAAGCCCGCGCCAGGCATAGATCGCTTCGTTGTCTTCGGCGACGAGACCGTCCGGCCCATTGTCGACATCGAGCAGGATCGCATCATAGCTGCCGTTCGCCTCGGCGATCAGCCGGGCGACATCCTCCTCCACGATCGTGACGCGCGGATCGGCGAGGCTCGTGCCGTAAAGCTCCGCCAGCGGCCCGCCGGCCCAGGCGACCACGGCCGGCACGAGTTCGGCGACGGTGACGCGCGCTTCCGGCGGAAGATCGGCAAGTGCGGCACGCAAGGTGAACCCCATGCCGAGGCCGCCGATCAGAATATGCGGGCGCTTGCGGTTTGAAATCCGCGCACAGGCGAGATGCGCCAGCGCCTCTTCGGAGCCGCTCTGGCGGGAATTCATCAGTTCGGCACGGCCGACCATGATGGCGAAATCGCCGCCGCGCTGCATGAGACGCATTTCGCCGCCTGCCGGCAGCGGCGCCGTATCGAGCTTGAGCCAGGGGAGCAAGGGGAACCTCTGGGATGGGGGGAAGCCCGCCCTTGCACCATTTGACGCAAAGAAGAAAGGCGCGGCAGCCATGCCGCTTCAGCATGGCTGCCGTGCAGGGTCAACTCTGCTCGATGGCGCGCGCCGCCTCATCGAGGATTGCGGCGATCGCCTTCGATTCCTCCTTCGACAGCGCCCCCCGCTCGCGGCGGAGCGACAGTGCCATTTTGAGGTTCTCGAAAGCCCGCAGCACCTCCGGTGCGGAGCGCGAAGGCTGCGCCGCCGCCACTTTTTCCATGCGCGCAAAAATCGTCTTCACCAGCGTCTCGTGCGCTTCGAGATAGGTGCGCCCTTCGTCGGTGATCGCATAGAGCTTGCGGCCGTCGCGCTCCTCGATCGAGGCGTGGCCCATCTCCTCCAGCATGCTGAGGTTCGGATAGACGACGCCCGGGCTCGGCACATAGGCGCCGGCGAGCTTTTCCTCGATCGCCTTGATGAGGTCGTAGCCGTGGCGCGGCTCGTCGCGGATCAGCGTCAGGATGACGAGGCGCAGATCGCCCTGGTCGAAGATGCGCCCGCCGCGTCCGCGTCCACCGCCATGGCTTCCGTGCCCGCCGCCGAAGCCGCCATCCGGACCACCCCGGGGGTCGCCGCCGAAACCGCCAAAGCCGCCACGGGGGCCACCCCGCGGGCCGCCACCAAAACCGCCGCGGGGACCGCCCCGGGGCGCTCCATGAAGCGCGTCACGAGGCCCGACATGGGGACCGTCATGGCCATGCCCATGGCCGCCGCCGCGTCCAAACTCGTGCCCGAAGGGATGACCATGGCGACCGTGCCGCCCGCCTTCAGCCTCCCAACCGCAGAAGTCTTGGCGATCGTCCGGCCTGCGGGCATCGGCGCGGCCAGCTCCTCTCGCCCTGCGCTCAGGCCCGAAACCGTCGCTGCCTTCGGCCTCGTCGTCGCACATGTCCCGTTCGAAGGTCTCGTCCTCAAAATACGCGCGGCCCTGATCGCCGCATGCGTCGTGCCGGTGACGGCGACCGCCGCCGAAACGATGATGTCCGCGCTCCGCGCCCGGATGGTTGTGATGATGATGCATGTCATTCTCCGATGCATTTCGATATGTCGTCGACTTAGATATATCTAAATGCATCGGACGCAAGAGGGCGTCGCGCAAAATTCTCTCCGGCCGAGAGCGGATTGGTAACCAATGCATGGCACAAGAGCGGCAAATGCGTATCCGTTTGTTGCGTTCTGCATTTTCGGGCGTGGGAGTCGGCCTTTTGGCCGCAGGTTTTGGATTCCCCTCGCCGAGCCTTGCCGGCGACACCGCATGGCAGGCCACAGCAAGCGACACCTGGCTCGATCCCCGAAACTGGACCTCCGGCACGCCCTCCCGCGACGATGCGGCCGTGATCGATGCCGCGCCCGCCGTGCGTCTCGAAGGTGAGGATGCGGAGGCTGGGTCGCTCGCCGTCGGCGCTTCGGGAAGCGGCACGATCCGCATCCTGAGCCGTCTTGCGACGCAGACCGCCACGATCGGTGCCGCAAGCGGCGCGGCGGGCGACGCCACCGTCATCGGCGACCGCGCCAATTGGCAGAATGCCGGCAGCCTCATCGTCGGCGACGAGGGCGAGGGCAGGCTCAGCGTCGAAGGCGGCGCCTCTCTCGCCACCTCCTCGCTCGCGCTCGGCGAAGCGCCTGGCGGCGCCGGAAAACTCCTCATCTCCGGCCAATCCCTCGTCACGGTCGCCACGACCCTCATCGTCGGCAAAGCCGGCATCGGCGAGCTCGAGCTTTCCTCCGGCTGGCTCACCGCCGACAGCGCCCTCCTCGGCGATTCCGCCGGTGCTGAAGGTGTCGCCAGCGTCTCCGGCAATCGCGCGACCTGGGCCGTCGCTAACAGCCTCGCGGTCGGCGGCGCCGGCTCCGGCCGCCTCGACATCACCGCAGGCGGCGAGGTCGCAAGCGCTTCGGGCACGCTCGGCGACCAGGTGGGCGGAACGGGCGACGTCGCGGTCGACGGGCGCGGCTCGTCCTGGACCGTCATCGATGGCATTGCCATCGGCACGCGCGGCTCGGGGCTTCTCTCCGTCTCGGGCGCCGCGTCGGTCGCCTCTGGCTCAGGCGTGATCGGGGCGGAGGCCGGCGCCGAGGGAAAAGTCGCGATCGACGGATCGGACAGCCAATGGACGACGGGCGCGCTCACCGTCGGCGGCAAAGGCGCGGGCGACATCGCGGTCACGGCCGGCGGAACGCTCGCGAGCGGCGACAGCACGCTCGGCGCCGAGGCCGGCTCAGACGGTCGCGTCACGGTTTCCGGCGAAGGCTCGTCGTGGACGACCAAGGCGCTTGCGATCGGCGGCAACGCCGACGCGCGATCGGCAGGCGGCGCGGGATCGACGGGCGGAACCGGCACGCTCCACGTCACGGCGGCAGGAACCGTCACAAGCGACAGCGCGAGCCTCGGAGAAACCTCGGGAGCCACCGGCACCGCCGCTCTCGATGGCGGCGGCTCGTCCTGGACGGTCATCGACGGAATTTCCATCGGCACGCGCGGCTCCGGCCTTCTTTCCATCGACCGAGGCGCGAGCGTCACCGCGGCCGAAGCAATCGTCGGCGCGGAAACGGGCAGCGCGGGCGCCGTCCGCATCACGGGCTCGGGCTCCTCGCTCGAGGCCGGCCAGGAGATCGTCATCGGTGACGGTGGCAGCGGCGATGCCAAAATCGCGGCTGGCGGCGAAGCCAGCGCCATCCGCATCGTCATCGGCAAAAAGGCCGGCTCTTCCGGCGCGGCGGCCGTCGAAGGTGCCGGCTCGGACCTCGTGAGCGCAAGCGACCTCACCATCGGCGGGGCAGGATCGGGCGACCTCGCCGTATCCCGCGGCGGACACGCCGCAGGCCAGGAGATCGTGCTCGGCAGGGCCGCCGGCGCGTCCGGCACGGTCCACGTCACCGGCAACGGCTCGCACCTCGCCTCGTCCGGCACGATCACCGTTGGAGACGCAGGCACCGGCGCGCTCAACGTTTCCGGCGGGGGACGGGTGACGGCCGCAAATCTCGTCGTCGCCCGGCAGAACGGCTCTGCGGGCACGCTCACCATCGGCGCCGAAGAGGCCCCCGTCTCCGCCGGCCGCATCGAGGCTGAGACGATCACTTTCGGGGACGGGACGGGTACCCTCCTCCTCAACCATTCCGACCGAGATTACAGGCTCGACCCGGTTCTTTCGGGCAACGGCACGGTCAGAGTTCTTTCCGGCACGACCATCCTGACCGGCCGCTCCTCCGATTTCACCGGCACGACGGACATCCGCAATGCGCGCCTTCTCGTCGGCGAGGCGGCCGGCAGCGAGGCTTCTCTCGCCGGCACGATTCAAGTCGGCGACAGCGGTCTTCTCGGCGGCACCGGCCGCGTCGGCACGACACGCGTCGATGCAGGCGGCACGCTCTCGCCAGGAGCCAACGGGATCGGCACCTTGTCGGTCGATGGCGATCTCACCCTCTCCGCCGGTTCGACCTATGCCGCCGAGCTCGCCACCGACGGGTCGAGCGACCGGGTCGATGTCGCCGGCAAGGCCGTCATCGCGGGCGGCAGCCTCGCTTTGTCCGGTGCGCGCGGCCCCGGACATTACACGCTCCTGACGGCACGCGAGGGCGTCACCGGCCGCTTCGACACGCTCCTTGCGACGAGCCGGCTCTTCCTCGATCTCGCGCTCGATTACGAGAGCGGCGCCCTGTCGCTTGCCGTCACGCGCAACGACGTCGCCTTTCAGGATGCCGCCACCCGTGCCGATCAGCGTGCCGTCGCCGCGGCGGCCGAAAGCCTCGGTGCCGGCAACGCGCTCTACGACGCTCTCCTGCTTTCGCCCGATACCGCGGCTGCCGAAGCCGCCTACAGCGACCTGTCCGGACAGGTGCATGGCGCCGCGCGCCGCGCCGTCGTGGAACAGGGCCGCTTCCTGCGCGATGCCGTCGGAGCGCGCCTGCGGACGGCTTTGCGCGATGAGACACCTTCGCGCTTTTCCCCGCTTGCCTATACGGGCGAGGATCTCCTCGAAGCCCCGGCGAGCGCGGCGCTCTCCTATGCCGCCGGCCAGAACACCGGCCGCGAACCCCGCGGCGCACGCCGCAACGTTTGGGCAAAGGCCTATGGCAGCTGGGGAACTTTTTCGGCTGAAACCGGCAGGCCGGGCTATTCGGTCAAGGAAGGTGGGCTCATCGCCGGGCTCGACAATATGGTCGGCTCGGCTTGGCGTCTCGGCAGCGCCGTCGTCCTCGGGCGCGCCTCGCTCGACGGACGCGATGGCGCCAACGCCGTCGTCGACAGCTATGGCGCGGCCCTTTACGGCGGCCGCAACATCGGCGCTTTCGGCCTCACGGGCGGAGCCGCCTATACGTTCAACCATATCGAGACGACGCGCGACATCGTCATCGGCGAATTCGCCGAACGCGAGCGCGCCGATGACTGGAACCGGACAGGCCAGATCTTCGGCGAGGTGAGCTACGAGACCTCGCTCGCCGCCCTTGCCATCGAGCCCTTTGCCGGCCTCGCCTTCCTGCATGTCGACGGCGACGACATTTCGGAGACGGGAGACGTGGCAGGGCTTGCCGGAGATCTGGAAAGCCAGAACCTCCTCTTCTCCACGCTCGGCCTGCGCGCCTCGAGCTTCTTCACGCTTCCCGGGGGCCGGCTTGCCGTTGTCGCCGGACATGCCGGCTGGCGCCATGCGGAGGGCGACCTCGCACCCGCCGCCAAACTCCGCTTCGTGGCCGGCGGTCCGAGCTTTGCGACGCAAGCCGCGCCGGTTGCCGCCGACGCGGCGCTTCTCGGCGCCTCGCTCTCCGTCGCGGTCGCCGAAATGGCGATGCTGTCCTTCTCCTACGACGGCGAGTTCGCCGCCGAAGGCCGCCGCCACGATTTCAACGGCAGTTTTTCGATGCGGTTTTAAAGAGGGGCGTTTCTGCCGAACGTTCTTGCCGGGCGTTCCTGGGGGAACCGGCCAGGGCGCCAGCGGCATCGGCGCAGCCCTCAGGCGGCGTATCCCTCCAGCCGCTCCGCCGCATGGCCTTTGAGCCAATCGGCGAACGCCTCCGGCGGCAGGGGGCGGGAAAACAGATAGCCCTGGCCTTCATGGCAGCCCGCTTCGATCAGAAAATCGGCGACATCCTGCGTCTCCACGCCTTCCGCCACCACCCGGTAGCCGAGCGCACCGGCCATATGAATGAGGCTCTGCACCAGAGTGGACCCCCGGCTTCCCGGCTCCAGCTCGCGGATGAACGTCTGGTCGATCTTGATGATGTCGGCCGGGAAATCGTGCAGATAGGAGAAGGTCGAATAGCCGGTGCCGAAATCGTCGATGGCGCAGACGACGCCGAGCTCGCGGATGTCGGTCAGGTTCTTCACCACACGGCGGCGGTTGGAGATGAAGGTGCTCTCGGTGAACTCGATCTCCAGGCACGACGCCGGCACGCCGTTCTCGGCAAGCACGCCGGCGAGACGGAGACCGAACTCCTCCTCTTCCAGATTGGCGGCTGAGACGTTGATGGAAACGCGCAGATCGTAGCCTTCGTCGCGCCAGGCGCGCAGCTGGGCGATGGCCCGGGACTTCACCCACGAGGTGAGCGGACGCATGAGGTCGGTCTGTTCGGCGAGCGGAATGAATTCGGCCGGGGACACGGACCCGTATTCGGGGTGCTGCCAGCGCAGCAACGCCTCGGCGCCATAACACCGGCCGGTCTTCAGATCGATGCGCGGCTGGTAGACGAGCGACAGCTCCCCGTCACCGCCCCTCTCCAGAAGCTCGCGCAAGGCGGCGATCAAGGCATAGCGGCGTTTGTGCTCTTCGTCGGTCGCGGCCGAGTAGATGCCGACGATGCGGTCGGTTTCGCGGGCATCCTGCGCGGCGTGATGGGCGGCGCGCAGAACGTCGCCGGCCTTGACCTCGCCGAGGAGGAAAGGGGCGATGCCGCAGGCCATGTGGCTCAGGCTCGCAGCCCCCCTGCCGCGGCTGAAATCGACGAGCATGTTGAGCCGCTTGACGAGTTCGCCCTCGACCCTTTCTTCGTCCGCATCGCCGATCACGGCGAGAAGCTGGGCTCCGCCCACGTGATAGACCGTATGGCCCTCGACCTTCAGATTGCGCACGGCATCGACGGACAGGCGCATCAGATCGTCGAGATAGGTCGGCCCCAGAACCCGCAGCGCCTGGACGATCTGGTTCGGCGGCGCGAGATCGAGAAGGATCGCCAGCCGCCGCTCGCCGGCAAAATCGCGCGCCATGTCCTCGAGATTCTCGGTGAATTGCTGGCGGTTGGGCAGGCCGCTCACCGGGTCGATGCGGCCGAAGGCATGCTGCAGCTCGATCTGGGTCATGACCATGGCGGCGAGGTCGCGCAGCGCCTTTTCGTCGTCCTCAGCGATCTCACGGGGAACCGTGTCGAGGACGCACATGGAGCCGAGCGTCAAGCCCTCTTCGGTGACGAGCGGCGCGCCGGCATAAAAGCGCACGCCGTTTTCGACGAGCACGCTCTTGTTGAAGCGCGGATCCTCGGCGAGATCGGGGACGACGAGCACGTCGCCCGAGCGCGTCACCTCGGCACAAGGGGCATGCTCGCGCGGAATCTGGGGGCCACAGCCGACCCGCGACTTGAACCATTGCCGATCGACATCGGTAAGAGAAACTGCCGAAATCGGGGTCTCGAAAAATTGCGCTGCAAGTCGGGTGATGCGGTCGAAGTTTTCGCTCGGCGCCGTGTCCAGAATATTGAGTTCACGAAGCGCTCGCAGACGCTCCTCTTCTTTTTCATCGGCAGCCATAATGATATTTTCTTCTACCCTCTGACCAATTGCGGTTTAATGGACCACATGCTGCAGAAGCGTTGTGTCAAATCGTCAGCGCTTGTCTGCATCTTCATCTCCGGGAACGTCTGGCGAATGGAATAGTTCATAGCCAGCTTCACATTCTCGTCATCTGAGCTTTTGCGAAGCTTTCCCGCAGGTCTGCCGCGACGAAATATTTTCCCGCCTCGCCTCCTCTCCCCCTCTTCACAGCGCCTCGCCACAGACGCGTCTTGACTCTCTTCGCCATCTCGGGAATCCATAAGAACAAAATAGGAACATGATCCCATCACAATGGTCGGAGCACAACACGACAAGGAGCCCGGCGCGGGCTGGCGCGCGGCCGTTCTCAAAGAGCTGCGCCGCGAAGTGGGCGCCCTGGAGGCCGGGGCCCGCCCGGATGCGCCGGCGCTCGCCTTCGAGGCGGAGGCGATTGATGCGCATCTGCCGGAGGGGGGATTGCGGCTTGGCGCCCTGCACGAGATCTGGGGCGGATCCGCCCTCCCGATCGACCGCCAGGCCCCTGAAGGGACGAACAAAACCGGAGCAGGCGGGATCGAAAAGATCGGCGGGAACGGCGGCGCGGAAGACATCGCCGCCGCCACCTTGTTTCTCGCCGGCCTCCTCGCCCGCCTCTCCGGTCCCGTTCTGTGGTGCCTCAAGGCCCGCGATCTTTTTACCCCGAGCCTTGCGGCCGCCGGTCTCGATCCGGACCGGGTGATCTATGCCGAGACCTGGCACGAGCGCGACGTGCTCGCCGCCATGGAAGAGGGGCTGCACCATGCGGGGCTTGCCGCCGTCGTCGGCGAGGTGGCGCGGCTCGGCCTCACCGCGTCGCGGCGCCTGCAGCTTGCCGCCGAAAGCGAGGGCGTGACGGCCTTCACGCTTCTGCGGCCGCATCGCCAGACGGGGGCGGAGCCGACGGCCGCCGCGACGCGCTGGCGGATCCGCTCCGCCCCCTCGCTGCCGCTGATGTCGTCGTCTTCTGCCGCCCATCCTGTCGCCGGCATCGGGCGCGGGCGCTGGCGTGTCGATCTCATGCGCTGCCGGGGCGCCGATCCGGTGAGCTTCATCACGGAGGCCTGCGATGGCACGGGTCGTCTCGGTGTATCTGCCCTTCTTCGCGACGGAGCGGATGCGCCTCACCTCGACCGATCTGCCGCCTGAGGCGCCGCTCGCCTTGACGACGCGCATCGGCGCCCAGCGCCTCGTCGCCGCCGTCGATGCGACCGCCCTGGCGCATGGGCTGAAGCCCGGCATGGCGGCGACGCAGGCGCAGCTCCTCCTGCCCGGTTTGACCTTGCGCGACTATGCACCGAAGGCGGACGCCCATGGCCTTGCGAAACTCGCCGCCTGGTGTCTTGCCCGCTACAGCCCCGTCGTGATGCCGTCCCCGCCGGACGGGCTCCTTCTCGATGTCACCGGCTGCACGCATCTTTTTGCGGCCAGGACAGGAGGGCAGCGCCGCAATCCGGACGAAGGCGAGAGCAACCTCCTCGCCGATCTCGCCGCCCGTCTCGCCCGCCGCGGTCTGACGGCAAGGCTGGCGCTTGCCGGAAGCGTCGGCGCCGCACATGCGCTCGCCCGCTTTGCCGCGGCCGACTGCACCCGCATTGCCGAAACGCAGAGCCTCAAAGGCGCGCTCGCTCCCTTGCCGGTGGAGGCCCTGCGTCTTTCGCCGGAGACGACGCAGGCTTTGCGCCGGCTCGGCTTCGAGCGCATCGGCGACCTCATCGGCGTCAAGCGCGCACCGATCACCCGCCGCTTCGGCCATGACGTGTTCCTGCGCCTCGACCAGGCGCTCGGCCTGTCGCGCGAGCCGCTCGTCCCCCTCATCCCGCCCGAGCTCGTCTCGGCAAGACTCTCCTTCGTGGAGCCGGTCATCACGGCGGAGGGGCTCGCCCAGGCGGTGGAGCGTCTCTGCGTGGATCTCGCCGCCGTCCTGGAGACGCGCCAGCACGGGGCCCGGCGGCTCGACCTTCACGTCACGCGGCTCGATCGCAGCACCGGCATCGTCTCGGTGCGCATGGCAAAGCCCAGCCGCGCGCCAGAGCATATGGCGCGCCTCGTCTGCGAAAAGCTTGCCGGCCTCGATTGCGGGCTCGGCGTGGAAAAAGTCCTTCTCGCCGCCCCTCTCACGCGCCCGCTCCTGCCCGAGCAGATCGCCTCAGAGCTTTACGGCCGGCCGCAGGAGCCCGATCTTTCCACCCTCGTCGACCGGCTCGCCAACCGGCTCGGCGCGGGCCGCATCTACCGCACGGCGCCCGTCGAGAGCGACTGGCCGGAACGCTCGGTGCGCCGGGTCGCGGCCCTTGCCCCGAAACCCAGGACAGAGACGCCGCGGCCGGAAAATTGGCTGCGCGACTGGCCGCGGCCGGCGCGGCTTCTGGCCGATCCCATGCCCGTCGAAGTCATTGCGCTTTTGCCCGATTATCCGCCAGCCCTCTTCATCTGGCAGGGGCGCCGCCACCGCATCTGCCGCGCCGACGGGCCGGAGCGGATTTTCGGCGAATGGTGGCGCGCCCCCGGCGAAATCGCGCTCGCCCGCGACTATTTCCAGGTCGAAGACGAGGCCGGCCAGCGCTTCTGGCTGTTTCGCGAGGAAGCGGGCAACCGCCCGCAGCGCTGGTATCTGCACGGCTTCTTCGCATGAGCGCCGCCCCTTACGCCGAATTGCAGGCGACCTCGAACTTCTCCTTCCTGCGCGGCGCCTCGCATCCGGAGGAATTGTTCGCCGAGGCGGCGCGTCTCGGCCTGCCGGCACTCGCGCTCACCGATCGCGGCTCGCTCGCCGGCATGGTGCGCGCCCACCAGGCCGCGAAGACGACCGGCGTGCGCCTCATCGTCGGCTGCCGGCTCGATCTCGCCTGCGGCATGCCCCTCCTGCTCTATCCGCGCGACCGGGCGGCCTATGCGCGGCTCTGCCAGCTCCTCAGCCTCGGCAAGAAACGCGCCGGCAAGGGCGCCTGCGTGGTCACGGCGGAGGAAGTGGCGGCCTTCGGCGAAGGCCAGATGGCGACGCTCATTCCGGACATGGCGGATGCGGAACTCGCCGCCCGGCTCTCCTGGCTCAAAGAGACCTTCGGCGCCGATGCCTCGCTCGCCCTCACCTTGCGCCGCCGGCCCAACGATGCGGCGCGTCTTGCCGCGCTCGTCGCCATGGCGGAGCGGGCCAGAGTGGCACCGGTCGCCACCAACGACGTCCTCTATCACGCGCCGGAGCGGCGCATCCTGCAGGATGTCGTCACCTCGATCCGCGAAGGCGTCACCATCGACGAGCTCGGCTTTCGCCGCGAGCCCTTCGCGGAACGCCATCTGAAGCCGCCGGAAGAGATGGCGCGGCTTTTCTCCGCCTACCCGCAGGCACTCGCAAGAAGCCTGGAAATCGCCGCCGCCTGCCGCTTCTCGCTCGACGAGCTCAAATACCAGTATCCGGCGGAGGTCTCGATTCCCGGCCTCACGCCGCAGGAGGCGCTCGCCAAACTCACCTGGGAGGGGGCGCAATGGCGCTTTCCGGACGGCGTGCCGGAAAAGGTCACGGCTCAGATCACCCATGAACTTAATCTCGTCGCGGAGCTCGATTACGCGCCTTATTTTCTCACCGTCCATTCCATCGTGCGCTTCGCCCGCTCCAAGGGCATCCTCTGCCAGGGGCGCGGCAGTGCCGCCAATTCCGCCGTCTGCTTCGCGCTCGGCATCACCTCCATCGATCCGGAGCGCAACGATCTCCTGTTTGAGCGCTTCGTGTCGCGCGACCGCGGCGAGCCGCCCGACATCGACGTCGATTTCGAGCATGAGCGGCGCGAGGAAGTGATCCAGTGGATCTACGAAACCTATGGGCGGCACCGTTCCGCCCTCTGCGCCACCGTCATCCGCTACCGTTCCAAGGGCGCGGTGCGCGAGGTCGGCAAGGCGCTCGGCCTCACCGAGGACGTCACCTCAGCCCTTTCCTCGCAGATCTGGGGCTGGAGCAAGGAAGGCGTCGAAGAGCGCCATGTCGCCGATCTCAATCTCAATGGCAGCGATTACCGGCTCCAGCTCACCTTGAAGCTCGCCAAGGCGCTGATCGGCTTTCCCCGGCATCTGTCGCAGCATCCGGGCGGCTTCGTCCTCACGGAAGACCGGCTCGACACGCTCGTTCCGATCGAGCCCGCGGCGATGGCCGACCGTCAGATCGTCGAATGGGACAAGGACGACATCGACATTCTGGGCTTCATGAAGGTCGATGTTCTGGGGCTCGGCATGCTCGGCTGCCTGCGCCGCGCCTTCGATCTTCTGAAGGACCATTGCGGGCGCGATCTCGACATCGCCACCGTCCCTGCAGAGGAGGAGGCCGTCTACGAAATGATCGGCCATGCCGACACGATGGGCGTCTTTCAGATCGAAAGCCGCGCCCAGATGGCGATGTCGCCGCGCCTCAAGGCGAAAAACCTCTACGATCTCACCATCCAGATCGCCATCGTGCGTCCCGGCCCGATCCAGGGCGAGATGGTGCATCCCTATCTCCGCCGCCGAGAAGGCAAGGAGACGCCGTCTTATCCGACGCCGGAATTTCAACGCGTTCTCGGCAAGACCCTCGGCGTGCCGCTCTTCCAGGAACAGGCGATGTCGCTTGCCGTCCATTGCGCCGGCTTCACGCCCTCTGAGGCCGATCAGCTCCGCCGCTCCATGGCCACCTTCAAATTCACCGGCGGGGTCAGCGCTTTTCGCGACAAGTTCATCACCGGCATGTGCGAGCGCGGCTACGACCCGGACTTCACCGAGCGCGCCTTCAAGATGATCGAAGGTTTCGGCTCTTACGGCTTTCCCGAGAGCCATGCCGCCTCGTTTGCGCTTCTCGCCTATGCGAGCTCCTGGGTGAAATGCCACCATCCGGACGTCTTTCTGGCGGCGATCCTCAACAGTCAGCCGATGGGCTTTTATGCCCCCGCCCAGCTCGTGCGCGATGCGCGCGCCCATGGCGTCGAGGTGCGGCCCGTCTCCGTCAACGACAGCCGCTGGGATGCCACGCTCGAGCCGCTCGACGGCGTGGAGGGCCGCTTTGCCGTGCGGCTCGGGCTGCGGCTCGCCAAGGGATTGGCCAACAAGGACGGCGCAGCGCTTCTCGCCGCCCGCCATCGCCCCTATCGGAGCCTGGAAGAAATCTGGCGGCGGGCCGGGCTGCCGGTGGCGGCGCTGGAGCGGCTTGCCGAGGCCGACGCCTTTTCCGCCATCGGCCTCTCCCGGCGCCAGGCGCTGTGGGAGATCCGCGCTCTGGCCGACAGCCCGCTGCCGCTCTTTGCCGCCGCCGATGCGCGCGAGGAGAAGATCCGGCCGGAGGGCAACGAGCCCGCCATCGCCCTGCAGGCGATGAAGCCCGGCCGCGAAGTGGTGGAAGATTATGCCGCCACGGGCCTGAGCCTGCGCCGGCACCCGGTGGCTTTCCTCAGAGAAGATCTCACGCGCCGCCGCATCCTGCCGACGGCGGATCTCGCCGATCTCAGAGAGGGGCGCTTCGTGACCATCGCCGGCCTCGTCCTGGTGCGTCAGCGCCCGGGCAGCGCCAAGGGCGTCATGTTCATCACCATCGAAGACGAGACAGGCCACGCCAATCTCATCATCTGGCCGAAGCTCTTCGAGCGGCAGCGGCGCATCGTCTTATCGGCCGGCATGATCGCCTGCCGCGGCCGCCTGCAGCGCGAGGGCGAAGTCACCCATATCGTCGCCGATCAGCTCATCGATCTGTCCGACCTCCTGAAAAAGGTCGGCGAGCGCGAGGCGCCCTTCCCCTTCCAGCGCAGCCGCGCCGATCAGGCGAAATCCGGCGGCGGGCCGGATTCCCGGGAGGTGAAAGCCATGGGCATGCGCGGCCGCGACATTTTCATTCCCGACCTCAGATTCGACGGCGGCCTAAACGTGAAAACGCGCAATTTCCATTAACCACACGGAAAGCGCACCATCGCTCCCGGAATCCCGGAGTTCCGCGCTTTCCGCGCACCCCCTGCGAGCTCTCCTCTTAGGCGGGGAAACGATTCCAGCCCCGACTGTCATTCAAGTGTCATACTAATTTCACAAACCTGTTTCGCCCGACGCCTAGGAAGGCCCCGGTCATCGCTGCATGGCCATGCTTTCTTACGAAGCAAAACAGGGAGATATCTCAGTGACTTACAAGCTTCTCGCTGGTGTCGCGGCGCTGGCCGTAGGCGCCGCCTTCTCGGCCGGCGCTGCCAACGCCCAGTCCCGTGACACGATCCAGATCGCCGGTTCGTCCACCGTGCTGCCTTTCGCCTCCATCGTGGCGGAAGAATTCGGCAACGCCTATCCGGACTTCAACACCCCGGTCGTCGGCTCCGGCGGTTCCTCGGGCGGTCTGCGCCAGTTCTGCCAGGGCGTCGGTGAGAACACCATCGACATCGCCAATGCTTCGCGCCGCATCAAGCCGTCCGAAATCAAGGCCTGCAACGACGCCGGCGTCAAAAAGATCATCGAAGTCCGCATCGGCTACGACGGCATCGTCTTCGCCACCAATGCCGACAAGGACAGCTTCGCCCTGAAGCCGGTCGACGTCTACAAGGCGCTTGCCGCCAAGGTCCCGCAGGACGGCAAGATGGTCGACAATCCCTACACCAGCTGGAGCGACATCGATTCCTCCCTGCCGGATCAGGAAATCCAGCTCGCCATCCCGGCCGGCAATCACGGCACGCGCGAAGTCTTCGAGGAGAAGGTCGTTCTCCCGGGCTGCGAGGAAGCCGGTCTTCCGGAGATGAGCGAAGACGAGATGAAGGCCGCCTGCCTCAACTTCCGTCAGGACCGTGTCACGGAGATCTCCGGCGACTACACCGAGACGCTGGCGCGCCTTGAAGCCAACGACAACACGATGGGCGTCTTCGGCCTCTCCTTCTACGACCAGAACCGCGACAAGCTGAAGGTCGCCACGATGTCGGGCGTCGAGCCGAGCATCGACACGATCGCCTCCGGCGACTACCCGGTCTCCCGCCCGCTCTTCTTCTACATCAAGGGCGAGCACATCGGCGTCATCCCGGGCATCAAGGACTATGCCGAGTTCTTCCTCTCCGACGACATGGCCGGCTCCGGCGGTCGCCTCGAAGAGGCCGGCATGATCCCGGCTCCGGAAGACGAGCTCGAGACACAGCGTCAGAATGTCGAGGACGAAAAGACGCTCTCGGCTTCCGACCTGCAGGGCTAATCTGATAGGGGCGGAGCGTGCCCACACGCTCCGCCCTTTTCTCTTGTCGGTTCTCTTCGTTTCCTCTCCCCGCAACATGGCCATGACCGCAAGAGACAAAAGGCATCGCGCTTTCGGTTCGCTCAGCGAGAGCGCGCAACGAGAGGTCTGTTCGTGAGTGATCTCATAATCGTCGGTATTCTGCTGACCCTGATGGCGCTCGGCTATCAGGTCGCGCTCGGCCGCTACCGCAAAGTGACGGGCCATTCCGATGCCCGCCCGCATTCCCGTCCGGCCTATCACGGCCTCCTCGTCGCCATCTGGTGCGCCATTCCCGCTCTCGCGGTGATCATCGTTTTCGGGCTCTTCGAGCCCATCATCACCCGCTACGTGATCTTCTCCGCCCTGCCGCCGGAAGTGCGCGAGCTGCCGGCCCACGAATTGCGCAGCGTCATGCAGCGCATCCACCAGATCGCCACCGGCTTCGGCATCGTCGGCGAAGCCAAGCCTTACGAGAACGTCGCGGCGACGCGGCTCGGCACCTATCACGCGGTGTGGAATTTCGCCCTCATCGCGCTCGTGGCGTCCTCGGCGGTCGCAGGCCTCGTCTACACTTTGCGCCGCATCACGCCGCGGCTGCGCGCCCGCAACGAGGTGGAACGCGTCATCCGCGTGCTCCTGCTTCTGTGCTCCGCCGTCGCCATCATGACGACCGTCGGCATCGTCGCCTCGCTTCTCGGCGAGGCGGTGCGCTTCTTCGGCTTCGTCAATCCGCTCGATTTCTTCTTCGGCACGGTCTGGAACCCGCGCTTTTCCTCCGTCGGCGCCGGCCAGGGCGATTTCGGCCTGCTGCCGCTCCTCGTCGGCACCTTGATGATCAGCGCCATCGCCATCCTCGTGGCGCTGCCGATCGGGCTGATGACGGCCATCTACATGGCCGAATACGCCTCCTCGCATCTGCGCAACATCGCCAAGCCGATCATCGAAATCCTCGCCGGCATCCCGACGATCGTCTACGGCGTCTTCGCCCTCACCGTCGCGGGTCCGTTCTTCGCCGATATGGGGGCCGCCGTTGGCCTCGACATCAGCGCCACCAGCGCCTTCACCGCCGGCGCCGTCATGGGCGTGATGATCATTCCGTTCATCTCCTCGCTCTCCGACGACATCATCACGCAGGTGCCCGCCTCCATGCGCGACGGCTCGCTCGGGCTGGGCGCCACGCGCTCTGAGACGATCAAGCGCGTCATCCTGCCGGCGGCGCTCCCCGGCATCGTCGGCGCCTTTCTTCTCGCCGTCAGCCGCGCCATCGGCGAAACCATGATCGTGGTGCTCGCCGCCGGCAATTCGCCGGTGCTGCGCTTCAACCCGTTCGAGCCGAGCACCAGTGTCACCGTCTCGATCGTCAATCAGCTGACGGGCGACACCGATTTCGCCAGCCCGCAATCGCTCGTCGCCTTCGCCCTCGGCCTCACGCTTTTCATCATGACGCTCGGCCTCAACGTCGTGGCGCTCTACATCGTCCGCAAATACCGGGAGCAGTACGAATGAGCGCGACCGACACCATGTCCGCTTCGGCGCCCGTCGACGGCCAGCTCAACGCCGTCCGGGCCAGCCTCAAGCGCCGTCATGCGCAGGAGCGCCGGTTCCAGGTGCTCGGCCTTGCCGCGATCTTTGCCGCCCTCGCCATGGTGGCGGTGCTCTTCGGCTCCGTCCTCTTCAAGGGCGTGCCAGCCTTCTGGCAATCGACCCTGCATCTTGAGATTTCGCTCAATGCCGATGTCATCGACGTCGGACAGCCGCCGGTCCAGAAGGCCAATCAGAACCCGGCCGAATTCCAGGCCGAGCTGACCGACTGGCGGCGCGCGCTCGCCCGCGTCAGCTGGAACAAGATCCTCGAAAACGCCGTGCGCGGCGTGCTGCCGGCCGATCTCGCCGACGCCAAGACCCGAGATATCGTCGGCATCGTGGCAAGCGGCGAGCGCTATGCCTTGCGCGACATGGTGCTCGAAGATCCGAACCTCATCGGCCAGACGATCGAGGTCGATCTTCTCGCCGACGCCGATGTCGACAATTGGCTCAAAGGCAATATCGACCGTTCGCTCGGGCAAAGCCGTCAGCAGCTCTCCACCGGCGAGCAGGAAATCGCCGATGCGCTCGCCGAAAAGGGCGTCATCACGCAGAGCTTCAATTCCGGCATCTTCTTCAACGTCGATTCGCGCTCCTCGCCGGCCTCGGCCGGTCTTGCCGGCGCCTTCATGGGCTCGCTCTACATGATGCTCGTCGTCATCATGCTCGCGGTTCCGATCGGCGTCGCCAGCGCCATCTATCTGGAAGAATTCGCGCCGACGAACCGCTTCACCGATTTCATCGAGGTCAACATCAACAACCTCGCCGCCGTGCCGTCGATCGTCTTCGGCCTCCTCGGCGCCTCGATCTTCATCAACTGGATGCATCTGCCCCTGTCGGCGCCGCTCGTCGGCGGTCTCGTCCTCACCTTGATGACGCTGCCGACGATCATCATCGCCACCCGCGGCACCTTGCGCGCCATTCCGCCGTCGATCCGCGAGGCGGCGCTCGGGCTCGGTGCCTCGCGCACGCAGATGGTCTTCCACCATGTCCTGCCACTCGCCATTCCGGGCATTCTGACGGCCACCATCATCGGCGTCGCCCAGGCGCTCGGCGAGACCGCGCCGCTCCTTCTCATCGGCATGAACGCCTTCGTGGCCAGCGTGCCGGCGAGCCCGATGGATCAGGCGACGGCCCTGCCCGTGCAGATCTACCTCTGGCAGGGCAACGAGAACTTCAATTTCTTCGAAGCCCGCACAAATGCCGCCATCATCGTCTTGCTTGGTCTGATGATCAGCCTCAATGCGATCGCGATCCTGCTGCGCCAGCGCATCGAGCGGCGCTGGTAACTGGGAGAATTCGCCATGAACGATATCAGCCACAGCCCGAGCGCGGCCAAAGCCACGGCGACGAAAGCGCCGCCCGAAGTGCCGCAGGAGAGTGCCGCCGTGCCGAAAATGCGCGCCGAGAAAGTTTGCGTCCATTACGCCGACAAGCAGGCCCTGTTCGACGTCGATCTCGACGTTCCGGAGAATCAGGTGATCTCGCTGATCGGCCCGTCCGGCTGCGGAAAATCCACCTTCCTCAGATGCCTCAACCGGATGAACGACACGATCGACATCGCGCGCGTCTCCGGCCACATCACGCTCGACGGCGAAAACATCTACGACAAGGCACTCGACGTCGTGGAGCTCAGGGCCCGCGTCGGCATGGTCTTCCAGAAGCCGAACCCGTTCCCGAAGTCGATCTTCGAGAACGTCGCCTACGGGCCGCGCATCCATGGCCTCGCCTCCGGCAAGCGCGACCTCGAAGAGATCGTCGCCACGAGCCTGCAGCGCGCCGGCCTCTTCAACGAGGTGAAAGACCGGCTCGACGAGCCCGGCACCGGCCTCTCCGGCGGTCAGCAGCAGCGCCTGTGCATCGCCCGCGCGATCGCCGTGAACCCGGAAGTCATCCTGATGGACGAGCCGTGCTCGGCACTCGACCCCATCGCCACCGCCAAGGTGGAAGAGCTGATCGACGAACTGCGCGAAAACTATACGATCGTCATCGTCACGCATTCGATGCAGCAGGCGGCGCGCGTCTCGCAGCGCACGGCCATGTTCCATCTGGGTTATCTCGTCGAGGAGGGGCCAACGGACATGATGTTCACCAACCCCACCGACAAGCGCACCCAGGACTACATCACAGGCCGCTTCGGCTAATCGGGAGAGGAGTGAGCCCCGTGTCTGAACATATCGTCACCTCCTATGACGAGGAATTGCGGGAACTCGCCCGCTCCATCGCCGAAATGGGCGGTCTCGTCGAACAGCAGCTCGACGAGGCGGTGAATGCGCTGTTGAGCACCAATGCGCAGCTCGCCCAGGACGTCATTCTCGGCGACCGCCAGATCAACCAGATGCACTACCAGATCGAAGAGCGGGCGATCCTCGTCATCGCCAAGCGCCAGCCGATGGCTCAGGATCTGCGCGAAACCGTTGCCGCGATCCGCATCTCGCACGATCTGGAACGCGTCGGCGACCTCGGCAAGAACATCGCCAAGCGCGCGCTCGCCATCGAGGATCAGCGGATGAACCACCAGCTTCGCCGCGGTGTCGAACATCTGGCGAGCCTCGGCCTGCGCCAGCTCAAGGACGTGCTCGACGCCTATGGCTCGCGCGACGTGCAGAAGGCGATCTCGGTGTGGCGCTCCGACGACGAGATCGACGCCATGTATGTGTCGCTGTTTCGCGAGATGCTCACCTACATGATGGAAGATCCGCGCAATATCGGCATGTGCACGCATCTTCTCTTCTGCGCCAAGAACATCGAGCGCATCGGCGACCACGCCACCAACATCGCCGAGACGATCACCTATCTCGTCACCGGCAAGCAGATGGAACGCGCGGCGACTGCGCCGTCCGCGGGTTGACGGAGTGAGCCATGCAGGTGCCCCGGATTCTCGTCGTCGAGGATGAAGAACCGCTGACGCTGCTTCTGCGCTACAACCTGGAGGCGGAAGGCTATTCCGTCGATACGGTGGGGCGCGGCGACGATGCGGAATTGCGCCTTCTGGAAGAGGCGCCGGACCTCCTCGTGCTCGACTGGATGCTGCCGGGCCTTTCCGGCATCGAACTCTGCCGCCGCGTCCGCATGCGCGAGGCGACCGCAAAACTCCCCGTCATCATGCTGACGGCGCGCGGCGAGGAAGACGAGCGCATCCGCGGGCTCGCCACCGGCGCCGACGATTATGTCGTCAAACCCTTCTCGGTGCCGGAGCTGATGGCCCGCGTGAAGGCGCTCCTGCGCCGCACGCGCCCGGAAATGGTCGCCGACAAGCTCGCCGCCGGCGATCTCGAACTCGACCGCGGCACCTTCCGCGTCTTTCGCGGGGGGCGCGAGATCCATCTCGGCCCGACCGAATTCCGGCTTCTGGAATTCCTGATGCGCAGCCCAGGGCGGGTCTTCACCCGCGAGCAGCTCCTGAACGGCGTCTGGGGCCGCGACGTCTATGTCGACGAACGCACCGTCGATGTGCATGTCGGCCGCCTCAGAAAGGCGATCAACCGCGGCCGCATGCGCGACCCGATCCGCACCGTCCGCGGCGCCGGCTACGCCCTCAACGAACAGTTCGTCACCACCTGATTTCTTCGGGACAGTCCCGCCGGGATCTGCGGTGATGAGGACGCGAGAGCTTCTTCGTTCCCGTGTGGCTTCGCTCCGACGTCGGCCAGGAAGCGCGTCCCCTCCGTCATCGCTGCAACTTAAGAACAGGGCCCCCTTCCTCTCCCCTCTGGGGAGAGGTGCCCGCGAAGCGGGCGGTGAGGGGTGGACGACAATCAGGCACCGCGCGGGATGGAAGACCACCCCTCATCCGGCGGGCTCTGCCCGCCACCTTCTCCCCACGGGGAGAAGAACGGGAGCGCTGCAACGCGCTTGCGGCGACACGCGTGTCCGCGCGGCTCCCGCACGAGGCAGCGAGAGCTTCTTGGTTCCCGTGTGGCTTCGCACCAGCGAAAGCCAGAACGTGCTCTCATCAGTGCCGTCCCAATGACCCTTATCGCTGCGCTTTCCGTGGCCGCTACGATTTCCGTGGCAGCTGCGATTGAAGAACAGCGCCTGCGGCAGGCTCCCTTCCTCTCCCCCTCTGGGGAGAGGTGCCCGCGAAGCGGGCGGTGAGGGGTGGACGACAATCAGGCACCGCGCGGGAGGGAAGACCACCCCTCATCCGGCGGGCTCTGCCCGCCACCTTCTCCCCAGAAGGGGAGAAGAACGGGAGCGCGCTGCAACGCTCTCGCGGCGAGAAGCTTGTCCGCGCGGCTCCCGCACGAGGCAGCGAGAGCTTCTTCGTCCGCCTGTGGCTTCGCACCAGCGAAAGCCAAGAACGTGCTCTCATCAGTGCCGTCGCAATGACCCTTATCGCTGCGATTTCCGTGGCCGCTACGATTTCCGCGGCCGCTGCAACTGAAGAACAGCGCCTGCGGCAGGCTCCCTTCCTCTCCCCTCTGGGGAGAGGTGCCCGCGAAGCGGGCGGTGAGGGGTGGACGAAGAACGGATCTCGGCGCGGGATGGAAGACCACCCCTCATCCGGCGGGCTTCGCCCGCCACCTTCTCCCCAAAAGGGGAGAAGAACGGGAGCGCTGTAACGCCCTTGCGTCAGATGCGCTCGTCATCCTCAAGGCGAGGGGAAGAGCGTCCAGCAGGCAACCCGCCGAAAAACCCTACTTCGTCCCGTACATGCGGTCGCCGGCATCGCCGAGGCCCGGCAGGATATAGCCGTGGTCGTTCAGATGGCTGTCGATCGCGGCCGTCACCACCGGCACGTCGGGATGAGCGGCACGGAAGCGTTCCACGCCTTCGGGCGCGGCGAGCAGGCAGACGAAGCGGATGTCCTTCGCCCCGCGCTCTTTCAGGCGCTGGATCGCGGCGATCGCCGAATTCGCCGTCGCCAGCATCGGATCGACGGCGATGACGACGCGCTCGTGCAGATCTTCCGGCGCCTTGAAGTAATATTCCACCGGCTGCAGCGTCTCCGGATCGCGGTAGAGACCGACATGGGCGACGCGGGCCGCCGGCACCAGATCGAGCATGCCTTCCAGGAGGCCGTTGCCGGCGCGCAGGATGGAGGCGAAGACGAGCTTCTTGCCGGCCAGGGTCGGCGCCTCCATCGTGGCGAGCGGCGTCTCGATCGTCGTCGTCGTCAATTCCAGGTCGCGCGTCGCCTCATAGGTCAACAGCGCCGCAATCTCGCGCAACAGACGGCGGAAACTCGCCGTGGACGTGCCCTTGTCGCGCATGATCGTCAGCTTGTGCTGCACCATCGGATGATCGACGACGGTCACATCCCGTCTCGTTGAAGCGTCCACGCCCCTCTCCTTCTCGTCTCTTGTTCGTCGGCGGCTTCTGTCTCACCCTGGGTGAAATGGGTCACGGCACCGAGGTCAACCCGCCGCCTTGAACCGAAAGGCGATATTCACCGGCGAAATCGCCTCAGATCAGGCTCGCGCCCGCGGCAAGAGGCGGCAGGGCAAGATGCGCCGACAGCGTCTGGCCGACATCGGCATAGGTCGAAAGCTCGCCCGCCGGACGCCCTTCGATGCCCGGGCCGAAGGCCAGAACCGGCACGGTTTCACGTGTGTGGTCGGTGCCCACCCAGGTCGGGTCGTTGCCGTGATCGGCCGTCAGGATGACGAGGTCGCCCGGCTTCAACAGCGCAAAGAGCTCCGGCAGGCGGCGATCGAAGGCTTCGAGCGCCGCCGCATAGCCGGCCGGATCGCGGCGATGGCCGAAGATCTGGTCGAAGTCGATGAAGTTGGTGACGATGAGGTCGCCGTCCTTTGCCGACCGCGCCGCCTCCAGCGTCTTGTCGAACTGGCTCTCGTTCTCCGGCGCCTTCAGCGTCTGCGTCACGCCGTGACCGGCAAAAATGTCGGAGATTTTTCCGATCGCCCAGACGTCGCGCCCCGCCTCCTTCGCCTCGTCGAGAAGCGTGCGCGCCGGCGGCGGCACGGAAAAATCCCGCCGGTTGCCGGTGCGTGCGAAAGTCTCCGCGCTGTCGCCCGTAAAGGGGCGCGCGATCACCCGGCCGATGCGGTACGGGTCGCAGAGCTTTCTCGCGATCCGGCAGGTCTCATAAAGGCGTTCGAGCCCGAAAGCCTCCTCATGCGCGGCGATCTGAAAGACGCTGTCGGCCGAGGTGTAGCAGATCGGCTTGCCGGTCTTCACATGCTCTTCGCCGAGCTCCGCAATGATCGCCGTCCCCGACGCATGCGTGTTGCCGAGAATGCCCGGCAGTCCCGCTTCGGCGATCAGCGCCTCGGTCAGCTCCGCCGGAAACGCTGGCTCTTCGGTCGGAAAATAACCCCAGGCCTCGCGCAACGGGCAGCCGGCGAGCTCCCAATGGCCCGTCGTCGTGTCCTTGCCGCGCGAGCGTTCGCGGGCAAAGCCCCAGATCGCCTCGGGTTCTGCGACGTGCTCGACACCGGCCGGATAGGCGCCCGACGCTGCCTCCGCGGCCCGCCCGAGCCCCAGCCGGTTCATGTTCGGGATGTTGAGCGGTCCTTGCCGCAGCCCCGCGCGGTCGGCCTCGCCGTTGGCGCAGCGCTCGGCGATATGGCCGAGCGTGTTCGCGCCCTCGTCGCCGAAGTCCGCCGCGTCCTTCGCCCCGCCGATACCGACGGAATCCATCACCAGGAAGAAACCGCGCGCCATCATTGCAGCCTTTCGACGATCAGAGGATTGGCCGAAACCGGTGTCTCGGCGATGTGATAGGCCCGCCGGATCGCATGCGCGGCATCGGCGAACGCCTCTTCGCTGCGGGCATGAACGAGCGCCAGCGGATGATCCGGGCCCACCTCGTCGCCGATCGCGGCAAGCTGCGTCACACCGACGGCATGATCGATCGCATCTTCCGCCCGGCGCCGGCCGCCGCCGAGTGTCACCACGGCGACGCCGATCGCGCGCGTGTCGATCGCCTCCACATAGCCGGTGCTGGCGGAGCCGACCGTGCGCGCAAACGGCGCTTTCGGCAGATGGCGTTCCGGGTTTTCGACGAAATCCGCCGGTCCGCCGAGCGCGCTCACCATCTTCTGGAAGCGCTCCGCCGCCGCGCCGTTCGCAAGCGCCGCCCGCGCCATCTCTTCGCCCGCCTCGGCGGTGGGCGCAAGGCCACCCAGCCTCAGCATCTCGCCGACGAGCGCGATGGTGACCTTTTCGAGCCGCCGATCGCGATGCCGGCCGGTCAGGAAATCGACGGCGTTCTGCACCTCGACCGCATTGCCGGCGGCCGAAGCGAGCGGTTCGTTCATGTCGGTGATGAGCGCGGCGGCGGGAAGGCCCGCGCCCTTTGCGACCGTCACCAGGCTTTCGGCGAGACGATGCGCATCGGCCGGATCGGCCATGAAGGCGCCGGTGCCGGTCTTCACATCAAGGACGAGGCCGGAAAGCCCGGCCGCGAGCTTCTTCGACAGGATCGAGGCGGTGATCAGCGGCACCGATTCCACCGTCGCCGTCACGTCGCGGATGCCGTAAAAACGCTTGTCGGCCGGGGCGAGATCGCCGGTCTGGCCGATGATGGCGCAGCCCGCCTCCGCCACCACCTTGCGGAAGGTCGCAAGATCCGGCTGCGTCTTGTAGCCCGGAATGGAATCGAGCTTGTCGAGCGTGCCGCCGGTATGGCCGAGCCCGCGCCCGGAAATCATCGGCACCAGCCCGCCGCAGGCCGCCACGATCGGGGCCAGCATCAACGAGACATTGTCGCCGATGCCGCCGGTCGAATGCTTGTCGAGGACGGGCGCCTCCGCCTCCGGCCAGGTCAGAACGTCGCCGGAGCGGGTCATCGCCTGCGTCAGCGCCACGATCTCCGCCTCGTCCATGCCGCGGAAGAAAACGGCCATGGCAAGCGCCGCCACCTGTCCTTCGGTGACGCTGCCGTCCGTCAGCCCCTGCACGAAGAACGTGATCTCGTCGGCGCTCAGCGCCGTGCCGTCGCGCTTGTTGCGGATGATTTCCTGCGGCAGAAAACTCATCTCGCCCCCTCCCCGGAGAAATGCCGCATCAAGATCGCCTCAAGCTTCTCTCCCCCGAGCGGTGCCACGGTCTTCGTCTCCTCATGCGAAAGCTCGCGTCCGGTCATGCCGGCCGCATAATTGGTGATGACGGAAAAGGCCGCGACGCGAAGCCCGAGAAAGCGCGCCAGGATGACCTCCGGCACGGTCGACATGCCGATCGCATCGGCACCCAGAATGCGGGCGGCACGGATTTCCGCCGGCGTTTCGAAGGACGGCCCGCTCACCCACATATAGACGCCCTCGGCGATCTCGCGCCGCGCCTCTTCGGCCGCGATCCGGAAATCGCCGATCAGCACCCGGTCGTAGGCCTCCGTCATGCCGACGAAACGCGCGTCGGAGGCCTCGCCGATCAAGGGATTGGCGCCGAGAAGGCTGATATGGTCGGTGATCTGCATCAGCGAGCCCGGCGGCATGTCCTCGCGCAGGCTGCCGGCCGCATTGGTCAAAATCAGCGTTTCGACGCCGAGCGCTTTGAGCGTCTCGAGCGCCGGGCGCATCACGTCGGCGCGGCCATGCTCATAAAAATGCGAGCGCCCGGCCATGAGCGCCACCGGCGTGCGCCGCAAAATCCCGAGCACCAGCTCACCGGCATGACCGGAGACGGAGGGCCGCGGAAAGCCGTCGAGCTCCGCATAGGGGATCGCCACGGCATCCTGGAGCTTGCCCGCCAGGCCCGACAGGCCGGAGCCCAGAACGATCGCCGCCTTCGGCGCCATGCCGGCACGGTCGGCAATGGTCTTTGCAGTCGTCTCGGCTCTCATCATTCCTCGTCCAGATCGAAAGCGAGCGGCAGGAGCGTGCCGAGCGACGCATAGGCGACGGGGCCCGTCGCATCGCAGAGATGCACGAGCGTCTCTTCGGTGCCGAATTCGCGCAGCCGCTGGCGGCAGCCGCCGCAGGGCGTGATGCGTGGCATCTTGGCGGCGAGAATGGCGATTTCGGCAATCTCGCGTTCGCCGGCCGCGACCATCGCCGCGATCGCGGAGGTCTCCGCGCACCAGCCTTCCGGAAAGCTCGCATTCTCCACATTGGCGCCGACGAAAATCTTGCCGCTTGCGGTGCGCAGCGCCGCTCCGACGGGAAAATCCGAATAGGGGGCATGCGCGTTCAGCATCGCCTTCCGCGCCGCTTCGAAAAGATCGCGCGCCATTCTAGCGCTCCTTCACGTAAGGGATGCCGCCGGCCTTCGGCGGCACTGCGCGGCCGATGAAGCCTGCGAGCAGGATGACGGTCAAGATATACGGGAGCGCCTGCATGAACTGCACCGGCACCTCGCCGATCACGGGCACGTTGGCGCCCTGCAGGCGGATCGACACGGCATCGAGAAACCCGAAGAGGAAACAGGCGCCCATGGCCGGCCAGGGGCGCCATTTGGCGAAGATCAGGGCGGCGAGCGCGATATAGCCCTTGCCGGCCGACATGTTGACGATGAAGCCCGCCGATTGCGCGATCGCGAGATAAGCGCCGGCGATGCCCGTCAGAATGCCGCAGATGATCACGGCCCGGTAGCGCAGGAAGGGGACGGAGACGCCCGCCGTATCGACCGCCGCCGGGTTCTGCCCGACCGCCCGCAGCCTCAGGCCGAAACGGGTGCGAAACAGCACCCACCAGGTGAGCGGCACCATCAGGAAGGCGACATAGACGATGAGATTGTGGCCCGAGATGAGCTCGTAATAGATCTCGCCCACGACGGGCACGTCCCGCAGCGCCTCAGCCCCCGGCAGAGTGATCGCGCCGAAGCGCGCGTCGCCACCGAGCTGCGGCGTGCGTCCGCCTTGCGAAAACCAGGCCTGACCGAGAAGCGCCGTCATGCCGGCCGCGAGAAAGTTGATCGCGACGCCCGAGACGATCTGATTGCCGCGCTGGGTGATGGAGGCAAAGCCATGCACCAGCGCCAGCACGATGGAGGCCGTGATTGCGGCGAGAAGCCCGAGCCAGGCGGAGCCCGTCCAATAGGCGGCGGCCGCCGCAAAGAAGGCGCCGGCCAGCATCTTGCCTTCCAGGCCGATATCGAAAATGCCGGAACGCTCGGAATAAAGCCCGGCGAGACAGGCGAGAAGCAATGGCGTTGCGAGCCGCACCGAGGAATCCAGGATGAGGACGATCGTGGTCAGATCCATCTCGGCCTCCCTGCAGCTCGCACTCTCCCCCGCCTCACGACCTCTCCTCCTCGGCCACGACGCGCTCGCGCTGGCTCGTCGACATCAGCGCAAACGCCCGCCCGATCCCCGGCCGGAACATGTGTTCGAGCGCGCCGGCAAAGAGAATGACGAGCGCCTGGATGACGACGATCATGTCGCGCGAGATCGTCGGCATGTCGAAGGCGAGCTCCGCGCCCCCCTGATAGAGCATGCCAAAGAGAAACGCCGCGAGCACCACGCCGACGGGATGCGCGCGCCCCATCAAGGCGACGGCGATGCCGACGAAGCCCGCGCCCTGGACGAAATCGATCTGCAGCCGCTGCTGGTCGCCCATCACCGGGTTCAAAGCCATCAGCCCGGCGAGCCCGCCGGAGACGAGCATCGTGACGATGGTGATCTTCACCGTCGAAATGCCGGCATAGACGGCAGCCGTCGGATTGAGGCCCGTGGCGCGGATCTCGTAGCCGATCTTCGTGCGCCAGATGAAATAATAGACGAAGACGCAGGCGGCGAGCGCGACGAAGATCGAGATATTGGCGGGCGCCGCCCCCATATCCGCGCCGAAGAGATGGAAGAGCCCGCCGAGTTCCGGCAGCGTGCCACCCGCCTCGAAGGTGCGGGTTTCCGGCTGCATGGAGCCGACCGGCGACAGATGATCGACGAGGAGCCAGACCATCAGCGAGGAGGCGATGAAATTGAACATGATCGTCGTGATGACGATGTGGCTGCCGCGCTTCGCCTGCAGATAGGCCGGAACGAGCGCCCAGGCGGCGCCGAAGAGCGCGGCGGCTGCGGTCGCCACCGGCAGCGTCACCCACCACGGCACGTAGCGGTCGAGCGCCAAGGCCGCGACCGCGACGCCGAGGCCGCCGAGATACGCCTGGCCCTCACCGCCGATATTGAAAAGGCCGGCATGGAAGGCGACGGCGACGGCGAGCCCCGTGAAGATGAAGTTCGTCGTATAAAAGAGCGTGAAGCCGACGCCCTCGCCGAAGCCGAGCGCCCCCCAGACCAGGATTTTTACCGCTTCGAGCGGATTCTCGCCGATGAAGAGCACGACGAGGCCCGCGACCAGGAACGCCACGACGACATTGACGAGCGGGATGACGCCGACCTCGACCCAGGTCGGCAGCTTTTGGAACGGCGCGCTCATGCTTTTGGCTCCGCTGCGCTCGCGCGGCCCATTTCGCCCTCCGCTTGAGCTTCCTCAGCGCTCTCCCCTTCGCCCTCCTCCGGCGTCACGCCGGCCATCATCAGGCCGAGCTCGCCTTCCGAAGCCTGGGGCCCGCGCTCGCCGACGATCTTGCCGGCGAACATCACAAGGATACGGTCCGACAGCGCGCGGATCTCGTCGAGCTCCACGGAGACGAGGAGGATCGCCTTGCCCGCGTCGCGCATCGCCACGAGCTGGTGGTGGATGAACTCGATCGCGCCGATATCGACGCCTCTGGTCGGCTGGCCGACGAGGAGCACGTCGGGATCGCGCTCCATCTCGCGGGCGAGCACGATCTTCTGCTGGTTGCCTCCGGAAAAATTCGCCGTCTTCAGCCGCGGGTCGGGCGGGCGGATGTCGTATTGCTGCATTTTTTCGCGCGCTTCCGCCTCGATCGCGCTCCGGTCGAGAAAGGCGCCGCGCCCATAGGCCTTGTCGCGGTGATAGCCCAAGATGGCGTTCTCGTTTTCTTCAAAGCCCATGACGAGGCCCATGCGGTGGCGATCCTCCGGCACATGCGCGAGTTTCGAACGCCGCCGCATCGCCGGATCGGCGCGGCGGGCGAGATCCTCGCCATCTGAAAGCCGGATTTCGCCCGAGGTCGCGGGACGGATGCCCGACAGCGCCTCCAGAAGCTCCGACTGGCCGTTGCCCGAGACGCCGGCAATGCCGACGATTTCGCCGGCGCGCACCTCGAACGACACGTCCGACACCCGCGCCACGCCGTTTGCGTCGACGACGGAAAGGTTTTTCACCGTCAACAGCGGAGCCCCCGGCGCCGCCTCGCCCTTTTCCACGCGCAAGAGCACATGCCGGCCGACCATCAGCTCGGCGAGCTGTTCCGGCGTCGTCTCGGCGGTCGCGAGCGTCGCCACGATCTCGCCGCGGCGCATGATCGAGACATTGTCGGTGATCGCCATGATCTCGCGGAGCTTGTGGGTGATCAAAATCACCGTCTTTCCCTGGCTCTTGAGCTGGCGAAGGATGCGGAAGAGATGATCGGCCTCCGACGGCGTCAGAACACCGGTCGGCTCGTCGAGAATGAGCGTGTCGGCGCCGCGAAACAGCGCCTTCAGAATTTCCACGCGCTGCTGCAGCCCGACCGGCAGATCGCCGACGACCGCATCGGGATCGACCTGCAGCTCGTATTCGCGTTCGAGCCGCTTCAATTCCGCGCGCGCCCGGCTCACCCCCGCCTTCAGAAGCGTGCCGCCCTCCGCCCCGAGGATGACGTTTTCCAGAACGGTGAAATTGTCGACCAGCATGAAATGCTGATGCACCATGCCGATGCCGGCCTTGATGGCATCGTCCGGCGAGGTGATGTTTCGCTTCTCGCCGCGCACGAAAATGTCGCCGGAATCGGCCTCGTAAAAGCCGTAGAGGATCGACATCAGCGTCGATTTACCGGCCCCGTTCTCACCGACGATGCCGTGGATCGTGCCTTCCTCGACGAGAAGATCGATGTTGCGGTTCGCCTGGACCGCACCAAAACTCTTGCTGATGCCGGACAGGGCGATCGCCGCGGGCGCCTGCATGTCGAGCTCGCCCGGCATCCGGCCCGGCACCTCATCACCGGACATCATCGGCCCCACCCCCAGATGCTTGATGGGCCGCCTCATGGGCCGCCGGATTTCTGCCCTCGAGATCTCCGCCCGGGCAAGCCCTGGCTGCGTGGGTTCTTGCCACCAGGGTCGCCACCGCGCGAACTCTCGTTGCACGGATCCTGCCGGCCCGAACCCCCGTTGCATGAACCCTGCCGGCCCGCACCTTGCCGGCTCGACCCCTGCTCATCCGAACCGATGCGGCTTCGCCGCCGCCTTTCGGCCGGGCGGCCTTTGCTTGCGGATCGTCTGTGTCGGGTCGGTCCGTTCTGAAATTCATGCAGGGCAAAACGCGTGGCAGGCCGGAACATGGCCGGATGGGACGGCTTTCGCCATCCTGGCACGCCCGGCCGCCGCTTGCACGCCGAAATCACCCGTCACGAGCGCCTGAAACCCGGCTTTTTCCCCTGCCGCAGCGTCAGGTTTTTCGGCTGCCGCTACGTCAGGTTTTCGCGCGCCACGGCCGATCTCCAAGCACGGGCACCAGCGATCGGGTGTTCTTCCCCCCACCCCTGTGTGCCTGAGGGGAGAAAGTGGCGTCGAAGGCGTTCGATGAGGGTGACACCTCGATGCACTCAGGCGCCAGCGATGGGGCCTTCTTCTCCCCGCCCCTGTTCCTTGGGGGGAAAAGGTGGCGCCGAAGGCGTCGGATGAGGGGTGATCTCTCAATTCGCCTCAGAGCCCGCAGCAACGCCACCCCTCACCGCCCGCTGCGCGGGCACCTCTCCCCAGGGGGCGAGGAAAGGCGTCTGCCGCTTGCGGGATGGCATGTGCCGTTGCCTCCGAACAAGCGGGACACCAGGACGGCGCAAACCGAAAGGGCGGTGTCATTTCTGATGATAAGCGGACACGTTGAAAACCCAACAAGATCGGTTTATCGTGCCGCATGGTCACCGTGCTGCGTTCGGGCGCGTTCCGCGTCGTCATCTTCACCGACGACCATGCGCCGGCACATGTCCATGTCTTCGGCGACGGCATGGCGAAGATCGACATTTCCGGCGCCACCCCACGCCTCATCGAGACGACGATGACCAAGGGCGAGCTGCGCAAAGTCGCGGCGCTCATCGACCGGCACCAGACCGCCCTTCGGCAGAGATGGAGAGACATCCATGGCTGATTTCGAGTTCTCAGACGCGGAACGCGAGGCGGCCGCCCGCCACGCACAGGCCGAGGCGGCGAGCCGTCCGGCGCCTGAAAGCGTGCGCTACGACCGCGCATCGGGCCGCATCATCGTCGAGTTCGAAAACGGCTCGGCCTTCATGGTGCCGGCGCGGTCGCTGCAGGATCTGGAAGACGCCTCCGACGACGATCTCGCCGAGGTCGAGCTTTTGGGCGCTTACGGCCTGCATTGGGAGAAGCTCGACGTCGATTTCACCATTCCGGGCCTGATGGCCGGCATCTTCGGTACGGCACGATACATGCAGCAAAAGGGCGGCCGATCCCGCTCGCCAGCGAAAACCGCCGCGGCACGCGAAAACGGCAAAAAAGGCGGCCGCCCCCGGAAAGTTTCTGACCAGACCCGATGAGCCCGGAAGAGTCTGCAAATTTCAGTGCCAGCGATCGGAGTTCTTGTTCCCTGTGTTTCGGGGGAGAAGGTGGCGCCGAAAGCGTCGGATGAGGGGTGATCTCTCAATTCGCCTCAGAGCCCGCAGCAGCGCCACCCCTCACCGCCCGCTGCGCGGGCACCTCTCCCCAGGGGGAGAGGAAAGGAGTTCGTGGCATCGGCGGGAGACCCCTGTTCCCCGAAACCCCGTCGGCACCCCCTACCGCATCGCCTGCCGCGGCTTGCGTTCCGTTCCCAAAATCAGCGCATAGAACCCGCCGGAGCGCGCGGTGGGGGCGACCGCGCCGGCGAAGCCGATCTCCGTCACATAGGCGTTGCGCAAGTTCTTCTCGTGCCCCGGCGAGGCGACCCAGCCCTGGAACGCCGCCGCCTCGCTCTTGTAGCCGCCGCCGAGATTCTCCGCGATCGCGCCCCAATCATAGCCGACGGCCGCCACCCGCTTCGGCAGTTTCCCGGCGACGGTATGGCTGATGTCGTTTTCCCGCGCCATCGCCAGCGCCTGGCGCTCGGCCACCACGTTCAGCCGTGGCGACACGGTGACCGGCCCGAGCCCGTGCCTCGCCCGATACTCCGTCACCATCGCCCGCATCGCCGCCTCGTCGACCGGCACGTTGCGCGCCTCGAATTGTTCCGACGGCCCGGCACAGGCGGCGAGAAGAAGCGTGAGAAGAAACACGAAGCGCATGGAACGACCCTGAAAAAAACGATGCGGTGGGGCGATGATCTCGCAGAACGCGCGATGCGTCGACCTGCCTGCCGCGCATCCTCTCGGCAAGGCTCAAAGGCCTTCGTCCACACCGCGTTTCGTGCCGCCCGCTTGCGTCTCGGGAGGCCGGGTTCCGAGCGCGACCGCCAGATCGTCGCTGCCGCCCGCGGGCGGGTGAAACCGCACGGCTTTGCCCGCATATCGTGCCGGCAGAGCGATCTCGACGAGCCGCTCCGGTCCCGCCCCCTCGAAGGGGATGGACAGCCCCGGCCGATCCTCCGCTCCGCGCGGCGCCGGCAAAAACAGACGGCTCGGCCCCTCCGCGCTCGTGCGGAAGCGGATGCGAAGGCATGGCGGCTCATTCCCCTCCGGCATCAGAATGCGAAGATCGCCTCCCGAAAGCCGCGTGACGCGGGATGCCGCCTCCGTTCCGTCCGTCCTCGCCGCAGAGGGCGGCGCGTAACGGCAGCTCCTTGCCGTCTCCTGGTTCACCCGCAGCAGACCCTGGCCGATCGGGCTTTGCCAGTTGAAAGGCCCCTCGCGGACGCGCAGGAAGAAGCGCCGCTCCACGGAATTGATGAGAAAGAGGCTCGGACGCCGGCTCAGCGCCGCAAGCAGGGCCTCGGTCTCGCCCCCGTCCGTGCCGATCTTGTCGATTTCGAGATCCGTCGCGCCCGGAAACAGGATGCGGGTCTTGTCGGCCGCCGCGATATAGAAGGAATCGTGGAGGACGAGGACCTGCGCCAGCCCGCCTCCCGCCGCCTGCGTGAACGGCCCGGCCCAATAGGCAGGAAACGTGTCCGTCACCTCCAGCTCCGGCAGGCTCAGCATGCTGGTGCGCAGATCCGTGGGTTTTGCCACGGGAACCGCCTGATCCGCTTCGGGAAGGCCCGGATCGGTGCCGAAGAGCGCCTTCGTCAGCTGCCGCATCGCCGCCGCCTGGCCGAGTTCGTTCCAATGCGTGTCGGTGGCGAAATAGAGGTCTTTTGACGGATCGACGTCCCGCATGGCCTCCAGATGGTCGATGACCGGCGCGCCGAGATCGCGCGCAATCGCCCGCCAGCGCGCCGCGGCTTCAAGCTTGCAGCCGGCGAGCGCGCCCGCCCGCAGACCGAGATGCTCCGGCTCGGCGACCGATTTGTCCGGCGAGACGCTGACGACGAAGCGGATGCCGGCCCCCTCCGCCACGGCCCGCAGCGCCTCCAGCGTGTCGAGCGCGGCGGTGACCTCCTCGTCCCCCAGGCATTGTCGGGGGCCGAACTGATATTTGTAAAAGAGCCAATCCCCGGCGCCCGAAATCACGCTGTCGGTGTCGACCGCATCGAAGACGCTGTAGTCGAAAAAAGATCTCGCCTGGCTCGCGAGATGCCGCGCCATCGTCCGGTTGACCAGCTGCGTGACGATCTGATTGCGGTAGCGGTCCTTCGATTGCAGCATTTTGTGCCAGATGAAGGGACGCTCCGGCGCAGAGTTGGTCCGTTGCGGCCCGAAAGCGGCGAGGCTCGCCAGGGGCGCAAGCAGAAACAGGACGAACACGCAGGCGGTGAGATATCGGGTCATCGGCGTCGGCGCCCTAGAACCGGAAATAGAGGAAGGGCGAATAGGCCTGCGGCAGGATGAAGAGCGCGAGCAGCAGGCCCGTTGCGGCGATGAAGAGGGCCCGCGCCGGCTCGACGAAGCGGGAGCGGGCCGGCCGCGCGACGACGACACCGAACGGCGTGTAATGCCCCTGCGCGAACGCCGCCGCGCTGGCGAGAAGAAGAACGAAGACGGTGAGCGGCGTCAGCGCCACCACCATCAGCGGCGCGAGCGACCAGGCGTCACCGGCGAGCGGAGAGACCATCGCCGTCGCGAAGGCGGTGAACTGGGCGAGATCGTTCGCCTTGAAGAGGACCCAGCCGAACACCACCACCGGCGCCAGATAGACAAGGCGCAAAAACGCGCCGCGCTGGTCGCCCGCCTGCCGCCCCCAGACGAGCCGCTCCAGGATCAGGAAGGCGCCGTGATAAAGGCCCCAGAGAACGAAGGTCCAGGCGGCGCCGTGCCAGAGACCCGTGGCGAAGAACACGATCGCCAGATTGACGTAAGTGCGGGCCGGGCCGCGGCGGTTGCCGCCGAGCGGGACGTAGAGATAGTCGCGGAACCAGGTCGACAGCGAGATGTGCCAGCGGCGCCAGAACTCCGTCACCGTTCTGGCCGCATAAGGGTGGTTGAAATTCTCGCGAAAGCGGATGCCGAACATCATGGCGATGCCGATCGCCATATCCGAATAGCCTGAAAAATCGAAATAGATCTGGATCGTGTAGGCGATGGCACCGATCCAGGCGGTGGCGAAGGTCACGTCGCCGTTCGTCACGGCGAAGGCCGCGTCGGCCGCCCGCGCCGCCGTATCGGCGATGATCACCTTCTTGGCGAGGCCCAGCATAAAGCGGCAGGCCCCGGCATTGAAGAGCTCGAGCGAGGTGGCAGGGGCACGGAAATCGGCGGCGACATCGCGGTAGCGCACGATCGGGCCGGCGATCAGCTGCGGGAAGAACGATTGATAGGCGCCGAAGAGGATCGGATTGCGTGCCGCGGCCACCTCCCCGCGCCAGACGTCGATGACGTAGGAGATGCCCTGGAACGTATAGAACGAGATGCCGATCGGCAGGACGATATTGGCAGCAAAGCCCTTGGCGAATTCGAGCCCGGTCAGGTCCACGTTGGAGAGCAGGAAGGCCGTATATTTGAAGAAGCCGAGGATCGCGAGGTTCGCCGCCACGACGCCGATCAGAACGCCGCGACTGCGGGTTTTGTCGATCAACAGCGCGCCGAGAAAATTGATGGTGATGCTCGCCAGGAAGACGAGCGTCAGCGCCCCCGACGACCAGAAGAAGAACACCATGCTCGACAAAAACACGGTGAGCGGAAAGTAGCGGCTGTGGCGCGTCGCAATGCCGGCGAAAAGCGCCGCCGGCAGGAAAAAGAAGACGAAGACCTGAGAAGAAAAGACCACCGCGCCCCCGCTCTGCCTTTCGGTCTACGCGGTTTTGAGCGCAGCCTCGCGCGGGGTTATAAGGGTTGAGCGCGCCGACCTTCCAGCCCCTCGCCGGGTTCGGAAGGTCGAACGGATCGGCTAAACCTTGATGTGGTGGGCGGTTTCCATTGGAACGAGTCCATCCGAGATGCATCCTCGCGCGCCGCGGCTGATACTTAGAGTTCGGCGACCTCAGGCGGGCGACACCGCCAAATCCGCAGGTTGGTGTCTCCTGGCGCGATACTACCCCAATTTCGGGTACATCGCCGCCTCAAATTTCTTCGAAGGCGCGGCACTCATGATCAAAAAAGATGACGTTGGAGACGAAGGGGAGGCACCCATCAACCAAGAAAAGCCCACATCCCTCGCCGCCATTACGCTCGGAAATCCATCCCGCCCTTATTACGGCGTGCCCGCTTTTTTTTGGACAACGCGAGCCTTAGTCGGCGTGGGTCGAAACCGACTCAAATCTCTCAGTTTGGGGATCACGTAGCGCATCAAAGTCGCGCGCTTTTTCCTCGTCCAGCACAAACTCCATTCCCACCAGGGCAGCCAAGCTCTTCATCGACTCCTCTAGGCTTGGTGGGTTGTGCTGTGCCGTCAATGAACGGCCTCCGGGACTTTGTGACATGTGCTCCCTCCAAAGCGAATCACCAGAAAAAACGAGACAACTCCACATCTCGTTCCGCAAGTGAATATCCGATAATCTTCGTTAATATCTACCTGCGGAGGACGCCAACAATGCAGCAGATCGACCCGGTCAGTTTTCCAGAGCTAATTTTCGGCACCGCAGGACCGATCGGCGTGGACATGGACGCGCTATCTCGCGCGATCGCAGAGTGCTTGGCGGCTGTTGGGTACCAGGCTGCGCATATCAAGCTCACGGAGGAGATGCTCAGGTTTCGACCCGGCATCGTTCCAAAGCCCAAAGAGGCCGGGAAATTTGCTGAATACGAATGGAAAATGGACTACGCAAATGCCCTCCGGAAGGCATACGAGAGATCCGATGCGCTCGCTCGGATCGCGATTCACACGATCCGCCTCCGACGCGCAGCGGTCACGCGATCGCGCCTAGCAGAGTCACTACCAACTGAAGTGCCACCCGAAGAAAAGCCTTTAGACCGGCACGCCTTCATAATACGACAGTTAAAGCACCCAGATGAAGTCACACTACTAAGAAAAGTCTATGGAAAGCAATTTATTCTTATATCTGCTTATTTACGCGAATCAGATCGAAAACACAATCTCATTGAAAACATAAAAACGACCGAATCGACAAGATCTTTACACTCTTTAATTGAATATAAGGCAACAAAGCTCATTGAGCGAGACGCAAGCGAAACCGAAGAACAGCTAGGCCAGAAACTGCGAGATGTTTTTCACCTTGCAGACATGTTTATCGATGGATCGAATATAGAAACAATGAGAGATGCTTTAGAAAAATTTGTAAACGTATTTTTTGGAAAGACAGACATCACCCCTTCGAAAGATGAATACGGCATGTATGCGGCGAAATCCGCATCTCTACGCTCAAGCGACTTATCACGACAAGTTGGCGCAGCGATCTTTTCTAATGAGGGTGAGATTATTACGCAAGGATGTAACGAAGCGCCGAAATTTGGTGGGGGAACCTATTGGGACTCCGAACTCCCCGATCATCGAGACATCAAAAAAGGAAAAGACCCAAACGATCTTCAAAAGAGAGAAATTCTACGGGATGTGATTGAACGTCTTCGAACGGCAGGCTGCCTAAGCACAACGCTTTTATCTAAGGGCAATGATACAGAAATTGTTAGCTTCCTTCTGCAGAAAGAAAACCATTCGCCTGACGAGGAAGAAGGCCCCCTTTCCAATTCATGGCTTATGGACCTAACTGAGTTCGGCAGGATCATCCACGCTGAAATGAGTGCCATTTGTGATGCAGCACGACTTGGGCGGTCCATCCGATTTTCCACTTTATACTGCACCACCTTTCCGTGTCACAACTGCTGTAAACACATCATAGGAGCCGGTATCAATCGAGTTGTTTACATGGAACCATACCCTAAGAGTCGCGCAAAAGACTTACACGAAGATGAGATCGATATAGAAACGGAAAACACTACACGTCGCGTTGCATTTGTTCCATTTTTAGGAATTTCTCCGTACAGATACCGAGATGTCTTTCAAAAAGGTCGAAGAAAGACAAGAGACGGCATTGCCTCAACTTGGATTCACGGAGAGCCTCGTCCCATACTCGATATCGACTTCCCTTCCTACACTCGAATGGGAGAAATTTGGGCGCTTATACCGTTATTAGGCGACCTAAAAGACGCTGTCGCCTAGCGATAATTGCGCCCTGCCCCTGATCGGGGCACATTGCCTTTGATCGCAAACGGCCTTTCGCCACCTCACTTCATCGCCGGGCAAGAATTGTCCGACATGTAATCGTGCACCTTGATCTCGCCCGAGGTGATCTTCGCAGACGCGTCTTCCACCTTGGTCTTCATCTCGTCGGTGATGAGGTCCTTGTTGGACTCATCGAGCGCCCAGGCGACACCGTCTTCGGCGAGGCCGAGGTTCTGCACGCCGCCCCATTCTTCCATCGAGACGCCGTTCTGAACGTCTTCGAACGCCTGATAGACGGCGTTGTCGACGCGCTTCACCATCGAGGTCAGAACCGAGCCCGGATGCAGCATGTTCTGGTTGGAATCGACCCCGATGCCGAGCTTGCCTTCGTCGGCGGCCGCCTGCAGCACGCCGATGCCGGTGCCGCCGGCGGCGTGGTAGACGACGTCGGCGCCGCGGTCGAACTGGCTCTTGGCAAGCTCGCCGCCCTTCACCGGATCGTTCCAGGCCGCCCCCGTCGTGCCGGTCATGTTGGCGTAGATCTCGATCTCCGGATTCACCGCCTTGGCGCCTTCGACATAGCCGCATTCGAACTTGCGGATGAGCGGAATGTCCATGCCGCCGATGAAGCCGATCTTGCCGGTTTTCGAGGCCATCGCGGCCAGCATGCCGACGAGATAGGAGCCCTCATGCTCCTTGAAGACGATCGAGCGCACATTGGGCTCGTCGACGACCGCATCGATGATGGCGAATTTCGTCTCGGGATATTCCTCCGCCACTTTCTCGATCGCCTGGGCCTGCGAGAAGCCGATGCCGATCACAGGATCGAAGCCGCGCTGGGCGAAGCGGCGAAGCGCCTGCTCGCGCTGCGAATCGTTCTGCAATTCGAAGTCGCGGTAATCGGTGCCGGTCTCTTCCTTGAAGCGCTCCGCGCCGATATGCGCCGCCTCGTTGAAGCTCTTGTCGAATTTGCCGCCGAGATCATAGACGATCGCCGGCTTCACCTCCTGCGCCAGCGCCTGGCCGGCCGACATCGCCATGGCGCATGCTGCAAAAGCGCCGGTCGCGAACCGCATGAGACCCATTCCGTTCTCCCTTGAAGTCTTCGCTGGCGGCTTTGCCGCCCAGGTTGCCATGGGGCTCAGATTGACATGGGCCCATGTGCGTTGCACCTCCTTTATCAGGCTCATCCAGGTTCGATATGGCGTCTTCCCACAAGATCGAAACACTCGCCTTTCCCGTCCTTCTCGGCGATATCGGCGGCACCAATGCCCGCTTTGCGCTTCTTCCCGGCAGGGACGAGGAGGTGCTCCACTTCGCCCCGGTGAGAACAGGCGACTTTCCCAACATCGAAAGCGCTGTCCGTGCGGCGGTCCTCGACAAAACCGAGATCCGGCCGCGCTCGGCGCTCTTTGCGCTCGCCGGACCGATCGACGGCGACGAGGTCGATCTCACCAATGCCGAATGGATTGTCCGCCCGCGCGACGTGATGGCGGCGACCGGCATCGAAGACATCACGCTTCTCAACGATTTCGAGGCGCAGGCGCTGGCGATCTCCGCGCTCGACGATCCGGATATGACGACGGAGGCGATCGGGCCGGAGCTCGCGCCGCAAGAAAATTGCCGCGTCGTTCTCGGCCCCGGCACAGGGCTCGGCGTCGCCGGCCTCGTCTATGCCTCCGGCCTGTGGACGCCGGTGCCGGGCGAAGGCGGGCATGTCGCGCTCGGGCCGGATGCCGACGACGAATTCCCGATCTGGCCGCATATCGAAAAGGAGGGCGGGCGCATCTCCGCCGAGGCGCTTTTGGCCGGGCGCGGCATTCCGCGGCTTTACCGGGCCGTGGCTGCCGCACGCGGGCTTGCCGCATCCTTGTCGACACCGGCGGAGGTGACGAATGCGGCACTTGGCGGCGAGGACCCGCTCGCGCTTGCCACCATGACGCTCTATTGCCGCCTCCTCGGGCGCGTCGCGGGCGACCTTGCCCTCGTCTTCATGGCGACGGGCGGCGTCTTCATCGCCGGCGGCATCGCCCCGCGCATCGCCCTCCTTCTCAAAGAGGGCGAATTCCGCCACGCCTTCGAGGCGAAATATCCGCACGAAAACCTGATGCGCCAGATCCCGACGCGCCTCGTCACGGCCGAGCAGCCGGCGCTCACCGGCCTTGCCGCCTTCGCACGCGCACCCGAAAACTTCTCCGTGCCGCTCGACCGCCGCCGCTGGCGCTAGCGACGTCGGGCTGGCTCAGCCCTTGCGCCGTTTGGCACCGGTCGAGGGGGCCGCCGTCGCCGGATCTTCCGGCCAGTCGTGTTTCAGATAGCGGCCGCGCATCTCCGCGCGCACGTCGCGCCACGAGCCGCGCCAGAAGCCGGGGAGATCCTGCGTCACCTGCATCGGCCGCCCGGCCGGGGATAGAAGCTCGAAGGTGAGCGGCAGGCGCCCGTCCAGAATCCTCGGGTGTACATCGAGCGAAAAAAGATTCTGCGGCGTGATCGCGACCGTCGGCGTCTCCCCCGAATAATCGATCGCGACCTCGCGGCCGGATGGCGCGACGAACGTCGCCGGCGCCTTGCGATCGAGCTCTTTGAGCAGAGACCACGGAATCAGCGGTTGAGTCGCCTCTTTCACCGAGTCTCGGCTGATTCCGCCGAGCGAGAGACTTGTCCCCGCCAAAGGCAGGAGCCATTCCGCGGCGCGCTCGGCCAGCGCCTCGTCGGAGAGGTCGGGCCAGGCGTCCCCCTCATGCTGGCGCAAAAAGCCAATGCGATCAAACATTTGCCGGGTTTCGTCGGGCCAGGGCAGCGCCTCCAGCCCACGCTTCAGCGCCGCCTCGGCGAGAAGCGCGGCCGCTTTTTCCGGATCGAACGATTTCAAGGGTTTAGCGGAAATCACGAGCGCGCCCAGCCGGCGCACACGCCGCGCATTGATGCGATCCGCCGCCGAATCATAAGAAAACTCGTCGTCTTCTGAAATCTCGAAAACCGCCTCGATCTCACCCCGGGTCAGCGGTGCGGCGAGCAGAATGCGCGCATCGGCGCCGCCGCGCTGGACCTCGGCGATCGCCAAAAACTCTTCTGCTGCAAGGGGATCGTCCTCATCGACATAGGCGCCGCGGCCGTTCGCCATCAAAAAGCGGCCGCCCGGCCCGCGCGATTTTGCGATCCTTTCCGGCCAGGCGGCGGCGAGATGAAGCCCCACCGAAATCGCCTCCTCTCGCGGCTTTCGCCCGACCGTCTCCTCCGCCAGTCGCGCCCACCGCCTCGCCGCCTCGCGCGCCTTCTCCGCCCGCCCCCCGCGCGCGCCGCGCACGACGGAGAGGCGGTGCTGAAGGTCCGCCGAGCGTCCGCCAAGCCCTTGTTCTGACACGAGAACCGCGATCTCTGCGGCTTCCCGCGCCGCGCCATTTTCGGACGCGGCGAGGATCATATGGGCAAGCCGCGGGGCGAGCGGGAATGCCGCCAGCGCCTTGCCGTGTTCGGAAATCAGGCCTGAGCGGTCGACCGCGCCGAGGCGAGAAAGGAGCTCCATCGCCTCCGAAAAAGCGGCCTTTGGCGGCGGATCGAGCCAGGCGAGCGCATCAGGCTCGCGCACCCCCCAGGAGAGAAGCGACAGCACGAAGGCGGAGAGCTCCGCCTCCAGGATTTCCGGGCGGTCGAACGGCATGAGGCCGGCATTCTGCGGCTCGTCCCAGAGCCGGAAGCACAGGCCCGGCTCGGTGCGCCCCGCCCGCCCACGGCGCTGATCGGCGGCCGCGCGCGACACCCGCACCGTCTCGAGCCGCGTGAGGCCGGAGCCCGGGTCATAGCGCGGGCGCCGTGACAGCCCGCTGTCGACGACGATGCGCACGCCCTCGATCGTCAGCGACGTCTCGGCAATCGCGCTCGCCAGCACGACCTTGCGCCGTCCGGCAGGTGCAGAACGCACCGCTCTGTCCTGCTCCTTCAGGTCGAGGGCGCCGTAAAGCGGTGCAATCTCGACATTTTTCCCAACTTTGCCGGAAAGCCGGTCGGCCAGGCGCAGGATCTCCCCCTGGCCGGGCAGAAAAGCGAGGACGCTCCCCTCCTCCTCGCGCAGAGCCTGCAGGATTGCGGCTTCCACGCCGTCTTCGGTCCGCCTGTGCGGTGCCTGGCCGAGGTAGCGGGTCTCAACGGGAAAGAGGCGACCGGCACTCTCGACCACCGGCGCATCACCGAAGAGCGCAGAAAAGCGCGCTCCGTCGACCGTCGCCGACATCGCGCAGAGCTTCACATCCGGGCGCAGCGCAGAGCGGGCATCGAGGGCCAGCGCCACACCGAGATCGGCATCGATCGAGCGCTCATGCACCTCGTCGAAGAGAATGGCGCCGATCCTCTCAAGGCCCGGATCATCAAGGATCATACGCACGAAGACGCCGCCAGTGACGAGCTCGATGCGGGTTGCGCGGGAAATGCGGCTTTCCATGCGCACGCGGTAGCCAACCGTCTCACCCACCTCTTCGCCGAGCATTTGTGCCATGCGGGAGGCGGCCGCACGCGCCGCAAGCCGGCGCGGTTCGACGACGATGATCCGGCCGCCCTCTGCCAGCCCTTCATCAAGCAGCGCAAGCGGCACGCGCGTCGTCTTGCCGGCGCCGGTCGGAGCAATGAGGACGGCAGCACCCGGCGCGCGCAGGGCTTCAAACAGCGCAGGCAGCGCCTCCTCGACCGGCAGACACGAGGCGTTCATTCTCCGCTCGCCCCACCAAGCTCGATAACCGGCCCCCCGGCTGCCGCAGCGTCCTGGTGGTCATGCGTCACCAAAAGAACCGGGAGATTGCGCTTGCCGGCCTCGTCGAAGACGAGACGGCGCATCTGATCGCGAAGCGCCACATCGAGCTTCGAAAACGGCTCGTCGAGGAGAAGCGCACGAGGGCGCGACAGGAGGGTGCGAAGAAGCGCGATGCGCGCTCTCTGGCCACCGGAGAGTGTCGCCGGATCGCGGCCTTCCATGCCCTCAAGTCCGACCTCGGCAAGGGCTCCCGCCACGGTTTCCTGACGCGCCTCTCGAGAGGAGCCGGGCCGTAGGCCGAAGAGAAGATTGCCGGCCACTGACAGGTGCGGGAAAAGCAGAGGATCCTGGAAGAGGAGGCCCATCTGGCGGGTTTCGGCGGGTCGGTCGGTCACGTCTTCGCCAGCCAAAAGCACGCGCCCTTCGACCGCGAAAATCGGATCGAGAAAGCCGGCAGCAAACGCGAGAAGCGTCGATTTACCGGAGCCCGAAGGCCCCATCACGGTCAGGACCTCACCCGGGCGGATCGTCTTGTCGACGGACAGGAGGAGCCGGCCCGCGAGGCTGATCCTCACCTGCGAAAGGGTCAGGGCATCGGTTGCTTCGGGAGCTGAGATCATCCGCCCGCACGCATGGCCGCGCGGCGGCGAAAAAGCAAGGCGGGAACCAAGGCTGCAAGTCCGAAGCCAAGGAAGGGGAGAAAGGCTTGAACGAGCGCAGTCGCAGCCGTGATGCGCCGATCGCCACCCGATGACAGGGCCACGGCCTCCGTCGTCACTGTCGGCCAGCGCCCGGCACCGATCAGGAGAGTCGGCAGATAAAGCGAGATCGAAACGGCGAAACCAAGCGCCGTCGCGGTCGCGATCGCACGAGACAGCATCGGCAGCCGGATCTTCCAGAAGACGGCGTCCGCACTGCGCCCGAGACTCCGCGCGATCAGGGCGTAACGCGGATCGAGCGCATGCCAGGGCTGCGAGAGGGAAAGAAGCACATACGGGAAGACAAAGACGAGATGCGCGAGGATGACGGCCAAAAGCCAGCCGTCGAGGCGCAGCGACACGAGAAGCATGTCGAGGCCGAAGAGAAAGGCGATCTGCGGCACGAGAAGCGGCAGATAAAGCGCGACCAGCATCCGCGTGGTCGTCGTTCCGCCGGTGCGGGTCTCATATTCCAGCGCACCGAGAGCAAGGACGACCGCCAGTGCGGAGGAGAGCCCGGCAATCAAAAGAGCATTGTCGAGAGGTCCGCCCAGCGTCGCCCCCACGCTGCGCCAGGTGTCGAAGGTCAGCGCATTCGGCCAAATGTCAGGGAAAGCCCAAAAGCCGGCGATTGACCAAAGCACCAGCGTGGCAAGACCGGCGAGGACGAGACCACCGGCAAGGCTCATCGTCGCCCCCGCCAGATGGCGGACAAAACCGTCACGGCGAAAGCGGTGACCCGACGCCATCAGCTTCGCTCCGATCCTGGCAATGAGCCATTCGAGAGCGAGCCACAGGCAAATGGCAAAAAAGGCGAGCGCAAACTGAGCCAACGCACCGGCTGCCGCGAGGCTACGCAGGGACAGGTTGGGATCCGACTGCCATTCCAGAATGCGCACTGCGAGTGGGGCCGGCGTCGTCGGCCCGAGGATCAAAGCAACATCGACGACGGAACAGGCATAGGCGATGATGGCGAAGATCGGCAGACGGAGCTGGGCGTAGAGTGGCGGCAGAACGGAAAAAAGGAAGGCCGCGACGCGCCCATAGCCGAGCGCTCGCGCCATTTTGAGGCGCGGCTCCGCCTCTACCTGCGGAAGGGCTGCGAGGGCCATCAGGAAGAGGAAGGGGATCTCTTTCACGACAAGGCCCGCCGTCATCGCAAGCCCAGCCGGATCATGCACGATCAGCCAGTCGGGTGGCCGCTCGAAACCGCTCGCCCAGGGAGACAACGCCCGCATCAGAAGGCCGGACGGTGCAATCAGGAAGGCCAGTCCGAAAGCCGCCGCCGCATGCGGGACAGACAGGAGCGGCGCAATCAGGCGCCGAAAGACGCGAAAGACCCGCGTCCCATGCCAGGCGGCGACAAAGCCCATCACCACCAGGAAGGCGAGAATCGTCGTGCACAGACCCGCGCACAGGCTGAGGGCGAGGGAGACGCCAATGCCCGGCGCGCCAACAAGTGCGACGAAGGGCTCGAGAGAGAAATCCTCAAGCCCGAGAACGGGGAGATAGCCGAACGCCGGCAACGCCGCACCGAGGAGGCCGGCGATTACCGGCAGCACCAGAAGCGCGAGAACCGCAATTGGAAAAGCGATCAGCCGCGATCGCGACCGCTCCAGCTTCTGTTGGGTCGATATTATTGGCCAGCTCCGTAGCGCCGCGCCCATTCCGCCTCCAGACGCTCCATCCAGCTTGCATGCGGTTCTGGCAGCGCCTTGCCCAGTTCCTCCGGCGGCAAGGTCGCAACGCCGAGGTCGAGCGTATCAAAGCGAGCGCGATCCTCCTTCGGCAGGGCAGCGACATCGAGCACCGTCGGGTCGCCCCAGACATTCGGGTCCTGCTTGCGGGCCTGCGCCTCCGGCGACATGAGGAAATTCGCAACAACCATGGCACCCGCCTTGGCATTGGCATTGAAGGGGATCGCCAGGAAATGCGAATTGGCGATCGATCCCGCCTCCGGCACATAGCTTCTCACCGTGTCCGGCAATTCGTGGGCCGCAATGGCGCTCGAGGCATCTGCCGGATTGAATGCAAAGGTGATGTCGACCTCGTTATCCGCCAGAAGTCGGCGCATCTCCCCGTAATTCTGAGGGAAGGCGCGTCCCTGCCGCCAGAGAAGTGGATGGAGTTCGTCGAGGAATGTGAAGAGCGGTTTCGTCTGCCGGGCGAAGGTCTCGTCATCGGCCGGCTGCATCAGAACTTGCGGATCGGGAGCGAGTTCGTAGAGCGCCTGTTTCAGAAAAGTGGAGCCGAGAAAGTCGGGCGGCTGCGGATAGGTGAAACGACCGGGATTGGCCCTCGCCCATTCCAGAAGAGCCGGCATGGATTTCGGCGGATTTTCCAGGCGCGCCGTATCGTAGAAGAAGACAAGCTTCGCCATGCCCCATGGCGCTTCGAGCCCATCCGTCGGCACGGTGAAATCGGTCTTGACCGTGGGCTTTCCCTCCTCATCCACGAAGCGGTAGTTCGGCAGCTCCGTCGCCCAGGGGCGACCGAGAAGGAGGCCCGCCTCCTTCAGAGAGACAAAGTTCTCACCATTGATCCAGACGAGATCGACGGTGCCATTTTCATCGCGCCCGGCCGCCTTTTCCGCCACGATCTTGGAGACGACATTGGCGGTGTCAGCGACCTTCACCTGTTTGAGCGCCACGCCGAAGCGCTCTTTAACTTCCCCCGCCGCCCAGGCGATGTAAGCGTTGATGCGGGTCTCGCCGCCCCAGGCATGGAAATAAACCGTCTCACCCTTCGCCTCTCCGAGCACCGCCTCCCAGTTCTCCGGATTAGGGGTCTCGGCATGGGCCGTCGTCGCAACGATCAGCGCAAAGACGGCGGCAAATATCCTGAACATGATGTTCTATCTTCCTCCCGTGCCGCACTTTCGGGCCAGGCTGAGTTTTTTGCGTCCCCCGCTTTGGAGAGGTCGGCAGAGCCTTCGCCTGGGTCGTGCATGATGGCTTTCGGGAGCGAGCTCCCTCTTTGCACCTTGAGAGCGCGACAGGAGCGTTGCAGGCAATGCAAAAAACGGTGAGCCCAGTTCACTCCCCGATCGCGACGCCTTCGCGGCGCGGATCGGCACCGCCGGAGAGCCCATCTTCACCAATGGCGATCGCATGGAGACCAGAATTGAGGTCGCGCGTCTCGACCTCGTAGCCGAGAGCTTCAAGTCCCTCCTGCAGATCCTCTGCGGACGTGCCCGCCTCCAGATCAAAGGTGCCGAAGCGATTGACGACATGCGGCAGGGCGGTTGCCTCCTGCACGTCCAGACCCCAGTCGAGAATGCCGATCAGAGCTTCGGCGACATAGCCGATGATGCGGCTACCGCCCGGTGAGCCGATCGCCAGCACGGGTGCGCCATCACGAAAGACGATGGTCGGCGCCATCGACGACCGCGGTCGCTTTCCAGGCTCCACCCGGTTTGCCACCGGACGCCTGTCCTCCTGGCTTTTGAAGGAAAAATCCGTGAGTTCGTTGTTCAGGAGAAAGCCGCGCACCATGAGGCGCGAGCCGAAGCCATTCTCGATCGTCGTCGTCATGGAGACGACATTGCCGTCGCTGTCGACGATGACGAAATGGCTTGTGGACGGAAACTCGATCGCCTGATCGTCGGCGAAATTGAAGGCGTGATCCCATTGCGGCTCGCCGGGTTCGGCCGTCTCGAGACGCACGTCACCTTCGAGGAGTTTTGCCCGCTCTTTCAGATAGGCCGGATCGAGGAGGCCCTTGATCGGCGCCGGCACGAAATCCGTATCGGCGAGATAGCGGCCGCGATCGGCGAAAGCGAGACGAGAGGCATCGCCGATCAGCCGCCAGGCGGCGACGCTTTCCGGCCCGAGGGCGGCCAGATCGTACGGTGCCAGCAGGCCCAGGATCTGACCGACCGTTACGCCGCCGGAAGATGGCGGGCCCATGCCGCAAATATCGTAAACACGATAGGCAACGCAGACCGGATCCCGCGCTTTCACCTCGTAATTTTTGAGGTCCTGCAGCCGCATGACACCGGGATTGGCGTCGAAGTGATGGATGGCGGCGACAATGTCTTCCGCCACAGGACCCTCATAGAAGGCGTCGGCGCCCTTCTCTGCGAGAAGCCTGAGCGTTGCGGCATAGGCTGCGTTCTTGAGACGGCCGTCGCCGGAGAGGGCCGCCTTGAGATCGTCGAGGAAATAGGCTTTCGCAGTCTCCTGACGGGCAAGACTGTCGGTTTCTTCAGCAACGAGGCCGGCAAGGCGCGGTGAAACCGGAAAGCCGTCTTCGGCATGCCGGATCGCGGGCTGAAACAGGTCCGGCCACGAAAGCTTGCCCCAACGTTTATGCGCCTCTTCCAGCAGCCTGGGTGTGCCGGGTACGCCGACGGAACGCCCACCGATGACCGCATCGAAGAACTCAAGCGGCTCGCCTTGATCGTCCAGGAAGAGTTCCGGCGTCGCGGCGGAGGGCGCCGTTTCGCGGCCGTCGAGGGTGACAAGCTTCTTCGCAGCGGCATCCCAGTAAAGCAGGAAGGCACCGCCGCCGAGACCGGAAGATTGCGGCTCGACGAGGCCAAGAACGAGCTGCACCGCCACCATCGCGTCGATGGCACTGCCGCCCCCTTTTAGGATCTCAGCGCCGGCTTCTGCCGCGAGCGGGTTGGCTGCCGCCACCATCCAGTCGGCCGCGTGAACAGGAGCGGTCGCGGGTTCCGCCACCGGCGTCGCAAGCTCCGGCTGAATGCGATCCGAGACGTCCTGCGCCCCGGCGGCAGATGGCACGGTCAGACAGACACAGGCGACGAGTCCTGCACGGGCGAGCCCGCGCAGGGTCGAGAACGGGACAAGCATGTCGGGCCTAGAGATGCTGGCCACCGTCGATGTTGATCTCAGCGCCGATGACGTAGGAAGCGGCCTGCGAGCAGAGGAAATGCACGACTTCCGCCACTTCCTTCGGATCGCCGATGCGGCGCATGGGCACGTCGCGCTCCACCACCTCGTCGGTGCCCGGAGACAGGATCGAGGTCATGATCTCGCCCGGCGCGACGGCATTGACGCGGATACCGGAGGCGGCGAGCTCATGGGCAAGTTCACGGGTCAGCGCCGAAAGCGCGGCCTTCGAGGTCGCATAAGCGGCGCCGGCGAAGGGATGGATACGGAAGCCGGCGATCGAGGTGATATTGACGACAGCGCCATTGGCACGCCGCAACGGTTCGCGCAGCCCCTGCACCAGCACGGCCGGAGCGATGAAATTGACCATATGGACGTCGCGCCAGATTTCGAGCGGCGTCTCCGCGGCTCCAAGCCGGCCGCCTTCGGTGTTCTTGGGCGAGATACCGGCATTGTTGACGAGCGCCGTCAGGCCCTTCTCTCCGACGCGTTCGCGTAGCTGGTCGATCGCGTACTGGATCGACTTCGGATCTGAGAGATCGACCTCAATATGGCGGACATAGCCTTCCGCCCACGGGCAGACGCGAGAGAAAGGCGTGCGCGAGAGGGTATAGACCTCCCAGTTCTCATCATAGAACTTGCGCACGATGGCGTGACCGATGCCACGACTTGCGCCGGTGACGGCCACGATCGGGCGCAAGCCCTGATCGGCAGAAAGCGCGGTATGATCCACCGGGCATACGGCCGGTGCGTCCGCCGAGGGTTCGGCGGGCGCCTCATGAGCATGGGCCGGACAGCCTTCCGGAGGACGTGTCTCCGTGGGCGCGGCGTGTGCCGGGCACTCGCCCGGCTTGTCGATCGTCCTGTCGTCCATCACGGCCTCTCCTTCCGGGGGGCCGGAGGGCCCCCTCAGGCGAGCGTCGTTTCCACCGCCCGCCGGAATTTCTCAGCAAATTCGCCGACATGATCTTGCTCGATCACGAGCGGCGGCGAAACAGCAATAATGTCGCCCAAGGCACGGACCATCAAGCCTTCCTTCCAGCAGGCCTTGAAGATCGCCTGGCCTCGCTTGCCGGGTTTTTCACCCGGACGGAACTCCACCGCGCCGATGAAGCCGTAATGGCGGATATCGACGACTTCCGGCAGGTCGCGGAGGTTGAAGAGCGCATCGCCCAGAGCATCGCCCACCGGACCCGAGGCGCGGGTCAGAAGGTTTTCGCGCTCATAGACGTCGAGGCATGCGATCGAGGCCGCGCAGGCCAGCGGATGCGCCGAATATGTGTAGCCATGCAGGAGCTCGACACCGCCTTCGGGGCCGCGCGCCATGATCTCGTCATGGACGAAGTCTGCAACAGCGACAGCGCCCATCGGCACAGTCGCGGCAGTCAGACCTTTTGCCATCGTCGTGATGTCGGGCTTCACGTCGAATTCCTGCGAGGCGAAGGGAGAGCCGAGGCGGCCGAACCCGGTGATCACCTCGTCAAGGATGAGAAGGACGCCGGTCTGATCGCAGATCTCGCGCAGCCGCTTCAGATATCCTTTCGGCGGCAGATAGACACCGCCGGCGCCGATCACCGGCTCAACAACGACGGCGGCGACCGTGGAAGCGTCGTGGAAAGCGATCAGCTCGGCCAGCTCTTCGGCAAGCTCCACGCCGTGCTCGGGCAGGCCGCGGGTGAAGGCGTTTTTCTCCGGCAGATGCGTGTGGCGCAGATGATCGGCCGGCAGCCAGGAACCGAAGGCCGTGCGGTTGGCGGTGATGCCGCCGGCGGAAAGACCGCCGAAGCCCACTCCATGATAGCCTTTCTGGCGACCGATGATCTTCTTGCGGCCGCTCTGTCCGCGCGCATGGTGATAAGCATAAGCGACCTTGATCGCCGTATCGCAGGATTCAGAGCCGGAATTGGTGAAGAGGATATGGCCGAGACCATCCGGCAGGATCGCGGAGAGGCGGTCGGCGAGTTCGAAGGAGATCGTGTGGCCGAAGCCGAAACTCGGCGCGTAATCGAGGACCGGGAATTGCTCGGCAATGGCCTGGCCGATTTCCTTGCGTCCGTGGCCGAGATGCGAACACCACAAGGCGCCGCTCATGTCGAGGACGGGGCGCTCATCGGGCGTGTAGTAATACATGCCCTCGGCGCGCGCGATCAGACGCGGATCAGTCCGGAAATCGCGGTTAGGGGTGAAGGGAAGCCAATGGTGCTCGAGGCTGATTGGCCGGTTGCGGGAGAAGTAGGTCGGTTGCTCGTTCATATATTATGGGTGCACCCGGCCCCAATCGGCGTCAACTCATCTTGTGAGCATGAGCCGCGACAGAATCTTGCGGAGCTCCCGCGTCCCAAAACGCCGGCATCGCCCGAGCCTGGACCGCGTTCTTTGCCCCCTGTCGTGCATTCGCCTCCACGCCTATGATCATGTGCAGATGACTCAACCAAGATCCGTCGTCCCGCGGGAAGGAAAATGAACAACGGTCTCATCGCCGTTCTGGCCGCAATTCTTTATATCGGGACGCTTTTCGCAATCGCCTCCTACGGGGATCGGCGCGTACAGCGAACCGGAGCGAGCGCGCGTCCGAACCTCTTCGCGCTCGCCCTTTCTGTCTATTGCACGTCATGGACGTTCTTCGGTTCGGTCGGCCTCGCCTCGCATTCAGGCCTCGGCTTTCTGCCGATCTATATCGGCCCGATCCTGATGTTCACCTTCGGCTTTCCGATCCTGCGGCGGATCGTGGCGCTGTCGAAGGAAGAGCGCATCACCTCCGTCGCCGACTTTCTGGGAGCCCGCTACGGCAAGAGCCAGGCGGTCGCCGTCGTCGCCACACTCATTTCCGTCATCGGGGTCATCCCCTACGTGGCCCTGCAGCTGAAGGCGATCTCGTCGTCGATCTCGACGATGGTCCCGGAGCTCGGCGCGGATGCAGCCGAAGCGCTTCCCCTTCTGGGCGACACGGCCTTTATCATCGCCGTGGTGCTGGCGATCTTCGCCATCCTTTTCGGCACGCGCCACGCTGACGCGACGGAGCACCAGCACGGAATGATGCTGGCCGTTGCCTGGGAGGCGGTGGTCAAGCTCATCGCCTTCCTGATTGCCGGCATCTTCGTCGTCTTCTTTCTGTTCGGAGGACCGTCCGAGCTTTACGCGCTCGCCGTCGAAAGCCGCGAGGTCCAGACAATGGTCTCGAACGGCCTCGTCGGCGGCGAATGGGTGGCGATGACGGCGATCGCCTTCACCGCTGCGATCCTGTTGCCGCGGCAATTCCACATCACCGTCGTGGAAAACAATTCCCTCGCCGAGCTTGAGCGCGCACGCTGGCTGTTTCCGGCCTATCTCGTCGCCATCAACATCTTCGTCGTTCCGATCGCGATCGCGGGTCTGATCGCTTTCGGTTCTTCGGTCGATGCCGATCTTTTCGTCCTGGAATTGCCGCATCGCGCGGATTTCCCGATCGTCGCGCTGATCGTCTTTCTCGGCGGCCTTTCCGCCGCAACGGCCATGGTCATCGTCGGCTGCGTGGCCCTTGCCATCATGATCTCCAACGAGATCGTGCTTCCCGCCTATCTGAAGCGGCAGCAGACGCGCCAGCGTGATGACATGTCCCGCTTCATCCTGAGCGTGCGCCGCATCGCCATTACCGTCATCTTGTTGTGCAGCTACGCGTATTACCGCGCGGCCGGCACGGCAGCGCTTGCCTCGATCGGCCTCCTCGCTTTCGCAGCCGTGGCACAGCTCGCTCCCGCCTTCTTCGGCGGACTTCTGTCACGCCGGATCACGGCCCGCGGTGCCATTGCCGGCATGACGTCGGGGCTCGCCATCTGGACCTATACGCTGCTCCTGCCAACTTTCGTCAAAGCGGGGCTCATCGGTGAGGGATTTCTCAATCCAGGGCCCTTCGGCATTGCATGGCTCCGGCCGCAGGCGATGTTCGGTCTCCACCTCGATCCCCTTTCGCACGGCGTCTTCTGGAGCATCAGCGTCAATTGCGCCTTGATGATCCTCGTATCGCTCGCCCGTGCGCCGGAAGCGATCGAGCGCCTGCAGGCGAAAATCTTCGTCCCCTCCGAGATGGGGCCGACACCGGCACTCAAGCCATTGCGCACGCATGTCACCTACGGAGACCTGAAGGAGACGGTCGCGCGATATCTCGGCCAGGAGCGCACGTCACGCTCGTTCGCCAATATGGAACAGGCGACTGGCCGCTCGACCGATCTCAGCGAGCCGGTCGACCACCAGGCGGTTCGCTTTGCCGAGCAGCTCCTCGGATCCGCCATCGGCGCGGCCTCCTCTCGTCTTGTCATGTCGCTGCTTCTGAAGCGGAGCGATCCCTCGACGCGCGAAGCCCACCAGCTCCTCGACGACGCCACGGAAGCGCTCCATTACAATCGCGACCTCCTGCAAAGCGTGCTCGACCATATGCGTCAGGGCATCGCCGTCTTCGACCGAGATCTGGCGCTCATCGCCTGGAACCGGCCTTTCCGTCAGATCATGCATCTGCCGATCGAGTTCGGTCAGGTCGGCGTCTCGCTCCGCGATGTTCTGCGCCATACGGCACGCATCGGCTTCCTCGGCGAGGGAGATCCGGACCGGCTCGCCGATCAGCGCATGCATGCACTCGTCTCACGGCTGCAACCCTTCGTGTCTCGCCACCCGGCCACCGATAGCGTCATCCGCATCGAAACCCGCCGCATGTCCGATGGCGGCATTGCGCTCACCTTCTCCGATGTGACCGAAGAGGTGGAGAGCAAACGGGCGCTCGAAATGGCGAAATCCAATCTCGAGCGACGGGTGGAAGAACGCACCGCCGAGCTCACCCGCATCAACGAGGCCTTGAAGAAAGCGAGTGCGGCCGCGCAGGAAGCCAATATCTCCAAGACACGCTTCATTGCAGCAGCCGGCCACGACATTCTGCAGCCGCTCAATGCGGCGCGGCTTTATGCGACCGCGCTTTCAGACCGCACGAAAGATCTCCCGGCAGCCCCTCTTGTGCGCGACCTCGAAGCCTCACTCGATTCCGTGGAGGAGATTTTCCGAGCAGTCCTCGATCTTTCGCGTCTCGACACCGGCGCGATCACGCCAGAGCTCAGACCCTTCAACCTGCGCAAATTGTTCGATCAGATCCGTGTCGAGTTCGAGCCCATGGCGCGCGAGAAAGGCCTCGAATTCCGGATTTTGCCGACATCCTTATCCGTGACGAGCGATCCGTCGCTGCTTGGACGCCTCCTGCGGAACCTCGTCTCCAACGCCATCAAATATTGCGCGTCCGGGCGGGTGGTGGTCGGATGCCGGCGCAAGAACGCCATGGTCTCTATCGAAATTCTCGATACGGGCATCGGCATTCCCGTGTCAGACCAGGAAGTGATCTATCAGGAATTTCGGCGCCTCGATGCCGGCGCCAAGGTCGCTCACGGCCTCGGCCTCGGGCTTTCGATCGTGCAGCGGCTCGCACGGGTTTTGGGAGCCGAGGTACGTCTGCAATCCGCCGTTGGAAAGGGAACGCATTTCTCCGTCACGGTGCCGCTGGCGATCGCCGTACCGAAGGAAACGAGCGAAGGCGCTCCTCCCGCACCGCCACCGGGCTCGGTTTCCGGTCTTACCGTGCTTTGCATCGACAATGACGAAAAGATCCTCTCCGGCATGGCGGCGCTTCTCGCCGGCTGGGGCTCGACCCCGCTGACGGCCAGCAATATGCGCGAGGGGATGGCCCTGTTGCGCCGCGAGCGCACGCTGCCCGACCTTATCCTCATCGACTATCATCTCGACGAGAGCGACGGTCTCAGCGTCGTCACGGATATGCGCTGGAAACTGAGCCGAACCGTACCGGCGATCCTGATCACCGCAGACCGTTCGGAAGAAGTGCGGCAGGCCGCGATGAAGGCCGGCGTCAGGATCCTCAACAAACCGCTGAAGCCCGCGGCGCTGCGCGCCTTGATGGCGCAATGCAAACCCGCACCCGTGGCGGCAGAATAACGGCTTCTATTCTTCGATCGCGCCGCGCCATTCGCCGGCTTCAATGCGGCCGGCCGCGAGCACCGCCTTGGTGCGGTTCTCCACGCCGAGCTTTTGCAGGATCGCGGAGACATGCGCCTTGACGGTCGCCTCCGAAACGCCAAGCTCGTAAGCGATCTGTTTGTTGAGAAGTCCCTCGCCCAGCATCATCAAAACGCGGACCTGTTGCGGGGTGAGGCTGCGCAGACGCTCCAGAAGCTCGGCCGTTTCGCGATCGCTTTCGGCCCCGATGAGATCGTCCGGGATCCAGTGCTCGCCACGCAGGACCGTACGGATGGCTTCGGAAATCGTCTCAAGAGATGCCGACTTGGAGATGAAGCCCGAGGCGCCGAGACCGATCGCATTGCGAACCGTCGCCGGGTCATCCATCGCGGAAATGATGCAGATCGGCGCCGCCGGATACTGACCGCGCAGATACATGAGACCCGAGAAGCCGCGCGCGCCGGGCATCTTCAGATCGAAGAGCACGATGTCGGCTTCACCTATGCGATCGAGAGCTGCGGCGACTTCATCGAGAGTACCCGCCTCAATAATCTCAACATCGGCAAAAGCGGATTGGATCGCGCTCCGCAGAGCATTGCGGAACAACGGGTGATCGTCTGCAATCACAAAAACAGGACTATCGCTCAAACCGTCACCTAATTGGGGGACAGGGGCGCAGGGCGCCGTTTGGCCGGGATGGATGCCGTAAAAGCATTGCACAGAACCTTTTCATACCCTGTTATCGCACATGGTGAAGGACAAAAAGGGACATGGGAGATGCGCCGAATCCGGCTATCCTTCTCATTCCGCAGATGGATCAGGTTCGCGCTGCAACGTTTCCAGCGTACGATCAACGATCTCAGACATGTCTGGAACGCGAGAAAACCCGCGGGTTCGGCGGGCATTGGAGCCTCGTGAAGTGTCGAGAAAGGCGCGTATCGAAGCATGAGTAATCTCCCTTATTCGATCGATACTGACTTCTTCACGGCTTATGCCCGCACCATCTGGGGCTTCTTTGTCGCAGTTCTGGTGGGATCGATTCTCCTGCTTATGGCGCTCGATGCACTCGGCCTGCCGCAAGCGGTGATCGGGATGGGCTGTCTGGCAGGATCGCTCATCGCCTTTGTCGGCATCGGGCTTGCTTCCGGCAGCACGCAGGCCAAGGGCTTCTTTCTCGCCGGCGGCAGTGTACCCGCCGGCTACAATGGCATGGCAGCGGCCGCTGCCTATCTCTCAACCGCATGGTTCCTGCTTCTTGGTGCAGCCTTCAGCTCCTGGGGCGCAGCCGCATGGGCGATCGTCGCCGGAGCGCTCATCGGCCTTGCAGCAGGCGGCCATTACCTCGCCGCCCCCATGCGCCAGAGCGGCGCCACCAGCACGGCGGATTTTCTGGCGCGGCGGCTTGCCAGCCCATCGGTTCGCCTTGCCGCCTCCCTCATCGTCATCGCCACGGGCTTCATGCTGCTTGCCGTGATCTTCAACACCGGCGGTCGCATCACGGAAAACCTCCTCGGCCTTCCCTTCGGATGGGGTGTCGGCACGATGGCCGCGATCGTCGCTCTGATGCTCATTCTCGGCGGCACGCGCAGCACGACATGGACGCAGACAGCACAATTCATCGTGATGTTCGCCGCCTTCCTCCTGCCGGTGGCGATCGCAGCCGCCGACCGCTACGGCTGGCCGTTGCCGCAGCTCGCGTTGAGAGATGCGGCCTCTGCCGTGCGCACGATCGCGGGCGCCGATCCCCGGGCAGCACCGGCAGCTGCCGGCCTGTCTCTCTTCGGACATTTCTGGCCAGCCGATTTTGCCGGATTGCTGGCATTTACGGCCTTGTGCAGCGTGGCACTGCCACATGTTCTTGAACGCTATCTGACGGCGCCTTCCGCCGCGAGCGCCAGGCGTAGCTCACGCTGGCTTCTCCTCTTCACTGGCCTGTTTCTGATCACGGCCCCGACCTATGCCGCATTCAGTCTACTCGAGCTGCTGCGCGACGTGGTCGGTATGCCGCTGCAGTCCTTGCCGGACTGGGTCTTTTCGCATGGTCAGGCGGGGAGCCTTGCGCTGTGCGGAGCGCCGGCCGTCTCACCCGAAGCGATCAGAGCGGCGTGCGGCGCGCGCGTCGACACGATCGGCCTTTCCCTGCCCGACATCAGGCTCGCCAGCGAAACGATGGTCATCAGCTTCGCGGAGCGTGAAGGGCTCTCCTTCGCCTTTTCGAGCCTTATCTTCGCGGGCACCGTGGCCGCCGCATTGTCGAGCGCCAGTGGGTTGTTGATGGTGATCGTCGGCACCGCCAGCCAGGATATCCAGCACCGGCTTTTGATGCCCGATATGCCGATCGGCAAGCGGCTTCTGGCGGCGCGCTTGACGATGCTTGGCGCGATCGCGCTTGCCGCGACGTGGGCTCTCGAGCCGAACCGCGCGGTGATCGATCTCGGGTTCCTGGCGCTCGGCCTCATCGCGGCGGGGCTGATGCCGGTCCTCATCGCGACGGCGCGCGCGCGCCATGTGCGGCCCTTGCCGGCGCTGCTCTCCATGCTCGCCGGGACGGCCACGCTTCTCGCTCTGTTCATGCTGCAGCGATTCGGATTCGACCTTCGCGCGGCAAGCGGTGACGAATGGCAGCCTCAGGCTTTCGCGGCTTTGAGCGAGGCCGGCATTCCTCTCGTCGCCTCGACCTTCATCGCCATCGCGGCATCGACGGCAACCCTCATTCTGGCCTCCGTGCTCGTTCCCGCGACAGCGTTGGCGGCTCGGCGTGGCCGAGGCCCGAAAGCACAGGTCGTACAACCGGAAGAGCTGTACCGACCAGGTGCCGAGCGGATGTCTCAGCTGCCGAAATAAACGAGCTTCAGGCTGCGCCTGTGCGGGCGCGTGCGATGCTCGACAAGATAGACGCCCTGCCAGGTGCCGAGAGCGAGGCGCCCGTCCTCCACCGGTACGGTCAAGGAGACATCGGTCAGCATGGTGCGGATATGGGCAGGCATATCGTCCGGTCCCTCCGTGTCATGTACCCAGCCCGCGTTCTGCGGCGCCAGGCTGTCGAGAGCGGTCAGAAGGTCGGTCTGCACGGAAGGGTCGGCATTTTCCTGGATTGTGAGCGAAGCCGAGGTATGCCGCAGGAAGACGCAGAGAAGTCCTCTCCGGGCTCCCGCCTCGCGCAGCCATTCCTGCAGCTCACCCGTGATGTCGATGAAACCTTGACCGCGCGTCGGCAAGGAGAGGCCGCTTTGCACGAGCCGCGCGGCCGTCGTCTCGATCGTTTCGTCGAAGCTCACATCGCGTGCGCGTGATCCCAGCATAGCGTTCAGTCGTGCTCCCCGTGGCCCGCGTCAAAGCCTGTCGTCGTTGAAATCGCGTTTCAGGTCTTCCACCATTCCGAAAAAACGGCGCATGACCTGATCGGTGAGGTTGAAGAAGCGATCGAGCTTCTCCTGCTCCTCGGACGTCATGCTCCCGTTGTCGCGCTCGGAGGCAGGGGGAGCCGACGGTCTCGCGGTGAGGCTCTCAAGCTTCCCCTCGAGCCGATCAAGGCGTTGCGACAAAGCCTCGATCTCCTCCTGATAGGCGAGCCGCTCATCCGCGACGAGGCGACAGACGGCGCCCTCGCCCATGCCTTCGCAGCGTGAGACCTCGCCCGTTTTCGTGTCGAGGCGCAACGCCCCCTTCTCGATCGGCACGAAGACATAGCGCTCGGTGGTCGGCCGATCGACGACGCCATTGGACGTGCGCGGTGGCTCGGCCGCACTTGCCGGCACCAAGGCCGACAAGGAGAGGCCGGCGCCCATCAAGAAGACGACGGCAAGCGAAAGGGAACGCATGGCTCTGTCCTTTTTGATGTGCACAAATGCGTAGCGGCGACGGCACCGCTTTCGGCGCAGCGCAGCTTCGTTATCATGGCGGCTGCAATGCAGCATCTCATTTACAAGATAGCGCCAAAACCCCTGTGGCGCGAGGCCGAGGCGGCCGGCGTTTTTCACGGAGCCCCTGTCGACCGCACCGACGGCTTCATCCATTTCTCCAGCGCCGAGCAGGTCGGCGAAACGGCGGCGAAGCATTTTGCCGGACAGAGCGATTTGCTGATCGTCGCCGTTGATGCGGAACGGCTCGGGCCTTCGCTCACATGGGAGCCATCGCGCGGCGGAGTGCTCTTCCCACACCTTTATGCACCCCTACCTCTTTCATCGGTCTTGTGGGTGAAAGACCTGCCCCTTGGCGAGGATGGCCGGCACCGTCTGCCGGAGGAGATCCGGGCGGAGGGCAGCGCGTGAACCTGGATCAGATGGCCGCCGGGCTTATGCGACTTTTGCCGCCGGAGCAGGCCCATGCGCTCGCATTCACAATGCTCAAACGCTTCGGGCGAACCAGCCGTGGGCGAGACGCGCACGGCAAGCTCGCCGTCAATCTTTTCGGTCTCTCCTTCGCCAATCCGGTCGGTCTTGCCGCGGGTTTCGACAAAAACGCGGAGGCCATCGACGGACTTCTCAATCTCGGCTTCGGATCGATCGAGATCGGCACCGTCACGCCGCGCCCTCAAAGCGGCAATCCGCGCCCACGACTCTTCCGGCTGACTTCCGACCGCGCCATCATCAACCGCATGGGCTTCAACAATGACGGTCACGAGGCCGTCGCCCGGCGCCTCGAAGAGCGGCGCGGCCGCGGCGGGCTCGTCGGCGTCAATATCGGCGCCAACCGCGACCAGGAAGACCCGGCGGCCGATTACGTTGCGGGCATCCGCCGCTTCGCACAGCTTGCGAGCTGGCTCACGATCAACATTTCCTCCCCCAATACACCGGGGCTGCGCGGCCTACAGGAGGCGGGCACCTTCGACCGACTGCTCGGCCGGTGTCTGGAGGCGCGCGAGGCCGTGCCGTCGCCCCGGCGCGTCCCGCTTCTCGTCAAGATCGCGCCGGATCTCACGGAAAAACAGCTCGCCTCGCTCATCGAAACCAGTGTCGATATGGGCATCAGCGGACTCATCATCTCCAACACCACGATTGCGCGCCCACCTCTCAAGGCGAAGCGACTGGCGGAAGAAAAAGGCGGCCTGTCGGGCCTCCCGCTTTTCAATCCGTCAACGGCCATGCTGGCCCGTGCCCGCCAGCTCGCCGGGCCAAAGCTGCCACTGATCGGCGTCGGCGGCATCCATGACGCACATTCCGCCTGGGCGAAGCTGGTGGCGGGCGCCGATCTCGTTCAGGTTTATACGGGTTTCATCTTCGAAGGACCGCGCTTCGCCGAGCGCATCAAATCCGGCCTTTCGAAAGAGCTCGCCAAGCGGAACTTCGACGCCATCAGCGATGCGCGCGGCATCGAGACGGCCCGTTGGGCAGCCGCCTGGCCACCGCAGGACTAGCTTTCAGACCCGCGACCTCTGCAGGACGTTAGATCGCGGCGCTCTCCATGCCCTGCCGCTTGACGGGGAGCCGCCATGCGAGCGTCAGACCACGCAGCCCGAGGAAGACGAGCAGCGCGGCCCACAGGCCATGATTGCCGAAAGGCGGAACGAGCACAAAACACAGAACGAAAAAGCTGGCGAGCGAGGCGAGCATCATATTGCGCATCTCCTTCGACCAGGTGGCGCCGATGAAGACGCCGTCCATCTGGAAGGCGAGCACGCCGGCAAGCGGGGTGAGGCAGGCCCAGGGAAGGTAAAGCCGGGCCGCTTCGCGCACGTCCTGCGACGTCGTCATCATGTCGACGAGCGTCCTTCCGGCAAAAAAGTAGAGCCCGGCGAGCGACAGCGCGAGCACGAAGCCCCAGACGACCGTCAGACGCACGGCGCGGTCGAAGGCCGGGGGGAAGCGTGCCCCCACGGCCCGTCCGACGAGCTGTTCGGCCGCGTTCGCAAAACCGTCGAGAAAATATCCGGCGACCAGGAAAAAATGCATCAGGACGGAATTGGCCGCGAGCGTGACCGCGCCGAGCGCCGCGCCCTGGCGGGTGAAAAAGGCAAAGGCGAAGAGCACAGAGAACGAGCGAATCATGATGTCGCGGTTGACGACGATGAGCCGCGCAAAGCCGGTCTTGTCGAAGATTCGTGTGAGGGACGGTCTCTGAGCACCGCTCACATGCGGGATAAGGACGGGCACGAAGGCGAAAAACGCCACCATCTCGGCAATGACCGAGGCCGCTGCGACACCGGTAATTCCCCAGCCAAAATCCAGCACGAAGAGAAGCGACAGAACGATGTTGGTGAGCGTCAGAACTGTTTGCAGCGCGAGCACCAGGAAGGAGCGGCCTATGCCCAGAGCCCAACCGACCAGGGCGTAGTTCGCCAGCATGAAGGGCGCGGCCCAAATGCGCACCAAAAGATAGTTGGAGGTCGCATCAGCCACCTCTGGACCGACATCCATCGCCACGATGCCGAGACGTGTGACAGGCACCTGAAAAAGGATGATGACGAGGCCGGCAACGAGCGCGATCAGAAGCGCGCGCACAAGGATCGCCTGCTCCTCCTTGCGATCGCCCGCACCAAACGCCTGGGCGACGAGCCCCGTCGTGCCGGAGCGCAGAAAATTGAGCGTCGTGAAGATGACGTCGAGGATGATGGCGCCGACCGCAATGCCGCCAATGAGCGCCGCATCCCCGAGCTGACCGATCACGGCCGTATCCACCAGACCTGCGAGCGGCACCGAAAGATAGGCGAACGTCATCGGCACGGCGATGCCGAGGACCAGCCGATTGTTGACCAAGAAAGGCTTCGGCGCGGCGCCCATCTCGGGCTTTGTCGGGGCGCCTGCTTGTTCAGGCGATGGGGCGGGGCTCGTTTCGCTCATCATCTAAGCCATACAGCAATCGGTCGGCCGCGAAACCACTACAGAAGTTCATAATATGTTCCAAGGGCCCTTCCTTATCGGCGACACGACCGCTGGGTTCAGTCCCGGCGGCCGCCCATCACGGAAAACAAGCGCATGATGATGAAGATTGGCACGACAATGAGGGCGCCAAAAAGGAAGTAGCCGAAGGCGTCGGAGAAGACGGCAAAACCCATGTGGTAGACGCGCATGACGAAGCGTTCGGCCCAATAATAGATGTCGAACGGATGCACGTTGAGCACCGACAGCACCAGGCCGACGATCACCGACAGGACGATGAGACGAAGAAGAACCCGAAAAGGGGAATCGCCCAGGAAGCGTGTCATCCGGCCCGCCATGCTCGGGTCTCCTTTTGTGCGATCGGCTGAGAGCTAGGGTTTCGGAGACCGAATGGCAAGCCGATACATCGAGGCACCAAACATCGATTATACCTGCTGCGGCAGCAATTTTTCCAGGTCATCGAGGCGATCCGCCTCCGCTGCAGGCTTGTCCCATCTGATCCGGCTGATGCGTGGAAAGCGCATGGCGATCCCGGATTTGTGGCGACTTGAACGAGCCAGCCCCTCGAAGGCCACCTCGAGAACGAGACCGGCGTCAGGCTCGGCCCGCACGGCCCGTACCGGGCCGAAACGATCAACCGTATTGTTGCGCACGAACCGGTCGAGCTCCTTCAGCTCCTCGTCCGTGAAGCCGAAATAGGCCTTGCCGACGGGAACGAGCTCCCCGTCCTCGGCTTTCTCCGCGGTCCAGACGCCAAAGGTGTAATCGGAATAAAACGAGGACCGGCGACCGTGGCCACGCTGGGCATACATGAGCACGGCATCGACCAGGAAGGGATCACGCTTCCATTTGAACCAAGGGCCTTTCGGTCGCCCGGCGACATAGGCCGTGTCCCAGCGCTTCAGCATCAGGCCTTCGGCGATTTCATCGAGGCGGCCCTCGGTCGGCGGATTGGCGCGCAGATGTGCAAGCTCGTCCCAATCTCCGAAGTCGACGAGGGGGGAAATATCGATGTGCGGCGACGACAGGCGAGTGACGAAACCCTCAAGCCGCCGCCGTCGTTCTGCGAAGGAAAGCGGGCGGAGATCTTCATCCCCGTCTTGAAGGAGATCGTAAGCCCGGATGAAGGCGGGATAATCCTTGAGCATCTTCGCCGTCACGCGCTTGCGGTTGAGGCGCTGCTGCAAATCCGAAAAGGGTGCGATCGCCATTCCCCCATCCCCTTCGCGCGCCACCAGCAGCTCGCCGTCGATCGCGCCGTCGAATTCCATTTGCTCCAAAACGTCGGGAAATGCGCCGGAGATGTCATCGCCGGTGCGGGAATAAAGTCGGCGTTCTCCACCTGAAGCCGCTGCCTGGATGCGAATCCCGTCCCATTTCCACTCGGCCGCATAATCTGTCGCATCGAGCTTCGAGAAATCCTCATCCTGGATGGCGCTCGCCAGCATGACCGGCCGGAAGGGCGCCTTCTGCTTCGATTGCGGTCTCTCTCCGCGCCCTTCCAGAAAGGCGAAGAGATCGACGTAGGGCGGCTTCAGGCCATGCCACATCTCCTCGATCTCGGTTGCCGGGCAGTCACCGAATTCCGCCAAGGCCTGGCGCGCGAGACGGGCCGTCACGCCGATCCTAAGCCCGCCGGTGATGAGCTTCAAAAGCGCGTAACGCCCGCTCGGATCGAGTTCGTCGAGCCAGCTGGCGACGAGCCTCGGCCCTTCGAGACGGGATGCGCCCCTGAGCCGCTCCACCACCTCGGCGAGATGCAGCGCCGCGCCGACATCGCTCTCACCCGGCCAGATCAGCGAGACAGTCTCAGCCAGGTCGCCGACATAATCATAGGAAAGCGCAAAGAGGACGGGATCGACCCGCTCCTCCGCCAGAGCGCGCACCATCGCCGGCTTGACCGAGATGATGTCGAGATCTCCGGTGATTGCCGCAATGGCGTAACCGCGGTCAGGATCTTTCACCTGGCGCAGATAATCGATCAGAAGCCTGATCTTGCCGTTGCGCTGCGGCGTCAGGGTGAGACGATCGAGGAGGGCGGCAAAGGCCTGCATGCCGGGAATATAGGCATCCCAGTAACGGTGACGAGCAAACCGCGGCGTCTTCAGGCCACGAAACGCCATTGCTGCAGCGCAATATTTATGGGTTGTCGCAAGGCCTGCGACAGCTCGCCTCAGTAGCACGAGTGTGCCGACACATCAGGCACTTGATGGACAATTGTGCTATGCAAAAACAATCCTGCTGCATTGCAAGAGAACGGGTTGGCAGGCGCGCGAAGCCACAGCATTTTAGGAGCGTTCGTCAGCTGCCGTTGCCGTCCCGATATGGCTCGGCTCCGTCTCCGGAAGGATCGCATCATGGCCCATGCCGCACACGGCTCTTTCAGCTTCGCCGGCCGGCTCCACGTACCCGCTCGGTTTCGCCGCGCGTTGAATTGGATCATTTGGGCGCGCGAGGCGGAAGCCATCCGCCGCATCGAACAGGAATCCGGTTTTCTCATCGGCCCGTCGCAGCTTCGCGAGATGAAGCGCCATCACCTCGCGCACCGGCCGCTTTGACGGCTTGCCTGGCTGAGGTCGCATGACGGCTTATATCCGCAAGCTCTGGCCGTATGAGGCCTCGCTCTTCTCGGAGCATCTGTGCCGGCTCGGTCCCGAGGCGCGGCGGATGCGCTTTGCGGGCCCCGTCAACGACGCGCGCATCAAGAATTATGTTCGCGAAGCCTGGGATCTGGACACCACGATCCTCGGCTATTTCGTCAACGGCGTCATCCGCGGCTCGGCCGAACTGCACCCGCTCACCAAAGAATGGACGGGCAAAGCCGAAGCCGCTTTCGCCATCGAAGAGGCCTGGCAGGGGCGAGGCGTCGGCCGGGCGCTTCTTGCGCGCACTTTCACGCTCGCCCGCAATCGCGGCTTTCGCCAGCTGCATCTCTTCTGCCTGCAAGAGAACCGGCGCATGCTGAAGCTCGCGCGCGAGCTTGGCGCCCGTCTCACCTATGACGAAGGCGAGGTCGACGCGTTGCTCGAACCGCCGCTTGCCAATCCGTTCTCCTGGTACGGTGAAGCGCTCGACGATGCAGAAAGCGCGTTCCAGGCGACCTTGAGCCTGTTGCAGCCGAAGCCTGCCGGCGTGGCCGCCTGAGCCTCAATCGGGTTCGTCTTCGTAGCCTGCAAGATGCAGCGGGCGGGCAGCAACACCGTTGAGCTCGCACCAGCGCAACAGCGCGTCGTCGCGGCCATGCGTGATCCACACTTCGCCAGGCGCAATTTCTCCGATCGTCTGCAACAGCTCTCCCCAATCGCAATGGTCGGAAATAACCAGCGGCAGTTCCACCCCGCGCTGTCGGGCTCGCTGGCGGATCATCATCCAGCCTGACGCGAAACAGGCGAGTGGATCGGGAAAGCGGCGTGCCCAGCGATCGGAAAACGCCGACGGCGGGCAGACGACGATGGCACCGGCGAACTCGCCCTTGCGCGCATTGTCCACGGTTGCCGGCGCGAGCGGACCGAGATCGACCCCCTCCTCGCGATAGAGATCGCACAGACCCTTCAAAGCACCGTGAATATAGATCGTGCGATCGTATCCGGCCTCACGAAGCAGGCCGATGACGCGCTGCGCCTTGCCGAGCGCATAGGCGCCGACGAGATGCGTGCGCTCGGGGAAGACTTCGGTGGAGTGCATGAGCTTGGCGATCTCGCCGCGGTCGTCCGGATGGCAGAAGACCGGCAGAGCAAAGGTCGCCTCCGTGATGAAGACATCGCAGGCGACCGGCTCGAAGGCGGCACAGGTCGGATCCTTCCGGCGTTTGTAATCGCCAGAAGCGACGATGCGGAAGCCGTCCTTTTCCACCGCGATCTGCGCCGATCCGAGCACATGGCCGGCCGGATGAAAGCTGACGGAGGTGCCGTTGATGGCGAGCGTTTCGCCAAGCTTCGCGTCCTGAGTGGAGGCCGCGAAGTCCGGCCCATATCGGGCGGCCATGATCTTCAACGTCTGCGACGTCGCCATCACGGCGCCATGGCCGGCACGCGCATGGTCGGCATGACCATGGGTGATGAGTGCGCGTGGCACCGGGCGCGTCGGATCGATGTAGAAATCGCCTGGCGGGCAATAAAGGCCTTTCGGCGTCGTGCACAGAAGCTCGGTCGGGCGCATCGTCCCGAGATAGGGGCGCGGGCGGACTTTTCCATGTCGCCGGTACATGTCACCGGCACGCTCATGTCACCGGCACGCCGCGGCGGAGCTTTCGGGCCTTGCCTAAATCTCGCCGAGCCGCAGCCAGCGGTCGTCGTCGGGCCGCCGCACCTCCCAGATGCGCCAACCGTTGAGATTGACCTTCTTGCCGTCGCGGGTGCGCACATGCGCGATGAGCGCGGCGGAGGGAGAATTGTAGCTCGTGCCGTTCACGACCCAGTGGCCGTCGACGATGAGACCTTCCACCGTCTGGCCGGCATAGGCAGCTCTCAAGGTCGTGCCGTTCGGCAGAAACACCTCGTGACCGTGACGGCCGATCTTCGACCAGCCGCCCTCCTTGGCACCGCCACCCTTGGCGCGACGTGCACGTTCACCGAGGCTTTCTTCCGCAGCCGCAACCCCTCCTCTGCGGCCGTCAAGGCCGAGCAGGCGACGGAGGATGGCGTTCTGCGTCTCCTCAAAATCTTCCCGTGCACCTTCGATCCGCTTGTGCACGTCCATGTCGACAGCAATCGTGGCGAGGTTCTCCTCGTCCTTCTTCTTGCTGCCCTTCTTCTTCTTGGCCATGCCTCCCCCCGGCAGCCGCATCTTGGCATTGTGGAACTTTTCGACGCCGCGGGGGACGCGACGCAACGTCAGGTCCGCTCGACTTGGCCGCAACCAAGCCTAAACTCATCGTCATGACGGCACCCGCTGCGATCCCCATTGGCGAAAACGGGCTCCTGCCGGAGCGTTTCCAGCAATGGTTCGCCGACCGGGGCTGGGCACCGCGCCCCCATCAGCTCAAGCTCATCGCCCAAGCACGGGCGGGCTCCTCGTCGCTTTTGATCGCTCCGACCGGCGCTGGCAAGACGCTCGCGGGCTTTCTGCCCTCACTCATCGAGCTTTCGCAAGCGCACGACAGGCGCAATTCATCACATTTCATCGGTCCGCACACCCTTTATGTCTCGCCTTTGAAGGCGCTCGCCGTCGACATCGAGCGCAATCTCGGCATGCCCGTCGCCGAGATGGGGCTACCCGTGACGGTCGAGACGCGCACCGGCGACACACCCACCCACAAGCGACAGCGGCAGAAACTCAGCCCTCCCGACATCCTTCTGACGACGCCGGAGCAGGTCGCGCTTTTGATCGCCTCACGCGATGCGGAGCGCTTCTTCGCGCGCCTGTCGACAGTCGTCTTCGACGAATTACACTCTTTGACCCCTTCAAAGCGCGGCGACCTTTTGGCGCTCGGGCTTGCGAGGCTGCGCAGGCTTGCGCCGGGCCTCAGAACGATCGGCCTCTCAGCCACCGTCGCCTTCCCCGACGATCTGCGTGCCTGGCTCGTCGAACAGCAGTCCGACGCGCGCCGAAATCTCGCCGAGATGGTCGTGGTCGGCGAAGGCGCGCCTCCGGAGATTTCGATCCTGCATTCTGAAGCGCGCATCCCCTGGTCGGGACACACGGCGCGCTATGCGCTGCCTGAGGTTCTCGAGGCGATCCAAAGCCACCGCATGACGCTCGTCTTCGTCAACACGCGCTGGCAGGCAGAGATGCTGTTCTCCGAGCTCTGGCGCATCAACGAGGAGGCACTTCCGATCGCGCTGCATCACGGCTCGCTCGACCGCGGTCAGCGCCGCAAGGTGGAGGCGGCGATGGCAGCGGGCTCTCTGCGCGCGGTCGTCGCCACCTCGACGCTCGATCTCGGCATCGACTGGGGCGATGTCGATCTCGTCATTCATGTCGGCGCGCCGAAAGGTGCGAGCCGTCTTGCCCAGCGGATCGGCCGCGCCAACCACCGGATGGACGAGCCTTCGCGCGGGCTCCTCGTGCCGTCGAACCGCTTCGAGGTGATGGAATGCCAGGCGGCACTCGAAGCCAATGAAGCCGGCATCCAGGATACACCGCCGCTCAGACCCGGCGCGCTCGACGTCTTATGCCAGCATATTCTCGGCATGGCCGTCGCCGCCCCGTTCGACCTTGAAAGCCTCTATGAGGAGGTTCGCTCAGCCGAAAGCTATCGTGGCCTCAGCTATGAGGATTTCGAGCAGGCCGTCGATTTCGTGGCGACCGGAGGCTACGCTCTCAGGAGCTATGAGCGCTACGCCAAGATCCGCCGCCGGAAGGACGGGCTGTGGACGCTTTCGCATCCGAAGCTCGCCCAACAATACCGCCTCAATCTCGGCACCATCGTCGAGGCGCCGATGCTCAATGTGCGCCTAGCCTCCCGACGTGGCGGGAAGGACGGCCGCCCCGGCACCGTGCTGCGCGGGGGACGCGTCCTTGGCAAGATCGAAGAGTATTTTCTGGAACAGCTCGTTCCAGGCGACACGTTTCAGTTCGCCGGCCAGGTCCTCGCCTTCGTCGGCATTCACGAAAACGAGGCGCTCGTCACACGGGCCGAGGCCAACGACCCGGCGATCCCTTCCTATGCCGGCGGCAAATTCCCTCTAAGCACCTATCTCGCCGCCGGCGTGCGGGCGATGCTCGCCGATCCCGCCCATTGGGAGAAGCTGCCGGCGCAGGTGCGCGACTGGCTCGCCATCCAGCGCGAGGTCTCAGTGCTGCCGTCGAAAGACGCGCTTCTCGTGGAGACCTTTCCACGCGAGACGAAATTCTACATGGTCGCCTATCCCTTCGAAGGGCGGCTCGCGCATCAAACACTCGGCATGCTGTTGACGCGCCGGCTGGAGCGGGCGCGCGCTCGCCCGCTCGGTTTCGTCGCCAACGATTATGCACTCGCCATCTGGGGGCTGCGCGACATGGGCGGCCTCTTTGCCGCCGGCAAACCTTCGCTTGCAGAGCTCTTCGATGAAGACATGCTGGGCGACGATCTGGAGGAGTGGCTGGCAGAGAGTTATCTCTTGAAACGCAGCTTCCGCAATTGCGCCATCATAGCCGGACTGATCGAACGTCGGCATCCCGGCGAAGAGAAGAGCGGGCGACAGGTGACGATTTCCACCGACCTCATCTATGACGTGCTGCGCAGCCACGAGCCTGACCATATTCTTCTCAAGGCCACGCGTGCGGATGCCGCGACCGGGCTTCTCGACATCCGCCGCCTCGGCGAAATGCTGTCGCGCATCCAGGGCCGAATCGTGCATCAAAGGCTGGCGCATGTCTCACCGCTTGCCATCCCGGCCATGCTGGAAATCGGCCGGGAGCCGGTCTTCGGCGAGGCGCAGGAGGATCTTCTGATCGAAGCCTCCGAGGAGCTGATGCGCGAGGCTATGGGCAGCGAGGCAGATTTTGGCGCTGGCGGAGACTTCTCACAGAGACGAGATCTTGCCTGAGACGCGTATCGCGCTTTCGGGGCGAGAGCTGGTGCTCGATGTTTCCGGGGCGCTCTGGGACCCGGCCTCACGCATGCTGGTCGTGGCCGACCTGCATCTGGAAAAGGCGTCGTCCTTCGGTCGCAGGCACACGTTTTTGCCGCCCTATGACAGCGCCGCCACCCTTGCCGCCCTTCACAACCTGATCCTGCGACGCAAGCCGAAGACCGTCATCTGTCTCGGCGACAGTTTTCACGATGGCGGCGGGCCCGAGCGCCTCGCCGAGATCGACCGCGGCAAGATCGCAGCGCTGCAGGCGGGACGCGACTGGATCTGGATCGCCGGCAATCATGATCCCGCTCCTCCCCCGGGCCTTGGCGGCGAGTGTCTCGCGGAGCTTTCGCACAATGGCCTCACCTTCCGACACGAGCCGGAAGACGCGATGGCTCAAGGGGAGATCGCCGGGCATCTTCACCCATGCGGGAAAATTGCCCGGCGCGGACGCAGTGTGCGCCGGCGGGCTTTCGTCACGGACGGCACACGGCTCATTCTGCCCTCGTTCGGGGTTTTGACCGGAGGGCTCAACGTCCTCGACCGCGCCTTTGTCGGCCTCTTCGCCAGACGCGGTTTCATCGCTTTCCTGGTCGGAGCCGACCGGCTTTATCCCGTCGCGCCGGCGTCTCTCAGGCCAGATTGAGGGAACTGCTTCGCCGAGATCCAGACGTTGGAAGCGGCCTCAGTTGCGGCGGAAGATGATGCCGGCCATCCAGCCGGTAAAGACGGCCACCATGACGGCGAAAAGTCCGTAGAGCAGCGGCTGCTCCGTCGAAAAACGCGCGATACGGTCGGAAAAGCCGCTCTTCTCGACAAGGAGGCTTTGTACTTCCGCCGCCACCAGTTCTTCGTTGCGAAAGAGGAAGACGGAGACGTGGTAGGTGCCGACGGGGATCGCCGACGGCAAATGGAAGGTGGTGCGAAAGACATTCGGCGCGAGGAAGGTGACCGCATCGCCGCGCTTTACGAAGAGCTCCTTCTGTTTCTTCAGCTCCACGAGCGCTTTTGCGAAGGCCTCGTCCTGCGGCGTGTAACTTGCGTCACGCGAGAAGCCGAGATCGGCGAAATCCAGCTTGTAGCGCGCCAAGAGCTGCTGGCTCGCCGCATCGTTCAAGTTCTCGCTCATATGGATGACGTAGAAACTCGGGACATTGTAGAATTCCCGAGAGGCGGTGTTGATCCAGATGCCGGCGACCTGGCCCTTGCGTCGCACGACAAGCGGCATCTGCGGACCCGCCACGACGATCGCCACCTCATAATCGCGCTCGCCGGAGGCCGATTTCGCGCCTTCCACCGCACCGAACACCGTGATGTTGGAGCCCGTGAAGTTGGACGTGATCTCGACGGCGTCATCCGACAGGGTGGAGACGAGCTTCTCCGCTGAAGCCGACCCGCAGGCGAAGAGACCGGAGACAAGAGCGAGAGCGAGCAGGAACCGCATCAGCCGATCCCCTGCAGAAGGGCGATCGAATAAAGGCTCGCAGGCGGCAGGAACAGGTTCAACAGGAAGCGGAGTGCTACCGCCAGCACCAGAAGCGCCAGGAAAAGACGCAACTGGTCGCCGCGCATGGCCTGACCGATCTGAGCCCCGAACTGTGCACCGACGACACCGCCGACGATCAAGAGACAGGCCAGCATCAAATCGACGGCGCCGTTCTCCAACGAATGCAGCACCGTGGCGAGTGCCATCGTGAAGAGGATGTAGCCGAGAGAGGTGCCGATGACGACGTTGCTCGGCACGCGCAGAAGGTAAATCAGCGCCGGCACCATGATGAAGCCGCCACCAATGCCGAGAACGGTGCCGAGAAAGCCGATCGACAGGCCAAGCAGGATCACCGGGATGACGCTCACATAGAGTTTGGAGCGGCGGAAACGGACCTTGAACGGCAGGCCGAGCAGCCAATTGTGATGGCGGCCTCGGCGCAGATTGGGTGGACGGCCGCGCCGCGCGCGCAGAAAGGAGCGCAGCGCCTCGCGCAGCATGAGGCCGCCGATCAGACCAAGAAAGGTGACGTAGGACAGCGAGATAATGACATCGAGCTGACCCAGCGAGCGCAACATGGTGAAGACCCGCACGCCGAGCCATGAGCCGGTGACGCCGCCGACGATGAGAAACATCGTCATCTGCGGGTCGATCATCCGCCGACGCCAATAGGAGATCGCAGCCGACGTGGACGAGGCGACGATCTGAGGCGTCACGGTCGCCACGGCGACGGCGGGGCTGATGCCGGAAAAGATCAAGAGCGGTGTCAGCAGAAAGCCGCCGCCAACGCCGAACATGCCCGAAATGAAGCCGACCGCCGCTCCCATTCCGAGATAGACGAAGATGTTGACCGTCAGTTCAGCGATCGGGAGATAGAGCTGCACGCAGGACGGTCCTGTCGCTATCGGCGAAATTCGCTCGGTCTAGGCCGATCTCTTCAACACCGCCGCTTCACGAAGCGCAAGACGGTGGTTCAGATATCTTTTTCATCAAGCGCCTTAATGACGCCGGTATCGATTTCGCCGGTCACGGAAAGGCCGTTATCCTTTTGGAACGAAGCAATTGCCTGGCGCGTCTTCTTGCCGAAGATGCCGTCGGCAGGTCCCGGATCGTAGCCCTTTTGGGTGAGAAGATCCTGGGTGTGCTTCACGAGGTCCGGGCCGCTGAGGCTCACGCTCTCGCTGGCTTGTTCGCCCCATCCGCTTTCGGGCGCGAAGACCATGTTGGCCTGCGGATCGATCGGCAGGGCCTTGAAAGTCTCGGCAGCCTTCTTCGCCTCCGGCAGCAGATCTTGCGGCAGTGCATTGGCGATTTCCTGCTGGCGCTTTTTCGCCTGCTGGTCGCCCGAGCGCGCTGCCACGGCAAACCATTTGTAGGCGGCCACAAGGTCCTGTTTGACACCGAGGCCCCGTGCAAAAAGAACTGCGATATTGAACTGGCTGTCGCGCACACCTCGCTCGGCCGCGCGCTCGAAGAGATCGGCCGCTTTTTCCAAATCCGGGGCGCCGTCCGCCCCCTCGGCGTAAAGAACGGCGAGATTGTGCATGGCTTTCACATTGCCGGCATCGGCCGCCTTGCCATACCAGCTGAGTGCCTTGTCGATGTCCTTGGGAACACCCCGTCCCTTCTCGTAAATCGAGCCGAGCCGATATTGCGCGGGGGCCAGCCCGCCGCGGGCGGCGCGCTCATACCAGGAGACCGCGGTCGCCTGATCGCTCGCCACGCCGCGGCCTTCGGCATAACGGACGGCGACTTCGAACTGGGCCTCCGTCACGCCGGTCTCTGCAGCGCGCCGAAGTTTTTCGGAACCGATCGACGCCGGCAGAGAGCCTGACGGATGTGAGACGGCCGGTTCTTGTGCCGTCGGTGCAAGCGTCTGGACGGCCTCGGATGGCGGCGGGGTGATCGAGGCCGTTTGCGACAGCGCTTCCCCATCGTCGAAGATTTCGTTGTCGTCAGGCTCCGCCGGGGCGGAGGAGACAGCGGCTTCCGGCGCCTGACCGAGCGCCGTCTCGTGTTCGGCTTCAGCCTTCGGCGCGCTGGCGCGTGCGGGCGGCGTCAGCTCCTGGGCGCTCAAGCCCGGCAGTGCGGAGAGACGGGTCGAAAAGGCTGTTTCCCGGTCGGGCCGTGGAAGTGTCGCGGTGTTATCAGATTCGATCACCGCTCCGCCCGACGCGGGGCTCGGCTGGATGATCGAGCTGCCGTCGCCCGGAACTTCGGTCTCCTTCGGAGCGGGCGCCGGTGTCTCGACCGCCGGACGCGAATTCGCGGTCCGGGCCTCCTCGCCTCGCACCTTGACGAATTGCACCGCGGCGAACGCGACGGCGAGCGCGACAGCACCCGCCACGAGAAGACGGCGCCGGGCCTTGAAGAAATCGAGGATCTGCGACCCGCCTCGCCCCTTGGCGCGGCCGGCATCGCTTTCGGCGGCGGCAGCTTCCGCGGCGGCGGCACGGGCGGCGCGACGCGCAGCGCTCAGGAAGTCGCTCGAGGAGGTCTCTCTGTTGCGGCTTTGAGCCCTGAAATCCTCGTAAGCCGCAGCCAGCGCCTCTTCGGAACCGCTCATCTGGGACGGCGGGTTCTTGCGGGCCGCTGAAATGTAATGGCTTGCCGAACTCGGCGCATCCGCGAGGTCGGAATGCAAGGGACCGCCGCCCGGCTCCAAGAGGGAGTCGAGCGACACCTCCTCTTCCTGGCGGGGCACGAAGGATTCCGCCCGGCCGCCAGTCGCCCGCTTCAGCAATTGCGTGGCGGAGAGGCGGCTCAGGAGGCCCGGGGCGGTGCTTTCTTCCACCCGCTTTTCCGGCTCCGGCGCGGGAGGCCGCGGCGACCATTGCACGGGACCCGCGCGGCCCGCGGGACCAGGCTTCGGGCCAGACGGCGCGGTCGATGAGGGAGACTTCCCGGACGGCCTGTCGTCATCGCCGGAAGGGGTGGCGCGCGGTGCCGGCGTTGTCGAACCGCCATTGTCGTCGCCGGAGAACGGCAGGTCGCGCTCTAGAAAAGCCATGCGCTTGACGACGGCTTCCAGCGTTCCGTGCACCGCGTCGAGCGAGCTTCGCGTGCGTTCCTCGCTCGCCTCGGCGACGGATTTCAGTTCGCCGAGATCATGCTGGAGCGCGCTGGCAAGACGCGCCAGCGCTTCCGATCCTTCAGCAGTGTCGACGCCGGCCGCGTGCCAGGTTTCCGCGTCGTGGTGCAGCTCCTGACGATCCAAGCGTTCGCGAATATCCGCGAGCGCGTCTTCGAGGCGCGTCAACGCCTTCGATTCCGCTGCGGGGCGATCGAGCATCGCAGAGATGCGGCCGATCTGGGCTTCCAGCTCGCGGTTGAAGCGCGCCGGCTCCTCGGGCAGCCGGTCGAGACGCTCTTTGATTTCGCGGATGGCCGGCTGCAGCACGCGAACGCCAGCATCGGCGGTCGGCGGGCTGTTGCGGATATCGGCCCTGAGCTCGGCGATTTCCGAGCGGAGATCGACAATATCGTTCAAAAGACTGCTGTCGCTATCCGGCAGTTTTTGATCAAGGCCTTGTATGCGGGCCTCGAGCGCCGCAAAGCGCTCACCGATCGGGGCGCTGGTAACGGCGTCTTCCATGCGGGCGACGAGACCGGAAAGCTGATCGACATCGACCCGCTCATCGGCGATGCGCGCATCGATTTCCGACAGGCGATCAAGGACGGGCTTGAGCGAGAAGCGTTCTTCGCTCTCGGTCAGGAAGCCTGAAATTTCAGCCGCAAGACGGTCGAGACGCTGGGTGATTTCGTCGATATCGGACGAGTCGACACTGCGTTCATCGATGCTCGTAGCGATGCGGCTCAGCTTGTCGTCGAGCGCGGTCAGCATCGGACGTGTGTCGGGCACGGCCTGAATACGCGCGGAAAGTTCGGAGAGAGGCCCCTCTATCGCTCCGAGATCGGAGCGGCTTTCACTGAGACCTTCAACACGCTCAGCCAGACGGTCAAGCTGCGCAGCAAGATCGTCGATGGCGCCGATTCGGCTGTCGCGGATCTCATCCATCGCGGCTGCGAGCGTGTCGAGTCGGCTTTCGATACGGGCGAAACTCTCGTGTTCGTCACCGCGATCGTGAGGTTGAGACATCGCATCGATGCGGCCAGCGAGTTCGCCGAGCCGGGCTTCGATCGCATCAAAAGCTTTTCCCTGCGGAAGCGCGGCAAGACCGATGCGGATGGCGGCGATTTCCTCCGCAAGCCCCTGCGGCTGGGCGACCGAGGCGACGCTGCGATGCAGCGCCTGAAGGCGCAGATCGACATCACCCATGCGCTCCTGCAAAGAGGCGAGCGCACCGCGCGAGGGACGCACCTCGTCTTCCAGTGCGTGCTGCAGCTTCTCGATCTGGCGCAAGACCTCGGCGTTCTTGTCGGCGGCGTTCTTGTTGGAAGGAGCCGGCATCCTGTCGCGCTCAGCAGCGGGTGCCGCGCGTGAAGTCTCTGCGGGTGCCTCGCTCTTCGGCCGACGATTGGCGAGATCGCGGGCGAAATCAGCAAGCCCGCCAGCGAATGCGCGGCGCGGTTCGGCGGGCTTCTCTACTGGCTTTTCTGAAGGCGTGGACTTGCGAGGCGATGGTGTCTGGATGCTCGGCTCTGCAGGTGTCGCCAGAGGCTCTGGTGTATGCGCCTCGTCGAAGGCCGCTTTGCGCTGGCCAGCACCGCCGGCGGCACCGCCACGTGAGAGCTCCTCCAGGTGCCTTTCGAAAGCGTCGAGACGCTTCAAGAGGTCGTCGGCGGCATCAGACGTCTTGTCTGAGTACGGCGGGGTCGTCGTTGCCGGCTCATCGAACGTGCCAGGGGCGGGAGGCGCAACCGGCGCACGCCGGCTGCGAGCCTGCGAGGTGCGGTCAGCCTCGCCGCGCTCTGCCTCTTCGATGCGTCTGGCAAGCGCTTCGACGGCCGCCTGCAGGTGTTCGGTGCTGATGTCGCCCTCGCCGACATCTCCGGCAAGGCGCTCAGCTTCCGAATCGGCGTAGGCCGGCTCGTGAATGATGCGACCTTCCGCATCGAAGCGCGCATTCAACAGAGCCCGCAGATCGGTTCCCTCCTGACCCGGGGCGGGCGGCGGCGATCCTGCTCTGCCTCTCCATGATGTGCGGGCTTTCATTGCGTCTCCTCGGACCAGAAGAGAAAAACTCGACCGTTCGCACGCCGACAGGTCGAAGCACTCTGATGGTTGGAAAAAGGTTAACGGCGCTCATGGTAAACATGACGTTAACTCTGCCATGTTTTGGACGATTTCTCATGTTGAGCAGCCGGGAAAGCAGCCTGACAAGGAACCGGGGCGGCAGACGCCCCGTTCACGTTTCATCGAAGCCCGTAGGCTGGACCTATAGGCTCATGATTGACGTGCGCTATTGTTCGGTCGAGAGACTGCGACCTCAATCAAAGTGAACGTACTCACGCCCGACCGGCGGAAAGCTGGCGCTTACGGCGGGTGCAGAAAGTGGACGTGAATGACTTACAGCATCGGTGAATTGTCGCGCGAATTCGGCGTGACGCTTCGAACCCTACGATTTTACGAAGACAAGGGCCTTCTCAACCCGCGTCGCGAGGGATTGAACCGCATCTATTCCCGGCGCGACCGGGCACGGCTGAAGCTCGTCCTGATGGGCAAGAAGGTCGGCTTCTCACTGGTGGAGATCAAAGAAATCCTCGATCTCTACGATCTCAAGGACGGCGAAGTTCTGCAGATGCAGGTGGCTCTCGATAAGTTCGAGGGACAGGTTGCCGTCCTGAAGCGGCAGAGAGAAGAGATCGAGCACGCCATCGACGAATTGTCTCAAACGATGGATTCGGTGCGCCAGATCCTGACGCAGAAGCAGGACGAGCAGAAGCAGGCCGGAGAGGCCGCGTAAGTCTTAGAAGACGTTGCGTCATGCTCAGAAACCCCCGCATTTCCGCGGGGTGAAGGGCGCGTGCGCGCTTGTCAGTGACGAAATCAGACGATAAGGGAAGGTCGACCTAGCTGACGTTTACGTAAGGGTAAGCTCTCCTATGCCGACCTATTCCGCTCCTGTTCGCGATACGCTTTTCGTCCTCAACGACGTGCTTGGAATTGGCCGTCTTTCGAACCTCCCCGGATTTGCCGATGCCGTTGGCGAAGTCATGGAAGCGGTTCTGGAAGAAGGCGGCAAATTCTGCCGCGAGGTCCTCGCACCCCTCAATCAGGTGGGCGACCGCGAAGGCTGCACGCGTCACGACGACGGCCGCGTGACGACGCCTTCCGGCTTCAAGGATGCCTACCGCCTTTATGCCGACGGCGGCTGGGTGGGACTGGCGGCAGATCCCGATTATGGCGGCCAGGGCCTGCCTTTCGTCATCGCCACAGCCGTCGGCGAATTTCAGGCCTCGGCCAATATGGCGTGGTCGATGTATCCGGGCCTTGCCCAGGGCGCCATCGCCGCCCTTTCCGCGCATGGCAGCGACAGTCAGAAGAGCGCGTATCTGCCGCGCCTGATCGCTGGCGAATGGCTTGCCACGATGAACCTGACGGAGCCGCATTGCGGCACCGATCTCGGCCTCATCCGCACCAAGGCGGTGCCGCAGGAGGATGGCAGCTACCGCTTGAGCGGCCAGAAGATCTTCATCTCCGGCGGCGAGCATGATCTCACGCCCAACATCGTTCACCTCGTGCTGGCGCGCATCGAAGGCGCTCCCTCCGGCGTCAAAGGCCTTTCCCTCTTCCTGGTGCCGAAGCGCCTGCCGGATGCGGACGGCGCGCCCGGCGAGGCGAACGGCGTCACCTGCGGTGCGATCGAAGAGAAGATGGGCATTCATGGCAATGCCACCTGCGTCATGAATTATGACGCCGCGAAGGGCTGGCTTGTCGGCGAAGCCCATAAGGGCCTCAAAGCGATGTTCACGATGATGAACGAGGCGCGGCTCGGCGTCGGCCTGCAGGGACTGGCACAGTCGGAAATTGCCTATCAGAACGCCGTCACCTATGCGCGCGACCGGCGCCAGGGGCGCGCCCTGTCGAAGAAGAACGGAACCGCCGGCGAGCCTGCATCTGCCGCCGACCCGATCATCGTGCACCCTGACATCCGCCGGATCCTAATGTCGGTGCGCGCCTTCAACGAGGCGGCGCGCGCGCTCATGCTCGACACCTCGCTCAAATCCGATATCGCCACCCGCAGTCCCGATCCCGCTGCCCGGCAGGCGGCGGAAGATTGGCTCGCGCTCGTCACACCGGTGATCAAGGGCGTCTTCACCGACCGCGGCTTTGAAAACGCCGTCGCCGCGCAGCAGGTCTATGGCGGCCATGGCTATATCGCGGAATGGGGCATGGAGCAGTTCGTGCGCGATGCGCGCATCGCCATGATCTACGAGGGCGCCAACGGCATCCAGGCGCTCGATCTCGTCGGGCGCAAGCTGCCCGCCGACAATGGGCGCGCCATCACGGCATTCCTGACCGAGATCGCGACCTTCCTCGCCGAAAACGCTGAGGACGCGACGCTTGCACCGCTCGTCCCCGCCCTGAAGGAAGGGCTCGACCATCTGCAAAAGGCGACGATGTGGCTCGCCAAGAACGGCATGCAGGATCCGGACAATGCAGGTGCCGGTTCCACCGATTACATGCACCTCTTCGGTCTTGTCGCGCTCGGCTATATGTGGGCGAAAATGGCGCAAGCGGCCGGCAGAGCGCTCGCCGCAGGCGCGACGGAGGATCAGAGCTTCTACGAAAACAAGCTTCTCTTCGCCCGCTATTACATGGAACGGGCGATGCCGGAGACCGGAACGCGCCTCAGACGGATCGCCACGGGCGCCGAGACGACGATGGCGCTGCCAGCTGAGGCTTTCTGAGGCCTCCCAGACGTCAAAACCAAACAGAACATCGTATCTGCGGAGCCCTCACCGCGGATCGCCAGGGCAGGAGAGAACATGTCTGAAGCCTATATCTTTGACCATGTGCGCACGCCGCGCGGCCGCGGCAAGAAGGACGGAGCGCTGCACACCGTGCCGACCGTGCGGCTTGCGGCAACCGCGCTTGAGGCCGTGCGCGAGCGCAACGGGCTCGATACGAGCCTCGTCGACGATGTGATCCTCGGCTGCGTCGATCCGGTCGGCGAAGCGGGCGGCAATATCGGGCGCGCCGCGGTTTTCGCCGCCGATTATCATCAGTCCGTTCCAGGCATGCAGATCAACCGCTTCTGTGCCTCGGGCCTCGATGCCGTCAACATGGCGGCCGGCCAGGTCGTCACCGGTCACCATGATCTTGTCGTCGCCGGCGGGGTGGAATCGATGTCGCGCGTCGGGCTCGGCGCGTCGGGCGGCGCCTGGGCCGTCGATCCGCAAGTGGCCGTGCCCGCCTACTTCATGCCGCAGGGCGTCTCCGCCGACCTCATCGCCACCAAATACGGCTTCACCCGCGACGATTGCGATGCCTATGCGGTGGAAAGCCAGAAGCGCACCCATGCCGCCTGGGAAGAAGGCCGCTTCAAGCGCTCGATCGCACCGGTCAAAGACCCGACCGGCCTGCCGCTCCTCGAACGCGACGAGCATCCAAGGCCCGAAACCGACATGCAGTCTCTCGGCTCCCTCAAGCCGTCCTTTGCGGGCGTCGGGGAGATGGGCGGCTTCGATGCCGTCGCCATCCAGGCCCATCCGGAAGTCGAAAAGCTCCGCCACGTCCACCACGCCGGCAATTCGTCGGGCATCGTCGATGGCGCAGCTGCCGTCCTCATCGGCAATGAACAGGGCGGCAAGGCCGCCGGTCTCAAGCCGCGCGCAAAAATCCGCGCCTTCGCCAATATCGGTTCAGAACCCGCTCTGATGCTGACCGGGCCGGTCGACGTGACCGAAAAGCTCCTGAAGCGCTCCGGCATGCAGTTTTCCGACATCGATCTCGTGGAGATCAACGAGGCCTTCGCCTCCGTCGTGCTGCGCTACATCCAGGCCTTCGATCTCGATCCGCAAATGGTCAACGTCAATGGCGGAGCGATCGCCATGGGCCATCCGCTCGGCGCGACGGGTGCGATGATCCTCGGGACGGTACTCGACGAATTGGAGCGGCGTGATCTCAACACCGCCCTCGTGACCTTGTGCATCGGCGCCGGCATGGGCACGGCGACGATCATCGAAAGGGTCTGAGCCATGCCAAAAATCGACATCGATCAGATCCCCGAGGTGAACTCCACCGGCTATCCGGCACCCTACGACGCGCTGGTGGCCGGGCGCTTCCGCAAACGCCTCGGCAATGCCGGCGGTCTCGACCAGTTCGGCGTCAATCTCTGCCGTCTGCAGCCCGGCGCCGCCTCGTCCCAGCGCCACTGGCACAAGGCGGAAGACGAATTCGTCTTCATCGTCGAAGGCGAAGTGGTTCTCGTCGAAGACGGCGGAGAGACGATCCTGAAGGCGGGAGACGCCGCCACTTTCAAGGCGGGGGTCGCGAACGGCCATCAGCTCATCAACCGCAGCGACAGGGACGCGCTCGTGCTCGAAGTCGGAACACGCTCCGGCGCCGAAACCGTGACCTATCCCGACATCGATTTGCACGCCGTCACCGACGACGGTGCACCCGGCTACACGCATAAGGACGGCACGCCTTACGAGCGCGCCTGAGCCTGGGGAGAAACAAACAATGACCTACGAGAATTTCACCTGCGAAACGGGTGGCGACGGGATCGCTCTCGTCACCTGGGACATGCCGAACCGCTCCATGAACGTCTTCACGGAGACGGTGATGGAGGAGCTCGCCGCCATCGTGGACTGGGCGGTGGCCGAAGACGCCGTGAAGGGCGTCGTCATCACCTCGGCGAAAAAGGATTTCACCGGCGGCGCCGATATCAACATGCTATCCAGCCTCCTCGGTGCTTTCGAAGCCAAGAAGGCGGAGAACCCGCAGGCGGCCACCGCCGAGCTTCTGGAACGCGCCTCGCGCATGTCGCGCCTCTATCGCCGGATCGAGACCTGCGGCAAGCCGTTCGTCGCCGCCGTCGCCGGCACCTGCATGGGCGGCGGGACCGAGTTGATGCTCGCCTGCCATGGCCGCGTCGTTGCTGAAAACGCCAAGATCGGGCTGCCGGAAGTCAAGATCGGTATCTTTCCGGGCGCCGGCGGCACGCAGCGCGTGATGCGCATGGCGGATGCCGTTGCGGGCCTGCAATTCCTTCTGCGCGGCAACACGCTCAAGGCCGAGGCCGCCAGATCGATGGGCCTCGTCGAAAAGGTTGCTCCGGAAAGCGAGCTCGTCGAGACCGCGAGGACGATGCTGAGCGAGGGTGTATCCCCCGTCAAACCATGGGATCAGGAAGGCTACAAGCCGCGCGGGGCGACCGCCGTCTGGACGCCCGGCGGCTTCCAGTTCTGGCCTGCCGCGAACGGCCTCTACCGCAAAGAAACGCAGGACAATTACCCTGGCGCACGGGCGATCATGCAGGCCGTCTTCGAGGGCGTGCAACTGCCGATGGACCTCGCGCTTCAGGTGGAGAGCCGCTACTTCGCCAAGACGCTGCAGACCAAGGAAGCCCAGGCGATGATGCGCTCGCTCTTCGTCTCGCTGCAGGCGCTCAACAAGGGGGCCCGCCGTCCGGCCGACGTGCCGGCGAGCGAGCTGAAGCGCGTCGGCGTTCTCGGCGCCGGCTTCATGGGGGCGGGCATCGCCTATGTCACGGCGCGCGCCGGCATGGGGGTCGTCCTCATCGATCGCGACCAGGAGACGGCGGAGAAGGGCAAGCTGCATTGCGCGAGCCTTCTCGAAAAGGAGGTGGCGCGCGGGCGTATGAGCGAAGAAGCCGCTGCCGGCATTCTTGACCGCATCGTCGCGACGCCCGATTACGCCGCGCTCGCCGATGCCGATCTCGTCATCGAGGCCGTCTTCGAAGACCGCAAGGTCAAGGCCGAGGTGACGGAGAAGGTGAAGGCGCATCTGCCGGAGGGCGCGATCTTCGCCTCCAACACTTCGACGCTGCCGATCACCTCGCTTGCCAGGAACTGGCGCTCGGAAGAGGAGTTCGTCGGCATCCACTTCTTCTCTCCCGTCGACAAGATGCAGCTCGTCGAGGTGATCCTCGGCGAGAAAACCGGCGACAAGGCGCTCGCCGTCGCCCTCGATTATGTGCGGGCGATCCGCAAGACGCCGATCGTTGTCAACGATTCGCGCGGCTTCTACGCCAATCGCTGCGTCACCGCCTATCTCCTCGAAGGGCATCTCATGCTTCTGGAAGGCGTGCCGCCGGCGATGGTGGAAAACGCCGGCAAGATGGCTGGCATGCCCGTCGGGCCGTTGTCACTCACCGACGAGGTCGGCGTCGATCTCGCCTGGAAGATCGTCAAGGCGACCGAGGCAGATCTCGGCGAAGGCGCCGTTTCGGCCGAGCAGAAGCGCCTCTTGTCGGAGATGGTGGAAAGCCGCGAACGCTTCGGCCGCAAGAACGGCAAGGGCTTCTATGATTACGCCGGCAAGGACAAGCACCTGTGGCCGGGGCTTTCCGAGATCGTGACGCCGCAATCGGCGGATGGTTTCGATTTCGCGGAGTTGAAGGAACGCCTTCTCGTCACGCAGGCGCTCGAAGCGGCCCGTACCGTCGAAGAAGGCGTGATCGAAGATCCGCGCGAGGCCGATCTCGGCTCGATCCTCGGCTTCGGCTTTGCACCCTTCACCGGCGGAACGCTCTCTTATATCGACTTCATGGGTCTCAAGGAGTTCGTCGCGAAGGCGGAGAGGCTCGCCGAGAGATACGGGCCACGCTTCAAACCGAACGCGCTTTTGAAAGAGATGGCGGAGAAGGGCGAGACGTTTTACGGCCGCTTCGGCAGGACGGACGAGCGCGAAAGGGCGGCCTGAGGTCGATGTCTAGCTGATGTATGTCTGGGGTAGACTTCTGAAGTTGGGGCTTTCGGGAACGAAGGCCCCTCTTCCCGTTCCGTTCGGGGTCTCGGAATTGTCGTTTCTCACCTGGCCGTGGGATTGCGACACCAATCTCCATATCACCAACGGTCGCTATCTGATGCTGGCCGATATCGGCCGCTTCGATCTCTTCCGCCGCTTTGGCCTGTGGGACGAGGCGATGAAACGCGGCTGGGCACCGATGCTCGGCGGCGTCAACATCGTCTTCCGGCGCGAAATCCGTATGTGGCAGCGCTTTCAGCTCACCTCGCGCATCGTCACCTGGGAGGGAACGAGCGTCGTCGGCGAGCACCGTTTCGTGCTCGGCGAAAAGGGCGAAGGGCAGGTTGCCGCCCAGGCACTGACCTGGGGCGGCATCTATGATCGCAAGGGCAAGCGCTTCGTGCCACCGGAGGAAATGTTCCAAATCCTCGGGATTACGGCCGAGCCGCCGGAGCCCGACGAGAACGTCGCCGCCTTCCTGGCCGCACAGCGCACCCTGCGAGAGCGTGTCAAGGCTGGGTGAAAACGCTTTACCGCCTGGAGAAAAGCACGCAACGCAAGAAAATCGGTCGTGCCGGCCACCGGCACAGTTGTGCTCCTGCCCTATTAAGGACTATATTCCTTAATCACGCGCAGGGCGGGAGCGCCCCACGATCATGGTCTGGACACACGCTACTGTTTGGGGCGCCATCGATGCGCTCGCCAGCCGCCACGGTCTCACTGTGTCCGGGCTGGCGCGCAAGGCTGGCCTCGACCCGACCGCCTTCAACCGTTCCAAGAGATGCAGTGCCGATGGCCGGCCCCGCTGGCCCTCGACAGAATCCATCGCCAAAATTCTGACGGCGACCGGAGCCTCGCTCGAGGAATTCGTCGGCCTCGTAGAGACGCGCACGCGCTATGGCGGCCGGGCCGTTGACGTACGCTTGCCGGCCCCGGCGCAGGTGCCGCTTCTCGGCCTTGCCCAGGCCGGTGCGGGAGGCTTCTTCGACGATGGTGGTTTTCCCGTCGGCCAGGGATGGGACGAGATCGACCTGCCGGTAGCCGACAGCGAAGGCTCCTATGCGCTCGAAGTCAGCGGCGATTCCATGCTGCCGCTTTACCGCAACGGCGATGTCATCATCGTCTCCCCGACCTCGCAATTGCGGCCGGGGGACCGGGTCGTGGTGAAGACGACGGAGGGCGAGGTGATGGCCAAGACCCTGCAACGGCAGACGACGGACGCCGTCGAATTGCATTCGCTCAATCCGGAGCACCCCGACCGGGTGGTGCCGCGGACCGAGATCGAGTGGATCGCACGCATCATCTGGGCGAGCCAATAAAATTCGGCCGCCCCAGATGCGCGCCCTGACCCTCATCAGCCTCCTTCTCGTCGTCGGGCTCGTTTTCGGGCTTTTTGCGCTTCCCTCGCCCGCCCCCGACGAGGGCAACGAGGGATCACCAGCCGCACCGCAAGCGGCACCGCCGCCGGCGCTCCCACAAGAGGTCGAGCCCGCGACGCGCAATGTCACTCCGCGCGGCATGACACTTGGTCCCAAGGTGAGCGGGCCGCTCCTGCGCGTGGAGCCACCGGAACCCGTACGCGCCCGCGAAGACGAGCCGGAGGAGCAGGGGAAGCAGAAGACTGCGCCGACGGAAAGAACCGAGCGTCTCTTCCGCCCCGTCGTTGCCGGCCTCGGCAAGATCGAAAGCGGCGAACACAGCGTCAGGCTCGCGGGGATCGAGCCGCTCGCGCCCGATGCGAGCTGCGGCAAGCCGGTCTGGCCGTGCGGCATGATGGGACGCTCGGCGCTGCGGCGCCTCATCCGGGCGCGCGCCATCGACTGCACGATTCCGGCGGGCACGGAGACGCTGCCGGAGACGACGTCATGCCGGCTCGGCGATATCGATCTCGGCGAATGGCTGGTGAGCCAAGGCTGGGCGAAAGCCACCGCGGCCCGCTATCAAGTCGCGGAAAAGGCGGCGAAACGCGAGAAGCGGGGCCAGTGGAGCACGCAAAGACCAGGCTTCACACCCGACGCAGAGGAGACTGCACCATTCTCCTCCGACCTCCCCTCAAGCTCACCTCTTTGACCGGGCGTCGGCCCGACAGGCGCGCCTCAGACGCGAAAATGCTTGGAGAGCTTGAGCGCCTGGCCCTGGTAATTTGAACCGAGCCCAGCGCCATAAAGCGCCTTGGGCAGCGCCGCCATGCGCTCATAGACGAGACGGCCAACCGTCTGCCCGTGTTCCAGGATGAACGGCACCTCCCGACTCCTCACTTCCAGCACCGCCCGGCTGCCGCGGCCGCCTGCCGTATCGTCGCCGAAGCCCGGATCGAAAAACCCCGCGTAATGCACACGGAATTCGCCGACGAGCGGATCGAAAGGCACCATCTCCGCCGCCGTCTCGGCGGGCACATGCACGGCTTCGCGCGAGGCCAGGATATAGAACTGATCGGGATCGAGGATCAGGCCCGCCTTGTCGCTCGGCCGCAAGGGCTCCCAGAAATCGGCAACCTCATAGGCGTCCGGACGGTCGACATCGATGACGCCGGTGTGTCGCTTGCCGCGATAGCCGATGAGGCCATCCTCGCCGCCGGCGAGATCGACGGAGAGAACGAGACCTTCGAAAAAGCGCGGATCGCTCGACACGAAGGACGTCGTCTGCAGCGTGCCAAGCTCTTCGTCAGAAAGGCGCGCATGGCCGCGGCGGAAGCGGATCTGTGCCAAACGCGAGCCGGTGCGGACGAGAACCGGGAAGGTGCGCGGCGAGATCTCCAGATAAAGCGGTCCGCGGTAGCCCGCCGGGATCTGGTCGAACGCGTCGCCATTGTCGGCGATCACCCGCGTGAAGACGTCGAGCCGGCCGGTCGAGCTTTTCGGATTGGCGCTCGCGGCGACCTCTTGCGGCAAGGCCAGGGATTCCAGCAACGGCACGATATAGACGCAGCCTGTTTCAAGAACGGCACCGCCGGTGATGTCGAAGGCGTGCAGCTTGAAGCGGTCGAGTTTTTTCTCCACCGCGCAATCGCGCCCGGGCAGGAAGCTCGCGCGCACACGATAGGCCGTCTCGCCGAGGCGGAGATCAAGGCTCGCCGGCTGCACCTGTCGGGCATCGGGCGGCGTGGCGAGATCGATTTCGCCTGCCGCGATCATCGCCTCAATCGCGCTGTCGGGCAAAATGCCGTCGCTGTTTTCTTTTGCGTTCATGCCCCTCGGTTAGCCGAAGCCAAGGGCCACGCCAAGTCGGCAGTTTCCGCCCCCTCTTCACCGTGGTCGCGCCTTTTGCTGCCGCCCGACGCATTCCAGCATCGCAGTCTTTCCTCAAGTGCAGCATTGACGCCGACCAAGTCGAAGAGTAATCGGCCCGAGGACTTCGTGGTGATTTGGCCGGCCGGCTTGCAGCCACGTAAAACAACTCGCTAAAAGGTCGGGGCGCATTCGACCCGGTCTGGCGGCGGCCCGGCCGGGTTTTCGTTTGCTTGAAGGCAGGAATGCGCCGTGACAGACAAAAAGTCTCTTCGCCCCGCCACGCAGCTCGTGCATGGCGGCACCACAAGATCTCAGTTTTCTGAAACCTCCGAGGCACTCTTCCTCACGCAGGGTTTCGTCTATCCGAGCGCGGAAGCCGCCGAAGCGCGCTTCAACGGCGACGATCCGGGTTACGTCTATTCGCGCTATGCGAACCCGACGGTTGCGATGTTCGAGGAGCGCATGGCGCTTCTGGAGGGCGCGGAAGCGGCGAAGGCAACGGCCTCCGGCATGGCCGCAGTGACGGCGGCACTCCTCGCCGACATCGAAGCCGGCGACCACGTGGTCGCCTCGCGCGCGCTCTTCGGCTCCTGTCTTTACATCGTGTCGCAGCTTCTGCCGCGTTTCGGCGTCACGTCCACGCTCGTCGACGGCTCCAACCTCGATGAATGGCAGGCGGCAGTCACGCCCAAGACGAAGGCGCTGTTCCTCGAAAGCCCTGCCAATCCGACGATGGAGCTCGTCGATATCGCCGCCGTTGCAGAAATCGGCCGCAGCGTCGGTGCCCGTCTCGTCGTCGACAATGTCTTCGCGACGCCGATCTTCCAGAAGCCGCTCGAACTCGGCGCCCATACTGTCGTCTATTCCGCCACCAAGCATATCGACGGCCAGGGCCGCTGCCTCGGCGGCGTGGTTCTGTCGAATGCCGAATGGGTGGAGGAAAAGCTCCTGCCCTTCGTCAAGCATACCGGCCCGGCGCTCAGCCCGTTCAATGCCTGGGTGCTTCTGAAATCGCTCGAAACGCTGGAACTGCGCGTGCGGCGCCAGGCGGAAACGGCAGCAAAACTCGCCGAGATCATCGGCGCGCATGCGGCCGTTGCCCGTGTTCTTTATCCCGGCCATCCGGACCACCCGCAGGCCGAGCTTGCCCGCCGGCAGATGCGCGGCGGCGGCACGATGATCGCCATCGACATGAAGGGCGGCAAGGACGCGGCCTTCCGGCTCGCCAACGCACTGCAGATCGTCAGCCTCTCCAACAATCTCGGCGATGCCAAGAGCCTCATCACCCACCCGGCGACGACGACGCACCAGAACGTCGCGGAAGAGGTACGGCGCGAGCTCGGGATCACCGAGGGTATGCTGCGCTTTTCCGTCGGCCTCGAAGATCCCGAAGACCTCGCAGAAGACGTGGCCCAGGCGCTCGACGCGGCGCTCTGAACGGCTCTCGCATCAGAAGGTGCGCCAACCGAGCAGAATGCGCGAGGTCGTCGTCACGGCGCAAAGCGCCGCAAACAGGTAGGCGAGAGGCGGAAAAGCCGCGGGAAACAGGCAGAAGGCGAGGAAGAAGATCACCGTCTCCGCGCCTTCCATGAGACCCGTCGTGAAGTAGAGCGACTTCACACCGCGCTGGTCGGTCGTGATTTTCTTCTTTTCCGCCATCACGGCGAAGGCAAGAAAGCTCGCGCCGTTGACGTAAAAGGCGAGAAGCAGGATCGCGGCCGCAAGTGCGTTGGCGTCCGGATCGGCGAGCGCGAAGGCGGCGGGGACGAGGCCGTAAAAGGCAAAATCGAGCGTGATGTCGAGAAAGCCGCCGCGATCGCTGAGCGCAGTCGCACGTGCCACGGCGCCGTCGAGCCCGTCGGCAAGGCGGCCCAAGAGAATGAGAACGAAGGCGAGTGCATAGGCCTCGACGACGATTGCACCAGCTGAGAGCAGGGCGAGACCGAACCCTGCCAACGTCACCTGATCGGCGGTGACACCGCGGCCGGCGAGCATCCGGCCGAGAGAGTTCAACCCGGGTTCAATCTGCTTGCGAATAAGCCCGTCGAGCATCTCCCGCCTCCTCGCGGTCTCGTTCGCTGACGCTCGCTCCTCTAGCGGTCCTGTCAGCAAGACACTATGAACGATTGCAAACGACCTCGTGATTGGCGCGCCGTCTTGCCGAGACTTTTCCTCTTTCTCGCGATCCTCTTCGTCGCCGCGGCCGGCGCGGCGAAGGCCGAAGATCCGGTGATCCCTAATTTCTGGGATCCGCGATCCCGCATCGAGCGGCCCAATATGGATGCGGTCGGCGCGATCCGCTTTCTCGTCACGGACGATTTCGCGCCGTTCTCGTTTCGCGACCGGCACGGAGACCTGGTCGGCTTCGACATCGACCTGATCCGGGCCATGTGCGAGGCGCTCGAGGTCCAATGCGCGGTGCAATCGCGCCCGTATGAGACGCTGGAGACGGCGCTTCGGGACAAGGAGGGCGACGCCATCATGGCGGGGCTTTCGCCCGATCCGGAAGGCGAGGATCCGCTTCTCGCCACACGCCCCTATCTCAAGATACCGGCACGTTTCGTCACTCTGAAGGAGACGGAGTTCGAACCCGACAGCGACAGTGACGGCTTCGTCGGAGTCGTCTGCCACAGCGCACATCAGGCCTTTCTGGAGGATTATTTCCCGAAGGCGCGTGTCGCCTGCTACCAGAACCCGGCCGCCGCTCTGCAGTCCTTGCAGGAAAAGCGTCTGACCGCCGTCTTTGGGGATGCGCTCAGTCTCGCTTTCTGGCTGCACGGCGCAGGATCAAAAGATTGCTGCCGCTTCGCGGGTGGGCCTTATCTCAACGATGCCTATTTCGGCGACGGGCTGCAGATCGCCGTGCGGCCGCAAGAGCACGAGCTCAAGAGCGCCCTCGATTACGCCCTGCGCGAGACCTATCGCAACGGCACCTATGCCGAACTCTATCTGCGTTATTTTCCCGTCGGTCTGTTCTGAGCCGGTGCCTCAGGCGCCGCGCCGGAAGGGATAGAGAAGCGACCAGAGGAAGCGCGCCGGCGCGCCATCCTGGTGCGGCTTGAGGCCCAGACGCATGCCCACCTGCCCGGCCTCGGGATCCTGCGTATAGACGCGGAAGAGCCGGTCCCAAACGGAAAAGTTGAAGCCGTAATTGCTGTCGGTTTCGCGCCGCTCCACCGAGTGGTGGATGCGGTGCATGTCCGGCGTCACGATCAGGACGCGCAGCGCCCGGTCGACGCGGTCGGGCAGGCGGACGTTCGAATGATTGAACATCGCCGCGCCATTCAGAACGATCTCGAAGAGAAGAACCGACAGGACCGGCGCACCGATGATGACGACGAAGGCCGCCTTCAAGCACATGGAGATGAGGATCTCGATCGGATGAAAGCGCAGCGCCGTCGTCACGTCGACATCGACGTCGGCGTGGTGCACGCGGTGGACGCGCCACAGGATCGGGATCTTGTGAAAAGCGACATGCTCCGCCCAGACGGTGAAATCGAGCAGAATGAACGCAAGGACGCCGGCGAAAATCGGATCGAGGCCGAGCGTTCTAAACAGCCCAAAACCCTGCGCTTCAGCAAAGATGGCGGCGCCGACCGCCGCCATCGGAAAGATCACCCGCAGGACCGCGACATCGACGAGAAGGACCGCAAGGTTCGTCACCCAGCGCCGGCTCTTGAGCGGATGCGCTCTACGACGCGGATAAGCGAGCTCAAATGCCGCCATCGCGCCGAAAATGCCGAAGAAGGCGAGAAGCCGAATGCCGGCTTCGGAAAAGAGAAATCCGAAACTCATCACGCCTCGTCCGATGGCCCTGGCCGCTTCGCGGCCTTAAACGCGACGGTAGCGGGCCGTGGCCGAACGCTCCAGGGCCGCCGCCGTCAATTTGTCGATAGCGAGCCGGTCGCGCAGCAGGCTGAGAAAGCGCAACTCCTCCTGCGGCAGATCGAGATCGGCCACCGCCACTTCGACCACCATGGCGTAAAGCGTGTCGTAGAGCTTCTCAGGCACCGCGTCTTCAAGCAGCGACAGCATGTTTTCGAGCCCGTCCGCCCCGGCGAGGATTTCGGCCGCGGTGCGCGACACATCCGGCAGACGGTCGCTGTCGAAGCCTGAAAAGACCGGCAGAGAGCGCGTCAGATTGCCGATCGTCATGAGTTCGGGATCCGCCATATGGCCGTCCACGGCCGAGACCGTGACCATGGCGTAGACGAGGGCATCCTGGGTGGAAACCGTTTGCGGCATTCTGGGCTCCTTGGCCGGCTGATACTGCCGCGTAGCTATGTTCGCCCACGCCCCTTCGCAAGCTGGCCTGCGCCTCGACGGCACGCTTTCCTTGCGCTAGAGCTGCGCTCCCAGATTGCGGCACCGGCTCATGACGACCCGGCATCGCCCACAATCGCTCAACCACCAGGATGAAAAATGTCTGCCCAATCTCTGCCCGAAGAATGGCTCGCCGCCGCACAAGTCTCGAAGGCCTGGCCTTTCGAGGAAGCGCGCAAGCTGATCGATCGGCTGGAGAAACGTGGCGGAGACAAACGCGAAATCCTGTTTGAGACCGGCTACGGCCCCTCCGGCCTGCCGCATATCGGCACCTTTGGTGAGGTGGCGCGCACGACGATGGTGCGCCACGCCTTCCGCGTCCTGACGAAAGACAGCGTGCCGACCCGCCTCCTCTGCTTCTCTGACGACATGGACGGCCTCCGCAAAGTGCCGGAGAACGTGCCGAACCGGGAGATGATGGAGGCGCATCTCGGCAAGCCACTGACGGAGGTGCCGGATCCGTTCGGCTCCGAGCACGGCAGCTTCGGACGGGCGAACAATGCGCGGCTGCGCGCCTTTCTCGACACATTCGGCTTCGAGTACGAATTCGCCTCGGCGACGGATTATTACAAGAGCGGCCGCTTCGACGAGACGCTTCTCAAGATGCTCGCCGTCTACGAGAAAGTGCGGGCGATCATTCTGCCGACGCTGGGCGAGGAGCGGCGCGCCACCTATTCGCCCTTTCTGCCGATCTGCCCGCGGACCGGCATCGTCCTGCAGGTGCCGACAATCGCGCGCGATCCTGAGGCCGGCACCATCACCTATCTCGATCCGGAGACGAACGAGGAAGTGACGGTGGGCGTCACCGGCGGCCAGGTGAAGTGCCAGTGGAAGGCCGACTGGGCGCTCCGCTGGACGGCGCTCGGCGTCGATTACGAGATGGCCGGCAAGGATCTCATCGATTCCGTCCGCCTCTCCTCGCAGATCTGCCGCGCGCTCGGCGGCAACCCGCCCGAGGGCTTCAATTACGAGCTCTTCCTCGACGAGAATGGCGAAAAAATCTCAAAGTCGCGTGGCAACGGGCTCACCATCGACGAGTGGCTCGCCTATGCCTCGCCGGAGAGCCTGGCGCTCTACATGTTCCAGAAGCCGCGCTCAGCGAAGCGGCTTTATTTCGACGTCATCCCGCGGGCGGTCGATGAATATTTCTCGCATCTTGCCGCTTATGACGCGCAGGCGCCGGAACAGAAGATCGTCAATCCGGTCTGGCACATCCATTCCGGAAAGCCGCCCGAAGTCGAGATGCCGGTCTCGTTCGCCATGCTTCTCAACCTCGTCTCGGCGTCGAATTCCGAAGATGCGCGTGTGCTTTGGGGCTTCATCTCCCGCTATGCGCCGGGGGCGAGCGCGGAAAGCCATCCGGCACTTAACGAACTCGTCGGCTACGCGATCCGCTACTACAACGATTTCGTCAAACCGACGAAAAGCTTCCGCGCGCCGACGGACACCGAGAAGGCCGCTCTCGCCGATCTCGACCAGCGTCTTGCGGCGCTGCCGGACAATGCCAGCGGCGAAGAGATCCAGAACGAGGTCTATGCCGTCGGCAAGGCGCACGATTTCGGCAATCTCCGCGACTGGTTCCAGGCGCTCTACCAAGTGCTTCTCGGCCAGGACCAGGGACCGCGCTTCGGCTCCTTCGTGGCGCTTTACGGCATCGGCGAGACACGGGCGCTGATTGCAAAGGCGCTCGAAGGCGAACTCGCCGCATAAGCGGCTGGCCGGCGCGCGGCCTCTGGTCGTCTCAACCATAGCGGCGTGCCGTGCCTCTTCAGAGAAAATGCGGCGGCCCTTCCGATCCTGCTTGACGGGAGGGCCGGCCGCGGCCAATTTGCGACCCGGCCGCGGGCGTAGTTCAGTGGTAGAACGTCAGCTTCCCAAGCTGAATGTCGTCGGTTCGATCCCGATCGCCCGCTCCACCTTTCCTCTTCGATTTTAGCCTGCGCTCACTTTCGGCTCCCGCTCCCACACGCGCAGCTTGCCGAGGCTCTTCACGAAGTTCTTCGCGTCGCCGGCGTCGGAAAGAGCGACGCAGCCCGCATCCATGTCGGAAGCAATTCCCGCCTTCTCGAACAGCATCTTCGCCGCCTGCGAATAACCGATGAACTTGCAATGCACGAACGCGTCGGAGACGAAATCCTTCGCCGGCGGCATCTTGGCAAGCGCGGCGACCGCATCCTCGGACGTCAGGATCGCCACCGCGTCGTAAAGGACGGAAGGGCCGCCATCGATCTTCTCATCGGCCTCGATCCAGGTGCCGTCGGAGGCTTCGACGCCGCCCACCATCGGCGCCACGAATTCGATCATCGCACCCTCGGCCTCGACAGCCGATTTCAGGGCTTTCACGAGATCGACGTCGACGCCGTCGGTGACGAGCACGCCGAGCTTGCGGCCGGCAAAGCTCTCCGGGCCGTTCAGAATGATTGAGAGCTTGGGCGAAGCCTTAAGCTCCATCTTCGTCGGCATGGCCGCTTCGATCGGCTCCGGCATCTTCTTGAGACGCAGCCCGTCCGCCACCTTCTTCGCCAGTTCCTCATCGACGTTCCTCAGATGAGCGACGATGCGGGCGCGGATTTCAGGCGTCTCCACCTTGGAAAGCTCGAACGTGAAGGCGGAGATGATGTGGCCCTTCTCCACATCGGTCTGCGACAGGTAAAATTGCCGGGCCTGGCTGTAATGATCGGCGAAAGTCTCGGAGCGCACGCGGCCCTTTTCGCCCTCGACGGCTTCCGGATGCGAGGCAAAGCCCGTCTTCGGGTCCTCGCGCGGCCCGCCTTCCTCTCCGCTCCAGGAATTCGGCTCGTAGTTCGCCCGCCCCACCGGATTGTGGAACGCCATGTGGCCGTCCTGCTGGAAGTGATGGAAGGGGCAGCGCGGGGCGTTCACCGGCAGATGCGTGAAATTGGTGGAGCCGAGACGCGACAGCTGCGTGTCGAGATAAGAGAAGTTGCGTCCCTGCAGGAGTGGGTCATTGGTGAAGTCGATGCCCGGCACGAGATTGCCGGTATGGAAGGCGACCTGCTCGGTCTCGGAGAAGAAATTGTCGACGCAGCGGTTCAAGACCATGCGCCCGACCGGCTTCACCGGCACCTCTTCCTCCGGAATGATCTTCGTCGCATCGAGGACGTCGAAATCGAACTTCTCGGCAAAATCCTCATCGAAAAGCTGCAGGCCGAGCTCCCATTCGGGATAGTCGCCCATCTTGATCGCGTCCCAAAGGTCGCGGCGATGGAAGTCCGGGTCGACACCGTTCAGCTTCAACGCCTCATTCCAGACGACCGATTGCATGCCCTGCTTCGGCTTCCAGTGGAACTTGACGAAGGTCGATTTGCCCTCGGCATTGACGAAGCGGAAGGTGTGGACACCGAAACCTTCCATGAAACGGAAAGACCGCGGAATCGTGCGATCCGACATGATCCACAGGGCCATGTTGATCGATTCCGGCGTCAGCGAAATGAAGTCCCAGAAATTGTCGTGCGCCGTCTGCGCCTGCGGGAAGCCGCGATCCGGCTCCTGCTTGGCGGAATGTATGAGGTCGGGAAACTTGATGGCGTCCTGAATGAAGAAGACCGGGATGTTGTTGCCGACAATGTCCCAGTTGCCTTCCTTCGTGTAGAATTTCACAGCGAAGCCGCGCACGTCGCGGGCGAGATCGGCCGAGCCTTTGTTGCCGGCCACCGTGGAGAAGCGCACGAAGACATCCGTCTTCTCGCCCGGGCGCTGAAAGAGATCGGCCGCCGTGATATCTGACAGGCTCTCGTAGGTCTCGAAATAGCCATGCGCCCCGAAGCCTCTGGCATGCACGACGCGCTCCGGGATCCGCTCATGATCGAAATGGAAGATCTTCTCACGGAAGTGCTGATCTTCCAGAAGCGTCGGCCCGCGGCGCCCGGCTTTCAGTGAGTTCTGATCGTCGGAGACGGGCGCACCTTGCGCCGTCGTCAGCGGCTTTCTCTTGCCATTCGCGACCTGATGCACCTCGCCACCCGTGCCGCGCAGCACCTTCTGGTCGGCGAAGTCGACGGGTTTCATATCCTGCTCAGATCTTGCCATGAGACTGTCTCCTCGATGCGGGGCTGTCCGTTGTCTGTCTCAGGCGCAACACGGGCCCGACGGGGGCCGTTCCCTCAAATGACGGAGACTTTCTTTAGCTGCACAACGGACGTGGCCGAGCGCGCCGCTCGAGGGCGGATGATGCATCCGTGTCGGCCGCGATCTTGGCCGTTCTGGCGGACGTACCATCGCCTTGGCAAGACTCGTGGGGGGCGGACGGTGATACAATCACCATCCGGCCTCTTCACGAAGATCAGGTGCACCGGATCGGCCGCTCGACGATCAGGCGGCGGCGCGGCCGTCGAGCGTCTCCGCCAGCACGCGCAGCCAGTTGCGGACATGGGCGAAGACCAGGAACTCGTTATGCACACGCTGCTGCGCGCTCAGGCCGAAGGCGTCGCGATGCTCCTGGTCGAGCAAGAGCTCGGTCAGCGTGCGGGCGATGTCGTCGGTGTCGTGGGCGTCCTTCACGAGGCGGCCATCGAGATCCGGACGGATCTGCTGGCGCAGGCCCGCCGCTGGAGATCCGACGATTGCCGCGCGCTTCCACATCGCCTCCGTCACCGTCAGGCCAAAGCCTTCCCGAACCGAATTCTGCACGACGATATCGGAGCAGCGCTGCAGCGCGTTGACGATTAACGCGTTGTTCTTAGGCGAGGTCATCGGCAGGGAGATGACGGCGATCGCCTCCTGCAGGTCGGGATCGAGCGAGAGATAGGTGTCCATCACCTCTTGCAGCGCCTCCAGACCTTCCGGATCGTCGGTCACCGATTCCGGATCGGGGCCGGCAAGCACCAGCCGCGCCAGATCGAGCGGGTGGCGCTCCTCCTCGCTCAGCGTGTTCGTCTTCAAGGCTTCTTTCATCTTCACGAAGCCCTGCATCAACGGCAGCCAGCCCTTGAGGCGGTCCCAGCGGGACACCTGCGTGACGATGGGCCGAAAAAGAAGGCCGAGGTCTTCAGGCTCGGTCGCCGGGGCCCATTCGCCGTTGCTCTGTAACCTCTGGGCACGCTCTTCGAAAGGCGGCGTCAGCGTCGGGCCGGTCGCCGTGATCAGACCGCCATTGGCGAGGATGCCAGCCAGCTTGTGCACCGGCAGATCCCGGTTCTTGTTGCTCAAAGGATCGATGGAGGGGTGGATGATGCTGGCCCGTCCGGCGAGACATCGCGGGATATATTCCGGCGCCGTGAAGACGGTGTGGTCGTATTTCACCGCCCATTGCTCGAGAAACTCCCAGGCCGCGATGGTCTCCGGCGTCTCCTCGTCGAGGCCGATATGGCAGCGCCAGATCGCAGTCAGGTCCATGCGCTCGCGCAGAAGCGCGCCGGCTCCGAGCGGCTGCGGATCGTGGATGACGAGAACGTCGTTCGGCTTCACGAATTCGGCGAGACGGGCCGCCACCGAGTGGCTCACCTTCTCGTAAAGCGCATGGGCGCCGTTGCCGAGGTCGGGGTCGCCCGCGCCATGGATGAGATTGTGGATCTGCTTGGTCAGGCGGAAAAACGCGTCCTCGTCGCTTTCCATGACAAGCCAGTTGGCGTCGACACCGAGTTCGCGCAGCATGGTGATCAACGGCGGCAGAAGCTCTGCAACGCCGCCCCCATGAGCCGTTGAGTTGACCATCCAGACCCGCCGCCCCTGCAATTTCGGCAGGAGCATTTCAGCTTCGTCGCGAAGGTCGCGCACATCGTTGCTGAGATGCGCGATGCGCTCATAATCCTTCAGCGAGGCGTGGTGGTTGGAATCGATGAGTCGTGCCATGCCTGTTCTCAAATCCTCATGGGTTCAAAGCCGCAAATGCAAAACCTATGCCTTTGGCTCGATCGGTGAAGATCACACTTTGGCGGGGTCACGAACAAAAGCGCCGAGCCAGAGCCTGAGGCCGAATTTCGCTGGCGAAAATCACAGTCGAACGACAGAAACCGTCAAAGAATGCTGGCCGGAGACAAAGGCGGCCGTCTGGAGGAAAGGAAGCTCAGCTTCCAGGGTGGACGGCTTTTCTAGCCGCAAGCCGCCTAAGGCTCAACCGGAGCCGCAGAAACCGCTCCGCAGGACTTCCACCCCGAGGCCCGGCACCCTTTGCATCAAAGACGCGCAGGCGAAGGACGGTTGGAGGTGGCACAACCTCTCGTCCCGCAAAGCTCAGACCCGGGCCGTCGGCTTCCGAACCATGTCCTTTGGCGCCACAACGCTCTGAACCGTGAAACGCTGAGCCATCTCGCCGGGCCGCGCTGGGTATCGGGCCCCATTCCCCGCGCCCTCGACAAGCCGTGGGCCGTCTTCTCCCACAGAAACGGGCGGCGCAGCAGCTGGAAGAACGCCTGCCAGGAGGCGAGCGACATCGCCATCCAATAAAACGGAAGAAGCGCAATCATCGGCACGAGGTCCGTCCGTCCGACCGATCGCAGGCCGCGGAAGGCCATGGTCGCCGAGGACAGGACGAGCACCGTCACATTGAGGAAGTTCGCTGCAAAAAGGCTCCAGGAGAGCAGGCCGTCCGGCTCCGGCATGCCGCCAAAGGCCAACGCCGCAAGAAGCCCGACAACGCAAGCGGGCCCGTAAGCCAGCAGCCCGGCAACCCCCATCCCCAAAATGGCCAGAACCGCCAGACGATCCTTTGCAGTCAGAGCTGGGGCAGCCGCCTGCGCCGGCCACATGGCAATGAGGAGAGACTGCATCCAACCCTTCACCCATCGCCGGCGCTGCCCCATCCACTGCGAAAGCGAAACCGGCGCTTCCTCGAAGGTGCGCGAGGCGATCGTGATGCTGCGATAATGGTAGCGGGCGAGCCTGATTCCGAGGTCGGCATCCTCGGTGACGTTGAAGGGATCCCAGGCACCGATCCTCTTCAGGACGGCGAGCGGAAAATGATTGGATGTGCCCCCGAGCGGGAGCGGCATGCGCCAATGCGCGAGGGCCGGCAGGAAGACGTCGAAATTGGCCGCATATTCGAGCGCAAACAGCTTCGAAATGACGTTCTCGGTGTTGTCGATGGTGAGCCGCGCCTGCACGCACCCAAGCGTCGGGTCGTTCGCAAAGACGGCGGCCGCCTTTCGAAGCTGATCGGGTTCAGGGCGATCCTCCGCATCGTAGACGACCACGAGGCGCCCCGTCGCGAACGGCAGCCCGTAGACGAGAGCCTTCGGCTTTGTGCGCGGCTCCTGCGGCGGCACGGCAACGATCTGGTAACGCGGATGGCACGCATGACGCCTCGCGGCGGCAAGCGTGTCTTCGTCGTCGGCCTCGATCAACAGGAGGCATTGCAGCTTCGAGGAGGGATAATCGATGCGATCGAGATGGGAAATGAGATCGGGCACGATCCCGGCCTCGCGGTAGAGCGGCACAAGGACCGTGTAACTCGGCAAATCCGCATCGCTCAAAGGCCGGACAGGCCTTTCGGTCGTCTGCAGGAGGGCAATGGCCGATTTGAGAAGCATCGAAAGAAAGAAGAAGGCACTCAGGAGGATCGCAACGATGCGCCCGAAAGGTAGGGGTGAAACGAGGATGAGACCGATCAAGGCGAGCGGCGCCGCAGCGATCGCGAGCCGTCCTTTGCGCGAACTGCAGAGAAGCGCTGAAAGCTGCGGCTTTGCACGCGCCAGCCGGTGCGCGGCGCAATAGGCGAGGCCGGCATCGTTGCGCGCCAGAAGACACGCCTGGATCGTCGCCGGATCGGCGATCGCAAAGCGCTCTTTGATCTCCGGCCGCTGCATCAGAAGGCGCTGCAATTCCTCGACCCGGGCCGGCCCCTCCGGTGCGAGCACGAGCATGCGCGCGGCGCCCTTTTCAACGAGCATTCGCCTGGACCTGGCGATGGTTTCCGCAGCCGGCGGCAGGGTCTCAGGCAGGAGTGTCACCGGATCGCCCTCGGCGATGAAAGGCAGACCGAGATGCTCGGCAAGAAGCCGCCAGTAGAGGGCGCGCGAAAAGCCCGGCAGGGCCATCAATTCCTGACTGGCCGAGGTTCCGCGCTGTCTTGCGAGCTGTGCCGCAAGAGCGAGCATTCTCGGCGTGAGACCGCGCCCGGCGAGGAAAGCGATATCGGCCGGCAGAGCCGCACTGTCCGGGCGCTGCAAATCGGCAGGAGATGGAAACAGCGAGGAAGCGCGCGACGAGCGGGAGACCGCCGGCAACACCCGTCTCGGCGGAACGGACACAGGCTGACGCGACCCGCCACCTGTGCGGCGGATACCCGGATTTTCCCCTTGCAAGCTCGCCCCCCTTCAAGCCCGCCAGAGACACAACTTTAGCATGAGGTTTGCAGTAAACAAATTCTTAACGACGTCCGCTGCCGAGACGCAAAGAGCTTGCGCTGTGTGACCGGGTCACGCAAAAAGCGCCGCAGAGAATCGGATCGACCATGTACCGCGCCACCACCCGCAACATCACCGTCTCCGTCGCGCCGGAGTTTCTGGAAAAAGAATCCAATCGCGAGGCGGGGCGGTTCTTCTGGGCCTACACGATCGAAATCACCAATGAAGGCCAGGAGCGGGTGCAGCTTTTGCGGCGGCACTGGCAGATCACCGATGCGCTCGGGCGCACGGAAGAGGTTCATGGGCCTGGCGTCGTGGGCGAGCAGCCCGAAATCCCACCGGGCGAGACTTTTCGCTATACGAGCGGTTGTCCGCTCAGCACGCCTTCAGGGATCATGGTGGGCAGCTACGACATGGTGAGCGAGACCGGCTCCGGCTTCTCCGTCGAAATCCCGGCTTTCTCGCTCGACCTGCCGGGACAAAAAGCGCTCCTTCACTAAGAACGAGCGCGCCGTCTCAGGACCGCGCGAAAGCCGAGACGCGCCGTCCCGCAGCAAAGCGGAAGAGGCGCGAGATATCCCCCCCAATACCGATCAGGGCCGGCACGAGGAAAAGCACGAGCCCGGTCGCAAAGCCCAGACCGAACACCATGGTGATCGCCATGGGCAGCAGGAACTGCGCCTGCAGGCTCGTCTCCGTCAAAAGCGGCGCAAGCCCGGCGATGGTCGTCAGCGAGGTGAGAAGCACCGCGCGAAGGCGGTCCGTACTCGCTCCGATCGCGGCCTCGGCCAGGTCGTCCCCATCCCGCAAGCGCTCCTCGAGACGGTCCACGAGAATGATGGAATCGTTGACGAGGATGCCCGCCAGTCCAAGCAGACCGAAGAGCGACAGGATGGTGAGGTCGAAACCCATGAACAAATGGCCGAGCGTCGCGCCGACGAAGCCGAAGGGAATGATGAGCATCACCGCGATCGGTCGCAGATAGGAGGCGAAGACCCAGGCGAGAAGAATGTAGATAACGGCGAGAGCGATCACCGCACCGAGCTTCAGGTCGGCGAAGGCGTCCTCCCGCTCCTCCGCGCGTCCGGAAAAGCCCGTGTCGAGGCCATAGCGCGCAGCGATGCGGTCGATTGCGCCGGTTTGGCGCAGAGAGGCGAGAACCGCACCCGGATTGGTGACGGCGAGGTCGACATCGGCGGTAACCGCGACGCTCGATTTGCCATCGACACGCTGGATGGAGGCAAAGCCCTGTCGCTCGCTCAAGGTCGCCACTTCCTCAAGAGGCACGTAAAAGCCTGCCGGCGTGCGCAATTGCAGAGCGCGCAAGGCGGCCGTGCCCTCCCCGTCCAACTTGCGCTTGACCCGGATCGTCACCTCTTCGTCGCCATCGGCGAAGCGGCGTGGAATGGCGCCTTCCAGCGCATTGCGCACCTGGCGGCCGACGTCTTCGTTGGTCAGGCCGAGAGCAGCGCCCCGCGGCGTCAGGCGGATGACGAGTTCGGGCTTGCCGTAGGGGAGGTCGTCGGCCACGCCGGAAACACCCGGAAAGCCTGAGAGAACCTCTGCCGCCTCTTCGGCGGCCTTCTTCAGATCGGCCGCATTGCCACCGCGGAAGCGGATATCGACGTCGCGTCCCGGCGGCCCACCGCGCATCTCGTAAACGGCGAAACGCTTGATGCCGGCAAGGTCCGGCGCTTTTTCCTGCCAGGCGCGCACGATCGTCGGCGTGCGCACGTCGCGCTCCTCGGAGGTGACGAGCTGCACCCGGAATTCGGCGAGATTGTCGCCTTCCGAGCGCCCCGCCGAACCGATGGTGGTGAAGGCGGCGACGATCAGCGGCTTGTCCGGAGAGAGTTCGTCGCTTGCCCGCCAGAGAGCGGATTCGAGCTTTCTGACCGTCTCCTCGACCTCTTCGCGCGGCGTACCCGGATTGAATTCCACGCGGCCTCGGATCGTCTCCGCCTCCGGGGACGGAAAGAACACGAAGGCGACACGCCCGCCCTGCAGAAGGCCGATCGTGAGGATGAAGCTTGCAACCGCGAGCGCCACCGTCAGGTAGCGCCAATGATAGGTGAAGCGGACGAGCCGCAAGAACGGTCCGCTGCGCACCCATTCGAAGCCGTTGTCGAGGCCACGGCGCAGCGCTGTGCGGCGGTGCGTGCTGCGTTCGCGGCGATGCGAGAACATCGCGACCAGAGCCTCGATGAGGGCACCGGCGGCCATGGCGAAAGCGACCGTAAAAAGAAGCTGCAAGGAGGACGGGCGCTCGGAAAACCAGTCACCGAGGGCGGAAAGCCAGGACAGTTCCAGAAGCTCGCCCGTGCCCGGCCGCAGCGCCAGGATGACGGCGGCCGCAACCGACAGCGAGGCAAACACCCATCGCCACATCGACCAGCCGAAATGGCGCACCCGCGTCAGCGAATGGGCGAGATGGCCGGGCAGAACCAGAAAGCACTCGACGAGACTTGCGAGGATCACCGCGATAACGACGAGCGGCAGGGTCTGGATGAACTGACCGATGCCACCGCGCACGAGGAAGAGTGGCGCAAAGGCTGCGACCGTCGTCAGGCTCGCCGCGAAGACCGGCGTCATCATATGGCCAGCCCCGCGGATGGCCGCCGTCAGCCCGTCATCGCCTCTCGACGAACGTGTGGCCGTATGCTCCCCCACGACGATCGCATCATCGACGATGACGCCCAGCATCATGATCAGCCCGAAGAGCGACATCATGTTGAGCGTCTGCCCGGTCACGTACATCACGCCGAGCGTCGTCATCATGGCGATGGGGATGCCGGCAGCGACCCAGAAGGCGATGCTGCCGTTCAAAAAGACGAACAGGATGAGGACGACGAGGATAAGGCCCTGGAGGCCGTTACGGACCAGAAGCATGATCCGGTCGGCCACCTGATCGGCATTCACGTCGTATTTCAGGATCTCGACATCCGGCGGCAATGTCGGCCGCACACGCTCCAGATAATCGTTCATCAGCCGCGCGCTGGCGAGCGTGTCGGCGCTGGCGGAGCGTTCGACGTAGAGCTCGATCGCTCGCTGTCCGCGCGCCAAACCTTCTTTGTCGTCCGGGTCGAAGCGCTCGTTCACGTCGGCGAAATCTCCGACGCGGATCCTCTCGCCAGACGCGAAGCCCTTGACCTCGATCTCCTTGATCGCCGCCGGATCTTTGGCATCGGAGAGCGCACGCACCTGACGCGACATGGAGGCGTCGAGTTCTCCCGACGGCAGGTCGCGACTGTTGCCGGCGATTGCCGTCGAGACGTCGCCGATGGTCAGGCCGAGCCGACGCAATTCCGCCTCTTCGGCGGTCACCACCAATTCGCGATCGCGAAAACCCGTATAGGTGACGGAATCGATGCCGGCGTCGATCAGCCCGTCATGGATTCGCTTGGCGATCGCGCGCAGCGCCGTCTCCGAATAAGGGCCGGTGACCGCCAATCTCGCGACGGCTTCGCGCCATTGTCTGAAGGAGACTTCCGGCTCTTCCGCATCCTCCGGCAGGTTGGTGATCGCTGCCACCGCCGCCTCGACATCCGACAAGGCCTTCTGCATGTCGGCGCCGTCTTCGAATTCGAGCGAGATCGTGGCGCTCCCCTCGCGGGCATAGGAGCGCATCTCGTCGACGCCGTCGAGGAAGCGCACATCCGGCTCGATCACTTCCAGAATATTGGATTCTACGTCCTCCGCGCTCGCCCCCGGCCAGGAGACGGAAATGGAGATCGTGTCGGTTTCGAGCGAGGGAAAGAACTGCGTGTTGATCTTGAGAAGGGCGAAGATCCCGAACAGGATCATCAGCACCATCAAGAGGTTCGCGGCATTGGCGTGACGCGCGAAAAGCTCCACGATCGGGATGGCATCGCGCCGCGGGCTCGACGAGGGAGCGGGCGGCACCGCACTCACGAGCCATGCCCCATCGACATCGTCGGTGAGATCCGCGTGTTCTCCCCAGGCTTCGCCACCTTGATGCCTTCGCGGGCATCGGCGATCTGCGTCGTCATCACCGTCTCGCCCTCCGACAGGCCGGAGGTGACGATGACGTCGGCCCCATCATAGGCGGCAACATCGACGGCGCGACGTTGAAGGCGCCCATCCTCGACGACGAAGACGGCATTGCCGCCGTAGAGCGCCGTTTCCGGAAGCCGAACGGCATCCTGCCACGTTCTGTCGGGCACGGAGACTTCAACGAAGGCGCCTGGGCGGAGATCGACCTCCGGCCCGTCTTTGACGTTGGCGAAAAGCTCCACGCCGCCACGGTCGGCCACGACCTCCGCACCGATACGATCGATCGTGCCCTTATAGACGAGAGGCTCGCCGCCGACCGTCCAGGTGATGTCGACCTCGCGGCCGATGACACCTTCAGAATCCGAGAGAAGACGGCCGAACTGGCGATCGCTCACCACGAAACGGGCTTCCACGGAGCCTTCGCGGTAGAGCTCCACGAGAAGGTCGCTGGCACTCACCTTGCGACCGAGCCCCGCCGCTTCGCTCATGACCACGCCATCGAAGGGGGCTTTCAGGACCGTATCGGCGAGATTTCGCTCTGCCTCTTCGACGCGCCAGCGCAGCCGATCGTTCACCGCGCGCTGCTGCTCCAACCGCGCACGGGCGACCTCAAGATTGCTCTGCCGTTCTTCGAGCGCCTGGGCACGCTGGCTCAAGATCAGCTGCCGTTCATCGAGGGATTGCTGAGTTCCGGTCCCGCGCGCACGCAATTGCTGGGCTCGTTCGAGATCCGTGCGGGCGAGATCCAACTGCTCTTTGGCGCGCGACACCGCAACCTCTTCGGCGCGCACACTCGCCTGCCGTTCGGCCAGCGTCGCCTCGGCCTCGCGCAGATTGGCGCGGGCCTCTGTCAGGGCGCCGCGATAGGGGAAATCATCAAGCGTGACGAGCGTGTCGCCCGCCGTCACGCGCCGCCCGACTTCCACATCATCGGAGATGGATACGATCTCGCCGGCAACGAGAGCACGCAGCTCGACCGTCTTGCCCGCGATGGTCGTGCCAAAGACCGCAAAATCCGGCTGATGGCTGCCGAACGCGACCGTCTGCGTTTCGACCGTGTAGACCTGCTCGCTCGGAGGGCGCTTCGGCCCTTCGGGCGCCGTGGCGGCCATGTAGCGCATGCCAGCGACCGCGGCGGCAAGCACCACGAAAACGAGCACGGTCTGAACGAGCCCACGCCAGACAGGATGCGCGGTGTTGTGCCGCGTCTTTGAAGATTGCGAGCTCTTCTCCTCAGCCGGCCGGGCGGCGGGCTGCAGCTCGCCTTCTCCTGCGCCTTGTTTCGGCGCAGGAGAATCGACCAGCAGGAGCGGCGTCTTGGCCTTGTCGGTCAGAGCAACATCCTTTGCGATTCAACGGCATCAGACAGCCCGAAACCTTAGAGGTTCCAGGTGAACACCAGCTGAATGGTAAGGCATGCGGCGACGTGGCCGACAACTAAACGATCGGTCAGGCTTTGCCGGAATTCAGCTCTTCGGGCGTGAATCGATACTCTTTGCCGCAGAACTCGCAGCGGACCTCTACTGCGCCTTCGACTGCCGCCTCTTCCAGCTCATCGGCGGGAAGCTGCTCCAACACCTGCTCGATGCGTTCGCGCGAACAGGTGCAATGATCGCGCAGAACCGTCGGCTCGAAGACGCGCACGCCACGTTCATGGAAGAGGCGAACGAGAAGACGTTCGGCCGGAACGGCCGGGTCGATCAGTTCGAGGTCCTCCACCGTATCGACGAGCGCGACGGCTTCCAGCCAGGCGTCGTCCTCGAGCGGCAGATCGGCCATATCGGCATCGTCCGGCGTATCGCCCGGATGGAGATCGCGGACTTTGATGCGCTCGCTCGATTCCGGCAAGAACTGCGCGATCAGCCCGCCCGCGCGCCAGGCCTGCTGGGCCTCGCCGGCACTGCCGCGATCGACGATTTCGGCAACGGCCAGGCGTACGCGCGTCGGGATCTGCTCCGACTGACGGAAATAGGAATGCGCCGCGTCTTCCAGGCTCTCGTTCTCCAACGGGACATAACCCTGGTAGCGGCGCCCGGTCTTGCCCTGCTCGATGGTCATGGCGAGCGTGCCGCGGCCGAGGAGATCGCCGCTCGCAGCGCGGCCGGAAACCGTCACCGCCTCCACGCGCTCGCGGTTGCACGTGGCCGTGGCGCGGATCTCGCCCGGGGTGCGGATATCGACGACGAGCATCGAGACCGGACCATCCGTTTCCGTTTGCAGGATGAAACGGCCCGTATCCTTCAAAGAGGTGGCAAGCAGCGAGGCGAGCGCCACGGCCTCGCCGAGAAGAACCTTGACGGGCCTCGGCAGATCGTGGCGCGCGAGGATCGCATCGATCGCCGGTCCGAGCGTGACGACGCGGCCACGCACGTCCAGCGGATCGACTTGAAAGGGCAGAGCGCGGTCGTCCGCGCGGGATTCAGTCTGTGTGACAGTCGTCTTGTTCACGAAGGCTCCGAAAGACACCAGGAAAGGATCGCCTTTTGCGCATGCAAGCGGTTTTCCGCTTCATCGAAGACGACCGATTGGGGGCCGTCGATCACGCTGGCGGTCACTTCCTCGCCGCGATGTGCGGGCAGGCAATGCATAAATATGGCGTCTTTCTTGGCATATTCCATCATGCGGTCGTTCACCTGGTACGGCTTCAAGAGATTGTGACGCCGCCCCCCTTCGTCATCGCCCATCGAAACCCAGGTGTCGGTGATCAGGCAGTCGGCCTCGGCTGCGGCCTCTTCCGGCGCATCGAGAAAACGCACCTTCGCGCCATTCTCCTGCGCCCAGTCGCGGATCGCCTGGTCGGGGCCGAGCTCGGCCGGGCTTGCGACATCGAGGCTGAAGCCGAAGCGCTCGGCCGCATGAACCCACGAATTCATGACGTTGTTGGCATCGCCCAGCCAGGCGAATTTGCGGCCTTCGAGGGAGCCCCTGTGCTCTTCGAAGGTCATCAGGTCGGCCATCAGCTGGCACGGATGCGAGCGGCGCGTCAGCCCATTGATGACGGGAACCGTGGCATGCTCGGCAAGGGCTGCGACCATGTCATGGTCGAGCGTACGTATCATGATCGCATCGACATAACGCGACAAAACCTTCGCTGTGTCGCTCACGCTCTCACCGCGGCCGAGCTGCATTTCCTTGCCGGTGAGAAGGATGGCGTCGCCGCCGAGCTGGCGCATGGCGACGTCGAAAGAAATGCGGGTGCGCGTCGAGGGCTGCTCGAAGATCATCGCAAGGATGCGGCCTTCGAGCGGCCGCTCGGCAACGGGACCGGCGCGGCGGGCAGCCTTCAGCTGTTTGCCGTCGTCAAGGATCAGCCGCAGCGTGTCGGACGGAATGTCGGCAAGGTCGAGGAAGTGACGCAGGCTCATGTTTTATTCTCCCTACGCGGCAGCGGACTTGCCGGCGGCGCGCAGCGCAGCTTCGATACGGTTCACGCCTTCATCCATCTCCGCCTCCGAGATGATCAGCGCCGGCAGGACACGCACCACATTGTGGCCCGCCCCCACGGTGAGGACGCCGTGCTTGCGCAGGCGGGCAACCATTTCCGCAGGTGCGCCCGCGCAGACGAGGCCCAGCATCAGCCCCTCGCCGCGCACATCTTTCAGTTGATCGGGATAGGCATCGACGAGGCGCGCAAGCTTCTGTTTGAGGAGGAGCCCCTTGCGGGAAACCTCGGTCAGGAATCCATCTTCGAAAACGAGATCGAGAACCGCATTGCCGACGGCCATGGCGAGAGGATTGCCGCCATAGGTGGAGCCATGCGAGCCGACGGCCATCGCCTCCGACGCCTCACGCGTCGCCAGGCAGGCGCCGAGCGGGAAGCCGCCACCGATCGCCTTGGCGATCGCCATGACGTCCGGCGTCACGCCCGCCCATTCATGCGCAAAGAGGCGGCCCGTCCGGCCCATGCCGCACTGGATCTCGTCCAGCACCATCAACAGGCCGTGCTCGTCGCAAAGCTCACGGATGAAGCGCAGGAATTCGTGCGGCACCGGGCGGATGCCACCCTCGCCCTGGATCGGCTCGATGAGAATGCCGGCCGTTTCCGGGCCGATCGCCGCTTTCAGTGCGTCACGGTCGGCAAAGGCGACCTGGTCGAAGCCTTCGACGTTGGGCGCGAAACCTTCCAGATATTTCGCCTGACCGCCGGCGGCGATCGTGGCGAGCGTGCGGCCATGGAAGGCGCCCTCGAAGGTGATGATGCGGTTCTTCTGCGGCTGGCCCTTGGCGTGGTGGTAGCGCCTCACCGTCTTGATGGCGCATTCCATCGCCTCGCCGCCGGAATTGGTGAAGAAGACGCGATCGGCAAAGCTCGCCTCGCAGAGACGACGACCGAGTTTAACCTGTCCCGGAATCTCGAAAATGTTGGAGACGTGCCAGAGCTTTTCCGCCTGCCGCTTCAGGGCCTCGACCAGATAGGGATGCGCATGACCGAATGCGTTGACGGCGATGCCGCCCATCAGGTCGAGATATCGCTCTCCCGATGTCGTCTCCAGCCAGACACCCTCGCCGCGCTCGAAGGCGAGCTCAGCGCGGGCATAGGTCGCATAAAGAGGAGAAGACAGGGGAGAGGCGGCCGACATGGGCGTGGTCCGATCCGATATGTGAGATTTTGCTGTTGAAATGCGAAAAGCCGCCCTACGGCGGCTGCGCTTCGTTTATCATGAGGCTGGCGAGCCGCGCAATGCGCGGCTTTTGAGCATGCCTGTGTGGCATTCCGGACTCACTTTTGCCGTATCCGGGGGAAAAACATCAAATCGCCGGCGGGACTCTTGTCGAAGAGTCGACCGATCGGGTAGTTTCGAAATCGTTAAACACGACATCTCGTGTGGCGGACCGGATCCCCTACCAGTTATTGCGTTGGCGCAGGTTTTTTGCCCCTGCGACGCAGACGGATTCCGCCAATGACACAAACGCGGCAGCAAGGAGCCAAGACGCCCATGTCCTGGACCGATGAACGAGTCGATCTTCTCAAAAAGCTCTGGCAGGAAGGCCTCAGCGCCAGTCAGATTGCCGGAGAACTCGGCGGCGTCACGCGCAATGCCGTCATCGGCAAGATTCACAGGCTCGGGCTTTCCGGACGCGGCCAGCCGACATCCACGATCAAGCGGGCGCGTCGACCGCGCAATTCCGCTCCCGTCCGGCAACAGCACCGGACCGTGACCGTCGGCGCCACGGCCCTTCAGGCCGAGGTAGAGGTAGAAATGGAAGTCGAGCAGGAAACCGAACTGCAGCCCGTGCACGCTCTCGTCATGCCGATCTCGCGGCGCCTGACGATCGAGAAATTGACCGAGCGCACCTGCAAATGGCCGATCGGCGATCCGGGCGACGAGGATTTCCATTTCTGCGGCTGCGATTCCCTGGAGAGCTCGCCCTATTGCGAATACCATGCGGGCGTTGCCTATCAGACATCCGATCCGCGCCGGCGCATGAAGCGGGCCGCGAACGGCTGAGTTCAGCTTTCTCCCGAAGACTGGCGTAACAGACTGCGGAGCTTCGGCTCCGCTTTCTTTTTTGTGAAACTCCGACTTCTCCGCCGCGCGGGATCAGCCGGCCAAGGCAGGCTTTTGCGCCTCATCCGCCGTGGCATGATCCGCCGGCGCCTCGGCAGCCGGCAGGCGCACGGTGAAGGTCGCCCCGGCGCCCTGCTCGCTGTCGATATCGAGGCGGCCACGATGGCGCGTCAGGATATGCTTGACGATGGCCAGGCCGAGGCCGGTGCCCTGCTTCTCGCGACTCGAGGCGACATCGACCCGGTAGAACCTCTCGGTGAGCCGCGGCAGATGCTCCGGCGCAATCCCCGGCCCCCAATCGCGCACGCTTGCCAGCACGACCGCTCCACCGTCCAGGTTCTGCTGCACCAATCTCACGTCGAGACGTTTGCCGGCGCCTCCGTATTTGAGGCCATTCTCCGCCAGGTTCTCCAACACCTGATGGAGCTCGTCAGCATCGCCCAGGACGAAGACGGGCTCGTCCGGGACATCGAGCGTCACCTCCACCTCCAGATGCTCGGCAAGCGGACGCAGACCGTCGACGACGCGGCGCGCGATCTGTGCAAGATCGATGTGCTCCCGCGGCTGTTGATGCACCCGCATCTCAAGCCGCGACAGGGAAAGAAGATCATCGAGGAGGCGGCGCATGCGCTCCGCCTGTTCGCGCATGATGGTCAGAAAGCGGTCCTGAGCTTTGGGATCGCTTCGGGCAGGCCCCTGGAGCGTGTCGATGAAGCCCGAGAGAGATGCAAGCGGCGTGCGCAGCTCGTGGCTGGCATTGGCCACGAAATCGGCGCGCATTCTGGCCGTCGCCAGGCGCTCGGTCACATCCTCGAAAAGCAGGAGAATGAAAGGCGCCGCGGCAGCGGCATGCAGCACCGGCTGAACGGTCACCACATAGACGGTCTCCGCCCCGCTGCGCTCGCGATACTCGAACCGGCTCGTCACCATACCCTGGGCTGCGGCCAGCGCATCTCGAAGACGCGGCGTCCGAATGCTCATGGAAAGCGGGTCGCCGGGGCGAGCCTGCGGGAACGCAGCGGTTGCTGCCTCGTTGGAGAAGCGCGTGATACCGCGCTGATCGAGCAGGAAAGCGGGATGCGGCAGCGATGAGACGACGGCCTTCATCCCCGTGTCGGGCCACAGGATGCGGCTGTGCGCGGCCGCAGACGACAACCGCTCAGAGCGCATGCGAGCAGGGGCTGCGGCCGTGACGACGAGAACGAAAGCAAATCCCAGAACGGACCACAGGACCGGCACGGAGAAATTGACGGTCACGAACGCCAGCACAAGCGCCGTCGCCAGAAGCGGCAAACGCGCCGCGGCGAGGCGTGCAAGCGGGCGGGCAGAATTCACCGACAGGTTGTTTTCCGTGTTCGTCTCCTCAATCACTTTTGCCGCTCTCGTAAAGCCATTCAGCGTTCTGTAGACTCGCTGCGTGACAAGTCTGAGTCAGAGAATCAACCTGCACATGAACAATCAGGACTTTTCCACCTTCGACCTCGATGCACCCGAACTGCCGGCCTGGGTGCATGAGAACGCGCTGACCTCGGGCAACTTTCCTTATTCCAAGAAGCTCAAGCGCACAAAGTACGAAAACGAACTGCGCGACCTGCAGCGCGAGCTCGTGCAGGTTCTCGCCTGGGCCCAAAACAAGAACCAGCGCATCGTGCTGTTGTTCGAAGGGCGCGACGCGGCCGGCAAAGGCGGCTCGATTAAGGTCCTGCGGGAAAATCTCAACCCCCGGCACGCCCGCATCGTGGCGCTCGCCAAGCCGACGGAGCGCGAGCACGGGCAATGGTATTTCCAGCGCTATGTGGAAGAGCTTCCGAGCAATGGCGAAATGGTGCTCTTCGACCGCTCCTGGTACAATCGTGGCGTCGTCGAACCCGTGATGGGTTTTTGCAGCGAGACCGAGGCCGCCGTGTTCCTGCGGGAGGCGCCGGATTTCGAGCGCATGCTGGTGCGCGACGGCGTGCACCTCTTCAAGTTCTGGCTCAATATCGGTCGCGAGATGCAGCTGAAGCGGTTCCACGACCGCCGGCACGACCCGCTGAAATCCTGGAAGATCTCGCCGGTCGACAAGGAAGCGATCAAGCGCTGGCCGGCCTTCTCTGCCGCCCGCGACCGGATGCTTGCCGCGACGCATTCGCAGGAAGCCCCGTGGTACGTGGTGCGCGCCAACGACAAGAGGCGTGCACGGCTCAATCTCATTCGCACGGTCCTTCTCTCGCTGCCCTATGACGGGAAAAATCGCGAGCGCATCGGCGAGCTGGACGAGGCGATCGTCTCACAGGGACCGGAATTTCTGAGCGAGGTCGAAGCGTCGCCAACGGGCTGAGCCGAAAAACGGCGGGCTGAGCCGAAAAGCAACGGCTCAGGCGGCGTTCAAGGTTGCACCCACAGCGGGCCCGCCGCGGCGCCTTGAAAGCGCCTCGTGGTAGAGGGCCTCATTCCCCTCTGCCATGCCGGAGAGGGAAAAGCGCTCGCGCACGAAGGCCCGCCTTGCGGCCGCCTCCTCGACAAGACGCTGAGGGTTTTCAAGCGCGGCTGTGAGCGCGGAGGCGAGCGCTCTCTCATTGCCGGGCTCGATCAGACGATCCTCCTCGCCTGAGAAAATTTCCGGAATACCGCCGACGCGCGTGGCGATCATCGGCGTGCCGGCGGCGGCGGCCTCCAACACCACGTAGGGCAGCGATTCCGCCAAAGACGGCACGACGATCATGCGCGCCTGCGCCAAAGCCTGGCGGGCCGGCATTGGAGCATGGAAGCGCACGTCGAGATCCTTTTCCGCAGCGAAGACCCGATAGGTCTCGATGTGCTCGCTGTTCCCGCCACCAACCACGCAAAGGCTCCGTCTGGTGCCTTCTGCCTTGAGGATCTCCAGCGCCCGCAACAGCACGCCGACGCCCTTCAACGGGCGCAATTCGCCGAGGAACAGAAAGTCCGCAGGATTGTCGATCTTCGCGACCGGCTCAAATTCTCCCGGCCGCAGCCCGTTGTAGATGACATGCGCGGGGCAACGCGGCTCGCCCACTTTCTCGCGGTAGGTTTCCGCCTCGAAAGCGGAAACGTGGATCAGCGAATCCGTCACCCGCTCCAAAGAGCGCTCCACGCCGAAATAGAGACGCCCCGCCAAGGTGTTTCGATCGAAGTTCAGGCTGCCGCCGTGGAGCGTATAGAATGTCGCGACCACACGGCCGGAGCGGCGCTCGCTCGCCGCAGTCAGGCGGCTGAAAACTCCACCCTTGGCGCCGTGGCCATGGATGACGTCGGGGGCAATCGAATCCGCGTGGGCGCGCACGCGCAGAAATGCGCCAAGATCGACCGGCCGGATCGGGCGACACATCGGCGTGCGCTTCAGGCCGAGGGCAAGGCGGTTTTCGAGTTCGGCCAATAGCCCGGCTTCGAACGCCCCACCCGTGGTGGAATCACAGATCATGCCCACCTTGTGGCCGCGATCAGCCTGCATTTCGATCAGATCGCAGACATGGCGAAACACGCCGCCGACAGGCGCACGCAGCACATGCAAGATCCTAAGGGGTTCACCTGCATTCTGCATTTCTTCCTCCCGGCCCAAACAAACATTATCGGGCAGCATGGATAAGAGGTCGTTAATATCTAAGGCGCGGGGCTTGCTTCGATCCGGCAGGCATCTCTACCTGTGCTGATGGAACGATTCGCGTACGTATCACCTCGACCACGAGGTTTTCGCATGATTCACCGCAGCCTCGCCTGCGGCGCCGTCAAGACCGTGCTGGGGCTCGGAGCCAATCTCGGCGATCCGGCTGACACTTTTCGCAAGGCCGCGAAGGCCATCGCCAATGTGGACGGGGTCACCGTGACCGCCGCCGCTCCGCTTTATGTGAGCCGGCCATGGGGAAAGACCGACCAGCCCGATTTCACCAATTCGGCGCTTCTGATCGAAACACAGCTGAGCCCACGGCGCCTGCTTGCGGCTCTTCTCGACGTTGAGAAGGAGCTTGGCCGCATTCGTGCCGAACCTTGGGGGCCGCGCGTCATCGATATCGACATTCTCGTCTACGGCGAAGAACTCCTCGCCGAGCCGGAGCTGTCGATCCCGCATCCGCATCTGACGGAACGAAGCTTTGCCCTCAAGCCGCTTGTCGATCTTTGGCCGACGGCGAAGATCGGCGAGCGTCCAGCAAGCGAGATTCTCGCACGGCTCGATCTGTCGGACCTCACCCCGGCAGGCGCCGGCAACTGGCATCGCGAGCCCCTGCGGCGGAATTGATGCGGCACACCTGACCGGCCACCGCGCCTGTCGCGCTTCATCTGCGCGAAACAAAGGCTGCACGAAAAAGGGGCTGCACGAAAAAGGCCTCCCCCTCGGACGAGGGAGAGGCCGATCAAACTCAGCTGCGCCTCGGCGATTAGAGCCCGAGGCCGCCGATGCAGACGTATTTGATCTCCAAATAATCGTCGATGCCGTACTTGGAGCCTTCACGGCCGAGGCCGGATTCCTTGACGCCGCCGAAGGGCGCGACCTCCGTCGTGATGACGCCCTCGTTGACGCCGACGAGGCCATAATCGAGCCCTTCTGAGACGCGGAACGCACGGCCGAGATCCTGCGTGTAGAAATAGCAGGCGAGACCGTATTCCGTGTCATTGGCGAGCGCGACCGCCTCTTCCTCCGTCTCGAATTTGAAGAGTGGCGAAACCGGGCCAAAGATCTCTTCCTTCGAGAAGCGCATATCGGGCTTCGCATCGGCGATCACAGTCGGTTCGAAGAAGGTCCCGCCGAGCTCGTGGCGCTTACCGCCGGCAATGACCTTGCCGCCCTTGTCGACGGCATCGCCGATCAGCTCTTCGACCTTGGCGACCGCATTGTCGTCAATGAGCGGGCCCTGCTGCGTCCCCTCTTCGAGACCAGAGCCGACTTTCAGGCCCTTGGCGGCTTCGGCGAACTTTTCGGCGAAACGGTCGTAGATGCCGGCCTGGACGTAGAAGCGGTTGGTGCAGACGCAGGTCTGGCCGGAATTCCTGAACTTTGCGGCAATGCCACCAGCGACCGCGCGGTCGATATCGGCATCATCGAAGACCAGGAACGGCGCGTTGCCGCCGAGCTCCATAGAAACCTTCTTCACGGTGTCGGCCGACTGGCGGATCAGAACCTTGCCGACATCCGTCGAACCGGTGAAGGTGACTTTTCGGACCTTCGGGCTTTCCATGAGCGCCGCACCGATATCCTTGGCGGAGCCGGTGACGACGTTGACCACGCCTTTCGGAATGCCGACCTCTTCGCAGAGCGCACCCCAGGCAAGGCCCGAATAAGGCGTCTGCGTCGCCGGCTTGACGACGGCCGTGCAGCCTGCAGCGATCGCCGGACCGATTTTGCGCGACAGCATCGAGGACGGGAAGTTCCACGGCGTGATGGCGCCGATGACGCCGACCGGCTGCTTCGTCACCATGATGCGGCGGTCTTTCCACGGGGACGGAATGAGATCCCCGTAGACACGGCGCGCCTCTTCGGCAAACCACAGGACATAGGCGGCGCTCATGCCAACCTCGCCTCGCGATTCCGTCAAGGGCTTGCCCTGCTCCAGAGTGAGGAGCTCGGCGAGCGCATCCTGATTGTCCATGATGGCGTCGTGCAGGGCGCGCAACAGCTTGGCGCGCTCGTCGGCGCTCGTCTTCTTGAAGCTCTCGAAGGCCTCGGCAGCGGCCTCGATGGCGCGCTCGGTCTCGGCCTTGCCACATTTCGGGATGGTGCCGATCGTCTCGCCGGTCGCCGGATTGGTGACGTCGATCGTCTCGCCGGAATCGGCTCCAACCCATTCGCCGCCGATCAGATTGGCTTCACGTTTCCAGTAATGCGTCTTTTGCAGCATGCCTCACTCCCATTCCTGTCATTCGATGCCGGCGATCGCCCGAACCGTGGCGATCACCGCGTCATCCATTTCAATTCCCTTCTCTTCCGCCTCCGCCCGAAGCGCCTGGCGCCGCGCACCCGGCACACGGGCGGGAGGATCGGCCTCGATCATCGCCGCCAGGTCGCCGAAGCGGCCAATGGCGTCGGCGCCGAAGGCCGTGGGATCGATGGCGATGATGAGTTGACCGGTGTTCGGAGGGCCACCCTCGGCGTCGAAGAAGGAACTCGCCTCGCTCGCATAACTGGCGCCGTTAAGACCGGCGGCAAGCATTTCCACCATAAGAGCAAGTGCCGTCCCCTTGGCCCCGCCGAGCGGCGCCATCGTGCCGGCAAGCGCCTCGACCGGATCGGTGGTCGGCTTGCCCGCCTCGTCGAAGGCCCAGCCCTCCGGGATCTCCTCGCCTCTCTGCTTGGCCGCCATCACCTTGCCGCGTGCCACCTGCGACAGCGACAAGTCGACGACCACCGGAGCGGCATCCTTGCGGGGGGCCGCAAAAGCGATCGGGTTGGTGCCGTAAAGACGGCTGCGCCCGCCCCAGGGGGCCATGGCGCCCGGCGCGTTGGCGAACATGAGAGCCAAGAGCCCCGCTTCGGCAAAGGCTTCGACCGTCACGCCCATGGCGCCGCAATGGCTGGAGCGCTTGATCCCTGCCATCGCCAGCCCCTGGCGGCGCGCAATGGGCGGCAGTTCGGCGAGAGCCAGATCAAGCGCGGGATAGGCGAAGCCGTGCGCCGCATCGACAGAGAGCGTAGCCGGTCGGACGACTTCGGCCGTCGGCACCGCAAAGCCGTCGATCTTGCTGGCGCGCGCCTGCCCCGAATAGGCCTCGACACGGCGAAGGCCGTGGCTCGTCTGGCCGCAGGCTTCAGCGGCGACGAGCGCACGGGCGACGGATGCGGCGTTTTCCGGGCTGACCCGCGAGGCGGTCAAGGCGGCCTCCACGAGATGCCGCAATTCGCCAAGTCGCATGTGGGTCACTTGCGGCCCTCGAGGTGATTGATGACCGCATCGGCGATGACCCGCCCGACGCGCAGGTTCGATTCTGCGGTGAGGCCCGCAATATGAGGCGTCAAAACCACATTCGGCAGATCCGCAAAGACGGCCCCCGCTTCGGCCGTCAACGGCTCGGTCTCGAAGACGTCGAGCGCGGCACCGCCCAACCGGCCCTCCTGCAGGGCCGCGACAAGCGCCGTCTCGTCGACGATGCCGCCACGTGCGGCGTTGATCAGGATCGCGCCGGGCTTCATGCGGGCGAGCGCAGCCGCATCGATGAGATAGCGCGTCTCGTCCGTCAGCGGGACATGCAGGCTGACGACGTCGGCTTCCGCGAGGAGCGTAGACAGGTCGGTGCGCGGCGCCTCGTTCCACGCAGCGTCCGAGGCCGGGATATGCGGGTCGGTGGCGATGACATCGAGGCCGAGCGCCTCGGCACGACGCGCCGTTTCACGGCCACTCGCACCGAAGCCGACCAGACCGATCACCTTGCCGCTCGCTTCGCGACCGCGCATCAGCTCTCCACGCGGCCATTGCCCGGCGGCGACGGCAGGCGTGGAGAGATAGGCGCCGCGCAGAAGCAGAAGCGCAGTCGAGATGACGTATTCGGCAACGGACAGAGCATTCGCCGCGGCGGCCGGATAGACGGCAATGCCGCGCCGGGCGCAGCATTGCGTATCGATGTTGTCGACGCCAACGCCGAGCCTGCCGACACATTCGAGCGCATCGGCCCCCTCGATCAGATCCGCCCGCACCTCGGTGCGGTTTCGGACGATCAAGGCTCGCGCTTCTGTGAGCGCCGCCTTCAGCGCATCGGGCTTTTCGGCAAGATCGGGGGCGTAAAGGGTGGAGAAGCGAGCGGACAGGCGCGCAACGGCCGCCTCATCCATAAACTCGGAAATGACGATGTCGGACATTTTTCCTGAAACGACCGGGCCTTCGGGAGGAAACGGCAAGCCCATGGCAGAGGCGAGCAGCGGTGATAATCACCACCGCCGCAGGGATAGATGACGAAGCGGCACCTTGTCCACGAATCTTGTTGAGAGAGCCGCTTCGCCGGGCATACGCAGGCCTCGCGGCGCACCGAAAAAGTGGAGGCGCAAGGCCGCGTTCGCGGGGCTTCTCGGATCGCCAAGCCGTTCAGATTGCAGAAGGACATGCCAGCGTGCGCGTCAAACCTTGCGGCGGCCGATTTCCTCTTTGACATTGATCAAGGACGCCTTCGACGAAAGCATTAGAAATACCCAAATGGTTCCTGATCTCGTCCGCAAATACGCGGCGCCTGTGCCGCGTTACACCAGTTATCCGACGGCGCCCCACTTCAACGAAGAAGTGGACGGCAAGGTCGCGAAAGCCTGGCTGAAAGAGCTTAAGCCCAATACCAGGGCTTCGCTCTACTTCCACATCCCGTTCTGCGATACGCTGTGCTGGTTCTGCGGCTGCACGACCCGGCATGTGCTGCGCTACGATCCGGTGCTGCCGTACCTCAAGACGCTGAAGGACGAGCTGAAGCTCGTGGCCGAGCTTGCGCCGGACATCAACGTCGAGGGCGTGCATTGGGGCGGCGGCTCGCCGACCTTGCTGAAGCCGGACGACATCATCGAGCTGGCCTCTGCGATCCGTGAGGCCTTCCCGTCCGCGGCGGATGCCGAATTCGCGATCGAGATCGATCCGCGAGAATTCGACGACGCGCGTGTGGAAGCACTCGCCAAGGCCGGGTTTACCCGCGCCTCGATCGGCGTGCAGGACTTCGACACGAAGGTGCAGGCCTCCATCAACCGCATGCAGAGCTTCGAGGAGACGGAATCGGCCGTCAATCGGCTGCGGGCTGCCGGCATTCGCTCCATCAATGTCGATCTCGTCTATGGCCTGCCATATCAGAGCCGGGACAAGCTCGTACGCACGGTCGAACAGATCCTGACCCTCAGGCCGGACCGCGTGGCTCTCTTCGGCTATGCGCATGTGCCCTCGGTCATCCCACGCCAGAAGATGATCCCGACGGACGAACTGCCGGACGTTCTGGAGCGCTTTGCGCAGGCCAATCGCGCGGCCACGCTCTTCACCGGGGCCGGCTATCAGCGCATCGGCTTCGACCATTTCGCCGTGCCGGAGGATTCCCTTGCCGTGGCCGCGTGGGAGGGTCGCCTCCACCGCAACTTCCAGGGCTATACGACGGACGAGGCCGACGCTCTGATCGGTTTCGGCGCATCGTCCATCAGCAAGCTCCCGCAGGGTTATCTGCAGAACGAGAAAACGACCCGGCGCTATGCGGCCGAGATCGAAAAAGGCGAGCTTGCGACCGTTCGCGGCTTCGAGCTTTCCCAGGCCGACCGGGTCCGGGCCTTCGTGATCGAGCGGCTGTTGTGCGACTTCGCCTTCTCGGCGGGGACCTTGAAGGCGCATTTCGGTGCGCTGGCCGATCCCGTCATCAACGATGCCCGCTATTTCGCGGAATCGGACCCCGACGGGCTCTTCTCACGCGTCGGCGACCGCTTCGTCGTCACCGATCGCGGCAGGCCCTTCGTGCGCAGCGTTGCAGCTTCTTTCGACGCTTATCTCGGGACGCGTGCGGCCACGCATTCGACTGCCGTCTAGAACGCCAGGCACGGGCGGAGCTGCCAATGGCGGCTTCTGCCCCTGTGCCGGCGCCGGCAGTCGCGGCCGCTTGGGGGCGTATCCTGGGGTGAGCGTCGAAAGAGCCTTGTCCGCAAGCCCCTCATCCATCGGCTTCTCGTCCGTCAGGCATAAACGACACATGCACTCCGGCCCCGTGATGGGCGGCCGAAGTCAGCCTGACACATTTGCCAATGCCTGGGCATCGCGTTGCCAGCAGGGCCCGCGCGATGCGAGCTCAGCACGCGCGGCATGCTCCCGTGAGCGCCGCGGTTATGGCGATCTTGCTATGAACGTCGCCTCGGTTCGCCCCCGCGGCCGTCAGCTAGATTTCTGAAACCTCTTCGGCCTCGTCAGGCTCATCGATTTCATCGTCAATGTCGTCCTCGATGTCGGCAGCAGGCGCCGGCGCCGCTTTCTTCGCTTTCGGCTTTCTCTTTGGGGCTTTGGCCCCATCGGCTCCGGCGTTCGCACCGGCCTTTTTGGAAGCCGCGCTCTTCGTCGCCCGCTTCTTTCGGGTGGTCTCTTTCGGCGCGTTCTCTTCTGCTTCCGTCGCTATCCCGGCGTCATCAGCTTCTTTGGCAAGACGCTGTGCCCGCAGTCTTGCGGTCTTCTGGCGTGCCGCGTTGAGCTCCGCATCGATCACCGCTTTCGCTGCGGCAGTCGTGGCATCGGCCTTGTCGCGGCGCAGCTTGACGCTGTCACCTTTGCCCTGCGTTTTTGTAGACATCGACATCACCCTTGATTTGTGGGCGGCGCGGATTCAGCGTCGTCGGCGTCGGACGGGCTCGCGCCAGATGGGGAGATTTCCGCCCCCGCCTCATCGATGATGCGTTCGATGCGTGCGAGTTGGTCGTCCGTAAGCATGGTATGGGTCCCCCGCTGATCGAGCCGCGCCTTCTGGCTTTCGAGAAACTCCCGCTGCGGAGGCGTGACGTTGTCGCTCGAAAGCGCATGCGCCATCCGCGCCTTGAGCTCGGCCACGTCCTTCACGCTCCTCGCCATGGCGCTCCCCTTCGCGGGCTTCCCCTGCGTCGACGACTTCGTCGGCGTTCCCATTTTAGATTATCGCTTGGGCCGGAAAGAGCTGCCCTGTGTCGCACCCTCAGCAAGCGGGCGCAGCAGCATCATATGACGGGTGGACAGGACGACATCCGGCAACGTCCCGGGTGCGCCGAGCCTGATTTCCTTGGCTGCGAGAAAGTCCGTCTTTTCGAGAAGGAGCCGCATCTCTTCGACAGATGCCATCTCATGCTCGATGAGGAGCTTGTCGCCGCTCGACATGGTGACTTCGAAGCGCGCCACAGATTATTTCTTCTGGCCGAGCTTGAGAGGCGTCCCACTGGAACCCGAAGAGCCGAGCTCTGCCGTCTCCATATATTTCGGGCTGTGCTTGGCGCCCTTTTCTTTGCTCTTCGGCTTCTTGGCTTCCTTGGAAGCCCGCATCTGCCCTTTTGCCATGACCTACATCCTCTCCGAACCGAATTGCACATCGTGCGCCGTTCGGGCGTTGCGCGGGAGCGGCAGGCGCGGAAAGCCGGCCTTGGTTCGGAAGGACCGTCTCCGGGCCTGAGACATACGCCGTTAAAGGCGCGACAACTGACTTTCCTGGACGACGCGCTGCTGCGAGCTCACCGTGCTTTGCACACGGTACTGGCAATCGCCGTGTTCCTCGGGCAGCAAAGCCAGGATTTTGTAGACGCCGGCGACACCCGGGCCGACGGTCTTTTGCGACAGGCGGACCGTCTGGCCCACCTTGAATGAATGGCTGGTCATATTCCCTCCGCCGTACGGCATGGGAAGAGAAGGCGCAGGCGAGCCTGCGCCTTCTGAAAAATCAGGCGTGCTGCAGGTTCGTTGCAGCTTCCTTGCCGGAGCGGCGATCCGCCTCAACGTCGAAGGAAACGCGCTGACCTTCGACGAGGCCGCGCATGCCGGCACGCTCGAGAGCCGTGGCATGGACGAACACGTCCTTGCCGCCGTCCTCCGGCTGGATGAAGCCATAACCCTTCTGGGAATTGTAGAATTTTACGGTACCAACCGCCATGGAATGTTCCTTTCGCAGAACGCGTATGGGTACACGTGACGCGACATGCGCACGTGTGTGGAAGTCGAGTTTTGGAGGAAGTCTGAACCCGCGCCCGGCGAAACGGGACTTAACGGCCAAATTGTCCGGCCAAAGATCGATGGTTGTTCTTGTAGACTGCAATTGCGGCATTAACAAGAAAAACTCCGCCCCAGGCCGGACAAGCCCCGGAACTCTCGAAAATGCCGGTTGTTGGTAAGTGAGACTGCATGGCCGCGGCGCCGCCGCCCGCAGGCCTTGCAGCGCAACAGCATGTTTCAAGAGGAGGCCCCATGGCCCGTCTCGTCGCCGCCGGCGCAGCCACCGCTCTGATCACCCTCGCGATCGCGGCCCCGGCCGCAGCGCAGGAGCGCTTTCCCGCCTGCCAGTCGCAGCAGAGCCTACAACAGATCATCGGCAGCAACGGGGAATTGATGCCGTCCGACTGCCGCAATCTCACCATCACGCGCCTCGAGAGCGACAGCGGCTCGCTCTGTCTCATCGACTTTTCCAATGCCGGAGGCGGCGTCGTGCAGGCCTTACGCGATGCGGCCATGCCGGAGAAATGGTGGGTGCGTTGCGATCAGCTCAGCGACACGGGAGGCTGATCGATGTTTTTTGACAGCTGGGGCGACCTCTTCCGCATCCTCGTTATCGGCATTCTGGCCTATGGCGGGCTCGTCCTCCTGCTGCGGGCGACCGGCAAGCGCACCTTGTCTAAAATGAACGCCTTCGATTTCATCGTCACGGTGGCGCTCGGCTCCATACTGGCCACCGTGCTGTTGTCGAGCGAGGTTTCGTTGAGCGAAGGTCTGTTCGCCTTCGCCCTCCTGTGCCTCCTGCAATATGCCGTGGCTTACGTCTCGGTGCGCTCGGAGCGGTTTCAGTCGCTCGTCAAGGCTGACCCCTCGCTCGTCTTCTTTCGCGGCCGCTTCCTCCACACCATGCTCAAGAAGGAGCGTGTCACGGAAGAAGAGGTCTACGCAGCCATGCGCGCGGCGGGGATGGCCGACATCGACGCCGTCGCGGCCGTGGTCCTGGAAACGGACGGTTCGATCAGCGTCGTTCCCGCAGCAAACGAGCCGGAGGGCGAACCGGCCAAGGCGTCCACTCTGCGGCATGTTCAAGGCCGACAGGAAGCTCGCGCCGAGGCAGGTCTGTCAGGCTGAGCGGCCGGTCCGCTCCGGACATGCATCATCGAAACGACGGCGGGCGTCTTCGACCTGCGCCTGGTTTTGCCGCGCCCATGCCGCCAACGCCGTCACCGGCACGAGGAGATCGCGGCCGAGCTCGGTGAGCTCATATTCGACCTTCGGCGGCACGGTCCCGTAATCGCGGCGCAACACGAAACCGTCGCGCTCCAAAGCCCGCAACGTGGCCGTCAGCATTTTCTGGGAAATGCCGCCGATCTCGCGCTTCAACTCTCCAAAGCGCAGGGGCGCATCGCCCAGCAAGGTGATGACGAGGACCGACCATTTGTCGCCGATGCGCGACAGGATCTCGCTCACAGGCCGGCAATCCGACGGGAGGTGACAGATCTGCGGTTTCAAAAAAGTGCCTTCTTGTGGCCCCCGGCGGGGCTGCCCTATCTGACGGTCACCAATGGTAACCAGGAAAGGCCTTATGCGAAAGATAGCAGTTCTCGTAGGCAGCCTACGGCGCGCCTCCATCAACCGGACCCTCGCTCATGCGCTTGAGAAGCTCGGCAAGGATGAGTTCACCTTCATCTATCCGGACCTCAACCTGCCGCTCTACAACAACGACCTGTGGGAGAATCCACCGGCTTCCGTGCTGGCGCTGAAGCGCGATCTTGCCGACGCCGACGGCATCATCTTCGCCACGCCGGAATTCAACCGGTCGATCCCGGCCGTCCTCAAGAACGCCATTGACTGGGGGTCCCGCCCCTACGGCGAAAGCTCCTGGACCGGCAAGCCGATCTCCGTCATCGGCGCGTCTCCCGGCCGGATCGGAACCGCCGCCGCACAGGTCGGTCTGCGCAGCGTCCTCGTCACCCAGAACGCCTTTGTCATGGGCCAGCCGGAGGTTTACCTCGCCTTCCCGGAAGGGCTGATCGACGGGGAGCTCACCGTCACCGACGAGACCACCCGCAACTTCCTCAAGGAATATCTTTCGCGTTTCGGCGAGTGGATCGACAAAATGCCAAAGCTCGACAAGTAGCGTCCGGTTCAGGCTTCCGACTTCGCCTCAGACCTTTGTCTGAGGCGCATCGATCTTTTCGCTTCAAGGACGGGACGCCCGTCCTTGCCTCCCCTCGGCATACGTCCCCAAGACGCCCCGAGCGAGCCGAGACCCGTGCGTTCCGGACACGAACGCACCGGAGACGGATGGCGGAATCCGCGTTACGACGTTATCTCGTGATGCACGGCCGGCGCATCTACCCGGTCCGTTTGGCGGCGCGTGGCCAGGGGGCGTTTCACATGTCGGTCGGCAAAGCGTCAGAGGCGGTCTTCGTGCTCGACCGGGCTGCCATCGCGGCGGTGATCCTCGGCGTCACCGCCTTTTCGGTCTCCCAGGGCCTTACCTATCCCCTCATTTCGCTCATCATGGCCCGTCAGGGCGTCACCGATAGCGTCATCGGACTCAATGCCGGCGTCTTCAGCCTCGGTCTTGCCGTCTCCACCCTCGCCATCGGCCCTTTGACGGCAAGGCTGGCCGGCGACAAGATCATCATCGTGGGCCTTGCTGGCTGCTCCCTCTGCCTCTTCGTCTTCGGCATCACGGATTCGCTGGCCGTCTGGTTCCTCGCCCGCTTCCTGCTCGGGATCTGCGTCAATCTCGTCTTCATGCTGAGCGAAGCCTGGCTCAATGCTGCCTGCCCGGATCATCTGAGAGGGAGGATCTCGGGACTTTACGGCGCCGGCATGTGCGCGGGATTTGCCGCCGGCCCCCTCGCCATTCCGTTTTTCGGCAGCGACAGCAGCTTTCCCTTCGCCATCCTTGCCGTCTATCTCGCCATCGTCGCGTTCGCGACCGCCGTTCTGAGCCGCCGCGCCCGCACACGGCCACAACCTTCACCCCCCGGCGCGCTGGTCACATTCGTACGTTCCGCCCCTGCGCTCGTCGTCATGGTGTTTGCTTTCGGCTTTGCCGACATCGCCGCGATCTCCGTCATGCCGGTCTATTTCGTGAAGACGGGACATTCGGAAGCCTTTGCGGCAATCGCGGTGACCATGGTCGCGCTGCCGACCGCGCTCGCGCAGCCCGTCGTCGGCCTGCTCCTCGACCGCCTGCCCCGCCACGGGGTCGCGATCGCCTGCGGCCTCATTGCCGGCGCCACCTTCATCATCATTCCCTTTCTGGAATCGGAGCCCGCGATCCTCGCCGTCTTTGCCCTGATGGGGGCCGCGGAATTCGCCCTTTACACCTGCGCGCTCACGCTTCTCGGCACGCACTATACCGGCGGCCTTCTCGTCGCCGGCAGTGCCGTCTTTGGCCTCTCTTACGCGATCGGGAGCGCGGGCGGGTCCACCGCCACGGCCTCGGCAATGGACATTTTTTCTCCGGCCGGGGCACCGGTCACCGCGGGGCTCGTTCTGTTCGTCCTCGTTGCCCTGATGTTGCGCTTGCAGTCCGACCGATGAACCGTTCGCCTCCTGGTGCATTCACGCAGGAGACGCCGGATCGACCGGCCGCAACCAAGGCAAGCCGCGTTTCATGCACCCGCTTCGCATCCATGTCGTCTTCAACGCCAATTCCGGGACCGCGGCCAATTTGACACCGGCCTCGCTCGGCGAGCGTTTCGCCGCCGCCGGTTTCGACGCCACCATCGACAGCAATACGGACCGCCCGCTACAGGAACGCGCCCAAGAGGCCGCATCTTCACAGGCCGATATTGTCGTCGCCGCCGGGGGTGACGGCACCGTTACGGCCGTCGCCTCGGCACTTCGAGGACGCGACGAGACCCTTGCCATCCTGCCGCTCGGCACCGCCAATCTTCTTGCCCGCGACCTTGCCGTACCTCTCGACATCGAGGAGGCGATCGCAACGCTACGCGACATGCAGCCGAGAAGGATCGATATCGGCGAGGTGAACGGGCGGGTGTTCCTGCACAAGGTCGTCATCGGCTTCGCACCTGCCGTGGCAGCCGGCCGCGAGCATCTGCGCGACAATCCGGGTTTCGGAACGCGGCTCAGCTTCCTGCGCTTTTTCTGGCGCCGCCTCACCCACCCCCAGGACCTGCGCGTCACGTTGCAGCGGGATGGCGCCGACAACACGGAAACCTTGCGTGTCCGCTCCATCGCCGTTGCCAACAATGCCTATGACGAGGAGCTCGGCCGCTTCTTTTCCCGCCGCAGGCTCGATCGCGGGCTTCTGACGATCTACGCGCTGCGCCATCTCGGCCTCCTCGATCTTCTCCGGCTCGTGGCCGGCATGGCGGTCGGGCGCTGGCGCGATGACGAAGCGCTCATCATCCATGAGGCGCATGACGTGCGGCTGTCGACGCAGCGTCGGCTGGTACAGGCGATGATCGACGGCGAGGTCGAAAAGATCCGCCCGCCTCTCGATTTTCGCGTTCACCCCCAGGCCCTCACGGTGCTCGCCCCGGTCGCGCAGACAGGCGAGACGGCAGAAGGGGGCGCGATTGCCTCAGCACCTTTTCAGGAGCGGGCGTCGGCATGAGAATCGCACATCTTTCCGATCTCCATTTCGGGCATCATGACCCGCGGCTGGCCACCTCGCTCCAGGAAGATCTCCTCGCCTCGCAGCCCGATCTCGTCGTGGTCAGCGGCGACTTCACCCAGCGCGGGGAGGCCGACGAATTCGCCGAAGCCGGCGCCTTTCTCGACGCCCTGCCGATGCCGACCTTCTGCGTTCCGGGAAATCACGACGTGCCGGCCGTCAATCTCATCGACCGCTTCCTAACGCCCTACCGGCTCTACAAGAAACACATATCCCGTGATCTGGAGCCGTTCGCGGAGATGGACGGCGTTGCCATTGCTGGTCTCAAAACCTCGCGGCGCATGCGGCTCGGCCTGAATTGGGCGCACGGCTCCTTGAGCCATGACCAGCTCGATGCGCTTGGCTCCCGCTTCGATGCGGCCGACGCCTCGGCCCTGCGTGTCGTGGTCGCCCACCATCCGCTGCTTCTGCCCGATCCACCGATCGACATGCGGCGGGTGAAGCGGGCGGACCTTGCTCTCGAGACCTTCGCCGGGCTCGGCGTGCGGCTCGTTCTCTCAGGACATTTCCATATGGCCTATGTCCGCAAGCATGGCGGTCCCGCGGAGAAAAAAGAGGGTGAGCCGACCGGCGGGCGCGAGGCCGCACACGCGCCCATCCTGGTGGCGCAGGCCGCGACCTCGATCTCGACACGGTTGCGCGGTGAGCCGAACGCCTACAATTCCATCGCCATCGAAAACGGGTCGATCGACATCGCGGTCAGAGCCTGGGACGGCGAAACCTGGCACCAGAGGCCCGCCGATATCTTGCACAAAGACACTCCTGAGGCAGAATCGGAGATGCCGGAGACGAGGCGGCTTCACGCCGCGGCGATCCGCTGAAGGATCGCGCCAACGAGCTTTGTGCGTCCCTCGTCGTGGTCAGCAACGGCGATGACCTCGTCGTCGGCATGGGCACGGACCAGATCTTCGACGCGCGCGTCGATTCTCAGCGCCTCGTCACCACTCTCGAGCCGGCCGTAGGTCTCGTACTCCGCCTGCGGGCGGACGATCAGAACGTCGAGGCGGCGGACGCTTTTGTGGCACCAGATGCAGAGCTCGTGGAAGGCCGTGGGATAATGGGGCGCGGCGTAGACGCTCGCCAAAAGCACGCATCCATCGACCACAATCACATCGACCTTGCCGAGAAGCTCTTCGACGGGCGCCCATTGCTCGCCGAGAATGGTGATCTTGTTGGCGATCGCATGCGGTCGGCCTTCCCAGATCCGCCTCTTGGTCACCTCGGTCACGAGTTCACAGGCAACGTGACGCCGCTTCAGATCGGAAAAGAGCCCCGCGGCGAATGTCGATTTGCCGACGCCCGGACCTCCCAGGATATTGACCACCAGGGTTTCGCGCGAAGCGGAGGCATTCATTGCTCGACCTTTCACGACGGAGCGCTTCGTTCAATCAAGAGCCGACGCAAAGCCATATGCGGCCGCCCCCGGCTTGCAGCGCAGAGGCGGGATGCGAGGCTCGAATGCTGAGATGGACGACTTGCAAAACTCTGTCGCCTTGACCTGATCTCAGCGCATCCGATAGCCGATGGTGCCTCCTGGCGCATCCCCTGGCGGCAGAGATCGGCCCATTGATCGGTCTATTCAAACGCGCTGATGGCGGGCGTTGGCCGGACCACGCATTGAAGGCGCGACTTTCGAGCGCGGCCCACTGGGATGGCATAAAGGTGCATATGCCCGGGCCTCTAAAGATTGTAGGACCGTCATGCGATCATTACGAATGCTAGACACGTCTGCGTTGCTGAACAATAATCTTCATGTCTGCGGGATCCGAGCGGGTCGGTGAGCGGGCGGCGGAAGCGACCAGTCCGGCAAGGGGAAAAGCAGTGCCCGGAATGAATGAAACGAAGGTGAGGGACGAGGAATTCCGCGTTCCACGCCCGGCGGCAACTTTGCGCCACAGCGTCACGGAAAGCATCCGCCAGGCCATTGCAGCCGGGCGGTTTCGCCCGGGCGAGCGCATGCCGGAGCGCGATTTGTGCGAGATGACGGGCGTCAGCCGAACGCTCGTGCGCGAAGCCCTCCGCCAGCTCGAATCGGAAGGCCTCATCGAGGTCATCGCCCATAAGGGACCGGTTGTCTCCCGGATCACCGCGGCGCAGGCGATCGGGGTTTATCAGGTGCGCGAGGTGCTGGAAGGCCTGGCGGCCGAGCTCTTTGCCGAGCACGCGACGGATAACGACCGCGAGGCGCTGAAAGCCGCGTTCGAGGAGGTCAAGAAGGCCGACATCGCCGCGACGCGCATCGCGCTGAAGAACAAATTCTACGATTGCCTGGTCACGGGCACCGGCAACGAAGCGCTGGGCAAGACGCTCTACATGCTGAACGCGCGCACCATGCTTTTGCGGGCGCAATCGCTGCAGGCCCCCAATCGCTGGCAGCAGAGCCTGAGCGAGCTGCAGACGCTCCTCGACGCGCTCGATCGCCGCGACGCCGCAGGGGCGAAGGCGATCGCCACGGACCATGTGCGGCGCGCCGCGGCGGCGGCCATGCACACATTTTCCATGGATACGCGCGACAAGAAGCGTCGCGCCTGAAGGCCCGTTTTTCAGGCCAGACGGGGCCCACCAAACCCTCCCCTCCGGCGTTGCCTCCGACCTTGGGTTTCATGTTCTACGTGTTCCCACCAGGACACGCAGGACGCGCGATCAACCACTAATAATATTGTATTACGGTATTAAGATCGATAAGGTAGCTCCGCTTGCGGGTTCCCGCGTCGGCGTCGGATGAGGCCGCTGCAGGCAAAATCCCGCCATCGCAACGAATAATCGGCAGGCTGTCGAGCCGCCAATCGTGGAGGAATATCTTGAGCGACAAAATCGGCTTCATCGGTCTTGGAAATATGGGGGTCCCGATGGCTGGGCGCCTCTTGGACGCCGGCAACCCGCTCGTCGTTTATGATGCGCGCGAAAGTGCAATCGCACCCTTCGTGGAACGCGGCGCCAAGGCGGCAAATTCGGCGGCCGATCTCGCCTCTCAGGTCGACACCGTCTTCCTGTCGCTTCCGACACCGCCGATCGTGGAGGCCGTGGCCTTCGGCGATAACGGGCTCGCGGAAGGAAGCCAGGTGAAGCGGATCGTGGATCTGTCCACGACGGGTCCGCAAATGGCGGAAACGCTGGCGAAAAAGATGCAGGACAAGGGCGTGACCTGGCTCGATTCCCCGGTGAGCGGCGGCGTCGGCGGCGCCAAGGCCGGCACCCTCGCCGTCATGTTCTCCGGTCCGAAAGGCGACTACGACAACCTCCTGCCGCAGCTCAAGGCGATCGGCAAGCCGTTCTATGTGAGCGACAAGCCGGGCCTCGCCCAGACGATGAAGCTCGTCAACAATTTGTTATCTGCAGCGGCCATGGCTCTCAGCTCGGAAGCTGTAGCGATGGGTGCGAAGGCCGGGCTGTCGCCGGATGTGATGATCGACGTCATCAATGCCGGCAGCGGTCGCAACACCGCGACCATGCAGAAATTCCCCCAGTCGATCCTGCCGGGCACCTTCGATTACGGCTTCTCCTCCGGGCTCATGTTCAAGGACGTCAAGCTCTTCAACGAGGTCGCCAAGTCGATGGGCCTCAACCTGCCCGGCTGCGAAACGGTCTTCGATATCTGGCAGGATGCCGTCGACAAGCTCGGCGCGGATTCCGATTTCACCAAGGTGGTGACGCTGACGGAGAAAGCCGCCGGCGTCAGCCTGCGCAGCGACGGCGCCACCGGCTGAATTCCGGGAAGGCGCGGCGGCCGCACAGGGCAGCGTAGCGCTTTTCTTTCTGCATAAAGTACACTTCTGCGACGACAGCACGCGCGGAAAGCGCGGGCTGTCGCCTGCAAAATTGTTCTGAAATATTCTGATCATACAATCATATTGACTTGGCCCAAGGCCTATGATCAGCTCACTTCAGGTTCCGCCACTGAACGAGCGGGAAAAGTGATCACCAGGGAGGACACGATGAAAACCACCATTCTCACAGCTCTCGCGATGAGCCTTCTGGCCAGCACGGCCATGGCTCAATCGGAGTGCCAGTCCGGCGAAACGCTCATCAAATACAGCCATGTGAGCGCTCCGACCGGCAATCCGAAGGGCGAGATGGCCACCGCGCTCGCCAAGCGCGTCAACGACGAGATGGACGGGCAGCTTTGCATCCAGGTCTATCCGAGCTCGCAGCTCTACAATGACGACGAGGTGATGGAAGCGCTGGCGATCGGCGACATCCAGCTCGCCTCTCCGGACATCGGCAAGCTCGGCGCCTATACGGCCAAACTCGACGTCTTCAACCTGCCGTTCCTGTTTGAGGACACCGACGCGGTTTCGCGCTTCACCCATAGCGAGACGGGCGACGAACTCCTGAAGTCCATGACCGACGACGGCTTCGTCGGCCTCGCCTATGTCTATAACGGGTTGCGGGCCTTTTCCGCGAACCGGCCCCTGATCGAGCCGTCCGACCTCAACGGGCTCAAGATCCGCGCGACCACCTCGGACGTGTCGATCGCCATGATCAAGGCCCTCGGCGCCAACCCGCAGCCGCTCGCCTGGAGCGAGGCCTTCGGCGCCTTGCAGACTGGCGTCGTCGACGGGCAGGAAAACACCTGGTCGAACATCTACACCGGCAAGCTCTACGAGGTGCAGGACGGGGTCACCGAGACCAACCACCAGTTCCTCACCTACATTCTCGTCACCTCCGAGGACTTCCTCGACAGCCTGGATGACGATGTGCGCGAGAAGTTCCTCTCGATCGTCGGCGAGGTCAGCGACGAGTACAACGAGAAGGCCACGGCCATCAACGAAGAGAGCAAAGAGCGCATCCAGGAAGCGGGCGTCACCGTTCGCACGCTCTCTCCGGAACAGCGGCAGAAATGGGTCGATGCCGTGAAACCCGTCTGGGAAGAGTTCGAAGACGGGATCGGCAAGGATGTGATCGAGGCCGCTGTCGCGTCCAACAAATCCTGAACGCAGGCTCTGCCGGGCCCACAAGCGCGGTGACGGCTGACATGCCGTCGCCGAACACGCCCTCCGTGCGCCCGGCCGGACCGCTCGCCATTGAGATTCCCTTCGCCGCTTTCGGCGAAGGGCCGCGAGGATCCAACCCCTGAAGGATGGAAGATGAGCAGTTTCGGCCGACGCGTCGACCGCTTCGAGCGCAGCGTCATCGCGATCTTGATGGCGGCGATGACAGTCACCTCCTTTACCCAGGTCATCGCCCGCTACGTGTTCAATACGGGCTGGCTCGGCGCGCTCGATTTCGCGCGCATCCTGTTCGCCTGGCTCATTCTCTTCGGCATGGCTTACGGCGCGAAGATCGGCTCGCATCTGGCGGTCGACACGCTCGTCCGGGCCCTGCCCAAGCACCTCTTCAAGGCGTTTGCGATCTTCGGCGCACTTTGCGGCATCGTCTACGCCGCAATCTTCTTCTGGGCCGACTGGCTTCAATTCGTCGGCATCGACGCCAAGGGCGGCGCCTTTCCTTACTGGCTGCGCACCTTTGAAACCGGCATCGGCCTCACCGAGATCCGCTATCCGGAATGGGCGCAGGAGATGTTCGATCTGCCCGCCCGGGTGCATCGCTGGATCGCCTATCTCATCCTGCCCCTCGGCCTCTTCCTGTTCGGCTTCCGCTGCCTGCAGGCGCTGATCGAGATCGTCCAGGGCAAGCGGGAGATGATCACCACCGCGATCGAGACGACCGAGCTCATGGATCAGCATTCAGATCCCGACCACGAGAGCTACGCCGCCGCGCAGGAGCACGCCTCAGAGGCGCCGCACTGGTACGACGACAACAACTCCACAGACCGGAGGTAAATGATGGTCTCCGGCTTCCTTTTCATCACGGTTCTGGCGCTTCTCTTTGCCGGCGTGCCTGTCGCGCTCGCGCTTGGCCTGTCGAGCGTTCTGACGATCGTTCTCTTCTCCGGCGATTCCATGTCGTCGGTGGCGCTCAAGCTCTTTACGGCCTCGCAGAGCTACACGCTGCTCGCCATCCCGTTCTTCATTCTCGCCTCGTCCTTCATGTCGACCGGTGGCGTGGCGCGCCGCATCATCCGCTTCGCAGTCTCCGCTGTCGGCCATCTCCGCGGCGGCCTCGCGATCGCCTCGGTGATGTCGTGCATGCTGTTTGCCGCGCTCTCCGGCTCTTCGCCCGCGACCGTGGTTGCGATCGGCTCGATCGCCATCGCGAGCATGCGCGAGGTCGGCTACTCGAAGGAATTCGCTGCAGGCATCATCTGCAATGCCGGCACGCTCGGCATTCTCATTCCGCCGTCGATCGTCATGGTGGTCTATTGCGCCGCCACAGACGTCTCCGTCAGCCGCATGTTCCTCGCCGGGATCCTGCCGGGCACCGTTGCCGGGCTGATGCTGATGGTCGGGGTCTATCTCAATGCGCGTTTCCGCGGCATGCCGAAACTGCCTTTCGCGGGCTTTACGGCCGTACGCGATGCCTTTCTCGACGCGTCCTGGGGCCTCTTCCTCGTCATCGTCATCCTCGGCGGCATCTATGGCGGCATCTTCACGCCGACCGAGGCCGCGGCCGTCGCGGCGGTCTATTCCTTCCTCGTCGCAATCTTCATCTACCGCGATATGGGGCCGCTTCGGGGCGTGCCGTGGCGCAAGGACGGTGAATCGATCATCGGCGCCGTGCAGCGCAACATCCTCCTGACGGTCACGCGCTTCGTGCCGGCCTGCTTCCACCGCGACACCGAGCATGTGCTGGTGGAGGCCGGCAAGGCGACGATCATGCTCATGTTCATCGTCGTCAACGCGATGCTCTTCGCCCATGTGCTGACGGTGGAACGGGTGCCGCAGACGATCACCGAATGGATGATCGGAGCCGGGTTCAACTGGTTCACCTTCCTGCTGGCGCTCAACATCCTGCTGCTCATCGGCGGCCAGTTCATGGAGCCCTCGGGCCTCCTCCTGATCGTCGTGCCGGTTGTGTTCCCGGTGGCGATGGAGCTCGGCGTCGACCCGATCCATCTCGGCATCATGATCGTCGTCAACATGGAGATCGGGCTGATCAGCCCGCCGATCGGGCTCAATCTCTTCGTCACGGCGAGCGTCGCCCGAATGAGCGTCGTGCAGGTGACGAAGGCTGCGGCCCCCTTCATCGGCATCATGCTCATCTTCCTCGTGATCGCCACCTACGTGCCGGGGCTTTCGACACTCGTGCCGTACTCGCTGATGGGCCCGGAGCCGAAGAGCTTCACGCATGGCCTCAAATGAGGCGTGCAACCCCACCGCTCAACGAACGACCCGCTGAGGCGGGAGACCAGGCCGGACGAAACGGCCGACATCAAGGAGAGGAGAAATATGGAGATCAGACGTCTTGGAACTCTGCCGACCCGCAAGGCACCGGCAAAATCCTTCACGGGGAATGTCTGGCAGGACCCGATCATCGAGGCGCCTGAGCCGGCGCTGCTGAAATCGAACGTGGTCATGTTCGAGCCGGGCGCCCGCACGGCCTGGCACACACACCCGATGGGTCAGACGCTTTACGTGACCTCCGGCACCGGCCGCATCCAGAAATGGGACGGGCCGATCCAGGAGATCCGAGCCGGCGACGTCATCTGGATCCCGCCCGGCGAGAAGCATTGGCATGGTGCGGGTCCCAACACGATGATGACCCACATCTCCATGCAGGAAGGCCATGACGGCGTCGTCGTCGAATGGCTGGAGCACGTCACCGACGAGCAATACGGCGCGTAAGGGAAAGCGGCGCGGCTCGAAAGAGTTCGCGCCGCCTGCTTATGCGCGAGGCTCCGACCTGGCGAGCCGGAGGCCCTGCCCCAGCCCGCCTTCGACGACAAGGATACCGAAATGGCTGAATTTCCCGACCCGGATTGGATGGCCGCCTTTGCCGACAGGGTCGCCTCAGACCGAGAGCTTGCCATCATCGGCGGCAAGTTCGACGTCGATATGGGCATCACCTTTGGCGAGCGCCGCTACGTCTTGCGGGTGCGCCAGGGCAAGATTGAAAAAATCCTGCCGGCCCCCGGCTTCGACGTCCCCACGCAATTTGAGATCCGCGCCCCGATGGAGCTGTGGCAACGCTTTTTGAGCGAGACGCCGCCGCCGCTCTACCACGACATCTTCGCCATGATCATGCGCGTGCCGGAATTCGTTCTCGAAGGCGACACGCTCGTGGCGATGCAGAACGCGCGTGCCCTGCACCGCATGATGGGCCTGATGCAGAAGGTGGGGAAAGAGCATGTCTGAATTCGAACCGATCGTCGGCCGCTACCTCAATGTGGCGATCCAAGGCCGCAACCACCGCATCTATGTGGAAGAAGCCGGTGAGGGCATCCCCCTCCTCTGCCTGCATACCGCCGGGGCCGACAGCCGCCAGTTCCGCCATCTCCTCAACGACGAAGAGGTGACGCGCCGGTTTCGGGTCGTTTGCTTCGACATGCCCCGGCATGGCCGCTCCGACCCGCCCGACGAATGGTGGCTGGAATCCTACGAGCTCAAGACGGAAGAGTATCTCGCGACCATCGAAGCCGTATGGAAGGGTCTCAAGCTCGACCGTCCCGTGGTCATGGGCTGCTCCATGGGCGGAGCCATCGTGCTCAGGGTCGCAAGCGACTTCCAGGACGAGATCCGCGGCATCATCGGGCTCGAAAGCGCCGCGCACGCGCCCGGCCGCTACAACGAATTCCTGCTGCATCCGGCCGTGCATGGCGGCGAACTCGTCGCCACCTACACGTTCGGCCTCAACGCGCCGCAAAGCCCCGAAGAGGGCAAGCGCGACAATTGGTGGTACTACGCGCAGTCCGGCCCCGGCGTCTATCGCGGCGACGTCATGTTCTACAGTTTCGATTTCGATGCCCGCGAACATGTGAAGACGATCGACACCGCCAAATGCAAGGTGAGCCTTCTCACCGGCAGCTACGATTATTCGTGCACGCCGGCGATGACGGAGAAAGTGGCCGCCGCCATTCCCGGCTGCCGCTACACCGAGATGGAAGGCATGGGCCACTTCCCGATGATCGAGAACTATGCCCTCTTCCGTCAGTATCTTCTGCCGGAACTTGAGGTGATGGAGGCCGACTGACCACCCTCACCCCGCCAAACGCGGTCACCCATGCACAGGAACCGGCCCGCGCCCCACCGAGAACAAGAGCGCGGCCGGTCGGAAGGGAGGAAAGATGACACCTGAACCTTATGAGGTCTACGCGGTCCGCTATGCGCACAATCCGGCCGCGACTGCCGCGCACAATTTCGTCGGCGGCGATCCGCATGACGTGCCGATGCCGCTCGACTATTTCGTCTGGGCGATCAAGGGCAACGGCCGCACCTTCATCGTCGATACCGGCTTCGATGCGGCGATGGCGGAAAAGCGCAAGCGGCAGTTCCTGCGCTCGCCCGGTGAGGGCCTGAAGACGATCGGCATCGATCCGGACGGGATCGAAGACGTCATCATCTCGCATATGCATTACGACCATTGCGGCAATTACGATCTCTTCCCGAATGCGCGCTACCATCTTCAGGACGCGGAGATGGCGTATTCGACCGGCCGCTGCATGTGCCACGACGCGCTCAAGCTCCCCTTCGAGGAAGAGGATGTGGTGGCGATGGTGCGCAAGGTCTTTGCCGGCCGCGTCAAGTTCCACGACGGCGCCTCGGAGATCGCGCCCGGCATCAGCGTCCATCATGTCGGCGGCCATTCCAAAGGGCTGCAGGTGGTCCGGGTCTGGACGCGGCGCGGCTGGCTCGTCGTCGCCTCCGATGCCAGCCATTTCTACGCCAATATGAACGAGGGCCGCGCCTTTCCGGTGCTGCACAGCCTCGCCGAGACGCTCGAGGGCTATGACCGGCTGTGGGAGCTCGCGAGCGATCGCTCGAACGTCATTCCAGGGCACGACCCGATCATTCTCGACCGCTATCCGGCGCCGAGCTCGGGCCTTGAAGGCGTCGTCGTGCGCCTCGACGCCGATCCGAAAGAGCCGGCAGGGTAAGAGATCCTCCCCTCTTCCCGAACGGCAAACGGGCGCCCGCGGGCGCCCGTTTTTTTGTCGGATTACGGTGAGCGCGTTCAGAGCCCGAGATAGGCCTCACGCACCTTCGGATCGTCGTGCAGCGCCTTGGCGGATTCCGCCAGAACGATCTCGCCCGATTCCAGCACATAGCCGCGCGAGGCGACCGAGAGGGCGAGCGAGGTGTTCTGTTCCACGAGCAGGATCGAGGTCCCCGCTTCGTGGATCTTGACGAGGGCATCGTGAACTTCGTCGACGACGATCGGCGCGAGACCATGGCTCGGCTCGTCGAGGATGAGAAGGCGCAGATTGAGCATCATGGCGCGGCCGAGGACGACCATCTGCTGCTCGCCGCCCGACAGCGTTCCGGCCCATTGCCGCCGCCGCTCCTTGAGGCGCGGAAAGAGGGTGAAAGCCTTTTCCAGGCGCTCCTTGTAAACGGGGTCCTGGCGCAGCGTGTAAGCTCCGAGCAGCAGGTTTTCCTCCACCGTCATGTCCGGAAAGACATGACGTCCCTCCGGCACATGGGCGATGCCGAGCTTCGGGATCTCATGCGCTTTCAGCGACATCAGATCCGTGCCATCGAAGGTGATGCGCCCGCGCGATTTCGGCACGAGCCGTGAAATGGTGCGCAGGAGCGTGCTCTTGCCAGCCGTATTCGCGCCGATGACGCAGACGAACTCGCCCGCATGCACGTCGAGGCTGACGCCGTGCAGAACATCCGAGCCGTCATATCCCGCATGCACATCTTCGACCGACAGGAGAGTGGGTGTCGTGTCGCTCATTCTGCCGACCTCATTCATATTCCTGTCCGAGATAGGCCCGCACGACCTCCGGATGTCTCGCAATTTCTTCGGGTGAGCCTTCCGCGATCTTCTTGCCGAAGTTCAAAACGACGATGCGCTCGCACAGCGTCATGATGGCGTGCATGTGATGCTCGACGACGACGACGGCGAGACCGTCGCGGCTCAAGGAACGGATGAGATCCATGATCTCCTCCATCTCCACGCGGTTGAGCGCCGCCATCACCTCATCGAGGAGAAGCCCCTTCGGCTTCGTCGCCAGAGCACGCGCCACTTCCACCCGGGCACGTTCGGGAAAGGAAAGGTCGGCCGCCTTCTTGCCGGCGATGTCGGCGAGGCCCACCCGCGCGAGGCAGGTCTTTGCGAGCTCGCGCGCATCGTGGACATTGGCCCGAAGAAGGCCGCCGATCAGGACATTGTCGAGCACCGTCGCCTCCATGAAGAGGGCGACATTCTGAAAGGTCTTCGTGAGACCGCGCGCAGCCACCTTGTGCGGCTTCAGACCGGTGATGTCCTCGCCTTCGAGCCGGACGATGCCGTCCGTCGGCTTGTGGAGACCGACGAGCGTGCTGAAGAGCGTCGATTTTCCGGCGCCGTTTGGACCGATCAGGCCGACGATCTCGCCGGGAGCGACATCGAAGGACACGCTGTCGAGGGCCGCCAGGCCCCCGAAATGCTTGCTGATGCCGTCAACTTCGAGGATCGCCTGTCTCATGACGACTTCCTCCGGCGAAGGCGAGAGACGCCGTTGGTGATCAGAGCGAGAATGCCGCGCGGTTCGATCAGGATGATGGCGATCAGCATCACGCCGAAAGCGAGCTGCGACAGGCCGGCGCCGCGCGAGGAGAGGAGCACATTCGCCATTTCCTCCATCGGCACGATCAGGAAGGCGCCGATGATCGGGCCCACCACCGTTCCGGCACCGCCCAGAATGGCGATGATCGCCGCCCGCACCGAGATCGGGATGATGCCGAACACCGCTTCCGGATCAAAGAAATAGGTGAACTGGGCATAGAGCGTGCCGAGGGTCGCCGTGAGCGCGGCGGAAATGACGGCCGCCGTGATCTTCACCTGCGTGGTGTTGACGCCGACCACTTCGGCGGCCTCCGGATTCTCCTTCAAGGCGCGCAGCCGGTAGCCGAGGCTGCTGTGGCGCACCCAGACGAAGACGCCTGAGATGACGACGAGCGCGCCCAGCATGATGTAGTAATAGGGCATCGTGCTCTTGAACTGCAGAAGCCAGAAGCTGTCCGGAGAGAACGGCACCGAGAGACCGACCGGCCCGCCCGTCACCGATGTCCAGGAGCCTGCAATCACGCGGAGCACTTCGCTGAAGGCGAGTGTCGCCAGCGCGAAATAATGCCCACGCAGCTTCATCGTCGGGAAGCTCAGGAGATAGGCCGCAACCGCGGCGATCGCCGCGCCCGCCAGCATGCCGATCCACGGCGACAGGCCGAAATTGATCAGAAGGATCGTCGAGGTGTAGGCCCCGAGCCCGAAGAAGGCGGCGTGGCCGAGCGAGATCTGATTGGCGAGACCGCCAACGATGTTCCAGGCCTGGCCGAGCGCGGCAAAGAGAAGCGCAAGCGTCAGGACGCGGATCGCATAGCCTGTCGGATCGAGAAACGTCGGGACAATGGCGGCGCCCACGAGGACCACCGCACCGACAATCCACCACTTCATCGTGCCGCTCCAATCAGTCCGGTCGGCCGCACCGCCAGCACCGTCAGGAAGACGATGAACAGGACGAGGTTTTGCAGCTGGATTGGGAAGAACAGGGTGGAGACGGACTGGATCACGCCGACGGCGAAACCGCCGACGACCGCACCCGCCACGCTGCCGAGCCCGCCGAGCACCACGACCGTGAACATGAGCACGACGAACTGGTGGCCGACGGTCGGATGCACGGTGAAGTAAGGCAGGATCACCGCGCCCCCAAAGGCCGTCATGCCGACGCCGAGGCCGAAGGCGATCTGGCGCATGCGATCGGCGTTGATGCCCATCAGGTTCGCCGCCATCGGATCCTGAGCGGTCGCACGCATCGCCCTGCCGTACCAGGTCTTGTTGGTGAACAGCCAGAGAGCCGCCGCCGACAGAAGCGCCATCAGGAAGGCGGCGAGATAGGGAACACCGATGAACAGGGGCCCAAGCCGCAAGGTCGACGTCTGATAGCTCGTCGTCACCGAATGGAAATCAGAGCCGAAGACGATCAGCGTCAGGTTCTCAATGACGATGAGCAGGCCGACCGTGACGAAAATCTGCGCCACGGGCGGGGCGTTCAGAACCCGTTGGATGAGCGTCATCTGGACGACGACACCGAGTCCGAAGATCACCACGAAGGATAGAAACGAGCCGATCAGAGGATCGAGCCCGAGGAACTTCCAGGCGAAATACGCGACGAACATGCCAAGGGTCAAAAACTCCGCCTGCGCGAAGTTGACGATGCCCATGACGCCGAAGACCAGGGTCAGCCCGATGGAGATGACGGCGTAAACGCCGCCGATCATCAGCCCATCGAGCACGGCTTGGATGAAGGCCATGCAGCTCTCTAGCGAAATGTTGAACGTTTGGAGCGGGGCCGGCTATTTGCCGGCCCACACAGCCTCTTTCTTGGCGACATCGTCCGGCCAGACCGTCACCAGATCGTCGCCGCGCCATTGCACGATGATCGGCTTGGCGAGCGTGTTGAGACCGGTCTCGTCGAAATCGACGCCCCCGCCCGGGATGACGCCGGCCCAACCACCTTCGAAGCGGTTGTTGCGCAGGGCCTCGCGGAGCGCATCGGAATCGGTGTCGCCCGAAATCTCCAGAGCCTTCGCAAGCACGTCGAGGCAGACGGCATGCTCCAGCGCCTCGTGCACCATGAAGTAGCCGAAGCGCTCCTTGAACGCATCGGTGAGCTCAGGCGCGAGATCGTAATTGCTGGGCGCAACCGAAAAGACGTTTTCGGCATATTCGCCGAGCGCCGCCCGGAAATCCGGAATGACATAGCCGCCCGCGCCGCCGATCACCGGCATATCGATACCCTGCTGGCGCATCGTGCGGATGATCTGCACACCGTCATTGAGATAGGAGCACGGGAAGACGGCGTCGGCATTGGTGCCGCGCAGCTGGTTGATGAGCGGCGTGACGTCGGTGATGCCGAGAGGATAGGCCTCATCCATCACCACTTCGATGCCGAGCTCGGCCGCCGTGTCGCGGAGGCCGCCGGCCTGCGACGTGCCGAAGGCCGTGTCCTCATACATGATGGCGATCGACTTCAACGGCTTGCCGGCCTTTTCGGCCACGCCCGCCGGACCGCGCAACTGCGCCGCGCCCATCGTCGTCGCCTTGGAGATCACCTGGAAGACGTTCTTGAAGCCGCGGCCCGTGATCATGTCGGAGAACGACATGGTGAGAAGCGGCACGTCACGCCGCTCCGTCGCTTCCGACAGTGCGAGCGACAGCGACGAGGCATAGGCGCCGAGGATCGCCACGACGTTCTGCTGCGCGATCAGGCGCTGACCGACGGTCGCCGCATTGGTCGGCGTCGACGTCGAATCCGCGATGATGAGATTGATCTTGGCGCCACCGAGAGCCTTGATGCCGCCATTGTCGTTGATCTGGTCGGCAGCGAGCTGGATGCCGTTGCGCGAATTGACGCCGAACTGCGCATTGGCGCCCGACAGCGGCACCACCACGCCGACATTGACGTCGGAGCCCTGGGCACGGGCGACCTTCGAAAGATAGGGGGTCGCGAGCGTCGCCGCGCCTGCGGCGAGGAAATGCCGCCGGTTGAGAGCGAAACGCGAAAGCCCCTTAGGCGCGCTGGCCGGGCTCTCGGTCACGCCCGTCTTCGAAACGGACTTCTCCTGCGATGCCGACGGTGCGTCAGCGAAATCGGTCGGTCCCTTGCCTTTCCGGTGCATATTTTCCTCCCACTCTATGATTGTCTTATTGAATGAAGTGTTGCGGCATCAAACGCGCTCGTCAAGTGAAAACTGCTCATACAATCATACGTGGACGTCGACATCGGTTTCTGCCAATTTCGCCCCAACGATCACACGACATGGGAGGTCAACATGCAGCGTTACGGGCATTTCATCGGCGGGAGCTTTGTCGATCCGGCCGAAGGCGAATGGTTTGAGACGAAGAACCCCTATACGGGCGAGGCCTGGGCGGAGATCGCTCGCGGGACGAAATCCGACATTGAAAAGGCCGTTGCCGCGGCCGAGGCCGGCTTCGAAGAATGGAGCGCGTTGACCCCGTCCGCCCGCGGCAAAGCACTTTACCGCCTCGCCGAGCACATCGAGGCGGATGCGGAGCGGCTGGCGGAAATCGAGGTCCGCGACAACGGCAAGCTCTATGCGGAGATGTTCTCGCAGACGAAATATCTCGCCGAATGGTACCGCTATTACGGCGGGCTCGCCGACAAGATCGAAGGCGCCGTCATCCCGACCGACAAGGGCGGGATCTTCAATTTCACCCGCTATGAGCCGCTCGGCGTCGTCGGCATGATCACGCCGTGGAATTCACCGCTGCTGCTGCTCGCTTGGAAGCTCGCGGCGGCGCTTGCCGCAGGCAATACGGCGGTGATCAAGCCGTCGGAGTTCACCTCCGCCTCGACGCTCGAATTCATGACGCTCTTCGAAAAGGCCGGTTTCCCGGCAGGCGTCGTCAACACGGTCACAGGCTTTGGCCTCGAAGCGGGCGCGCCGCTCGTGGAGCATCCGCGCGTCTCCAAGATCGCCTTCACCGGGTCCGATATCGGTGGGCAGAAGGTCTATGAGACGGCCGCGAAACAGATCAAACACGTCTCGCTCGAACTCGGCGGCAAATCGCCCAACGTCGTTTTCGAGGACGCGGAGATCGACGCCGCAGTGATGGGGGCGATTTCCGGCATTTTCGCCGCCACGGGCCAGACCTGCATCGCGGGTTCGAGGCTTCTTTTGCAGCGCTCGCTCCACGATCGCTTCGTGGAGCGGCTCCTTGAGGTGGCGCGCGAGGCGAAGATCGGCGACCCGATGCTGGCAGATACCAATGTCGGCCCGGTCACGACCCCCGCGCAATATCGCAAGGTGCTGGACTATATCGAAATCGCCCGAGCCGAAGGGGCAAAATGCGTCCTTGGCGGCAAACCGGTCGAGGGTCAGCCGGGCGGGCAGTTCGTCGAGCCGACGGTCTTCACCGGCGTCAGCAACGAGATGCGCATCGCCCAGGAAGAGGTGTTCGGCCCGGTCCTCGCCGTCATCCCGTTCGAGGATGAAGACGATGCAGTGCGGATCGCCAATGCCGTCGATTTCGGGCTCGCAGCTGGCGTGTGGACGAAGGATATGGGCCGGGCCCTGCGCATGTCGGAGCGGCTGCGCGCCGGCACCGTCTGGGTCAACACCTATCGTGCCATCAGCTACACCTCGCCCTTCGGCGGCTTCAAACGCAGCGGTATCGGCCGCGAAAGCGGCCTCGAAGCCATCAAGGAATATCTCCAGGTGAAGTCGGTGTGGATCGCGACCGAAACCTCCGTCGCCAATCCCTTCATCATCCGCTGAGGTCCAAAAATCGGTCTGTTTGGAGGCGGATCGATTTTCCGCGATTGACCCCATCAGTTATGATTGTATGATCATCATAATAAGAAGATGAGCGCAGGCGCTCCGTGCGAGCGCCTGCGTCGCCTCAAAGGGAGGAAAGATGGACCGTTCGGCGGCAGCCGCGCTGGAAGAAGCGCGGGCCGGTTCGAGCCTGTGTGGCGATGCCGCAAAGGCGCGAACCTGTCGGCCGGCGCAATCCGGCGGATCTGCCCGGCAGCATCACTCCCGCACATCAAGACCTGCCCTCACCCGTGGCCCGTGCCGTCGCGGACGCTGGGGCGGGCTCACCACAGCCGAATCTGAAGAGAGCTCAGGAAAGAAGGGACCTTAAAGATGGATCAGAAGATGTTCGAGAAGGGGCTCGCCAAGCGCAAGGGAACGCTCGGTGCGGAATATGTGGAGCGCAACCTCGCCGCGGCCGACGAGTTCAGCCTGCCCTTTCAGGAGGCCATGACCGCCTGGTGCTGGGGCTTTGGCTGGGGCGATGAGGCCATCCCGCCGAAAACCCGCAGCCTGATGAATCTCGCCATGCTGGGCGCCCTCGGCCGCTGGCACGAATGGGAAACGCATTGCCGTGGCGCGCTGACGAACGGCGTCTCCAAGGAAGAGATCCGCGCCGCCGTCCATGTCGTGGCGATCTATGCCGGCGTGCCGTGCGGAGTGGAATGCTTCCGCATCGCCCGCCGCGTCCTGGAAGAAGCCGGCGAACTCTGAGAAGCCGCAGCCCGATCCTCGCTTTGAAACGAGAGGATCGGGCGCGCTCACGGGCCCTTGACGCGAGCGATCGCGCAAGGGCCATTTTTGTCTCAGACCGGCTGGCTCGTCGGCCGGAACAAAATCTCATTCACATCGACTTCGGCCGGCTGGCTGACCGCAAAGGCGACCATGCGGGCGAAAGACAGCGCCGGAACCGCGATTTCGGCCACGTGCTCGCGGACACCCTTGGCGATGTCCTCTTCGCTGATATGGTCGAGAAGCTCGGTCGCGACCGCCCCCGGCGAGATCACCGTCGTGCGGATGTCGTAGGGCTTCACCTCTTGCCGCAGCCCCTCCGAAATGGCGCGCACAGCGTGTTTCGTGCCGCAATAGACAGCCGCACCGGGCGCAACCTTGTGTCCGTAAACGGATGACACGTTGATGATGTGCCCGCTCTTCTGCCGCTTCATATGAGGGAGCGCGGCAGCGATCCCGTAGAGCACGCCCTTCACATTGACGTCGACCATACGGTCCCATTCGTCGATCTTCAGACGTTCGAGCGGCGCAAGCGGCATCAAACCGGCATTGTTCAACATGACGTCGATACGGCCGAACGTCTCGACAGCCTTGTCGACGAGCGCCGCCACCTGATCGCGGCGGGTGACATCCGTGGTCACGGCGAGAGCCTTGTGGCCTTGATCCGTCAGTTCCTTGGCGATCGCGTCGATGCGCTCCGCCCGGCGCGCGCCGAGAATCACCGTCGCGCCCTGCTCGGCGAGATGCCGCGCCGTCGCTTCGCCGAGACCGCTGCTGGCGCCGGTGATGACGATGACCTTCCCCTCGATGTTGTCACTCATTGGAAAACTCCTTGTTTGCCGGCTCCGCAGCCGAGGCGCGGAACGCTCTGACCACCTTCCGAACGCCACAGCTTCGGCGATGGAGCGGCCGGCGGTTCTCGCCTGCTCATTTGCGGTATTCTTCGTCCGTTACATGCTCCAGCCAATCGACCGGAGAGCCGTTCAGCTTCTCCTGGATGGCGATATGCGTCATGGCGGTCGTGGGCGTCGCGCCATGCCAATGCTTCTCGCCGGGCTCAAACCAGACGACATCGCCCGGCCGGATCTCCTCAATCGGCCCATCCTGGCGCTGAACCCATCCGCAGCCCGCAGTGACGATCAGCGTCTGGCCCAAAGGATGCGTGTGCCAGGCCGTTCGCGCCCCAGGCTCGAAAGTGACGCTCGCCCCGGCAACCCGCGCCGGGTCGGGCGGGCTCATCAGAGGATCGATGCGGACCGAGCCGGTGAAATAGTCTTCCGGCCCAGGGGCAGAGGGCTGAGAGCCGCTGCGTTTGATATCCATTCTGGCCTCCTTCTCGCCTGAGAATGCGTGGACGCCTCCATCGGCGCCTTGGCCACAGATATAATCACTCCTATTTTTCCAATTAGGCCATATTATCTGAACACACTTATTAGCTGGCCTAATCTATGCCCTCCGAAAACCTCAACGATCTCGCTGCCTTTCTAGCCGTTGCCCGGGCACGCAGCTTCACCAAGGCGGCGGCGAATCTCGGCGTCTCGCAATCTGCTCTCAGTCAGACGATCCGCAATCTGGAAAGCCGGCTCGGGCTGCGCCTGCTCTCGCGCACCACGCGCAGCGTGCAGACGACGGAAGCCGGCGAGCGTCTGGAGCTCGTGCTCGGAGCACGTCTCGACGAGATCGACGCGGAGTTGGCCGCCTTGAGCGAATTGCGCGAGAAACCTGCCGGCACGATCCGCATCACCGCCGATGAACATGCCGCGACGATGGTGCTGTGGCCGGCGCTTGAACGCTTCCTGCCGGACTATCCCGACATCAAGGTGGAGATCGTCATCGATTTCGGCCTGACCGACATCGTCGCCGAGCGCTACGATGCCGGGGTGCGCAGCATCGAAATGGTGGCGAAGGACATGATCGCCGTCCCCATCGGTCCCGATATGCGGATGGCCGTTGTGGCAAGCCCCGGCTATTTCGAGACGAGGTCCCGCCCGCAAACGCCACAGGATCTCACCGCGTACAATTGCATCAATCTGCGGCTGCCCACCCATGGCGGGCTTTATGCCTGGGAGTTTCAAAAGAACGGGCGAGAGCTGCGTGTGCGCGTCGACGGACAGCTTGTCTTCAACAGCGTTGCGATGCTCCTGAAGGCCGCGCTCGCAGGTCTCGGACTGGCCTATGTGCCCGAGGCCGAGGCCCGGCCGCATCTCGACGACGGGCGCCTCGTCCGCGTGCTTACGGATTGGTGCGAGCCGTTCTCGGGCTACCATCTCTACTATCCGAGCCGGCGCCAGCAATCTCCCGCCTTCGCCCTTCTCGTCGACGCGCTTCGCTACAAAAAGAGGTGAACGCTTCAGGGATCGCGCCCGTCCCATGCGGTTCGACCAGGTCGAGTTCGGAGGCGGCGCATCGCCCGCTTGCACGCAAGCACCTCTTCCAGAGCGAACGGCTTGATCAGATCATCAACGGCGCTGTCATCGCGCTCTTCGATGCGGTCGGGGCTGTCCCCCGGGCGCTCAGCAGCGCAGCGATGCGGATCTCAAGCCCAGCCGGCGATCTATCGGACACTCAAGACCCTAGATTGGTCGCTGCCAACGCAATCCCGAAGCCGACCAGCAACATGCCGAAAACCCTGTCGATCCAATGACGCACATTGAAGATCTGCTTCTGGATGCGTGGTGCGCCGAAGAACAGACTGACCATGGTAAACCACACCACATGAGCCAGCGAGATGAAGAGCCCGTAGGAGATCCGCGTCACCAGCGGCGTATCCACCTGAACAACTTGCATGAACAGGCTGACGATGAAGATCGTGGTCTTCGGATTCAAAGCGTTCGTCAGAAAGCCGATCCGCAAGGCCTCCAGGTCAGACGGAGCCGTTTCGTTTACCGCCGCCGGTCCCCCGGCCTTGCGGCTGAACAGCATCTTTGCACCCAACCAGACCAGATAGGCCGCGCCAACCAGCTTCAGGATGTTGAACAGGCCCGGTGACTCGCGGATCAGCACCCCGATGCCGAGCAGCGTGTAGCTCACATGAACCAGCACCCCCATGCCGATGCCGAGCGCGGTCAAAACACCGGCCCGCCGGGAAAGCGACAGCGAGTTGCGCGACACCATGGCGAAGTCCGGCCCCGGACTGATGACGGCGAAGATGGTGATGGTGATGACCGCGAGCCATTCGGCCATAGCGTGCCCCTTCGGTTTTTCCCTTGGGTAGCGCCGTGAGAGCAGTGGCAAAAACGATGACTTCTGACCGAATATGTGAAAATAAATGACATATGGGTCGGCACATCACATCGCTCCCCGCGCTCGCCTGTTTTCGGGTGGCTGCCGAGCTTGAGAGCTTCAGCAAGGCCGCTGATCGGCTGAATTTGACGCATGGCGCGATCAGCCGCGCGGTGAGGCTGCTTGAAGACGATCTCGGCACAGCGCTTTTCGAGCGCCGAAACCGTGCGGTTTTTCTGACGGACGCCGGACGCAGGCTGGCGCAGGTGGTGGCGCGCGGTCTTGGGGAAATCGAAGAGGAAGCACAGCGCATCAAGGAGGAACATGCCGACGCGCCCGTCACGATCTCATGCGAACCGACCCTGATGATGCGCTGGCTTATCCCCCGGATGCCGCTCTTCCATGCCGCACATCCGACAGCTGATGTGCGCCTGCTGGCCGGTGGCGGGCCGGTGTCCCTCGGATCGGGGATCGACCTCGCCATACGCCGCAATGACTTCACCTGGCCGGAAACCTACCTCTCGCAGCATCTTTTCGACGAACGGATCGGCCCGGTCTGCCGTCCCGACAAGGCTGGGGAGTTTTTCGGTTCCAATCGGATGAATGCAACGACCATGCTGCTGCATACGCGCACGCGGCCATCGGCCTGGACGACATGGGCCGAAATCACCGGCGAGACTTATTCGGCCAACCCCCGACAGGATTTTGAGCATTTCTATTTCAGCCTGCAGGCCGCCGTGGCGGGCCTGGGCGTTGCAATCGGGCCGTGGCATCTCGTGCAGGACGATATTCGGGCCGGACTGCTTGCCGCGCCCCAAGGCTTCCGCGCGGATGGCAGCGCCTATGTTCTGCTTTCGGCGCGAGAGCCGGAAGACCCCTCGACAGCCACTGCATTTCAGCTCTGGCTGGGCGCCCTTGCGACCGATGAAGCGCGGGCATAACGGCGTTCCTGAATCCCAGCGGCCCTGGTCGCGACTTCCGGCGCAAATCGGCCCGTCGACGAACGCCGCTCAGGCGCGACTCGCCCCGCCTCCACCTCGGCCTGCCTCTGTGTCGTCTGGAAGAGAAAGCGTCGCCTTCATGAAGGTCACGGCATTGCCTGCCAGCAGAACGCGGTTCTCGGTCAGCTCGCAGTTCAGCCATCCGCCGCGGGGCGAGGCCTGGTAGGCGAGAAGCTTCTGGCGCCCAAGCCTCTCTGCCCAATACGGCACGAGCGTCGCGTGGATCGACCCGGTCACGGGATCTTCGGGGATGCCCGCGCCCGGGGCAAAATAGCGAGAGACGAAATCAGCTCCGTCTTCGCGCGTTTCCCGGCCCGTGACGACCAGGCCGACAGGCCCGAGACGGGCGATTGCGGCCAGGTCCGGAACGAAACCGCGTACGGCGTCCGCATCGCCCAGATCGATGAAGAAATTCTCGAAATTGCGGAAGATAGCGACGGGCGGCGAAGGAAAAATGCGCCCGATTTCAGACGGCAGAGCCTCGATCATCTTGGGCCGCAGGCAGGGAATATCGAGGCGATATCCGCCAGCGTCTTTTGCCACCCGCAACTCGCCCATGCGCGTATGAAAGATGAGCGGGGAGGTTGCCGCACAGGTCGTGAAAAGGATGTGCGCCGTCGCCAAAGTGGCATGTCCGCAGAAGTCCACTTCGTGGGCGGGGGCGAACCAGCGCAGATCCCAGACGCCATCCGCGCGAGGCTTCACGAAGGCGGTCTCGGCGAGATTGTTCTCTTGTGCGATCGCCAGCATCAGCTTGTCGGGCAGCCAGCTCTCAAGCACCAGAACGGCGGCCGGATTGCCGGCAAAGAGCTGATCCGTGAAGGCGTCGACCTGATACATGCGCATCGGAGACCTTTCCCAGGTGCGAGTTCTCTTCGGCCGGCAACGATGCCCCATCACCATGCGGGATAAAACATCGAGACGTGGGCGCGAGCGCAAAAAGCGATGACGAACCGCACCGGGCGAAGGTGAGAGCGATGTCTGCGCCATAGTTCTCCTTCATGCCGAAGCCGATGGCCCGGCGACGTGGATCCCGCTGAGGTGGATCACGGGAAGCCAATCACGGGGAAGCGGATCACTCGGCCGCCTTGGTGACCGCCCCCTGGTAAGGCTGCGCGTCCATTGATAACCGCTGCCGTTCTGCGTCACGTGGCCGAGACCCGGGAAGCTGACATGCTCGGCCGCAACGAGCTCGTGCGTCTCAGCCAGCTCGGAAAGCGTGCGTTCGCGCGTCGCGCGAGCCTGCGCCGGACCGGCGTCGAAATCCGCCGTGACGTTGGGGTGTGAAAACTGCACTTCGGCGGCGTGGACGATGTCTCCCACCACCAGAACATGCTGCCCCTGGCTGGCGATCCGGTAAAAGCTGTGTCCCGGCGCGGGATCGGCGGCATCTCCGAAAAGATGCTGATCCAGACGCTCAAACGGCTCGAAGGTGCGGGTCTGGTGACCCGATTCGCCTACCCTGAGGTCCCTCCGCGCGTCGAATACTCGCTCACCGAACGGGGAAGATCGCTCAGCCCTCTTATCGTCGCTTTCGACGAATGGATCGAAGACCATTCCTTGGAAATGGTCTGACAGGGGACATGGCCCGACAGCCTCACGCGCCCGCCGACATGCGCTCGTTTTCGGAAAGCCTGCATCGCCGCCTTCACCGTGCGCGAAGACATGAGCGCCGGCCGCCTCGTGCCGGTCCTCGCCCATCTCGATGCAGGCGAGAAGGAAGCCTTCCACGCAGTCTATCTCGGCCAGGGCGGCCCGCTGCCATCGCGCGTGCGGGCGCTGCTCGACTTCCTCGCGGAACACGGCAGGGTGACATGACTGGCGGCGACAAAGTCGCGAGATGGCCGTCACACGCAATGTCTGCGCGTTGCGGCAGACGGAAGCAAGGCACGCCGTGGCGATCTATGCCGGCGTGCCGTGCGGGGTGGAATGCTTCCGCATCGCCCGCCGCGTTCTGGAAGAAGCCGGCTAGCTTTAAGCCGGAGGTTTCGGCCACGTCCTCGCCTGAGGTTAGAGGATCGGACGTTCAGCGCACCCGCAGCCGATAACGGCGCAAAGACGAATCAACGAGGTGGCCCAAGACGACGGCCGCCTCGTTTTTCGTTGGGGCCGCGAATATCGAGCAGCATACCGGCGGCGCTGCCGTGCTGAGTGGGCGAAAAACTTCTCGCAATTTCGGAAAATGGCGGCAGGCGCTGCAGCTCAAATTCCGGTACCACGTGGCGTGTCGGAACGGATGATCGGCAAAAGCAGATTCTCTAGCGTAACGACAGCATCATCGACCGCTTCAGCGACTGCATCGGCACCATTTTCACCAAATCCGAACCACAGGACCTTTTCGAGCTTCTCTTTGCGGGCGATCTCCTTCTTTATCAGGTCCTCCCGAACTTCAGTAGGCAAGTCCCGGATACGAGCATAGTTTTGTGCCGCAGCTATGATCTCATGTCGCTGGTTCCAGAATTCATTCAGCTGTTGTTCAACCTCATCACCAAAGATCGCCTTGGCGGTGGGCATGGTGTCAACGAGTTTGTTCCAGTCATCTCGAAACTGCTCCGATCTCGATAATGTCCCTTGAGCCGTGATTAAAAAGCCCTTGGCGCCTTCGGGCGTGCTGTCATCAATCACCCCCTTCTCTCGCAAGTTTGCCTCTACGGCGACAATTTCGCCCGCCATCATCATCGGCGAACGGATGCTCCGAATAACCTGCTTTAGTTTGTAGGCCAGCGCCAAGATTTGCTCGGCCAGATGGATACGCCGTTCCTCGTGTTTTTGCCGACGCCATTGCTGAAATGTATCACTGCCTTTGCGTGCAGCATAAATAACTGCGCACGCTCCGAGGATTGTTCCAATCCCCGAAAGCATCGCGCCCACAGCCGTCCAGTCGATCCCACGAAGCCACTCCATCACCGAAACGTAACTTCGGTTTCACGCTCCGTCGACGTTGTCCTCGGCATCCGATCGCTGCGAATTGCCTCAATCGCGCGAAAAAGAGATGATGTGGCCTAGCCACGGCAACACTCTGCTTCACCGCGGATTGCGAGCTGCAACAGGCCACGTTGCAGGTGATGCAGGCTGAGCTAATGGCTCCGCCGCCCAATGGAAACCTTGAGAGAATAACTGCGCTCGCTGTCGGCCTTGGTATCGGCGGATGGGGCATCCACATACAGACCCAGGGAGTAAACAGTCAGAAACTGGAGATAACTGCAGAACGGCGATCCGCACATCTAGAGGCACGAGCACCGGGATCGTTGGACTGAGCGTACCACACGCTTGCCGCCCGGAGCCGACAACCAGGCGCAACTGAGCCAGAACGCCCTCAAAATTCTATGAAATAGAAAGGAAATGGCGCACCGGAGAGGATTCGAACCCCTGACCCCCAGATTCGTAGTCTGGTGCTCTATCCAGCTGAGCTACCGGTGCTTGCCGCGGTCGTCGCAACCCATCGGGTGCGGCGCGGAGCGACACACCTAATCGCTCAGAAGACGGATTGCAAGCACCTCTCGCCGCCTCTTTCACGGCTTTTATGCTTTGCGGCGATCGCGCATATCAGCCAGCCGCGCCGGACGGTCGGGGATCTCGATCTGGAAGACGGTTCCGGCCCCAGCCCGCTCCAAAAGCTCTATTTCTCCACCATGGGCAGCCACGATCTCCTGCGCGATCGCAAGACCGAGCCCGACACCGCCCGGCCGCGTGGAGCCCTGGAAGGGTTTGAACAGCGCCTCGCGCGCCCGCTTCGGAAGGCCCGGCCCCGTGTCACAAACACGCAGGCGCGCGACCGCGCCCGTGCGTTCTCCCTCGACCCAAAGGCGGCGGATGACGGAGGCGTTTTCATCCGACACGAGAGCCTCCTGGGCATTGCGGCAGAGGTTGAGCATGACACGGAAGAACTGGTCGGGGTCGGCGTCGATCTCCAGGTCGCCCGGGACCCGGTTTTCGAAAACAACCGTGCCGTCCGGCGTCAGGCTCAAGATTTCCGCCACCTCCTCCACCAGCCGCCGGGCGGAGACGAGCCGGCGCACGGGCTCCGCCTCTTCGGCGCGGCCATAGGCGAGAACCGAGCGGGTGTAGCCGATCGCCCGATCGATCGTGCCCACGAGCTTCGGCGCGATGCGGCGCACGAGCGGGTCCTGCGCCTCGCCGAGATGGTCTGAGAAGAGCTGGGCGGAAGCCAGGATGTTTCTCAGGTCGTGATTGATCTTGGAGACTGCGAGCCCGAGATTGGCGAGATGCCGGCGCTGATGCAACATGTCGCGCAAGGCCGCCTGCATTTCGGCGAAACGCTCCTCCGCGCGGCCGATCTCGTCATGGCGGCCGGTCGGCGTGACCTCGCAGCGCACATCCTCCGGATCGGCGGAAAAGTCCTGCATGCTGGCGGCGAGTTTCTGGATGGGCCGCACGATCATCCGCCTCAACGCCAGATAGACGAAGGAGGCGGTGATGACGGAAATCGCCATGGAGAGAAGCAGGATATTGCGTGAGTACCGCAGCATGGCCTGGCGCAGGCCATCCTCGCGCAGCACGATTTCGAACATCGCCATGCCGGCCGGAGGCTCTCCCGAAACACGGATGAGCCGATCCCCGCCCCCCAAAAAGAGCGTGCCGAAGGCCGCCGCGATCGCCTCTGCAGGTCCCAATTCGCGCAGATCTTGATGGACCGCCACTTCTTCCGGCATGTTGCCGGCCGCGATCAGGATATGCTGGCCGTTCTCCATCATCGCGATCGCTTCCATGCCGATCGCCTGCAAGAGACGCTTCTGCAGATCTTCGGGGAAAGGAGCTGCGCCGGGGCTTGATCCCGCAAGGGCCGCAATCGACGCCGCCTCGAGCTTCTCGTCGAGCCACATATTGCGGAAATTGGCGATCGAAGGCACGTAGATCAGCACTTCCGCGACCATGACGAAGGTGATCGTCAGCACGAGAAGCTTGCCCGACAGCCCGCGCACCGGCCACAGCTCGGCAAGCCGCGACTTTCTCGTCATGTTCTCCGGGGGCTTTTCCTCAAGCGCCACCAAACACTCCTCAGACGCCTCGCGATCCTCGCACGCGTCACATCACAACAGGCCGCATTCGCGCCTGCCCTTCAGCCGAAGCGGCGCAGAAAACGTGCGAGCGCCTTCGCCTTATTCGGGACCGGGAGATAGAAGCTCGTCGCCGCGCGCTTTCCCACCTCCGAAACAGTCGGATAAGGCAGGAGCATACCCATCATATCGCGCACCTTGAGACGTTTCGAGAGCGCCAGCGCATAGGGGGCAATCATCTCGCCCGCATTGCGAGCCACAATGTCGACACCGAGGAGGCGACCCTGGCGCGTCGTGACGAGGCGGATCAGCCCCTCCGTTTGCCGTTCCGCCCGGGCGCGATCGTTCTCAGCGACGGGCCAGCGCAAGACCCGCACATGGCCATGGCGCCGCTCCGCCTCCTCAAGCGTCAAGCCGGCATGCGCGAGTTCCGGATCGGTGTAGGTGACCCAGGGCAGAAGGTCGCGTTGCGGCCGCGCGCCGATCCGAAACAGCAGCGGACGCAGCAAGAGCCCAGCCTCATAGCCGGCCCAATGGGTGAAATTGGGTCCGCCGGTCACGTCGCCGACGGCATAGACGCGACGATTGCGGGTGCGCAGGTTGGCGCTCACCTTGATGCCGGCCTCATCGAAATCGACCCCGGCCTTGTCGAGATCGAGCCTGCCAACATTCGGCCGGCGGCCCGTCGCGACCAGGATCTGCGTCCCATCGACGGCCTCTTCGCTGCCGTCGGACTTTTTAATATGCACGCGCACGCCGTAGCGTCCGCGCCGGGCCACGCGCAAAATCTCCGTCTCTTCATGAATGGTGACGCCTTCGGCGACGAGACGGCGGCGAACGTGATCGGCAAGCTCAGGATCGTCATGGGAGAGGACGCGTCCCCTCTCCAGGAGGCTGACCTCCGAGCCGAGGCGGCGAAACGCCTGCGCCATCTCCATGCCCACCGGTCCGCCACCGATGACGATGAGATGGGTCGGCAGTTTCGTCAGATCGAAGAGGGTTTCGTTGGTCAGATAATCGAGGCCGTCCAGCCCTTCGATGTCGGGCACCTGCGGCGACGAGCCTGTGGCGATGACGAAGCGACGCGCGCTGATGCGCGTCTCGCCAGCGATGATCGTGCGCCGGTCGAGGAACGACGCCCTTTCGCGAATGACGCGCACGCCGAGGCCGGTGAAACGCTCCTGCGAATCGTTGGGTGCGATCGCCGCGATGACAGAGCGAATATGAGTGTGAACGGCCGCGAAATCGACGTCGGCAGCCCCAGCGTTGACGCCGAAGGCCGGCGCCTCGCGCAGATGTGCCACATGCCGCGCCGCCGCAATCAGGGCCTTCGAAGGCACGCAACCATAGTTCAGGCAATCGCCGCCCATCCTGCCGTTCTCGACCAGAACTGTCGGAACGTCGAAAGCGGATGCGGCCGCCGCGAGCGTCAGGCCGGCGGAGCCTGCGCCGATCACACAAATGTCGGTCTTGATCTCTTCTGTCACGTCAAACGGTCACGTCTTTTTGCCGGCAACTCGGGCCCTCCAGCGCTTCAACATGATGGGCAGAAGAGCGGCAAGGGCAAGGACGGCAAAACCGAGAAGAAGCTGCGTCGAAAAGACCGGCCCCTCTTCGTCGAGAGCCGTGCCCACGCCCTCGCCGAAATAGGAGTACGCGAAAGTGCCCGGAAGAATGCCGAGGAAGGTCGCAAGCGCATAGGGGCCGAGACGCATGTCGAAAAGCGCCGGGGCAAGATTGATCACCCAGAACGGAAAGATCGGCGCGAGGCGCAAAAACAGAAGATAATGAAAGGCGTCTTCCTGGAAGCCTGCCCGCAGGCGTTTCAGGCGCGGGCCGGCACGGCGGGCAAGGACCGTGCCGAACGACGTGCGGGCAATGAGAAAGATGATGCAAGCGCCGATCGTGGCGCCCACGGCCGACAAGGCGCCGCCCAGCACCCAGCCAAAGAGCAATCCGCCCGCGATCGTGACGATGCTCGCCCCCGGAAAGGAGACGGCGACGAGGGTGATATAGACAATGACATAGAGAAGCCCGGCAAGCGCGAGTCGGTCGTCAACAAAGCCTTTGAGGGCTTCGCTCTCTTCTTGAAGAGCCTTGAGAGAGAGAAACTCCTGAAAGCCCCCCGCATAGAGCAGGAGGAGCAGGAGCACGACAATCCCGACCGGCAGGAAACGCAGCCAAAGCGCGCGCGGCGCTTCGCTGGGGGGATGCTCCTCTATGGCATCCCCCATCGTGCCTTCGGTTTCGTCTCGTCCATCCGCTCTTCGTTCCCTGACTTTCGTCCCAACATTGTTCTCGGCCATTCGCCTGCGATCCTTCGGCGCTGCCTTGTTCGTGTTCCTCAGCCGCTCGACACGATATTTGATGTCGCGCGCGACGGAGCCCTCTCAGACCCCAGGTAAGGCATTCAGGCCGGGAGAAGGCGAGCTTCACTCGGAATTGAACATCACGCGATCATTCTCTCATGCGCACATGACCTTTGGAACGCGCGTTGACTTCGGCCAGGCATTGCCACTATATCGCGCACGCGAAAAGCACCGTGCCGCAATGGCGCACGGTCCGAATTCCGAACATCGAAGCAGCATTTCGGTCATAGGTGCCGGCTGACTTCCGTTCACCAGCTTGAGGGCTGCCGCAGGCGGCAGAACGATTATGAAACGGACTTTTCAACCGAGCCGCCTCGTGCGCAAGCGTCGCCATGGCTTCCGTGCTCGCATGGCCACCAAGAACGGCCGCAAGGTTCTCGCCCGCAGACGTGCGAAGGGACGCAAGCGCCTGTCTGCGTAAGCTTCGGCGCCATGCAGCGCCTCAAAAAACGAAGGGACTTCCTGGCAGCTCGCAAGGGCTTTCGCCGGGCAGGTCCCTATTTCGTTCTGGAAAGCCGTGATCGCGGCGATTCAGAAGAGGGGCGCATCGGCTTTACGGTGTCCAAACGCGTGGCCCGCCAGGCGGTGGTGCGCAACCGTATCCGCAGGCGCCTGAAAGAGGCGGCACGGGAGGCTGTCAGCGATCGACAGCAGACCGGGCGCGACCTCGTCGTCATCGCACGTTTGCCGGCACTTCGAGCCGATTTCGCCGATTTGGTCGGCGCATTCTCCACGGCGCTCACCGCTTCGAGCGAGACGGCTCACCACGACCATTCGAGCCGTTCGCGCAGAAAGCGCCGCGGCCCCATTGAAATTCCGCCCGAGCGCGGAGGACGGGACGCTGATGGACAACAACCGTAACGTCATTATCGCCATCGCCCTGTCGCTGGCGATCCTGCTCGGCTGGCAGTACTTCGTCGCCGGACCGCGCATCGAAGCGCAGCGCCAGCAACAGCAGGAAGAGGTGCAGCAGGCGACGGACCAGGAAACGTCGGTTGCCGGCACGCCAGGCGCGACCGCGCCCGCAGGTGCCGATGCCCCGGCCGGCGCGGCCCCGCAAATTCCGCCTTCCGCGAGCGAGACGGCGCCTGCAACGGGCGGCACGGCCGAGCCCGCCGCCGATACGCCCCGGCTTGCCGTCGATACACCGGCACTTCAAGGCTCCATCAGCCTCGTCGGCGGACGCATCGACGAACTCGATCTGAAGCGCTACCACGCGACGCCCGATCCGAAGAGCCCGATGATCGAGCTCTTCTCGCCGATCGGCAGTGCCGACCCCTATTATGCCGATTTCGGCTGGGTGGCCTCTGCGGGCGGGCCGGCGGTTCCGGACGCCAATACGGTCTGGCAGGCCGACGCGGAGACGCTGACGCCGGACAAGCCTGTCACCCTCACCTGGGACAACGGCCAGGGTCTCGTCTTCAAGCGCCAGATCGCGGTCGACGACAATTACATGTTCACGGTGTCGCAAAGCGTGGAGAATTCCTCCGGCGCGCCCGTAACGCTTTATCCTTATGGCCTGATCAGCCGGCACGGCACGCCGGGCGGTCGCAGCTTCTACATCCTGCATGAAGGCCCGATCGGCGTCTTCGGCGACGAAGGCCTCAAGGAAGTCAAATACAAGGATCTCGAGGACGAGTCCGTCACGCCCGCAAAGACGAATGACGGCTGGCTCGGCATCACCGACAAATACTGGGCGTCCGCCCTCATTCCGCGCGGCAAATCACCGTTCCAGGGCCGCTTTCTGCGGACCGAAGACGGAGCTGTGCCGACCTATCAGGCGGATTTTCTGGGCGATGCCGTCACCGTCGAGCCCGGCGCTTCGGCCAATCACGAGACGCTGCTTTTCGCCGGCGCCAAGGTCGTCACGCTCCTGAAGCAGTACGAGCAGAGCTTCGACATCGACCGGCTCGACCTGCTGATCGACTGGGGCTGGTTCTATTTCCTGACGAAGCCGATGTTCTTCGTCATCGACTTCCTGTTCCGGTTCCTCGGCAATTTCGGCCTGGCGATCCTCGCCGTCACGGTCATCGTCAAAGCCATCTTCTTCCCGCTGGCGAACAAGTCGTACGCCTCGATGTCGAAGATGAAGAAGATGCAGCCGCAGATCAAAAAGCTGCAAGAGCGCTACAAAGACGACAAGCCGGCGATGCAGAAGGAGATGATGGAGCTCTACAGGCGGGAGAAGATCAATCCGCTTGCCGGCTGCTGGCCAGTGCTCATTCAGATCCCGGTGTTCTTCTCGCTCTACAAGGTGCTCTTCGTCACCATCGAGATGCGGCATGCGCCGTTCTTCGGCTGGATCAAAGACCTTTCGGCGCCCGATCCGACGAACATCTTCAACCTGTTCGGGCTGCTGCCGTTCGAGGCGAGTTTCCTGCATCTCGGCGTGTGGCCGCTCATCATGGGTCTCACGATGTTCGTGCAGATGCGCATGAACCCGCAGCCGCCCGACAAGACACAGGCGATGATCTTCAACTGGATGCCCTTGATCTTCATGTTCATGCTGGCGTCGTTCCCGGCCGGTCTCGTCATCTACTGGGCCTGGAACAACTTCCTGTCGGTGCTGCAGCAGGGCATCATCATGCGGCGCAACGGCGTGAAGATCGAGCTGTGGGACAATATGAAGGGCCTCTTCGGCCGCAAGTCCGACACGCCCGCCGAATAGGCGAAAGCGGCCGGCAAGGTGCCGGCCGCTCCCCGAACAGGTGAGATCAAGCCATGCCGCATGAGCCGCCTGAGGGCCAAAGTGACAGCGAACGGAGCAGCCGACAGGCCAATCCCTGGGGCTCTCCCTGGCGTTATGTCGCCTCCGCGCCCAACCTCGCGGCGCTTCCTCCAGAAGGCCCCGTCGAGATCGCCTTCGCCGGTCGCTCGAATGTCGGCAAATCGAGCCTGATCAACGCGCTGACGCGCCAGAAGGACCTCGCCCGCACCTCCAAGACGCCGGGGCGCACGCAGGCGCTCAATTTCTTCGTCCCAGATCGTCCAGGCGACAGCGGCGAGGAACCTCTCATCGCCCTCGTCGACATGCCCGGCTATGGCTTTGCCAAGGCGCCGAAGGACAAGGTGGAGGACTGGACGAAGCTCATCCACGACTACCTGAAGGGACGGGCGACGCTCCGGCGCGTCTTTCTTCTCGTCGACGCTCGCCACGGGCTCAAAGCGGCCGATCTCACCGTGATGAAGGAACTCGATACGGCGGCCGTCACCTACCAGATCGTCCTGACGAAGGCCGACAAGCCGAAACCCGGCGAGCTCAAGCGCCTGATCGAGGCGACCGCGGAAGCGATCCGCAAGCGCCCCGCCGCTTTTCCGGAGATTCTGGCCACGTCGAGCTTCAAGGATAGCGGCCTTGAAGGCGTCCGCACGGCCGCCGCTGCGCTCATTGATTGGCAAGGCGAGCGAGACTTGCTAGACACCGCGCCCTGAAGCGCCGGTTGCCGACGCCCTCCAGATCCTCTTCCTCGGCCACGCGTTATAGACGCCTTCCGGCCCTTGATCTTCGGAGCCATCGATGAGCGAAGCCACCAAGAGCGAAGCATACGATCAGGCGAGACTTCTTTCCGAGGCCCTGCCTTATATGCAGCGCTACGAGGGGCGAACGGTGGTCGTCAAATATGGCGGGCATGCCATGGGCGATCAGCATCTCGCCACGGCCTTCGCCCGCGATATCGCTCTCTTGAAGCAATCCGGAGTCAACCCGATCGTCGTCCATGGCGGCGGACCGCAAATCGGCGGCATGCTTGAAAAGATGGGCATCGTCTCGGAATTCAAGGGCGGCCTGCGGGTGACCGACCGCAAAACCGTCGAAGTGGTCGAGATGGTGCTGGCCGGGTCGATCAACAAAGAGATCGTCGCGCTCATCAACGCGCAGGGCGAATGGGCGATCGGGCTTTGCGGCAAGGACGGCAATATGGTCTTCGCCGAAAAGCTGAAGCGCACCGTCGTCGATCCCGATTCCAATATCGAGAAGGTGGTCGATCTCGGCTTCGTCGGTGAGCCGGTGGAGGTCGACCGGACGCTGCTCGACCTTCTTGCGCGTTCTGAGATGATCCCGGTCATTGCCCCGGTGGCGCCTGGCCGCGACGGCGAGACCTACAACATCAATGCCGACACTTTTGCCGGCGCCATCGCCGGCGCGCTCGAAGCCAAGCGGCTCCTCTTCCTTACCGACGTCTCCGGCGTGCTCGACAAATCGGGCAAGCTGATCGACGAGCTCACCGTCGCCGAAGCACGGGCCCTCATCGCCGACGGCACCATCAGCGGCGGCATGATCCCGAAGGTGGAAACCTGCATCGAGGCGGTGGAACGGGGCGTCGAAAGCGTCGTGATCGTCGATGGCAAGGCGCCGCATTCGGTGCTCCTGGAGCTCTTCACGGTGCACGGCGCCGGAACGCGCATCCGCCCCGACGGAGCCCCGGAACGCACCGCCTGAGAGCAGGGTCGACGGGCGCGCTTTTCCTTACGCCTTATCTGCCATGACGACATGCATATGGGTGCGGAGGCGAAAGCCGCAGGCCTCGTAGAGCCGGATCGCGTTCTCGTTTGAGGCGTAGGCATGCAGGAAGACGCGCTCGCCGCGGGCGACGATCTCGCCCGCAACAAAGGCGAGAAGGGAGCGGCCGAGACCACGCCCTTGCGCCTCCGGCCGTGTACAAAGGCCGCTGAGTTCCGTCATCCCCGGCAGTTTCAGCCGCTCGCCCGCCATGGCGATCAGCCTGCCATTCTCTTTCACGCCCCAGAAGCTGCCGAGGCTCTGGGCTTTCAAGGAAAACGGCCCGGGTTTCGTCAATTCGGCAAGCGCCAGCATCGCCTCTGCATCGTCGGGTCCGAGCGGAACGATCCGGGGATCCTCGATCCGCGAGAAAGACCCCTCGCCCACCATCTGGACACCGTCAGCCTCCATGGCGACCGCCACACCCTCAGGCAAAGTGACAGGATCGCGCTGCAGGAAGACCATCCGCTCGCCCGGACGGCAGAGCCTCTCCAGCGCGGCGAGGCTCTCCTTGCCATTATCCTTTGTCGCAACGAAGGGGCTGGTATCGGCCGGATATCGGCGGGCACCCGCGCTGCCCTCGGCGAGATGGGCATGTCGGGTGACGAGCGCCGTCCAGATCGGGCGGCGGAGGTTCTCTTCCTCGATCGGGCTCATGGTTCTGACTGCTCCTCCGTACGGCGGGCAAGCGACGCCTCGGCGAGACTGTCTTCGAGCGCGGCGAGCTGCTGAAGGAGTGGCCCGCGGAGGCCTTGGCAGAGATCGGCTACCGCCGCCTCGATGCGCGGCCAGAGCTCGCGCTTGCCGACTTCCACCAATTGCCGGCCCTCATCGGTGAGATCGACGATCTTGCGCCGCCGATCCTCTAGCGAGGCCTCGGCCTTGAGGAGGCCCTGGGCAATCAGCTGATTGACGGCCCGCGTCGCGCCCGGCTGGCTGACACCGACGGCCTCGGCCAGATCTCCGAGCGTCATCGATCCGAGGCGGTCGAGGCTTGCGAGATAGGGATAGTTGCTGGCGTTAATCGCCAGTTCCTTCGTTGCCAGGATCGCATCGGTGTCGGCCTGAAGCCGTTCGCCGATGCGCCTCAGGCGGGTGCCGAGGCAGAGGAAGCCAAGCGCGCGAACCACATCTTCCGGCAATGGATCCTCCTTTTCGATAACCGGTTATATATCTTGTTATATTATCGCTGTCCATCCTCTCCCGAAAAGCGGATGGACAGGACGGACGGCGTTGTCATCGGAACGGCTGGCGGGCGCCTGATGCCGGGACCGGCGGGTAGAAAAGAACGCGGTCTCCGCAACGGCCTCGCACGAAAATCTTCGGTGACGAGGCCCGGAGCTGTGGCCACGCAGCCATGTCAGCCTCACCAAAGCAAGCCGTGCACATGTTTACGAAATCGCGTAAGCAGACCGCATGAACGCACTTGCAGCAGAAGACATCGCACCCCACAGCCGTGAAGATCTCAGCGTCTTTGCGGAGGTGGAGGCATGGATCTTTGATCTCGACAATACCCTCTATCCTCGCGATTCGAACCTGTTCGCGCAGATCGACGAGCGCATCCGCAGCTATGTCCGGAATCTCTTGAATGTCGACGAGGCTGAAGCCCACCGTATCCAGAAAGAATTTTACGAGCGGCATGGCACATCGCTGCGCGGGTTGATGCTGGAACACGACGTCGACGTCGACAGCTTTCTGGAATTCGTGCACGACATCGACCGCTCGGCGCTCGCCCCGGCCCCGGAACTCGCCGCGGCGATCGCTCGCCTGCCCGGCCGCAAATTCATCTTCACCAATGGCTCACGCGCGCATGCGGAGCAGACGGCGACGCAGCTCGGCCTCTCCGATCATTTCGAAGACATCTTCGACATCGTCGCCGCCGACCTCCTGCCGAAGCCGCGCGAAGAGACGTATCGGCGCTTCATCGAGCGTTTCGATATCGCCCCCGCCAGGGCGGCCATGTTCGAAGACCTGTCGCGCAACCTCGTCGTGCCGAAAGATTTCGGCATGCGCACCGTCCTCGTCGTGCCGTCTGGCACGCGCGAAGTCTTCCATGCCGAATGGGAGATGGAGGGTCATGACGGCGCGGAGCATGTCGATTTCGTCACCGACAACCTCGCGGCCTTCGTCTCGGAGATCGTCACGGCACGCGGCGTTTAGCGGCCGCGCCGCCTGTCTTCGGCCTCGGACAAAGCGCCCCATCGCGCAAGTCGTGCGCTCCCCTTGCAGGCGCGGCGCAAAATCGTCATATAGGCGCCGGGAGGCTGGCGACGGGCGCGTCTTTCGCCAATCGGGTCAGGTCCGGAAGGAAGCAGCCCCAACGAATTCGGCGCGGGTCGTCGTCCAGTCTCCTTCTTCAATCAGGCCGCCACGCAAGGCGGCCTTTTCGTTGGCGCGGCATAAAAGGGAACATCGTTTGGAGCGCTTATTGCGTTCGGCATTCAACCCAAGCCGATCATGCTCTAAAAGAAGCTGATGAGCGCTGCGCCCGGCTACCAGGTTCTCGCCCGCAAATACCGCCCCTCCGGCTTCGATGATCTGATCGGCCAGGAGGCGATGGTGCGCACCCTGAAAAACGCTTTCAGGGCCGGGCGCATCCCGCATGCCTGGATGCTGACGGGTGTCAGAGGCATCGGCAAAACCACCACGGCGCGGATTCTCGCCCGCGGGCTCAATTACCAGCCCAAAGAGGGCGAAGGCGCCCCGACGGTGGAGTTTTCCGAAGAGGGCGTGCATTGCCGCGCCATCATGGAAGGGCGCCATCCGGACGTCATGGAGATGGATGCCGCCTCCCATACCGGCATCGACGACATCCGCGACATCATCGATTCGGCCCGCTACGCACCCACCTCGGCGCGTTACAAGGTCTACATCATCGACGAGGTCCACATGCTGTCGAAGGCGGCCTTCAACGGGCTGCTGAAGACGCTCGAAGAGCCGCCGCCGCATGTGAAGTTCATCTTTGCCACGACCGAAATTCGCAAAGTGCCGGTGACGGTGCTGTCGCGCTGCCAGCGCTTCGACCTGAAGCGCGTCGATGCCGCGGAACTCATCACGCATCTCAATTCCATCGCCGGCAAGGAAGGCTTTGAGGTCGAGGCCGAGGCGCTCCGGATGGTGGCACGCGCAGCCGAAGGCTCGGTGCGCGATGCGCTTTCCATCCTCGACCAGGCGGTCGCCCATGGCGCCGGCCGGGTCGGCGCGGAGACGGTGCACGATATGCTGGGGCTGGCGGATCGTGCCCGCATCGTCGACCTCTTCGAAGAGGTGATGAAGGGCGATACCGCCTCGGCGCTCGCCGAATTGCGGCTGCAGCACGAGCGCGGCGCCGACCCGGTGACCGTCCTCACAGATCTTGCGGAATTCTGCCATTACGTGACCGTCTCCAAGCTCGCGCCGGGGACGGCGCCTTCGAGCGCCATTTCCGAGACGGAGCGGGTGCGGGGGGAAGCGCTCGCGGGAACACTCGCGGTCTCGATCCTCTCGCGCGCCTGGCAGATCCTCCTGAAAGGCATCCAGGAAGCACAGCTTGCGGCCCATCCCGAACAGGCGGCCGACATGGTGATCGTGCGGCTCTGCCACGCCGCCAATCTGCCCACACCGGAAGAGGCGCTCAAAGCGCTCGCCGACGAGCAGGACCGATCCGGCAGTGCTGCGGGGCGCCCCGATGGCGGCGGCGCCGCACCACCTCCCCCGCCGCAGGCGCGGCTCGTGCAGTCGGGCAATGGCGGGACACGAGCCCACCCGGAGCCACGTCAGCAGCCGGCCGCAGCACCCCGCGCGGCGCAAAGCCAAGCCGGGCCGCAGCTGCAAAGTTTTGCCGACATCGTTGCCGAAGGCCGCGCCCGGCGTGATATCCGCCTCGTCAACGCGCTCGAACGCTTCGTGCGGCCGGTCAAGGTCGAGGACGGGCGGGTGGAGATCGCGCTCGACGAGGGCGCCCTTGCGGATCTGCCGCAACGGCTTTCGGCTGCCCTTTCGGAATGGACCGGCCAGCGCTGGGTCGTCATCGTCAGCCAGACAAGCGGCGCGCAAACCCTGCGCGAAGTGAAGCAGGCTGAAGATGCACGGCTGATGGCAGAGGCGGAAGCCGATCCGATCGTGCAGAAGGTTCTGGAACGCTTTCCGGGTGCAGAGATCGTCGCCGTACGCTCGCGCCCCGAAGACGACGACACTGATGACGACGAGGCGGGTGAGACGCCCGACCCATCAAGAGAGGATGACTGACACCATGCGCGATCTCATGGGCATGATGAAGCAAGCCAAAGAGCTTCAGGGAAAGATGCAGGAGCTGCAGGAGGAGGTGGCCGCGATGGAGGTCGCCGGCTCTTCCGGCGGCGGGCTCGTCTCCGTCGTGGTCGACGGCAAGGGCACGCTCAAATCCATCAAAATCGACCCCTCGCTCATGAAAGAGGACGAGACGGAGATCCTGGAAGACCTCGTCGTCGCTGCCGTGGCCGACGCGCGCGGCAAGGCCGACCAGGCGACGCAGGAGAAAATGTCGGAGCTCACCTCCGGTCTGCCTCTGCCCCCGGGCATGAAGCTGCCGTTCTAGGATTCCGCGCGAGACATCATGGCCGCTTCCACTGTCGGGCCGGAGATCGAGAAACTGATCCAGGCCCTCTCGCGCCTGCCGGGGCTCGGGCCGCGTTCGGCCCGGCGCGCTGCGCTTGCGCTCATCAAAAAGAAAGAGACGCTGCTCGTGCCGCTCGCCAATGCGGCACGCGAGGCGGCGGAGGCTGCCAAGGTGTGCTCCCTTTGCGGCAATATCGACAGCCGTGACCCCTGTTCGGTCTGTTCCGATCCGTCGCGCGATCCTTCCACCATCGTGGTGGTGGAAGACGTCGGCGACCTTTGGGCGCTGGAACGCGCCGCCGCGACTAAGGCGCGCTACCATGTGCTCGGCGGCGTGCTCGCCCCCCTCGATGGGATCGGCCCGGACGATCTTGCCATCGACAGCCTTCTCGGCCGTGCGGCAGCGCCCGAAGTCACGGAGATTATCCTCGCCGTCAACGCCACGGTCGAGGGCCAGACGACGGCGCATTACCTCACCGACGAGCTCGCCTCCTGTCACGTCCAGGTGACCCGGCTGGCCCATGGCGTGCCCGTCGGCGGCGAGCTCGATTATCTCGACGACGGCACGCTCGCAGCCGCCATGCGGGCAAGGACGGCGTTTTAACCCCCTTTCCGGAAACCTCCTGCAGGAGCCACCATGACGCCTCCGTCCTCACGCACGCGTATCGCCGTCCTTTTCGGCGGCCGGTCGGCGGAACACGATGTTTCGATCATGTCGGCGACCAACGTCATGCGGGCACTCGACCCCGAGACTTACGATCTCGTACCGATCTTCATCACGCGTGACGGACGCTGGCTTGAAAGCCGTTTCGAAGACGGCCGCCCGACGACACCCGAGACGGGGACAGAACTCGCTCTTCTTTCTGGCGGCAAAGGCCGCATGCTTGCCCTTTCGCCCGAAGGACAGGCCCGGGAGATCACTTCAATCGATATCCTCTTTCCGGTCCTTCACGGCCTCTTCGGCGAAGACGGCTCCATCCAGGGCCTCGCCGAGACAGCGGGCGTCGCCTTCGTCGGCTGTGGCATCCTGGGCTCAGCGACCGCCATCGACAAGGACATCGCCAAGCGTCTCCTCATGCAGGCCGGCCTGCCCGTCGCGCATGCGGTCACGATCGCATTGGGTGAGGCGCCCTCCTTCACCGAGATCGAAGGCGCGCTCGGACTTCCCCTCTTTGTCAAGCCGGCGCGGCAGGGCTCGTCGGTCGGGGTGAGCAAAGTGACGAGCGAAGCAGGCTTTGCCGCGGCACTTGCGGAAGGCTTTCGCCACGACACGAGGCTTCTCGCCGAGGAGTTCATCGCCGGCCGCGAGATCGAATGCGCCGTCCTTGAAGACCCGAAAGGCGCGCTTTTCGTCTCGCGTCCGGGCGAGATCGTGCCGGCGGAACGCCACGGCTTCTACAGCTATGACGCCAAATATATCGACGAGACCGGTGCGGCGTTGAAAGTCCCTGCGGATTTGCCGCCGCATCTCGAAGCCGAAATCCGCACCCTAGCCGCAAAGGCGTTCCGGGCGCTCGGCTGCGACGGCATGGCCCGGGTCGACTTCTTCGTGACCGCGGAGGGGCGTATCCTCGTCAACGAGCTCAACACCATCCCGGGCTTCACCGATATCAGCATGTATTCCAAGGCTATGTCGGCAAGCGGCGTCGGCTACGCGGAGGTCATCGACCGGCTGGTGGAACACGGCCTCGCACGGGCCGCAGGCTGAAGAGCAAGGCGAGATTGAACCAGCCGATTCTATCGCTTATATTAGCTCTGCTTGCGTTCAGAGGTGAGAACGGCCTTCTCACGCACCTGAAGTGCCTATGGCGCATCAGGTCAGTAGCCCGAAAGAGCGAAGAGATCCGGAATTTGGCGTCCGGCGATCGCAAACAGGAGCCCCGCTTCGGCGGGGCTTTTATTTTGTGCGCGTGACAAAGCCTTTCCGCAGCCGGCGATCGAGCTTGTTCCGGTCGATCGGATAAAAGGAACGGACGAGATAGCGGCCATCTCCGTCCCGCTGCAGCCTGATCGCGATCAGCACGATCAGGCTGTTGTCTTCGACCTCGCCAATCAATTCAAAACCGCTTTCGCGATGATGTGGCGACTGTCCGATATAGTCGGGGCTCCGCACAATTTCGGAGAGAAATGGCAGACAGGCGGGGAAGGTTTCGCGATGCCGACGGAACGCATGCTGCTGTGCCGGAATGCTCAAATAGACGGGGCCGGACGGCAACACCAGGTTCGCCCTGCTGAGGGCACCAAGAGGCAGCCTCCCGAGAGTGAGGGGACGGAAACGTGGCTCATTGTCCCTTCGCTTTGCCGACAACCGCTCTGCCCTACCCCTCGCCGCCGGCCGCGAGCTTCTCCTCCTCCGCTTCCTCGCCGAAGCCCAGGCCCTCTATCCGGGCACCACGCTTCTGCAGCTTGTCGCTCGAAATCAGGATCTGTTCGATGTCGCGGCTCGTCTGGCCGAAATGCGTGGCGAGTTTCCTGATACGCTCGTCGAGACGTCCGAGATCCTCCATCAAGGACATCACCTCTTCCTGGATGACATGCGCCTGCTCGCGCAGCCGCGCATCGCGCAGGACGGCCTGCATCACCTGGATCGACAGCATCAGAAGCGACGGCGAGACGATGACGACGCGCGCCCGGTAGGCGCGCTGCACGACCTCTTCGAAGCGTTCATGGATCTCCGCGAAGACCGTCTCGGAGGGCACGAACATGAAGGCCGTGTCCTGCGTCTCGCCGGGAGTGAGATACCGCTCCTGAATGTCGCGGATATGCTTCAGGAGATCCGTGCGGAACTGCGCCTGAGCCGCCTTCTTTGTCTCCGCCGTCTCCGCATCCTTGAAGGCATTGTAGCCTTCAAGCGGGAACTTGGCGTCGACGACGAGCGGCGGCACGCCGTTCGGCATGAAGACGAGGCAATCCGGTCGCGCGCCGGATTTCAGCGTCGCCTGGAACTGGTAGGCCCTCTTCGGCAGGCCGTCGGCGACGATCGCTTCCATGCGCGCCTGACCGAAGGCACCGCGCGTCTGCTTGTTGCCGAGGATGTTCGACAGGGTCGTCACCTGACCAGCAAGCTCGGTGATATTCCTCTGCGCCCGGTCGAGCACGGCAAGACGCTCATGCAGCTGGCGCAGATTTTCGCCGGTGTTCTGCGCCGCCTCGCCGACAGAGCGGTTGAGACGGTGGCCGATCCCATCGAGACGTTCCGAGAGATGCCGGTTGAGCTCCGACTGGCGGCTGCCGAAAATTTCCGCCATCGACTGCATGCGCCCCGACATTTCCGCCTGGGTTTTCAGGAGCGCCGAGAGCTCACCGCGCATCTCCGCCGCCTGCACGCTCGCCTCAGCAGCCAGACGACGGTTCTTCGCACCGGCCCGCAGAGCGAGGAGGAGCACGACGAGAAGCACGAGCCCACCGAAGCCGGCCGCCGACAGCACAAGCGGGTCGGCGTCGGAAAGTCGGCCAAGTGCATCGGCAAAGACAGGCGACCATGAGTCCATTTCATGAACATAGCTGATTCGCCGCGTACACTCGGCCGTCACCCGACATTGACCGCAGGCCCCGGAAACCCTAAGTCGCGAGGGCCATGGCCAAACTCGACATCGTCACACTTCCCGATCCCGTCCTGCGCAAGCTCAGCGACCCCGTCGAGGGCATGAGCGAGCCGATCCAGAAGCTTCTCGACGACATGCTGGAGACGATGTACGAGGCGCCCGGCATCGGCCTCGCGGCCATCCAGGTCGGCGTGCCGAAGCGGGTCATCACCATCGACGTCAGCCGCGAAGAGGACAAGCGCGAGCCTCTGTTTCTCGTCAATCCGCAGATCGTGTGGCGCTCCGACGATCCGAACGTGCACGAGGAAGGCTGCCTCTCGATCCCGGAATATTTTGCGGAGGTGGAGCGCCCCGCCCGGGTGAAGGTGACGTATCGCGACTATGACGGCAAGGAACAGGAGCTCGAAGCCGACGGTCTTCTCGCCACCTGCATCCAGCATGAGGTCGACCATCTGAACGGCGTCCTCTTTATCGATTATCTCTCCAAGCTGAAGCGCGACATGGTCATCCGCCGTTTCACCAAGGCGGCGCGCGAGAAAGAACGCAGCGCCAGTTCGGCCATGTAGCCGTCCCCGGAAGGGGCAAAGGGACAGGCGATGACACTCAAAGTGATTTTCATGGGCACGCCGGATTTCGCCGTGCCGACCTTCCTCGAACTCGTCGGCCAGGGCCACGAGATCGCAGCCGTCTACACGCAACCGCCGCGCCCCGCCGGCCGCGGCATGGCGGAGCGCAAAAGCCCAGTGCATCTTCATGCCGAGCGCTTCGGCATTCCGGTGCGCACGCCGAAGAGCCTCAAGAACGAAGAGGTGCAGGCGGAATTTGCGGAACTTCAGGCCGACGTCGCCGTCGTCGTCGCCTATGGGCTCATCCTGCCGAAGCCGATCCTGGACGCGCCGAGTGAAGGCTGCCTCAATCTCCACGGCTCGCTCCTGCCGCGCTGGCGCGGGGCGGCCCCGATTCAGCGCGCCGTCATGGCGGGCGATCCGGAAACCGGCGTCATGGTCATGCGCATGGACGAAGGTCTCGATACCGGCCCGGTGTGCCTTGCCGAAAAGACGCCGATCGGTCCCGACGAGACGACGGGGCAGCTGCACGACCGGCTCGCGCGTCTTGGCGCCGATTTGATGGTGCGGGCGCTCGGCGCGTTGGAGCGGGGGGCGCTGACGGCCACCCCTCAGGCCGAAGACGGCGTCACCTACGCCTCCAAGATCGACAAGAGTGAAGCGAAGATCGACTGGTCGCAGCCCTCTCCTGAGGTGCACAACCTCATCCGCGGGCTCTCGCCCTTCCCCGGCGCCTGGTTTGAGATCGAGGCGGGCGGCAAGCGCGAACGCGTGAAAGTGCTGCGCTCGGAAAAAGCCGAAAGTTCGGGCCAACCGGGCGAGCTCCTCGACAGGATGACCATCGCCTGCGGCGACGGTGCCATTCGCCTCGTCGAGGTGCAGCGTGCCGGCAAGCAGGCGATGGATGCCGAGGCGGCACTGCGCGGCCTGCCAGCCGATTTCCGCATCCTCGTCGCGTGAGACAGCACGCCCTGGCGCCCTTCGGCAGAGCCTCGTTATGCCCCGCTACCGCCTCCTGATCGAATATGACGGCGGCCCTTTCGTCGGCTGGCAACGGCAGACGACGGGCCCTTCCGTGCAGGCCGCGATCGAAGATGCGATCTTTGCCTTCACGGGCGAAGAGATCCGGATCCGGGGCGCCGGCCGCACCGATACGGGCGTGCATGCGCTCGGCCAGGTGGCGCATTGCGACCTGCAAAAAGACTGGCCGGACGACACGGTGCGTGACGCCCTCAACGCGCATCTGCGACCCGCGCCGGTCGCGATCCTCGCGGCAAGGCAAGTACCTGACGATTTCGATGCGCGGTTTTCGGCGGAAAAGCGGCATTATCTCTACCGCATCGTCAACCGGCGCCCGCCACTCGCTTTGGAGCGTGATCGGGCCTGGCAGGTGCCGGTGCCGCTTGATGCCGATGCCATGCACGAGGCGGCGCAGACGCTCGTCGGGCGGCATGATTTCACCACCTTCCGGGCGGCCGAATGCCAGGCGAAGAGCCCGGTCAAAACCCTCGACCGGATCAGCGTGCGGCGTGAACTCGATATGGTCGTGGTCGAAACCTCCGCGCGCTCTTTCCTGCACAGCCAGGTGCGTTCCTTCGTCGGCACGCTGAAACTCGTCGGCGAGGGCAAATGGCGGGCGCGCAACGTCGCCGAGGCACTCACCGCATGCGACCGCCGCCGCTGCGGACCCCTGGCACCGCCCGACGGGCTTTATCTGGCGAAGGTCGATTATCCAGAAGACGACGCCTGAGCGACGCCGGCTACATCACCCCGACGAAAATGCGGTCGAGGCTCACCTCGATCAAAATCCCGATCAAGAGCTGCAGCAGAACGACGGGCACGGCCATCATCACCGGCACGGCGAGTGCGGTGCGGACCACCAGATAGGAAAAGCGCAAGGCGACCACGAACAGCGCCAGCAGAAGGAAAGAGAGGACCGGAAGCGGCACGAAGCCCGTCGCGTGGAGCGCATGCGGCAGCGCGAACATGCCGGCGATCACCACCGCACTCCAATTGCGCGCCACGATGAACGGCACATAATGCGTGGCAACCCCGAGCGGGCGGGCAACGAGCGCAAAGAAGATCGGAAACGCGACCCAATCGAGGGCGAGGCCGAAGAGCCGCAGGGAGACGAAGCTCCCGGCCAGAACCGTCACGGCGTGATCGGTCGCCGTCAGCGCAATTTTCTCGGAGGAGATCGCAACGAGCGTGAATGGGATGATGAGGATCACCGCACCGAACGAGCGCCAGAACCCCTCCAATGTCAGATCGAGTTCCTGCAGCCCTTCGGCACGGCCGTTCATCACCTTCCATGCGCCGGTGACTTGTTGGATGCAGTAAGAGAAGATCATTGCGTGCGGGCGAAGATGCTGTCCAGGAAGGCTTCGTAGATGCGTGTCAGCTCCTCGAGATCGGCGGCCGGCACCCTTTCGTCGGTCTGATGCATCGTGGCGCCGACGAGACCCAGCTCCACGACCGGGCAAAAATCCTTGATGAAGCGCGCATCCGATGTCCCGCCGCCCGTCGAGAGGCGCGGACGTGAACCGACGATGGCGGAAACGGCCCCGCTCAAACTGCCGATCAGCGCCTCGTCCCGGGCAAGAAAGGAATCGCTCGGCGGCTGCCCCTCTTCCAGGCTCCAATGGATCTCGCCTTTGGCCGCCTCGCTCAGCCGTCTCTCGATTTCGGCGCGCAGGCTCGTCCGCGTCCAGCAATCGTTGAAGCGGCTGTTGAAGCGGGCCCGGGCCTCTCCGGGAATGACGTTCCAGGCGCTATTGCCTGTCGCGACATCGACGACCTCGAGCGTCGAAGGCTCGAAATGGGCACTGCCTTCATCGAGAGGCGTCGCCGTCAGCCCCTCGAGCAGCGTCATCAAGCGCATCACCGCATTCTCAGCGAGATGCGGATAGGCGGCGTGGCCCTGCCGCCCATGCGCGACGATGGTCGCCGAAAAGCTGCCGCGCCGGCCGATCTTGACCTGATCTCCGACCCAGTCTGCAGATGTCGGCTCGCCGACGAGCGCGCCGGAGAATTCATGCCCTCGAGCCTTCGCCCAATCGAGCAGCTTGGTCGTGCCGTTGATGCCGGGCCCTTCTTCATCGCCCGTAATGAGGAAGGAAAAACGGCCGGAAAAATCGCTGCGGCGCGCCTTGAAGCGCGAGAAGGCGGCGACCATCGCCGCGATCGCGCCCTTCATATCGACGGCGCCGCGCCCGTAGACGAGGTTCTCATCGAGCGCTCCGGAAAAGGGTGGATGCCGCCAGGCGGCTTCCTCTCCGGGTGGCACCACATCGACATGACCGGCGAAGGTGAGATGGTAATCGCCTTCACCGATGACGGCGAAGAGGTTCTCCACGTCCGGTGTGCCGACCTCGGAGAAAACGGGCCGATCGACAGCGAAACCGAGCGGCTTCAACGCCGCCTCGAGGACGTCGAGCGCCGGCGCCGCTTCGGGCGTCACCGAAGGTGCGCGGATCAAATCGCGGGCGAGCTGGACGGGGTCGATCACGGTCACGGGATGAGACGCGTTTCCGGGGGCGGGCCCCAGCTGTTGGCGTCCGGATCTCCCTCCAGGAGGCCGAGATCGACGATGGCCCAGATCGGTCCGATGACCGGGATCAGAATGATGAGCGCCCACCAGCCCGAGCGGCCGCGATCGTGAAAACGTTTCACGTGACAGGCGATGCCGGCCAAAAACAGGAAGACGGAAATCAGAAAGGCGATCAGCCCGTCATTGCCGAAAAGCAGCGTCGCGATGAGAGAAATGATGAAGAGGCCGATGACCCCGATCCACCAATCCTTGCGCGCGATGCGCCCTTCGAAGCTCGTATAGAGATATTTCCAGTCCATCCTCGGCCTCCCTCACCTCGGCGGCAGGTTCGGCGCCTCGCCAAACCGGTTCTTTCCGCCGGTGCCCCGCACGACACCGAAGGCGATGGTAGCGAAAATCGACAGAACGGGAACGAGTAGGATCGCCGCAAAGGCGCCCGTCGCGTTGAAATCGTGCAACCGCTTCACACCGATGGCGATGGAGCAGACCATGCCGACAATGAGAGCGAAGCTGGCGAGCGTCGGATTGTGGAAGGTGACATCGCCCGTCTGCGGGTGGACATCCGGCTGCAGCAGGAAGGCCAGCACCGCCACCACGCCGAAATTGGCGAGCCAGTAGACTTCGCGGCCGATGCGGCCATCAAAGCGGAAAAAAAGCCAAAGCAGGCTGCGCGCCATCTTGCCTCCAAATGCTGGCGGGACGCGTCAGCTGCGCAAGAGCTCGTTGATAGAGGTCTTGGCGCGGGTGCGCTCGTCGACACGCTTGACGATGACGGCGCAATATAGCTGTGGCCCCCAGTTTTCACCCGGCAGGTTCTTGCTGGGCATCGTGCCCGGCACGACCACAGAATATGGGGGCACTTCGCCGATAAACACCTCACCGGTGTTGCGATCGACGATTTTTGTCGACGCGCCGAGATAGACTCCCATCGACAAGACCGAGCCCTGGCGCACGATCACACCTTCGGCGACTTCGGCACGTGCACCGATGAAGCAATCATCCTCGATGACCACCGGTCCGGCCTGCAACGGTTCCAGCACACCGCCGATGCCCGCACCGCCCGAAAGATGCACGTTCTTGCCGATCTGCGCGCAGGAGCCGACCGTCGCCCAGGTGTCGATCATCGCCCCCTCGCCGACATGGGCGCCGAGATTGACGAAGGACGGCATCAAGACCGCGCCCGGCGCGATGAAGGCTGAGCGACGCACCACACAATTGGGCACCGCGCGAAAACCTGCGCTCTCGAAATCCGCGGCCCCCCAGCCGGTAAACTTCGACGGCACCTTGTCCCACCACACGGCTCCGCCCGGACCACCCTCGATCACCGACATCGGCGTCAGGCGGAAAGACAGCAGCACCGCCTTCTTCAGCCATTGATTGACGTGCCAGTTGCCATCAGGTCCCGGCGCGGCCACACGCTCTTCGCCGCTGTCGAGAAGGTCGAGCGCCGCATCGACGGCATCGCGCACCGGTCCTTGCGTCTCCGGGCTGAGCTCGCCGCGCTTTTCGAAGGCCTCGTCGATGGTCGCCGCGAGTTCGGTGTGATCGGCCATTTTCTTCGTCTTCCCCTGCCGGTGAGTTGCTGCCGGTCTTGCCCATATCAATCCTGCGGTGGCGTAAGCCGGGGCGGGCGCCGCGTCAATTGCCACAGATCCTCCCTTCGCGCCGGCCCTGGCAGGTGTTAGAGCCTCACACAGGCTCTAGGTCACGAGGTCATGTCCGGCTTTTCTCTTCATCCTCGGCTCGCCGCCGATACGTTTCCGCTCACCGAATTCCCTCTCTGCCATGTTCGGCTGATGAACGACGCCACCTATCCATGGCTCATCCTGGTGCCGGCGCGGCCGGAGCTCGCCGAGATCATCGATCTCGATGTCGCGCAGCAGAACGTTCTGATCGGCGAGATCGACGCGGCGGCGCGGTCGCTCCGGCAGGTGACGGGCTGCGACAAGCTCAATGTCGCCGCCCTCGGCAACGAGGTCCGCCAGCTTCACATCCACGTCATCGCCCGTTTCGTCGGCGACCCGGCCTGGCCGAAGCCCGTCTGGGGCGCGGTCCCTGCAAGGCCTTACGCGATCGAGGCGAAAGACACACTCATCCGCCGCCTGGAAGACGCTTTTGCAGCCGCTTCGGCCTGAACGCGTCATGTCCTCAAGCTTCCTAGATCGCCCTTTCCTCGAGGCGAGCGCCGCAAACGGCTTCGCGGGAAACAATTTCGACCGGCAGAGCGAGCATCGCGCGGAACATGCGGTCGAGATCGCGCTCGGTTCACCCGATGCGCGGATCCACCTCTTTTGCGAAGACCGTGCTCTCGTGAAGATCTCTCCGGAGCCGCAGGCCGCCTTTTCGGTGAACGAGGCCGAGGCCATCGGCTTCGATCCCGCCACCCTCATTCTTCTCGGATTTCTCGGCGCAGAGCCGCGGCTTGCCGCCATGGCGATCCCGCAGGCAGAGTGGCCGGAGCCGCTGCGGGCGATCGATCTTCGCTCCCTCGCGGTCCAGGGCCTTCTGTCGGCGGAAGATCTCGGCGGGCTCGCGCAGGCGCGGTCACTGCTTGCCTGGCATCAGAACCATCGTTTCTGCGCGAGATGCGGGAGCGAGACGGAGATGCGGGCAGGCGGCGTGAAGCGGCACTGTCCGTCCTGTGAGAGAGAGCATTTTCCGCGCACGGATCCGGTCGTCATCATGCTCGTCATCGACCCGGCGCAGAACCATGACGCCTGCCTTCTCGGCCGCCAGCATCGCTTTCAGCCCGGCATGTATTCCGCGCTTGCGGGGTTTCTGGAACCGGGGGAGACGATCGAAGCGGCGGTGAGGCGCGAGATCGCCGAGGAGGCGGGGATCCGGACGGGGCGTGTGCGCTACCATTCCAGCCAGCCCTGGCCTTTCGTCTCCTCGCTTATGATCGGCTGCCATGCGGAGGCCGCCTCCAACGAGATCACGCGCGATGAAAGCGAGCTTGAAGATTGCCGCTGGTTCACCCGCGATGAGGTCCACCGGATGCTCACCGGCACGCATCCGGATGGGCTGACGGCGCCGCCCGAAATGGCGATCGCGCACCGCCTCATCGCGGACTGGGCCGATTGGGCGGAGGGGAAATAGCGAGCGCCTCACGGCCCTCGCCTTCCGTCATCCTATCGCTTTACGCCCCGCGGGAGGGTCTGAGCGCGCGGTTCGCTTCCGGCTCCGCCTGATGGGCGCGAAACGGATCGGCCGGATAGACACCCACGACCCGGAACTCGGCCGAGAAGAACTGCAGCTCTTCGAGAGCGAGCGCCACCATCGGATCGTCCGGATGGCCTTCGACATCGGCGTAGAACTGCGTGGCGAAGAAGGTGCCGCCGAGCTGATAGCTCTCGAGCTTCGTCATATTCACGCCATTGGTCGCAAAGCCGCCCAGCGCCTTGTAGAGCGCGGCCGGAACGTTGCGGACGCGGAAGATGAAGGTGGTGACGGCCGGTCCCGCCTCGATCGCCGGCTGCTGCGGCTCGCGCGACAGGATGATGAAGCGTGTGGTGTTGTGCGCCTCGTCCTCGATATCCTCGGCCAGAATGTCGAGGCCATAGACTTCGGCTGCAAGCCGTGTCGCGATCGCCGCGCGGCTCTTGTCGCCGAGGTCCGCCACCTGATGGGCTGAACCCGCTGTGTCGGCGGCCACTTCAGCCTTCAACCCATTGGCGCGCAGGAATTTGCGGCACTGGCCGAGCGCCATGACATGGCTTTGCACCGTCTTCACATCCTCAAGGCGCGCACCTTTGAGGCCGAGAAGCTGGTGGCGAATCGGCAGGAAATACTCGCCGATGATGGAGAGCGTCGAGGACGGCAGGAGATGGTGGATATCCGCGACGCGGCCAGCGACGGAATTTTCGATCGGGATCATGCCGAGATCGGCCTCCCCCGTCTCGATCGCCTGAAAGCAATCCTCGAAGGTCGCGAGCGGCACCGCTTCGGCCGCCGGAAACACATCCTGGCAGGCGATGTGGGAGTTGGCGCCGGGTTCTCCCTGGAAGACGACGCGTCTCGCCTCGGCCATGTTCATTCCGCTTCTCCTGCAAGGATGGCGCGTGCGCGCTCCAGATCCGCCATTGTGTCGACGCCGAGCGGCACGGTTTCGACGATCATGGCGTCGATGCGCATGCCGTTTTCGAGTGCCCGCAGCTGCTCCAACTTTTCGCGACGTTCCAAAATGCCGGGTGGCAATGCGACGAAACGTTGCAGAGCGGCGCGCCGATAGACATAAAGTCCGATGTGATGAAACAATGGTCCCTCCCCATACGGCGCCGTCGCACGGGTGAAATAAAGCGCCCGCAGCCGATCTGGCGCGACCGGCGTGCCGACGACTTTGACGACATTGGGGTTCGTCCGTTCCCCTCTCTCCGAAATCTCTGCCGTGAGCGTGGTGATCGCCACCTCCGGATCTTCAAGGGGGCGGAGAGCCGCGGCGAGCGTGGCGGGATCGAAGGTCGGCAGATCGCCCTGCATATTGACGACGACATCGTGCCGGCCTTCCGGATCGAATGTCTCGAGCGCTTCGGCGATGCGGTCGGAGCCCGAGGGATGGTCGGCCCGCGTCATGATGGCGATCGCGCCGGCCGCTTCGGCTGCCTCGGCGATGCGCTTCTCGTCGGTCGCCACGACGACCGGACCAAGCCCGGACTCGTGGCCGCGGTCCACGACATGGGCGATCATCGGACGGCCGGCGATATCGGCGAGGGGTTTTTCCGGCAGCCGCGTGGCGGCAAGCCGTGCCGGGATAACGATGAGAGGATTCATCGAAAATTCATCGAGATACACTGGAAAGGAACTTCGGCGGCGGGCTTATACGCCCGCGATGGAACCGTCAAACCGAGAGCTTCAGCGCTCTCAACCTTGCCTCCCGGGTGTGGTGCGCCCTATTTGCAGCCCGGCCAATAAAGCGGAGTAGAGATTTCAATGCATTCGCCCGCCTGGAACACCTACGCAATGGCGATCCTGGGGACGCTGCTGGTCGCCTTCGGCCTGTCTGTTCTCGGAGATATGCTGTTTGAATCGCCGGAGCTGGACGAGCCCGGCTACGTCATCGCGACAGCCGAAGAGAGCGGCGGCGGCGACACGGCTGCCGAGCCCGCAGGCCCGGAACCTCTGCCGGTTCGCCTTGCCAATGCCGACACGGATGCCGGACAGCGCACCGCCAAGCAATGCGTGGCTTGCCACAACTTCCAGAAGGGCGAAGGCAACAAGATCGGTCCGCTGCTCTGGAACGTCGTCGGACGTCCCGTCGCGTCGGAGGAGGGCTTCAGCTACACCGACGCCATGCAGGAATTCGCCAAGACCGAAGGCGAATGGACGTTTGAACATCTCGACAGTTACCTGACCAATCCGAAGGGCGTGGTGCCAGGCACGGCGATGAACTTCGCCGGCATCAAGGACGATCAGGACCGCGCCAACGTCATCGCCTATCTGCACACGCTCTCCGACGATCCTCTGCCTTTGCCCGAGCCCGAAGCCGCGCCAGCCGAAGGCGGCGATGAAGCCGCCGCGTCTGAAGGCGAAGCTGGAGGAGCGCAGGCAGAGGCAACGCCGGAAGAGACGCCGGCTCCTGCGACCGCAACAGGTGGCGGGACGGCAGCTCCCGAAGGCGAAGTGACGGAGGAGACGGCCCAATCGGCAACCGAGCAGGGCGCCTCCGATGTGCCGGGCGGCGATGCCGGTCAACAGCAGGCCCAGGGCGAGCAGGCCCAAGGCGAGCAGGCCCAGGGCGAGCAGGCCGGCGAACAATCCGCAGAACCGCAGCCGGAGAATGCGCAGCAGCCACCGCAGCAGTCTCAGGCCGCACCATCACCGGCAGGTCAGGCGACGGCGGACGCTCAGCAACAGGGGCAGCAACAGGCTCAGCAGGGTGAGGCAGAGCAGCAACCTCAGAACCAGCAGCCGGCCGAGGGTCGGCAGCAGGCTCAGGCGCCTGCCGGGAATCAGGAGCCGCCGAGCCCGACGGTCGCCATGATCGCCGATGCCTCGCCGGAGGCGGGCGAAAAGGTCGCCGCGCAGTGCCGCGCCTGCCACACCTTCGATAAGGGCGGCGCCAACCGGATCGGCCCGAACCTCTGGGAGATCGTCAACCGTCAGGCCGCGGCACATGAAGGCTTCAAGTACACCGATGCCATGCAGAAGCATGCGCAGGAGATCGGGACGTGGACCTACAACCACCTGGACACCTATCTCGCCGATCCGCGCGGCGTGGTGCCTGGAACGAAGATGATCTTCGCCGGCGTCAAGAAGGACGAGGACCGCGCAGCGCTGCTCGCCTATCTGCGCACGCTCTCGGCCAACCCAGCACCGCTGCCCGGGCAATGAGCCCTTGCAGTCGGACAAAATGACCCTGTTGACGCCGCGGCTTTGCCGCGGCGTTCTTTTGTCTGACAAAACAACGGGTTAAATTTTCGTCAGGTCGCGTCTCGGCGGGTGAAACGCGATCCTTCGGCGTTTATCATGATGTTTCGACACAGCGAGATCCGGCCTCTTACATGACAGCACGCTTCCTCCAGCTTCCCCTCGTCTGCCTGCTCGCGCTCGGCGGCTTTGTGAGCGCCCAGGCGCAGGATGCGGACCAGCCGCGCGACGAGAAAACCTGGCGCCATGCGACGTCGCTCATCCAGGAGCCGAAATACGGGCCGGATTTCGCCCATTACGATTACGTCAATGTCGATGCGCCGAAGGGCGGTACGCTCAACCAGGTGGCGGTCGGCACCTTCGACAGCCTCAATCCCTTCATCATCCGCGGCACGGTCGCGGCGGGTCTCGGTCTCATCGTCAATGCGCGCGGCGGCATCGGCTACGACAGCCTGATGGAGCCGTCCGAGGAAGAACCGAGCACCAGCTACGCCCTCATCGCCGAGGCGATGAGCTATCCGGACGATTATTCCTCGGCGACCTTCCGGCTCAATCCGAAGGCGCGCTGGCATGACGGCGAGCCGATCACGGCCGAGGACGTGGTGTGGTCCTTCAATACGCTCAAAGAGATCAACCCGCAGTACAATCAGTACTACCACAACGTCGTCAAAGCCGAGATCACTGGCGAGCGCGAGGTCACCTTCACCTTCGACCAGAAAGGCAATCGCGAGCTCCCCAACATCATGGGCGATCTCGTCATCGTACCGAAGCATTGGTGGACGGGCACCGACAAGAACGGCAAGAAGCGCGATATCACGCAGCCGACCTTGGAGCCGCCGCTCTCCTCGGGACCCTACCGGATCAAATCCTTCATCCCCGGCCGCAGCGTGATCTGGGAGCGCGTGCCGGATTATTGGGGTAAGGACCATCCGTTGCGGGTCGGCCGCTACAATTTCGATGAGATCCGCTATGAGTATTTCCGCGATGCCAATGCGGTCTGGGAAGCGTTCACCAAGGGCGGCATCTACGACTTCCGAGCGGAAAACCGTGCCCAGCGCTGGGCTCAGGGGTATGATTTTCCCGCCGCACAGCGCGGCGACGTCAAGAAAGAAGAATTCGAGACGACATCGGGCGAGCCGATGCAGGCCTATGTGCTCAACACCCGCCGGGACAAGTTCTCCGACCGGCGCGTGCGCCACGCCCTGACGCTCGCCTTCGATTTCGAGAGCCTCAACAAGAACCTGTTCTTCGATCTCTACAGCCGCACCAACAGCTATTTCGAAGGCACCGAGCTCGAAGAGACCGGGCTGCCGGAAGGCAAGGAGCTCGAATATCTGGAAAAGGTGCGCGACAAGGTTCCGCCCGAGGTCTTCACCGAAGAGTTCAAACTTCCCGTCTTCGACAGCCGCGAGGCGATGCGCGACCATCTGCGCGAGGCGGTCAAGCTCCTGCGTGAGGCCGGCTGGGAGCAGCGCGATGGCGGCCTCTTCAACAAGGAGACGGGCGAGCGCTTCACCATCCAGTTTCTCGGCAACGATCCGAACGACGAGAAGATATTGTCGCCTTACGCCAACACGCTGCGCCGGCTCGGCATCGACACGTCGATCCGCATCGTCGATGCGGCCCAATACCAGGCGCTGACCGACGATTTCGATTACGACGTCATCGTGGGTTCGTTTCCCCAGTCGCAATCACCCGGCAACGAACAACGCGAATTCTGGGGCTCCTACGCCGCTGATCAGCGCGGCAGCCGCAACGCCGCCGGGATCAAGAATGAAGCCGTCGACCAGCTCGTCAACGACATCATCTACGCGCCGGATCGCAAAAGCCTGGTCGCGGCGACCCGCGCCCTCGACCGCGTGCTCCTGTGGAACTACTACATGGTACCGCAGTGGAATCTGCCGAAAATCTGGCTTGCCTACTGGAACAAGTTCGGCATCCCGGACAAGCAGCCCTCTTATGCGGGCGTCGACGTCTACTCCTGGTGGATCGACCCTGAGAAAGAAAAGAAACTGAGGATGGCAGAGTGATTTCGTTCACCCGCCGCGGCGCTCTTCTGGGCGCCGCATCGCTTGCGATGGCGCCGAAGCTGATCGGCGCGTCCGGATTCGCCGGAGCGGCCCATGCCGCGACGCCCGCCGGCCCCCGACACGGAATGTCGCTCTTCGGCGACCTCAAATACGGCGCCGATTTTGCCCGCCTGGACTACGTCAATCCCGATGCACCACGCGGCGGCCGGCTCGTCATGGTGCCGAGCCAGTCCTACTACAATCAGAGCTTTCTCACCTTCAACACGCTCTCCTCTTTCGTCATCCGCGGCGACGCCCCGCCGCTCATGGAGCTCACCTTCGACAGCCTCATGAAATGGGCCGCCGACGAGCCGGACGCCTGTTACGGGCTCGTGGCGGAGAGCGTCGAAGTCTCCGAAGACGGTCTCACGCTGCACTTCCGTCTTCGTCCGGAAGCCCGCTTCAACGACGGCACGCCACTCGTCGCCGATGACGTCGTCTATTCGATGAATATCCTGAAGGAGAAGGGCCATCCGGACCTGCTTCTGCCGTTGAAGGAAATGGTTTCCGTCGAGGCGGACGGCGAGCACGACGTCGTCGTCAAACTGTCGGGCAAGCATTCTCCCGAACTGAAGCTCGTCGTCGCGCAGCTGCCGATCTTCTCGCGCGCCTGGTACCAAGGCCGCGCATTCGATGCGTCGACACTCGACGCGCCTCTCGGTTCCGGCCCCTATGAGGTGGGCGAGCTGCAGCAGGGCCGCTTTATCGAGTATCGGCGGGTGGAGGATTACTGGGCCAAGGATCTCCCCATCAATCGCGGCTTTCACAATTTCGACGTGATCCGGCTCGAGTTTTTCCGCGACAGGCAGGCAGGATTCGAGGCCTTCAAGAAGGGCGCCTTGACCTTCCGCGAGGAACTCTCATCCAAGAGTTGGGCGACCGAGTACGACTTTCCGGCCGTCGTGAGCGGCAAGGTGGCGACGGAATTGATGCCCGACGAAAAGCTCCCGGACTTTCAGGCGTGGTACTTCAACACCCGCCGCGGGAAATTTGCCGATCCGGCCATACGTCAGGCGATCGGCCTCGCCTTCGATTTCGAATGGCTCAACACCAATCTCTTCTACGATTCCTATCGCCGCACGGCATCCTGGTTTGAAAAATCCGTCTATGCCGCGGAAGGCGAGCCTTCGGATGCCGAACTTGCGCTCCTCGAACCTTTTCGGGACGAGTTGCCGGAGGAGGTCTTCGGGCCCGCTGTGGTGCCGCCGACCTCCGATGGCTCAGGTGTCGATCGCGACAATCTCCGCAAGGCGGACGAGCTTCTTCGCCAGGCCGGCTGGAGCCGCAACGGCGGCCGCCTCGTCAACAATCAGGGCGACGTCCTCTCGGTCGAATTCCTGATCCAGAACGATCCGGTCTCGGAACGCGTTCTCGGCAAATTCGTCGATTCGCTCCGCCGGCTCGGCGTCGACGCCTCGATCCGCCCGGTCGATTCGGCGCAATACCAGGCACGCGCCTCGGAGTTCAATTTCGACGTCATTGGTCTGCGTTTCCGCACGACGCCCACGCCCCTGGAATCGCTGCGCGCATCCTATGGCAGCGCCTCCGCGGATCTGCCTGGCTCGCGCAATTATGCGGGCATTCACCTCAAGGCGGTCGATGCCCTCATCGATCAGGCCCTCGCGGCCAAAGACCGTGACACCCACCGCAACATCCTGCGGGCGCTCGACCGGGTCTTGCGCGCCCATTATTTCGTCGTGCCGCAATGGTACCAGGATGCGCATCGCGTGGCGCGCTGGGACATGTTCTCACGCCCCGAAACAAAGCCGGACTACAGTTTTCCTTTCGAGACCACCTGGTGGTACGACGAGGAAAAGGCCAAGCGAATCGGCATGGCCGGCTGAGCTGAGACCGACGAGCCGACGGAGACGGATTGGCAGCCTATATCCTGAGACGCCTCTTGCTGATGATCCCGACCATCCTCGGGATCATGGCGATCAGCTTCGTCGTCGTGCAGTTTGCGCCGGGCGGGCCCGTCGAGCGGGTGATCGCGCAGATCCAGGGCACCGACGTGTCTGCAACGGCTCGCATCGGTGGCTCGAGCGGCGGCGACTTCTCCGCCGCCGGCAACACCAATCAAAGCGGCTCGGATGCCGCCATCACCTCGAAATATCGAGGTGCTCAGGGACTCGATCCGGAGTTCATCCGCCAGCTCGAAAAGCAATTCGGCTTCGATAAACCGCCCCTCACCCGCTTCGGACTGATGCTGTGGAACTATGCCCGCTTCGATTTCGGCGAGAGCTATTTCCGCGACATCTCCGTCATCGACCTCATCAAGGAAAAGCTGCCCGTCTCCATCTCTCTCGGGCTTTGGATGACGCTTTTATCTTACGTCATCTCCATCCCGCTCGGGATCCGCAAGGCCGTCAGCGACGGCTCGGTGTTCGATGTGTGGACTTCGGCCGTCGTCATCATCGCCTATGCGGTGCCGGGCTTCCTCTTCGCGATTTTTCTGATCGTGTTCTTCGCCGGCGGCTCCTTCTTCGACTGGTTCCCGCTGCGCGGCCTCTGGTCTGAGCAATATGCCCGCATGGGCTTCTGGGAATGGATCACGGATCCAGAAGCGCTCGTCGACTATTTCTGGCACCTCGCTCTGCCGCTCATCTCGATGGCGCTTGCGGCCTTCGCCACGACGACGCTCCTCACCAAGAATTCTTTCCTCGACGAAATCCGCAAACAATACGTGGTGACGGCGCGGGCAAAGGGGCTGACGGAACGCCAGGTGCTCTATGGCCATGTCTTCCGCAACGCCATGCTCATCGTCATTTCGGGCTTTCCGGCTGCGTTCGTCTCGGCCTTCTTCGCCGGCTCGCTCCTGATCGAGACGATCTTCTCGCTCGACGGGCTCGGGCTCCTCTCCTTCGAGAGCGTCATCAACCGCGATTATCCGGTCGTCTTCGCCACGCTCTATATCTTTTCGCTGATGGGCCTCATCGTGCAGCTCGTCTCCGACCTCACCTACACCTGGATCGATCCTCGGATCGATTTTGAGAGCCGGGAGGTCTGAGCGATGGAAGTCGAGACAGATCCGAAGCAGACGGACGAACCGAGGCCGGACGCGCCGAGGGCGGAAACGCCGACGACGCCCGCTCCGCCGCATGCGCCGGATCCCGGCACGCCCGAAGCACCCGCGCCCCTGCCCGGACAAGAGGCTGCACCCGGACGCCGGCTCTTCACTATGTCGCCAATCAACAAGCGGCGCTGGGAGAATTTCAAGAAGAACCGCCGTGGCTTCTGGTCCTTGTGGCTCTTCCTTCTCCTCTTCGGCCTGTCGCTGATCGCCGAAGTGCTCGTCAACGACAAGCCGATCGTGCTCTCCTACAAGGGAGAGCTCTATTACCCGATCCTCGTCGATTATCCGGAAGAGACCTTTGGCGGCTTCCTGGCGACGACGGACTACCGCGACCCGTTCATCTCCGACGAGATCAACGCCAATGGCTGGATGATCTGGCCGCCGATCCATTATTCCTATCGCACCGTCAATCGCGATTTCCCGACGGAAGAGCTGCGCGAGGCGCTGGGGCGGCCGATCGGCTTTCCGGCACCGCCGACATGGCGGATCGCGGGCTCCGTCTGTCCGGGCGACACGGAGCAGCTCGAACGGTTCTGCGACAAGTCGAACTGGAACTGGCTGGGCACCGACGATCAGGGCCGCGACGTGGTTGCCCGCCTCGTCTACGGCTTCCGCATATCCGTGCTCTTCGGGCTCGTGCTCACCGTATTTTCATCGATCGTCGGCGTCGCGGCCGGTGCCGTGCAGGGCTATTTCGGCGGGCGCGTCGATCTCTTCTTCCAGCGCTTCATCGAAATCTGGACGGCGATCCCTGCGCTTTATCTCCTTCTCATCATCTCCTCGATCCTGCCGCCGGGATTCTGGGTGCTCCTCGGCATCCTCCTGCTCTTTTCCTGGGTCGCGCTCGTCGGCGTGGTCAGGGCGGAGTTCCTCAGGGCGCGCAATTTCGAATATGTGAAGGCGGCGCGCGCGCTCGGAGTGTCGAACCTGACGATCATGTTCCGGCACCTCCTGCCGAACGCCATGGTGGCGACGCTCACCTTCATGCCGTTCATCCTGAACGGCTCGATCACGACGCTCACCTCGCTCGACTTCCTGGGCTTCGGAATGCCGCCCGGTTCGCCGTCGCTCGGCGAGCTCCTCGCTCAGGGCAAGGCCAATCTGCAGGCGCCCTGGCTCGGCATCACCGGCTTCATCGTCATCTCGCTGATGCTCTCGCTCCTCATCTTCATCGGCGAGGCGGTGCGCGACGCCTTCGACCCGCGCAAGACTTTTGCGTAGGGTGAGCGCCATGGACGAAAGAAAGCGCCATATCGTGGAAGACTATCCGGCCGAGCGACTGCCGCCAGAGCTTCGCGGAGACATCGATCCGAGCCATCATGCGCGGGTGATCGTGGAGGATACGGGAAGTGAGGTCCCGGCGAGAAGCGGATGGCGCAAGCACTTTAGAGCCGCCGCTCATCGAAACACCTCGATCGAGGAAGCGGTCGCGCGGATCCGCGAGCTGCGTGACGAATGGGAAAAATGAGCGACAAGGCCCGCTGGCGTGTCTATCTCGATTCGAATTTCTTCATCCGTTTCGTCGAGAGCGAGGACGAGCGTCTCGCGCCTTTGTTTGCGCAGTTGGAGGCAGGGTTGCTGACCCTTCATACCAGCGAACTTGCCCTGGCGGAGCTTCTCGTGGGGCCACTGCGAACAGCCAATGCCGAACTCAGCGGGCGGTACGAGGATATCATCGGCGCCTCGGATTGGTTGCAGGCCTCTCCGGTCAGCCGAGAGATCCTGAAGCGGAGGGCTGAAATCCGCGCCACCATCGGGAATAAGCTGCCGGACGCCATTCATGTGGCGACTGCGATGGCTGAGGCATGCAACGTCTTCGTCTCCTCCGACAAGCGACTGAAGATGCCCGAGACAATGAAACGTATCGGCCTCGACGAGGTCGCTATCGAGGAAGTCTGGCCATGACCTCCCCCCTCCTCTCGGTCCGCGATCTTTCCGTGGACTTCACGCAGGGCGGGCGCACGACGCATGCGGTGCGCCATGTCTCCTTCGACATCGCGGAGAAAGAGACCGTGGCGCTCGTGGGTGAATCGGGCTCCGGCAAATCGGTGACGGCGCTTTCCGTCCTACGGCTTCTCACCTATCCGCCGGCGAGCCATCCCTCCGGTGAGATCTTCTTCCGCGACCGCGAACTTCTGAAAGCCGGCGATCGCACCCTTCGGGAGGTGCGCGGCAACAAGATCTCCATGGTGTTCCAGGAGCCGATGTCGTCCCTCAACCCGCTGCACACGGTGGAGCGGCAGGTCGGCGAGGTGCTCGACGTGCACCGCGGCATGAGCGGCAAGGCGGCGCGGGAAAGGGTTCTGGAGCTTCTCCACCAGGTCGGCATCCGCGAGCCGGAAAGCCGTCTCAGATCCTATCCGCATCAGCTCTCAGGCGGCCAGCGCCAGCGCGTGATGATCGCCATGGCGCTCGCCAACGAGCCCGATCTCCTGATCGCCGACGAGCCGACGACGGCACTCGACGTCACCGTGCAGGCGCAGATCCTGGAGCTTCTCGCCCGCCTGAAGCACGAGCAGAACATGGCGCTCCTCTTCATCACCCACGATCTCGGCATCGTGCGCAAGGTGGCGGACCGGGTCTGCGTCATGACGGATGGCGAGATCGTCGAGCGCGGGCCGACGGAAGAGATCTTCACCAACCCGCAGCACAGCTATACGCGCCATCTTCTCGCCGCCGAACCCAAGGGCTCCGCGCCCGCCACCGACCGTGACGCACCGTTCGTCATGGAAGCCGACGACCTCAAGGTCTGGTTTCCGATCAAGCGCGGCTTCCTGCGTCGCACCGTCGGCCATATCAAGGCCGTCGACGGCATCGACGTCAAAGTGCGCGAAGGCGAGACGCTCGGCGTCGTCGGCGAATCGGGCTCCGGCAAGACGACGCTCGGGCTCGCCCTTCTCAGGCTGATTTCCTCCAACGGCCGCATCGCTTTTCTCGGGCGCGACATCCAGGCGGCGCGGTTCAAGGACACCCGTGCGCTTCGCGCCGATATGCAGATCGTCTTCCAGGATCCTTATGGCTCGCTGTCGCCGCGCATGATCATTCGCGACATCGTCGGCGAAGGTCTCGCCGTGCACGAACCCGATCTGAAGGCATCGGAGCGCGATCGCCGCGTTGTCAAAGCGCTCGACGAAGTGGGCATCGATCCGGAGACGCGGTTTCGCTATCCGCATGAATTCTCCGGCGGCCAGCGCCAGCGCATCGCGATTGCCCGCGCCATGGTGCTGGAGCCGAAATTCGTCATGCTCGACGAGCCGACCTCGGCTCTCGACATGAGCGTGCAGGCACAGGTCGTTGACCTCCTGCGCGATCTGCAGAAGCGCCACGACCTCACCTACCTCTTCATCTCGCACGACCTCAAAGTGGTGCGCGCGCTCGCCAACGAAATCATCGTCATGCGCGACGGCAAGGTGGTGGAAGCCGGACCTGCCGCGCAGATCTTCGACCATCCGCAGACCGATTACACCAAAGCGCTGATGGCCGCCGCCTTCGATCTGGAAGTCGCCTACCGGGGAGCCATCAGCACGTGACCACTCTTCTTCTTTCCCTCGCCGATTGGGATCCCCGTCGCTGGCTTGAAAACCTGAAGGCCGCACTTCCCGAAGACGAGGTCGTCGCCACGACGCCGGAGGGCGGCTTTGCCGGCGATCCCGCAACTCTCGAGCGGGTGGAGTATCTTCTCACCTGGAAGCCCCGCCCCGAGCTTTTCGACAGCCTGCCCAATCTCAAGGCCATTCTTTCAGTCGGCGCCGGCGTCGATCATCTCGTCGATCTGCCCAACCTTCCGGATGTGCCGATCGCACGCATCGTCGATCCCGACCTCACCACGCGGATGACGGAATATGTCGTCTGGCAGGTGCTGCATCACGTGCGCCTCGGTCCGGATTATGCCGCACTGCAGAAGGAAAAGCGCTGGCGACCGCTCGCCCAGCCCCCGGCCGGCAAGGTGACGGTCGGAATCATGGGGCTCGGCGTGCTCGGCACGGCGTCGGCGAAGATGCTCATGCAGCTCGGCTTCCGTGTGGTCGGGTGGAGCCGACGCCCGAAGATCGTCGCCGGCGTCACCGCCTTTGCCGGCGAAGGCGAGCGCGATGCCTTTCTGGCAGAAACGGACATCCTCGTCTGCCTTCTGCCCGACACGCCACAGACGCGCGGGATCATCGACGGAGGGCTCATCTCAAGACTGCGCAAGGATGGCCCGCTCGGCGGCCCGGTCCTCATCAATGCCGGGCGCGGACAGTCTCAAAACGAGGCAGATATTCTGTCAGCCTTGCGCGATGGCACGCTGCGCGGCGCGAGCCTCGACGTTTTCCGCACGGAGCCCTTACCGGCCGACAGCCCGATGTGGAACGCGCCCAACCTCGTGGTCACGCCGCATATGGCCTCGATCTCCGATCCGCATGGCTTGTCGCCGCTGATCGCGCGACAGGTGCGCCGCGGCAAAGCCGGCAAGCCGCTTCAGTATGTGGTGGATCGGGACGCCGGGTACTGAGGCACGACCGGCGTGAAGGCCATATTGGCGGCGACGATGGTGTTTTCGTCGGTGTGCTCGAGCATCTGAAATCCCATCACCTCCAAGGCACGCTCGACCTTGTCCCAGGCACCGGCGCGTCCATGCGCCGGGTTCATGTCGATGGCGAGGAGCCGCGTCCGCTTCAGGGTGCGCATGGCTCCGGCAAGAATTTCAGGCTCCACGCCTTCCGCATCGATTTTCATAAAGTCGATCGCAGGCAAGGCCGCGACAGCAGGCAGAGCATCGAGCGGCCAGGCTTCGACGGAGGCGAAGGCGCGCTTCTGCTCCGGGCGGCGGATGAGCGAGCTCGACGCGCCATCTGGGGCGAGATGCAGCTTCAGAGCTTCCCGTCCCTTCCACATCGCACAGGAGACGAGACGGACATTGTCGAGCCCCCTGACATTCTGGGCCAGACAGGCATAGGCGCGCGGATCCGGTTCGATCGCAATGATCGTCGCACCCGCATCGGCGCATAGAAGCGTCAGCTCGCCAACATTGGCGCCGATATCGATGACGACATCGCTTTCGCGCGGGAAATAGAGCGTGCCGACGGCGTATTTTTCACCCGTCAGATGCAGCCGCTCCCCGATGCCGCTGCGGTAGCGGGGAACGCGATTGAGGCTCGGGAGAGCGAGACGGCGCAGGCCGTCATCGATGATGATGCGCTCGGCATCAGGGATGATTTCGACGGGCCGCCCCCGGCCGTGCCGATGGGCCTGGAAGCTCAAATGCCACTGGTAGTACCGGCGCAGCAACGTCTGCGGGCACACCGAAAGAATCGCATTGCCGAATTGCCGAGCAGGCAGATGCATGGAGGAATACGCCACGGAAGTCGCCAATTCTTTGCCGACGAAGGGACACGTTTGATGGCGTCATTGCAAGCGTCGAATTGCGGTGATCTTGAGACCTTTGGCGGCAAAACGCGAACGTGCCGCAACCAGCGGTTCGCTCGCTGAACACATGTGGAAAGCGTTGGCGTGGAGAAGGGTTTCGCCGTCGCGCATCAGCCCGACATGCCCCTCCCAGAAGATGAGATCGCCGCGGCGAAGCGGCGGCAGATCATTGCCGGGCTCGAGCGCCTCGCCGATCTCTGCCGCCTGCATATCGGCATCTCTCGGCGCTTTCCTGCCGGCCATGTGGAGCGCGACCTGGACGAGGCCCGAGCAGTCGATGCCGGCATCCGTCTTGCCGCCCCAGAGATAGGGGACGCCGAGAAAACTCTCTGCCACGGTGGTCCAGTCAGACTCGCGTGGGGCATCCACGGGCGACAGATGCTGCATGACGACCGCGCCGGCCGGTTCGACGAGGCCGTAACGGGCGTTCTTGTCCTGCGCCTCCCCCGTCACCGCCACTTCGGCGCCGAGAGGCAACGTCATGAGCGGCGGCAGTTTGATATCGGGGCCCGGAAACAGAAAAGTGCTTCGCGCGGCAACGCGATGGGTGGGCACCGTCACCTCTGCCCGCAGCGACGCGGTCGGTAGCCAGCCGACATAGCCATCTCCTTCGAGCTGGCCCCAGGCCCAGCCCTCGCCGGTCTCTTCGAAGACGCGGACGATTTCGCCGCAAAGCGCTTGCGTCTCGAGCGCGCCCATCGGGTTCGGCTCGCGTCTCACCGGTGCCGTTCCATCGACCACCTGATAGAGACTGCCCTCGACGAAACGCGGCGCCTCCACGCGTCCCTTGAGACGCACATCCGCGAGATCGCGCCGGAAGGCGTTGCGGCGCGGATCGAGCTTCGTCATCGTGTCACATCCTCGGTCTTGGCAACGACGAGGTCGGCGAAGCGCTCCAGAAAGAGCGCGCCGTCCACCGTTCGCTGCACCAGAACATTGCGCATGTCTTTGGGATCGCGCTTGCGCGTCAGAAGCCCGTGCCGCCCGAGCGTGTCGAGCGCGCGCGTGATGACGGCCTTGGTGACGCCGAGTTTCGCGGCAAGCCCGCGGACCGTATGCGGCGGCGCCTCCAGATAGACGATCAAGAGGACCGTCATCTGGCGCGCCGTCAGATCCGGCTCGTCGGCACGCACCAGCGACAGCGTCACCTCGTGCCACAGACGCAGAGCCTGGCTCGACCGCAGGATCGTCATGAGAGGCCGAATTCGGGCACGTCAGCCCCGGCCGTAACGCTCGGCACAATAGGCGAAGAGCGCCCGGATCCCTTGCGCCTCGCCACCCTTGGGACCGAGCGCCCGCGCTTTCGGTGCCCAGCCGAAAATGTCGAAGTGCAGATAGGACGGGCTTTCGGTCACGAAACGCGCCAAAAACAGCGCGGCCGTGGTCGCCCCGGCGAAGCTGTTGCTCGAAATATGGTTCACATCGGCGATTTCGGAGGAGAGCCACGCGTCGTAGGGCTTCCACAAGGGCAGCCGCCAGACGGGGTCGTGCTCGGCCTTGGAGGCGGCCTGAACGCCTTCCACGACGGCCTCGTCGTCGGTGAAGAAGGGAGCGATATCGGGTCCGACGGCGACACGCGCGGCGCCCGTCAGGGTCGCCATCGAGACGATGAGCTCCGGCTTTTCCTCGTCGGCCAAAGCCAGGGCATCGGCCAGAACCAGCCGTCCCTCCGCATCGGTGTTGCCGATCTCAACCGTCAGGCCCTTACGGCTCGGGAAGACATCGCCCGGGCGGAAGGCGCGACCGGAAATGGAGTTCTCGACGGCCGGGATGAGAACGCGCAGACGTACCTTGAGACCGGCGAGCATGATCATGCGGGCAAGCCCCAGGACATTAGCCGCCCCGCCCATGTCCTTCTTCATCAGAAGCATCGAGGACGGCGGCTTGATGTCGAGGCCGCCGGTGTCGAAGACGACGCCCTTGCCGACGAGCGTCAGCTTGGGATCGGCCTCGTCACCCCATTTCATATCGATCAGGCAGGGCGCGCGGTCGCTGCCATGACCGACGGCATGAATGAGCGGATAGTTGCGCGCCAGCTCCTCGCCTTCGGTCAGCGTAAAATCGGCGCCTGTCTCTTCAGCCAGTTGCCGCGCCGCCGATGCAAGCTCGGACGGGCCGAAATCGTTGGCCGGCGTGTTGATGAGATCGCGCGTGAGGCTGACGCTCTCCGCCGTCTGCCGCAGCGCTTCGATATCGAAATCATCCGGCAGCACGAGGCGCGGCCGTTCCATGTCCGCGTCGCCGTGATAGCGAGTGAAGCGGTAGCCGCCGAGCGCGAAGCCGAGGGCGGCGAGACGCAATTCGCCCAGCGCACCTTCGAGACGGTAGTGTCCCTCCGGAAGCTTTTGCGCGAGCTTGCCGGTGAGAAACGGATTTCTCGCAAGGCCACCACGCCCGGCTCCGAAGAGCACGCGTTCGAGCCCCCCATCCGCTCCCGGAAGGAGCGCGATGTCGCCGCTATGGGCGCAAAAGCCGCTGACATCCGCGAACTTGCGGTGCTGATCGCTGAGACCGGCAAGGGCTTCGTCGAGCCCCGCTTCCTCGATGACCGTGACGGGCGTCACGCCCATTTCGGCGCCGACTTCGCCGGCCCTGACGAAAACTGGATGATTGCTCAAGATATCCTCCGATCGGCCCACCCCTAGGCGCGAGCGTCTGCCATTGCAACGAGGACGATCCTTCAAGACGCACGACCTGCCGCATTTAGCGTTAACGAATGCTTAGCCAGTGAGGCCTACATCTTGGTGCATAACGTGCCAGAACGGGACAGCCTCCATGCGGATGCGGCCAAGTCAGAAATCAGGTGCGGCGCTTCTTCGAACCGCTGCCATTCTTTCGCTCGTGGCCTTTGCGGCGGGCTGTCAGAGCCGGCAGGCCGACGCGCCACGCACCACGGGTTCGATCGGCGCAACACAGACGCTCGAGGTTTCAAATCTCAGCCATGACCAGGCGCTGCGCGCCGTCCAGGCCTGGGGGGCGCGGTATAGCAACGACGAAAAAGACAAAGTCGCGGCACTCAATTATGCGGCAGCGCTGCGGGCGGCCGGCCAGCCGTCTCAGGCCGTGGCCGTCTTGCGCAAAGCCATCATCTTCCATCCGAAGGACCGGCAGGTGCTCGCCGCTTTCGGCAAGGCGCTTGCCGAGAACGGCGAATTCCAGGAAGCGCTGGCGACGGTGCAGCGGGCTCAGCATCGCGACAACCCGGATTGGCGCCTGCTCGCGACCGAAGGGGGCATTCTCGATTCCGTCGGCCAGAACGAACAGGCCCGTCAGGCTTACCGCCAGGCGCTCGTGCTCGCCCCCGGCGAGCCGCAGATCCTCAACAATCTCGGCATGTCCTACACGCTGACCGGCGAGCTCGACGAGGCCGAGAAGGTGCTCAGACAGGCGGTCGCCAATCCGAGCGCCTCGGCGAAGGTGCGTCAGAACCTGGCGCTCGTCCTTGGGCTTCAAGGGAATTTCCGGGAGGCCGAGGCGGTCGCCGCGCAGGATCTCTCACCCGAAGAGGCGAAGGCGAACATCGCCTATCTCAGGGCGATGCTCGCCCAGAAAGACACCTGGAAGGACATCAAGCAGGCGGGCTGAGGCGCGTTCCGGTGCGCCGGCGACCCTGGATTTTCCGGTCCTCCCGCATGATCCGGCGTCACGCCGGCCCGCCGCACCACAGCATCAATTCATCGACATGACCTGAATCGCCGCCGGCGTGATGATCACGGCGAACAGCACCGGCAGGAAGAACAGGATCATCGGAACGGTGAGTTTCGGTGGCAACGAAGCCGCCTTCTTTTCCGCCTCTGCCATGCGCATGTCGCGGTTTTCCTGAGCCAGAACGCGCAGCGAATGGCCGAGCGGCGTGCCGTATTTTTCCGCCTGAACGAGACTCGTTACGACCGCGCGCACACCTTCGACACCGGTGCGCTTGCCGAGGTTCTCGTACGCCTTGCGTCGATCCTGGAGATAGGAGAGCTCCGCCGTCGTCAGCGACAGCTCCTCCGCCAGCTCCACCGATTGATGGCCGATCTCTTCCGACACCTTTCGGAAGGCCGATTCGATGCCCATGCCCGATTCGACGCAGATGAGCAGGAGGTCGAGCGCGTCCGGCCACGCCTGCTTGATGGCCGTCTGGCGCTTCGTCGTCCGGTTCTTCACGTAGAGGCCGGGCAGGTAATAGCCGAGATAGGCAGCCGCCACGACGATCACGAGCTTGATCGTCGGCGGCTGGTCGATCGGATCGAGGCCGAAGAGATAAAGCCCCGAAGCGATGAACATGCCGAGCGGCGCGAGCAGGCGAGCCGCAAGGAAGAAGAGAACCGGATTCTGGCCCCGCAGGCCGGCCATTCGAAGCTTGTTGACGATATCCCCGTCTTCCGCCTGTTTCAGGAGGTTGAAACGGTCGACGAAGTTTTTGACCCAGCGCGTGGGCTCGGGCTTCAGCGTCGCCTGCTTCTTGGCGGCATCCATCTTGGCGCGCTCACGTGCGCGGATGCGCTCGCGTTCGCTCGACACCTGCTTCATGCGCGCGGAGAGATTGTCACCGGCAAGGTAGGGCCAGGCCAGAACGACGATCGCCGAGAACACCGACAGCGCCGAAGCAAGGGCGATGAAGAGATCGGCGTTTTGCTGAATGAGGTTCATGACCGCGCGCTAGAAATCGAAGTTGATCATTTTGCGCATCACGAGGATGCCGATGAACATCCACATGGCCGCGCCCACGAGAACGATATGACCGAGCGTGGTCGTGAAAAGAAGGGCAATATAATCCGGGCTCGTCAGATAGACGATCGACCCGACGATGATCGGCAGGCTGCCGATGATCATCGCCGAGGATTTGGCCTCAGAACTCATCGCCTTGATCTTTCCTGCCATCTTCTTTCGCTCGCGCAGAACCTTGGAGAGATTCGACAACGCCTCGGCGAGACTGCCGCCGGTGCGCGACTGGATCGCGATGACGATGGCGAAGAAATTCGCTTCCTGCAGCGGGATGCGCTCCGGCAGCTTGGAAACCGCCTCATCGAGCGGCATGCCAAGCGTCTGATCCTCGATGACCTCGCGGAATTCGGTGGAGACGGGCGGTGAGGCTTCGGCGGCGATGATCTTCATGCAATCGATCAACGGCAGACCCGCCTTGACGCCGCGCACCACCACGTCGAGTGCGTTCGGAAATTCGGCGGTGAACTGCTTGAAGCGGCGCTTGCGCAGGAAATTCACGTAGGCATAGGGCAGAAGAATGCCGAGGCCGACGCCAAACCCCGCCGCCGGCACCAGGGGCAGGATGCCCAAAAGCACCAGGAGCAGGATCGCCAGAAGCGAGGTGATGGCGCAAATCAGCGTGAAAGTCCTGGCCGACCAGGAAAGGCCGGCCTGGCGCATACGTAAGACGAGGGTCGGTTTGCGGCTGCGTTTCGATTTCTGCTGCTCTTCGATCTCGCGCAGCGTTTCTTCCACGCTGCGGCGCCGGCGGCCTTCTTCACCACCCTTGCGCTCCGTGGCGAGAGGACGAGCGGTGACCCCTTCGACACGCTTCTGACTGCGCGAACCGCCTCCGAGCCCCGACGAAAAGAGCGCGAAGATCACGCCCCCGACCGAGAGGATTATGACGCCGACGAGGGCGAGCTTGACCATCTCAGGCGTCAGCACGGCCGCGCCCTCTCACATGTGCGACGATCTCTGGCCCGGGCTCCGCTCATGCGCGCATCGGCTCGTCTGCCTCGGCAGCATCGAGAGCCGCGGCAAGGCGCTGTTCTTCGTTGAAATAGCGCGCCCGGTCCCAGAAGGCGGGGCGGCCGATGCCGGTCGAGCGATGGCGGCCGAGAACGCGGCCATCCTTGTCTTCGCCAACGATGTCGTAGACGAAGAGATCCTGCGTGATGATGACGTCGCCTTCCATCCCGAGCACCTCGGTGATGTGGGTGATGCGGCGCGAACCGTCGCGCAGACGCGCGGCCTGGACGATGACGTCGATCGAGGAGACCATCATTTCGCGGATGGTGCGCGAGGGCAGCGCGTAGCCGCCCATGGTGATCATCGATTCAATACGGCTCAGCGCCTCACGCGGCGAGTTGGCGTGCAGGGTGCCCATCGAGCCGTCATGGCCCGTGTTCATGGCCTGCAGGAGGTCGAAGGCTTCCGGTCCGCGCACTTCGCCGACGATGATGCGTTCCGGGCGCATACGCAGGCAGTTCTTCACGAGATCACGCATCGTCACCTCGCCCTCGCCTTCGAGGTTCGGCGGACGGGTCTCCAAACGCACGACATGCGGCTGCTGCAATTGCAGTTCGGCCGCGTCCTCGCAGGTGACGATACGCTCGTCGTGATCGATATAGCGGGTCAGGCAGTTCAACAGCGTGGTCTTGCCCGAACCGGTGCCGCCGGACACCAGGACGTTGCAGCGAACCCGACCGATGATCTGCAGAATGGTCGCGCCTTCCGGCGTGATCGTGCCGAAGCGGACAAGCTGATCGAGGGTGAGCTTGTCCTTCTTGAACTTTCGAATGGTGAGGGCGGGCCCGTCGATCGACAATGGCGGGGCGATGACGTTGACGCGCGATCCATCGGGCAGGCGCGCGTCGCAGATCGGGCTCGATTCGTCGACCCGGCGGCCGACCTGGCTGACGATGCGCTGGCAGATATTCAGAAGCTGCGCGTTGTCGCGGAAACGGATGTCCGTCTCCTCGACCTTGCCCAAGACTTCGATGAAGACCTGCTCGAACCCGTTGACCATGATGTCGGCAATGTCGTCGCGCGCCAGCAGCGGCTCGAGCGGCCCATAGCCGAGAACATCGTTGCAGATATCTTCAAGCAGCTCCTCCTGCTCGGAGATCGACATCACCAGGTTCTTCACCGTGATGATGTCGTTGACGATATCGCGGATTTCTTCACGCGCCTGCTCGGCATCCATCTTGGCGAGCTGCGACAGGTCGATCGTGTCGATCAGCGCCCCGAAGATCTGCGTCTTGACGCGGTAATATTCCTCCGACTTGCGCGGCCGCGCAGCGATTTTCGCGGACTTCGTCGGCGCAGGCGGCGGTGTCAGGCTGGGGGTGGCCGGAGCCGCCGGCCTCACCGCGCTCTCCGAGACAGCTGGTTTCTTCGGCGCCTCGGCCGCGGGCTTCGGTCGTTGCGCCTGTTCCAGCTCGGTGACGCTGCGCTTGCCGAACATACACTCTTCCTTGGTTTAGGCGGCCCGCTTCGATTTGGGCTTCGACTTCAGCTTTTCGAGCAAAGGCCCCAAGAGGAGGCTGGTTTTGCGTCCGTGCTTGGTCTCCTTACGGCCGGTGACAACCTGCGCCAGGTCCGTGAAGATCTCATTGATATTGGATTTCGCCGACGCTTCGGCAATCATCTGACCGTTGTTGGCGGCCGTGCCGAAGAGAAGCGGATCGAAGGGGATCACGGCACTCGTCGGCAATTGCAGCGCGGCGGCAAAGTCATCTGCCTTGATTTCCGGCTGACGCGGCACGCCGACCTTGTTCAGGACGAGCCGCGGAGGCGCATCGTTGGGCCTCGCCTGCTTGAGGAAATCGACCAGGTTTTTGGTGTTGCGCAGATTGGCGAGATCGGGCGTCGCGGTGATGACGATTTCATCGGCCGCCAGCAGCGTCTTGCGCGCCCAGGCTGTCCAAAGGTGCGGCAGGTCGAGAACGACCGTCGGCACGTTCGACTGCACGAGGTCGAGGACGTGGTCGAAGGCCTCTTCGTCGAAATCGTAGGTCTTGTCGAGCGTCGCCGGGGCAGCGAGCAGGCTCAGATGCTCCTGGCACTTGGTCAGAAGGCGGTCGAGCAGGACCTCGTCGAGCCGGTCGGAGCCGAAGACGGCATCCGCCATGCCTTGCGGCGGATCCTCGTTAAAATCGAGGCCTGCTGTCCCGAATGCGAGGTCGAGATCGGCAAGGATGACGTCTGAGGCGAAGACGGACGCCATAGTCGAGGCGAGATTGTGGGCGATCGTCGAAGACCCCACGCCGCCTTTGGCGCCGATGAAGGCGAAGACCTGTCCGAGCTTCGCGCTCCCTTCGTCGCCATAGATATCGGCGATGGCACGGATCACGGCCATGACGTCGATCGGCGCGACGAGATATTCGCTGACGCCGCGCCTGATCAATTCCCGATAGGTTGCCACATCGTTGGAATGGCCGATAACGAGAACCTTCGTGCCGGCGTCGCAGACTTCCGCCAGCTCATCGAGGCGCGCCAGAAGATCTTCCTTCTCCAGGCGGCTTTCGACCACGATCAGATTGGGGGTCGGCGCGGAGCGATAGAATTCGCAGGCTGCACCAAGACCGCCGGTATGCACCTTGCAATGCGCGCGCGCCATGCGCCGGTCGGAGCAGGCCATATCGAACGTCGCGGCGACTTCCGGCGTGTCGCAAAACGCCTGGATGGTGACGCGCGGAACCGGCTTGATATCGGCCTTCTCCGTCGTCTCCGGCTCGGACACGTCCTCCGCAAAGGGGTCGTCGTAATCATTGCTGCTCATTGGGCCATCAATCTCCCAAGTCGCTGCTGATCAGGGTTATGCCGGACTTGGTTTCGGAACCCGAAGCATAGTCCTGAAGAACCTTCGCGCGCCGTGTCGCATTCGCCGGAGACATCTGGCGCGGCTGCAGCAGATCAGCAGGATTGGCCACCATCGCGGCGAGATTGTGCTGCGAAGCGCAGCCAAAATTGTAGTATTCGCGATTGTCCGCCGTGGCGGTCACGTCGTCCGGCCAGACGCCGCATTTCGGCGTCACCGCCTTGACCTTCAAATAGGACAGACGCACTGGGGCCGCGCGGCTTGCATTGCTGCGATAGGGCGCAACGCGCACGAGTTCCGGCTCCACCCCAGCTTCCAAGACGGCTGCGCGGATGGCACGCGAGGCCGCCGCGGCGGCAATGTCGTTGCCGGAGCCGCTCGGCACCTGAACGGTCACCGAACCGATGCCTGTGTCACGGTAGCCAAGAGCGTAATCGTAAATCGCATCCTTGATCTCAGGCGACAAATGCCCGCCGCGCATCCCGATCGGGATGTCCAGCGTCTCGGCCTCCTCCGAAACCATAATGGGATGTCTCAGGCGATAATCCTGCCGCTCGAGTCCGGCCTGGTCAAGATTTCGTGACTGGCAACCGGCCAGGAGCCAAGCAGAGAGGACGAGCACGAACGCTGCTTTCGCTCCACTCTTCCGGCGATGACATGCGAAGGATTGCATGAAGTCGTTCCCCTTATCCGATCAGTCGAACGAAAATCCGACCTGACCGGCGTAAACACCCGTCGGGCGGTCTCCCTGGGCGCCATAGCGCTTGACCAGACTGCCGAGAAAATAAGCCTCGGCATCATTGGCCATCGCCATATTGTCGTCGGGGCGGGCGAGTTTCTGCGGCGACACCGGTTTGACGACGTAGGGCGTGATGATGACGACGAGCTCCGTTTGGGAGCGCAGGAAATCCTTGGAGGAAAACAGCGCCCCGAGAATCGGCAAGTGCTGCAGCCCCGGCAGACCGGAAACTGCGCGGCGGGTTTCATCCTGGATGAGGCCTGCAATGGCGAAAGCCCCGCCCGAAGGAAGCTCGACGGTCGTCTCGGCGCGACGCACGGTAATTCCGGGGATGGTGATGCCGGCGGCCGTCGAAAAGGAGCCTTCGGTCGCGAGGTCGCTCACTTCGGTGCGCACCTTGAGGCTGATGCGGCCGCCATCGAGAACGACGGGCGTGAAAGCGAGATTGACGCCGAACTGCTTGAACGCCACCGAAATGTTGCCGTCTTCGTCGACCGCAACCGGCACCGGAAATTCGCCACCCACCAGAAAGTTCGCCGTCTCGCCGGAGACAGCCGTCAGGTTGGGCTCCGCGAGGTTGCGCAACATGCTCGCCTCTTCCAGGGCCTTGATGCTCGCCGAGAGCCTGTTGCCGTTGTTGTTCCAGGCAAAGCCACCCGAGGCGGGATCGGTGTTGGTGTTGATTGGAAAATTGAACGGCGAAAGGCTGCTCACCCCACTGACCGCACCATTGCTGATGGCGCCGAAGCCGAGATTGCCATCCTGCAGAACGGCCTGAGTGTTGATGCCGAGCTGTTTGACGATCTCGCGATTCACCTCCGCAATCGTAACGCGGAGATTGACCTGCTCCTGACCGGTGATCTTGAGAAGGTTGATGATGCCGGGGCCGTCGTCGGAGGAGCCGCCGCTGCCGCCCGTATTGATGGTGATGGAGCCGGCGCTCATGCCGCCGCCACTGGACGACTGGATCAGGCTTCTGGCGATCTGTTCGGCCTTCTGAGACGCGCTGGAGGACGGGACATAGCCCGTCAGAACGATCGAGCCATTGATCACTTCGGCATTGATCTGGGCGTCTGGAATGGCCGTGCGGAGAAGCCGATTCAGGGGCGTCAGATCGGTTTCGACATAAAGATCGAGGCTGGCGATCTGCCGTCCGGCCGCATCGAAGAGAAAGACATTCGCCTGGCCGGTTTTGACGCCGATCAGATAGAGCCTGGTGGAGGTGCGCAACACCGCATCTGCGATCTCGGGATTCGAGACGAGGACGTCCCCTGCTGCCCGGGGAAGCTCCACGACCATGGATTTGTTGACGCCGAGGCGTAGGGGCTGATTCTGTGAGGCACCGGTCGCGCTCAGCGTGACGGTGCGAGGAAAGTCGGATGCGGCCTTGCTTATCCCTGCCAAGGGCAAGGAAAGCGCAACGAAAGTCAGCACGGCCAGCGCCCATATGCGCGCATGCCCAACCATCTTCACTCTCCTTCTGGGGATGCGACAGGCATTCATTGGGTCTTCACCAGCTGCTCATCGCCGAAGCGGATCACCTTGACCGTGCTCGAGCGGTTGCGGTCGACGGCCGTATCCGTGCTGTCGGCGTCCGCCATGCTCCGAAGGGCGAGCGACAAGGTTCCGCTGCCTTCCGCCGCCGTCACAACTTCGGCTTCGCGTGGAGTCACTTCCAGCGTCGCCGTCTTCCCGATGACGACCGGCTCGCCCTCACGCTCCTGCACGGTCTGATCGATGGCCAGAACGCGAATATTTCTCAGGATCGTACGGGTGATCTGGCTGCGGGATTCGCCGCCTTCCTCGGAGGACGTCAGAAGAATATCGACGCGGTCATTGGGAAGGACGAAACCGCCGGCCGCGCTTTCGGCCGACACGCGAACGGCAACGGCGCGCTGCCCCTCCGGCAGGATCGCCGACATGAAGCCCGAATCGGCGGTGGCGAGCTTGCCATCACGGATCGGTTCTCCGTCCAAAAACTGATTGCGCACGACGACACCAGAGAGCTTTTCGATCGCATCCGGCCGCGCCGTCTTCTCGATGAAGGCCGGATTGATGCTGTCTTCGGGCCAGGGCTGCCAACGCATGTTCGAGCCGCTGAGCGTGGTGCCCTGCGGGAGATCGGCGGAGGCGACCAGGATGTCGCGCATTGCGACCTGTGGAGGCGGCGTGGCGGTGGGCTCGTTCACGGGCCCACTGTCGAGGTTGAGCGCCAGATAGGCGGCTGCACCTCCGGCAAGGAGGGCAACGACCAAGACGATCAATCGGATTGGGGCCATCGCGTGGAGAACCTCGGCTGACGCAATTCACGCCTAAGGGCGCTCAAGCCGGAGTTTCTTCGGGAATGGTCAAGGTATGGTTAATGCGCCGGGCCATCTGTCCCTTTCTGGGACGCAATCTACAATTGCACCGCTCGATCAAGCCTGATTCAGAGATTGAATTGGCCTTGATGATCATGTGAGCCGAGGGAGCCAATCGGTCTGATGAAACAGAATCAGGGCTGCGGCAGCAAAAGCCACGCCATAGGGCACGCCGCTCTCTCCATCGCGGAAACGGCTGAGACAATCAGGCCAATAATTGGGGAAGGGGATGCGGCCCATTCGCAGTTGTAGAACGACGAGGGTCAGCACGCCTCCCAGCACGGAGGCCAGGGCAAAATACGGGAGGACATCGGCCCAGCCGAACCACAAGGCGGCTACACTGGCAAGTTTGGCATCACCGCCACCGATCCATCCGGCGGCAAAAAACGCGAAGGTCACGCAAAAGGTGGCGAGCCCGACAGCGAGGCTCAGCCCCATTTCATGCAGCGTCAATCCTGCAAGCGGCGCAGCAATCAGCCACAAAATGAGGAGAAATAGGACCAGGACGTTGCGAATCTTGAACGTCAAAAGATCCATGATTCCCGCATAGGTCATCAGCAGCGGGAAGAGAAACAGAACGGCGTATTTCAGGAGAGCGATTGCGGACACGCCATTCTCCAATGCGCCCCAGGCGCCGGCCGATGCTCACACTGGTGCAGTCCCGAAAAGGAGAAACGGAGGGCGATGGCCCTCCGTTGCATGAACCCTGCGTGCGATACGCCAATAGCAGGCCTTTATGTCTCAGCCAGCTGTGCCGAGCGTGCTCGCGATCGAGCTGAATGCACCCTTCAGGCCGGTGCCGAGCGTGCTCATCACAGCAATGATCACGACCGAAATCAGCGCGGCGATCAGGCCATATTCGATGGCGGTCGCACCGGACTCGTCCTTCACGAAGCGGTTCACAAGCTTCTTCATCTCTCTGCTCCTTCTGTCGTCACCCCGAACGCCCGCCGTTGCGGTCTTTGGTGCCCGGGAACTAGGGACAATGCCTAGCAACAATTGTTTGCGGCAATCTTAATCCAATCATCCAGAGAGCCGGGGGGATGCTGCACGACGAAGCTTGCGCGAAGCATGCACCGAGATCTCTTTAAGATACGGAAAAGGGTGACAACGGCCGCTATTGAAGGAATTTATCTCAGAAACTCATACACTTATGAGACTCCCCGTTTTCCAAACAATTTTTCGCACTTCCCTCATGACGCCGAATGACTGAGAGGCTTTGCACGAAGTTATTTGCACTTCGTTCACCCTTCTTACGTATTGTGCTGATGAATTTGGTAAGGACGATCTCATGCAAGGCATGCGCACCAGGACGAATCGAGCCGCTGCCGCTCGCATCCTGGCAGGGCTGCTGCCCCTTTTCCTTCTCGTCGCCACGAGCCTTCCCGCGCGTGCGGACACGATCGCGCTGACCATCGATTTCGCCAAGGTGATGAAGCTCGACAAACCGGTGTCGACGATCGTGATCGGCAATCCGGGGATCGCGGATGCAACGGTGGAGGATGAACAAACCCTCGTCCTCACGGGTAAGGCGGCCGGCACGACCAACTTGATCGCGCTTGATCAAGATGGACACGAGGTCGCGAACGCCATTTTGCAGGTGGTGTCGAACGACCGGCAGCTCACGACCGTCTTCTATGGATCCAACCGTCAGACCCTGTCCTGCTCGCCAATCTGCGAGAAGGTGATTTCGGTCGGCGACGCGGTGACGAATTTCGAGCAGGCGAGCGCCCAGATCCAACAGCGCCAGAGTTTCGCTCGCGGACGGTGACGCCTGCCGCCGGACAAACCCCGGCATGTCCCCTCACGACGCTCGCGACCGCGGCTCCTCTTGTGGTGGGCGCCAGGACCCGTACACACGCCTTGTCGGCCAGGCCGCGGCAGCATGAGCCTGGATTGCGAAGCATGGCGGCAGCTCCCAGAACGACCTCGAAGGACTTATAATGCTGAAGGAATTCCGTGAGTTCGCCCTCAAAGGCAATGTCCTCGACATGGCGGTGGGCATCATCATCGGTGCGGCCTTCGGGGCGATCGTGTCGTCTCTCGTCGATGACATCCTGATGCCGCCGATCGGCGTTCTTCTGGGCGGCGTGGATTTCTCCCAGTTCTTCGTCGTGCTGAAGGGTGACGGCACCTTCAACACCATCACGCAGGCGAAGCAGGCCGGCGCCGTCACGTGGAACATCGGTCTTTTCATCAATGCGCTCGTCAAATTCCTGATCGTCGCATTTGCCGTCTTCCTGCTGGTCAAGGCCGTGAACCGGCTGATGCGCAAGCGTGAGGAAAAGCCAGCGGCGGCTCCCGAAGTGCCAGAAGACATCCGGCTGCTTCGCGAAATCCGCGATGCGCTGCAGGCGCGCACTCCCGCAGCGAAAGACGGGAATCCCACCATTTGAGCCCATCAAGGCGCTAGACGGGCTCGGTGAACGGGCGCTACAAATTGCGCATGAGCGCCCTTCCCTCCGATCTCTCCGAACCCGGAACGCAACTTCTTTCCACGCTTCGCCAGGAGGCGCTCGCCACGCCTGATTCCGGCATCGTGGAGGTGATGAATTACGGCCGCGAAAGGCCGGGTATGATCCCGCTGTGGGCCGGGGAAGGCGACCTTCCGACACCGGATTTCATCTGCGAGGCGGCAGCGCGCTCGCTCGCCGCTGGCGAGACCTTCTATACGTGGCAGCGCGGCATCCCGCCTCTGCGGGAAGCGCTCGCGCGCTACCATCAGCGTCTTTACGGGCGCGATTTTTCAGCCGAGCGTTTCTTCGTGACGGGCTCCGGAATGCAGGCGATCCAGATCGCGATTGCAGCGGTTGCCGGGACCGGCGACGAGGTGGTGATCCCGACACCGGCCTGGCCGAATTGCGCGGCGGCCACCGGCCTTGCCGGTGCGACGGCCGTGCATGTGCCGATGCATTTCACCGACAATGCCGGCTGGCGTCTCGATATCGACGAGCTTCTTGCCGCGACGGGTGAGAAGACGAAAGCGATCTTCCTCAATTCCCCGTCGAACCCGACCGGTTGGACCGCAACGCGGGAGGAATTGCAGGCGATTCTCGATTTCGCCCGCAGGCGCAAGCTCTGGATCATCGCCGACGAAGTCTATAACCGCTTCTTCTTCGCGGGTGATCGCGCGCCGTCTTTCTACGACATTGCGCGGGACGACGACCCGATTCTTTTCGTCAACACTTTCTCGAAGAACTGGGCGATGACGGGGTGGCGCGTCGGCTGGATCGGGGCGCCACCGGCGCTCGGCCGGGTGCTTGAGAACCTCATTCAGTATTCGACTTCCGGCGTCGCCGTGTTCATGCAGCGCGCAGCGACAGTTGCCGTGGAAGAAGGCGAACCCTTCATTGCCGAGCAGGTGGAACGCGCCCGCCAAAGCCGAAAGGTAATTTGCGAGGCGCTGCAAACCTCGCCGCGCACGCGCTTCACCTGGCCCGACGGCGCCTTCTATCTCTTCTTCTCGATCAAAGGCGAAGAGGAGACGGGAAAGCTCGGCTTGCGTCTCGTTGACGAGGCAAATGTCGGCGTGGCGCCCGGCACCGCCTTCGGAGCGGCGGGCGAGGCTTTCATGCGGCTTTGCTTTGCGCGCAAGCCCGAGGACATGGCCGAAGCCGGGCGGCGGCTCGCAAACTGGCTCGCGAGGTGAGTGGCCAGGCCGGCGACTTCGCCCTTCCTCTTCGCGAAACCCTCGTTCGGGTCGCGGCCACGCTTGCCCTTTCGACGGCAGGTGGAGCTTTGTTTGCGCTGATCGGCCTACCCGCCGCGTGGATTTCCGGAGGCATGCTCTTCGTTGCGGCATCCAGTCTCGGCGGCTTCCACACGGAGATCCCGAGCGGGTTGCGCAACATCATTTTCCTCGTTCTCGGCGTGATTTCCGGAACGGGGGTGACGCCGGCAACGCTCAACGAGGTGTCGAGCTGGCCGGTCAGCTTTTTCGCCCTTGCGATCACTGTGATCCTGGTCACCGTCGGAAGCTACCTTCTCCTGGTGCGCATGTTCCGATGGGACCGCCACAGCGCGCTTTTCGCAGCTCTGCCGGGGGCGCTTTCCTTCGTGCTGGCAGCTGCCGAGATGACCTCTGCCGATCTTCGACGCGTCGCCATCGCTCAGAGCCTTCGGCTCATCATCCTGCTCGAGGCGCTGCCGCTTGCCGCCTTCCTGGCTGGCGTTCATCCGAGTGCGGTCGGCGCCCGCGGCGTCGCCTCCGTCGATTGGGGCGAGCTTTTTCTGCTCTTCGCCGCCGGGGCCGTTTGCGGATTTCTTCTCTACAAGCTGCGCATCCCGGGCGGGCAGATGCTCGGCGGCCTCCTCGCGGCAGCCGTGCTGTGCGTCTCCGGCGTGGTCGAGACGGCGATCCCCGCCTTCATCCTCATTCCGAGCCTCATCGGCATCGGTGCCATTGCCGGCTGCAGGCTGCGGCCTGAAGATCGGCCGCTCCTGCCGAAAATCCTGACCGCCGCAGGCGCCGCCTTCGCCATCGCTGTCGTGATTTCCGCGATCGGCGCGGCGATCACGAGCGTGATCCTCGATATTTCGCTGTTGCAGACCTTCATGGCCTTTGCGCCGGGCGCGCTCGAGGCGCTGACCATCCTCGCCTTCACCATGAATGTGGACCCGGCCTATGTGGCCGCCCATCATGTCGTCCGGTTCGCTGCCCTCGCCTTCGCAGTCCCCCTTCTCGCGCGCTGGCTGATGCGGCAGGAGGAGCACGCCGCTCCCGATCCCGAAGAACCCTGGGAACGCGGGCGCAGCGAACGCGGGAAGAAGACGTAGCCGCCGCGGAACCTCGGCGCACCCATCCGAAAAGAGGCGTGGCTTTAAGCTTGCAGCCATCCCAAACGAAAACGCGGGCCTCTCGGCCCGCGTTCTGATGCGACGTCTGACGTCGCGCTATCTGTTGCAGTTGGAGGCTGCAGCCAGCCGCAGCACTCAGCCGCCCGAAGCCGCGAAGATCTGGGCACGCGCCGGCGCCGTCTCGACGGAGTCGGGCCGGTTGAGCGGCAGATGGAGAGCCTGCCACGTCTCCACCAACGCCTCGGCAAGCTGATCGATGAGCTGATCGTCGTGCATCGGGGTCGGCGTGAGCCTGAGACGCTCAGTCCCGCGCGGCACGGTCGGATAATTGATCGGCTGGATGTAGATGCGGTGCTTTTCCATCAGACGGTCGCTCGCCGCCTTGCAGGCTTCCGGGTCGCCGACGAGCACGGGAACGATGTGCGTTTCGCTCGGCATGACTGGCAGACCGGCTTTGCGCAGCACGTCCTTGGCGCGGGCGGCCTGACGCTGCTGGCCGGCACGCTCTTCCTGCGACGTCTTGAGATGGCGGATCGAGGCGCAAGTGGCCGCAGCGATCGCCGGCGGCAAAGCCGTCGTGAAGATGAAGCCCGGCGCATAGGAGCGGACCGCGTCCATGATCGAGGCAGGCCCCGTGACGTAGCCGCCAAGCGTGCCGAACGCCTTCGCCAGCGTACCTTCGATGATGTCGATACGGTCCATGACGCCGTCGCGCTCGCAAATGCCCGCGCCGCGTTCGCCGTACATGCCCACGGCATGCACTTCGTCGATATAGGTGAGCGCGCCATACTCGTCCGCGAGATCGGCGATCTTCTCGATCGGCGCGACGTCACCATCCATCGAGTATACCGATTCAAAGACGATCAGCTTGGCGCGATCCTTACCTGCCACCTTCAGAAGCTCTTCCAGATGCGCAAGATCGTTGTGGCGCCAGATCTGCTTCTGGGTGCCGGCGTGCTTGACGCCTTCAATCATCGACGCGTGGTTGAGCTGATCGGAGAGGATGAGGCAGTCCGGCAGGAGCCGGGCGATCGTCGAGATCGCCGCCTCGTTGGAAACGAAGCCCGACGTAAAGACCAGCGCCGATTCCTTGTGATGGAGATCGCAGAGCTCGGCTTCGAGCTCGACCAGCGGCCGGTTGGTGCCGGAAATGTTTCGCGTGCCGCCCGCGCCCGCGCCCATCGTCAGCGCCGCATGGCGCATCGCTTCGACGACCTTGGGATGGTGGCCCATCGCCAGGTAGTCGTTCGAACACCAGATGGTGACTTCCTCCGCCTGGCCGTCGCGTCGCCAGATGGCTCGCGGGAACCGCCCGACTTGCCGCTCCAGATCGGCAAAGACGCGGTAACGCCGCTCGTTGCGCAGGGCCGCGATGGCGGCTTCGAAATGAGAATGATAATCGAACATAGCGTTCCCCGGTCGATGCCGCTCGAACAATAATCAGCCCGAACCTTGCTTGGCTAGCGGCGCTTCGCCGCGCAACCGTCAAGCAGGCCTGACACTGACGATACGTCCATCAGATTGACACACCCGTGATCTGGATCAAAGAGCGGGCACTTTCCTGCGGCGAGTGGCCGCTTTTTTTGGCCACTCGCCCTTTTTAGCGGCAGCCCTAAAGCACACTCAGCGTCTGGCGCAGAATGTCAACCATCTCGTCGACATGGCTTTTTTCGGCGATCAGCGCCGGCGCGACGATCGCGGTATCGCCGGTGAACTTTACGTGCAGGCCTTTCCAGAAAAGTTCTTTCTGCAGCCTGTTGCCACGGACACCCGGCTTGCCATCCTCCGGCCAGGCTTCCACGCCCGCCATCATTCCATAGCCGCGGATGTCGCGAACGGCGGGAATGTCCTTCAGCGAGTAGATGGCGTCGAGGAAGTAGCCCGACAGATCGGCCGCCCGATCAAACAACCCTTCGCGCTCGTAGATGTCGAGTGTCGCCAGCCCCGCGGCGCACGCCACCGGATGGGCGGAATAGGTGTAGCCATGGAAGAACTCGATGGCGTTCTCCGGTGCGGAATTGGTGATCGTCTCGTAGATCTCGTCACGCGCAGCGACGGCGCCCATTGGAATGGTGCCATTGGTGATCGCCTTCGCCATCGTCATGATGTCAGGCGTGACGCCAAAGGCCTGAGCGGCAAAAGGCGCACCGAGGCGGCCGAAACCGGTGATCACTTCGTCGAAGACGAGCAGGATGCCGTTCGCATCGCAGATCTCGCGCAGGCGTTCCAGATAGTCCTTCGGCGGCACGAGCGTGCCGGTGGAACCTGCGACCGGCTCCACGAAAACCGCCGCGATGGTCGACGCGCCGTACATGTCACAGAAGCGCTGCAGATCGTCGGCGAGCTCGGCGCCTGTTTCCGCCTGCCCCCGCACGAAGGTGTTTTCTGAATCCCAGGTATGGCGCATCGCCACCACATTCGGGATCACGCCCGGAAAAGCCTCGCGGTTCTTCATCAGGCCCGAGAGCGAGACGCCGCCGATATTGACGCCGTGATAGGCCCGCTCGCGCGACACGAAGCGCAGACGCTGCCCCTCACCGCGGGCACGGTGATAGGCCATGACGATCTTCAGCGCCGTATCGATCGCCTCCGAACCGGAATTCACGAAGAAGATGTGATTGAACGGTTCAGGAAGGATCTGCGAGAGCTTGGCGGACAGGGCGAAAGAGCCCGGATGCCCAAGCTGGAAATGCGGCGAGTAATCGTTCTGCAGCATCTGGGCGTGGACCGCCTCGATGATCTCCTTGCGGCCATGGCCCGCCGCCACGTTGAACAGCGCCGAAGACCCGTCGATGATTTTGCCGCCCTTGTGGTCCCACAGATACATGCCCTCGCTTTTCACCACGAGGCGCGGCTCGGCCTTGAAATCGCGGCTTGCCGTAAACGGCAGCCAATGGCTCTCCAGCGAATTGGTGGCGAATTTCTGCAAAGGCTCGGCCAGCATGTTCATCGAGGCACCTCCAAGATTTGGCAACCGCCGGACACGGATGTTCATGACCGGCCCACGACTCCGTTCAGCGGACCATCGAGCTGAACGCTGTCTCAGATGCTTGTCATGGCGATTTGTCGAGAGATTGTCCATCGCGGTGATATTCGTTCGATATGCCCCGCATAAACTTCGCTCTTTCGCTCAAAGCGTGAGCAACGCTCTTCGGTCTTCGACGTTTTGCGACAGTCACGAGGGCGGACCGCGGACAGCCCCCATCGCCCCGCCCCTATCCAGGAGACCTCACCCATGGACATCGTCCTCATCCAACCGGCGGTCGCTCTCATCGCCGGCATTCTCATTCTCGTCTTTCCGCAGATCCTGAATTACGTGATCGCCATCTACCTGATCATCATCGGCCTCGTCGGACTTTTCCCCCAGCTCGCCGGATGAACCGAGCAATCGGGAAGCCGTCAGGATCGGCCGGCGCCCCCCAAAGGGGCGTCGTCGCCACACAATCCAAGCGCGGTCCCCTCGACCCGAAGATCGCGATCGCCTAAGAGCTTCTCTCCAGCGTCTTTCTTTGCCAGGGCGCCTCGGCGCGCCCTGAAGCAAGGCTGGCGTGCGCTTGCACGCGCGGCCTACCTATCCTAGACGCCTGTGGACTTTTCAGCTGAGGTATAGCCATGCGGGGGATCATTCTGGCGGGCGGCAGCGGCACGCGGCTTTATCCGCTCACCATTTCCGTCTCCAAGCAATTGCTGCCGATCTATGACAAGCCGATGATCTATTACCCGCTCGGCGTGCTCATGCTGGCGGGCATTCGCGACATCCTGATCATCACCACACCGCGCGATCTGCCGATGTTCCAGGAATGCCTGGGCGACGGCAGCGCTTTCGGCGTGTCCTTGTCTTATGCCGAACAGGCGCATCCGAACGGCCTCGCCGAAGCCTTCATCATCGGGCGCAATTTCGTCGGCAACGAGCCTGCCGCCCTCATCCTCGGCGACAACATCTTTTATGGCGCGGGCCTTTCGGGCCTTCTCAAGAACGCGGCCAGCAAGGACACGGGCGCCACCGTCTTCGCCTATCACGTCGACGATCCGGAGCGGTACGGCGTCGTCTCCTTCGACCGTGAAACCGGCATGGCGCAGTCGATCGAGGAAAAGCCGGCAAAGCCGAAATCCTCCTGGGCGGTGACCGGGCTTTATTTCTACGACAACGACGTCGTCGACATCGCGGCCGACGTGAAGCCATCCGCCCGTGGCGAACTCGAAATCACGGACGTCAACCGGGCCTATCTCGAACGTGGCGATCTCGAAGTCTCGCGGCTTGGACGCGGCTATGCCTGGCTCGACACCGGCACGCATGACAGCCTCCACGAAGCCGCCGCTTTCGTGCGCACCATCGAACACCGGCAGGGAACCATGGTGATGTGCCCGGAAGAGATCGCCTTCGAGCTCGGCTATCTCGATGCGGCGGCCGTCACCGCCCGGGCCGAGAAGCTCGGCAAAACCCATTACGCGCAATATTTGATGCGCCGCATTCAGGAGCGCAGCCAATGATCGAGGTCAGGCCTCTCGGCCTCGAAGGCGTCGTCGAAATCGTCCCGAAGAAGTTCGGCGACGATCGCGGCTTCTTTTCCGAGACCTACAATGCCGACCGCTTCGCGGAAGCGGGCATCCCGCTCACCTTCGTGCAGGACAACCATTCCTATTCGAAGGCGGTGGGGGTTCTGCGCGGGCTGCATTATCAATTGCCGCCGCGGGCGCAGGACAAGCTGGTGCGCGTCACGCGTGGGCGCATCCTCGATGTCGCCGTCGACATCCGCCGTTCTTCGCCGACCTTCCGGCAATGGGTCAGCCTCGAAGTCTCCGCTGCGAAATGGAACCAGATCCTGATCCCGGCCGGCTTCGCGCATGGATTTCTGACGCTCGAGCCGGATACGGAGGTCCTCTACAAGGTGACCGACGTCTATTCGCCCGAGCACGACCGCTCGCTGCGCTTCGACGATCCGGAGATCGGCGTCGACTGGCCGCTATCTGGCGATGCGCTCACGCTGTCGGCGAAGGATCAAGGAGCGCCCCTCCTCGCCGAAGCGGATATCTTCGATTAATCGGGCCGGAGGCCAAGAGATGAGAATACTCGTGACGGGCGGGGCGGGCTTTATCGGCTCTGCGGTCTGCCGCCACCTCGTGCAGGAGGGCGTGGAGCGCGTCGTCAACGTCGACAAGCTCACCTATGCCGGCAACAGGCAGTCTCTGCGCGCGATCGAGAATGCGCCCAACCACGTTTTCGTTCAGGCCGATATCTGCGACGACACGGCGCTCCTCGACGTCATGAAGGCGGAGCGCATCGACTCCGTCATGCACCTCGCCGCCGAAAGCCATGTCGACCGTTCCATCGACGGCCCGGCAGCCTTCGTGGAAACCAATGTCGTCGGCACCTTCCGGCTTCTCAACGCGACGCTCGCCTATTGGCGAGAGCTTTCGTCGGAGGCACAGGAAAAATTCCGTTTCCATCACGTCTCGACCGACGAGGTCTTCGGCGACCTGCCTTTCGACAGCGGCATCTTCACCGAGGAGACGCCCTACGCGCCGTCTTCGCCCTATTCGGCCTCGAAGGCGGCGTCCGACCATTTCGTGCGCGCCTGGCACGAAACCTACGGCCTGCCGGTCGTTCTCTCCAACTGCTCCAACAATTACGGGCCCTATCACTTCCCGGAAAAACTCATCCCCCTCGTCATCCTGAACGCTCTCGACGAGAAGGAGCTGCCGGTCTACGGCCAGGGCGCCAATGTGCGCGACTGGCTCTACGTGGAGGACCATGCGCGGGCGCTCGCCCTCGTCGTCGGCAAGGGCGAGATCGGCGAGAGCTACAATATCGGCGGACGCGCGGAACGCACCAACCTTTCGGTCGTGGAGACGATCTGCGATCTCCTCGATGAGCGGCGGCCGCGCGACGGCAACAAGAGCTACCGCGACCTCATCACATTCGTCACCGACCGTCCGGGTCACGACCGGCGCTATGCGATCGATCCCTCGAAGATCGAGCGCGATCTCGGCTGGCGCGCCCAAGAGAGTTTCGAGACGGGTATCGCTCGCACCATCGACTGGTATCTCGAAAACGAATGGTGGTGGGGCCCGCTCCGCGCCGAGCGCTACAAGGGCGAACGTCTCGGGCATGCCCATCAGAAAGCGAAGGCCGGATGAGGATCGTCGTCACCGGCAAAGACGGGCAGGTCGCACGCGCCCTGATCGCAGCGGGCACCCGATCCGATGCGACCGAAATCATCGCCGTCGGCCGCCCCGAGCTCGATCTGGCGCGGCCTAAGACGATCGCGCCGGCAATCGCCGCCGCTCGGCCGGATGTCGTCGTCTCCGCCGCCGCCTATACCGCGGTCGACCAGGCCGAGGACGAGCCGGACCAGGCCTTTCTCATCAACGAGAAAGGTGCGGGCGAAGTGGCGCGGGCCGCACGCGAGCTCGGTGTTCCGATCATCCATCTGTCGACGGATTACGTCTTTTCGGGCGATGGCGCCGAGCCCTATGACGAGGCGGTGGCGACGGGCCCGAAGGGCGTCTACGGCGCGAGCAAGCTTGCCGGCGAACAGGCGGTTGCCGCCGCCAATGCCAACCATCTCATCCTGCGTGTCGCCTGGGTCTACAGCCCCTACGGCAAGAACTTCGTCAAGACGATGCTCCGGCTTGCCGAAGGCCGCGATCAGCTTTCCGTCGTCGACGACCAGATCGGCAATCCGACCTCGGCCGAGGACATCGCCGACGCCGTTCTTGCAATCGCCCGGCACTGGCAGAAGACCGGGGCCGCCCGCCCGAACGGACTTTATCATTTCGCCGGCACCGGCGAGACGAGCTGGTGCGGGTTCGCGCGTGAAATCTTCCGTGTGAGCGGAACGCTCGCCGGCCCGACGGCGGAGGTTGCGGCGATCACGACGGCGGAGTTTCCGACAAAGGCGGCGCGGCCCAAGAACTCCCGCCTCGACTGCCGCCGTTTCGCCACGGATTTCGGCCATGCGGCGCCCCCCTGGCACGATAGCACCGCCCGCGTGGTGAACACCCTCTTGCGCGACCGAGATGGCTCGCCGAACTGAGAGACGAGCAAGCGCCCCGGCATGAGACCGGACCGGCGCAAGATGATCAAAGCGAGGAACCGAAAAAGTGCGCGCTGTTGACCTTCGACAGGATTGTGCGGCGTGCGAATATGTGAACGTTTCGGGCGCTGACGGCGCCTACACTGCGACCTCCGACGACCCGCAGATCCGCTTTCGGCCGGTCCGTCCGCTCGAGCCCGGCTGGTATCATTGCGCCTTTGAAATCTCGGGCAATTCCGTCGTCACACCGCAGATCGTCATCGACACGGGCAAGGGTTTTCTCGCCACTTATCGGGTGAGCCTCAAAAGCGACCGGCGGCGAAACCGCTTCTCTGCCGATTTCTATCTGCCCGAGCCGGCAAACGAGCTTTGCCTCTACCCCGCGGACGGCGCCGGCAAATTCGAGATCGGCCGCCTCCGCATCAAGCGCCGCAACCGGGCGGAAACGCTTCTCTTCTTTGCCGGCCACGCACTCCAGATTCTCTGGCGAGATCCGATGCGTCTTGTGCGTCGGTTTCGGCAATACTGGCATTATCTGCGCCGCCCGCATTTCGTGGGCGTGCGCACACCGTCGCGGCTGAGCCCCGGTGGCGGCAGCTATCCCGATTGGATCAAGCGCTACGATTACCAGCCGGAGCGCGATCGCAAGAGGCTCGAGACGCAGATCAAGGCGCTCGAAAGGCGCCCCGTCATCAGCGTTTTGATGCCGGTCTACAACCCTCCGGCCGATCTTCTCGATGCCGCCATCCGCTCTGTCGTGGAACAGGTCTATCCGAACTGGGAATTGTGCATTGCCGACGACGCCTCGTCGGATCCGGAGATCGGTCGCCGCCTCGAGGCATGGGCGGAGCACGATCCCCGCATCAAGGTCGTTCGACGAGAGATCAACGGGCACATCTCGGCCGCCACCAATTCCGCTTTCGTCGTCGCAACGGGCGACTGGATCGCCCTCCTCGACCATGACGATGTCCTGCGGGAAAACGCGCTCGGCGAAGTCGCCGTCGAAATCGGGCGCCATCCGGACGCTGAGATCGTCTATTCCGACGAGGACAAACTCGGCTCGGACGGGCTGCGCTACGAGCCCTATTTCAAGCCGGACTATTCGCGCGAGCTTCTGCGCTCACAGAATTATTTCAACCATCTGACCGTGCATCGGGCGGAAAATATCCGTCGCGTCGGTGGATGGCGCGTGGGTTTCGAGGGCAGTCAGGATTACGACCTCAATCTGCGCATCGCCGAGATCGTCGAGCCCGGGAAAATCCGACATATCCCCAAAGTGCTTTATCACTGGCGCGCGGTGGAGGGCTCGACGGCCATGGCCGGCGGGGAGAAGAACTATGCCTATCTTGCCGGCCAGCGCGCCCTTGAGGATCATGTCACACGCACCGGACTGCCGGCGAAGGTCGAGCCGGCGCCGGGCGTACCCTTCTACCGGCTGAAGCTCTCAGTGCCGGAGCCCCGCCCTCTCGTCAGCCTCATCATCCCGACGCGCGATCACGCAAAACTTCTGCGTGGCTGTATCGAATCGATCCTCACCAAGACCACCTACGACGCTTACGAGATCCTCATCGTCGACAACGGCTCCGTCGAACCGGAGACGCATCGCTATTTCGAGGAGCTGCGCGCGGATCCGAAAGTCCGCGTCATCTCCTACGACAAGCCGTTCAACTACGCGGCAATCAACAATTTCGCCGCCGCCCAAGCGAACGGTGCCATTTTAGGCCTCGTCAACAACGACATCGAAGTGATCTCGCCCGATTGGCTCACGGAAATGGTGTCCTGGGCGGTTCAGCCGGATATCGGGTGCGTCGGCGCCAAACTCTACTATGCCGACGATACGATCCAGCATGCCGGCGTGATCCTCGGCATTGGCGGCGTTGCCGGCCATTCCCACAAATACTTCCCGCGCGAGGAGCCCGGCTATTTCGGGCGGCTCAAGATCCTGCAGAACGTTTCGGCGGTGACGGCGGCCTGCCTTATCGTGCGCAAGGAAGCCTATGAGGCTGTGGGCGGCCTCGACGAAGAGCATCTCGCCGTCGCCTTCAACGATGTCGATTTCTGCCTTGCCGTCCAAAAGCTCGGCTTTGCGAACATCTTCACGCCCTATGCGGAGATGTACCACCTAGAAAGCATTTCACGCGGCCATGAGGACAATTCCGAGAAACAGGCCCGATTTTTCGAAGAATCGCTCTACATGCAGAAAAAATGGCAACGCCTGTTGGCATGCGACCCCTTCTATTCTCCCAATTTGAGCCGGGAGCACGAAGATTTCTCACTTCGCAGTTGATTGAGCCGATGCGCAAGCTCCAGGACCTGAAGAACGCTCTTCCGCTCTCACGCAGCATCGTGACGAGCAGGAAAAGTAAGAATATCGACAAGATTTTCTTCCTGCATATTCCGAAAACGGCAGGTTCGGCCTTCAACCTCGCCTTCCAGAAAGCCGTCCCCGACGGACGGCATTTCGAGCACATGGAGAGCCAGCGAGAGCTCTTCTATTCCGTCGTCAGCGACGGCCAACCTTTCTACGCGTCCGGGCATTTCCCCTTTTCGAGAGTGCGCGACCTCGTGATGCGGCCCGACGTCTTCACCATCACGATCTTCCGCGAGCCGCTCAAGCAGCTCCTCTCGCATCTCAAATGGGTGAAGGCCTATGGGCGGCCCGACGGCGAAGCCCGCCGTCATCTCATTCCGGAAAACATCGCCGAACTGTCGCTCGACCTTTGGGAAACCGATCTCAACGACGTCGCCAGGCTCGAACCGATCCTCGCCTCGCCGACCGCCATCTCCCTCTTCGACAACACGCAGACCCGCTACATGACGCGCTCCATCGGCGGACGCATCGGTGAGGAGCAGAACCGCTTTTCCATGGGGCATCTGAAACATTTCGACTTCTTTTTCGTCCTTGAGGACATGGCGGCCGCACATAAAAAGCTCACCAGGAAAATCCCCGGGCTCGGGCCAATTCCGCGCACCAATGAGGCGATGCTATCTGAAACGGTCGACCTGCAGGACGGCAAGATCCGGACCTTTTATGAAGGCTTCGTACGTTTCGACAGGAAGCTTTACGACAATGCGCGGCGCCGCTCGAGGCGCCGATTCCTCGGCCTGTCCGAGGAGGACATGCAGAGCGTGTGAGGCGCGCGACTTGAACGCAGTACGCACGAAGACGCATTCTAGGCGGGCGGCGTCGGCAGGGCGTGTTTCAAAAGGTTCTCACCCGCTGGCAGCATTCTTCAACACGGGGCGCGCCGAGAGGCTCCGGCGCGTCGATCCCCGCAAGACCAGGAGCCACGATTGCACTCGCTTGAAGACTATCTCCGGCAAACGAAGCTCGCGCGCTTTCCATTCCTTTTCATCGTCACCTATGGCCGCTCCGGCTCGACCTTGCTGCAGGGATTGCTGAACGCACTGCCGGGCTATCACATCCGCGGCGAGAACAACGCCGCCCTCGTCCCACTCTTCCGCACGCAAAGACGATTGCGGCACACGCGCTCTGAATGGGGAAACGAGGCGACCACGCCAGGGAGCCCGTGGTATGGCGCCGAGCTCATCGAGCCCGACATGTTCGTGGCCGGTTGCGCGGACGCCTTCTTTCGCTCTGTTCTGAGACCTTCGGTCGGCGCAAGATGCTGCGGTTTCAAGGAAATTCGCTACGACAGAAGGACACTGAGCGACGGGGACTTCGTGCCCTATCTCCGGTTTCTCCGGCGAGCTTTCCCCGGTGCCGCCTTCGTTTTCAATTTCCGCAATGTCGAGGACACTCTGAAGAGCGGCTGGTGGCCGGATTACGAGCCGGGCGATGCGGAGCGGGCGATCTCGGTCATGCGAACGCGCATGGGAGATTATGCCCGGGACCACCCCGAACATTCCTTCTCCTTCGACTATGACGCCGTGTGCCGCGATCATTCCTACTTCGCCGAATTGTGCGCCTTCCTCGGCGAGGAGTACGACCCAGGGATGGTCGAGCGGGTCATGAGCACCAGCCACAGCATCGGCGGGTCACGGTGACAGGCTTTCCCGCCTGGAACTCCTAAGATCGCGCTCGAAAGCGCGTCTTGCCGCTGCCCCAGTCACGAAGCGGTCGCATTTGCGACCTTTCTTCGGGCCGTCTCATCAGGAAAGGAACGCCCATGCGCGCGTGGCATGGCCATCTCTCCATCGCCTCATCAAGTCGTGCGATGCCCGCTCTGACCGCAGTGGGGCGGCTCCGCGCTCCGGCGCTCGCACTCGTCCTGCTTGCGCCGCTCACGGCATCGGCGGCCGCCTTCGAACTCGAACTGCCTCTCGCCTGCACGCCTGGGACGGATTGCTTCATCCAGCATTACGTCGACCGCGACGGCACCTCGGGCGCGCATGATTATCATTGCGGCAGCCTCACCTATGACGGCCATAAGGGAACGGATTTTCGCATTCCGACGCTTGAGGCGATGCGCGAGGGGGTCAACGTGCTGGCAGCGGCCCCCGGCAAAGTGCTGCGCGTGCGCGACAAGATGGATGATGTGTCCGTGCGCCGCATCGGGGTGGAGAACGTCAAAGGCTCCGAATGCGGCAATGGCCTCGTCATCGATCACGGCGACGGCTGGCAGACGCAGTATTGCCATATGCGCCTTGGCAGCATCGTGGTGCGGCCGGGCGAGCAGGTGGAAGCGGGCGCCGTTCTCGGCCAGGTGGGCCTGTCGGGACAGACGGAATTTCCGCATGTGCATCTTCAGCTGACGAAGGACGGGACGATCGTCGACCCGTTCAGCTACCAGCCGGATGTCGCCGCCATGGAAGGCGAGGCCGCCTGCGAGAACCAGATCCCCGGCACCTCGCTTTGGGCCAGCGACGTCCAGGCGAACCTCGCCTACACGGCCGGCAGCATTCTCAATGTCGGCTTCAGCGACCGGGCGGACCTGAAGATGGTCGATATCGAAGGTGGCATGCTGCACGATCCCGACACGAGCGCGCCCGTGCTTGTCGCCTATGGCCGCGCCATCGGCCTTCTGAAAGACGACATCCAGCACATGCGCATTACCGCGCCTGGAGGGCAGGTTCTCGTCGATCAGGCCGTCGACCCGCTCGAAGCCAACAAGGCCCAGGTTTTCGTCTTCGCCGGCCGCAAGCGGCCGTCCCAGGGTTGGCCCGCCGGGCGCTATGAAGGCGTCTATAGTGTCGAGAGGGACGGGGAAACGATCCTGGAAAAACCCTTCTCCGCCACGCTCGAATAGGGTTCTCAAAAAAGAGGTCCCAGATGACAGTGCATCTGGGACCTACGGAGTCGGTCTCTATCTGGAGATGCCCCAGTATGACCGGATGCAGCCGGTTATGCCAGAGACAGTCTGCGTCTTTTGCAGACGAGCGTCTGCAAAAAGCCAGTCAAATACGACACGCTGACATGGGCTGCACAGAAAAATGCGTCCGGGGAAGACGTGGGGCGCGGCTTCGGCGACTGGTTGCCGCGGCGGGCGACTGCGGATAAGCCGACCACCGACGCTTATTCTGCAGCATGACGACAAGGAGCAAGAGATGCAGCCGGCTACGAGCCCGGAAATCGTCGAATGCCGGGGCGTCCGCCTCGACCTGTCGCATCCCCTCTTTACCGAAAAGCTGCGGCGCGCCGTCGAGCGCGGCTGGTATGAAGGCGCGGAAGCGCGGGCGAGCGAGATCATGGTGAGGCCGGGCGACCACATCGTCGAATTCGGTGGCGGCTGCGGCTTCATCTCGAGTTTCATGGCCCTCACCCATGCCGACATCACGATCGAGTGTGTGGAGGCCAATCCCGAGCTTCTGGCCCTGATCGAACACCATCACCGTTTGAACGGCGTCACCTGCGCGACCCTCCACCACGAGCTCGCCGCGCGCGAGGACGGCCTGGCGGATTTCTACGTGAGCAAGGATTTCTGGGCCTCGTCGACACGGCCGGGGGCGGAGGCGCGTCGCGTAGAGGTCCCAGCACGCGCCATCTCCAAGCGTCTCGATGAGTGGGATCCGCAGGTCGTCGTCATGGATGTCGAAGGGGCGGAACTGGAGCTTCTTGCAGATCCGCTGCCTTCGAACCTGCGCGCGCTCGTCCTGGAGCTTCACCCGGACATTTACGGTTTGCCGGGCGTCAAAGCCGTCATGGACGGACTGTCGAAACAAGGGTTCGCTTTCGTGCCGGAGGCGAGTGAGCATGCGGTTACCGCCTGGGCACGGGTCGATGCTCTTGCCTAGCTTGAGACAAGCGGCTTTCCGGCGCCTTTCTATCCTGCGTGTTGACAGCGCAGCCGCGTCCCCGCATTGCCATCATGCAGGGTTCGTCACCCCCGTTGCCGGCACGACGCCTGGCCTGCCAAGCACCTCTTCGGATTTTTCAGCCCCATGAAAATACTCTTCCTGCACAATAATTTTCCTGGCCAGTATCGGCGTCTCATCAACTTCCTGAAGGATGATCCTCTGGTCGAGGACATGATCGCGGTTACGCTGGAAACGAACCAGCAGAAATTTCCTTTGAAGAAGGTTCTGTACAAACCGCATCGCCCGGTGACGAAGGGCATCCATCCGGCAGTCGTCGCCTTCGAATCCGCGGTCATCAATGCGCAGAACGTGTTTCAGAAACTCGTCAGCGTGAAGCAATCCGGCTGGAAGCCCGATATCATCTGCGGCCATTCCGGCTGGGGCCCGACGATGTTCCTGCGCGAACTGTGGCCCGACACACGCATGCTCACCTATTACGAGTGGTGGTACAATTCGACGGGCGCCGATACCGACTTCCTGCGCCGCGAACCCGCCCCCTATGACGAGCGCGTGCGCATGCAGATGAAGAATGCGCCTTTCCTTGCCGATCTCTCGATCATGGATTGGGGGATCTGTCCGACGCGGTTTCAGCACAGCCAGTTTCCGGCCATGTTCCGCGACAAGATCGAGCTTCTGCACGACGGCGTCGATACGGATTTCATGTGTCCGGACCGCTCCGACACGCTCACGATCGGCGACAAGACTTTTCGGGCGGGCGACGAGATCGTCACCTATGCCACGCGAGGCATGGAGCCCTACCGCGGCTTTCCGCAGTTCATGGAGGCGGTCGCCAAGCTGCAAAAGCGGCGCCCCAACATGCAGACGATCGTCGTCGGCAGAGACCGCGTCGCCTACGGCTCCAAGCGCTCCGACGGCAAGACCTACAAGGAACATGCCCTGGAGACGCTCGATCTCGATCTGAGCCGCATCCACTTTCTCGATCTGGTGCCTTTGGAGAAGCTGCGTACGGTCTTCCGCATCTCCTCCGTGCACGTCTATCTCACCGTGCCCTTCGTGCTGTCATGGTCGATGATCGAGGCGATGAGCACCGGCGTCCTGCTGCTTGGTTCGGACACCGACCCCATCCGGGAGATGATCGAGGACGGCAAGAACGGCCTCCTCGTCGACTTCTTCGATTCCGACAAGATCGCCGCTCGGATGGAGGAGGCGCTCGCCGGGCAGCAGAAATTCGTGCCGTTGCGCGCGGCCGCACGTCGCACGGTCCTGGAGCGCTATGCCATGAAGCATCTTCTGCCCTGCCACCGGCAGCTCATGGTCGATGTCGCCTCTGGCGCCAAGACCTGTCGCTGAGCCGGTCGTCCTTTCGATTTGGCGCGACCTGTGCCATCCATCCGAGCCACACAGCCGCATCATGCCGGCCTGGCATTTCGTATTGCCCTGGGAGCGCGTTCGTGAACGCCACACTCAAGCGGACTTTGAAACGCTATCTGCTGCCCTTCACGGGATCGATGCGGCTCCTCAGGGCGCATCCGATCCTGATGAACGGGCAATGGTACCTTGAGAACAATCCGGATGTGGCGCGCGCCGAGATCGACCCGATCGAGCATTTTCATCGCATCGGCTGGAAAGAGGGGCGCAATCCGTCGGAGCATTTCGACGTCACCTATTATCTGACTGCCTACCCCGACATTCGGGCCGCGGAGATCAACCCTCTCATCCATTACCTTCAGGTCGGCTGCACCGAAGGCCGCAACCCCTCGCCCACCTTCGACGCCGCCGCCTATCTGCGCGACCACCCCGACCTCTCGCAAAAGAAGCTCACGGCCTACGAGCAGTTTCTCGTCGCCACCGGCCGTGCAGACGTCGAACGCGAGCCGATGACGATCCCGCGCGGCGCTTATGACGAGATTTCGGAAAGCGGGCTTCTGCACGAGACCTGGTATCGCGGGAAATATCCCGACGTCGTCGCCGTGCCCGATCCGCTTCGACATTACATCGACTGGGGCATCCGCGAAGGCCGCAGCCCCAATCCATATTTCGACCCGACCTGGTACACGAAGGAGCACCGCTACGCGCTGCGCGGCCTGCCTCCGATCCTGCACTATCTGCGCCATGGCTGGCAGAATGGCTGCGACCCGTCGGCGGCCTTCAGTCTCACGCATTACAGCAACCTCACCGGCTGGTCGCCACGCGATGGGGAGCCGATCGCGCGCTTCATGAAGGAGGGGCTGCCGCAGGCGCCCGCGCTCAGGCCGGTCGATCCCGCAAAGCCCGGGCATCGCATCAATCTCGGGCGGCGGGACGCGCATTGCTGCAAGGGAAGCTTTCTGCGTTACCCGCTGGATCACCGGCCCGCCGAGACCGCCGATGCACATGGCAGTTTCATACCGAACCGCCTCGTCCTGCATTGGGTGATCCCGGATTTCGGGACTGGCGGCGGCGGCCATATGACCATCTTCCGGATGGTGCGCGCCCTCGGTCTGCGCGGTCACCGCCAGACGGTCTGGATCCATAACCGCGATCCGAAAGAGCCGCTCGACGGGGCCTACGACGACGTCGTGCGCCATTATCAGACGATCGACGCGGACATCCGCCTCATCGACGAGGAGGGTTTCGTCGATGCTCAAGGCGATGCCGTCATCGCGACCGACTGGGCGTCGGTGTGGCCAGCCCGTTCGATGCAGCAGGTGAAGCGCTGCTTCTACTTCGTGCAGGATTACGAGCCGTTCTTCTTTGCCCGCGGCGCCGAAGCGCTTTTGGCGGAAACCACCTATCGAAGTGACGTCGATTGCCTGTGCGCGAGCCCCTGGCTGTCGCAAACGCTTGAGGAGAATTTCGGCCGCTGGACGCGCCATTTCCACCTCGCGGCCGATCGCGATGTTTATTATCCGGCAAGCCCGCGCTCGGCGCCTGCCGCCAACGCGGACGCGCTTCCGCGGATCGCGCTTTACGCCCGCCGCTTCACCGCCAGGCGCGCTGTCGACCTCGGCCTTCTGGCGCTCGAGGTGCTGGCGCGGCGCGGACACGGATTCATCGTCGATTTCTTCGGTTCCGAAGAGCCGATCGAGACAGCGCCCTTCCCTTTCGTGCAGCATGGGACGCTGCCGCCGCAGGAGCTCAGCCGGCTCTACCGTTCCGCCACGATCGGCGTCGTCTTCTCGGCGACGAACTACTCGCTCGTTCCGCAGGAAATGATGGCCTGCGGCCTGCCGGTGGTCGAGCTCGATGTGGAAAGCACCAAGGCGATCTATCCCGAGGGCGTGGTGTCGCGCGCGGGCGCCAATCCCGACGCTCTCGCCGATGCCATCGAAGCGCTGCTCTTCGATGGCGAGCGCCGCGCCACACAGGCGCGCAAGGCCCTCAACTGGGTCTCCCAGTTCAGCTGGGAAGGCGCTGCCGACGTCATCGAAAAAGGCATCGTCGACCGGCTTCAGGAACTCGGGCACGCCCGGCTTGCGCCGGCGGTCCCGCGGGCCACACCGAAAGCCTCCGTCGTCATCCCGACCCTCAACGGCGGGCCGCTCCTCCTCGACGTCATCGAGCGGGTGAAGGCGCAGAAGCTGCACGAGCCGTTCGAGATCCTCGTCATCGACAGTGGCTCGAGCGACGGCACGATGGAGCGCATCGAGGCGGACGATTCGGTCATGCTGCACCGCATCGACAAATCGGAGTTCGGCCATGGCCGCACGCGCAATCTCGGCGTCGAGCTGACGAGCGGCGATTACATCGCCTTTCTCACCCAGGATGCGCTGCCGACGAACGAAGGCTGGCTCGCCAATCTCGTGATGATGCTCGACCATTATCCGGATGCAGCCGGCGCCTTCGGTCACCATCTCGCCTGGGAAGCCGCGAGCGCCTTTACCAAGCGCGACATCGACCAGCATTTCCGGCAATTCTTCGAAATGCCGCTCGCCGTCTCCAAGGATCTCGATCCCGCACGCTACGCGGCGGGCGACATCCAATGGCGGCAGCAGCTGCATTATTACAGCGACAACAATTCCTGCCTGCGGCGTTCCGTTTGGGAGAAAATCCCTTATCGCGACGTTCCCTTCGGCGAAGACCAGCTCTACGCCGAGGACATCGTCGCGGCCGGCTACCAGAAAGTCTTCGCACCGAATGCCGTCGTCTATCATTCGCATGATTACGACGAAGCGGAGACCGAAGAGCGTTCGATGATCGAGGCGCGGTTCTTCTACGAGCATTTCGGCTACGTCCTCATGGAAGATGCCGCCACTCTCGAGAAGACGCTTGCCGCTCTCAATGCCGCCGACACCGCCTGGGGACGCACCCACGGGATCGGCGACGAGGAGATCGCCTATCGGCACAAGCTCAACAAAGCCCGCCTGAAGGGCTATCTCGCCGGGGGCCCAGAGGCTCAGGGCCATCTCGAGCGGTGGCGCAGAAAGAAGGTCGCCTGACGTGCCGGATCCGACCGCCTTTTCCAGCGGGATTTTCGTCGATCCCGACAGCGCGCAACAGATCTTCGGAGCGTCGAGCCAGGTGTTCGTCTCCGAAAGCCTTGCCGAACGTCTCGGAGACCTGTCGCATCTTCCGACTTCCGTCACGCTGTTTGATCAGGATGGCCGGCTCAGATCCTCAGGATCGCATCCGGGCGCGGCCGCCCATGTCCTCACCGACGCCATCCCGCACGGCGTCTTCCTGATTGCCTGCGGTGACGGTGAGCAGGAGATCGCGGCAAAGCTCGTCGGGTTCTTCAAGCGGCACGACGCGCGGCCCGTCCCCTCTCTTGCCGTCATCGATGCGACCGAGACCGATGCGGCGCTCTTACGCTTCACCCATGCGCTCTTGCCGGCGATGAGCCATCGTCTCGCCATCCAGGAAGAGGTCCTCGGCCGGCGCGAGAGCGAGCTTGCCGAGATGCGCCAGCACGCGGAGTGGCAGCAGCTACAGCTTCGCCTCGGCCGCGAGATGGTCGAGGCGCTCGGCTATTCCACACGCATGCTCGCCTATGAGGTGCCGGCCGGCGATCGCACGATCGGCCCTGGCGGCGACGAGGAGGCGACATCGCTCGTCCAGCGCCTGCCGGTCGATCTCGCCGGCATCAACGCCGTCAGTCTTTATGTCGTCACGCCCAAGAAGACCTCCGGCCAAATCATCGTCACGCTCGGGCCCCCCGATCTGCGGCAGAGCCTCGCCCGGGCGGAGATTGCCGCTACGGATTTGAAGGCCGGCTGGAACGATATCGTTCTGGAAAAGGCCGTCGGTCCGATCCACGGCGATGGCGTCCTCACCGTCTCCTTCCTCCGAGACGCAAAGGTCGCCGCACCGCTCCTGTCGCTCACGGACGAGACGACCGACCGTTTCGGCCTGATCGATCCCGACGGCGCGGGTTCGCTCGCGCTCAAGATCTGGAAGGGCCTTTCGCCCGAAGCGTTTCCGGCAGCGAACCGTGCGGCTTTGCGGATCTCCCGTGCGCCGCTCGATACCGCGGGGCTCTCTCGTCGGCTGCATTATATCTTCGGCGCCGCCGAAGAGGCGATTCTTCGGCAAACGAGCAAGGGCGGCCCGCTTTCGGCAACCGACAGCAATGGCCAGATCGGCCTGCGCACCCTTCCTGGAAAGATCGGCGGCTTCCGGCTTGCGGATGCGATCAGTCCCGGCACGCTCACCGTCTCCGTCGATCTCGCGCGCGCCGCCGACGATGTGGATGAAGAGATCGAAACCGCCATCCTTGCGATCCCGAGCCAAGACCTCGTTCTGCGCGATGCGGACGAGCTGCGTCAGGTCGTGGAAGCGATTTTCGCGCAGGATGCCGGCACGACAGCGAACCTGCCGGCCTCGCTCACCCGACGCCTGCCGAAGGCGACGCGCACGACATTGCGGCTGACATTCGCGGGCCCGACCGAGCGGCCGATGGACGTCGTCCTGGCGCTCCGCAATTCTTCAGGCGTCGAGATCGCATTAAGCGCATCGCACATGGAGGTCGAAAAGATCGAGGGGCTGCGGAGCGAACTCGAACCGCCCTTTGCCCGGCGCATCCCCTTCGCGGAACTGAAAAGCCGGATGAGCTACATGTTCGGCGACAGCGAAGGTCGCCGCGCATCCGAAGGCCTCGGGTTTTCGGTTTTCGAGATCTCCGACGTCGAAAACTTCATGCAGACGCATCCTTTGCCCGACGGGCTTTCGGGGGCGCGCGGTGTCGGCATCCTGCCCGAAGGACTCGTTCGTGTCAGCGCGCGGGTGATGACGAGCCACCGTCTGGGACCCGATGCGGAATACGGGCTGTTCCTTATCGAGCGCGGTGCGGGCGAGGAAGACCCCGCCGCCTTCGCCAGGGCGATGGAGCGCTTCGTCGAAGACGGCGACACCGCCCGGCCCGATTTCGTCATCGCATCCGCGAAGGTGAACACGAAGCCCAATGAGCGGCACGATTTTGCCATCGAGCTTCAGACGCCGCTCGCACAGCCTGCCGACCTTCTATGCACCATCCGCAGTCTTTCCGGACATATCAGCTTTGCCTGGTGCCGCTGGTATGGGCTCGATCTCACGGTCGCCGGCAAGGGCGCGCATCGCCTTGAGCTCACCGGCGGCAAGGCAAAGCCTCGTTCGGAGAGGTGATGCGGAGCCCGCTCCTCACCGACAATGACGTGCCGTCCGGCTTTCGGCGGATCGGCGTCGTCGTGCCGGTCTACGGCCATTCGCGCTTTGCCGTCGAAGCGGTGAAAAGCGCCTGCGAGCAGATGCTTGCGACACCCCATGTGGTGGCCGTTGTCGACGACGGCTGTCCGAACCCCGAAACCCAGCATGCGCTGACGGCCTGTCGAGCGCGCTATCCGGGGCGGGTGATCAGCCTGCGCCAGAGAAATGGCGGCCTGTCGGCCGCCCGCAACACCGGCGTGCGCACGCTTCTGGGGCTCTTTCCGGATACCGACGCGATCTTCTTTCTCGATGCCGATAACAGGCTGGAGAATTACGCACTTGCCGCCTATGCGGCCGCCCTCGGCGCGGAGGACGGCGCCGGCTGGGCCTTTCCAGACGTGCACGCTTTCGGCCTGACGCCGATGGTCGACGGCGTCGATGTGCGCGAAACCACGCTCGCCGATTCCGCGCTCCGGCATCGCCGCGGCAATATCAGCGAGGCGGGCAGTCTCGTGCGGTCCGAGGTCTTTCGCGCAGGTGTCTTCTACGACGAGACGATGAAATTCGGCCTCGAAGACTGGGATTTCTGGCTGTCGGCCCGCGAAGCCGGCTTTCACGGCGTGCGTGTCACCGATCCGGGCTTTCTCTATCGCGTGCGTCCGGAAAGCATGGTCGCGCAGTCGCGCCGCCAGACGGACGAGATCATGGCGGGGATGCAGCGCAAGCATTCCGATCTCTTCGCCCGCTCCGCGATCCTGGCCGACGAGCACGAGGAAGCGCCGCGTTTCCTGATGGCCAACCTTGAGACCGGCGAGATCCGGGCGACATCGGACCCGCTTTTGCCCGGCCGCACATTGACGTTGCGGGAAGCGGCGACCCTCTTCGAAAAGCATCTCTCCGGCATTCACGAGCACGACGTTCCGCCCGTTCTCGTTGCCCATCACGGGCGCGCCGCGGCCGACATGGAATGGCCGCAGCATCTGCGCAGCCTCTTCTTCGAAGCACTGGCAGAGCCCCTTTCCGGCCCGCACATCCTTTCCATTCGTGCCGCCGATCATGCGAGCCGCTTCGTCGGCGACACGCGGCGCGCGCGCAAGGACATCGAAGCCGCCGAGGCTCTCATCGCCCTCATCCCGCTCAACGAATTGTCGCGGCTCGCCTTCGAGAGACCGAAGCGGCCGGGTCTTGCCCTCGTGCGCGACGTGACGCGCGTCGAGCACTGGAGCCTTCCGACGCTCGAGCAGGTGCCGCCGTTTCAGGGCCATGTCGGGCACAAGCGGCGGATTGCGCGGCTTTCGGCCCTTCTGAGGCCGTTCACACGCGTGTCGCAGGCGCGTCCTCTCCACCATGCGAGCCGGTTCTATCGCGGCCCGATCGTGAAGGATGTGCGCGAGTTGATGGCCGACGATCTCTGCGGCTACGCGCCCTTCAAGCCGTTCCCCTTCATCGCGAGAGGCCGGGAGCGCTGCCTCGTCGCCGTCGCGCCAGCGAGCCTAGCCGATGAGGCGCTGCAAGACGCGTTCGGCCGCTTCTGCGAGCGCCTGTCTCGGGCGGGCCTGCGCCTGTCGCTCGCGCTTGACGGACAGACGGCGAATCCGGCCTTCGCACGCGCCGCACGGGCGGCCAATTTCGAAAACATCCTTCTCGATCCGGTGCCCGCGCCGCCGCCGTCGGATTTCGGCTTCATGGGAAGCGACATCCCTGTCCAGGATCCTTCCAGGCATGCGCGCCTGATGGCGCTGGCGCGCGGCCATGACGCCCTCATCACCTTCGGCATCACCGATTTCCTGCCCTTTGCCGGCGAGGCCAAGGGCGACAAGATCTTCACCATCCTCACCCTCGACGACATTCTTGTCGAACGAGATGCCGTCCGGGGCCGGGATCCCGTCACCGTCGCGGCCGCCTATGAACACGCCCATCATGTGATCGCCGCCGGGGTGAAGGCGCGCAAAGCGCTCGCCAATTGCGGCGTGCCGTCGAGCCGCCTCGTGCCCACGGAAGCGCTCGCCTTCACCATCAAGAGCCGGCTCGCCCGTTGATGCGCCGGCCGTCCCATTCGCTGAACCCGCGGAGACCCCTATGACCGCCAGGCCCGACTTCGAGAAATTCATCGTCATCGTCACCTATGGCCGCTCGGGCTCCACGCTGTTGCAGACGGCCCTGCAGACGATCCCCGGAGCGATGATCCGGGGGGAAAACAACAACCTTCTCTATCCGCTCTTCCGGGCGTGGAAGCGGGCTCACAACACCCGCTACAATCAGGGACAGACGCCGATCCCGGCGCACGGGCCTTGGTACGGCGCCGACGAGATCGTGCCGCGCCGCTTCGGCGAGGAACTCGCCGGCCTCTTCGTGCGCGAGATTCTGAAGCCCACGCCGCAGACGCGTGTCCTCGGCTTCAAGGAAATCCGCTTCCACGATGCGGAGCCTGGCGAGATGCCGGAGTTTCTCGATTTCATCCGCGAGTTCTTCCCGCCCTGCCGGCTCATCTTCAACACGCGGCGCGCTGCCGACGTCGCGCGCTCCTCGTGGTGGAAAGATGTGGAAACCGAAAAGGTGATGGAGATGGTGGAGGATCTCGACCGGCAGTATGCGGATTACGTCGCCGCGCATTCCGATACGAGCTTCCTCGTGCGCTACGACGATTACGTCAAAGACCGGGCGAGCCTGCGCGCCCTTTTCGACTTCCTCGGCGAAGCCTATGACGAGGCGGCGGTCGAGGCGGCCTTCGGCCACCGCCTGCCGCATTGAGGCACGAGCCGAAAAACCGCTCCTGATGCGCGAACTCCTTCTGCATATCGGCCACCCGAAGACCGGCTCATCGACACTTCAGGCGTTTCTCGCCCGGAATGCGGAGGAGCTTGCGCGCCGCGGTCTCTTCCTCGCCGGCGGGGATCTCGGCTTCGATCCGCACAACAAAGTCTCCGGCAATCCGCTGCATTATTTCCGCGCCAATGCCGGGATCGCGCCCGAGGCTTTTGCGGACCATCTGCGCGCCAGGATGGCGACGATTGAGGCGCCCGACGCCCGCTTCGTCCTCTCCACCGAGATCCTCTTCAATCCCGGCCATGCGGCACTCTTCGTCCCGCTTCTCGGCGAGATATCGGTGCGTGTTGCCTATTACATCCGCCGGCAGGATCGCGTGCTTCTCGCCGCCTGGCGGCAATGGGGGCTGAAGCGCGGGCTGTCTCTGCCGGAATTCATCGCCTACCGGATGAATTCCGGGCTTCCCGATTATGAAGCGACGATCACCGAATGGGGCGAGGTCGCGGGAGACAACGCGCTCCACCTGCGCTTTCTCGATCCCCGCTTTCTGACGCGCGGCGATCTCTTCGCCGATTTCGCGGAGTTCCTCAAAACGCCGGCCGAGGGCCTCGCCGCTGTCGCCAATGAGAATGTCAGCCCGGACGCACGGCTTCTGCGCTTTCTCTCCCGCCATTCCGGCCTCTTCGAGAGCCTCGACGACGACCGGCCGATCAACGTTTTGGCGATGGGCCGCTCCGGCGACGGCGCGGAAAAGCTGAAGCTGCCAAAAAACCTCTTCGATCTCGTGCGCCGCCGCTACGAGGTGCGCAACCAGGAGATCCTCGCCCGCTTCATGCCGGACAGGACGGGGCTCGCCGTCATCGACGAGGCGGATGCGCCGATCGAGGAGACGCAAGCGTCCGCCGGGGCCGAGGCGCGCGACGCCGAACATGTGACGGCCCGGCTCGTCGATCTCGTCTCCCGCCAGGAGCGAACGTTGCAGGCCTTGCGGACACGCATCGAAAAGCTGGAGGCCGAGCGGGCGAAGGATCCGGACGGCAGCACACGTGGCTGAGGATGCCGCAGCCACCCTGCGGGCTCTTGCCGGGCACGAGGTCGCGCCGGTGCGGGCGCCCGATCTCTGGGCCCGGCCCGGCGTCTGGCATCCGCTCTCGCCGCGGCTGCAGGCCAAGGCCGTTGCGGGCGCCGCACCGCTCGGCGATGAGGGGCCGCGGCTTGCCCTCGGTGCGCCACCCGAAACGGAGATCGAGCGCGATCCGCTTCAGGCGCGGCCGCGCTATGTGGTTGCGGGAAAGAACGTCCTCCTCGCCGGCCAGCGGGCGTTGATCGATCCGGGAGATCCGGACATCGCCGAGAGCGGCGCGGCAGAGCCTGTCCTCGTCAACGACGTTCTGCTTCTCCCCGCGCCCTTCTTCGATCAGTCTCGCCCGCTGTCCGCTTTCCCGCACGAATTCCGCATGACGCACGGGGTGAGCCGTGCCGGCGAAAGGCTCGGCATCGCGGCCGACGCCCACCTTGCGCCGCCGATCGAAACCCCGGTGGTCGCACTCGGCTCGACCGAATCGCGCAATTACGGCTCCTGGCTCTTCCGCATCCTGCCGAAGCTCCTGCTCCTCGATGAGATCCCCGAAGCGGCGGGGCGCGCGCTCCTCGTGCCGATGGAGGCGGAGTGGATGCGCGAGATCGTGGCGGCCGCCGCACCCGGACGGGACGTCATCGCGCAGGACGTGACGGCGATTACGCCGCTTGCCGATGGCCTCGCCCCTTCGCTTGCCGCCCCCGGCAACGTGTTTCCGTCCGAGCTGCGCCGGGCTCTCACGGGCTTCGCCGCGCGGCTGGCCGGCCCCGCATCCTCGCCGCGCGGCGCCGGGCACCGGCTTTATATCTCGCGCCGGAGCTGGTCGAAGACGGCACCGCGGCGCATTCTTATGAACGAGGACGAGATCGTCACCCGCCTCGGCGCGCTCGGCTTTGAGGAGATCCGGCCCGAGACCCTGCCGCTCGGCGCCCGCATCGCAGCCTTTCAGGAAGCCGAGATCGTCATCGGCCCGTCGGGCTCCGGCCTCTTCAACTGCGTCTTCTGCCGGCCGGGCACGACGATCCTGGAGCTCGAGCCGCATGGCGGCTTCCGTCCCATGCATCAGAGCCTTTATCGCAGCCTCGGCTTCGCCCATGGCTTCCTGCGCGGTGAGATCGTGTCGCCGGGCCCGGCACCGGCCCATCCCAACTGGCGGATCGAGGCGGAGGCGGTCTTAAGAATCGCAGAGGCGTGCGCGGCGCGCTGAAAACACCGCCGACAAGGCACCCGAAACGGCGGAAAAGCCGCCTGCGCCTGCCGCTTGACATGATGCAGACGGGCAACACTTCCGCGCCAACGCACCGGCGAGATGTTGAGCCGCAGGCCGGCCTCAGGGATGGCGCACCGGGAGGCCGCACGGGCCGCCGCCCCTCGGGAGAGCGGGGCGCCGCGGTCCCGCCGGGCCATCGCTCCACAGGCTCTCAGGAGCCAGATCACCGGATCGGCAGGTCCTGCGACGCCCCGCCGCCTTGCATCAGCGACAGACCGGCGAAAGACGTGTCGCATCTGCCACGCGCCGAGAACGGCGCTCCACACGTTTGTTTTCCAAGGACTTAGGGAAGCGCAGAGACGTCATCCGCGCGTCGGGCGACACCAGCGGCGGCGAATGGACGAAGGAAACCGTGGCGTACCACAACAGCTCTGCAAAGGCTGGCACAAAACCTGCCGCGCCGCACGAGAGGCGCCCGCCGACAGGCAAAGGCGCCGCCATTCTTTTCAGGTACTCTTAAGTTTCTTTAAAAGAAGCTTTCCCCAGCTGGCGTTTTCACTTAAGCCCTTTCTACGACGCGACAATTGCATTTTAGCAACCCCCGCGGAAATTTATCCGCCGTGGCTTTCGCAGGTTGACACCGATAGGGGCCTCCGCAATAAGCTGCGGTCCGCGTTACCCTCCGCCGCGGCGCAAACATGGCGTGGGGATGGGGATACAACACACGCGCGTGTTTTGAAGCTCTACTGGAGAAACACATGGCTGAGATTTTCGGAACGAACGGCGACGATACCCTGGTGGGTAGCGCTGCTGCGGATTCAATCTATGCAATGGCCGGCGACGACGTCGTGAGCGACGGCAACGGCAACGACCTGGTTTTCCTGGGTGATGGTGCTGATTCCATCACCATGACTGCTGACGGCCTCGGCGACACCGTCCTTGGCGGCGCCGGCAATGACACCGTCAACCTGAACGCTGAGAGCCTTGCTTTTGGCGTCTCCGGCCAGATCAACGAGATCTATCTCGGTGACGGCGCCGACTCCGTTACCGGCGCTGGCGCCGGCGACATGATCAACATCATCGGCGGCGGCGACGGTGCCGACACGATCGCGGTTGGCGCTGGCGCCGACACGATCTATGGCGGCGACGGCGACGACGTTGTCACCAGCACGGGTGGCGACGACGTGATCTTCCTGGGCGCTGGCAACGAGACGTTCACGGCCGTGGCCGGCGACAACCTCGTCTATGGCGGTGCTGACGAAGACAGCCTGACGGGCGGCGCGACCGATTCCGACACGCTGTTCGGTGGCGACGGTGCCGACACGCTGACCGGTGGTGGCGGCGACGCCCTCCTCGGTGGTGGCGCTGGCAACGACGTCCTCGTGGGCGCCGGTGGCGACGAGACGATGTATGGCGGCTCGGGCAACGACGTCATGTCGAGCGGCGGCGGCGATGACGAGATCTACGGCGGCGCAGGCATCGACACGATCACTGTCGACGGCAACGACACTGTCTTCGGTGGCGGAGACGCCGATTCGATCGTCGTCGGCACGGCCGGTGGCAACGAAGTCTATGCCGGCGACGGCAACGACCTCATCAGCAGCTCCTTCGCCGGCAACGAGCTCGGTGGTGGCGCAGGCGACGACACGATTTCCACCAGCGCAGCTGACACCGTTTTCGGTGGTGAGGGTGCTGATTCGATCGTCTCTTCGGGCGGCGGTGCCGAGCTCTTCGGTGGCGCTGGTGCCGACACGATCGCTGCGGTTGACGGCGACGAAGTGACCGGCGGTGCCGGCGACGACGTCCTGAACTTCACGGGCCTTGCCGGTGGTGGCACAGAGAACGTCACGGTTACGGACTTCGACGACGACGGCAACGACATGGTCGTTCTCGACAGCGGTGACACGGTCGACTTCAACTTCGACACGACCACCCAGCCGGGCGACGTGATCGTCACTGTCACCGACGGCGGTGGCACGTTCACGATCACCTTCGAAGACACCGACGCGTCTCAGATCTCGTCGGACGACTTCATGTTCGTTTGATCGTTCCTCAGGAACGAAAGAAAGGGGCGCTTCGGCGCCCCTTTTTTTATGTAAAAAGGAGAGGAGACGAGCTCATGCGGCTTTCGATCCCGCTCGAGCAGATCAATGGTTTTTTCTTTGGTTTCAAACGCGGCCGGTACTTTCCGACACGGCGGTTTCCGCCGCTGACATCGGAGGAGCAGGCGATCACCGATCGCTTTCATCGGCTCTATTACAGGCGCCTGTTCTCCAAAGCGGCCGAACCGTCCGAGGTGAGCTGGCTCGGTCACCGGGTTCTGAAATGCCCGATGGACATGATCACCTATCAGGAGATCATCACCGAGACGCAGCCTGATCTCATCATCGAATGCGGGACGAAGTTCGGCGGCAGCGCCTTCTTCCTGGCGACCATCTGTCAGCTCGTCGGAAACGGCCGCATCGTCACCATCGACATCAACGCGCCGGACGATCCGCCCAAACACAATCTGATCACCTATCTCACGGGATCGAGCACCGATGCCGCGATCGTGGAGCAGGTGAAGGACATGATCCGGCCCGACATGCGCGTGATGGTCATCCTCGATTCAGACCACCGGGCCGCGCATGTCCGTCGGGAATTGGAGCTTTATGCGCCCCTGGTCAGCTCAGGCTGCTACCTGATCGTCGAGGACGGCAACGTCAACGGCCATCCCGTCTTTCCCGAGCACGGCCCCGGGCCGCAGGAAGCGATCAAGGACTTCCTCGCCACGGACGACCGTTTCGAGCTCGATGCGCAGCGCGAACGGCATCTTTTGACGCTCAATCCCGGCGGCTTTCTGCGCCGGAAGGGCGAAGCGGCGTCCGCCTGACGGCTCGCCGGCGCTTTTAGTCTCGCGCCGGTTCAGGCCTGACGCGCTTGCGCCGGAGCCTTCTTCGCCGCCATCGCGAGTTTCAAGCGGTTCGTCACGGCCCCGCCCAGGAAGGCGAACGTCCGGCGTACGGCGCTCGTCGCCTCCGGGTCGTGGCGGGCCGCGCAGAGCGAGGTGATCGCTTCGTTCCGCGGCTCACCCTTGACGAGCACGCCGAGGCCAAAGCCATGCAAGAACTCGAACGCATGCGCCCCCTCCGCGATCTCCGCCCAATAGCGGTGCACGCCGAAATCGCCCCTGCGGACATTGGTGTCGTGAAAGAGGATAACGCCCCCCTCCTTCACCTTCGGCAGCCAGGTCTTGTGGTCGTGCCCGACGGCCTCGTAGGTGTGAAGCCCGTCGATATGCAGAAGATCGATGGCGCCGTCGTCGAAATGGGCGAGCGCCTCGTCGAAGCGGGCCCGGATCAAGGTCGCGAAGCTGCCGTAGCGATCCTCGTTGTAGCGCGACAGCTCGTTGTAGATGTTATCGCCGTAATAGCCGGCGTGCTGGTCGCCCTGCCAGGTGTCGACGGCATGGCAGGCGGTTGCCGTGCCGAGCTGCTTGATCGCCTGATTGAAGGCGCAGAACGAAATGCCGGTATGTGTGCCGAGTTCGACGAGGCGCTCCGGGCGCAGCTTGTCGATGAGCCAGAAGGCGAAGGGCGTGTGCTCCAGCCAGCCTGAAGCTCCGATCCGCTCAGGCACCTGAAAGACGGCCGGCGAATAAAGCCAGGAAAGATCTTCGGTCATAACGTCATCCACCCTCTAAGCCGTCTCGGTTTGTGGCTCGCCCCAGGCCGGCTCATCGCTCAGGCGCGCGACGCGCTCGGCCTCGAGCGCTTCGTGATTTCGCAACAGGCCTGCGTACCATGCGGCCTCGCCGCTCGCGTGGTAGGTGCGCATGCGCCGTGACGCAACTTCGTCATAGGCCGCGCGGGCGATTTTTTCGCGCCGCTCGCGATCCTCGATCAAGGCCCGCAGATGTTCGCGGAGCTGTTTCGCCGATTTGTAGAGAAGCCCCGTCTCGCCATGGCGGGCGACATCGCCATAAATCATCGGGCTCGCGACGACGGCGACGGAATAAGCACCGCATTCGATGAACTTCAGGTCGCTCTTGCAGCGATTGAAGAGATTGTCTTCGAGCGGCAGCCAGGCGATATCCGCCTTCGACATGAGCGCCTTGTATTCCCTGAACGGCAGAACCGGCTGGTAATGCTTGTCCTCCGCCTTCACCGCCTCGAAGAACGCACGGTCGAAGACGACGTCGACGCGAAGCTTGTCCGGCCCGTAGCGGGAGACGACCTCGTTGACGGCATCGATATAGGGGGCCCAATCCTCTTTGCGGTTGAGCGCGGCAAAGAGAAGCCTGACCGGCCCCTGCCGGGGCTCGACGGGCCGAAACGGCGGCAGCGCCTCGATCTGGTTGGGCGAGACGAAGACGTTCGGATTCCACTCCCGGATGATCTTGGCGAGCGTTTCCGTCGAGGTTCTGACGGCATGCGCGGAGCGGAAGGTGAGGTGGCCGTTTTCCGCGATCGCCGGCCAGCGCATCGGATTGTCGTCGAACTCCACCACGAGGAGCTTGTGGGTTTCGAGAATCTGTCTGTAGACGGGAAGCGATTCCTCGCGCGTCAGGATCGGCCGCTGCCAGACGAAGACATCGCGCGTCCCCTGGCTCGGGCGCCTGGGCGTGGGGCCGAGATCGTCGATCATGAACTCGGGCAGCGTGCCAAGCGCTGCAAGCGGCGCCTGCATACGGACGATTGCCATCGCGTCGGGCTTTGAAGCGAGCGTCTTGCCGGTGAAGCGGATGATCCTGTCCGGCACTCGGCGCGGGCGTGTCTGGGCGGTGAAATGCGACGCCGCGAGCCGCCGGAGCGCGGTCTCGCCATCGACCTTCAGCGCGGCGCAGAGCGGCCGCACGGCCTTTGCCGTCTCTTCGCCGAGCCCTGGTCCCGCCTGGATCGCGACGATGCGTGCAAGCGGTGCGCCGGCGCGTTTCGCCATCTCCTGCAGCTCTTCGGGATCAAACCCGGCTCTGGCGCCATCGTTCTTCCCCGCAAGAAAGGCCTGCAATCGCGGCCAGAAAAACCGGTTCGGCACGAGGAGCGCGCAGACACCCTCGTCGCGCACGCGCGGCGCCAGCGCCTTCAGCGCGGCTTCCGCCTCATCGGGCGTGTCGGCGACAAGTGCGCCGGCATCATAGGGGCCCGTCTCACAGCTGGAAGCATCGCCCGGCATGTCCGCAGCGGGCGTGGCGCTGTCCGCCCGGTCGATCTCGATTTTTGGGTTGCGGGCCCGCAGCAGCGCCTCGAGCCCCGGCACGGGCCGCCCGGCGAGAAGGACGCGGCGCGCCGTGATCGGCAGCTGCGCCGCCAGCCTGTCGGCCAGCATGCCCGGCGTCTCGCTCTCGCCCATTCTCTCCCCCCGGCCCCGCTCCGGTCGCCCGTCTTCGGGCTTCTTCTCGTGTCCGTTGCCGCGCGGCTCAGCCGACGAAGGCCTTGTCGCGCATGTCCTGATAGGGCTCGATCAGATATTCCAGGAAGGTCTTGTTTTCGAGCTCGAAATACACCTGCCCCACATTGCCCGGCATGACCTTGCCGTACTCTTTCAGGCTTTCCGGGTCGACGGAGGCGCGCACCTTGTAGAAATAGCGGCCGGTCTTTTCGTCCTGCTCGCTGTCCGGCGAAATGTAGCTCACCTCGCCGTCGAGAATCTGGATCGCCTTGGAGCGCTCGCGCGAGGGGAAGCGGATCGAGACGTGCTGACCCTGGCGCACGGAATCGATGTAATGCGGGTCGACCATCGCCTCGATGCTCATCGGCACGCCTTCCGGCAGGATCTCGAAGATCGGATCGCCCGGCTTGATCACCTGGTCCTGCGTGTTGACGGCGACATTCACGATCGTGCCGGAAACCGGCGCACGCACTTCCGAACGCTTCGTCACATCCGAAAAATAGCGGATATTCGAGGAGAGCTCGAAGATGTTGGAGCGCAGATCCGTGATCTGCTGGGCGACTTCGTTGGCCCGCTGCGACAGGGCCCGGTTCAGCTGTTCCTGCGTCTCATTGATGGTGGAACGCTTGTCGTCCATCTGAATGAGCGTCTGGCGGACATTGTCCTGGTCGGACGCGAGCTGGCGGTTGAGCGCAAAATTGCGATCGCGCGTCGTCAGGCCTTTGTCCAGAAGATCGCTCGAAACGCGCACCTCTTCCTGCGTCGCCTCTACGCGCTCGCGCCGCTCCGTCAGCATCTCTTTCAGATTGTCGAGAAGCTGCTGATTGTTGTCGATGCGCTGGTTGAGGATCGTTTTCAGCGACGTCATCTCCGCCGTCTTGGCTTCGAATTCCTCGCGCTGCGAACTCGCCGTGTCGGCAAGCTCCGGCTCTTCGGCGATGCGCCGCTCCAGATCCGGCGGCAGGACGATCTCGTCGTCGCCCCGCTGCTCGGCGAGATAGCGGGCAAGCTTCACCCGGGCGACGTCGCGCTGCATCTGCGCGGTCGCAAGCTTCGCCTCCGCGCTCGTCACGTCGATGCGGGCCAGAAGGTCGCCCGCCTTCACCTGCTCGCCCTCCTTCACCAGCACCTCGTTGACGATGCCGCCTTCCAGATGCTCCACGATGCGGTTCTTGCCCTGGGCCACCAGGCGGCCATCGGCCATGAAGGCGCCGTCGATCGGGGCGGAGACGGCCCAATAGGTGCCAAGCCCGACGAAACAGAACATGGCGATGATGGCGAGCCGGTAGGCGCGCGTCAGCTTCAACGGCACTTCGTGGTGCCAGGCATGGTAGAAGGGCGCGTCGTCCTTACGGGGCTTGCGGGCCGCGGGGGCCGGCTTGCCGTACATGCCGATCGCCTGCAATTCCTTCACGATGCGGACCCTCCCGCGCCGGCCGCGACCTGGCCGTCCGTCTTCTCGTTCGCCTCCTCGCCGCCTTTCGGCTGCTGGATCTGGCGCACGGGCCGCCGTTCCACGCTCGCCGGCTTCACCACCTTGGGCAGAACTTCCTGGCGCGGCCCGTAATTCTCGATCGTGCCGTTCTTCATCAAAAGCACGCGGTCGACGACCTGCAGCAGCACCGGGCGCTGCGTCACGAGGATGATGGTGGCCCCACGCGCCTTGGCGCGGCTCACCGCGCCCAGAAGAATGTGGTCACCCTCCTGGTCGAGATTGGAATTGGGCTCATCGAGGAAGATGAGCCGCGGATTGCGGTAAAGCGCGCGGGCGAGCGCGATCAGCTGCTTCTGGCCGCCCGACGGCTGCATTCCACCCGTGCCAATACGCGTGTCATAGCCGCGCGGAAAGCGCAGGATCATCTCGTGGATGCCCGCCTGCTGCGCCGCCTCGACGATGTCGGTGTCCGACGCGTCGGGATCGAAACGGGCGATGTTCTCACCGATCGTGCCGGGGAAGAAATCGACCGCTTGCGGCACGTAGCCCATATATTCGCCGAGCTGGATGCGGTTCCAGTTGCGCATGTCGGCGCCGTCCAGGCGCACATGGCCGGCATTCGGCATCAGCCCGCCGGCAAGCAGGCGCAGAAGCGTCGATTTGCCGGCGCCGCTCGGTCCGATGATGCCGATGGTCTCGCCGGCTTCGATGCCGAAGGAGATGCGCTTGATGATCGCCTCGTCGGAGCCGCGCACGCCGAAGACGAGCTTCTCGACCATGAAATTGCCCTTGGGCTCCGGCAGGGCCGTCCTCTCCGGCTCGACATAAAAGCCGATCAGCGCATCGCGGACGCGGTTATGGGCGGACCAGGCATTCGTCAGCGCGCTCCACGAGCCGACGAGACCGTCGAGCGGCGCGAGCGCCCGGCCGCCGAGCATCATGCAGGCGAAGACGACCACCGCCGCGACATCGCCCTCGAGCGCCAGGAAGGCGCCGACGCCGAGGATCGAGGCCTGAAGGCTGAAGCGCATGAAGCGGGAAAAGCCGCCGAAGAGCGCACCGACCGTCTGCAGGTTGACGAAAGCGGTGAGGCCGCGCGCATTGAGGCTGCCCCAGCGCGCGATCGCCGTCTTCTGCAGGCCGAGGACACGCACCGTTTCAGATTGTTCGATATGCGATTGCAGGATCCGGTTGGCGCCGCGCTGGGCGTCGTTCTGCACTTCGATGCCGCGCTTCATGGCACGCTGCTGGAGGATGGCGACGACGACCATCACAACCATGCCGCAAGTGATCAAAATCCCGAGCGCAATGTCAACCATGAAGAGAACGGCGACAAAGATCGGGATGAACGGAGCCTCGGCCACCGCGGCCAGCGCGCGCGAGCCGATGAAGGTCTTCACCTGCCGCACATCCTGCATGAGCTCCATGCCGGAGGATGCATCGCGGCTGCCATCCAGGAAATGCGCGTAAACGACCGGCCCCGCGAGCATGGCTTCGTAACGCGCGGCCGCCCGCGCCAGGACCGCCATGCGCAACGCCTCGAAAATGCCGTAGGTCGCAAAAGCGATGAAGGCGAGGATCGAAAGCGCGATCAGCGTTTCCTCGCTGCGGCTCGGCAGCACCCGCTGAAACACCTGCATCATGTAAAACGGCAGCGCCAGCATCAGAACGGAGGTGATCCCGCTCATGATGAACACGCCAATGAAGGCGCGGCGGACACTGGAGGTCGCGTGGTCAAGTTCTGTCATTGCGCTGTCGAACACCCGTTGCGGAAGCCGTCAGCGGCGTTCCGCAAGATGGAAAGGAGACTCCCGACACCAAACCCGCGTCCCGGGTCGTTCGTGGCCGCCGGAAAGCGGCCACCGTCGCATGCCAGACCGCTTCTGTTCAAACCCATGCCTACAATAGCATCTGGGATAGATTATCAGCTAGCACATGCTAACGAAGTCTCACAAGCACAGCGTTTCGGACGATATTGCGGCGAAACGATGAGAGATTCGTGCCACACGCTGCCGACCTCAGTGATGAGGATCGTCTCGCCTGGACAAGATCGTCACGCAACTCGTATAGGCGCCCCCATGATCCACCTCGACAGCCACCCAACTGCCGAGCTCTCCACGCCTTACGACGTGTTCGAGGGATGGGTTGCACATGCCTCCGAGGGACCTCTTGATCTCAGACTTGCCGGCGCGCCGCTTGCGGTCAGCAAAGTTGCGCGCCCCGATCTCGGGCAAGGCGGGATCGGCTTTCGGGCCTATGTCGATCTCACGCAGCTCGATGCTAAAGCTCTGAACGCGCCATTGCCCCTCATTGCGGAAGTGGATGGCAATCCGGCCGGCGCGCTTGAAGTCACGATCGCGCCCGATCTTGCCGACACCGTCGCGGCGGCGCGTTCTGCCAAACTTCGCAAGCGGGACTGGCTCGTCCACCATCTGCGGCACTGGCAGAGCGGTGAAGCCGGGGTGGAGAAAGACGAGGCTCTTGTCTTTCCGCAGTCTGGCTTTTCCACGCCGCTTCCACCCTTCGGCGCCGTCAATATGCTCGATCCCGCTTATGGCTTCTCCGGAAAGCTTGCTGACAAGGCCGACGGGGTCTCCGACCATCCCTATCCAAGCCTGCTCGAAACCCAGCTTGCCGCGGCGCGGCACGAAAACTTCATGGCGCTCGATTTCGGCGCCGGCTTCAAGCGGATCGAGCGGCCCGACGTGATCTACATGGAGATCTTCGACTATCCGTCGACGGACCTCCTTACCGTCGGCCAGGCTCTTCCCTTCGCGGACAACACCTTCGACATGGTGCTGACACTCGCGGTGCTCGAGCATGTCGATGATCCCTTCACCTGCGCAAAGGAAATCGTGCGTGTGCTGAAGCCGGGCGGATTGTTGTTTTCCGGCATCCCCTTCATGCAACCCGAACACGGCTATCCCGACCATTATTTCAACATGACGCGCTCGGGTCATCGCCGTCTCTACGGTGCGGAAATCGAGGTCATCGAGCACATCGTCGACGACCACCAGCACCCGTTCCGCTCGCTGCAGTGGATCCTGCGCTCCTATATGCAGGGGCTGCCGGAGGACGCGCGCCCGGAATTTGCCGAGATGAGCGTGCGCGATATTCTGACGAGCCGCTACTGGAAGGCGCGCCAGCAGCCTTTCGTCAAAGATTTGAGCGAGACGGCCCAGTTCGAACTCGCCTCGGCCACGACCTTGATCGGCCGCAAGCGCGGCTGACATGTTCGACCGCCTGCGGACCGCCCGCGACGAGAGCCAGCCTTGGCCAGGTCCCGCCCCCGTTCCGGCGCATATCCCGGCCCTCGACGGTCTGCGGGGCGTGGCGGCGGTCATCGTCATGCTCTCGCACGTGGCGAGTGCGACGGGCATCGCGCATGATTACTTTCAGCGCGGCGGCGGTCAGATCGGTGTCATGATCTTCTTTGCGCTGTCGGGCTTTCTGATGGCGCATATCTATTTCGAAACGCCGCTACGGCCTTCTACGCTCTACAAATATCTTGTGGCCCGCGTCGCCCGTGTCGTGCCGCTTTTCCTCGCCGTGGTCTTTCTCTCCTACGCGGTGACGCGGTGGAAGAGTGGCGAATATCCTTTCGTCTATTCCATCGACGGCGCCGATCTCATCGACCACCTGCTTCTGCGACGTGGCGAAAACGTGCTTTGGACGATCCCGGTCGAGCTCCGCTTCTACGCGCTCTTCCCGCTCTTCTGGATCCTCTATCGCGTCTCGGGCAATCTCGCCCTCGTCTCCTGCCTGGCGATCGCGCTCGCCTATTATCTCCTGCCGCCCTTCTCCATGCCGGTCATGCATCTCGGGCATTACTTCGTCATCGGCATGGCCACGAAGCTTTTGTCCCAACGCATCCATTTCGCTCCGAAGCTCAACGATGCGGGCTTCCTCGGCTCCACCGCTATGATCGCATTCCTCTTTCCGATGCCGTTCATTTGGCTGTTCGGACATACGCCACGCATGTGGTGGGAACCGCAGATCGCTGTGGCCGTCTTCCTCCTCCTCTTCTTCACCTTGCGCAGCAACTTCGCGGCACGTCTTCTTGGCACGCTCTGGCTGCGCAAACTCGGCGACATTTCCTATTCGCTCTACCTCACCCACATGCTGGCGATCGGCAATCTGCGCTACTTCCTCGACCCGCAGACACACCCCGTGCTTCTCGGGGTCTCGGCCATCACGCTCGCCATCCTGCAATCCTTCCTGATCTTCATCCTCTTCGAGAGACCGGCGCGCCGTCTCATCCGACGCCTTGCAGGACCGAGGCGCCGGCCTGCCATGCGCTCCGCGCCGAGCGCGCCGCGGAAGGGTTGACAGAGCGCGTGACGACGATGATGCCTTGGCCGCGACGGACCAAAGCCGCCCGTCGATCCCTTGATGCCTCAAAATCACCCTATTGCGCCGGACATGAGCCTCGTCGATTTTCAACCCAGGGTCAGCCGGCTTGCCAGTTCTGCCAGACGCTCCGCACACCTTCGCATCGCGACGCTGCATCGACGCCTCGGGAGACGTCGCGAAGGTCACGTCTGTGAGGCCGGGGCATGCCGCCTTCCGGCATCGCGGTTCGACGCGATGAGCGCCATCTCAAAGCGGCACCGCACACGGATGCGAGCAGCGCCGGATTTTCACCAAAGCGAGGCGGCGTAGACGATGTCCTTGTCGCGAATTGAACCGGATGCGCCGCGGACCGCCGTCCTCCTGTCGGTCTACAACGGTGAGCGTTTCCTGCTGCCGCAAATCCAATCCCTGAAAAACCAGACCGTCGCTCCGATCGATCTTTGGATCTCAGACGATGGTTCCTCCGATGGCTCCGACAAGATCCTGACGGAGACGGAACGGCAATGGGACAAGGGAGCCTGCCGTCGACTAGCGGGGCCACGGAATGGCTTCGCGGCCAACTTCCGAGCGCTTCTCGCCAATCCCGATATCGAAGCCGATTACGTGGCCTTCTGCGACCAGGACGACCTGTGGGACGAGGACAAGCTCGCCGCTGCGCTCGCCTGGCTCGCGGGCGCGGACCCGAACACGCCGGCGCTCTACTGCACCCGCACGCGCCTCATCGCCGAGGACGGCAGTCTCCTTGGCTATTCACCGCTGTTCCCGCGCACGCCGAGCTTCCAAAACGCCATCCTGCAGAGCATCGCAGGCGGCAACACCATGGTCATGAACAGGGCCGCCCACGAGCTGATGCGGGAAGCCTCCCGCCGCAGCGACTTCGTGAGCCACGATTGGTGGTGCTATATGATGGTGACGGGAGCCGGCGGACGGGTGCATTACTCGCCCGAAGCGCGCATCGGCTACCGTCAGCACGGCTGCAATCTCGTCGGCGCCAACTCCTCCTGGCCCGCCCGTCTGCGCCGGATCACCTTCCTCACCAAGGGCGGCTTTCAGGGATGGAACGCGCATAATCTCGCCGGTCTTCGGGCCTGCTGGGATCTCTTGACACCGGATGCGCGAAACGTCATCGAACGCATCGAACAAGCGCGCTCCGGCCCGTTGCCTCGACGGCTTTCCGCGCTTTGGAAATCCGGCGCTTATCGACAGACCGTCTACGGAGATATCGGCCTTTATGTCGGCTGCATCATCAATCGCCTATGACGCTGCCATCCTGTCGCGCCGACGCGCGCCCGAGGTCGCCCCGGCGCAGGGGCGTGCTCAGGCACTTCCGGCGGGACGGCGTTGCGTGAGGCAATGGCAATGCTGAAATGGCTGTGGGCCGCATTTGCGGATCTGCGCGAAGGGATCGCCTTCCGCCGCGCCTGGATGGCGCTTGCGGGCGAGGACATCACCGATCAGCACCGGCGCACGGCGCTCGGTCCGATCTGGCTTCTCATCAACTACCTCGCCTTCGTCGGCACGTTCATCGCCATCTTCGGTTATGCGCGCGGCGCCGGTTTTTCGGCCTATGTCGCGCTCGGCTTCTTCGTCTGGATGTATCTGTCGGAAGTGATCAACCAGAGCATCTCGCTCTTCGTGCGTGAGGAGAACTTCATCAAGGGCACGCGCCTGCCCCTCTCCGTCTACGTGTTCCGACTGACCATGCAGTCGCTCATTCGCGCCGGCTACGCCCTCATCGGCCTTCTCGGCCTGCTCTTCATTCTCGGAACGCCGATTACGGTGGCCTGGATATGGTCGCTTATCGGCATTCTTCTGATCATCGCGATCACCCCAGCCGCGATCACGGTCCTTGCCGTGGCCGGGGCCTTCTTCCCCGACCTGCAGTTCGTCGTCGGCAACATCATCCGACTCGGTCTCTTTCTCACGCCGATCTTTTGGTATCCGGCCGAGGGCGCCATCCGCGGGCATTTCTATTTCTGGAACCCGTTCACCTATTTCCTCGAGATCGTGCGCGTTCCGATCACGGACGGCGTGTTGCCGCTGCATGCCTTCTATGTCTGCGGCCTGATCGGCGCCATTTCGTGGATCCTGGCTCTCTGGAGCCTCGGCCGTTTCCGTCGGCAGATCATCTTCGTCCTGTGATGCCCTCCATTCATCTCGACAATGTCAGCCTCGTCTACCGCGTCCGGCACAAGCTGAGCTTTCGCCCGACGGATCGCAGGCTGAGCCCGCCCGGCGGCGTCATCGGCGGCCGCGGAACGAAACGCTTCGTCACGGCGCTCGATGGCGTCAGCCTCGATCTCAAAGCTGGCGACCGGCTCGGCCTTGCCGGTCCGAACGGAGCCGGCAAGACGACGCTCCTCAAGGTCATCTACGGCGTCTATGAGCCGAGCGGCGGCGTCGTGAAGATCGACGGGCGCGTCGATGCGCTCTTCAACATCACGCTCGGCTTTCGCGGCGAGGCGACCGGCCGGCGCAATGTCGAGCTCCGCGGCCTCATCAACGGCTGGAGCAAGGAAGAGATCGCCGAGCGCATGCCCGAGATCATCGAGTTCAGCGAGCTCGGCGAATTCATCGACATGCCGCTGAAGGCCTACAGCCAGGGCATGGCGGCGCGCCTCGCCTTTTCGGTGGCGACGAGCTTCGAACCCGAAATCCTGGTCATGGACGAGTGGATCGGCGCCGGCGACAAGAGCTTTCAGGACAAGGCGGCGACCCGCATGAACGCGCTTGCCGAAAAGGCTGGCATCATGATCCTCGCCAGCCACAATCCGACGCTGCTGAAGCGCACCTGCAACAAGATCCTCACGCTCGAAAAGGGCAAGATCAAATCCCTGGAGCCGACGGCGTCGACGGAGTGAGAAGCCCATCCTCCTCGTCCGTTCCTGTCGCGCTCCACGCACGGCCATCGCTCAAAAGAGGCCGGCTCGCATGCCGTGGCGGCGCCTCATGACATCCCGACACCGCGCGGTTGGATGACGACCCGCGAGGGCAAAAAGCCACCTCTCCCGCACACGCGACCGTGACCGGTGGAGATCCTTTCCGGACATGCGGGAAACCATCGTGGATGCTAAGGCTCGGCGCGCCGTCCTATCGTGAACCGAGGCCCAGACCGATGAACGACGAGCCCCCACCAATCCTAAAGGTCGACGGCGTCACGCGCCGATTCGGCCGCGTGCCCGCTCTCGACGACGTCTCCCTGGAGGTCAGGAGCGGAGAGATCGTCGCGCTTCTCGGGCATTCCGGCTGCGGAAAATCGACTTTGCTGCGGATCATCGCCGGCGTTGAGGACATCGACGGCGGTCAGGTTGCGCTGGGAGGCCAGATCGTGGTCGGGGGCGATATTTTCGTCGAGCCCGAGATCCGCAATGTCGGAATGATGTTCCAGGATTATGCGTTGTTTCCGCATCTGACGGCGCGCCAGAACATCGGCTTCGGCCTGAAGAAGATGCCGCGCAAAGCGGCTGCGGCCCGCGTCGCGGCGGTCCTCGAGCGGCTGAACCTCGAAGGCCTGAGTGAACGCTATCCGCATATGATGTCGGGGGGCGAGCAGCAGCGCGTCGCACTCGCCCGTGCGCTGGCGCCCCAACCTCACATTCTCCTGATGGACGAACCGTTCTCCAATCTCGATCGCGGATTGCGCGAGAGGATCCGGAAAGAAACCGGAGAGGTGCTACGCGCACTCGGCACGACGGCGATCATCGTGACGCATGACGCCGAAGAAGCGCTGGCGCTGGGCGACCGCGTCGTGCTCATGGACAAGGGTAGGATCGTGGAAGAGGGCTCCGGCGAAACCATCTACCGGACGCCGCACACCGCGGATGCGGCCCTGTTCTTCTCGCATGTCAACATCGTGCCGGCGCAGGCCTCGGGGGAATGGCTCGACAGCCCGATCGGACGTTTCCCGGATCTTCGCACGCGGACCGGCCCGGTACAGCTCTTCATAAGACCGCAGGCCGTGGCGCTTGCAGAGCACGGCATCCCGGCGCGCGTCAGCGGTCGTATGCTTCTGGGCGAGATCGAAGAGCTGGTGCTGACGGTCGAGACGCTCGAAGACCCTCTGGTCATGCGGACGACCGCGCGCAGCGACGTCGAGATCGGCGATGACGTCCGGGTCAGTTTCGATACCGGCAGCATCCTCGTCTGCGAGGGCGATCATCCCGCCGCACGCGCCCTCAGCCCGCTCTGCGAGGCGGGCGAGGTTTGACGAAACGGGCCGCTGCGGACAGCGCTCGTGGGCGGCCACAAAAGGACCGCCCGCGAGGACGCGAACCTATGGGGTGACGGGTGGCGCCTGCCGGCACGGGCGTCCACACGCAACCGTGATCGACATGCCCGGGCAATCGTCGGATCAGCCTGGCCGTAAATGTTGACTCTATTTGTCATCTATGAATTAAGGCGCCTCTGGATGCGCTGGCATCCGGTCAGCAGACGGAGAGGAAACATGACGCCTGCCTTGAAGATCGCCATCGGTTTCATCGCGCTGAGCGCCGCCATGCCGGCCGCCGCGCAGGAAGTGAACATTTATACGACCCGGGAGCCGGGGCTGATCCAGCCGATTCTCGATGCCTATACGGCCGAGACCGGCACGACCGTGAACACGGTGTTCCTTCAGGATGGCCTCATCGAGCGGGTCAAGGCGGAGGGCGAAAGCTCACCCGCGGACATTCTGATGACGGTGGATTTCGGGGCGCTGATCGACCTCGTCGATGCCGGGCTCACGCAGCCCGTCGAATCGGACGTCCTTCGCTCGGCCATTCCGGAGAGCCTGCGCGACCCCAACGGCAATTGGTTCGCACTCTCGGGACGTGCGCGCATCGTTTACGCGGCACGTGATCTCGACATCGATTCCATCACCTATGAGGAGCTCGCCGAGGAGAAATGGCGGGGCCGCCTGTGCATCCGCTCCGGCCAGCACCCGTACAATACGGCCCTCTTCGCCGCCTACATCGCGCATCACGGCGAAGAAGCGGCGGAAGAATGGCTGCGCGGCTTGAAGGCGAACCAGGCCCGCCCGGCGGCCGGTGGCGACCGTGACGGCGCACGCGACATTGCCGCCGGCATCTGCGATATCGCGGTCGGCAATTCCTACTATGTCGGCCGCATGAAAAGCGGCGGCGGCGGTGCCGAGCAGGTCGAATGGGGCGATGCGATCAAGGTTCTCATTCCGACCTTCGAGGATGGCGGAACGCATGTGAACATCACCGGCGCCGGCGTTGCCGCACACGCCCCCAATCGCGAGGAAGCCATCGAGCTCCTGGAATACCTCGTGTCCGACGAAGCCCAGAAACTCTATGCCGAGGCCAATTTCGAGCATCCGATCACCGAGACGGCCGAGCCGCATCCGATCGTCGCCTCGTTCGGAGAGGTCGTCCCCGACACGATCTCGCTCGGACAGGTGCTGCCTCACCGCACGGTGGCGAGCGAGATGGTCGACCGTCTGAACTTCGACACCTTTGAGAACTGAGCGAGAGAGCCCGCCTCCCGCGCGTGTTCCCCATGCGTGAAATGGCTCTCAGGCCCATGCGCAGACGCGCACGGCTCATCCCGAACGGATGGGCCGTGTTCGCGTTCGGGGTCGCCGCGTTCGCCGTCCTGCCGATCGTGGTCATCCTCACGACTGCCATGGAGAATACCGGCGCACTCTGGTCCCATGTCGTCGTCGGGATCCTGCCGCAGGCGACCCGCACGACGCTGACCCTTCTCTTCGGGACCGCCGTCCTGGTCACCGTCATCGGAACAGGATGCGCCTGGCTCGTCACGGCGTACCGGTTTCGCGGCCGGGCGTTCCTGGAATGGGGACTGCTCCTACCCCTCGCCGTTCCGACCTACATCATGGCCTATGCCTATATGGATGTGCTGAGCCCGCTCGGCTTCGTTCAAGGCGTGATCCGCGACCTCCTTGGCTATTCCAGTCCGCGCGAGTTTCGACTGCCGGACATTCGCGCGATGTGGGGGGCGATCACCCTCTTCGGCTTCGTGCTCTACCCTTACGTCTATCTGACCACCCGCATGATGTTCCTCACGCAGGCAGCCAACCTCGTCGAGGCTTCGCGCACATTGGGGGCGAGCCGGTCCGCCGTGTTCTGGCGGGTGGCGCTGCCGCTCGCACGTCCGGCGATCGCCGTCGGCGTCAGCCTGGCGCTCATGGAAACGCTCAACGACATCGGCGCGTCGCAGTTTCTCGGCGTGCGAACGCTGACGGCGTCGGTCTACACGACCTGGATCGTCCGCAACGATCTTGCAGGCGCCACCCAGATCGCCACCGCGATGCTCGTCTTCGTGGTTGCGCTGATCTGGCTCGAGCGTTTTGCACGGCGGCGCCAGCGCTACGCCACCAATGCCCAGCGCTCTCGGGCCATGGCTGCGCGCCCCCTCAGCGGCGCGAAAGGCGCGCTCGCTTTCGCCGTGGGCTTTCTGCCGATCTTCATCGGCTTCGTCGGCCCCGCGTCTTATCTTCTGACCGCCGCCATCCGGCGCATCGAATTTGCCGGCATATCGCCCCACATCGTGCGGGCGACCATCAACACGGTCTCGGTCTCGGCCGCCGCCACGGTGTTGGTTCTCGTGGCGGGCTTCGTCGTGGCCTATGCGAGCCGCATCCGCCCGGGGCCGTGGACCGGGAGCTTCCTGCGCCTCTCCACTCTCGGCTATGCCGTGCCCGGCACGGTTCTGGCGATCGGCATCCTCATTCCCGTCGCGGCGCTCGATCGCTTCATCGACCGCAGCGCCAGCGAGTGGTTCGGGTTGTCGACCGGCCTGTTGTTCATGGGGTCCGGTTGCGCCCTGGTCTACGCCTACACGGCCCGCTTCCTCGCCATCTCCTCGGGAGGCATCGAGGCCGGTCTGAGCCGTATCGCGACCTCTTATGATCATGCCGCACGCACGCTCGGCCACACGTCGACCGGCGCGCTTCTGAGGGTTCACCTGCCGCTGTCGCGAACGGCGCTGACGGCCACCGGCCTTCTCGTCTTCGTCGATTGCATGAAGGAGCTGCCCGCAACGCTTCTGCTCCGTCCACTCAACTTCGAGAGCCTCGCAACGCTGCTTTACGGCGAAGCCGCGCGGGGCACCTATGAAGATGCCGCTCTCGCCGCGCTGGTGATCGTGGTGATCGGGATGCTGCCGGTAACGTTGCTGGCGCGGGTGGGAACCTCTTCGTCAGATCCCGTCGCTCTCGCCGACGGCGCGCAGGATGGTCGCTCCGGCCGGCGGATCTTTTGGAAGACCTCCGGCAGGAGATCGGTATCGACCTGACGTTCGAGCGGCTGGCCGAGGCACACGGACGGTGAGCCGATGCGGCACACGACAGAGCCGTCGATGCGTGGGGTCCTGCCCGTCCGCTTCTGAAAAGAGGACGGGCAGAAGAAAGCGCAAAGGGCGCGTCACTCCGCCGGTTTGATAACCGTCTGCCAATAGCGATGAAGGGCCGCGACGTCGCCGCTCGTCAGGATCGGCATCGCGTCCTTCAACGCCTCGTCGTCCCAATCCCACCAGCGGAGTTGGAGGAGCTGCGCGATGGCGGCGTCGTCAAATCGCTTGCGGATCACCTTGGCCGGGTTGCCGCCCACGATGGCGTAAGGTTCGACGTCCTTTGTGACCAACGCCCTGGTTCCGATGACAGCACCATCTCCGACCGTGACGCCCGGCATGATGATCGCCTCGGATCCGATCCACACATCGTTGCCCATCACCGTATCGCCGGCCGGCTGATACCCATTCTCGGATCCTTCGAAAGCGGGAACCTCGGGCATCCAATAGAACGGGAATGTGCTGATCCAATCGTTTCTGTGGCCCTGATTCCCGGCCATGATGAAGGCCGCGCCCGAACCGATCGAACAGAACGAGCCGATGATGAGCCTGTCCACGCCTTCGTCCGGCAAGAGGAAGCGAGCGCATTCATCGAAGCCGTGGCCGTGATAATAGCCGGAATAATAGCTGTAGCGACCGACTTGGATGTTCGGATTGGTGACGAGGCGATCAAGAGTGATGCCCCGGAAGGGGCTTTCAAAGACATTTGCCATAGCAAGTACCGTACGTTCGCAAGCCGCATATGCGGCAACGCTTCACCCGCAAATCTGCAGGCGAAGGTGAGCAAGCGATCGCCGGGATCGCTTGCCAAACGCTTCTGACGTCAGAGACGCGGAAGCGGTATGCGGGTGGTACAGTCTGCGAACTTCATGTCGTCGTCATGCTGCGCAAAGCGGCGCTTGATGGCGGAGGGAGAGGGATTCGAACCCTCGAGACGGTTGCCCGCCTACACGCGTTCCAGGCGTGCGCCTTCGACCACTCGGCCATCCCTCCGGCGAGGCTCCCCTTTAGCGATGCCGCGCCCTGAGGGCAAGGCGGAGAGCACGAATTCGTCGCTGTTGCGGTCAGCGTCGTTTCGGGCTCCTGCGACGGGCGCCCAATCTTGCGATCGGAACCGGCCACGGCAGCCCCGGCAAGCCGTTCGGTCGGTGACCGGGCGCGCAGGCGGGGCCTGATGCGAAACGTCGAAGACCGAGCGTCGACGAAAAGCCGGAGCGCGATTGCACGCGAGCCGGCGCGGCCCTACCTAATGAGCCAGGAATGAAACCTCAAGTGCTGCGCAAGGCCAGATGATCCGCTTTCTTCTTCGTTTCCTGGCCATCTGGCTCGCTGCCGCAGGCCTCGTCATGGCCGTCATCGACGCGGCGAAATCGATCGCCGAATCACGCCTCGTTCTCACACCCTTTGCCGAGACCTGGGCGAATTGGGCGGCCGCGAGCCTCGATGCCGCGCATCATGCCGTTGCCGACAAGGTGCCGTGGCTCTGGGCGTTTCTCGAGAAGGTGGTGCTGACGGCACCGACCTTTGCCGTCTTGCTCGTCGTGGCCGCGCTCCTCTTCTGGCTCGGCCGGCCGCGGCGGCGTTTCACTTTCGCGCATGAGCGCGACCTTTAAACGGGGCGGTCTCCAGTCCCCGCCAAATTCACACAACGCGACCTCCAGAAAAGGATCCCCCCATGTTCCCCTTCGACCGGCTCGCCAAGAAGACTGATCTCCCGAAGCCCGAAGAGGCGCTGCCCGGGCGCGCCGAGGCTTTGCCCACGGCCGAGACGCATTTCGTCAATGGCCGCGCCCTCAAGGGGCCCTACCCGGAGGGTCTCATGACGGCGATCTTCGGTCTCGGCTGTTTTTGGGGGGCGGAGCGCGTCTTCTGGCAGACAGACGGTGTCTATGTGACGGCGGTCGGCTATGCGGGCGGCGCCACGCCGAACCCGACCTACCGGGAAGTCTGCACCGGCCGCACCGGCCATAACGAGGTGGTGCTTGTCGTCTACGACCCGAATGTCATCAGCTATTCGAAGCTCCTCGCCCGCTTCTTCGAGGCGCATGATCCGACGCAGGGCATGCGCCAGGGCAACGATGTCGGCACGCAATACCGCTCGGGCATCTACGTCTTCGACGAGGAGCAGAGGCAAAAGGCCGAAACGGCCAAGGCGGCCTATGCAAAGGTTCTGAAAGAGAAAGGCTTCGGGCCGATCACGACGGAGATCGTCGATGCGCCCGCCTTCTATTTCGCCGAGGATTACCACCAACAGTATCTGGCGAAAAACCCGGGAGGCTATTGCGGCCTCGGCGGCACCGGCCTCTCCTGCCCCTCCGTGCCGGAGAATGCGGCCGCCTGATCAGGCGAGATTGCGAATTCCGCCGTTCTCAGAACGGCGGAGTTCCTGCGAGCCCCCTCGTCGGAAGAGCCTCAGCGGATCACGGCCGGCCGCGCCTGCGGCAGGGTATGCGGCATCGACGGCGCGCCGGGCGCTCCGACATCAGGACGAAGCGCAACGGCCTTGGCCGCCACGTCGGCCGGAACATCGTCGCCATAGGCAGCAAGTGCCGTGATTGCGCCAGACTTGTCGCCCGCAGCCAGCACCTGGCGGCAGGCGTTCGGCAAATCGTCGAGCGTCGTTTCGCGCTTCTTCGCCGGCTTCTTGCTGGGCTTGGCCTGACGATAGGGTTCCTTCGAATACCACCAGGCGAGCGGTGCGCCGCAGCCGTCGTCCTTGCCTGTCGCACGCTGCGGCTCGCAACCGGGCGAGCCTTCCGGGCAAAAGAGGCGCACATGGATATGCTCGTTATGGCCCCAATACGGACGCACCTTGGCGAGCCATGAGCGATCGCCCGTCGCCGTCTCGCAGAGCTTCTTCTTGATGCCCGGCGCCACGAAGATGCGCTGGACATCGGGATAGGACGCGGCGCTCTTGATGAGCCTTGCATGCGCGTCCGTCCAGCGTCGCGGATCGACCTCGTGCGGGCCGACTTCCACGACGGGGATCGCCGACATCGTCTCGCGCTCCTTCGCCGAGAGCCGGCGCTGCGGCATCGGCTGCAGCCAGATGTCGATGTCGAGACCGACCTGATGCGAGGCATGACCTGACACCATCGGGCCGCCGCGCGGCTGCGACATGTCCCCGAGGAGCAGCCCCGGCCAGCCGTCCTTGGTGGCGGCCTCGCGCCCCAGCCACTCGATGAAATGAATGAGATTCGGATGGCCCCAGATGCGGTTGCGCGACAGGCGCATCGCCTGCCAATAGGGGCCGTCGACGGTGATCGCCTCGCCTCCCGCCAGACACCCCTTGGAATAAAACCCAACCGCCGCGGCGCGCCCTTCGGAGGGAAGCTTGGCGGCCCCGAAATAGCGCTTGGCCGGAATCTGGTCGGCCAGACCCGCGGCCGGCCAGCCCGCCAGAAACAAGGCGCTGAAGGCAAAAACCAGTCTTGGGACGAATCGTAGCATTGTCCAATGCTATCATGCCGATGCCCTGATCCGAAGTCGGCGCCTTACTCTCCTTTAACGCTTTAGAAGCTATCTTTGGCTTGCGTTTGCGCGGCATTAAGGGGAAGCGTCGAAATGAGCGAGTTCACCGCCTGCGAGGGCCTCGGCGTCGCCGTGCTTCTGCCGTGCCGCAATCAGGCGGCCACCATCGAGAACGTGGTGCGCGGCTTCCGTGAAGCCTTGCCCGATGCCCGCATCTATGTCTTCGACGAAAATTCCTCCGACGACACCGCCCGTCAGGCGCGAAAGGCTGGCGCACGCGTTCTGCGCGGTCCAAGCCATGCACCGAACTATGCGCCAAACCAGGCGGTGTGGCGCATGTTCGCCGATATCGACGCCGACATTTACCTGCTTGCCGCAGGCGACGGCTCCTGCGATCCGACCGATGCGAGCTCACTGCTCAATGCGCTTTTGACGGAACGCGTCGATATGGTGGTCGGCACCTCGGCGACCCTCGGCGGTTGCGACGCCGACGACATGCGCCACGGCGCCGGCAGCGTCTTTGACCTCTACCGGCGCTTCTTCGGCACAGGCCTTTCGGCGCGCACCTCTATCTACCGCGCTCTCAGCCGCCGCTTCGTCAAAAGCTTTCCGCCCGTCTCCGAAGGGCTCTCCCCGCAGACCGAATTGTCGCTGCATGCCAGCGAACTCATGGTGCCGGTCGCGAGCCTGTCGCTCGATGGCGGCCAGAACACGAGCGAGCGGAAGCCGGCAGAGAATGTGCGGCACGCCATGGGCGAAGTCGCCACCTTCCTGCGCGTCATGCAGGTCGCACGACCGCTCCCCCTCTTCGGCGTCGCGGGCCTCCTTCTCGGCCTTTTCGGGTTCCTCGCCGCGCTTCCGGCGCTCTCCGATGGAGACTCCATGCAGGCCGGCGCAGTTCTTTCGGCGAGCGCCTTCGTGCTTGCCGGGATTTCCCTCTCCTGCGGGCTCATTCTGGAGAGCCTGCGCCGGTCGCGGCTCGAACAGAAACGCATCTTGTTTCTGAGCGTCCCGGCACTCCCCATTCAGTAGCCAGGTCCGCCCTTTCCGCTATCGCCGCGGGTTATTGGCAGATGCGGTAGCCGTTGCTCCGCTCCTTCAGATCGAAATGGAAATGCGTGGCATGAGCGGCGTTGGCGCCAGGTCCAAGGACCGTGGTGAAATATTTGCAGGCGCCTTCGCGGATCCGCTTCTGAAAGCGGCTCGCGGCCGCATCCGCATCCTCCCGCTCCTTCACGGAAACCGGCGAACGGCTCTTGAAGGTGATGGCGCTAACATCGATCGCATTGGCGAGCGCATGCTCTGAGATCTTCGCGCCCGGGCGATTGTAGCGCGTGCGGCACACATAACCGGAGGCCTGGGTCACGCCGCGCAATTCAGCGCCATCGAGAAGGTCTTTGGCCGCGGGCTTCACCACCTCCTTCAGCCAGGTGGCGAGTGCCTCCGTCGCCGCGCAATTCAGCGTGACGGGAGGCGAGATGGCGACGCCAGGCGCAAGTTCCTCGACCTCGATCGGGTGGGCGATCTCGCAGGCGCCGCCGTCGGTGATCGCCGGCTCCTCGTCGAACTCCACACCGAGGGCTCTGAGGCGCCAGACACACTGACGGAATGTTTCCGCGGCAGCCGCCTTGGCCGCCTCGTCCTCTTCCGGCACCTTCGAGGCCTCTTCGGCGGACTCGTCCTCCGGCGCCGCTGGGTGTTCATCAGGGCCTTCAGACGGCGTCTCCGAGGGGGGCTGAGCAATCAGCGGCTCCACCGGCTTCGGCGCATCTTCCGGGCGAGCCTCAGGAAGGGAGGGCGCATCGCTTCCAGCAGCCTCGCCCGCAGGTTTGTCCGACGTCTCATCCGCAGGCGCCTCATCTTCGCGTTCGGGGACTGGTTCGGCCTCGGAGGCACCCTCGTCCTTCGGTGTTTGCTCTGCCTTCGTGGCGTCCGGAGACGCCGCAGCCGGCGCCTCTTCAGGCGCGGTCGCCTCGTCCGTATCCGGCGTCGCCGCTCTTTCGTCCGTTTCGCCGGCCTCCGGGCCCGCCTTTTCCGGCGGGCGGACGTCCGGCACGGGCGGGAGAGCGTCCGCATCTTCAACCGGTCCTTGCGGCCGCGGCTTGGGGGTCGGCGGGGTGTCGCCCGCCTCACGCACGGAAGAGGGAGCTGGCTCTGCGGCCGAGGGCGTCGCTTTCTTTTCCGCCGCCTCCGCCGGGCGGGGCTGGGGTTTCAGCGGAGGCGTTTCGGCCCCCGCCGTGCCAACCCCGATCGCCAGTGCCAGCACAAAGCCCCAGGCGGGAAGATGGCTAGTCAAGAAATTCCACCGTCGTGCCCGGCTTCACCATATGGGCGAGCTCCGTGGCGTCCCAGTTCGTCAGCCGCACGCAGCCATGCGAAAAGGTCTTGTCGATCGCCTCGGGCGCGGGCGTGCCATGAATGCCATAGGTCGGCTTCGACAGATCGATCCAGACCGACCCGACCGGCCCGTTGGGACCCGGCGGGATCGTCAAGACATCGCGATTGTCGCCCTGCTGGAAGTTGACGTCCGGCCGATAGGTGTAGGTCGGGTCCAAGGCGACACCTTCCACCTCGACGGTCCCGCTCGGCGAAGGCGTATCGGAACTGCCGATGGTGGCGGGATAGACGACGAGGAGCCGGCCCGCGGCGTCGTAGCCGCGCAACGCCGCAAGCCCCTTATCGGCCTCGATCCGCACCACCCTGCCTTTGACATCACCGCCCGGCGCCGCAACGGCAAGGGTCGTGCCCACAACGGAGAAATCGGCCTGCGGGTTGAGCGCCTTCAGAAAATCCTCATCCATATGAAAGCGCTCGGCGAGCATTTCGGACGGACTCGTGAAGGAGAGCCGCTCCATCGCGGCCTTCTCGCGGTAATCGGACGGAATCGAAGGCGCGAAGGGACCCGCCACATCCTCTTGCGTGATGCGATATTGGGTGATGACGGGCGTCGTGTCGTTTTGCGCGATCTCGGCCCAGAGCGTCGCCGAAAGCTGTCCGTCCGGAACCTCTTCGCGCGACAATTGAAAATTCTGCACGGCCTTTTGGACGTTGTCGCCCCAATAGCCGTCGATCACACCCGGCGAAATTCCAGCCCGGTCGAGAAGCACCTGCAGCTTCACGATGAACGGATCGCGATGCTTGGAGACGAAGACGTGGTCGGCAGCAAAAGTCGCGGCATTGATCGTCTCGGACGTGACCAGAGGGGCCGCCATCTCCTGCTCGCCGAGGGGAACCGCTTGGAGCTGATCTGTCGCGGTGCCGGTCGGCGCATTGCCTAAAGCCGGATCATTTACAGGCGGCTGCGCCGGCGCAGGCGCCTGGGTCTCAGGCGCCCGGGAGGCAGGCGGTGGAGCCACAGGCGGCGGAGCGGGCTCGACTATGACCGGCGGCGCAGACGGCGCGGGAACCACGGGCGGAGGGGGAGCTGCGGGAGGGGGAGGCGCCGGCTCCCCCGGCGCCGGGGCCGGACCGAGAAGCACCGATCCCGGTGACACGCCGGGAGGTGCTTCGAGCACCTCCTGCGAGACGGCCGGCGGGATGAGAAAGGAAACAGCGGCGACACCGAGAACGGCCCGGAGGGCAAAGCTGCAGACAAAGCGGATGGACATCAAAAAGGATCGGAAAATTCTTGTTTCAGTTGAAGGACAAACGCCGATCCTCCCGAAACGCTCCCATGCGCCTACCTTTGCGGCTCTGATGGTCGCGCCACCGTTTGCGGCCGGTCGTCGAGACAGAAACCGGCCCCAGGCCGCCGAACACCGCACAGACCTGCGGGAACAAGGCGTCAACCCGGCGGTTAATTCGGACAGGTGCAACGACACCTGAACCTACCGGAGAATTTCCACCATGCTGAAATGGGCCCTTATCTTTGCCGTGATCGCGGTCATCGCCGGCGCACTCGGCTTCAGCGGCATCGCTGCGGGCGCCGCAACGATCGCACGCTTCCTGTTCTTCATCTTCCTGGTCGTCGCCGTCATCTTCTTCGTCCTGATGCTTCTGGGCGTTGGCGCCGTGGCAGTTTAAGGACGGGTTTCTGCGGGGGCCGTGCCTGGCGCGGCCTGCCGAGCGATCCGATATGACGAAGGGCCCTGCCGCGGCAGGGCCCTTTTTGTTGCCGGTCGTTGCCGGCTTCAACCGCCTTCAGCGCCGACGACAGCTCTGCCGTTCGGACGCAACACCTAGCCCGTCAGTCGCGCGTAGAGTTGTCCGAGGAGCGGGCTACTTCATACCATTTGAGGAGACGCTTCATCGCATCTACCGCTTCTCTGACGGCAAGCTCATCGAAACCAGACGACTGCCGCATTTCCGGAACCCTAAAGGATATCTGAAGGCCGTCTTTACTGCTTCCGTAGTCCTCCCCGATCGCGTCGTGCGGCCTCATTTGGAGCAAGCGGGCTTTCTCTTTCTCCTCAACAGGCGAAAAGACAAGATCGACCCGTCCGGACGGATCTCGCACCGATGTCCACAGGCGATGTCTCAGCCAAACCCCAGCCGGCATCATGCGGTGGCGGATCGGCTCGACCCAAGAATCGCCATCGTAGTAGGCGCCTCGCAACCACGGAAAGGTGAGACCCGTGCTCTTGTTGGCGCACAATGTCTCGATGAACTTCAAATATTGGGATCGAAGGAGGCGCATTGCGGGATCAGGGACCTGAACGCCCGACGCGTTTTTCTTCGCGATCGCCCGTTGGATAATCTTTTGGCGATATGCGCGCCGCACTGGATCGGCTGACTCAATGAGTTCAGCAACAGCTTCCAGCGCGATCGCGCAATCAAAAAGATCCCGTTCACCTCCGTAAGCCGCCGGGGCAACCAGGATGCAATAGACTGCGTCCCAATCGCCGCGCAGCCGTTGAGCATACCGACGATAGCGTTCAGCCTGACGGACTCCCGGCTGAGCCGTTATCTTGTCTTCGATGAGGAGCGCGATCCGTTTGTTGTGTGCGCTTCCCTTCACCAGCAAATCGCCGAAGCCCTCACCACCGAGGCTCGGTTCCGGAACGGCCTCTAAAACACGGTAATCTGGCACAGAGAGACCGCATTCAGACAAAAACCGGTCTGCGAACGTCAAATCGCAACAGAACTCTTCCGCCAGGAGATGGTCGATTTCGACCTCCTGTGCAGCTTTGCGCAATATCTCCGTCATCTTCTTCCGGCTGGCTTCCAATTCCGCACTTTTGATGGAAAGCCTCAGGATTCTCTGCCCATCGTCAAGGTCTGCTACGACGCAGCTTCCGGCGGAAATGTGCGGCCTATATCCATGGCGTTTAGCCGCCGATGATGTCGCCGCCGTTCGGGTGCAGCACCTGCCCGGTCATGTAGGAGGAATCGGCGCAGGCGAGGAAGAGCACAGCCGGCGCCACCTCGTTCGGCTGCCCGGCACGGCCCATCGGCTGGTTGGCCCCGAAATTCGCCACCTTGTCGGGCGGAAAGCTGGCCGGGATGAGAGGCGTCCAGATCGGGCCGGGGGCCACGCCGTTGACCCGAATCCCCTTGTCGGCAAGGTTCTTCGACAAGGAGCGGGTGAGCGCCAGGATCGCCCCCTTGGTCGAGGCATAATCCATCAGAACCGGCTGTCCGCGATAGGCGGTGATCGATGTCAGATTGACGATCGCATCGCCATTCTTGAGATGCGGCAGCGCCGCCTGCGTGATGAAGAAGATGCCGAAAATGTTCGTGCGGAAGGTGCGCGTCAGCTGGGCTTCGGAGATCTCTTCAAGCTCTTCGGCCATATGCTGTTCGCCGGCATCATTGACGAGAACGTTGAGGCCGCCGAATTCCGACACCGTCTTCGCGACGACCTCCTCGCAGAAGCTCTTGTCGCCGATATCGCCGCGGAAGGCGATCGCCTCACTCCCCTCCTCCTCGATCATCCGGCGCGTTTTTTCGGCGTCTTCGTCCTCATCCTTGTAAACGAAGGCCACATTCGCGCCCTCGCGCGCAAAGAGGATCGAGGTCGCCCGCCCAATGCCCGAATCGCCGCCGGTGATGAGCGCGACCTTGTCCTTGAGCCGTCCGGAGCCCGAATAACGGGGCATGTAATCCGGCTCGGGATACATCTTGTGCTCGTCGCCCGGCTGATGGGCCTGTGCCTGCGGCGGACGCTCGGTGTCATGTCTGTCGTTCATGGCCTTCTCCCTCATTCTCGAGGGGAAGCAAAGCCGGCGGGCGCGGTTCCGCAGGTGAGGTGGGAACAGCTGAGACGGCTAGTTTCCGGCTCGCCGGGCATGCGAACTTCGGCTAGCCTTAGGGGCTCTGTCACAAAGGCCCTCGGACCCAATGCTCCTTGATCCGCTGACCCTCATGCTTTTCGCGGGTGTCCTCCTCGTCAATGCCGGCACGCCGGGGCCGAGCGTGACCGCCCTCGTGTCGCGTGTTCTGACCCGTGGATGGCGCGATGCCCTGCCTTTTGCAGCCGCGATGTGGATCGGAGAGGCTCTGTGGCTCGCCGCGGCCGTCTTCGGCCTCGCAACGCTCGCGAGCAGCTTTTTCTGGGCCTTCGCCGTCGTGAAATTCGCGGGCGCGGCCTATCTCGTCTATCTCGCTTTCAAAATGTGGAATGCGCCGACGCGTCCGGAAGCGGATGACACCGCGATGTCGCCGCGCGGCTCGGCTCTCAAGATGTTCCTTGCGGGTTTTGCGGTGACGATGGGCAATCCGAAGATCATGGTCTTCTATCTCGCCCTCTTGCCCAACCTTCTCGATCTCGAAAGCCTGAGCCTCGTCGGCTGGGGTGAGCTGTCGCTCACCCTTCTCCTCGTGCTCGCTGCGATCGACCTCAGCTATATCGCGCTTGCCGGCCAGGCACGGCGTTTCCTGCAGAAGCCGGCAGCCGCGCGTGTCATCAACCGGATCAGCGCCCTCTTCCTCGGCGGTGCGGCCGCGGCGATCGCGACCAGATAGACCGTCGAGTGGGCCTATTCGTCGCCCATCTTCAGCGCGGCGATGAAGGCCTCCTGCGGGATCTCCACCTTGCCGAACTGGCGCATCTTCTTCTTGCCCTCTTTCTGCTTGTCCAAAAGCTTGCGCTTTCTGGTCGCGTCGCCGCCATAGCATTTGGCGGTCACGTCCTTCCTGAGGGCCGCAATCGTCTCGCGTGCAATGACCTTGCCGCCGACGGCCGCCTGGACCGGGATCTTGAAGAGGTGTCGGGGGATCAGATCCTTCAGCTTTTCGCAGAGGGCCCGGCCGCGCCGATCGGCCTGGCTGCGGTGCACCAGCATCGAGAGCGCATCCACCGGCTCGGCATTGACCAGGATCTGCATCTTCACGAGATCGCCCGGCTCGTAGCCTGTGATGTAATAATCGAAGCTCGCATAGCCCTTGGAGATCGATTTCAGCCGGTCGTAAAAATCGAAGACGACCTCGTTCAAGGGCAGATCGTATTCCAGCATGGCCCGCTGGCCGACATAGGTGAGCCCTTGCTGGATGCCGCGGCGGTCCTGGCAGAGTTTCAACACCCCGCCCAGATATTCGTCCGGCGTCAGAATGGTGGCGCGGATCCACGGCTCCTTGATTTCCTCGATCCTGACCGGATCAGGCATATCGGCCGGGTTGTGCAGCTCGATCTCTTCGCCGTCCGTCAGGCGGATCTGATAGACGACGGAGGGCGCCGTCGCGATCAGATCGAGATCGAATTCGCGCGCCAGACGCTCCTGGATGATTTCCAGATGCAGAAGCCCCAGAAAGCCACAGCGGAAGCCGAAACCGAGCGCGGCCGAGGTTTCCATCTCATAGGAAAACGACGCGTCGTTGAGGCGGAGCTTGCCCATCGCCGCGCGCAGATCCTCAAAGTCGTTGGCATCGACCGGGAAGAGACCGCAGAAGACGACGGGCACGGCCGGCCGGAAGCCCGGCAGCGCCTTTTCCGTCGGCCGCTTGTCCTCGGTGATCGTATCGCCGACGCGGGTGTCGGCCACGTCCTTGATGGAGGCCGTCAGAAAGCCGATCTCGCCCGGCGGCAGTTCTGCGGTCTCCACCATCTTCGGCGTGAACATACCGACCTGGTTGACCTCGTAGCGCGCGCCGGTGCCCATCATGCGCACCGTCTGGCCTTTCTTCAGCGTGCCGTCGATGACGCGCACGAGGACAACGACGCCGAGATAGGGATCGTACCAGGAATCGACGAGGAGCGCCTTCAACGGCGCGTCGAGCAGGCCTTTCGGCGCCGGCAGGCGATGCACGATCGCCTCCAGCACGTCCTCGATGCCGAGCCCGGTCTTCGCGGAGATCATCACCGCATCCGAGGCATCGAGGCCGATCACATCTTCGATCTGCTCCTTGACGCGCTCCGGCTCCGCCGCCGGCAGGTCGATCTTGTTCAAGACCGGAACGATCTCGTGATTGACCTCGATCGCCTGATAGACATTGGCAAGCGTCTGCGCCTCGACCCCTTGCGAGGCATCAACGACGAGGAGCGACCCTTCGCAGGCATAGAGCGAACGGTTCACCTCGTAGGCGAAATCGACATGGCCGGGCGTATCGATCAGGTTGAGGTGATATTCCTCGCCGTTCTTCGCCGTGTAGCGCAGATGCACCGTCTGCGCCTTGATGGTGATGCCGCGCTCGCGCTCGATATCCATGGAATCGAGGAGCTGCTCCTTCATCTCACGGTCCGGCAAGGTGCCGGTCATCTGGATCAGACGGTCGGCAAGCGTCGACTTGCCGTGGTCGATATGCGCGACGATCGCGAAATTGCGGATGTGGGAAAGATCAGCCATGGAGCGCGCATGTAGCATGGCCGCAGGCCGGCGCAAGCACGGATGATGCGGCATGACCCTCCTGCCGCAGAAATTGCGCGGCGCGGACGGCGTCTTTCGTCGCAGGAGGACCTCGCGGCGCCGGGTTTAACCGCGGATTCAAGCCTCGCTGCGTAGTCTTTCCGGCGATGCCGCAATTCACCATCCTCAACGACCGCCGCTTCTGGCTCTTCTTCGCCTTTGCGCTAACGCTCGCGGGTTTTCCTCGCGGCTATCTTGTCGATTGGCTGAACCAGGCAGGAAGTTATGCCAACGATCTGCATCCCGGCGGCGCCGATTTTCTGAACTTCTGGGTTGCGTCACTGAAAAGCCTGCATGGCGAAGCCCGCGATCTTTACGATCCGCATCTCTATGCGCAGGCTCTCATCGATCAGTTCGGCGACGATTTCGATCGACGCTGGCTTTATCCGCCGCACTTCCTGTTCTTCATCCTGCCTCTCGGGCTTTTGCCCTATTGGACCGCTTTCGCGCTCTTCATGGGGGGCAGTCTTTTCGTCCTCCTCATCGTCGCCGCGAAAATCTGGGGGGGACGCGGCATCGTCTTCTGGCTCCTCATCGCCCCCTTCACAGTCCTTGCCTTCATTTTCGGGCAGACGACGTTCCTCATCGGCGCACTCTTCATCGGAGCGCTTTTTTGGCGGGACGAGAGGCCGATCCTAGCTGGGGTCTTCCTCGGCATTTTGACCATCAAGCCGCAATTCGGCGTCTTCTTTCCTCTCCTTCTCCTTCTGGAGCGCCGCTTCCTCGTCATCGCGGTCGCATCCGCGACCGCCACAAGCCTGATCGCAGCCTCCGTCGCCGCTTTCGGGCTCGAAGCCTGGAGAGGATTTATCCTCCATCTTTCCGGCCCGCAGGGTGACATGCTGCGCGCTTCCGCCAGCAATTTCTTGTCGCTGCAGCTTACGCCCTACGGGGCCGCCCGCCTCTTTGGTGCCGATATGGAGACGGCCGGTCTCATTCAGGCCGGCACGGCCGTCTTCGCGGCTCTTGCCCTTGTCAGCGTCGTCCGCTCAAAGGCGGAACGCGACACCAAGGACATGATGTTCGTCGCGACCACCTACCTTGCGACACCCTATATCCTGGGCTACGACCTCGCCGCCCCGACGTTCGCGGCAATCTGGCTGTATCTCGGCCATAGCCGTGAGAAGGCGCCGGGCTTTGCCTTTTCCGTTCTCCTCGTGCTCGTCGCGGCCCTGTCCTTCGTCAACGGCCTCACCTTTGCTGCGGGCTTTAGCGCTGGACCGGTGCTGTTTCTCGCCCTTGCGGCTGCGCTCCTGCTGCGTGCGAAGCTGGAAAACGACGCCTGTCGCGCTCAGACTTGCATCCGAGTACCGACAGCTATGGACCAATCAGAGAAGCGGGGTGGGAAAGGCCCCTCTCTGCCTCCGACCAAGACAGAGGTCGCGGTGCGATGAAAGCTTCAGCGAGCCGGCACGGACACTCGGCGGAAGGTGTTACTCGAGCCTCCCACTTCACGATCCTCAATGATCGCCGCTTCTGGCTCGTCCTCGCCTTCACAATCGCCTTTCTTGGCTTTCCGCTGCACTTTCTCTCAAGCCTCTCGTCCACGGGCGGGGACACCGCGTCGGCTTTGCGCTTTACCGGAGCGGACTTTGTCAATTTCTGGAATGCCTCGCTCACCACTCTTCAAGGCGAGGCCGTCCACCTCTACGATCCTAGTGCCTACTCGGCTCTGCTCGCCGACCGCTACGGCACCGACTTCGGGTATCGCTGGCTTTATCCGCCCCACTTTCTGTTCGTGATCCTACCGCTCGGGCTGATGCCTTACTGGACGGCGTACCTGACCTTTATAGCGATATCGCTCCTCGCCTTCTTGCTCATCGGTGTGTCCCTGTGGGGCAGAGCCAAGGTCATCCCATGGCTCCTCATCGCGCCCGCAACCATTCTCGGGGTCATCATGGGGCAGACGGCTATCCTCGTCGGCACCCTTTTTATGGCCGCGGTGTTTTGGCGGGATGATCGGCCCGTCATTGCCGGCTTCTTCTTCGGTCTTCTGACGATCAAGCCGCATTTTGGGGTGCTTATCCCCCTAATTCTCCTCGTGGAGAGGCGCTTCCTCGTCATCGCAATCGCCTCACTGACTGCGGCATTCCTCATGGCCGCTTCCGTCTTGGCGTTCGGTGCCGATGCCTGGGCGAGCTTCTTCCGCAATTTTGGTGGGGCTCAAGGTGAAGTCCTTCGCAACACCGGAGCACTACTGACAGCCCAGCTCTCCCCGTTCGGGGCTGCTCGTTACGCCGGCGCCTCACTCCAAACCTCATTTCTCATTCAGATGATTGCGACTGGCTTCGCGGCCTTGGCAGCCATCGCGGTCGCGCTCTCTAAGGCGGAGCGCGACACCAAGAACATGACGCTGATCGTGACGACCTATCTCGCGACACCCTATGTCCTGAGCTACGATCTGGTGGCACCGAGCTTCGCGGCGATTTGGCTCTATTTCGGACATCACCGCGAGCAGGCACCGGGCCTCGTCCTTTCCATCCTGCTCGTGCTCGTGGCGACCCTGTCCTTCGTCAACGGCCTGACTGTCGCGATGGGCTTCAGCGCGGGGCCGTTGGTGTTCGCGGCGCTAACCACGGCGCTCTTTTTCCGCGCCCGCGAGGAAAGTGTCCGCGCCCCAGAACATCAGCGCAGTCACCGACCGGACGAGACGACGCCACGAGCCAGCGACCGAGCTTTCCTCGTCAGAGAGAGTGCGGCGTCATGGCGGTGAAACACTCGCAGGCACATGTGGAAATTCTCAGGCCGGAGCTGGCGAGCATGCAATTCACGATCCTGAACGACCGGCGCTTCTGGCTGCTCTTTGCTTTCGGGATCACGCTGCTCGGCTTTCCCTATGGCATCCTGACCGACTGGATCACCCGCAGCGGCGACGTCTATTCGACGAACCATCCGGGCGGCGGCGATTTCGTCGTCTTCTATGTCGCCTCAGAGCTGATCCTGCAGGGGCATATTCGCGACCTCTACGACCCAGCCAAATTCTCGCAGACGATCATCGATCGTTACGGCAGCGACTACGAAATGCGCTGGCTCTACCCGCCGCATTTCCTGTTCTTCATCGCACCGATCGCCAAGTTGCCTTATCTCGCGGCCTGGGCGGGCTTCATGGCAGCGAGCTTCGCCTTTCTGGCCGCAATCGGCCGCATCGTCTGGGGAAAGCGCGACATCGTCTTCTGGCTTCTCGTCGCCCCCTCGACATTTCTCGGCGTGCTTCTCGGCCAAATGAGTTTTCTTGTCGGCGGCCTTCTGATCGGCTCCATTTTTCTGTGGGATCGGAAGCCCATCCTCGCCGGCATTCTCCTCGGCCTTCTCACCATCAAGCCGCAATACGGGGTCCTGATCCCGCTTGTTCTCCTTCTGGAAGGGCGGTGGCGCGTCATCGGCGTCGCGTCGGCAACAGCCCTCGTCATGATCGGCGCGTCCCTTCTCGTCTTCGGCACAGCCCCCTGGCACGCCTTCCTGTTCGGCATGGACGGGGCCAATTCCGATATCCTGACGACGGCGAGCAAAAAATTCCTCGGGCTGCAAATGAGCGTCTTCGGCTCGGCGCGCCTCCTCGGGGTCGATCTTGCGACGGCAGTTTGGCTTCAAGGGCTGAGCGCGCTCTTTGCCGTCGTTGCGCTCGTCGCCACGACGCTGTCGGGCGCGCGACGTGACACGAAGATCGCCATGCTCGTCACCGCAACCTATCTCGTCTCGCCCTATGTGCTTTTCTACGATCTCGTCGCCCCGACCTTCGTGGCGCTGTGGCTTTATTTCGGCAAAGGGCGTGAGGAAACGCCCGGCATTTTATTCTCAGCCCTCCTCATTTTCATCGCCTGCCTCTCCTTCGTGAATGGCGCCACCGTAGCGATTGGCTTCGGCAGCGGCCCCATCGCCTTCTGCGCTTTGGCGGTGGCACTTCTCCTGCGCGCGCGGGGCGAGACCAGGCGCGATGGCGGGCCGCATCGGGAGCTTCTCACAAAAAGCCCGGGTGATGAGGCCAAAGCCACATGAGGCGGGGATGAAAGCCGCGACGCCGAGCGGCTCGGCATGTGCGGCCGAAGCGGGGTCCCGCTTTGCGCTCCTCAACGATCGCCGTTTCTGGCTGGCTTTTGCCTTCCTCGTCACCCTTCTCGGCTTTCCCCGAAGCATGCTGACGGAGTGGATGACGCGCACGGGCGAGGTCTATTCCACAACGCATCCTGGCGGCGGCGACTTCGTCGTCTTCTGGATCGCCTCGCGCATGCTTTTCGAGGGCCATCTCTCGGGTCTCTTCGATCCAGGCGAGTTTTCGCGTTACATCGTCGACCTTTACGGCTCCGATTTCGGCGTCCGCTGGCTCTATCCGCCGCATTTTCTCTTCTTTCTCGCGCCGCTCGGGCTCTTTCCCTACCTCGTCGCCTATGGCCTCTTCATGGGCGGCAGCCTCGCAGCGTTCCTTTTCATGGCGGCGCGTGTGTGGGGGGACAGGAGCATCGCCCTCTGGCTTTTGATTGCGCCCGTCACGGCGCTCGGAATCCTCATCGGCCAGACCTGCTTCATCGTCGGTGCGCTTTTTGTCGGCGCTATCTATCTCTGGGATGAAAGGCCAATCCTCGCCGGAATTCTCCTCGGCCTCCTGACCGTCAAACCGCAATTCGGCGTTCTCATCCCGCTCGTGCTTCTCTTGGAGCGCCGCTTCCTCGTCATCGCGGTGGCCAGCGTTACGGTGACTGTACTCATCGGTGCCTCGATCCTCGCCTTCGGGATCGAACCGTGGAGAGCCTTCCTCTTTGGGCTGCAGGATCCGACGGGCGCGATCCTACTGAGCGAGCGCGACGCCTTCCTGAGCGTGCAGATGACCGTCTACGGTGCTGCGCGGTATTTCGGCCTCGATTTCGCAGCGGCCGCCGGCCTGCAAGGGATGAGCGCGCTCTTTGCGGTCTGCTCCCTCATCTACGTGACATTGTCGAGCGCCCCGCGCGGCGCCAAGGCAGCCATGCTGGTGACGGCCACCTATCTGACGCTGCCCTACGTGCTTTACTATGACCTTGCAGCCCCGACGTTCGTGGCGCTCTGGCTTTATTTCGGGCACGGCCGAAGTTCTCGGCCCGGCATCTTCGTCTCCGTCCTCCTGGTGGGCGTGGCCTCGATCTCCTTCCTCAACGGCATCGCCACCACTTTTTGGCACGTCAACGTCGCGCCGGTCGCGTTTTCGGCACTCGCTGTTTTCCTCATCTCGAGCGTCCGGCGCGAAACGCTCGAAGTCTCAGGCTGATTGTGAGAGCGGTCCCAAAAGCGAGACGCATAGTCGCGAGAGCGCGCTGGCGCCTGCGTAAAAGAAAAGCGGCCCCGCAAGCGGGGCCGCTCAAATTGTTCAGCGCAATGGCGATCAGAACTTAGGCGCGATCAGAACTTGTAGGTGATACCGGCGCCGATCAGCCAGGGATCGAGATCGGCATCGCCGCTCACATAGGTGCCATCGGCAAGGCGGCCGTCCCACTCGGTCGACAGGAACAGCTTCTTCACATCAAGGTTCATGCCCCAATGCTCGTTGAACATGTAGTCGGCACCGACCTGCAGCGCGAGGCCGAAGCTGTTGTCGATGTCGAAGGCAGCGAGATCGTCGTTCTCGGTGCCGTAGAAGAAGGTGTAGTTCACGCCCGCGCCGACATAAGGCTTGAAGGCGCCGAAATTGGTGAAGTGATACTGCAGCGTCAGGGTCGGCGGCAGGATCCAGGTGTCGCCCGCGTCGAGACCGCTGATCGGTCCGTCGCCTTCGACCTCGGCATAGGTCGTGCCAAGAATGAGTTCGGCCGCGATATTCGGCGTGAAGAAGTAGGTGATGTCGAGTTCGGGCGTGACCGAATTCGAATAGGACAGATCAGACCCCGGGATCTGATCGACCGAGCCCGAATCATGCGGGACGACGGCCAATGCGCGCACACGAATCTGCCACGGGCTCCAGGCGACGGGCGCCGGTGCAGCCATGGGCTCGTAGGTTTGGCTCGGCAGATCCGCGGCCCCAGCCACGCCTGCGATGGAGAGGAACGCGGCCGCCAGTGCCGCCCGTCCCAGAGTCGTTGTCCCGCGCATTCTCGTCCCCTGCGTTCGAAAAACAGGGCCCTGATATGCGGGGCGGGCAGCCTCGTCCATTTGACACAGGTCAAAAAGCAGGCCTTCTCCCGCAACATGTTAGAATTGTTGCAATTCTAACACAGAAGCGGGCGGGGACTGCAACGGTGCGCGTCGTTAACGACGCAGAATGATCCAGACGGCGTGGATGATGCCCGGCACATAGCCGAAAATCGTCAGAAGAATGTTCAGCCAGAAATGCAGACCGAGCCCGACCTGAAGAAACACGCCGAGCGGCGGCAGGATGATCGCCAGAAGAATGCGGACGATATCGCCGCTCGTTGCTGTCGAGCGGTCGACCGGATGACCGTGGTGGCGGTCGGCTTCATAAGACATGGAATTCTCCTTGTTCGCTGCCGCCTCAACTCTTGACACGGTGAAGTGTTCCGCATCCGCGCCGCAAGATCGCGCGCGGATTGCAACGAAAGCGCGCTAAGCTCGTCATCACCCCGACGAACGACGAACAGCCGGTGAATTCCATGACCGACGACGATCCCCGCCTCATGCCTTTGAACGGCAAGACCCCTCAGGAGGGTCAGTTCGTGCTCTATTGGATGGACCGGGCGCAGCGCGTACGCCTCAACCACGCGCTCTCTTTCGCCGCCGGGCAGGCGAACCGGCACGAATGCCCGCTCCTTGTCGTCATGCGCCTCGGGGGTGAGGAGCCGTCGATCACCCGCAGGCAAGCGAAGTTCATGGCCGAAGGCCTTCAGGAACTCGCGGACGAGCTTTCCCACATGGGGGCCGGATTTCTCGTTCTGGCGGAGGCAGACGACACGGCCTTTTGCGGGCTTCTCGAGCGTGCGGTCATTGCCGTCACCGATGTCGGCCATCTCCGCCATCACCGTCAGCGCCGCGCCTGGCTCGGCGACAACGCCCCCTGTCAGGCGATCGCCGTCGAAACCGATCTCGTCGTGCCGGTCGGCGTGGCGTCCGACAAGGCCGAGTACGCCGCGCGCACCATCCGCCCGAAGATCAATCGGCAGCTTGAGCGTTTTCTCGTCGATCAGACAGATGAGCGGCCGCAAAAGAGCTTCTCCAGCATCGCGCTTCCGGCGGGCCTTGCCCCTCACGATTGGAAAAAGCTCGCCGCAGTCTGCGGTGAGCGCGGGCCCGAGCCGGTCGACTGGATCGCGGGAGGTCACAACGAGGCGAAGCGGCGTCTTGCAAGGTTTCTCGCCAACGATCTTCCCCGCTATGATGGCGAGCGCAGCGATCCCACGAAATGCCGTGTCTCGCATCTTTCGCCCTATCTGCGCTTTGGCCAGATCTCGCCCATCGAGATCGCGCTCAAGGCGCGGGCCGCGAAGGCGGAGGCCGCCGGATTTCTGGAAGAGCTCATCGTACGCCGGGAGCTCGCGGCCAATTGGTGCCATTACCGCGACGATTACGATCGCTACGAAGCCCTGCCCGACTGGGCGCGCGCCGCACTTGAACGCCATTCGGACGACAAGCGCGATCCCGGCTATACGGCCGCCGAGATCGAGGCGGGCGACACCTCAGACGAGGCCTTCAATGCCGCGATGCGGGAGATGAAAGCGACCGGCTATCTGCACAATCATCTCAGAATGTACTGGGCGAAACAGATCCTGCGCTGGGCCTCCAGCCCGCAATATGCGCTTGAAACCATCATCGCCTTGAACAACCGGTATTTTCTCGACGGCGGCGATCCAAACTCTTTCGCCAACAATCTCTGGGCGTTTGGGCTCCACGACCGGCCTTTCCAGGAAAACGCCGTCTACGGAACCGTGCGCCCGATGACGCAAAGCGGGCTTCGCCGCAAATTCGATGTCGATGCGTATGTGAAGAACGCGCCCTGAGGTCCGGCCTTCTCTCCGCCCGGTCGTGCGCCATGGTCGAGACCCATGTTCATCTTTTGTTTGCAGACGCGGTGGCGCTTGCTATCTTTGCCTCATGCCGCGCATCGCCATCCGCACCGTTCTCGTCGAGACCGACAGCCAGCCCGCCCTCATCGACGGCCGTCAGTCAGCGGCGGCGCTTGCCATCCGCCGCGGCACGTGCCGCCGGCTTCGGGCTGAAGGCTATGCGCTTTTGCCGGAAGTCTCGCTTTCGAGCGGACGCCGCGCCGACCTCGTGGCCCTTGGCGGCAAGGGCGAGATCGTCATCGTGGAGATCAAGTCGTCGCTCGCCGATTTCATGGCCGACCATAAATGGCGTGACTACTTTGGCTATTGCGACCGGTTTTATTTTGCGACGTCCGCGGACGTGCCGCTCGACGTCTTTCCGCAAGACGCTGGCCTCATCCTCGCCGATGCCTTCGGCGCCGAAATCCTACGCGACAGCGGCGAGACGCGCCTCGCGGGCGCCCGGCGCAAGGAAATGCTGGTGCGGATCGCACGTGCAGGCGCCAACCGCCTGCACGATCTGGAGGATCCGGATGGCACGCGCGAGTGATCGCGCGCGTTCATCCAGGTCAGATGCGTCCCGAGAGGCCAGAGTTTCGGCCAGGGACGGACGGCTCAGCGCGGGGCGCGCTTTGCCAGAATGCGCTGCAGAGTGCGGCGATGCATGTTGAGGCGCCGTGCCGTCTCCGAGACATTGCGATCGCAGAGCTCGTAGACGCGCTGGATATGCTCCCAGCGGACGCGGTCGGCCGACATCGGGTTTTCCGGCGGATCCGCCCGGTCTTCCGGGTTGCGGATGAGCGAGGCAAAGATGTCGTCGGCATCGGCTGGCTTCGACAGATAGTCGATCGCCCCCATCTTCACCGCCGTCACCGCAGTCGCGATATTGCCGTAGCCGGTCAGGATCACGGCGCGGGCGTCCGGTCGCTTCTCGCGCAAGAGCTCGATCACATCGAGGCCATTGCCATCTTCCAGACGCATGTCGACAACCGCGAAGGCTGGCGGCTTGCTCGCCACCTGCTGCTTGGCGTCGCGCACGCAGTCGGCGGTAACGATATCAAAGCCACGCTTTTCCATGGCACGCGCAAGACGCTGCAAGAAGGCGCGGTCGTCATCCACGATCAGCAGGGAGGAATCGGCAAGGCCGAGTTCCGAAACGGTTTCACTGTTCATCCCAGAAACGCCTGATTTAACTCGTTGCTCCACTATCTGTGCTAATGCCTCAGCACAGGGTTTGCAAACCCGATCGTCAAATTGATTTTACACCTCATAGTGTAAATCCGACCCGTCACCGCTCGCCAATGCCGGCGACTGGCGTCGCCAGCCGATCGTGACGATCGCGCCCGTCTCCGGGGTTGGTCGGTTTTTGAGCGACAGTCTGGCACCGCTCCGCTCCAGGAGCGTCTTGGCAATAAAGAAGCCGAGACCCAGTCCGCCCCCGGAATTCTCACGTTCCGTGGGGCTCGTCTTGAAGCGGGTCGAGACATAGGGCTCTCCGAGACGCTCGATCATCTCCGGCGCGAAGCCGGGACCGTCATCGGAAATGGCGATGAGGACGAAGCGATCGTCCCAGCTCGCGGAGACGAGAACCTCGCTCTTGGCAAAATCGAGAGCGTTTTCCAGAATGTTGCCAAGGCCATAGAGAATACCAGGGTTGCGATGAAAGATGGGCTCCGGACCCTTCCCATCGCTCTCCACCATCAGCTTGATGCCAAAATCGCGATGCGGTGCCGTCGCCTCTTCGAGAAGGCGCGGCAGAGCGAGACGGCCAAGATGCTCCTCCGGCTCGGAGGAGAGCGAGGTGAGCTTGGAGAGGATCTCGCGACAGCGCGCGGTCTGAGAGGCGAGGAGCTTCAGATCTTCCGAAGAGGGATCTTCGGCATCGACCTCACTCAGCATCTCCTTGACCACGAGCGTGATCGTCCCAAGCGGTGTGCCGAGTTCGTGGGCGGCCGCGGCCGCAAGTCCATCGAGCGCCGACAGATGCTGCTCGCGCTGCATCACAAGTTCGGTGGCGGCGAGCGCATCGGCAAGCTGGCGCGCCTCCTCGGCGACGCGGAAGGCGAAGAAGCCCATAAAGACGAGCGAGCAGACGACCGCCGCCCACATGCCGCCGACGTAGAGCAGCGGCAGGTTCAGGGGCGGGCCGGACCAGGGAAGCGGCTCGTGGAAAAACACGAGATAGCTTGCACTGATGAAAGCCAGACCGCCCAAGAACAAGGTCTTGTCCGGCGGCATCGTCGTCGCCGAGACGAGCGCCGGGAAAATGATCAAAAAGGCGAAGGGGTTTTCCATCCCTCCCGTCAAGTACAAGAGCCCGGCCAGCTGTACGATGTCATAGGTGAGAAGCACCGTCGCCCAGTTCGGATGCAGGCGCCGTGTTGCCGGAAACGTCAGTCTGAGACCGATATTGACCCAGGCCGACAACGCGATCAGCGCGAAGCAGGCTCCGAAGGGGACCGGGAATCCGAGGACGAAGCCGATCAGCACCACGGCGGCCGTTTGCCCGGCGATGGCCAGCCATCGCAGGCGCGTCAGGGTGCTCAACCTGAGGCGTCGGCTCGAAAAAGCCCGCTCCATTCCAACTTCGCGGGTCAGTTTGCTCGATGGGTCGCTGAAAGGCATGCGTCCTCTTAGCGAAACTGCACACGATTGGAATATGCAGCAGGCTAAATTTCGCCAATTTCGCGCTCTCCAGCAGCGTTGCCGCACCACAAAGCGTTACTGCCGCGCAAAGACTTCGTTGGCGCGAAAATATCTATCTCGGTTTTCTGCTTATTTGAGCGGTGCGAGCGATTTTCTCACGGACCGTTTTCTGACGCAGGCCGTTCTCTCACGCGGTCCGTCGCGACCAGGACGGCTTTGAGTTTTGGCAAAGCCGGCGAGGATGGCCTTGCGCCGCAGGCATGCTATAGGCGGCGCGACAGAACGGGAGAGGCCAGTGACACAGCTGAGAACCGTCGTGGCGGGTGCCAGCGGGCGCATGGGACGCGCTCTCGTCGCCGCCGTCACAGCACATGACGACTTGCGCCTCGTGGGCGCGCTGGAGCGGGAAGGCTCCGAGGCGATCGGCCAGGACGCGGGACTCGTGGCCGGCATCAAGGAGACGGGCATCGCCATTTCCGACGATCCGCTTTCCGTCCTCGCACAGTCTGACGTGCTGATCGATTTCACGGGGCGCTCCGCCAGCCTCGCCTTGAGCGAGCTCGCAGCCCAGGCGCGCATCGTCCATGTCATCGGCTCGACGGGCTTTCAGCCGGAGGACGAGCAGATCTTCCGCGCCGCCTCCCGCCATTGCCGCATCGTCAAATCCGGAAATATGAGCCTCGGCGTCAATCTCGTGGCCGGGCTCGTGCGCCGGGCCGCGGCGGCTCTCGGGCCGGACTTCGATATCGAGATCGTCGAAATGCATCATCGCCACAAGGTCGATGCGCCGTCCGGCACCGCGCTTCTTCTCGGCGAGGCGGCTGCCGAGGGACGCGACGTCGATCTCGACACCGTCGCCGTGCGTGGGCGCGACGGCGAGACCGGGGAGCGGCCTGAAGGTGCCATCGGCTTTGCAAGTCTCAGGGGCGGCTCGGTCGTCGGCGATCATATGGTGGTGCTCGCCGGCGAGGGCGAGCGCATCGAGATCGGCCACCGCGCCGAGACCCGCCTCATCTTCACCCGCGGGGCGCTGCGTGCCGCCTTGTGGGCCTTCGACAAGAAGCCCGGCCTCTACGACATGGCCGACGTTCTCGGGCTGCACTGAAACCATTTGCCTAATTGAGGGAGACAATATGGATCGCCTTCTCGTTCTCGTCCGCCACGGACAGTCGGAATGGAATCTCAAGAACCTCTTCACCGGCTGGAAAGACCCCGGCCTCACGGAGAAGGGAATCGAAGAAGCCCGCAAGGGCGGCCGGCTTCTCAAGGAAGCGGGCCTCAGCTTCGACCTCACCTATACGAGCGCGCTGACGCGGGCCCAGAAGACGCTCGATCTCATCCTGGAAGAGCTCGGCGTGCCGCTTACCGGCGAAGGTTCTCTGCCGCGCCAGCAGGATCTCGCTCTCAACGAGCGCGATTACGGCGATCTCTCCGGCCTGAACAAGGACGATGCGCGCCAGAAATGGGGCGAGGAGCAGGTGCATATCTGGCGCCGCTCCTACGACACGGCGCCTCCGGGAGGTGAAAGCCTGAAGGACACCGGCGCCCGCGTCTGGCCCTATTACATGACCCACATCCTGCCCGACGTGATGAACGGCAAGCGAGTTCTGGTGTCAGCCCACGGCAATTCGCTGCGGGCTCTCATCATGGTGCTCGACCGGCTGTCGCCGGACGCCGTCACCAAACTCGAGCTCGCCACCGGCGTGCCGCTCGTCTACCGGCTCAACGCCGATACCACCGTCGCCGAAAAGGTCATCTTGCAGTGACCGATGCCCCGTCGATCGATCCTGCGCTCAGGCTCGGTTCGCGGGCCCATCTGCCGGACGATCTCCTCGCCCTCCTGCGGAAATATCCGCGGGAGGTGTGGCCGGAGCACGAGAATCTGGGCGAGCTCGCAAAATTCTGGCTCGCCCGCCACGACATGTTCCGCGAGCTCTGTGCCATCCTCGCCAAATCGGCGGAGGATCTCCGGGAGGGGCGTATCGACCCGGCCGAATTCCGCGGCTTCTTCGCCCCGCGCATGCGTTTCTTTCTGCACCAGCTGAACGGGCATCACCAAATCGAGGACCACGCCTATTTCCCCGCCTTCATGGCGGCGGAGGCGAGCCTCACCCGTGGCTTCGAAATCCTGGAAAACGACCACGAGATCATTCATCGCAATCTCGTCCGGATGGGCGAAGCGGGACAGGCGCTCGTTGAAAGCCTGAGCCGGGACCGGGACACGCAGATGCGCAGCGCCGAAACCATGAGTGGCGAACTGACCGGTTTTTTAACCGGCCTTCACCGCCATCTCGCCGACGAGGAGGACATCATCGTCCCGCTCATCCTCGATCGCACGGAAGAAAAGCTCGGCGTGAAGTAGACCCGCCTCGCATCTTCGGGCGATCGTCATGGCTATGGAGACGCTGCAAACCTTCCCGCGCTATGGATCCGGTCACTCAGTCGCGGATGCGCCTGGTGAGTGACCGGATTAAAAAGAGGCGCTGCGGGGCTGGTTGCGAGCCGCACATGCGGGGCCGGCGCCACGCATGTAGTGCTTTTCAGGCCGGTAGGCGGCGGAAAAGAAAGCGCGGGTGCTGTCACCCAGGCGGCGAACCCATTTTCTGAACAGCAGCATGGTCTTAACTCTCCCGTCCGACCGGACCTCAAGCGCGGGCGGAGCCTCTCGGATATGGCTCAAGCGATAGCGCCGAATATCTAAACAGAAGATGACCTGGGGCTTGCGCCCGATGAATTCTTACCAATTCGATTAAACTGTTGTGCCGCGGCAACAGGTAGCAGAGCCGTCGGGCCCGCTCGTGTGCCGGACCCTGACGGCTCTCTTTTTCACAAGGCGCGCAGTCAGCCCGCTTTGCCGATTGTCTCAAGCTCCTCAAGCGCATCCGGCGGCAGATCGAGCTCGGCGGCCGCCAGGTTCTGCTCGAGATGATCGGGCGAGGACGTGCCGGGGATGAGCAGGATATTGGGCGAGCGCTGCAGGAGCCAGGCGAGCGCCACCTGCATCGGCGTTGCGCCGAGGCGTTCGGCAACCGCACTCAAGGACGAGGATTGCAGCGGCGTGAACCCGCCGAGCGGGAAGAACGGCACATAGGGAATGCCGTCCTTCGCCAGTTCGTCGATCAGTTCGTCATCGGAACGGTGAGCGAGATTGTAGAGGTTCTGCACGCAGACGATTTCCGCGATTTTGCGTCCCTCCGCGACCTGCGTCGGCGTGGCGTTGCTCAGTCCGATGTGATGGACGAGCCCCTCCTCCTGCATCTTTGCGAGGACCGTGAGCGCCGGTTCCACCGATCCTTCGGCCGGTCCCTCGGCGAACATCAGCCGGAGATTGACGACCTCGAGCCGTTCCAGCCCGAGATGTTCAAGGTTGTCGTGGACGGCCTGGCGCAGCTCCTCGGGCGAGAAGGCCGGCAGCCAATTGCCCTTGTCGTCGCGGCGTGCGCCGATCTTCGTGACGATGACGAGATCGTCCGGATAGGGGTGAAGCGCCTCGCGGAGGATTTCGTTGGTGACGTGCGGTCCGTAAAAATCGCTGGTGTCGATGTGGTCGACCCCCGCCTCCACCGCCCGGCGCAGCACCGCAATCGCGGCATCGCGGTCCTTAGGCGGGCCGAAAACGCCGGGGCCAGCGAGCTGCATGGCGCCGTAACCGAGACGTTTGACCGTGTGGCTGCCGAGCTTGAATGTGCCGGCCTTGTCGATGTTGGGCATGAAACGAAATCCTCTCCGCAAGCGCTTGGCGCGAGACATAGCGCCGTGGGCGACAAAGTGCAGTGCGGAAAGTGCAGATCTCAGCCGTTCGCCGGACCGGCTTGGCTCAAGCGTTGCCGATCAGAATACCCGCGGCAAAGACGAGAGAACCACCCAAGATCACCTGCATGGCAGCCCGCCAGAAGGGCGTGTCCATCCAGCGCTGCTGGATCCAGGCGATCGCCCACAATTCCGCGATCACGATCGCAAAAGCGAGCGTCGTCGCCGTCCAGAAATGCGGGATGAGGTAGGGAAGCGCATGGCCGAGCCCGCCGATCGCCGTCATCACGCCCGACGAAATGCCCCGCTTCAGCGGGGATCCCCGACCGGTCAGCGCGCCGTCGTCGCTCGCCGCCTCGGTAAAGCCCATCGAGATGCCGGCGCCGATCGCAGCGGCAAGACCGACGAGAAAGGTCTGCGAGGTGTCATGGGTGGCAAAGGCGGCGGCAAAGATCGGCGCGAGCGTCGAGACCGAGCCGTCCATCAGCCCGGCAAGGCCTGGCTGCACATAGGTCAGGAGAAAACGGCGATGGGCCGCCCGGTCTTCTTCGGAGCGCGCCTCGGCCGGCAGATATTCCGCCTCCAACCGCTCTGCGGTGGCGATGTGGTGGCCTTCGGCGACGGCAAGATCTCCGAGGAGCTTGCGCGTCTCCGCATGGGCCGTGCGCGCAGCCGCCTTCTGATAGAAATTGCGCGCTTCCTCTTCCATCGCAGCCGCTTCGCTGCGGATCCGGTCGAGACTCAAATTGGCGACGAGCCAGACCGGTCGCCGGCGCATGAAGCCCGCCACATGCTCGCGGCGGATGAGGGGGATCGTGTCCCCGAACGCCGCCCGGAAATGATCGATGAGCAGGCGCCTGTGGCCGTCCTCTTCCTTGCTCATCGCAGCAAACATCGCCGCCGTCCGCGGAAATTCGTCTTTCAGACGTTCCGCATAGGTGCTGTAGATCTGGCTGTCCTCCTCCTCGGCAGAGATGGCGAGGGCCAGTATCTCCTTCTCTCCGAGCTCGGAGAAGCGAAGGCGGCGCTGCATATTGATCAGCATGGGGATCCTTTCATCCGCTCCATGGCGCGCAATCGTCGCAGGCGCAAGGGCGCCAGTCGCCGCAAGTTCAAGAGCCTCTTGACCAAGCCGGTCCGGATACTTCTTGTTGGCAGGGCATGACGCAGCAAGCTGATACCTTTCTGGAGCGCACGGGGCACGTCCTCGCAGGCTGGCTGCGCACCGAAACGCGCGACTACGAACCCTTCGCGCCCTTCGACGCGGTGGCGCTGCGCAAAGTCTTGAAACCCGGCGACATCATCCTCGTCGAAGGGCGAGAGTATATTTCCCAGGTCATCAAATACCTGACGACTTCGACCTGGTCGCATTCCGCCCTTTATGTCGGCGATATCCCCGGCAAAACGGAAGTGGACGGCGAACCGCACTGCCTCATCGAGGTCGATGTCGGAGAAGGTTGCATCTCCCTGCCCTTGTCGCGCTACGACACCTACAACATTCGCATCTGCCGACCGGTCGGGCTCTCATCCGCCGATCGCGAGGAGGTGACGCGCTTCATGATTTCGAAGATCGGCCTCTCCTACGACATGAAGAACATCTTCGACCTGTTGCGCTATTTCTTTCCCCTGCCGCTGCCGGCGAGATGGCGGCGCCGGGCGATCGCCTTCGGATCGGGCGATCCGACGCGCGCAATCTGTTCCTCGCTGATCGCGGAGGCTTATCAGCGTGTGCATTATCCCATCCTGCCGATCATCCGCACGGAAGAGAGGCACCGCTGGGGCATGGGCGCGAGGCGGCGCGAGATCTATTTCATCCGCCATCATTCGCTGTTCGCACCACGCGATTTCGACCTCTCGCCCTATTTCGCCATCGTCAAGCCGACGCTCGAAAGAGGCTTCAAATACAAGAAGATCGTCTGGGGCGAGGGCGACCCGCCTCCGCAGGAGCACGAGGTGGTGACGGCGACGGAAAAGGCCGTCGAAGAGGCCACGGCGCAGGGCTAAAGCGCGTCATCGCGTGACGACGGCATTCTGCCATAGCGCCATCATCCCTTTCAGGATGCGAGTTTCTGGCGCTGCATGCGGCGGCGATTGACGGATGAGGGAATGCCCATCGCTTCGCGGTATTTGGCAACCGTGCGGCGGGCGATGACGATGCCCTCGTCTTTCAGGACCGCCACGATCTGATCGTCGGAAAGGACGCGATCGCCTTCGCCCGCGACGAGGACGCGAATGCGCTGGCGCACCGCCTCGGCAGAATGGGAATCGCCGCCATCCGTCGCAGCAAGCGCGACGGAGAAGAAGGCTTTGAGCGGAAAGATGCCGCGCGGCGTCGCCATCGCCTTGTTGGCCACGGCGCGGCTCACCGTCGATTCGTGCATGCCGATCTCGTCGGCCACCATGCGCAGCGTCAAAGGCTTGAGATAGGCCGCGCCGTCATGCAGAAAACGATCCTGCCAGCGTACGATTTCCGCCGATACGGCAAGCAGCGTGCGGGCGCGCTGATCGAGGCTCTTTTCGAGCCAGGTCGCCTTCTGCAGGCATTCGGAGAGAAACTTTTCCGTCGCCTGGTCGCGGCGGCGACCTTTGACTTCCGTATGGTAGCGGCGATCGATGAGAAGCCGCGGCAGAACCGCATCGTTGAGATCGATCAGCCAGGCGCCCTCCGGTCCCGGCCTGACGACGATGTCCGGCACCAGAAGCGCCACGGGATCGCTCAGATAGCGCAGGCCCGGTTTCGGATCGAGCGCCCTCACCTCGGCGATCATCTCGATCATGTCTTCCATATCGACGCCGCAGGCGTTGCACAAAGCGGCTCGGCTGCCCGAGGCGAGAAGCTCCAGATTGTCGATGAGCGCGGCCATCGCCGGGTCGCAACGATCGAATTCGGCCAACTGGATCTTCAGGCATTCCTTGAGCGAACGGGCGAAGACGCCGGCCGGCTCGAATCCCTGGCAGCGAGAGAGAACGCGCAGCACGTCTTCCAAGGCCACGTCGAGGTTCGCCGCGAGCATCTCGGGCTCGGCACGCAGATACCCGGCCTCGTCGATCTCACCCAGGAGCGTGAGCGCGATCATGCGCTCCGCGGCGTCGGAGAAGGCCGCATCGATCTGCTGCTCGAGAACCGCAAGAAGCGTGGGCGTGGACGCGGCGTAGCTGTCTTCGTCCGGGAATTCGGAGGCGTCGCTTCTGCCGGCACGGCCGAAATCACTCGACCCGGAAAGACTGCGATCATCGTCTGGGTAAAGATCTTCGCGGGCGACGTCGGCGTCGCTGACGGACGCGGCGGCCGTTTCTGCAGTGAGCTCGCCGCCCGCATTCTCCGCGGCGGACGCCTCTTGCGTTTCCGCAGCGCCCTCGGATGCGCCATCTCCCGCATCGGTACTCCCCTCACCGCTCTCGTCACGCGAAAGCAGCGGGTTTTCCTCGATCTCGCGGTCGATGAAGTCTTCGAGCTCCGGCGCCGACATCTGCAGGAGCCGGATCGCCTGCATGAGCTGCGGCGTGATGACCAGTGACTGCGACTGCCTGAGCTGAAGTCTCGCCGACATGTTCATCGTTGACGCCCCACGCCTTGGGGCCAGACGCCAACACCCTGCCGATGACCTTCAAATGACCTTCAGAGGAGGCAGCTGGCCCGTTCCTTGCAGGGAAAGCTTAACCGGCTTTTGGAGCGTGTCAAAGCCGGAAGTGCTCGCCCAGGTAAACGCGTCGCACCTCTGGATTGGCCACGATCGCGTCAGGGCTTCCTTCCGTCAAAACCTCGCCGGAATGGATGATATAGGCGCGATCGATGAGCCCCAGCGTCTCACGCACATTGTGGTCGGTGATGAGCACGCCGATGCCGCGCGAGGTGAGATGGCGCACCAGCGACTGAATGTCGCCGACCGCGATCGGATCGATGCCGGCGAAGGGTTCATCCAGCAACATGAAGGCCGGACGGCTCGCCAGCGCGCGCGCAATCTCGCAGCGTCGGCGTTCGCCGCCGGAGAGCGCGATCGCGGGCGATTTGCGCAGATGCCCGATATGGAATTCTTCGAGTAAGGAATCGAGCTCCTGCCGCCGCTTCTTGCGGTTGGGCTCGACCAGTTCGAGGATGGCAAGGATATTGTCTTCCACGCTGAGGCCACGGAAGATCGACGCTTCCTGAGGCAGATAGCCGATGCCCAGGCGCGCGCGCCGATACATCGGCAGGCGCGTCACGTCGTAACCCTCGAGCTCGATGCGGCCGCCTTCCGCACGGATCAGGCCGGTGATCATATAAAAGACCGTCGTCTTGCCGGCGCCGTTCGGCCCGAGGAGCCCGACGGCTTCTCCCTGGCGCACGGCGAGAGACACGTCCTTCACGACCGTGCGTCCCTTGAACGACCGCCTGAGCCCGCTCGCAACGAGCCAGCCGCTGCGATCGAGGGCCTCGGAGCCTCCGGTTTCCTCGCCGGCCATGCCGGTGTGGCTGTCGAAATCGTTTTCTTCTGCGGTCGAGGCAGCCCCGTCGTCCGGGAGGGAGGACTCGCGCGACAGGCCCGAAAGACCTCGTCGCGAGCCCCCCTCAGCCTCGGTTTCGGCGGGGGCGCCATTCGCGGCGCGGCGCATCAGCATTGCTCCGTTACTGTCCGCTTTGACCGGAAGAACCCGGCGCGAGGATTGTCTGCACGCGCCCGCCCTGCATCTGCGCCTGCTTGGTCTTCAAATTGACGACGAGCTTTTCCCCGCGCAGCACGTTGTCGTCCTCCGTCAGGACGACATTGCCGTAGAGCGTGACCATGTCGGTCGCCATTTCGAAGTCCGCCCGGTCGCCCGTCGCGGTACGATTATCGGAGGTGACGAGGACGCCGCCTTCCGCCTCGATCCGGGTGATGGAAGAGCCCGGCGTTGCGGAGGCGTTCGAGGCGGCCTTGCCGCCGTTTCCGCCACTCTCCCCTTTGTTCGCTCCGTTACCCCCGCCATTGAGGCTTTCGCTGGGATTGCCGGAGTAATGAACCGTCAGTTTGGCCGTCTCCAGCACGGTTTCGGCCTGGCGCACTTTCACATTGCCGCTGTAGATCGCGACCTTGTCATTGTCGCGCACCTCCAGACGATCGGCTTCCACCAAAATCGGATCGTTGGAGCTCGAGGAGAAACCGGAAAACGTTTCCCCGAAATCCTGCGCCTGCGCTGTCGCCGCCAAGGGCAGCACACACAACGCGGCGAGAAGCGCCATAAGCCGCAAAGACATCAGCAAAGACCTCAATTGACGGCCGCCGCTTGGCCACGTTTCGGCGGCATGATGCGCGTGCGCACATCACCTTGGATCATGATGCGCGTGCGCACATCACCTTGGATAATGATGCGCTGACCGCCGTCGGTGGCGTCGATCGAATTCCCGGTGGTTTCACTGTCGTGATAGGTGATCGAGACGGGGTTGTCGGATTTGAGCGTGCCGCTCTTGGTGTCGATCTGTGCGCCGGTCAGCGTCAGACCGTAACCGTCGGCGGAATCGACGACAATGTTGCCGCCCATCTGCAGATCGCCCTTGGCATTGTCGAAATCCGCCGTGACGGCGTCGATCGCCACCGGCCCGCGGCCGGGCGAATTGATGTGCGCGGTGATGTTTTCCAGCGTCACGGCGTCGGGCGAGGTGAATTTCTGGATGGCACGATCGGCTTCCAGACGGAATTCGCGGTCATAGCGATCGAAGCCCGTGAGCTTCGGATTGTCCATGATGATGGCGTTCTTGGCGATCGTCGTCTTGGCGATCGAGAGGTCGAACTGCTCGTCGCTCGAAAACTGCCCGACCAGCGCAAGGACTGCGATGCCTGCAACACCACCTGCCGGCAGAAAGACGCGCAGAAACCGCACGAAGGCCGAATGACGCTTCGCCTTGCGGAAAGCCTTGTCGCGCGCAGAAAGCCGGGCACGCCCGAAAATCTGCGGCTGCGCCGTCGCGGTTGCTGTCGCAGCTGCCATCAACTCACCTTCTGGTGTCGGGGTCGCCACACTTCATGCCGTCCAACATGGTGATTTTTGGGCGGACGCCAACCTTTAGGCATGCGCGAAGATATCCGAATCCTCCCAGCCGAGCAAATCGAGCTCGGCGCGCACAGGCACGAAGCGGAAGCAGGCTTCGGCGAGTTCCAAGCGATGCTCGCGGGTCAGCCTTTCGACGAGAACCTCGCGCATGGCGTGGAGATGGAGAACGTCGGCGGCCGCATATTGCAGCTGCGCTTCACTCAGCGTGTCGGCCCCCCAATCGGAGCTCTGCTGCTGCTTCGACAATTCGAGACCGAGAAGCTCGCGCGCCAGATCCTTGAGACCATGGCGGTCGGTGTAGGTGCGTACGAGTTTGGAGGCGATCTTCGTGCACCAGATCGGGGTCGTGATCACGCCGAAGGCGTAGCGCAAGGCCGCCACGTCGAAGCGAGCGTAATGAAAGATCTTGGTGCGCTCCGGATCGGCCATCAGTGCCGTCAGGTTCGGCGCCTCGTCCTGCCCTTGCGCGATGCGCACCACATCGGCGGTGCCGTCGCCCGGCGAAAGCTGCACGACACAGAGCCGGTCGCGGCCTGGCCGCAGCCCCATCGTCTCGGTGTCGATCGCGACGAATTCGCGGTAATTGGAAAGATCCGGCAGATCGCCTTCGTGAAAGCGGATGGTCATGTCTTAGCCTCTTCGTTGGCAAAGCTCCTGACATGATCTGCGCCCCCCGACAATGGGTGACGGTCGCGTCGCCCGCCCGGGCGGCGCCCGGAACGGACGCCACAAAACAGCCCACTCCTTCTGCCCCACTCTCCATTGCCGTTCTGCTGGTATCATGGTCCCGGCGGATTTTCCCGCGCCTTGATGCTTTTCAGCGCGGCTCCTGCCATCGTCATTGCAGACGATCTGAAATCAGCGAGGCCGGCCGGTGCAGGAAGCCGATTGCAGGAAGAGGGGGCTCACAGCCACAGCCCTCTCCTGCACCCGACCGACCCTTGCTCTTGCCCTCCGACCCTCTCAACAACCCTTGAAAGGCACCGTGTATGACTGCGACCGAATGGAAAACGCGCCAAGGCTCCTGTCGCTGCGGCAGGTTGCGCTTCGAAATCACTTCACCTCCGCTCGTCACGGCGGCGTGCCATTGCAAGGGATGCCAGCGGATGAGTGCGAGCGCTTTTTCCCTGAGCGTGGCGGTGCCCGGAGGCGGATTCCGACTTCTCTCTGGCGAACCGGTCATCGGCGGCGCGCAGGAAATGGAAGGGCTCATCCATTCATTCTGCGGTCACTGCATGAGCTGGGTGTTCACGCGCTTTCCCGACGTGATGGGCGACGTCGTCAACGTTCGCAGCACGATGCTCGAGGACACCAGCGATCTGGAACCCTTTATTGAAACCTGCACGGCCGAAAAGCTCGACTGGGTCACAACGCCGGCAAAGCACAGCTTCGCCCATTTTCCGTCGCCCGAGGAGTTTCCGGCGCTGATCGACGAGTTCAGCAGGCGCTGAGCCTCTCTCCCACCGATCGCAGAAACGTCCGTTTGAAAAAGCCTCAGCCGCGGGCTTTGGCAAACGCCTCCAGCAGCGCCTTCTCGTCCATCACGCCCGGATAAAGCGTCGTCTCGGCGACGAAGGCCGGGGTGCCCGGAAAGCCGAAGGCTTCGGCCTGATGCGAATTGCGCATGATGAGCGCGTCGATCTCGCCTTTGCGGTCACGATAAGCACTGCGGAGCGCATCCACATCGAGCCCGGCTTTCTCAAGCGTCGTCTCGACCGCCTGCCGGGTGAGTGCGCCCTTCGTGTTCAAAAGCGCTTCCTGGGCATGGGCGTATCCGCCGCTCGGCACGGCCGCGAGAACGAGATGCGACGCATAGACGGAGGCCTCGCCGAAGATCGGCCAGTCCTTCATGACGAGGCGCACCTTGCCGTCCTTTTCGACCGCCCGCATCACCTCGTCATGACTGCCTTTGCAGGCCGGGCATTGGTAGTCGAAGTACTCAACCAGCGTCACATCGCCATCTGAATTGCCCCGCACCGGAGCGGTCGGATCGGAGAGAACTTCCTCGACTGTCAGTCCCGTCTGCGCCGGCGCGACGCCCGGAAGCAGGGCAAAGCCGGCCGCGCCCGCGGCCAGCGTCATGAAATGGCGGCGATCCAGCATGTCAGCTCAGCCCTCCGGTCGAAGCCGCGCCCGTCAGGGGTCCGGCAGCCATGGGGCCATCCGGCACCGTGCCCTGACCGGATTGCGAACGATCCAGCACGACGACGCGCGACCCCGGGGGGACGCGGCTGGCGAGATCGATGATGTCCTGGTTGAACAGCCGGATGCAACCGGAGGAGACGGCCTTGCCGATCGACCAGGGCTCGTTCGTCCCGTGAATACGGTAGAGCGTATCGCGACCGTTCTTATAAAGGTAAAGCGCCCGCGCCCCGAGCGGATTGGAAATGCCGCCGTCGAGACCGTCGGCGACCTTGCCGTATCTCTCAGGCTCGCGCTTGATCATCGCCTGTGTCGGCGTCCAGCGCGGCCACTCGGCCTTGCGGGCGATTTCCGCCTTGCCGGCAAATTCCATGCCCGAGCGGGCGACGCCGACGCCGTAGCGCATGGCCTTACCGTTCTCCATCACGAGATAGAGGAAGCGTTCGTAAGGATCGACGACGATGGTGCCGGCCGGATAAGGCGAATTGTAATCGACGATCTGGCGCAGATAGCGCGGATCGACTTTCGACACGTCGATGCCCTGGACGTTCCAGCCGTCATCCTGAACCGGCCCATACATGCGAACATAACTCGGATCCACGCGCGGCCCTTCAGGCTGAACGGGGCGGGTCGTCGTGCAAGCGGCCAACGCCAAGGCAAGCGCAGCAGCGGCCGGAAGCCGCACGGCCACCCCGCGGCTTTTCTCAAACATCCAGTGCGGCAATTCTTTCTCCTTCTTGCGCCTTCGGCCGGCAGGGCCCCGCTTTCAAAAAAACGGAGCAGGCCGTGGTGGCCGGCGGGCCGCGCGCCCCGCGCGGATGGCCACCGTTTCAAGGCGAAGATGTGACCAAACCGGCATTTGTCGAGAGAGATCACATTCTTATCACTGCAAGTAAGAGTGAGCGAGGCGGGTGTGCAACACTTGCCGCCCCGTTCAGCGGCTCGTTCAACGCCCGGCGAGGCGACCTTCCGTCCGCGCCAGATGGCTCGTCTGATGTTCAGCCTTCATGTCGAGGGCGCGACGCAGGGCGATCGCGATCGCGCTCTCGATCGGGAGCCAGGCGAGCGCATAGGCCCAGACGCCAAGCGCATAGGTCCAGCCGATCGGCGCAACGAAGATACCGTAGACGGCGACGAGCGTTCCGAGGATCTGCGTCGCCTCCGTCGTCAGGAACAGCCTCAGGCTCGGGAAAGGCCTCGACCAGAACCAGCGCTGGTTGCGCGTGACGTAGAGCGTCAGGTGGCCGGCGACGAGAAGCTTCAGGAAGATCACCGTCTGGATGACCTCGCGCGGCAGATGCATGACGGTGTCGACGTACCAGAAGAGCAGGAAGGTTTCGGCCACGCCCAGAAGACCGAGGCAGCTCGCGATGGTGAGGACACGCGGCATGTTCCAGCGCACCGGCTTTTCGGCAACATTGGCGTTGTCGTAGGCGATCATCATGATCGGGAAGTCGTTGAGGACCGCCAGAAGCACGATCATGACGGCCGTCACCGGATAAAAATCGAAGATCAGGATCGACAGGCTCATGAACAAGAGGACCCGGATCGTCTCGGCGATGCGGAAGGTGGCGTAACTCGTCATCCGTTCGAAGATGCGTCGGGCCTCTTCGATCGCCGAGGCGATGACGCCAAGCCCGGAACTCGTCAGCACGACATCGGCGGCGGCACGCGCCGCATCCGTCGCCCCGCTCACCGCGATGCCGGCGTCGGCCTGTTTCAAGGCGGGGGCATCGTTCACGCCGTCCCCCGTCATCGCCACGATATGACCGCGATCCTGCAAGGCGCGCACGATCTTGAACTTGTGCTCGGGCAGGACGCGCGCGACGCCATCGGCCTGTTCGATGCGGTCGCCGACCTCGCCATCGCTGCCGTCGGCGAAGACGGCGTCGGCCGAGCGGATGTTGCGGCGGAGCCCGAGCTTGCCCGCGATCTGGCGGGCGATCGCCTCGTGATCGCCGGTGATCATCTTGACGGCAAGGCCCATCCGCCCGGTCTCGGCGATGGTCGCGGCCGCGTCCTCACGGGGCGGATCGAAAATCGAGACGAGACCGAGGAACTGCCAGGCATCGCCCTCGCGGCGCGCCACGCCGAGGGCGCGGTAGCCCTCTTCTGCGAGGCGGGCGACCTCCGCCTCGATGCGCGCCCGGCTCTCCGCAGGTGGTGCAGCGAGATCGAGGATGACCTGGGGCGCGCCTTTGGAGAAGGCGACTTTTCGATCACCTAAGGTCGTCTCCACCATGGTGCGCTTCGACACCGGGTCGAAGGGCGTGAAATCACCGGTCACATAGCCCGCATCGGCAGGCGCGCCTTCGGCGGCGAGCACCGCCTTGTCGATCGGATCGGGGTCGTTGGCGTTGCTTGCGAGCTGCGCGGCGAGGACGACGTCGGCCACCTCCACCCCCTGTTCGGGGAGGATGTCGGCGACAGTCAGCGCGTTCATCGTCAAGGTACCGGTCTTGTCGACGCACAGAACATCGACACCGGCCAATTCCTCGATCGCGACGAGGCGCGAGACGATCGCCTTCATGCGGGCGAGCTTTTCCGCACCGACCGCCATCGTCACAGACAGGACCGTCGGCAGAGCGACCGGGATCGCCGCGACCGTCAGAATGAGCGAGAATTGCACGGTTTCCCAGAAGGGCGTGCCGCGGAAGACGGCCACGAGCACGATGATGGCAACGAGCGCGAGCGTCGTCAGGATCAGGAAATTGCCGATGGAGAGCACGGCGCGCTGAAAGTGCGAGCGCGTCTCGGCGGAGGCGACGAGCTGCGCCGTCTTGCCAAAATACGTGTTCATGCCGGTCGCGGTCACAACGCCGGTCATCTCACCGAGTTTCACGACGGAGCCGGAATAGGCGGTGTCGCCCGCGGCCTTGTCGACGGGCAGGGATTCACCCGTCAGAGCCGCCTCGTCGGCGCTCAGATAATCGCCGGCGACGAGCCGGATGTCGGCGGGCGTGACATTGCCGATGCGCAAAAGCACGACATCGCCCGGCACCAGATCCTTCGCGGGCAGCGTCTGCCAGGTGCCGTCACGCAAGACGCGGGCGGTGAGTGCCAGGCTCTCCTTCAAAAGCTCGATAGCGTTGCCGGCCTTGCGCTCCTGCCAGAAATCCACGGCCGCGTTGACGAGAAGCATGGTGACGATGATGGCGAAATCGGCCCAGTCACCGAGCGCTGCGGAGAGGATTGCAGCCGCCTCGATCATCCACGGGATCGGCGCCCAGAAATAGCGCATGAGACGCTGGAGAGGGCTCGTCTTCTCTTCGCTGATGGCGTTTTCGCCGAACTTCGCCAGCCGCTCCTGGGCCGTCTCGCTCGTCAGGCCGGTTTTGAGATCGGTCTCCGGCAGGGGCGCCTCAGCCGGCGTCGCACCCTCCGGCAATTCTTGAGGGGGCTGTGGGGCCGTTTTATCGTTCATATCTTCGATCCTCCGCCAGATCACGACCAGGGGAACAGCGCTGCGCGCCCCGCCGTATCCGCGTCATCTCCTGTGATGAAGGATCCTCCTTAACGTCTGACTGCACCGACCCGCCGAAGGTGAATTCGGCGATCGCCGGTGGTGCGGCTTATGCTGCCGCAGCGTCACCAACGCCTCAGAAAAGGCGATCTTGTGGAGACAAAATTAAGTTCGCGAAAGATTTGGCCGAGAGGGCGTCGCTTCCGCGCGGAGCGCGGGCTGGTGGCCGGGCTTCGTCCCCTCACCAGACCGGCGGCGTGGTGACCCAGAGAATGCGCGTCCTCGCCTCTGCGAGGTTGCGGAAGCGGTGCGGCAGTCGGCTTTCGAAGGCGAAGGCATCGCCCTCCTTCAAACGGTAGACGCTGCCGTCGACGAAGAGCTCCAGGCGGCCTTCGAGTACGACGCCCGTCTCTTCGCCATCGTGGCTGTAGGCTTCCTCGCCCGAGCCGCCGCCAGGCTCCAGGACGATCTCCATCATCTGGAGCGTGCCTTCTTCGTTCGTCGTCAGGAAGGATTTGATCATGCCCTTGGCGCCGAAATCCACCTGCCGGCGTTCGGCCGCACGAACGATGCGCCGGGCTTCGAGTTCGGACTTCGCCTCCATGTCGCCGAAGAGCGTGAAGACCGGCATGTCGAGCACGTTGCAAATCGCCCTCAGCGCCCGCACGGAAGGCGAAGAAATGCCCCGCTCGATCTGACTCAAGAGACCGACCGAGATTCCGGCGCCGTCAGCGACCTGCTTCAGCGAAAGACCGCGGCTGCGGCGGGCTTCGCGGACCGCCGAGCCGAGCGAACGGTCCTCTTCCCCCGGCTCTTTGTCGAGTTCCTGGACGGCCAGGGCTTCGCGCGGGTTCGAACCCATCATCCGTACGCTCTCTTTTTCATCACCATGAACACAATATGGGATTTCTGCTTTCTGGGAAACCGTTCGGCAGCGAGCTTCGCCATTCCAGCTCCTCGAAGCCAAGGAACACGCCGACCTCTGCCACAAAATCATTCAATTCGCGGGTTTGCGCGTTTATCGAATTTCATGATAATGAACGTATGCGCGTTTTCCTGACGCGTCCGATCGCCAAGCCTCGCTCAGTTGCGGCGCTTTTATCGATCACAGCGGAAGAAATAAATGGGGAATTTCATGGATATGAAACACGTCGCCTCGCTCGCCTTCGGTCTCGCGATGGCGTTTGCAGCCCCTGCCTATGCCGAATCCGTCAATGTCGGCGTCACCACGACAGGCGTTCCCTTCACCTTCGTCGACACGGCCAGCCAAGAGCCGACGGGCGCGATGGTCGATCTCGCCAAGGCCATCACGGCGGATATCGGCGACGAGGCCGAGTTCAAGGTGGTGGCGTTTTCCGCACTGATCCCCGCACTTTCCAGCGGCAAGATCGACCTCATCTCGGCCGGCATGTTCGCCACCGACGAGCGCAAGAAGGTGGTCGACTTCTCCACCCCCGTCTATTCCTACGGCGACGCCATGTTCGTCGCGGCAGACGATACGACGGACTACACCCTCAATGATCTGAAGGGGGAGACGGTCGGCGCGCAGATCGGCACGACCTTTGCCGACAAGCTTCAGGCTCTCGGCACCTTCGGCGAGGTGAAGCTCTACGATTCCATCGCCGACATCATGCGCGACGTGAAGCTCGGACGCATCAAGGCGGGCTTCGGCGACAAGCCGATCGTCGCCTATCAGGTCTCCCAAAAGCCGGAGCTCGGCGTGCGCCTCGTGGAGGGCTACGAGCCCATGCAGAAGGGCGATGTCGCTGTGGCCGTCTCCAAGGAAAATCCCGCCCTTCTGGAAAAGGTCAATGGAGCGATCGCGAAGCTGAAGGAGAGCGGCGAGCTCGACAAGATCTTCGCCAAATACGGCCTGTGAGAGAGGCTTTCGAACGTCGCGGTATGATCCTTCTCATGCGTGAGGCAGCCTTCGGGCCGCCTCACCGGCGAGGTCTCGCATGAGCGACTTTTTCGTCAGTGCGCAAACCTACCTGCCCATCCTCCTCAAAGGCATGTGGCTGACGATTTCCGTCACGCTCCTGTCGCTGGCGCTTGCCACCGCGCTCGGGCTGGTCTGGGCGTTGTTTCGCACCTCGGGCCTCCGCTGGCTTTCCATCTCGACACGCATCGTGGTGGAATTCGTGCGCGGCATCCCGATCCTGGTCGTCCTCTTCTACATCTATTTCGTGATGCCGGAATTCGGCCTCGACCTCACCGCCTTCCAGGCGGGCGTGGCGGGCCTCGCGCTCACCTATTCCTGCTATATCGGCGAGACGTTCCGGGCGGGCATCGAGGCCGTCGACCGGGGCCAGGTGGAGGCCGCCAAATCGATCGGCATGAAGACGCCCTTGATGATGCGGCGGGTGGTGCTGCCGCAGGCCTTCAAGATCGTGGTGCCGCCCTATGCCAACAACATGGTGATGCTTCTGAAGGATTCCTCGCAGGTGTCGGTGATTTCGGTCGCCGAGCTCACCATGCAGGGCAAGATGCTCGCCTCTTCCACCTTCGACAACATGACCGTCTTCACGCTCGTCGCACTTCTCTATCTGTGCCTGACGGTCCCGCTCAATTTCGCCATGCGCTATGTCGAGGTGAAGATGGGACCGGCGCGATGATCAAGCTCGAAAACGTCCATAAGAGCTTCGGCGACCATGAAGTCCTGAAGGGCGTCGACGCGGAGATCGACAAGGGGCAGGTCGTGTGCCTGATCGGCCCGTCGGGTTCCGGCAAATCGACGCTTTTGCGCTGCATCAACGGGCTCGAAACCTACCAGGCCGGCCGGATCAGCATCGACGACGAGACCGTCGACGTCACCGCGCCTTCGATCCACGATCTGCGCACGCGCGTCTCCATGGTCTTCCAGCGCTTCAATCTTTTCCCGCACAGGACGGCGATCGAGAACGTCATGGAAGGGCCGCGCTACGTCCTGAAGCAGGACAAGGCGGCGGTGCGGGAGAAGGCGGAGCGGCTGTTGACGCGGGTCGGGCTCGCCGACAAGCTCAACGCCTATCCCGCTGCCCTTTCCGGCGGCCAGCAGCAGCGCGTGGCGATTGCCCGGGCGCTCGCCATGGAGCCAGAGGCGATCCTCTTCGACGAGCCGACCTCGGCGCTCGATCCCGAAATGGTCGGAGAAGTCCTGCAGGTGATGCGGGCGCTGGCGGAAGAGCACATGACCATGCTCGTCGTCACGCACGAGATCCTGTTTGCGCGCGAGGTCGCAGATCGCGTGCTTTTCCTGGACGGTGGCCGCATCGTCGAGGAAGGTGCGGCCGATGAGGTGCTGCGGCAGCCGAAGAACGAACGCACCCAGGATTTTCTACGCCGCGTCACCCATCCGGTTTGATCATCGAACCTTCGGACACTGCCATGTCAGAACATGTCGCTTCTCTTTGGGCCGCCACCGCCACGCCGGCGCCGGACACACTGCCGCTCATCGGCGAGGTCAGTGCGGATGTCGCCGTCATCGGCGCGGGCTTTACGGGTCTTTCCACCGCGCTCAGGCTCGCCGAAGGCGGCGCCAAGGTCGTCGTCATCGACGCATACGAGCCGGGCTTCGGCGCGAGCGGGCGCAATGGCGGCCAGGTGATCCCCGGCCTCAAATACGATCCCGAGACGCTCGACAAACTCTACGGCGAGGCCACGACGGAGTTTGCCGGACGCACGGCGGACACGACGTTCGCGCTCATCGCCAAACACGGCATCGCCTGCGATGCCGCCCAGCACGGCTGGATCCAGGCCTCGCTCAAAGAGAGCCACCTGCCGCTCCTGCGCACCCGCATGGAAGAGTGGCAGCGGCGCGGAGCGCCGGTGGACATGCTCGACGCCGCTGGCATGGCGGAAAAGACCGGCAGCGCGCGCTTCGCCGGCGGCTGGATCGACCGCCGCGCCGGGCGCCTGCACCCGCTCAAATACGCCCGCGGGCTTGCCAAAGCGGCGATCGCGGCCGGCGTGCGCGTGTGCGGCGACAGCGAGGCGCGTTCGCTCACACGCACGGAGAGCGGCTGGATGATTGCGGTCGGCTCAAGGGGCAAGCTCCGCGCCAATGAGGTGGTCGTGGCGACCAACGGCTATACCGGCAGCCTGTGGCCCAAGCTGAAGGCGACGGTGGTGCCGGCCATCAGCATCCAGATCGCCACCAGACCGCTTCCCGAGGACCTTCTCGCCAAAATCTTGCCCGAGCGCAGCGTCGTCTCAGACAGCCGGCGCATCGCCAATTATTTCCGCATCGGCCCGGAGAACCGCTTCATGATCGGCGGGCGCGGCCCCTTCGGCACCCCGGAAGTGCCAGGCCATTACCGCCGGCTGATTGCGGCCGTGCACACGCTCTACCCGCAGACGCGGGAGCTCGCGATCGACTATTTCTGGGCCGGACGCGTGGCGATGACGCGCGATCACCTTCCGCACGTGCATCAGCCGGCGCCCAATCTCACCATGGCACTCGGCTACAACGGCCGCGGCGTCGGGCTTGCGACCTCGCTCGGCCAGGCGATCGGCGCGCATCTTCTCGACCGCTCAGCACCCCTGCCGCTGAAGCTCACCGACATCACGCCTTTGCCGGCGCACGGCCTGCACCCGATCTACGCCACGGCGATGATCAACTATTACCGGCTGAGAGATTTTTTCGAGAAGTAGGGCGACAACTTTCGGCGCCCGTTCGCGAGGATGGGCGCCAAGCGTCTCCGCCAAACCTGAAGCCACGCACCCAAGCCGCGCTCACGCCCGCGAAGGGCGGCAAAAGCATAAAAATGTCGTTGGAAGAACGCTTTTGCGGGGTGCCGGCGCGCCTCAATCGGCGCGCCTCCCGAAATGTGGTGCCCAGGAGAGGACTCGAACCTCCACGCCTTGCGGCACACGGACCTGAACCGTGCGCGTCTACCAATTCCGCCACCTGGGCTCGGGAGCGGGCACCCCCTTAAGCCCTGCCGAGGGGTGAAGTCAATCGGAAGTGTCGCTTGATGACGGACTTTCCGTCGCGCGCGGCTTATCGGCAATCTGAAGGGCCGGCGGGGCACCCGACGGGGCCGGCAAAGCGGGGTCTGCGGCCTGGCGGCTCTTCACCCTTTGCACCAGCCGTCCCTTGCGCCGCTCGCGGATCCTGACCCGCTTGATTCGGCGCGGATCGGCCTCCAGGATCTCGATCTCGAAACCGTCGAGCGCATTGACGATCTCGCCCCGGACCGGGATGCGACCAAGCAGCGTATAGATGAGCCCGCCCACGGTCTCGACCTCCTCGCCGAGCTCGCCCATCTGGAAGGCCGGGCCGATCACGTCGGCCAGCTCGTCGAGTTCGGCACGGGCATCGGCGACGAAGACGCCTTCCGCCACCTTGGCGATATCGGCATCTTCCTCGTCGTCGTGCTCGTCTTCGATTTCGCCGACGATGGTTTCCACGAGATCCTCGAGCGAAACGAGACCGTCGGTGCCGCCATATTCGTCGATGACGAGCGCCATCTGGGTGCGTCCTGCCTGCATCCGCTCCAGGAGCATCCGCGCCGGCATGGAAGGCGGCACGAAGAGGATGGGGCGGATGATGCCGGACGAGCGCAGCGGCTGGCTGAGATCGACGGGCGAGAAATCCAGAGAGGCAGAGAAGCGAAAGCGGCGTTCCGTCTCCTCCTCGGCCGCAGCCATGCTTTCAGGCTGCTCCAGATCCTTGCGCGCATGCTCCAGCATCCAGCCCACGACGTCTTTCAGATGGACCATGCCCATCGGATCATCGAGCGTTTCGCGATAGACGGGCAGGCGCGAATGCCCGGCCTCCTTGAAGGCCATCAGGACGGTCGCGAGCGGCACGTCATGGTCGACCGCGTCGATATCGGCACGCGGCACCATGACATCGTCGACGCGCATATCCCCGAGCTTGAGGACGGCGCGCAGCATGGCGCGCTCTTCCGGCGCGAAGGCTGCTCCGTCGACTTCGTCGGCGGCGAGCACATGCTCGATTTCGGATCGCGCCGAACCGTTCGACTTGCCGCCGATCAGGACCTTGAAAGTCGCGCGCAGGCGATCTCCCACACTTTCGGGCGTAGATTCAGAGACATCGTAAGAAAGTCCCGCAGGACTTCGAGATCGGTCGTCGTTCATGATCCTGGGACCGGAAAGGCAGCATCGGCCTGACGATAGGGATCGGCAATGCCGAGCCGGGCCAGCGCGTCCTTCTCCAGCGTTTCCATCTCCTCTGCTTCACTGTCTATTTGGTGATCATGGCCCAGCAGATGCAAGCAGCCATGCACCAGTAAATGGGCGAAATGGTCGAGAAAAGCTTTCTTCTGCTCTTCGGCTTCACGCTCGATCGTCTCAAAAGCAAAGACGATGTCGCCCAAAAGGGGCCCCGGCGGCTGCGGATAGGACAAGACGTTCGTCGGCTTGTCCTTGCCGCGCCAGTCACGATTGAGGCGCGCGATCGTCGCATCGTCGGTCAGGACGATGCTGAGTTCGACAGGCTCAAGGACACCTTGCGGAGGCGTCCAGCCGGCCACGGCAAGGGCCGCGTCGACGGCCTTGTCCATCAACCGGTCGAGCTCGTCCTGCGAAGGCCAGGCCTCCGTCTCGCGAATCACGTCGATCGCAACGGCAGACATGTGTCCTCAGAGCTCGCCCTTGGAGACGGCACGGCTTTGCTTGTCATAGGCGTCGACGATGCGCTGCACGAGAGCGTGGCGCACCACGTCCTCCGCGCCGAAGCGCACGATCTCGATGCCTTCCACGCCGTTGAGGATGCGCGTCGCTTCCATGAGGCCGGAAATGTCGCCTTCCCTGAGATCGATCTGCGTCGGATCGCCCGTCACCACCATTTTCGACCCCTCGCCGAGACGGGTCAAAAACATCTTCATCTGCATGGCGGTGGTGTTCTGCGCCTCGTCGAGAATGACGACGGCATGGGCGAGCGTGCGCCCGCGCATGAAAGCGAGCGGCGCGATCTCGATCGTGCCGGAGGCTAAAAGCCGCTCCACTTTGTCGGCGGCCATCATGTCATAGAGGGCGTCGTACAGAGGCCGGAGATAGGGATCGACCTTCTCGCGCATGTCACCCGGCAGAAAGCCGAGCCGCTCGCCGGCTTCGACGGCCGGGCGCGACAGGATGATGCGTTCGATGTCGCCGCGCTCCAGAAGGGCGGCGGCGAAGGCGACCGCGAGATAGGTCTTGCCGGTGCCGGCCGGACCGATGCCGAAGATGAGCTCGCAGCGGTCCATCGCACGAATATACGTGTCCTGGCGCGGCGTGCGGGCGGTGACGGAGCGCTTGCGCGTGCCGATCTGAGCAAGCTGCACGCGCGAGCCCGTCTCCAGGCTCGGCAGCGACCATTGTGCGCCCGGCGTGTCGGCCATGCGGATCGCACCCTCCACGTCGCCCTGAAGCACGTCATGGCCTTCCAGGAGGCGCTGATAGAGCGTGTTGAGGATGGCGCGCGCCTGACGCAGCTCGTCCGGCTCACCGATCAGGCGCACGACATTGCCGCGGGCGACGGCTTCGACGCCGATCCGCCGCTCGATCAGGGCAAGGTTCTGGTCGTATTCGCCGAAAAGAGCACTCGCCAGACGGTTGTCGTCGAAGACGAGTTCGATCTCTTCCGAAGTCGCGGATCTTTCCCGCTTCGGCCGCGGACGCGACACTGCCATCAGGCGGAAAGCCTTTCCAATGGGGGGCTCATCAGGCTGGCGAAAAGAGAGTTGGCGCCGATCTCATCCACCTTCACGGAGACGATCTCGCCAATGAGATGCGCCGGCGCATCGACATGCACGGCCTGGAGGAACGGCGAGCGGCCGACGAGCTGGCCTGGACGCCTGCCGGGCTTTTCCAGGAGCACATCGATCACCCTGCCCTGCATGGCCGCATTGAAGCGCGTCTGCTGCTCGCTCAAAAGCGCCTGAAGGCGCTGCAGACGTTCCGACTTCACGGCTTCGTCGAGCTGCTCACGCTCGGCCGCCGGCGTGCCGGGACGCGGCGAATATTTGAAGGAATAGGCCGAGGCGTAGCCGACGCGGGCGACGAGATCCATCGTGGCGGCGAAATCGTCCTCGCTCTCGCCCGGAAAGCCGACAATGAAATCGCCCGACAGAGCAAGATCGGGGCGCGCTTCACGCAGCCGGTCGACGAGACGGAAATACTCCTCGCGCCCATGACGGCGGTTCATGGCGGCCAGGATCTTGTCGGAGCCCGACTGCACGGGAAGATGCAGATACGGCATGAGCTTGTCGCAGTCGCGGTGGGCGGCGATCAGATCGTCGGCCATGTCGCGCGGATGCGAGGTCGTGTAGCGGATGCGCTCCAGCCCCTCGATGTCCGCCAGCTCCAGCACGAGACGGGCAAGCGACCAGTCGGACCCGTCCTCGGCCTCGCCGTGATAGGCGTTGACGTTCTGGCCGAGGAGCATGATCTCGCGCACGCCGGAGCCGACGAGGCGCCGCGCTTCGGCGAGGATCTTGGCGACCGGACGGGAGAATTCGCCGCCGCGCGTATAAGGCACGACGCAGAAGGTGCAGAACTTGTCACAGCCTTCCTGCACCGTGAGGAACGCCGCCGGATTGGCCGCAAGCCCGGGACGGGCGCGCGCTCGCGACGGAATATGGTCGAATTTGTCTTCCGCCGGGAATTCGGTTTCCACCGCCGCGCCGCCTTCACGGGCGCGCGCAAGCGCGGCACCGAGACGATGGTAGCTCTGCGGGCCGACGACGACATCGACGATCGGCGCGCGCCGGATGATCTCCTTACCCTCGGCCTGCGCCACACAGCCGGCGATGGCGATCTCCACGCGCCGGCCTTCCTCCTTCGCCGCCTCTTTCAAGGGGCGCAGGCGGCCGACCTCGGAATAGACCTTTTCGGCGGCCTTTTCGCGGATATGGCAGGTGTTCAGGACAATAAGATCGGCGTCTTCCGCCGTCTCGACAGCATCATAGCCGTCACGTGCCAGCACGTCCGTCATACGATCGGAATCGTAGACGTTCATCTGACATCCGTACGTCTTGATGAAAACTTTGCGTCTCGCCGTGTTCATGAAAAACGGCGCGTGCTCCTCGCCAAGCGCATCATATACCAGCTTTAACCGAATTGAGCCGCGCTCGCTAGGCCCTTTCAGGCTCAGGTTCAAGCGATATTTCTTCGGCCATGCGCATCACTTTTTGGGGATCGCGGCCGGCATTGAGCTCGGCCACCACCTCTTTGACGAGCGCACCCGCCGCGCGGGTGACGCGCTTGCGGTCGCCGTCGCGCGCGATCGTTACGGGTGGCAGGAAGGCGACATGCACGTCGACCGCGCCCTGTGACATCAAGCGGCTCAGATGCGGCAGGAGATCCATACCGCCATACCAGGCGACCCAATGCCGGTGCTGGCGACCGAAAGGCATGCCGAGCATGCGGGTATAGGCTATCGCCACCGGCTGCAGCGTGACGGGCCGGCCGTCCGAAAAACTGCGCTGGGCGGCCCCGACGATGGCAGAGCGAAAGGCGAGCACCTTGTTGCCGTCGGACGACGTGCCTTCGGGAAAAAGCACCATGACATCGCCCGCGACGAGGCGCGCAGCGATTTCATCGGCCGCTTTGCCGGTCTGATGGCGCCTATCCCGGTCGATGAAGACGGAGCGCTGCAATTTGGCGAAAAGGCCGAAAAGCGGCCAGTCGGCCACCTCCTTCTTGGCGATGAACGAGACCGGGGCGATCGCGCTCAAGACCGGGATATCGAGCCAGGAGATGTGATTGGCGAGGAGAAGCAGCGGGCGTTCGCCGGCGATCTTCCCATGCACGAAAAGGTGGATATCGAAGAGGCGCAGAACAAAGCGGTGCCAGTACAGCGGCACGATCTTCGCCCAACGGCCACCGAGCCAGAGGCCCAGCGCCTGCGCCGGGATGGCAAAAGGCAGAGACAGGAGGAAGAGAAAGGCCGCCACGGCAAGCCGGAGATGTGCAAACATCCGAGCCTTACCCTGCGATCGGCGCCGGCACGGCGCGCACCAGGCGGAACGAGAGACCGCCGCAACGGCAGGCACTCGCAGGATGCGGGCAACGCGGCGTGTCTTGCATGGGCTTGTCTCCGGTGCTGCGGCTAGAGGAGATCCCGGCGCATGACAAGCGCCGGCAGGCGGGTCTGATCATCGCGGGCATAATAGGCCGGCCTTTTGCCGACCTCCTCGAAGCCGAGCTTGCGGTAGAGCGAGACGGCGGCCGCGTTGCCGGCCTCCACCTCCAGATGCAGCGTCGCCACCCGCTCGTGGTAGAGCCGGCGCATCGTCTCTTCGACGAGCCTCTGGGCGATGCCGCGCCGCCGATAGGCGTTCAGGACGGCAAGCGTCAGCACCTCCGAATCGTCCGCTGCCTGACGATAAAGGATGAAGCCGGCCGGCGCCCGACGCGTCACGCGACCGGTATGGAACGCCACCAGCGCCTTCACGCCATTCTGAGACAGGAAGGACGCGAAGTCGCCATCGGTCCAGGCGTGACGGAAGGCGTCGGCGTGGATGCGGGCGAGAATCGGGCTGTCCTCGGACGTCGCCTCGCGCAGGGTGATCTCGGTGCGGGGAATCATGATGTCTTAAGGCGCCGTCTCAGGGATTTGTCCGTCTGCGGTTTGGCGTCGGGAGGACGCAGATAAAGCGGTGCGGGCGGGCTCAGCGCATGCCCTGAAAGGGCAAGACGGGCGACCATGGCGATGTCGGCGGAGGGACGCGCATCGGCGACGATTGCGGGAAGACCGTCGGCTGCGAGCATCCCCGCAATACCATTGGCGCCCGCGCCGCAAAGCACGAGCCCCTCGAACGCATAGGGCGCAAGAAAGGCGGCCGCCTCGTCCTGCACCTCCCGTTGCGAGGCGATGATCTCCTCTCGGGAGGAAATCTCTTCCATGCGCAGGAAGACGTTGCCGCGGCCGGCATCAAGGATCGCTGCGACGAGACCCGCCGCACGATGCGCGGCCTCGCCGTGGCGCACGCCCTCGCACAGCGCCTCGAGGACATCGACGCCGAGGGCAGGGATTTGCAGTGCGAGCGCAAGCCCGCGGGCGGCCGCAACGCCGATGCGGATGCCGGTGAAGGAGCCCGGGCCGAGCGTGGTCGCAACCGCCGTCAGATCGGAATAATCGACGGAAGCGTCAGCCAGGCATTCCTCGATCAAGGGGAAAAGCCGCTCGGCGTGACCGCGGCCGATCTCCACCTCGCGGCGGGCATGACAATTGATCTTGCCGTCTTCGAGGGTCGCGAGCGCGACGGCGCAAAAAGGTCCGGCAGTGTCGAGGGCGAGAAGCATCACCCCCGCTCTACTCACGGGGGCAATCGCTGTCGAGATGAAGAAAGCGAAGGGCTGACCCGATCAGACCGGGCGCACCTCCTGAACGTCCGGCACGAAATGACGCAAAAGGTTCTCGATGCCGTGCTTCAAGGTCGCCGTCGACGACGGACAGCCGGCGCAGGCGCCGCGCATGTTGAGAAACACGACGCCGTTCTTGAAGCCCTTGAAGGTGATGTCGCCACCGTCATTGGCGACGGCCGGGCGCACGCGCGTCTCGATCAATTCCTTGATCATGCCGACCGTCTCACTGTCGGCATTGTCGAAGAATTCGTCGCCGTCTTCTTCCTCATGCGCGTCGGCGAGCACCGGCTCGCCGGAGAGGTAATGCTCCATGATGGCGCCAAGGACGGCCGGCTTCATGTGCTGCCATTCCGCATCGTCCTTGGTGACGGTGATGAAATCCTGGCCGAGGAAGACGCCGGCGACGCCGTCCACGGCGAAGATCCGTTCCGCCAAAGGCGAAGATGCGGCTTCTTCCGCTGTGCGGAAATCGCGCGTATCGGCCGGCAGCACGTCCCGCCCGGGCAGGAATTTCAGCGTTGCTGGGTTGGGCGTTTCTTCGGTCTGGATGAACATCGAAACCTCATCGCACGCGACAAATTGCGCGCTTTCACATCGTGGACCGGAGATGGACCCGGCGCCCCGCTTCGTCAAGGGCGGCGCGACCGGTGCCATCTTCCGGCAAACCTCTGACCCACCTGCCGAAGCGCCAGCCCGTCAGACAACGAGGGCGAGAACGAAGCCGTCCCATCCCTTGGCACCCACGGTCTGGATCGCCGTCGCGGAGAGGCGCGGCTCATCACCGATCATCTCCAGGAATCGGCGTGTGCCGACGACACCCGGCTCGGAGGATTGCGGGTCTCTCACCTTCCCGTCGCGCACGACATTGTCGCCGAGGATGACGGTGCCGGACCGCGAGAGCTTCAGCGCCCATTCCAGATAGGCCGGGTTGTTCGGCTTATCTGCGTCGATGAAGATGAAATCAAATGGTCCCTCCCCGTCCTCGACGAGGCGCGGCAGCGTCTCGAGCGCCGGGGCGACACGGATCTCGACCTTCTCCGCCAGCCCTGCCCTCGCGATATTGCCGCGCGCCACCACCGCATGCTCTTCCGCCGCTTCGAGGCTCACGAGACGGCCATCGTCCGGCAGGGCACGGGCCAGCCAGATCGTCGAATAGCCGCCGAGCGTGCCGATTTCGAGAATACGTTTTGCCCTCGCCATGCGGGCGAGAAGGTGAAGAAGTTTGCCCTGAGCCGGGGAGACATCGATCGCCGGGAGGCCGGCCGCCTCGTTGGCGGCGAGCGCCGCCTGAAGCGCGTCATCCGACCCCACGACGGTCGCTTCGAGATAGCTGTCGACCGCCTGCCATTCCTTTGTCGTCATCGTCGTCTCCCGCTCGGCCGTCAGACTATGCGGATGGGCTGTCCCGAGGTCCAGCCTGAGCGAGACCCGCGGGCGGCTTCAATCCTTCGTGAGGAGCCCCGATTCCCAGCCGAGCATGGCGCGCTTGCGGGTGATGCCCCAATGGTAGCCGGTGAGCGCGCCCTTCGCCCCGACGACGCGATGACAGGGGACGACGAAGGAGATCGGATTGCGGCCGACAGCGGCACCGACGGCACGGGCCGCCTTCGGCCGTTCGAGCTTTTTCGCCAAAGCGCCGTAGCTCGTCGCCGCGCCCACGGGAATTTTGAGGAGGCTTTCCCAGACGCGCACCTCGAAGTCGGAGCCGATGAAGACGACGCGCAGAGGCTCCTCGGCTCGCCAGGCGGAGGGTTCGAAGACGCGCTCGGCATAGCGCGCCGTCGCGTCCGGGACATGGCGATAGCGGGCCTGCGGAAACCGCCCCGTCATTTCGGCAAGTGTCGCCTCTTCCTCGCCCGGATCGGCGAATGCGAGGCCGGCGAGGCCGTAATCCGTCACCAAAAGCAGAGCCTTGCCGAAGGGCGAGGCGTGGAAGCCATAGGCGATCTCCAGCCCCTCGCCCCGGCTCTTATAGGCGCCCGGCGTCATGGCGTGGTGGGTGACGAAGAGATCGTGGAGGCGCCCAGGACCCGAAAGGCCGAGCTCGTAGCTCGTGTCGAGAAGATTGGCGGATTGATCGAGAAGCCGCTTGGCGTGATCGAGGGTGACCGCCTGCAGAAACCCCTTTGGCGACAGGCCGCACCAGCGCGTGAACAGCTTGTGCAGGCGCGTCGGGCTCATGCCGACCTCTGCGGCAATCTCCTCGAGTTCCGGCTGGTCCCGGTAATTCCGGCTGAGATAGGCGATCACCGCGCAGACGATTGCGTAGTCGGTCTCGGGGTTCGTCGGGTCGCGGTTCGTCATGGAAGAAGCAAGGGGGCTGTGCATGGTCATAGCGGTCCTCCAGGCTGTACGATGACCGCGCTTCGACGCCGCTGCCACCCGTTTCTTGCACATCGGGTGGTGGCCTAGCCCGCCTCCATCATGGTTTCGGCAAAGGCAGGCGGACGTCTGACGGCATGGAGCGCGTCGCGCAGCGCATCGGCAAGGCTCGCCCGGTCGTCGGGATTGAGGAATTCACCGATGGTCACATTCTCGCCCCGGCTGACGAGGTGAAGGCGCACCACGCCTTCGTCTTCGAGCTCGCGCACCTCCAGCCGGCTCCAATAGGGATCGAGCCTCAGCTCACGCGCCCGCCCATTCGGGGCGACCTTGCGGATGAGGAGATCTCTGCGGCTCACGGTCACGTCCTCGAAGGCACGACCGGAGCGGTAACTGAGCGCGAAGGCGCCCCACAGGATCAGGAAGTCGAGGCCAAAAAAGGCGCCGATCGGCCAGGCTCCGAGACGCCAGAACAACAGGCCGGATAGAAAACAGGTGGCGCCGAAGACCGCCATGACCGCAACAAAGCCCCGCGGGCCGAGCGAACGGTGCGGCGTCAACGTGACCGAAAAGATCTCCGCGTCGCCGGAGGCGGCGACAGGCGCGTTGCTCTCATTCATTTGGAATGATTATAGGGAGAAGATGGGCAAAAACACGAGTGTCAAAAGGAAGAAAGCGGCTCCCGCCGGCTCCCTCCTATCCAAAGACGAGATCGTCACCTTGTTCTCGCGGCTGAAGGCGGAGCGGCCGGAGCCGACGAGCGAGCTCGTGCACACCGACCCCTACACGCTGCTCGTCGCTGTGGTTCTGTCGGCGCAGGCGACGGATGCCGGGGTCAACAAGGCGACCAAAGAGCTCTTCCGCGTCGCCCCGACCCCGGACAAGATGGTGGCGCTCGGCGAGGAGGCCGTGCGCGAGCACATCAAGACGATCGGACTTTACCGCAACAAGGCGAAGAACGTCGTGGCGCTGTCGCAGCAGCTCATCGCCGAATATCAGGGCGAAGTCCCGCCGAGCCGGGAAGCCCTGGAAAAGCTGCCGGGCGTCGGGCGCAAGACCGCCAATGTCGTCATGAACGTCGCCTTCGGCGAAAAGACCATCGCCGTCGACACGCATATTTTTCGGGTGTCCAACCGGACGGGGCTCGCGCCCGGCAAGGATCCTCTCGCCGTGGAGCTGATGCTCGAAAAAGTCGTGCCCGACGATTTCAAGCTCCACGCCCATCACTGGCTGATCCTGCACGGGCGCTATGTCTGCGTGGCGCGCAAACCGAAATGCCCCGATTGCGTCATCGCCGATCTCTGCCGTTACGAGGCGAAGACGGAGCCGGCCGGATTGGTGCTGGACAAGGGATAAGCGGTCCGATGTGAGCGCGCGGCTCCTTCCTGCGCCTCAGCAAGCGAACAACAGGCGCAGCACGCGTCACCTGCCCCCGCGATGAAAAAGGGGGCCCAACGAAAAAGGCGGCCCGAAGGCCGCCTTTCCCGGAGAATATGGTGCGAAGCCTGTGTCGGCGTCGATCCTGTCTCTTACTCGCCGAGACCTTCGAAAAGCGGCGTCGACAGATAGCGCTCGGCGAAGGAGGGGATGATCACGACGATGTTCTTGCCCGCAAATTCCGGCCGCTGGCCGAGCTTCACGGCAGCCGACAGGGCCGCGCCTGAAGAAATGCCGACAGGCACGCCTTCGAGCTGCGCGACGAGGCGGGCATATTCGAAAGCTTCGTCGTTGGTCGCCGGAATGATCTCGTCATAGATCGAGGTGTCGAGCACCTTCGGGGCAAAGCCTGCGCCGATGCCCTGGATTTTGTGCGGGCCGGGATTGCCGCCGGCCAGAACCGGGCTGTCGGCCGGCTCGACCGCAACAATGCGGATATCGGGCTTGCGCTCCTTCAGCACCTGGCCGGTGCCGGTGATGGTGCCGCCCGTGCCAATGCCGGCCACGAGAGCATCGATCGCGCCGCCGGTATCGTTCCAGATCTCCTCAGCCGTCGTCTTGCGGTGAATCTCCGGATTGGCCGGATTGTCGAACTGCTGCGGCATGACGGAATTCGGCGTCTGCTCGAGAAGCTCTTCCGCCTTGGCGATGGCGCCCTTCATGCCCTTCGGGCCTTCGGTGAGGACGAGCTCGGCGCCCAAGAGCGCCACCATCTTGCGACGCTCGATCGACATCGTCTCGGGCATGACGAGGACCAGCTTGTAGCCCTTGGCGGCCGCTGCGAAGGCGAGCGCGATGCCGGTGTTGCCGGATGTCGGCTCAATCAGCGTCGTCTCGCCGGGCTTTGCCTTGCCGTCGCGCTCCAGCGCTTCCAGCATGGCCACGCCGATGCGGTCCTTGACCGAGGCGATCGGGTTGAAGAATTCGAGCTTCGCCAGAAGATTGGCCTGAACGCCCTTCTCCTTGGCGAGCTTGTCGAGCCGTACGATGGGCGTGTCGCCGATCGTCTCGGTAATCGAATTGTAGATGCGGCCACGGCCCGGCTTGCGGGCAGTGACGTCGCGCTGAAGCGCCTGATCGTTCATGGCGTCCTCCGTCGGAAATTTCGGAAATCTCTAGGCCAACAACCTAGGCCCCGCCGCTGTTCCCGGCGAGGTGCAGCTCCGCGATTCCAGCCTCCAGAACAGAACACGATTTCAGAAACACGGGCGCACAGAGCACGAGATTCCATTTCATCCGAAGCGCAAGGCGGACCCTGCCGTCCATGTCCGTCGATGCGCCCCAACGATCATTTATCGGCGGCGGCGCTCGATCATGTCGGTGGCGAGCGCCGTCGCCACGCCGAAGATGATATGCATGCCGAAGCGCTTGCCGGCCTGACCCTCGGGAGCGCGAAAGCGGCCATGGGCGATGCCGACCGCACGGCCGAGGCCCGCCGAGGTCACGACATGCAGGAGCGCGCCGAAACCCGCCCCGAGGAGCGCCGGCGAGACCGTCGGAAAGCGCTCGCGCACAACCGAATAGGCCTGACCGAAGCCCGCGGCGGCGAGGAGATGGTTGCCCTGGGCCGATGCCCAGACACGCGCATCGTGCCGGCGCGAGAGGGCCTGCGAGGGCCGATCGAACAGCGCCTCCTCCTCTTCTGGAAGCGCGATGTCGGCCAGTCCGCTCTGACGGCCGGCCGCGATCACGGCGGTCACGATCGCGCCGCCGATGAGGCCGCCCAACATGGCATTGATGGTGCTGGTCAAGGGCTGCTCCTTTGTCTCCACCTCAGGGTTGTCGATACCAACTGCCGGGCGGCCCAAAAGGATGCGCAAGGGCCTCATGGCCAAGAAATGCTGCGCGCCCGCGGCGTCGTGTTATCTCCCGGGTAGGGCGTGGGGCATCAGCAGCAAAACACTGCAAAGCCATGCCCCGGAACCACAGCGACACGCTCCGCGCCATCGCCTTCGAGGGTCGCCTCTCCCGCAAGCCGCTCGCGCGCCGCCGGTACCGGCAGGCGGGCCGGTGCATCCTGCAGATTGAGGGCGACCAGTATCTTTTCCCCCTCTGCCGCGCTCTCATAAACGAGTGCTGAATTTTCGAGATGATGCACCGTGACCCGCGCGCCGTGCAGCCAGGCATGGCGCCGCCGCAGGCCGATCAACTCCTGATGCAGACGGAAGATCGGCGCCCCGAGCTCCGACAGCTCAGCGGAGCTCTCGGGAAACGCCGGGCGGATCGCATCATCGCCACCGATCCGGTCTTCCTTGACGCCCCGGAAAGCCTGTTCGTCCCCGTAATAAACGAAGGGCGTGCCAGGCAGGGTGAAGAGGAGCACCACGGCATGCGGCAGATGACGCTCGTCGGTGAGCTTGGAGGCGATGCGTGTCACGTCGTGATTGCCGAGGAAGGCGACGGGCACGAAATCGTCCAAAAGCGCGTCATTGCGCTCCAAGGCCCAGGCGAGCTCGAAGAAGTTGCGGTCGTTGAGGGCGCTCCATAAGGCCTTCCACAATTCGTACTGGGTGAGCGAATCCAAGCCCGATTCCCGGACGATGGCTGGATAGTCGCCGTGAATGACCTCGCCGAAGATGAAAGCGTTCGGGTGCTTCTGGCGAAGGCCAGGCAGGATCTTTGCCCAGAACGCTGGCGACACGGCGTAAGCGGCATCGAGGCGCCAGCCATCGGCACCACGCGTCAGCCAGTGATCCATCACCGAGGCGACGTATTCCGCCACGGCCGGCTCGTCATGATTGAGCGCAACGAGCTGATCATGGCCTTCGAAACTCTCGTATTGCGGCTCGCTGCCAGGCCGCCAGTCCTGCGGCCATGTCAGGCGAAACCAGGCCGCCTTATCGCTTTTTGGGCTGTGCTCGATCACATCGCGGAAGAACGGGTGGTCACGGCCGACATGGTTGAACACGCCGTCGAGAATGATCTTGAGGCCGCGGGCATGAGCCTCGTGGACGAGATGATCAAAGTCGCCATCGTCACCGAGGCGGCGGTCGACGGCGAAATAATCGAGCGTGTCGTAGCCGTGCGTGGCCGACTGAAAGATCGGCCCCAGCGCAAGTGCAGAGGCGCCGAGCTCCACGGCATAGTCGAGGTAGTTTTCGAGCCGCGGGAGGCGGTGCGCCACCGGCGCGGCGCGATCGTTCTCCGCCTCCGCGCCCACAAAACCCAGCGGATAAACATGCCAGGCAATGGCGTGCCTCACCCAATCGACCATGCGTCGCCCCCTTTTCGCTTCAGCCTGTCGTCGTGCCACCGCAAAGAGCGCGGTCCCGAGATTTGACCACCCCTGCGCGCTCGAAAGAACCCGCACGCGGCCCAGGAAAGTGGCCAAAGAAAAAGGCCGGCTCGCTCGGAGCCGGCCTTCCAGAATTCTTGGATGCGGCACCGCGGCCGCATCCTGGTGGGCTGTCGCTTACTCGGCCGCGGCGCGAGCCTGGTCCAGCCAATCGTTCCAGGTGTCCTGATGGGCCTTGATCCAGGCATCAGCGTGACGCCCGATGTCTTCCTCAGAATCCTGGCCGTCGCGCATCAGAAGGTTCTCAGCGGAAATGTCGTTCGCCGAGATCTCCATGACGGAGAAGAGCTTCGCGGCCGCCGGGTTGGCTTCCGCAAATTCGCGGTTGGCAGCGATCTTCTGCTCGTTCGCCTGGAAGCCGTAGTTGGAGCCGTCCGGCAGCGAAGTGTCGACGTCCTTGCGCTCACCCGGAAGCGAAGAGAACGGCACGTTCAGCCAGACCACGTCCTTGCCCGGAACGAGCACGCCCGACACCCAGTAAGGCGTCCAGGTGTAATAGAGGACCGGCTCGCCCTGCTTGTAGCGGGTGATCGTGTCGGCGATGATCGCGGAATAGGAGCCCTGGTTGTGGGTGACCGTGTCGCGCAGGTCGAACGCGTCGAGCTGATGCTCGATCACCTTCTCGCAGCCCCAGCCCGGGGTGCAGCCGGTGAGGTCGGCCTTGCCGTCGCCGTCATGGTCGAAGATCTTGGCGATCTCCGGATCCTTGAGCTGGCCGAGATTGGTGATGTTGTGCTCTTCGGCCGTCTTCTTGTCGATCAGATAGCCCTGCAGCGCGCCCGGTGAGTAGACGCCTTCGCGGTAGATCTTATCCGTGCCGCCGGCTTCCTCGAAGAAATCCTTGTGCAGCGGATCCCAGCTGTCGGCCATGAAGGTGCCGTCGCCATTGGCGAGCGCCACATAGGCCGTCGCATATTCCAGCTCCTTGATCGGCTGGACGTCGTAGCCCAGCTCTTCAAGCGCCTTGTTGACGAGAACGGTCTGGAAGGTCTCCTCCGCAATAGAGGATTTGAGCGGAATCACTTCCACGCCTTCGCCCGGCTTGTCCTGGGCAAGCGCAGAGCCCGCGGCGAGCGCGGCCGTGAGGCCGGCAGCAGCCGCAAGCCCGCGCAAGGCTTTCGGTGTCATCGGGTAGTTCATGATGTGATCTCCCTTCGGGGTTTTCAACGTGGCCGCAAAGCGGCCGTTTCTGCAGGTCCGGCTGGGTGCTGCCGGGCCTACGCTTCTCTGGGCTCGGTCTTCGCGTTCTTCGACGCTGCAGACCCCCGCCCGGTGAGGCGCCGCACCAATCCGACCGGGCCGGTCTCGTACCAGGCGATATTGCCGCGGTCCCGTTTGGTGATACCAAGCGACTGTGTCATCCGGTCGATGATGATGGCCAAAAGCACGATGCCAATGCCGCCCACGGTGGCGAGGCCCATATCGAGACGGCCGATGCCGCGCAGAACCATCTGACCGAGGCCGCCGACCGCAATCATAGAGGCGATCACCACCATCGACAGCGCCAGCATCAGCGTCTGATTCACGCCGGCCATGATCGTCGGCATGGCGATCGGCAGCTGCACCTTGTAGAGGAGCTGCCGCTTCGATGAGCCGAAGCTCTTGGCTGCTTCGATGAGATCGCCCGGAACCTGGCGGATGCCGAGATTGGTGAGGCGGACCAGAGGCGGCAGCGCGAAGATGATCGTCACGATGACACCCGGCACGTTGCCGATACCAAAAAGCATCACGATCGGCACAAGATACACGAAGGCCGGCGTCGTCTGCATGGCATCGAGGATCGGCCGGACGATCTGCGCGACGCGGTCGTTGCGCGCCAGCCAGATGCCCATCGGCAAACCGATCAAAATGCAGAAGAAGACTGAGGTGAAGACCAGCGCCAGCGTCACCATGCTCTGATCCCAGGCGCCGATCGCGCCGATGAAGGTCAGAGCGATTACCGCGCCGATGCCGAGCCGTGGCCCAGCCGCCTGCCAGGCGAGCAGACCAAGGAGGACGATCATGACGACTGCCGGCACGCCGAGAAGGGCGCTTTGAATGGCCGACAGCACCCAATCGATCGGCAGGCGCACGGCCTGAAAGATCGGACGGAAATTGGCGACCACCCAGTCGAGGAGATGCTCCACCCAGTCTTCGATCGGAATGATCGCCCGATCGAACGGATGCATGATATCGAAATGGTGCTGCGGCGGGGGTGCCGCCTGGCTCAACCAATCCGGCGTCGAAGAGCCGCCGCCGGCCGGAACGCCGGCATCGGAACCGCCGCTCGCGCCCCAGGGATTGGCGGAACCGGAGGCCGCATCGGCCGCTCCGGAGGCGGCGCCATCTGAGGTCTGTGCGACAGCGTCGGCGCCGGAAGAGGCCGCGCTGTCGGCACCACTTTGGGCCGACGAGGCCCAGGGATTGCTGGTCTCAGGCATCTTGCGCGGTCTCCCTGTCCAAGGCTTGCAGAAGCAGCGCCCTTGAGACGACGCCGAGATAGCGCCCATTGTCGTCGACCACCGGCAGGCCGCAGGGCGCGGCCGCAACAGCGCCGATGATCTCTCCGATCCTCGTATCCGCCTTCAAAGGCTCGATATCGGGAAGGAAGGCATTCCGGAGCTCCGGTTTTCCCGACTTCACCTGCTCTTCGAGCGAGGCGGCGGACACCACGCCGTGGAAATGCTGACGCCGGTCGAGGACATAGGCATAGTCGCGGTCGGCCTTGCCGATCCGCTGCAAAATGCTGCGGATCTGGCCGTCGCGCTCCACCGTCGTCACCTGCTCCCGCACGGCCACGTCGCCGGCGGTGAGGACGTTCGACACGTTCACGCCGCGGAAGAAGGAAGCGACGTAATCATCGGCCGGGTTGTTCAAGATCTCGTCAGGTGTACCGACCTGGACGACGCGGCCGCCTTCCATGATGGCGATGCGATCACCGATGCGCATCGCCTCGTCGAGATCGTGGGAGATGAAGATGACGGTGCGCTGCTGCTCTTCCTGCAGTGTCACAAGCTCGTCCTGCATCTCCGTTCGGATCAACGGATCGAGGGCCGAGAAGGCTTCGTCCATCAGAAGGATGGATGGATCGTTGGCGAGCGCGCGCGCCAGACCGACGCGCTGCTGCATGCCACCCGAGAGTTCGTTGGGGTAACTGTCGCCGCGGGCCTCGAGCCCGACCTGGGCGAGCGCGGTGCGGGCTCTTTCCTCACGCTGGGCCAGCGGCACGCCGGCGAGCTCCAGCCCGAAGGCGGCGTTCTGCACAACGCTCAGATGTGGCATCAGCGCGAAGGATTGAAACACCATGCTGATGTGTTTGCGACGGAAATGCATGAGCTCCTTGTCGGACATGGCCGCAATGTCGGAGCCCTTGACGATGATCTCGCCAGCGGAAGGATCGATCAGCCGGTTCAACATGCGCACGAGCGTCGATTTGCCGGAGCCGGAAAGCCCCATCACGACAAAGATTTCGCCCTCGTGAACCGTAAAACTGGCGTCACAGACGCCGACCGTCATCCCCGTCTTCTCGTATATCCCGTCTTTATCGAGCCCCTCCCGGTAGAGGGAGATCGCCTTGGCGGGGTCGTCGCCGAAAACCTTAAAAAGATTTTTGACAACAAGCGTCTCGCTTTCGCTCAAGTCGCTTGGTCCTTTGCGATTTCAACTAAAAGAGGATTGGGTGGCAGGAGAGGTATGGCCGAGGGGCCGATGAGTCAACCTTTAGCCGCCATCTTTTCGCCTCAATGGAGCCAAGATCGGCGGTTTTCCGGGGCTGCGAGCCATCTCGAAGAGGAGCGCACAAATTGCATCTCCTCGAACACTTTTCATCTCGTGAAACGGATGTGCGCGATCTTGTGGATCGATCCGACGAGATCAGCCCGTCGAGCCGAAGCCGCCCTCACCCCGCTCGCTAAGGCCCGAAAACTCCGCCACTTCCTGAAAACGCGGTGTCAGGACCGGCACGAAAAGCATCTGCGCGATGCGTTCTCCGGGCTCGATCAGGATGGCGTCACCCGAGGCGTTGCGGTTCCAGGCGCTGATCATGATCGGACCGTGATAGTCCGCGTCGATCAGCCCCACGCCATTGCCGAGAACAAGGCCCCGTTTGTGCCCGGCCCCGGAACGCGGCAGGATCAGAGCCGCGATGTGGGGATTGGCAATCGAAAGGGCGAAGCCCGCCGGAATGAGCACCGCGGGCGCTCCGGCATCGAGCGTAAGAGGCGCTTCGAGGCACGCCCTGAGATCGACCCCGGCCGCCATTGCGGAATGCGCGAAGGGCAGGCCCCAATCCCGGAGACGCTCATCCAGGATCTTGATTTCAACGCGGGGCGACGCATCGACGCTCATCAGCACTCTTCCTCACCAGGGCCGGCCATAGCTCACAAAGGACACGGCTCACCAAGGGCATGGGGCCGGCTCGTCAGGCGGGGCGCTCTTCGCAGGCCATCCCGATCGCCACGGCGTTGCAGGAAGGGTCCCGCCGGTCAAGGGAGCAGAGGGTGGTCACCCACATTTGCAATTTTCTGAATGTGATCCATGTGGTGGGCGTCAGGAACCAGAGAGGACATGATGCGCCATTCCGCAAAGCCCGCCGTGACCGCTTTTTTCGATAAACGAACGTTTTCCGTGCAGTATGTCGTGGCAGATCCCGCAACGAAGCGCTGTGCGATCATCGACCCGGTGCTCGATTACGATGAGAAATCCGGGGCGACGGCCACCTTCAACGCCGACCAGATCCTCGCTTTTGTCGAACGCGAAGGGCTCGTCGCGGAATGGATCCTCGACACGCATCCGCATGCCGACCATCTCTCGGCTGCCCATTACCTGCAGGAAAAGACCGGCGCTCCCCGCGCCATCGGCGCGCATGTCGCCGACGTGCAGAAGCTCTGGAAGGGTCTCTACAACTGGCCGGACTTCCCGGCTGACGGGCGCCAATGGGACAGGCTTTTCGCGGATGGCGACGATTTCCGCATCGGCGAGATCGAAGGCCGCGTCATGTTCTCTCCGGGCCACACGCTTGCCTCCGTCACGTACGTCATCGGCGATGCGGCCTTTGTCCACGATACGCTGTTTCAGCCGGATTTCGGCACGGCGCGGGCGGATTTTCCCGGCGCCGATGCCGCGACGCTTTGGAACTCTATCCAGGAGATTCTGAAGCTTCCCGAGGAGACGCGCCTCTTCACCGGCCACGATTACATGCCGGACGGGCGCGAGCCGCAATGGGAATCGACGGTCAGCGAACAGAAGGCGAAGAACAAACACCTCCAGCAGGCGCAAACGCAGGCCGCCTATGTGGAACTGCGCAACAAGCGCGACAAAAACCTGCCGATGCCGAAGCTGATCCTGCACGCGTTGCAGATCAATATGAACGGCGGGCGCCTGCCGGAACCGGAGGCAAATGGCCGGCGCTATCTCAAGATTCCACTCAACACGCTCGAAGGCGCGGCCTGGGAGTAGGGCTTCAGGCCGCGCTTTTCTCCTCACACAAAGGCATCACCGCTCAGGTGATGACGTCGGGCTCGGTGCGGCCGGTGTGTTTTTCGATCCCGGCCACCTCGCCCGCGGCCGCAATGATTTCGGCGAGCGCCTGCTGCGGCTCCTGAGTGTGATCGCCGCCCGCCGGCTCGAAGCGCTCCAGGTAGACACGCAAGGTCGCGCCCTCCGTGCCGGTGCCCGACAGCCGGAAGACGGCGCGGCCGCCGCCCTCGAAGAGAATGCGAAGCCCCTGATGCTCGGCGAGGGAGCCATCGATCGGGTCGTGATAGGCGAATTCGTCGGCGCCTTCGATGGTGAGGGAGCCGGCTGTCTCACCCTTGAGAGAGCCGAGGCGTGCCGTCAGCTCCGACATCAGCGTTTCCGCACGCTCCGTCTCGATCGCCTCATAATCGTGGCGCGTATAGTAATTGCGCCCGAAGCGCGCCCAATGCTCGCGCACGATCTCGGGAATCGACTGACGGCGGACGGCGAGGATGTTGAGCCACAGAAGCACCGCCCACAGACCGTCCTTCTCGCGCACATGGTCGGAACCGGCCCCAGCACTTTCCTCGCCGCACATGGTGATTTTTCCGGCATCGAGAAGATTGCCGAAGAATTTCCAGCCGGTCGGCGTCTCGTAGAGGGAAATGCCGAGCTCTTCGGCCACGCGGTCGAGGGCGCGGCTCGTCGGCATGGAGCGCGCCATGCCGGCAAGGCCACGCTTGTAGCCGGGCGCAAGATGCGCATTGGCGGCAAGGACCGCAATCGAATCGGACGGCGAGACCGGCAGGCCGGGGCCGAGAACGAGATTGCGGTCGCCGTCGCCATCGGAGGCCGCGCCCATATCGGGCGCCTCCGGCGCTGCCATGAGGTCGAAAAGCGCCTTGGCGTGGACGGGGTTCGGATCGGGGTGCAACCCGCCGAAATCCGGCAGCGGCTCACCGTTGCGCACCGTCCCCACGGCCGCCCCCAGGCGGCCTTCCAGGATCGCCTTCGCATAGGGGCCGGTCGCAGCATGCATCGCATCGTAGGCGAGGCGGAAGCCGGAGGCGAAGAGCCCCGAGATCGCATCGAAATCGAAGAGCTCTTCCATGAGGGCGGCATAATCGGTGACCGGATCGATCACTTCGATCATGACACCGTCATGCTCGACCGTCGCCACTTTGGAGAGGTCGATCTCGTCGAGATCGGCAATCTTGTAAGAGGAGAGCGTCTGCGTCGCCGCGTAGATCGCGGAGGTGACGTTTTCGGGGGCCGGCCCGCCATTGGCGAGATTGTATTTGAGACCGAAATCGCCGTGCTCGCCGCCGGGATTGTGACTGGCGGAGAAGATGAAGCCGCCCGTCGCCTGACGCTTGCGGATAACGCAGGAGGCGGCCGGGGTCGACAGAAGCCCGTTCTGGCCGATGATGAGATGCTTCGCGCCTCCAGCCGCGAGCATGCGCACGAGCGTTTTGATCGCCTGACGATTGCCGAAGCGGCCGTCACCGCCGATCACCATCGTGGCGCCTTCAACGCCGCCGATACCTTCGATGATCGCAGCGATGTAGTTTTCGAGATAGCCGGGCTCCAGAAAGGCCGCGGTCTTCTTCCTGAGGCCCGACGTGCCGGGCTTCTGTCCGGCGATCGGCTTTGTCGACACGGTCTCAATGTTCACCTTGTCTCTCCCATCTTCTTCTGGCGCGCGTCTTTGAGCATGCGCCGGTAGAGGTTTCTGTAGAGCCGGGCCGAGGCGGACCAGCCGAAATCGGAGTGCATCGCGGCGCGCCGGGCGACACGCCAGGCTTTTCGGTCGGCCCACAGATCGAAGGCACGGTCGAGCGTATGGCGCAATCTTTCAGGGGTTACCGGCGCGAATTGGAAGCCGGTCGCCGTTCCCGCCTGAACGGCAGCGGCATTGGCATCGATGATCGTGTCGGCGAGCCCGCCGGTGCGCGAGACGATCGGCAAAGTGCCGTAGCGCAGGCCGTAGAGCTGGGTCAGGCCGCAGGGCTCGTAGCGCGATGGAATGACGATCGCATCCGCCCCCGCCTGCAGGAGATGCGACAGCGGTTCGTTGTACCCGATGACGGTCGCGACCCGGCCTGGATTGTTGAATGCCGCCTCGCGGAAGCCCGCTTCCAGATGCGTCTCACCGCTGCCCAGAACGGCAAGCTGCCCGCCACGCCATAAGAGCTGCGGCAGGTTTTCCAGAAGAAGATCCATGCCCTTTTGCTGAGTCAGGCGACTGACGACGCAAAAGAGCGGCGCGTTCGGATCGTTTTCAAGGCCGAGACGCTCCTGCAGCGCCTCCTTGTTGCGCGCCTTGCCCGCCGGCTTCTCGGCCGAATAGGGCGCCGCGATCAACGGATCGTTCGCCGGATCCCAGACGCCGGCATCGATGCCGTTCAGGATTCCGCACATATCGGCCTGGCGGTGGCGGATGAGGCCGTCGAGGCCCCAGCCGAATTCAGGGCTTTCGAGCTCGCGGGCGTAGGTCGGACTCACCGTCGAGACCTTGCTCGACATGGCAATGCCTGCCTTCAGGAAGGAGATCTGGCCCCAGAATTCGGTCAGGTCGCGGTGGTAATAGCGCCCCGGCAGACCGAGGCGCGTGATCTCCGCCGCGGGAAAGACACCCTGGAAGGCGATGTTGTGAATGGTGAAGAGGGTCGGCAGATCGATCTCATCCGCAGCGAGATAGGCCGGCACGAGGCCGGCCTGCCAATCATGGATGTGCAGGAGCTGCGGCCGCCATCGGCCGACGCCGTGCGCCGCGATATCGGCGGCGACGCGCGCCAAGGCGGCAAAGCGCAGATGATTGTCCGGCCAGTCATGGCCATTCGGCCCGACATAGGGATTGCCGACGCGGGCAAAGAAGGCCGGCACGTCGAGCGCCCAGACCTTGAGCCCTTCCTCTGTCGTCGCGGCGAGAAGGCGGCCTTCCTGGCCGAGAACTTTCCCGCCTGGCAAGGGGAGCGCTTCCGCTTCCCTCAGCCGCTCGCATACCTCCGGGTAAGCCGGCAGCAGAACGCGCGCATCGACGTCTTCCCCGGCAAGCGCGAGCGGCAGGGCCCCGATGACATCGGCGAGCCCCCCGGTCTTGACCAGCGGATAGCATTCGGAGGCGACGAAAAGGACTTTGTTCACGGCAACACTTATGCCTCGGAATCGAGGCGGTCGAGCATCCGCTGCGTGATCAGGCAGATGCCGTTGTCGGTGCGGCGGAAGCGGCGCGCATCTTCTTCCGGATCCTCGCCGACGACGAGGCCGCGCGGAATGACGACACCACGGTCGACGACCACGTTGGTGAGGCGGGCATGCCGGTTGATCGTGGTGTGCGGCAGAACCACAGCGCGGCAAAGCTCACTGTAGGAATGGGCGTGAACGCCGGTGAACAAGAGCGATTTGTCGATGCGCGCACCCGACAGAATGCAGCCGCCGGAAACCAGCGAGCTCACGGCCGAACCGCGGCGCCCCTCTTCGTCATGCACGAACTTTGCCGGCGGCGTGACCTCACTGTAGGTCCAGATCGGCCAATTGTGATCGTAAAGGTCGAGGCCGGGGACGAAATCCGTGAGATCGATATTGGCTTCCCAGAAGGCGTCGATGGTGCCGACGTCGCGCCAGTAGGGTTCGGGCTCCGCGCCCGACATGACGCAGGATTCGGCGAATCGATGCGCCACCGCGCCGCCTTCCTTGACGATCCGGGGAATGATGTCGCGGCCGAAATCGTGGCTTGAGTCCGGATCGTCGGCGTCGCGGCGCAAATGCTCGAACAGCACCTTCGTATGGAAAACGTAGATGCCCATGGAGGCGAGCGCGAGGTCCGGATTGTCGGGCATGGCGGGAGGATCGGCCGGCTTTTCGACGAAATCGACGATGCGGTTGCCGGCGTCGACATGCATGACACCGAAGCCCGTCGCTTCCATGCGCGGCACGGCGATGCAACCGACGGTAACCTCAGCACCGCTGTCGACATGCTGGGCCAGCATGATCTCATAATCCATCTTGTAGACGTGATCACCCGCGAGGATGATGATCAGTTCCGGCCCATAATCTTCGATAATGTCGATATTCTGCGCCACGGCATCGGCGGTGCCGACATACCATTTGTCTTCGGCCACACGCTGGGACGCCGGCAAGAGATCGAACGTCTCGTTGCGCTCGGGCCGAAAGAAATTCCACCCTCGGTTGAGATGCCGGATAAGGCTGTGGGCCTTGTATTGCGTGGCAACCGCGATGCGCTTGATGCCGGAATTGAGCGCATTCGACAGCGCGAAGTCGATGATTCGGCTCTTGCCGCCGAAATAGACGGCGGGCTTCGCTCGATTGTCCGTCAGCTCCATGAGACGGCTGCCCCGGCCCCCAGCCAGGACGAAAGCCATCGTGCGCCGGGCCAAGCGGCCACCCAGCGCATCCGGATCGATTCTGCTCATTGAAAATCTCCCCCGCCGAACCATCCCCCGCCGGCGCGCGGACATACCATGGGCCGAACGCAAGCCCGGCTCAAGGGCGAGGTCGCGTTCTGCGTGAAGGTCTTAAGGCTGCACATCGGGTTCCCGCCAGGGCATCACCACGTCACGGCTGCGGCCTTTCTTCGCGGAGCGCTTCGATGGTGCGCCGATAGAGTTCACTGGCGCGCAATTCGTCGAGATCGACGCGAAGACGCCGACGCCAATTCGGGTGTTCGTCCATGGTCCCCGGCACGTTCGGCTGGTCGCGCGCTCCGGCGAGATCGTCGAGGGAGACGGCAAGAAGGCGTGAGGGGCTTCGCGCCAGAAGCCTGGAGATTTGCACGGCGGCCTCGCCTGCGGAACCTTCCGCATCGTCGGCGTCGATCTCGCCAAGCCCGTGCTCGGCAAGAAGCCGCGCCACCGCCCGGCGGTCCCCCGCCCGCTGCTGCCTTTCGCTGTCCGCCTGATCCGGGCGCAGGAGATCGAGCCCAAGACGCACGTCGATGTCGTGCCCGGTCCACCAGCCGAGAAGGCTCGGCGTGTCGTGGGTGGTGACGCAGGCAAGCGCGGCCGGCGGATATTCCTGCGGTCCCCGGAAACGGCTCTCCTCGCGCTCGAACAGGAATACCTTGTAGGCATGGAGCGCCGTGTCGCGCATCACTTCGCGGAAACCGTCCGGCACCACGCCCAGATCCTCGCCGATGACGAGACTTTCATAAGCCTGCGAAACTTCGGCGAGAACGGCGAGCATCGCCTTCAGCGGATAGCGCATATAGGCGCCCTTCGCCGGGCCTAGTCCCTGCGGGATCCAGAACTGACGATAAAGGCCCATCGCATGGTCGATGCGGATCGCGCCGGCATGGCACATCATGCTGTCGAGCAGCGCCCGAAAGGGTTCGAGATCGTCGTCCAAGAGCCCGGCGGGCGAGAGCGGCGCCAGCCCCCAATCCTGGCCATTGGCGTTGAAATAGTCCGGCGGCGCCCCGACGGTGATGCCGTTCACAGTGGTGCGGGTGTCGGTCCAGGTGGCCGAGCCGTCGGGGGCGACGCCAACGGCAAGATCGAGGTAGAGCCCGATCCGCATCCCCGCGCGCCGCGCCCGCCGCTGCGCCTCGGCCAGCTGGGCGTCGGCGGTGAATTGCAGCCACATCTGAAAGAGCACGGCATCGCTGTTTTCTTCCGCGTAGCCGCGAGAGGCGGCGCTGTCCGGGCTGTGAAACTCATCACTCCAGACATGCCAGCCGCCAGGCGTCGGTGAGGCGAGCCCCCCGAGCGACAGGGCCTCGAACAAGGCATGGTCGTAGAGCGCCTGGCCCCCGCGCTCGCGAAAACGCGCGAAATCCTGATCGACCAGGATCTGCTCGCGCTCGCGGTTGAAGATCCGCCACAACGCTGAGAGCTTGTGGCGCGTTACGCCCGGATAATCGACGAGCGTCGCGGCACGCGCCTCATTAAGCCAGCTTTGCGGCGGCCTATCCTCCTGCGTAAAACCGGCCACGTCGTCGACTGCGATATAGAGCGGGTTCAGAAACCGCCGGCTCGAAGGATAAAACGGGCTCACCCGCTCCGGCAGAGCCAGAAAGAGGGCGTGCAGCGGATTGACGCCCAAAAAGTCGGCGCCATCGGCGGCGAGCATTTCGGCAAGCCTTGCGAGATCCTCAAAGTCGCCCATGCCCCAGTTGCGAGCCGTGCGCAGCCCATAAAGCTGACAGGCGACGCCCCAGCAGCGACCGTCTTCGAGAAAGCCGGGCACGAAGCAGGCCTTTTCCGGCGCCTCCAGCCCGCCGAGAGCCGGCCGCAGGCTTGGCCGTTCGGCACCCTCCGAGACGTCGACGCCAAGGGCGGTCAGGATCGCCTCTTTGGTGTCGTCGCCCGCGAAGACTTCTTCACCGGACAGTGCCCAATAGCGCGTCTCGATCCCGAGGGCGTCGGCCAGCCTGTCGAGAGTGTCACTCATTCCTTCGCCCTTTCGCCGAGGTCAGCCCCGGTCTCTTTGGTCAGTTTTCACGGAGGATCATCCCTCGAGAAGGATCATCGAGCGCGCCGTCATCGTCACCTCCGAGTCAGGTGCAAATTCCGCGCCGCCAACGTCGCCGTGAACTGTTTCAAGCCGCCTCTGCCACATCTCCACACCCTTGGCCGCCGGCAGTCGGAAGCTCAAATCGTTCGGCGCTGCGTTTATGAGGATCAACACGCAGCTCGTGCCTTCGTCACACAGCATCAGACCGATGCATTTGCGCAAACCATCCTGCCAATCCTCCGCAGCCATGAAGCCGCCCTCGGGCTTCAGCCACTGAACGTTGGGGATGTCGCGCCCAGGAACCTCCTCGCCGTGCAGAAAGCGGGTCTGGCGCAGGAGCGGATGGGCCTTGCGGAAGGCGATCGCGGCCGCGGTGAAATCCCGCAAGGCAAGATCGCGTTCGGGCAGGTCCGCCCATTTCATCCAGCTCGTTTCATTGTCCTGGCAATAGGCATTGTTGTTGCCGTTCTGCGTACGCCCCTGCTCGTCGCCCATGACGATCATCGGCGTGCCCTGGGACAGGAGAAGCGTCAGAAGGAAGTTGCGCCGCTGCTGATCGCGCAGTTGCAGGATGGCCGGATCGTCCGTCGGACCTTCGACGCCGCAATTCCAGCTGCGATTGTCGTCGTGCCCGTCACGGCTGTCCTCGCCATTCTCCTCGTTGTGCTTGTCGTTGTAGGAGACGAGGTCGTTCAGCGTGAAACCGTCATGCGCGGTGATCAGGTTGATGCTCGCCCACGGCTTGCGGCCACGATGTTCGAAGAGATCGGCAAAGCCGAGAAGGCTGCGGGCGAGATCCGGAAGCATGCCGTCGTCACCCTTCCAGAAGGACCGCACCACATCGCGGTACGCGCCGTTCCATTCCGTCCAGCCGGGAGGAAAATTGCCGAGCTGGTAGCCGCCCGGCCCGATATCCCAGGGCTCCGCAATCAGCTTGGTGCGCGACAGGACCGGATCCTGGCGGATGGCGTCGAAGAAGGCCGCATCGTTGTGGAAGGTGTCGCGGTCGCGCCCGAGCGCCGTCGCGAGATCGAAGCGGAAGCCGTCGACATGGCATTCCTCGACCCAATAGCGCAGCGAATCCGTGACCATCTGCAGAACGCGCGGATGGCGCAGATTGAGCGTGTTGCCGGTGCCGGTCGTGTCGAAATAATAGCGGGGATCGTCGCCGAGAATATAATAGCTCGCATTGTCGATGCCGCGGAACGACAAGGTGGGGCCGAGCCGATTGCCTTCGGCGGTGTGGTTGTAGACCACATCGAGGATCACCTCGATGTTCGCCTCGTGCAGCTTGCGCACCATGGTCTTGAATTCATGGATGCTGGCGCCGGGAGAGATAAAGCGAGGCGCCGGGGCGAAGAAGGCCGCAGTGTTATAGCCCCAATAGTTGGACAGGCCTTTGCGCACCAGAAACTCGTCGTCGAAGAAGGCATGCACCGGCATCAGCTCGATCGCGGTGACGCCGAGCTTGACCAGGTGATCGATGACGTCCGGATCGGTGAGACCCGCAAACGTGCCGCGCACCGGTCCCGGAATTTCCGGATGCAGCGCCGTCATGCCGCCGACATGGGCCTCATAGATGATCGTATCCGACCAGGGCGTCTTCGGCGCCACATCCGCGCCCCAGGTCACGGCCGGGTCGATAACCACGCATTTCGGCATCGACCGCGCCGAATCGCGTCGGTCGAAGGAAAGATCCCCCCGCGACGAGGATACGCGATAGCCGAAACAGGCTTCGTGCCAGCGCAACTCGCCGTAGAGCGCCTTCGCGTAGGGGTCGATCAGAAGCTTGTGCGGATTGAAGCGATGGCCGGCCTTCGGCTCATACGGCCCGTAGACGCGGTAGCCGTAAAGCTGGCCCGGACGCAGGTCCGGAAAATAGCCGTGCCAGACTTCATGGGTATGTTCGGGCAGCGGGATGCGTTCGAGCTCGCGTCGTCCCTGCCGGTCAAACAGGCACAGCTCAACCTTTTCGGCGTGGGCCGAAAAGAGGGCAAAATTGACGCCAGAGCCGTCCCAGGTCGCCCCCAATGGATGGGGCGTACCGGGCCTCACGCGAAGCCGCGACATGCATTGATCCTTCTAAAAAGAAAGTCGAAATAGAGTTCAGGGCTGGTATCTCAAGACGATCACGGCGAGCGGCGGCAGGGTGAGAGCCGCTGATGCCGGTTGACCATGCCATCCGACCTCTTCCGCACGAACTTCGCCGTCATTGCCGACATTGGAGCCGCCATAGACGCCCGCATCGGTGTTGAGGCATTCCTGCCAGCGGCCCTGGAAGGGCAGTCCGACCCGGTAGCCGTGCCGGACGACCGGCGTGAAATTGCAGATGACGGCGACGACATCCTCGCCGCGTTCACCGCGACGCAGATAGGAAAAGACGCTCTGATCTGCATCGGACGCGTCGATCCACTGGAACCCGGCCGGCTCGCAATCACGCTGATGGAGTGCCGGCAGATCGCGGTAAAGATGGTTGAGGTCGCGCACGAGCCGCTGCATGCCCGCATGTCCCTCGCCGCCGAGGAGATGCCAGTCGAGCGACTGATCGTGGTTCCATTCCCGCTCCTGAGCGAACTCGCAGCCCATGAAAATCAGCTTCTTGCCGGGATGTGTCCACATGAAGCCGAAATAGGCTCTGAGATTGGCGAAACGCTGCCATTCGTCGCCCGGCATCTTGCCAAGGAGAGAGCCTTTTCCATGCACCACCTCATCGTGGCTGATCGGCAGAACGAAGTTCTCCGAGAACGCATAGAGCAGGCCGAACGTCATCTGATGGTGATGGTAACGGCGATGCACCGGGTCGTTGTGGATGTAGGCGAGCGTGTCGTGCATCCAGCCCATGTTCCACTTGTAGCCGAAGCCGAGGCCGCCCGTTTCGACAGGCCGCGACACGCCCGGCCAGGCGGTCGATTCCTCGGCAAACGTCGTCGCACCCTCGAAGCCCCCGAAGACGTTGGTGTTGGTGTCGCGCAGGAACGAGATGGCTTCGAGATTCTCGCGGCCACCATGGACATTCGGGACCCAGTCGCCCGGCTCGCGGCTGTAATCGAGGTAGAGCATGGAGGCCACGGCATCGACGCGCAGTCCGTCGATGTGGAACTCATCCATCCAGTAAAGAGCGTTCGCCTCCAGGAAGTTGCGCACCTCCCGCCGGCCGAAATTGTAGATGAGCGTGTTCCAGTCGCGGTGGAAGCCCTGGCGTGGATCGGCATGTTCATAAAGGGCCGTGCCGTCGAAACGGGCGAGACCGTGCTCGTCCGTCGGGAAATGCGCCGGCACCCAGTCGATGATGAGGCCGATGCCTTCAGCGTGGCAACGCTCCACGAAGCGGCCGAACGCCTCTGGCGAGCCGAAGCGCGAGGTCGGGGCATAGAGCCCGATCGGCTGATAGCCCCAGGAGCCGGAAAAGGGATGCTCGGAAATCGGCAAAAGCTCGATATGCGTGAAGCCCATATCCTTCACATAGGGGATGAGCTGATCGGCCAGCTCATCGTAATCGAGATAGGTGTTGCCCTCGCCGCGCCGCCAGGAACCGAGATGCACTTCGTAAATCGAGATCGGCTGGGCACGATCGTTGCGCGCGCGCCGGGTCTGCATCCAGTGCTCGTCGTGCCATTGGCGATCGGGGAGGCCCGTCACACGCGAGGCGGTCGAAGGGGGCACTTCCTGAGAGAAGGCGAAGGGGTCGGATTTCAGCGGCAGAAGCCGCCCTTCGGGCGAGAGGATCTCGTATTTGTAGTATTGGCCCGGCCCGATACCCGGCAGGAAGATTTCCCAGACACCGTTTTCGACACGCTTGCGCATGACGTGGCGGCGCCCATCCCATTCGTTGAAGCTTCCGACGACAGACACACGCTGCGCGTTCGGCGCCCAGACGGCAAAGGTCGTGCCTTGAACGCCGTCGATCGTAGTCGGATGCGCGCCGAGCTTCTCGTAGAGGCGGCGGTGGCTGCCCTCCGAGAGGAGGTGCAGATCGAGCTCGCCGAGAATCGGCGGAAAGCGGTAGGGATCATCGACGGTCCAGGATTGATCGCCGGCATAGAAGCGGATGCGGTAAGGAAGGCTCGGATCCTGCCCCTCGAGCAGGGCCGCAAAGAAGCCCGCCTCGAGCCGCTCCATCTGAGCCAGGACCTCATCGCCCGCCATGCTGAGGATTTCCGCTCTCTCAGCACCGGGATGAAACGTACGGATGCTCAGGCCGGCAGAGGCCCGGTGCGGACCGAGAAGCGAAAACGGGTCGCCATGGCGCCCTTCGATCAGCGCAGCGATCGCAGAGCGGTCGATCTCCGGAAAGGAGATCAGGATCTCTTTGCGCCAGGTGTTCATAGCTTTGCCTCAGTGGTGATCAGGTTAAGAACGCCGCGCAGCGGAATGTCGATCCAATCGGGGCGATTTGCCGCCTCATAGAGGATCTCGTAAAAGCCCTTCTGCAGGAGGAAGAGCCGCAAGAGGCGCTCTGCCGCCGCCTCGTCGTTCGGAAGTGTCGACACGCCTTCCATCCGGGCAAAGTAGCTCGCACGGAAATCGGCGATCGCCTTGTCGCGCCATTGCTGGGCGCGTTCACGGATCGCCTCGGGCACCTCCATATGCCGTGCCAGGAACTGGCGTTCGGCCGCGGCTGCGGCATAGTCGAAGGAGCGCAGCATGCCGGCGACGTCCCGCAGGGGCGAGGACTTCGCGCGCCGTTCCGCGAGCGAGCGTTGCGGCTCGCCTTCGAAGTCGATGATGACGATATCGGCCTGGGAAACGAGGACCTGTCCAAGATGATAATCGCCGTGGATGCGCGACTTGCCGCCCGACGGAGGGCTGGACGCCAGCGCTTCCAGCTCGGCCTGAAGCGCCCCGCGCCGTTCGGCGAGGTCGGCCGCCATCTCGCGCGTTTCGGCAGGCAGCGTCGCCGCCATCGCCTCGAGCCGCTCGATCGCCTGGTCGGCAAGGCTTGCGACATCGACGGCCATCGCGCCCACATCCTCCTGCTCCAAGGGCTCCACCTTGAAAGCCGGCAGATCGGTTTCGACGGCGAGCGCCACGTGCATTTCGGCCGTGCGCAGGCCCATAGTCATCGGCAGGTCGAGCGGATGCCCGAAGGGAATCGGGGCTGCCGCCGGGGCGGTCTCCGCTGCGGCCACCGCATTCAGCGCCGTCGCCTCCAGATCGCGGTCGAGCGCATCGACGAGAACGGCCCAGCCGTCGCCCTGATTGCGCACAAAGGAGAAGACCGCGGCAAGCGCCGTCGGCTCACCGTCGTTCGGACGGTATTCGACCGTTCCAAGGAGCTGCGGCGTGTTGTCGAAGCCGGCGACATCGGTGAGGAAACGCGCGACTTCGACCTCGGGCTGATCGCCCTCGCGCAGCCGGCGATAGACCTTTAGGAGCGCGCGGTCGCCGATGATGACGGAGACGTTCGACTGCTCGACGCCAAGCGGACGGACATCCGTCTCCTCGGCAGCTTCTGCAAGATCGGCCTGACCGGCAAAGACGAGTTCGCCGTCCTTGGCGGCGACCGGCTCACCGGCCGCCATCGCCTTCAACAGAGCTCTCGCGAAATCCTCGTCAAAGGCCGCATCGACGAGTGCGCCGACGCGCGGACCCCGTCTGATCTTGGCCAGCGTGTAGGAGAGTTTCGGTGCGCCGAAATGCAGGTTCTCTTCGCCCCACAGCGCGGAGAGCGGCAGGAAGTAACGCTGCGTCTCCTCGTTGCGAAGCGTCACGTCGACGGTCGCAATGGCGGTGCGCCCCTCCGCCACGCTCGTCAGAGGCGACAGCGAAACCCCGTCAATGGTGCCGCCCTTGCCGGCGAACCAGCGCTGGCGCTGCAGGAACTCAGGCAGCGCCTGGGCTTCGAGCTGGCGGCCGTCGCGGCCGGAGAGCGCGGCACTCAAATCGGCGCGCGTGGTGACGGTGATGAATTCGGGCATGACCTCAGGTGCGGGCGTGTGCCATTGCGGCACGTCCGTCTCCTCGGTGAGAAGAAACCAGAAGAAACCGTAACCGGGCAGCGTCAGCATGTAGGGCAATTCACCGATCGCCGGGAAAGCGGAATGGCCGGAAAGCTCTACCGGAACCCGGTGACGGAAACGCGACAGGTCGAGCTCGACGGCCTGGGCGGAGCGAGAAAGATTGGCGACGCAGAGAATGTCTTCGTCTTCGTAACTGCGGATATAGGCGAGGATCTTCCGGTTCCCCGGATAGAGGAAGGTCATCTCGCCACGGCCGAAGACCTTGTGCTGCTTGCGCACGGTCACCATGCGCCGCATCCAGTTCAGAAGCGATGACGGGTCGGATTGCTGCGCCTCGACATTGATCGCTTCATAGCCGTGGATCGGGTCCTGCACCGGCGGCAGATAAAGCTGCTGCGGATTGGCGCGCGAGAAGCCGCCATTGCGGTCGCCCGACCATTGCATGGGCGTGCGCACGCCGTCGCGGTCGCCCAGGAAGTAATTGTCGCCCATGCCGATCTCGTCGCCGTAATAGAGAACGGGCGTGCCCGGCATCGACAACAAGAGTGCATTCATCAATTCGATCTTGCGGCGATCGTTCTGCATGAGCGGCGCCAGACGGCGGCGGATGCCGAGATTGATGCGCGCCTTCTGATCAGACGCATAGGTGCGCCACAGATAGTCGCGCTCCGTATCAGTGACCATTTCGAGCGTCAGCTCGTCGTGGTTGCGCAGGAAAATCGCCCATTGGCAGGGATCGGGGATTTCCGGCGTCTGACGGATGATATCGGTGATCGGATGGCGGTCCTCCTGCGCCAGCGCCATGTACATGCGCGGCATCAAGGGGAAATGGAATGCCATGTGGCATTCGTCGCCCTCGCCGAAATAGGGACGCGTATCCTCCGGCCATTGATTGGCTTCGGCGAGCAGCATCCGGTCGGAGTAATTCTCGTCGAGATCGCTGCGGATCTGTTTCAGGACGACATGCGTCTCCGGCAGGTTCTCGTTGTTGGTGCCGTCGCGCTCCACGAGATAGGGAATGGCATCGAGCCGGAGCCCGTCGACCCCCATATCGAGCCAGAAGCGCATCACCGACAGCACTTCCTTCATCACCCGCGGATTGTCGAAGTTGAGATCCGGCTGGTGGGAATAGAAGCGATGCCAGAAGAATCCTTCCGCGACGGGATCCCAGGTCCAGTTGGAGGTCTCCGTGTCGAGGAAGATGATCCGCGTGCCCTGGTATTTCTGATCGGTGTCGCTCCAGACGTAGTAATTGCGCGCCGCCGATCCGGGCTTTGCGTTGCGCGCCCGCTGGAACCAGGGATGCTGGTCGGAGGTGTGGTTGATGACGAGCTCGGTGATCACCCGAATGCCGCGCTGATGGGCCTCCGACACGAAGCGGCGGAAATCGCGCATCGTGCCGTAAGACGGATTGATCGCGCGGTAGTCCGCGATGTCGTAGCCGTCGTCGCGCAAGGGCGAGGGATAGAACGGCAGAAGCCAGATCGCGGTGACGCCCAAGCTCTCGATGTAATCGAGGCGTTCGAGAAGACCGCCGAAATCACCAACGCCATCCCCGTTCGAATCGAGAAACGCTTTGACGTGCAGCTGATAGACGATCGCGTCCTTGTACCATTCGGTGTCGGAGCGATCGATCACTCCGTCGATGCGATGATGGGGGCGCTCGGAACGATTGGATTTTTGCATGTTGTCTGTCGGACCTGCGTTCACGTGAGCCGCTCTTGAGGCGAAATCAGGCGCCAGGCCGCATAGGTGCGCTCGGACGGGTTGAGCCAGACATGTTGCATCTTGCCCTGCCAGGTGAAGCGACGATCGAGAACGAGGTCCTCGGCCATGATCGGCGCATCGTCAGACAGCCCGAATTCCCAAAGCGGCACCTCGAATTGCGCGCCCTGCGCGTTCAAGGGGTCGAGGTTGACGGCAAACAGTAAGAAGCTCGACAGATCGTCGGTGTATTTGCCGTAGTAGAGAATGTTGTCGTTGTAGGCGTTGTAGAACGACAGATTGGTGAATTGCTGCAGCGCCGGATGAGCCCTGCGCCAGGCATTGAGGCGGCGCACGTCGTCCTTGATGTGGCCAGGCCTGTCCCAATCCCAGGCACGGATCTCGTATTTTTCCGAATCGAGATACTCTTCCTTGCCAGGCATCGCCGCGGCCTCGCAGAGCTCATAGCCTGAGTAGATGCCGTAATTCGTGGCAAGCGTCGCCGCCAGGAAGAGCCGCACCTGGAAGCCGGCGCGCCCGCTGTTCTGCAGATAGAACGGGTTGATGTCCGGCGTGTTGGTGAAGAAGTTCACCCGCATGTAATGGCGGCATTCCTCGGTGGTGAGCTCCGTCAGATAGTCCGTGAGCTCGGCCTTGTTGTTGCGCCAGGTGAAGTAGGAATAGGACTGGGTGAAACCGACCTTGGCGAGACGCTTCATCATCTTCGGTCGCGTGAAGGCTTCCGCCAGGAAGATCGTGTCGGGGTGGCGGCGGCGCACTTCGGCGATCATCCACTCCCAGAACGGCAGAGGCTTGGTGTGCGGATTGTCGACGCGGAAGATTTTGACCCCGTGCTCGACCCAGAACAGCACCGTATCGCGTAATTCGTGCCAGAGCCCCGGGATGGCATCGCGGTAGAAATGGACGTTGACGATGTCCTCGTATTTCTTCGGCGGGTTTTCGGCGAACCTGATGGTGCCGTCGGGACGCCAATCAAACCATTCCGGGTGCTCCTTGATCCAGGGATGGTCGGGCGAACACTGGATGGCGAAATCGAGCGCGATCTCCAGCCCGTGCTCCGCCGCCGCCTTCACCAGACGATGAAAATCCTCAAACGTGCCGAGTTCGGGATGGATGGCCTTGTGACCACCTTCCTCGGAGCCGATGGCATAGGGGCTGCCGGGATCGTCGGCACGCGCCGTCAGCGAATTGTTGCGCCCCTTGCGGTTCGTCTTGCCGATCGGATGGATGGGCGGGAAATAAAGCACATCGAAGCCGAGATCGCGCACATAGGGGAGCTGCGCGATGACATCGTCGAAGGTGCCATGGCGGGCAGGATCCCCGGACTGGGAGCGCGGCATCAGCTCGTACCAGCTTGAGAAGGCGGCGCGCTTGCGGTCGACGAAGAGATCGAGGAGCCGCAGGTAATACGACAGGTTGCTCCGCGGTCCGCCGGCCGTCATCAGACCAAGAAGATCCTCGCCCATGAGGACGGAAAACTGCTGGGCCGGATCGGCAAGGCGGGCGATATCTTCGGTGACGCGCTGCAGCCTTGCCCGCCTTTCGGGATCGAGCCGGTCGCTTTCAGAGAGCGCCTTCTTCAGAATATGCAGCCCCTCCTTGAGTTCGGAGGTCACATCCTGGCCGGCATTCTTCTTTTTTGAAACGTCGGAACGCCAGCTGCGAAAGAGATCGCGCCAGGCAATCACGGTATATTCGTAGGTCGTGTTCTCGACGGGTACGAAGGAGGCGCGCCAGCGATCGTTCTCATAGAGGCGCATCGGCGTTTCAGACCACGCCTTGTCACCCTTTCGGCGCGTCAGAAGCGCTGCGTCGATGAGGTCGTGGCCATCGGAAAAGATATCTGCCTCCACGACCACGACTTCCCCGATGGCGGCTTTGGCGGGAAAGCGGCCGCCGTCGATCTCGGGCGTCACCGCCTCGATGGCGATGCGGTTGTCGGCGAGGGCGTGCAGCAGGCGATCGGCGGGTTTGAGAGCCTGTTCCATGATCCTGTCGGCTTGGACGTTTCCAATAGGGCGCCACCGGCGGAAGGCCGCCGGCGATACAATTCGAGCTAGGTCAGGCCGGAGCGAGGTCCAGCCTGTTGTCTAGGCTAACGAGGGAGTCGGTCGAGAGTTGCAAGCGTTCTGCCTGCAAGCTCCCTCAACTGCCGGCAAGCGTCAGAAGCGTCGCATTTCCGCCCGAAGCGGTGGTGTCGATCGACACGACGCGCTCGGTGGCAAAAGCCGCCACGCCGTCCGCGAGAGACAGAAGCGGCAGCCGCGCGCCCTGGCGTTCGGCAAGGGCGATGCGCAACGTTCTCGCCTGCGTCCCGCCGCCCTCATACGCAACGAGGCCGAGCCCTTGAAGGCCAGCGGCAAGCGCCACGGGCTCGCCCTCGACCACGACGACGAGACCCGCCGGGGCGCCGACACGTTCCAGAGCCGTCTTGAAGGCCACCACGGCGGCATCGACGAGAGCGGCCGGCACGACGGCGCGATTGCCCGCCGCGAGTGCGGTCACGACCTGCGCCAGAAGCGCGCCCGGCCGTGCTCCATCCTCATCTGCCGGGTTTTCATCGCGCCGGGGGGCACCCAGACAAAGCGCCAGCCCACGGCCATGCAGCGACAGGCGATTGGCCTCGCCCGTCGGGCCCGGCAACGCCACGACGCCGGCAATCTCGGGCCGCGCTGCCTCAATCACCTCATGCGCGACTTGTCGGGCAGGTTCCGGCAATTCGCCGGCAGCGCTCGCCAAGACCATGATCCGAGCGGAGTTCGCCTCCCACTCGCTCATATCCGGCAGGGTCGCGAGATCGGCGGGAGCCAGGGCGGCGACCTGCGGCCGCTCATCGTCGCCCTGAAGCGGAGCGGCGGTCACCTCGACCGGCCGCGTGAAGCGGGCAAGATAATGCGGGCCACCGGCCTTCGGACCGGTACCGGATAGCCCTTCGCCACCGAAGGGCTGCACGCCGACGACCGCACCGATCTGATTGCGGTTCACATAGATGTTGCCGACATGGGCATGGTCGCAAATGCGCTCCACCCGCTGATCGATGCGCGAATGGATTCCGAGCGTTAGGCCATAACCCGACGCGTTGATGGCCGCCACGACCGCATCGATCTCCTTCGCCTTGAAGGTGATGACGTGCAGGACCGGCCCGAAGATCTCGCGCTCGAGCTCGTCGAAACGATCGAGGCGAAGCGCCACGGGCGCAACGAAATTGCCTTCACCCGGCATTTTCTCGTGGGTGAAGAGGAGCCGGCCTTCGCTTGTGAGCTTTGCCACATGGGTTTCGATCGTCTGCCGGGCTTCCTCATCGATCACCGGGCCGACATCGGTCGCGGGATCCCACGGATCGCCAATGACGAGCTCTTCGGTCGCCCCCTTCAGCATCTTCAAGAGCGTCGGTGCGACGTCCTCCTGCACGAAGAGAGCGCGAAGCGCCGAACAGCGCTGTCCGGCAGATTGGAAGGCCGATTGCACGATATCGCGGACCGCATGCTCCGGGAGCGCGGTCGAATCGACGATCATCGCATTGAGGCCGCCGGTCTCCGCGACGAGCGGCGCGCGCACGGGACCCGCTTTCGCCAAAGCCCGGTCGATCAAGATCGCCGTGTCCGTCGAACCGGTGAAGCAGACGCCACTGACCCTCGGATCGGAGGTGAGCGCGGCACCCACCACAGAGCCCTCTCCCGGAACGAGATTGAGCACGCCTTTCGGCACGCCCGCCTCGTGCAGAAGCGCCACGGCCTTTGCCGCCGTCAGAGGCGATTGCTCGGCGGGTTTCGCGACGACGGCATTGCCGGCCACAAGCGCGGCCGAAAGCTGACCGGTGAAAATCGCCAGAGGGAAGTTCCACGGCGAGATGCAGACGAAAACCCCGCGGCCGCGCCGCTGTGCACCGCCTTCGGAGAAGAGCCGGCGCGCCTCGTTCGCGTAAAAGCGCAGGAAATCTGCGGCTTCGCGCACTTCCAACACACCGTCGAGACGCGTCTTGCCGGCTTCGCGGGTGGCAAGCGCGATGAGTTCGGCGGCGTTCTCCTCATAAAGCGTCGCGGCGCGCTCCAAAATCTCGGCGCGCGCATCCGCCCCGATCTCCTGCCAGGCCGCCACCGCATCGGCGGCGACGCCAAGGGCGTGTTCGGCGGTTTCCGCATCCGCATCCACGACGACGCCGACCTTTTCGGCCGGGTGCGCCGGGTTGAAGACATCTCGCGCGCTGCCGGGGCTTTCTTCGCCACCGATCAAGGGAGCTGCACGCCATTCCGCCGCCTCGAACGGCCTCATGGCTTCCGACAGCGCCTCCAGATCGAGCGGATTGTTGAGATTCCAGCCTTTGGAGTTCTTGCGCTCCGGCTCATAGATGTCGGGTGGCAGCGGGATCAGCGGATGGGCGACCGGCTTTGCCTGCTCGACCAGCGAAATCGGGTCTTCGACCAGCTTTTCCGCCGGCACGTCTTCGTCGAGAAGCTGATGGACGAAGGAGGAATTGGCGCCGTTCTCGAGCAGCCGGCGGACGAGATAGGCAAGCAGATCCTTGTGGATGCCAACCGGCGCATAGATGCGGCAGGGACGGCCCGTGTCTTTCCTCAGGCGTTCGTGCAGCGCCTCGCCCATGCCGTGCAGACGCTGGAATTCAAAGCGCGCGTCGAGCGGCGCGATTGCCAGAATGGCGCAGGCCGTATGGGCGTTGTGCGTCGCGAACTGGGGGAAGATACGGTCGCAATGTGCCAGCAGAAAACTCGCGCCGGCCAGATAGGAGACGTCGGTCGACGGCTTGCGGGTGAAGACCGGATAGGCGGCAAGACCGAGGATCTGCGCCTGTTTGATCTCGTAATCCCAATACGCGCCTTTGACGAGGCGCACGGCAAAGCGGCGGTCGAGACGCTCCGCCAGATCCACGATCCAATGAAGGACCGGGAGGGAGGCTTTCGAGAACGCCTGGACGACGAAGCCGAAGCCGTCCCAATCGGCGAATTCGGACTCCGACAGGGCCCGTTCCATCACCTGAAGCGAGAGATCGAGACGGTCGGCCTCTTCCGCATCGACGGTGAGGCCGATGCCGGCGGCCTTCGCCTGGCGCATCAGCTGGACGAGCGTCGGTACGAGCTCGGCCAGAACCCGCTCCTTCTGCACCGTCTCATAGCGCGGATGGAGCGCGGAGAGTTTCACCGAGATCGACGGATTGTCCGTGACACGCTCGGCCTTGGCGGCCTTGCCGATGGCGCTGATCGCGTTCGAATAGGAGCGAAAATAGGCCTCGGCGTCTTCGCGCGTTCGCGCCGCCTCGCCCAGCATATCGTAGGAATAGCGATAGCCCTTGCCGCGCATCGGCTCGGCGCGGCGCAGCGCCTCCTCGATGTTGCGCCCAAGCACGAATTGCGCGCCCAACACCTTCATCGCCTGCGCGACGGCGGCACGCACCACCGGCTCGCCGACGCGCTGCACCATGCGGCGCATCGTATGGATGAGATGCGCCTCGGTCTGCTCGTCCTGCCCTTCCGATCCGTAAAGGCGGCCGGTCAGCATCAGGCCCCAGGACGAGGCATTCAGCAAAAGCGATTCACTCTGCCCGCGATGGCTGCCCCAATCGGCTCCCCCGATCTTGTCGCGGATCAGCGCATCGAGCGTGTGCGCGTCCGGCACGCGGAGATAAGCTTCGGCGAGGCACATCAGTGCCACGCCTTCGTCGGTGGAGAGACCATATTCGGAGAGAAAGCGCTCCATCAGATGCGGCGCCGGATCGGCCCGCAGGGCCGACACCATCCCCGCAGCCTTGGCGCCGGCGCGCTTGCGTGCCGCTTCGTCGAGATTTATCGCGGCGAGACGGCTTCTGACCACCGCCTCCTCGTCTTCATAAGGCGCGCGACGGATGGCAATACGAGAATCAGTGGCCATGGAGGCTCCGGAAGGCAGAATGGGTAAGGGTCGGTGACCTTCCGCAATGCTGCCCGCAAATAGGACTTCTTTTCAACTCACCGAAATACCAAGTCGGGCATGATCACCCGCGAAATCGCGGTGGCCGAGACTTCACTGACGAGAAGAGGCCGGCTGAGAGATTCCTGCCCTGTCCCGGCGCGCATAACGGCGCCAGGACGGCTCGGCGGGATGCTCAGCGGTTGTTGAATTGCGGCGAGCGCTTTTCCGTGAAGGCGAGCATGCCTTCTTTCTGGTCTTCGGTCGCAAACAGGGCCTGGAAGATCCGACGTTCGAAGCGAATGCCTTCCGCCATCGTCGTCTCATAGGCGCGATTGACGCTTTCCTTCGCCATCATGACGGCCGGAAGAGAGAAGGACGCGATCTTCTGAGCGGCCTTCACCGCCTCTTCCAGAACATCTCCGACGGGCACGACACGGGAGACGAGGCCGGCGCGCTCCGCTTCGTCAGCCTCCATGAGACGCCCGGTCAGGCACATATCCATTGCTTTCGCCTTGCCGACGAAGCGGGTGAGACGCTGGGTTCCGCCGGAGCCCGGAATGACGCCGAGGCTGATTTCCGGCTGGCCGAACTTCGCCGTCTCCGCCGCGATGATGAAATCGCACATCATCGCGAGCTCGCAGCCCCCGCCGAGCGCATAGCCGGCGACAGCCGCGATCAACGGCTTGCGGCGCTGGCCGACCTTGTCCCATTCGGAGATGAAATCGTCACGATAGGCAGTGACGAAATCGAGCTCCCTCATTTCATTGATGTCGGCACCCGCGGCGAAGGCTTTCTCCGAGCCGGTGATGACGATCGCACCGATCTTGTCGTCGGCCTCGAATTCATCGAGCGCCGCATTGAGTTCAGCGACGAGACCGGCCGACAAAGCATTGAGCGCATTCGGGCGGTTCAAGGTGATGAGCCCGGCGCGTCCGCGGCGCTCCACCAGAATATAATCGTAGGCCATGCCCCCTCCTGACTGACGTTTCCCTGGCGATAGCCGTAAAGCGGTTGTGCAAAACCGGCAAGGCAACCTTGGCCTTACCTCTGACAGACAGGGCAAAAGAACGTCGACCGGCCCGACTGCACGATACGGGAAACCACGCCCGAACAAGTGGGCCGCGGGCACGGGAAATCTTCCCGGTCATAGACGGCAAAGCTCTCCTGGAAGCGGCCGACGGAGCCGTCGGCCTGGACGTAATCGCGCAAAGAGGAGCCGCCCGCGGCGACCGCATCGGCAATGACGGCGCGGACCGCCTCCACCAGCCGTGTCAGACGCGCGCTCGGCTCCCCATCTTGGCGCACCAAGGTTCCGGCCGCGCGCCGGGGCGAAAGCCGCGCACGCCAAAGCGCTTCGCAAACATAGATGTTGCCGAGCCCGGCGATGACGCGCTGATCCATCAACACCGCCTTCAAGGGCGCCTTGCGGCCGGCGAATTTCGTCGCGAGCAGCGCGGCGGAGAGAGCGTTGCCGGTCGGCTCCAGGCCGAGATGGGCGAAAAGCGGATGCTCCTCGAGATGGCCTGCGTCACCGAGGGCCATGAAGCCGAAGCGGCGGGCGTCGTTGAAGACGAGATCGAGATCGCCATCCAAATGGAACACGACGTGATCATGGATGGTCTTCTTTTTGTTGTCGAAATAGCGCCCTTCGGCTGGCGTGAGATTGAGAGATCCCTCAAAACGGAAGGACCCTGTCATGCCGAGATGCATGATGAGAATCGGGCCGCCGGCCTCGATGTCGGTTTCCACCAAAAGATATTTCGCGCGGCGGCCGACATGGTCGATGCGGCGACCTTCAAGGGCGGCGGCGAAGCCCGGCGGCAGGGGAAACCGCAGATCCGGACGGCGCAACTCGACCTTCTCGATCGATCGACCCTCCAGAACCGGCGCCAGTCCTCGCCTGATCGTCTCCACCTCCGGCAATTCCGGCATCCCCACTTATCCTTCATCTTTCCGCGTCACGCCGCATGGCGTGTCGCCAAGGCTTTCGTTATGGTCCGCGGCAACCGCGCCGCAACACCGGCGCCTCCGGATTTGTCCAGAGGATCAGCTATGAGTGAAAAGACCCAGTTCGGCTACCAAGAGGTGCCGATGGAGGAGAAGCAGGGGCGTGTCGACAACGTCTTCCATTCGGTCGCCCGGCGCTACGACATCATGAACGATCTGATGTCGGGCGGTCTGCATCGGCTTTGGAAGAACGCCATGGTCTCCTGGCTCGCCCCGCCCCATTCGGGACGGCCCTACCGGGTTCTCGACATGGCGGGCGGTACCGGCGACATCGCCTTTCGTATCTCCGACCGCTCCCGCGGTCACGCCGAGATCACGGTTGCCGATATCAACGGCTCGATGCTGGAAGTCTGCCGCGAGCGGGCCGAGAAGCACGGCTACACCAACCTTTCTTACGCGGAAGCCAACGCCGAGGAACTGCCCTTCGAGGACAAGAGCTTCGACGCCTATACGATCGCCTTCGGCATCCGCAACGTGCCGCGCCTCGACAAGGCGCTGTCGGAAGCCTACCGCGTCCTGAAGCCCGGCGGACGCTTTCTCTGCCTGGAGTTCACGCCGGTTTCCACGCCGGTGATCGCGCAGCTCTACGAGACCTATTCCTTCCGCGTCATTCCGATGATCGGGCAGGTCGTCACCGGCGACCGCGAATCCTATCAATATCTGGTGGAATCGATCCGCGTCTTCCCGAACAAGGAGCGCTTCGCCGGCATGATCTCCGACGCCGGCTTTGAGCGCGTCAGCTATCGTGACTATACAACCGGCGTCGTCGCCCTGCATTCGGGCTGGAAGCTCTAACGCGATAAAGTTCTAAGGTCGCATAGCGTGCTCAATCTCATCCGCCTCACAAAGGCGGGCTTTCATATCGTCCGCGCCGGCGCGCTCGGCTTCGTCGATGTCGACGAAGTGCCGCCGGTCGCGGCTCGTTTCGTGCGTTTCGCGCGGCTTTTCGAGCCGCGCGGGCTTTCGGATGCCGAGCGCGGCCGGCGCCTTTCGGCCCGGCTTCACCGGCTCGGTCCCTCCTATGTGAAGCTTGGGCAGTTCCTGGCGACGCGGCCGGATATCGTCGGCAACGATGCCGCCGAAGCCCTGTCGGGCCTCAAGGATGAGATGCCCCCCTTCCCGACGGAAGAGGCGAAGGCGATCATCGAGATCAATCTCGGCCGCACGGTGGAGGAGATTTTCACCTCCTTCTCGGAGCCCGTGGCAGCCGCCTCCATCGCCCAGGTCCACCACGCCACACGCGTCGTCGACGGCGAGGAGCGTGAAGTCGCCGTCAAGGTTCTGCGCCCGCATGTGCGGGGCGGCTTCCAGCGCGATCTGGAGACGTTTTATGCGGGGGCACGCTTCCTGGAGCGACTGTCGGCGGAGGGCAAACGGCTGAAGCCGGTCGCCGTCGTGCAATCGCTCGAGCGCACCGTGCTCCTGGAAATGGATCTCAGGCTCGAGGCTGCAGCCTATTCGGAGCTGTCGGAAAACATCATCGGGGAAACGGAATTCCGCGTGCCGGCCGTCGATTGGGCTCATACCGGCCGCGACGTCCTGACGATGGAATGGATCGACGGCATCAAGCTCCGGAATACGGCGGGCATCATCGAGGCCGGAATCGATCGCCAGAACCTCGCCCGCATCGTCGTGCAGTCGTTCCTGCGCCATGCCTTGCGCGACGGGTTCTTCCACGCCGACATGCACGAGGGCAATCTCTTCGTCGACCGGGAAGGACGTCTCGTCGCCGTCGATCTCGGCATCATGGGGCGCATCGGGCCCAAGGAACGTCGCTTCCTCGCCGAGGTCCTCTACGGCTTCATCAAGCGCGATTATCTCAAGATCGCCAAGCTGCATATCGAGATCGGCTATGTGCCGCCGATCCATTCGGCGGAAGATTTTGCCCAGGCGTTGCGCGCGATCGGCGAGCCGATCCACGGCCAGCGCGCGAGCGAAATTTCCATGGCGCGGCTTCTCGGTCTCCTCTTCGAGGTAACGGCGCTCTTCAACATGCAGACGCGGCCGGAGCTCATCCTCTTGCAGAAGACCATGGTCGTGGTCGAGGGCGTTGCCCGGCGCCTCGACCCGGACTTCGACATGTGGGCGGCGGCCGATCCCGTCGTCACGGAATGGATTTCACGCCATCTCGGCCCCGTCGGGCGGCTTGAGGAAGCAGCCGATTCCTTGCGCGAGATCGGCAAGTTCGTCGAACACCTGCCGGACACGCTGACACGCGTGGAATCGGCCGTCGACCGGCTCGCGGCGTTCTCCGCCGGCGGCATCAAGCTCGACGATCAGACGGTGGACCGGCTCGCCGACGCCGGCACGCACGAGCTTTTCTGGACGCGTTGGGCGGTTCGGCTCGGCGGGCTTGCGCTCGTCGTCATGGCCGTCGCCTCTGTGTGGCGCTAAGACGGCCTGGGCAAGCGGCCTTTTCGACGGAGCGGCAGGCATGACGAAGCTCAAAGACAAGCGCATCCTGCTCGTCATCGGCGGCGGGATTGCCGCCTACAAATGCCTGGAGCTCATCCGCCTCTTGAAGAAGGCGGGGGCCTCGGTCAGCACCGTGATGACCAAGGCGGCGCAGGAATTCGTCACGCCGCTCGCCGTCGGCGCCTTGAGCCATGAACCGGTCTTCAGCGAACTCTTCGACCGTCAGGCGGAGGAAGATATCGGGCATATCCGCCTGTCGCGGCAGGCGGATCTCATCGTCGTGGCGCCGGCGACAGCCGACCGGCTGGCACGGCTTGCCTCCGGCCTTGCCGACGATCTCGCAGGCGCGGTGCTGCTTGCAAGCGACAAGCCTGTGCTTCTCGCCCCGGCCATGAATCCGAGGATGTGGGCGCATCCGGCGACACGGCGCAACGTCGCGCAGCTTCACAGCGATGGATACGGCTTCATCGGCCCGGAAGCCGGAGAAATGGCGGAAAGAGACGAGAGCGGCGAAGGCCGGATGAGCGAGCCGCAGGCGATCTTTTCAGAGATCGAACGGCGCCTCGGCGGCGAGGCCGGAACGTCTCCGGCAGATGCCCGGCCGCTCTCGGGCCGGCGCGTGCTCGTGACCTCGGGCCCAACGCATGAGCCGATCGATCCGGTGCGCTATCTCGCCAACAGGTCTTCTGGGCGGCAGGGGCACGCTATCGCCGCCGCCTTTGCCAGAGCCGGTGCGCATGTGACGCTCGTTTCCGGGCCGGTCACGATCCCGGCGCCTGCGGGCGTGGACCTCGTGGCGGTGGAAACCGCCCGGGAGATGCTTGCGGCGGTCGAAGCCGCACTTCCCGTCGACATCGCAGTTCTTGCCGCGGCCGTCGCTGACTGGCGCACGGCGGAAGAAGCGGAACGCAAGCTGAAGAAGACGCAATCGGGCGCTCCGGCCCTCACCTTGGTGGAGAACCCGGATATCCTGGCCACGCTCTCCCGGCACGAGAGGCGTCCGCGCCTCGTCGTCGGCTTCGCTGCGGAAACCAACGACGTCGTCGCCCATGCCCGCGCCAAACTTCAGCGCAAGGGCTGCGACTTCATTCTCGCCAATGATGTTTCGCCCGCAACTGGCATCATGGGCGGCACGGAAAACGCCGTGCAGCTCATCGGACCTGCCAGCCACGAAGAATGGCCGCGGATGAGCAAGGAGGCCGTGGCGGAGCGGCTCGTCGCACGGCTCGGCGCGGAGCTTTCCACCAGGATGTGAGGCGCCTCGGCCGCGCCGATCGCGGCCGGGCTTTCACATCTCGTCGGCTACTCGCTGCCCTGATTGATCTCTTCCGCCGAAGGCGTCTCGACGTTCCAGATCTCGCGGGCGTAGTCGCGAATGGCACGGTCTGCGGAGAACCAGCCGACCCGCGCCGTGTTCAAGATCGTCCGCCGCGTCCAGTCTTCCTTGTCCATGAACGCCCGATCGACCTTGCGCTGCTCGTCGAGATAGGCGGCGAAATCGGCCGTGACGAAGAAATAATCGTCATAGGAGAGCCGGTCGACGATGGCCCGGAAGCGGTTCGGATCCTCCGGCGAGAACACACCTGAGCCGATCGCATCGAGAACCGTCTTGAGGGTCTCGTTGCCGTCGATGACGGCGCGCGAATCGTAGCCGGAGATGCGATAATTGGCGACGTCCTCCGCAGTCAGGCCGAAGATATGGATGTTTTCGCGCCCGACCCGATCGCAGATCTCGACATTCGCGCCGTCGAGCGTGCCGATGGTCAAGGCACCATTGAGAGCCAGCTTCATGTTGCCGGTGCCGGAGGCCTCCATGCCTGCCGTCGAGATCTGCTCGGAGAGGTCGGCGGCGGGGATGATGCGCTCGGCGGTCGAGACGTTGTAGTTCGGCAGGAAGACGATCTTCAACCGGTCGCCGACGACGGGGTCGCTGTTGACGGCCCGTGCGACGTCGTTGATCAGCTTGATGATCAGCTTCGCCATCTCATAGCCGGGCGCGGCCTTGCCGCCGAAGATCTTGACGCGCGGCGTCCAGTCGGCCGCCGGATCGTTGCGGATGGCAAAATACTGCGCCACCGCCTCCATGATGTTGAGGAGCTGGCGCTTGTATTCGTGCATGCGCTTGATCTGCACGTCGAACATGGCATCCGGCGAGACATGGATGCCGACGCGGCTCTGGATCTCCGCCACCAGACGGCATTTGTTCTCGTGCTTGGCGGCACGGAAGCGCTCGCGGAAAGCGGCATCCTCCGCATAGGGCGCCACCGCTTCGATGGCCTCCAAATCGCCGATCCAATCCTCGCCGATGGTCTCGATCAGGAGATCGCTCAACGGCTTGTTGCAGGAATGCAGCCAGCGGCGCGGCGTAACGCCGTTGGTGACGCCGAGGATGCGGCTCGGATAGAGCGAATCGAGATCGTGGAAGACGGTCTGCTTCATCAGATCCGCATGCAGGGCCGAGACGCCGTTGACGCGGTGGCTGCCGACGAAAGCGAGATGCCCCATCCGCACGCCCTGGCCGTTGGTGTGGTCGACGATGCGCACGCGTTCCAGATCGAGCGTACGCTTGGCGGCGGCCGCCGTTCGCAGATGCTGCTCGTCGATCCAACGAATGATGTCGAGGTGGCGCGGCAGGACGGAGCCGAAGAGCTGCAGGGACCAGCGCTCCAGCGCTTCCGGCATCAAGGTGTGGTTGGTGTAGGAGAGCGTGTTGCGGGTGATCTGGAACGCCACCTCCATCGACAGGCCGTGCGTGTCGACGAGAAGGCGCATGAGCTCAGCAACCGCGATCGCGGGATGCGTGTCGTTGAGCTGGATCGCCACCTTCTCCGGAAGCTTCATGATGTCGTCATGCGAGGACAGATAGCGACGCAGAAGGTCCTGCAGCGATGCGGAGGTGAAGAAGAATTCCTGGCGCAGGCGGAGGTTCTTGCCTTCTTCGGTGGTGTCGTCCGGGTAGAGGATGCGCGAGACCGTCTCCGCGCGCACCGCCGCCTCCATCGCGGAAAGATATTCGCCGCGGTTGAAGCGATCGAGATCGACGCGCTTGGCGGGCTTGCCAGCCCAGAGCCTGAGCGTGTTGACGTGGCGCCCGCGCCAGCCGGCGATCGGCGTGTCGTAGGCTGCGGCCAGCATGACCTCTGCCGGGTGCCAGACCGCCTTGCCTTCCGGCGTGGTGATGACCTCGCCGCCGAAGGGGATGTTGTAGACGACTTCGGGGCGCTCGAACTCCCAATTGTGGCCGGTGACCAGCCAGTCCTCCGGCTCTTCCGCCTGCCAGCCGTCGCGAATCGACTGGCGGAAGAGACCGTTCTCATAGCGGATGCCATAGCCATGGGCCGGAATGCCCAGGGTCGACATGGAATCGAGGAAACAGGCCGCGAGGCGCCCGAGACCGCCATTGCCCAAGGCTGCGTCAGGTTCTGAGCGCAGGATCTCGTCGTAATCGGCACCGAGCTCCGTCAGCGCTTCGCGCACCGGCGCTTCGAGCCCGAGATTGATGATCGTGTCTTTGAGCAGCCGACCGATCAGAAATTCCATCGACAGGTAATAGACCCGTTTCTGATCCTGCTCGTAGGCACGGCGGGTGGAGGCCATCCAGTGATCAACAAGCTGATCGCGTACCGCCAGAATGAGCGCCGCGCTCCAGTCCTGCCGGACCGAATGCTCCGGATCCTTGCCGACCGCATATTTCAGCTTCTCGATGATGAGCCTTTTCACATCTTCCGCATCCTCGATGCGGCGCGAAAGAGTGACGGCTGTCGCTGCATTCATGATCGCGCTCCTCGCGATTGTCGCCCGACGCGTCTGCGCTTCGAGGCAAGTTGTCACCCACACAAACGGCCGTGACAGCTGACCGGCCGGGCGGGTTCAATGACGTTTGTGTTCGTGGCGTTGCAATCCCCGGGGCAAACCACCCTATGATTGCTTGCCTACAGGAATCGGCCGGTCCTTGCCTGCCTCAATTTCCTGCAGCACGTGACTGAATTGCGCGCGCAACTTGCTCTTTTCGACCTTCCCCATGGCGTTGCGGGGCAGGTCTTCCATGAAAATAAGGGCCTTCGGTTGCTTAAAGCTTGCGAGTTTCTGGACAAGAGCGGCGCTCAGCTTCTCTGCTTCGGGCGCTTCCCCCGGCTGGGGAACGACGAGCGCGATCACCGCCTCCCCGAAATCGGGATGCGGAACCCCGATGACCGCTGACTCCAAAACGCCGGCGCAGGCATCGAGGACAATTTCGATCTCCTTCGGATAGATGTTCAGACCGCCGGAAATGATCAGGTCCTTGGCCCGCCCGACGATGTGGACATAGCCGGCTTCGTCGATCAGGCCGAGATCTCCGGTGCGAAACCACCCATCATGGAATTCCTCCGCCGTCTTCTCCGGCATGCGCCAATAGCCCTTGAAGACGTTCGGTCCTTTCACCTCGATGACACCGATCTCGCTCATCTTCTTCGGCGAGCCCGTTTCCGGATCGGCAATGCGAAGATCGACGCCTGGCAAGGGCAGGCCGACCGTTCCAGGCCGGCGGTCGCCCTCATAAGGGTTCGACGTGTTCATGCTCGTTTCCGTCATACCGTAGCGTTCCAAGACGGCATGGCCGGTCCGTTCGAGAAAGGCAGCATGGGTTGCAGGCAGGAGAGGTGCGGAACCGGAAATGAAAAGTCGTACTTCCTGCACCAGTTTGTGCACGAGGCGCGGATCGTCAAGAAGACGGGTGTAAAAAGTCGGCACCCCCATCATCACCGTGGCTTGCGGCAGCGCCTCGATCACCAGGTCGAGATCGAAGCGGGGCAGGAAAATCATCGACGCCCCGGCGGCAAGAACGACATTGCACGCCGTGAAAAGACCGTGGGTGTGGAAGACCGGCAGCGCGTGGAGGAGGACGTCGTCTCCGGAAAACTGCCAAAGATCCGTCAAGGTGAGGGCGTTGGAGACGAGGTTGTCGTGGCTCAGCATCGCGCCCTTGGAACGGCCGGTCGTGCCGGAGGTGTAGAGGATCGCAGCGAGGTCGTCGTCGGCTCGCGCCACCGTCTTGAATTGATCACCGGCCGAAACACCGAGGCGATCGAGACTGCCCGAGGCTTTTTCGCGCTTCTTGCGCACACCGAGCGTCTCAAGCCTGGCCCCGGCTTCTTCCGCGACCGGTGAGAGGATCTCCGCCTTACCCGGATCGCAAACGAAGAGCGCCGGCTCGGCATCTTTCAGAAAATACGCGACCTCGGCCGGCGTATAGGCGGTGTTGAGAGGCAGGAAGACAGCCCCGGCGCGAACGGTCCCGAGATAGAGAAGCACCGCCTCGATGCTCTTTTCGACCTGGACGGCGACCCGATCGCCGGGCTTGATCCCAAGCTCGACGAGCACGTTGGCAAAGCGGGCGGAGCCTTTTTCCACGTCGGCATAGGTCAGCCTTCGCCCGTCCGTCAGGCGCGCAAAGGGCGCGGCTTTGGTCGCGGCGGGAAAAAGGGCGGCAAGACGGGTGTAGAGATTGCGATCCATGACCGCCATTCAGGCAGCTCACGCGTTTTTGAACAAGAGGTGGCGCGGCCGCAGCCTCAAAGGCTTTCAATCGCCCGTGATCGCTTCAGCGAGAAGACGCTTGCCGTCCTTCACGTCGCGCGCGAAATCGCGCCAGCTCGATTCCACTGCGACGGCCAGCCATTGGTCGAGCGCGGAGCGCGGCATCTCTTCCACCGTGGCGCCCGCCTTCCGATACATCTGCACCAGCCGATCGTCCTGGGCGCGGGATTCCCGCGCAGCCCAGGCCGTGACTTTTTCGCCCGCCGCTTTGAGGGCGGCACGTTCGTCCTCACTCAAGGCTTCCCAGCTCGGACGCGCGATGACGATCGGCTCGTAGCTGAACCAGAGAGCGTCGCTGCCGGGCGCCGTCAGGCATTCGGCGGCACGCGCCAGTTCGGGGTCGGCAAGGACGGAGGACGAGGCAAGCGCGCCATCGATGACCCCGCCCGCAAGGGCTGCAGCGAGGCGCGCACGCGGCGCCCGCGCCACCGACGCTCCGGATTTCGTCAGGACGGTGCGCAGAGGCTCGCCCTCGGCATGCAGGGTCTTGCCGCTCGTCGATGGCGGCCCGTCAAGACAGGCCCCGGAGGAGACGAAACCGCCGGCAAGCCAGGCATCGGCGAGAACGATCATGCCGGCATTGTCGAGATGGGTCTTGAGGTCGGCCATAAACGCCGACCTGGCAAGGGCGTCCGCATCGGCATGCCGGCGCGCCAGACCGGGCATCGACGCCGCCCCGAAAATCGGATCGGAGGAGGTGGCCGCAGCGAGCGGCAGAGCCGCGACATCGACACGGCCGGTCGCGAGCCGGTCCCAGAGAGCCTCGGGCTCGAAGGCCTCCGGCTTTCCGTCCCCTGCCTCGCCCGTCGCCAGGCGCCTCAAAACGAGATCGGCCTTCTCGTCCTGAAGCGCACGTTCGAGCTCGTCGATCATCGCACCGGAAAAGCTCTCCGCCCCGCCCGCCGTCACCTGGCCGGTGCGGAGCATGGCCGCCGCGGCCGGGAATTCGGAGGCGAGGAGGCCGGCGAGGCTCAAAACCGCGACGAGAGCGTGGTGAACAGGTCGGGTGCGGACAGATGCGGCACGGACGGAGGAAATGACAGCACGGGCTCTTTGAAAAAACATCGAGGCTCCAGGCAGGCTTCCGTCGACCGCCTTGCACCTTTTGGGGCTCTGGCGCTGAAATCGGCCGGCGATGGTTACGAAAACGCACCGTCCGCGGCGAATTGGACGATTGAAGGGCGGGAGGGGGAAAGCCCGGCTTGATTTCGCGCCGCTTAGGCCGTCATCTCGCGAACGCACCGGCAAGCGATTCGAGTTGCACATGAATAGGCTCGCTCAGGCGATCATTCTTTCATGGGGGTGGCGCCGACGGGGCATCGCTTTTTCGGCCGGAGCGGTTTCGGCCCTCGCACAAGCGCCCTTCTTTCTGTTCCCACTCCTGTGGCTGACGCTGCCGGTTCTAGTCCTTCTTGTCGACGGCGCCGTGTCGTCGCGGTTTTCCGGCCGCACCGGCCGATTGATGGCCGCTTTCGGGGCCGGATGGTGGTTTGGCTTCGGCTATTTTCTCGCCGGCCTCTGGTGGGTCGGATCGGCGTTCCTCGTCGAGGCTGATCAGTTCGGCTGGCTGATGCCCTTCGCCGTCGTGCTTCTGCCTGCGGGCCTTGCGATCCTCTGGGGCCTCGGGGTCGTGGCGGCGCGGCTCATCTGGTCGAGCAGCAGCTGGCGGATCTTCGCGCTCGCTTTCGGGCTCGGCAGCGCCGAATGGCTGCGCGGCCATCTCTTCACCGGTTTCCCGTGGAACGCCCTGGGTTATGCCCTGACGGCCGGCGAAGTGATGATGCAGTCGGCTTCGCTTGCCAACATCTATGCCTTGAGCTTTCTCGCCGTCGTCGTCTTCGCCGCGCCCGTCACGCTCCTGACCGGCGAACGACGCAAATACGTGGCACCCCTCCTCTCGGTGGCTGTGGTTCTGGCACTGGCGGGCTACGGGCTCGTGCGCCTCGGCTCTGCCTCCGATGCGAGCGTCCCAGGCATCAATCTGCGCATCGTCCAGCCGGCGGTCGACCAGGCCCAGAAATGGCTGCCGGAGAACCGGAACCGCGTCTTTCAGGATTATCTGACGCTGAGCGCCGAGCCGGGCAGCCATCCCCTCGACGGGCAGACGCTGGTGGTCTGGCCGGAAACGGCCCTGCCCTTCATCCTGACGGACGAGCCCGCAGCCCTTGCCGCCATCGGCAGGCTGCTGCCGCAGGGCGCACATCTCGCCACCGGCGCCGCGCGGCTTGAAAACGAAGCGGACGGCAGTCGCCGGGTTTTCAACTCGATCTACCTCGTCGACAGCGACGGAACGATCGTTGGATCGTACGATAAGGTGCATCTAGTACCGTTTGGGGAGTACCTTCCGCTGCAGGATTTGCTCGATCGCATCGGGCTTCAGCAGCTGTCTCTGCTTGGCGGCGGCTTCTCGTCTGGCACCCGCCGGCGAACCCTCACTCTGCCGTCGACACCGCCCTTCGTTCCGCTGATTTGTTACGAAATTATCTTTCCTGGTGAGATTCTCGCCGACGACGGCGATCGCCCAGGTTTCTTTTTGAACGTCACCAACGACGCCTGGTTCGGGCACACTCCGGGCCCCTATCAGCATCTCCATCAGGCTCGCGTTCGCGCCGTGGAAGAGGGCATACCGGTCGTGAGAGCCGCCAATACCGGCATTTCGGCGATCATCGACGCGTATGGCCGCGTCCGGGTGAGCGCAGCGCTCGGTGCCAAGACGTTCATCACCGGCGGCCTCCCTGAAGCTGCTGAAATTCCCCTGGCTGCACGCTGGGGTGGCATATTTACGTTAATTCACTTGTTAATCTGTTTTTCAGCCGGATTTTTGGCTCTCAACCGAGAAAACGCGCCCGTACCATTGACTCAGACGGCCTCCCGGCAGAAACGGTGACCCTAGGTTACCAAGTGATCGGACGCCACGAACCGACCCAATCGCGGGCATGATCAGCCCAAGAAAAATTGGCCGTAGCGTGTAAGGAAAAACATGAACGATAAGCGGAAGCCGAAGTCGCCGGACGAAATCGACGCTCATATCGGCAGGCAGGTCCGGATGCGCCGCAAGATGGCCGGCCTGTCTCAAGAGAAGCTTGGCGAACAGCTCGGCGTCACGTTCCAGCAAATACAGAAATACGAAAAAGGTGCAAACCGCATCGCTGCGAGCCGACTCTTCCAGATCGCAGAGGTTCTCGGCAGTCCTCTGTCTTATTTCCTGCCCGACAACTCAGGAAATGGCAGCGAGGAAGGTTTCGCGGAGCGTCAGACTGCTTTCGTGATGGACTTCGTCTCAACGGCCGAAGGCGTTGAACTGAACCGTTCTTTCACGCACATCAAAAGCAGCAAGGTTCGCCGTCGCCTGATCGAGCTGGTTTCTGAGATCGCGCGCGACCAAAACAACGACGCGGGCCAGGAATAGTTTTCAGAGAACGCCGCAACCGGCGATCTGTGGCTCTTTCACCGATTTTTCTCATCAAAAGCCGCGTGGAGGTCGCTCACAACGTCTGAGCGGCCGCCCGACCGATGCGATGAAGCTCGGCACCGTGACGGCGCAGCCATCCGCGGGCCTCTTCGTAGCCGGGATAGGCTTCGTCCACGAGGCGCCAGAAGCGCGGTGAATGGTTCATTTCCCGCAGATGAGCGACTTCGTGGGCTGCGACATATTGCAGCACGCGCGGCGGCGCCAGAACGAGGCGCCAGGAAAACGACAGCGTTCCGGTCGATGAACAGGAGCCCCAGCGGCTCCTCGTGTCGCGCACGGCGATGCGCCGGTGCCGCACGCCGAGCGCCGTGCAATAGCGGGCGACAGCCGCGTCGAGATCGTGGCGCGCCTGGCGTTTCAGCCAATCGGAAAGTCGCCTCTCCAGGTGGCGTGGATCACCCGGAACGATGACGACGCGTCCTTCGTCCGTGTCCGCCACCCGCACGAGCCCGCGAGATGGGCCCGTCTCGATGAGGCATTGTTCTCCCCGCAGCGAAAAGTACGCTCCCGGCGTAAACGGGGTTCCGCCCTCATGGGCCTGCATCCGTTCGGCGAGCCAGTCGCGGTGACCGGCCAGAAAGCGTTCGCCTGCCGAGAGCGGGACAAAGGCCGGCAGCGTCAAAAGTGGTTCGCCTGTCGCAGCGTCGAGCCGCAGGATCATACGCCGGGCCCGGCTGGAGCGGCGCACCTTCACGGCAAGCTCGCTCTCCTGAAAGGCAAGACGGCAGGTTTCGGGGTTTTTGCGGCGGGAGAATCGCATAGCGCGCACTATGCCTCGTCTACGGCCGTCGCCAAAGGCGTTGCTCGTTTCGCCCGCGCATCTCGGCCAAGCCGGCGGTCCCAGCGCTCAAGATCATCTTCGACCGCCCAAAACGACAAACGGGGCCCTGCGGGCCCCGCTGTCTTCGCAATCCGTTCCTGAACTTTAGAACGCGCCCTGCGTTCCGTCGTCTGTGCGCCGGCGGTACTCGGCCATGAAGCGATCGAACTCTTCCTTGTCCTTCGCCCGCCGCAGCTCCTTCACGAAGGTCTCAAACTCGGTGCGCATGCCTTCGACCTTACGGCGCTCTTCCTCGATCCGCTCCAACTCACGGGCGCGGTACTCGTCGAAAGCGATATTGCCGGTGTCGCCGACACTGAATCCGGCCTGGCGCGTGATGCCGCCGAACTGGCTGCGGAATTGATTGCGCATGTCCTGTCCGAACCGGACCAATTCCTGGCCCCAGATCATCCAGGCCAGCATGGCAAGGCCGAGCGGCCAGAACAGAGCAAAACCGATCACCATCAGAAGAATGTTCAGCGGTGACCAGCGGCCCCGAGTCGAACAGGCCCGATTGGCAGTAACAGTTTGGTTCATCGAACTCCCCTCAAGCAGTGGATGAACTGGAGATGGGGAGCGCAAAATCGGGATTCAAGAAAAACCGGAAGCCCTTCGCCCCAAAGAGCTCTCGACCTCTCGCGACGGCGATCGCGGCACTTCGACCGGTCAGTGCATCGACGGCGGGGGTCCGGCCAACGGTAAACGTCCGATCAGTGCCGCGTCTCGACGGTCATGCCCATCATGCGCCGCGCCTGTGCGACCCAGCTCTCGAGCGCCTCGCCCGCATGAGGCGACATCTCCCCTTGCAAGGCCTCGATCGCCTCGCTCGTCATCTCGGCGAGCTGGCTCACCTGGAAGATGCCGAACTCGTTAAGGCTGTCGGCTGCGGCCGGTCCGAGACCGACGATCTCGTTCAGATCCGTCGCGACCGCCGGGAGGTTGTCGACGGCGAGCGCCGAGAAGCCCATCGCATCGGCAAAACGCGCGTGATAATCCTCGCGCGGATTGCTGCGCACGGCCTCTGCCGCCCCGTTCAAGGGCTTGGCGTCCTCCCGCGCGAAGCGGCGGATGAAATCTGCGATGACGGGCACGATCTCCTTGCGGAACCGGCTGCCGTTGAAGACACCGTAATGGCCGACCTTCGGCTGCAGATGGTGGTGCTTCATCTCGTCGGGCAGGCTGGAGCAGAGGGACTGCGCCGCTTCCGTCTGGCCCACACCGGAAATGTCGTCGCGCTCACCTTCCACCGTCAAAAGCGCCGTCTTTTTGATGAGTTCCGGGCGCACGAGGCGGCCACGATGGCGCATCTCTCCGCGCGGCAGATCGTGGCGGATGAAGACGGTCTCCACCGTCTGCAGATAGAACTCCGCCGTCAGATCCATCACGGCGAGATATTCGTCATAGAAGTCGCGGTGCTTTTCGGCGCTGTCGCCGTCGCCGTCGACGAGGTGCTGAAAGAACTCGTGATGGGCGCTCACATGCCGATCGAGATTCATGCTCATGAAGCCCGAGAGCTGCAGGAAGCCCGGATAGACGGCCCGCATGAAGCCCGGATGCGGGAAAGGCACGTTCATGATGACGTGCCGCCGGAACCAGTCGACGCTCTTGCCGTCGGCAAACATGTTGACGGCGGTCGGATTGCGCCGCGTGTCGATCGGCCCGCCCATCAGCGTCATGGAGGCGGCCTGACAGGGGTCGTCGTCTTCCGCCATCACAGCGGCTGCGGCGAGGACCGGGACGGACGGCTGGCACACCGCCATGACATGCGTTCCGGAGCCCAGATGATGCAGCATCTCGACGATGTAATCGACGAAATCGTCGAGATCGAAATGCCCCTTGGACAAGGGCACCATGCGCGCATCGGTCCAATCGGTGATGAAGACCTCATGGAAGGGCAGCATCGCTTCCACCGTTCCGCGCAGCAAAGTGGCGTAGTGGCCGGACATCGGCGCGACGATCAGAAGTTTCGGATCGCGCGGGCGGTCAGACGGCAGGTCGCGCTTGAAATGGAGGAGATCGCAGAAAGGCTTCGACCACACCACGCGCTCTTCGATGGCAACGGTCTTGCCGTCGACCTCGACATCTTTCAGGCCGAACTCCGGCTTGCCGTAGCGCCGCGTCGTGCGCTCGAACAACTCCGCCGCGGCCGCGACCGACCGGCCGAACGGCGTCTCCGCGAACGGATTGAATGGATTCTGGAAGGCGAGCCGCGTCACATCGGCCATGGCCCGCCACGGCGCAAGCACGGCGTGATTGAGCTCGTAGAACTGATAGATGCCCACGTTTCCCGCCCTTTCTTTCACCTTGACGCCGGTGTCGGGGGCATTGCGGCGTCGCAGCATAGTCTTCTGCATCGCAGAATAGGCCGTTTAGTTTCAAAGGCAACTGCGGCACGCCAAAAGTCTTCGGGCGCGATGCTTGCGCGGACCTGTTATTCGCCAAGCTGAAGCAGGGCGCCCGACCGGCGAGCCGAGCGCAGAAACGCAGCAAAAGCAATGGATGCGGCGGCCAAATAAACAAGATTGAGGCCGCCGGCCCACAACATCTCGCCCACATCGAAGCGATTCTCCAAAATGAGAGCCCGCATACCCTCGAAGACATGCGTCGGCGGAAGCGCGAGCGAAATCGGCTGCAGCCAGGCGGGCAGAACCGTCACGGGGTAGTACACACAGGCGAGCGGAAGCAGGAGGAACGAGACGCTCCAAGCGAAACTCTCCGCACCGAGCCCGTTGCGCAGAACGATGCCGCAGGCGAGAAGCCCGATCGTCCAACTTGTCATGATGAGATTGGCGAAGAAGGCGGCGAGCGCCAGACCCAGCCCCCACAGATTGAAGCCGAAGAAGACGATCGCCAGCACCGTGACCGGCACCAGCCCGATCAGGAGCCTGATGATGCTCATCACGCCGAGGGCGGCCAGAAGCTCGTACATCCTGAGCGGCGTCATCATCAGATTGCCGAGATTGCGCGACCACATCTCCTCCAGGAAGGAGACCGAAAAGCCGATCTGGCCGCGAAACAGGATGTCCCACAAAAGGACGGAGCCAATGAAGGCCCCGCCAGCGAGCGCGGCAACAGAGGTCTTCTCGGCCAGATAAGTCTGCAAGAAGCCCCACATCAGCATCTGAACGGTCGGCCAGTAGACGAGGTCGACGAAGCGGGGCCAGGAGCCTCTGAGAAGATACCAATAGCGCAGAACGAGCGCGAAGATGCGGTTGAGGGAGGCGGAGAGCATCGTGTCGTCCTTGAGCGTTCCGGCGGCGAAAAGGCTGGGCGAAGCGGCCGCCCGGCAATCGTAGACCCGCCGCCGCAGCGCGAAAAGCCGGCAAAAGCCGGAGAAAAAAACGCCGCCGACCTGGTCCCGACCCATTGCGTCGACCCTTTCCTCGCGCCGCCCCCTCCCTTCGGCGACCATCATTGCCTAAGGTCCTCGCCACCGAATTCAGTGAAGAGGAAGCCTCATGGTCTATGGCATCATCGGCGTCGGAGCGATCGCCCAGGCGATCGTGGAAGGCTTGTGCAGCGTCGACGTGGGCGCACCCGCAATCGTGCTGTCGCCGCGCAATGCCGAGATTGCCGCCGATCTTGAGCAGAGATACGCAAGCGTCACGGTTGCGGAGGACAATCAGGCCGTCATCGACCGCTGCTCGGTCGTGATCCTTGCCGTCAGGCCGCAGGATGCGGCGGCGGCACTCAAGGATCTCGTCTTTCCCAAAGAGCGCCCGGTCATCAGCCTGTTGGCCCGCACACCGCTTGCGCAGCTTTCTTCGCTCGTCGCGCCGGCCACAGAGATCGCGAGAGCCATCCCGCTGCCGCCCGTGCGCACACGCTCAGGCATCACGCCCGTCTTCCCGGCCGGCGGGGAAGCCAAAACCCTGTTCGATAGGCTCGGCAGCGCCGTCGAGCTGCCGAGCGAGGAAAGCTTTGAGGCTTTCGCCACGGCTTCTGCGACGGTCGCGGCGCATTTTGCCTATCTCGACACCATCGCCGGATGGCTCACCGCTCAGAACGTGCCGCAGGAGGCCGCGTCACAGTATATGGCGGCGGTCTTCGCCGGTGTGGCGGGCTCGCTCCAGGAGGACAAGCCGGATTTTGAGCGCCTCGCCAAGGATCACGCGACGCCTGGGGGCATCAACGAAGCGTTTCTCACCGCCCTTACCTCGGCCGGGGTCTTCGACAAGGTGAGGGACGGGCTCGAGACGCTCGCCGCAAAGACTTCGCTTTCCTAGAGGTTTCAGACCGCTTCAGGCCGCCTCGCCCTGCCTGCGGCCGCGGGCGACATCGAGGAAGACGTCTTCCATGGTCTCGCGGCCATAGCGCGAGATAAGCTCCGAGGGGGCCCCCTGATCGACGATCACGCCCCCCTTCATCATGACGACGTCATCGCAGAGACGCTCCACCTCGGGCATGTTGTGCGAGGCGAGGAGAATGGTGGCGCCGCGTTCGCGGCGATAGCGCTCCAGATGGGTGCGCACCCAATCGGCGGTGTCGGGATCGAGCGAAGCGGTCGGCTCGTCGAGGAGGAGGACCTCGGGCCGATTGATCAGGGATTTCGCGAGCGCCACGCGGGTTTTCTGTCCGGCGGAAAGCTTGCCCGACGGGCGGTCGAGAAAATCCCGAAGCGCCAGCTCGCCGGCGAGCTCGTCGATGCGCTCCTTGAGGTCGGCGACACCGTAGAGCCGCCCGAAGACCTTGAGGTTCTGCCGCACGGTGAGCCGCATCGGCATTTCCACATAGGGACTTTCGAAATTGATCCGGTGGAGAACCTGGTAGCGCTGGCGCGCCATGTCGGCACCCAGTATGCGGGCTTCCCCCGAGCTCGGCGTGATCAATCCCATCAGCATGGCGATCGTCGTCGTCTTGCCGGCGCCGTTGCCGCCGAGGAGGCCGGTGACGGAGGCGGCGGGCACCGAGAAGCTGATGCCGTCGACGGCGCTGACCGGGCCGTAGCGCTTGGCGAGGCGCGTCACCGCAATCGGGCTGACACCCAGCTGTTGCATCCTCGTGGTCCTCACGCAGTGCTTCGCCGACGCCGGGCGCAGATCTTGCGGCCCCCGGTCGAACGGCTTTGAAAACGTCTCCTGAGATTACGGAGGGACGGCCGGCACTTCCAGCCTCAGTCGCGCGGCTCGCGGGTCACATCTTCGCCGAACCCGCCTTCGACGAGGGCAGCAAGCGCCTCAAGCGCGGCATCCGCATCCGGCCCGACGGCGGCGATATCGATGAAACAGCCGGGGGCTGCGGCGAGCGTCATCAGACCCATGATGGAGGTGCCGCCGACGCTTTGGCCGTCCTTGATGACCACCACCTCTGCATCGAAACAGCTTGCGAGCTTCACGAACTTCGCCGAAGCGCGTGCGTGAAGGCCCCGCTTGTTGCAGATGGTGAGGCGTCGCAAAGGCAGGCTCTCCAGAGCGATCGTGGTCATTTGGCGGACAAGATCCGGCTGGCAACGTTGATGTATTTCCTCCCGGCATCTTGCGCCGCGACCGTCGCCTCGTCGAGCTCCGCATCGCCGCGGATGCTCGCGAGTTTGATCAGCATCGGCAGGTTGACGCCGGCCACGACCTCGATACGGCCAGGCTCCATCACTGAGATCGCAAGGTTCGAAGGGGTGCCACCGAACATATCGGTCAACAGGATCACGCCGTCGCCGGCGTCGACCTCCTGCACCGCCTGAACGATGTCCTGGCGCCGATCCTCCATATCGTCATCGGGGCCGATGGAGATCGTCGCGCAGCCCTGCTGAGGCCCCACCACATGTTCCAAAGCAGCGCGAAATTCAGAAGCGAGCTGGCCGTGGGTGACGAGGACTAATCCGATCATACGGGGTTTGCCGATCCATTGTGCAAGGGTTGTCATCTTGGCCACAAAAATGCGTCACCTTGCAAGTCCCTCGCTGGGCTGAAGGGCTGCGGCAAGCGCTGTTCGCACGAGCAGCAGCGTCGCAGGGCTCCGTGCCGGAGCCGGTTGGCGTGGCAGGCGTATCCCGGCGATCTCCGTCGTGAGATCCTCGGCATCCGGCAGGCGTTCGAGAGCCGCCTCCGGGATGAGATCGATGACAAGGCGAATCACCGCTGCCTGTTCATGAGGCAGGTGCACGAGCCCGCGGCCCCGCAGCTCTATCAACCCCTCGGTCGCTGCGGGCGAGGTGGCGACGAGGCGGCCATGGCAGGCCGTCAGATCGCAGTAATCATCGGCAACGAGGCGTCCACCTTCCGCAAGGACCGACCAGGCGAGCATGGATTTGCCGCTTCCCGACGCGCCGCGAATGAGAATGCCGGCCCCTTGCCAGAGAACACAGCTTGCGTGCAGCCGCAGCGACATGGCCCCTCAATCGGCTGCCGGCAGGACGACCGTGAAGCGCGCACCCGCCACGGAGCCGTCCCGGTTGCGCCTGTTTTCCGCAGTGATCGTGCCGCGGTGCGCGACCACGATCTGCCGCGAAATCGCGAGACCGAGACCAGAATTGTTGCCGAAAGCCTCCTTCTCGGGGCGGTCGGTGTAAAAGCGTTCGAAAATGCGCTCGAAATTGTCTTCCGGGATGCCGCGGCCGTCATCATCGACCACGACCACGATCCGCCCGGGCAAGCGCTCGGCCACGACCCGCACCACGCCGTCGTCGGGGGAGAAGGACAGCGCGTTGTCGATCAGATTGTTGAACACCTGACCAAGGCGGCTGTCATGGCCGAGGACGTAGAAGGCGTCCTTGCCGAACTTTCCGGACTTGAGGCTGAGGGTGAGCTGGCTCGGATCGGTCGTGCGCACCTCACGCGCGACGCTCACCACCGCCTCGAGAAGGCGGGCGATATCCACCGGCTCCGTGTCCTCGCGCGCCAGTTCGGCATCGAGGCGGGAGGCATCGGAGATGTCGCTGATCAGCCGATCGAGGCGACGCACATCGTGCTTGATGACATCGAGAAGCCGCTCGCGGTTCTCCTCGCTTCGCGCGATCGGGAGGGTCTCGACGGCACTTCGGAGCGAGGTCAGCGGGTTCTTCAGTTCATGCGCGACATCGGCGGCAAAGCGTTCGATCGCGTCCATACGGCTGTAGAGCGCGTTGGTCATGTCGCGCAGCGAACGCGCCAGATGGCCGATCTCGTCCTTGCGCTCGCCGAAATCGGGGATCTGCATGCGCGAGCGCACGCCGCGCCCGACCCGTTCCGCAGCCTGAGAGAGGCGGCTGATGGGGCCCGCGATCGTGCTCGCCAGCAGGATCGACAACAGGACGGTCGAACTCGCAGCGACCAGGAAGACGCGGAAGATGCCCATGCGTTCGGCATGGACGATCGCATCGATGTCGCCCGATTCGGTCGACAAAAGCAGCGCGCCGAGGACGGCACGGAAGCGCTGCACGGGCACCGCGACCGAAACGATCAGGCCGCCGTCTTCTCCGACGCGCACGACGGACCCGGCCTGGCCTGAAAGGGCGTTGACCACTTCGGGATAGGCCCGGCCGTCGCCGGCACCGACCTCATGATATTTCGGCAGATCGCCGCGCCGCAGCCAGAGGCGGAGCTTGTCCCAGGACTTTTCCCACCACGACCGGGTTTCTTCCGGTGCCGGCAGATCGAAGCGCAGGATCTGACCGCGCGTGTAAAGCCCCTTGGAATCGACGATCAGGTTGCCTTCCTGATCGTAGAGGCGGCCGCGAATGCGCGTCGGCGTCATCAGCCGCTTCAACAGGGGAGCGACGCGTTCCGGGTTGATCGGAAAATCGGCCGAGGTCTCGCCGACATCGAAAGATGAGACGCTTTCGCCCGCCTGCAATTCCAGGAGCTTGTCGGGATCGATGGTGATCGCGTCGGTTTCGACCGTCGCCTGCGCGGCGATCGCCGCGGCAATGATCTCCCCCTGCGTTCTCAGGCTTTCGACGCGGGCATCGATCAGGCCGGCGCGAAACTGGTTGAGGTAGAGAACCGCAAGGACGAGCGCGATGAGGCCGGCGAGGTTGAGGGTGACGATGCGGCGGCTGACGCTCGAAAAGCTCGCCTGGGCAAGAATCGACAGGCCTCTGGCGAACGGCAAGACCAGGAGCCGTCGCCAACGCCGACGCGCCCGCAGCGCTTCATTTTGCCGCGGGGTCTCTTCGCGCCTGTGCGTCTCGCCTGGATGCGTCTCAGCCACCATGGGCTAAAGCGCTCTCATGTCTCGCGGAAGCGATATCCGACACCGTAGAGGGTCTCGATCATGTTGAACTCGTCATCGACGGCCTTGAACTTCTTGCGGAGCCGCTTGATGTGGCTGTCGATGGTGCGGTCATCCACATAGACCTGATCGTCATAGGCCGCATCCATCAGCGCATTGCGGCTTTTGACCACGCCCGGGCGCTGGGCCAGCGCAAAAAGAATCAGGAATTCGGTGACGGTCAGGGTCACATTCTCGTTATTCCACGTGCAGGTGTGGCGTTCCTGATCCATGACAAGGGCGCCGCGCTCCAATGTCTTCGAGCTGTCGCCGGTGCGTGTAGGGCCCATTTCCTTCGGCTGGGCCCGGCGCAGGACGGCGCGCACCCGTTCAACCAGAAGACGCTGCGAGAACGGTTTCTTGATGAAATCGTCGGCCCCCATCTTGAGGCCGAAGAGCTCGTCGATCTCTTCGTCCTTCGAGGTCAGAAAGATCACCGGGAGGTCGGTCTTCTGTCGCAGTTTGCGCAGGAGCTCCATGCCGTCCATGCGCGGCATCTTGATATCGAGGATGGCAAGGTCCGGCGGAGCCTGCGTCAGCCCGTCCAGCGCGGAGGCGCCGTCGTTGAATGTGGTGACGCGATAGCCTTCCGATTCCAGCGTCATCGCCACGGAAGTCAGGATGTTGCGATCGTCATCCACGAGTGCGATGGTCGCCATGGGGTGATGCTCCTACCGGTGGTTTGCGGCGCCAAAGACTGCGCCTGCGCCGCTCTTGTGACAGAATGCGAACGAATTGTGGCAGGTTGCACAAAAAATGCCGTTGCGGAACATGAGAAATCTGTAAGGTTCCGTAACTTAAAAGATGCCTGCCGTCGCAGGGACACAACTGCGAATTAGGGATCAGAGTTGCAAATGTCGCTCTTGCGACTGCGCATAGCACCCGTCTATGCAGAAACAGGGGTAGCCGGCTCCGGGGGGATGTCCGGCTCAAAAACATATAGGAGTGAATGGTGGAGGAGAGTGGCAAGCGCAACCCCGCATGCGGGGTCGAAGCTGTTGGGCTTGATAGGGTCAAAAGGGTTTTCTGGAATCTTCCGCAGGCGGAGCTTGCCGAGCACGCCATCCGGCGGGGCGAAGCCCGCTTTTCTTCAGACGGCGCGGTCGTCGCCACGACCGGCAAGCACACCGGTCGGTCGCCGAAAGACAAGTTCATCGTCCGCGACGAAAAGACGGAAAACACCATCTGGTGGGGCGGCAATGGCGCCATGGAGGCGGAGGCTTTCGAGCGTCTTCGCGAGGACTTTCTCGCCCATGCCGACGGCATGACGCTCTATGCGCAGGACATGTGCGGTGGGGCCGATCCGGTTCATCGCCTCAATGTTCGCGTCTACACCGAGCTCGCCTGGCATTCGCTGTTCATTCACAACCTTTTGCGCGTACCGGACGCAGAGGCCCGCGCCTCCTTCCTGCCGGAGTTCACGGTCATCGATCTGCCGAGCTTCAAGGCGGATCCCGAGCGGCATGGCTGCCGCACCGAAACCGTGATCGCGGTCAACTTCTCGAAGAAACTCATCCTCATCGGCGGGTCCGCCTATGCCGGCGAGATCAAGAAGTCGGTCTTCACGCTTCTCAACTATCTCCTGCCGGAGAAGGGCGTTATGCCGATGCATTGCTCGGCCAACGAGGCGGACAATGGCGACGTCGCCATCTTCTTCGGCCTGTCGGGCACCGGCAAGACGACCCTGTCGGCCGATCCTGAGCGCACGCTCATCGGCGACGACGAGCATGGTTGGAGCGAGAACGGCGTCTTCAATTTCGAAGGCGGCTGCTACGCCAAGACGATCCGGCTTTCCGCGGAGCAGGAACCGGAGATCTACGCCGCGTCCACCCGCTTCGGCACGGTTCTGGAAAACGTCGTCCTCGACGAGGACACGCGCAAACCAGACTTCGACGACGGATCGCTGACGGAAAACACCCGCTCCGCCTATCCGCTCGACTATATCGCCAATGCAAGCGAGACGGGCATGGGCGGCCAGCCCAACCACATCGTCATGCTGACCTGCGACGCGTTCGGCGTTCTGCCGCCGATCTCCAAGCTCTCGGCCGAGCAGGCGATGGTGCATTTCCTGTCGGGCTATACCGCCAAGGTGGCGGGCACCGAGCGGGGTGTGACGGAGCCGGAGGCGACCTTCTCGACGTGCTTCGGCGCGCCGTTCATGCCGCGCCTTCCCGCCGTCTATGGCGATCTTCTGCGCGAGCACATCAACAAGCACGCCGTCACCTGCTGGCTGGTCAACACCGGCTGGAGCGGTGGCCCCTACGGCGTCGGCAAGCGCATGCCGCTGAAGCTGACGCGGCGGCTGCTGGAAGCCGCGCTCGAGGGCACGCTGGAGAAGGCGCCGATGGAGAAGGAGCCGGTCTTCGGCCTCGAGATCCCGACCGAGCTCGAAGGCGTCGATGGCAAGGTTCTGCATCCGCGAGAGACCTGGAGCGACAAGGCCGCCTACGACCGTCAGGCCGAGAAGCTCCTGGAGATGTTCTCTGAGAACTTCAAGCAGTTCGCCGACGACGTCGATGCGGAGGTTCTGGCGGCCGCTCCGCGTCTGAAAGCCGCCGCCGAATAGGCGACGCCGTCATTTTTGTTGTCACGGCCGGCGTATCGCAAAGGTGCGCCGGCCGTTTTGTATCTGGCTTCGGGACCCGTCCAACTGATTCCGGGTGCCGGTTCATCGTTTCGGTCTCACCTGCGACTTAGCGAGGCTTCATGGGCAAAGAGCAGGCAAAGGGCGCCGTCGCCTGCGGCCATCCTGAGACGGCGGCCGCCGCGGTCGCCATTCTCTGCGAAGGCGGCAATGCCGTGGACGCCTGCATCGGGGCGCTGCTGACCGCCTGCGTCACCGAACCGATCCTTGCCGCGCCGGGTGGGGGTGGTTTCCTCATGGCCTATGACGGCGCGCAGCCACATCTCTTCGACTTCTTCTGCGACGCGCCCCTCGCTTTGCCGCCCGACGGAGACATCGATTTTTTCGAGATCCATGCCGATTTCGGAGAAACCACCCAATCCTTCCATATCGGTGCGGGCGCGGCGGCAACGCCCGGTTTTCTTGCCGGGATCGCGGCCGCCTCAGAAAAGCTCGGCCGCCTGCCGCTCAGCGATCTCGTGGAGCCCGCGATCGCAGTCGCCCGCAAAGGGGTGACGATCGAGCCATTGCAGGCGCGCATGTTCGAGATCGTCGAACCGATCATCACGGCGGATAACGACGTGCGCCGGCTTTTTGCCCCTTCGGGGCACCTTTTGCAGACCGGCGACGTCTTCCGCAACGAGGCGCTCGGCGAGGCCTTCCAGGAAGTCGGAGCCGGACGCCTTGCCACGCTCGAGGCGGCGATGATCGAGCAGTGCACCACGCATGGAGGCCTGCTCGAAACCGCGGATTTCCGCCGCTACCAGGTGCAGGAGCGCGATCCGCTTGCCCTTTCGCTCGGCGAAACGACGCTCTTCCTCAATCCACCCCCGTCACTCGGAGGCAGTCTTTCGGCGATCGCGCTCCAGGCGCTCGTCCGGCAAAAGAAAAGCGACGCGCCCGCCAGGCTGACAGCCCTCAGGGAGATGGAGAAAGCCCGCCTTTCCAGAAATTTCGACGCGCTCCTTGCCGACCGAGACGACGATGGTCCGGCAAGCCGCGTCGTCAGCCGCGGCACGACGCATGTGAGTGTCGTCGACCGCGCCGGCATGGCGGCCGCTGCGACCGTCTCCAACGGCGAGGGCAACGGCCGGATGGTGCCGGGAATGGGCTTCATGCTCAACAACATGCTGGGCGAGGAGGATCTCAATCCGAAGGGCTTCCACGCCTGCGAGGCGGGCATGCGCCTTTCCTCCATGATGGCGCCGACGCTGGCGCTCGGCCCGGATGGCGAGATCACCGCCTTCGGCACGGGAGGATCCTCGCGCATCCGCACGGCAATCTTCAACGTCGCGGCCAACCTCTTTCTGGAACATGCGGATGCGGACACGGCCGTGTCGGCGCCGCGCCTGCATTTCGAGAACGGGCAGCTCGACGTGGAGGCGGCCGGCGAGAGCACCGATCTCGCACGGCTCAGAGACATCGAGCCGGAGCTCAGGGCCTGGCGCGAGCGCTCGCTTTATTTCGGCGGCGTGCATGTCGCCGAAAACGACGGAAAAGGCCGCTTTTCCGGTGCCGGCGACGCACGTCGCGGCGGCGTCTTCGCCCGCGCCTGAGGCGCTAGATTTTTCGGAAAGTCAGATAAGCCGGCCGACGCCCTTCCCGCAGTGCCTTCGCCTCGTAGCGCGTGCCGGGCCAGCCGGGATAGGGCTCGCGCCAGTCCGCCACCGTCTCGGCCGGCCATGCGAAGCCGCCATGGCGCAGGACGCGGATCATCGTCCAATCGACGTAAGAAGGGATGTCGCTTGCAAAGCGGAAAATCCCGCCCGGACACAGCACACGATGAATGCGCGCAAGGTTTCCGGCATTGACGAAGCGGCGCTTCCAATGCCGCCGCTTCGGCCAGGGGTCGGGATAGAAAAGATCGACGCGCGACAGGCTCGTCGGCGGCAGCCAATCGAGAAGGTTGGCCGCATCGCCGTCGTAAAGGCGGATGTTCGCCAGCTCTTCGCCTTCGATCGCGGCGACGGCCTTCGCCATGCCGTTCACGAAAGGCTCGACACCGAAAAAGCCAGAGGACGGCGCTTTCTGGGCTTCGTGGATCAGATGCTCGCCCCCGCCGAAGCCGATCTCCAGGCGCAGATCCTCGACGCCAGCCGCAAAAAGCCCCGACAGACTTTCGGGCGCCGGCTCGCTCAGATCGAGCGCAAGCTGCGGCAAGAGGCGCTCCATGAGCGCCTCGCGATGGGCGGTGAGCTTCTTGCCCTTGCGGCGGCCGTGAAGCGAGCTTGTGGTCGGCCGGTCCGCGGCCGACCCATTCTCAGAGCGCGTCGCGGATGCTGTCGGCGAGATCGGTCTTTTCCCAAGAGAAGCCGCCATCGGCCTCCGGCGGCCGGCCGAAATGACCATAGGCAGCCGTGCGGGCATAGATGGGGCGATTGAGCTGCAGGTGCTGGCGGATGCCGCGTGGCGAGAGATCCATCACCTTGTTGATCGCACGTTCGATGTCGGAGGCACGCACATTCTTCGCCGTCTCGTGCGTATCGACATAGATCGACAAGGGCTTGGCGACGCCGATCGCATAGGAGAGCTGGATGGTGCAGCGTTCGGCAAGATCGGCCGCAACGATGTTCTTGGCGAGGTAACGCGCCGCATAAGCGGCCGAGCGATCGACCTTGGTCGGATCCTTGCCGGAGAAGGCACCGCCGCCATGGGGAGCCGCACCGCCATAGGTGTCGACGATGATCTTGCGTCCGGTCAGGCCGCAATCGCCGTCCGGGCCACCCACCTCGAACTTGCCGGTCGGATTGACGTGCCAGGTGGTCTCGTCGTTGATCCAGCCTTCCGGCAGCGCCTTATAGACGAAGGGCTCGACGATCTTGCGCACGTCCGCGGAGGTCAGGCCTTTGGCATGCTGCGTCGACACCACGATCGAATGCACGCCGACCGGCACACCGTTTTCATAGCGCACCGTCACCTGCGATTTGGAATCCGGCATCAGCTCCGGCGCATGGCCGGCGTGACGCGCTTCCGCCATCAGGTGGAGGATCTTGTGCGCGTAAAGGATCGGCGCCGGCATGAGCTCCGGCGTCTCGCGACAGGCGAAGCCGAACATGATGCCCTGGTCGCCAGCGCCTTCTTCCTTCGCCTCGCCCGCATCGACGCCCTGGGCGATGTCGGGAGATTGTTCATGAAGGAGCACATCGACCTGGCAAGTCTGCCAGTGGAACCCTTCCTGCTGATAGCCGATGTCGCGGATCGCCTCGCGGGCACATTGCTCGACAACGGCCGCATCGACCTCGGGCGAGCCGCGCACTTCACCGGCGATCAGGACACGGTTGGTCGTCGCCAGCGTCTCGCAGGCCACGCGAGCTTCGGGAAACTTTGCCAGATGGGCATCGACCACGCAGTCCGAAATACGGTCGCACACCTTGTCGGGATGGCCCTCAGACACCGACTCGCTGGTAAACAGGAAATGTTCTCGGGGCACGCACACGCCTCCTTTGAATATGGGAGAGCTACCCGAAGGCTGATCCGCACGGGCAGGAAGGTCGTTCGGTGGGTCTTGCCCGGGAGGGACGTCGCCGTCAAGGTCGCTTTGCATGCGCAAGGCGGGCCTGTTGTCGCGATGACATAAATCCTTCTAATTGCCGAAGATACGGCCGAAGAATCCGCCAATGCCTCCCTGGCCGCCATTGCCGCGCTGCGGCCGCGATGGACCGGTCTGCGTGCGGTCGCCGTCGCGGTTGAGAATCCAGTCGCGATATTGCGCATCGCCCCCGGATCCCGCGGCCGAAGGCTGTCCCGCCCCAGGGTTTTGCGCGATCGCAGGGCTGTAGAGCCCCTCGCCCGGCAAGGCCTCCACCGCAACGCCGCGATGCGCCGCATTCATGAAATCCGCCCAGATCATCGACGGCAGATTGCCGCCCGAAGCCTTCTTGGTCGGCGAATTGTCATCATTGCCGACCCACACCCCCGCCGTCAGATTGGCCGTGTAACCGACGAACCAGGCATCGCGCCAATCCTGGCTTGTGCCGGTTTTGCCGCCGGCGGGCCAGCCGGGGATCTGGGCCTTGCGCCCGGTCCCGATCTCCAGCGTCGCCTTCATCATCTCGTTCATCATCGCGACGGTGTGCAGATCCACGACACGTCCGAGCCCCGGGGTGGAACGCTGGAAGAGCGTTTTGCCGTCATCGGTGACGACGCGCTCGATCGCGTGCGGGAGGACGGCGAAACCGCCATTGGCAAGCGGCGCATAAGCACCCGTCAGCTCCAACAGGCTCACTTCCGACGTTCCGAGAGCGATCGTGGCATTGGCCTTGAGGTCGGAGCTGATGCCCATCCGGTGGGCCGTCGCGACGACGTTCTGCGGTCCGACTTCGGCGGCAAGCTGCGCAGCGACCGTATTCAGCGAGCGGGCGAGCGCCGTCTTCAGCGTCACCGGCCCTTCGTATTTGTTGGAGTAATTGTGCGGCTCCCAATTGCCGATCCGCACCGGCTTGTCGACGCGCACCGTCTCCGGCCTGAGCCCCTGTTCGAGCGCTGTCAGGTAGACGAAGGGTTTGAAGGAGGAGCCGGGCTGGCGCTTCGCCTGAACCGCGCGGTTGAACTGGCTCTTGTCGTAGGAACGCCCGCCGACCATGGCACGGATCGCCCCGGTTCCGTCGAGCGCCACCAGAGCCCCCTGATGCACGCCGTATTTGTCGCCGTTCGCTTTCAGACCTTCGACAAGCGCCGATTCGGCCTCGCGCTCCAGCGAGAGATCGATGGTGGTGTAGACCGTGACGTCCTCGTCGATCGCACCGACATAGGAGGGGAGCCGATCCATGACGAAATCGGCAACGTAGTTTTCCGCATGAACGCGATGGCGCGAGGCGATGCGTGGCGGATTCTCCTTGGCGTGCTTCGCCTGCGCGGCGGTGACAAAGCCTTCGCGCGCCATCGCATCGAGGACGAGGCGGGCGCGCGCCTCGGCCGCATCGAAATTGCGGTCCGGCTGATAATGCGACGGTGCCTTGACGAGACCCGCCAGCATCGCGGCTTCGGCCAGGTTGAGATTGCTCGAATCCTTGGCGAAGAAGCGATGGGCCGCCGCATCGACGCCATAGGCGCCCCCGCCGAAATAGACCCGGTTCAGATACATCTCCAGGATTTCGCCCTTGGAGTATTTGTGCTCCAGCCAGAGCGCCAGAAGCATTTCCTGAATCTTTCGCCGGATCGAGCGTTCGGGCGTCAGGAACATGTTCTTGGCAAGCTGCTGGGTGAGCGTCGAGCCGCCCTGCACGACACCGCCGGAGACGAGATTGCGCACGACCGCACGGGAAAGGCCGATCGGATCGACGCCGAAATGCTGGCGGAAGCGATGATCCTCGATCGCGATCACCGCCTCGGGCACATAATCGGGAAGTTCGGAGAGCCTGACTGCCTGGCCGCCGGTGTCACCCCGATTGCCGATGAGGGCGCCATCGACCGCGAGAATGCGCACATTGGGCGGCCGCTCCGGCACCCGCCATTCCGACGTCGGCGGCATCTGGACGCCATACCAGGCAATGATGCCGACGACGGCGATCAAGCCCCACACGGCCAGAACCGACCCCCAGTAGACCGTCCGCCTCAGAAATCCGCCGCCCGATCCGCGCGCCTTTCTTCTGCGGGGCGCGGAGGAACGGCTTTTTGCCGTCTTGGCTTTCGGTTTGCGCTGCGACGTCCCGCCGGCCGGCCGGTCGCGCGCCTCCACGCGGATGCCGCCGCTCTCGCCGAGCCGCGGCTCGACGCGCTGCTTTGCCTTCCGCCCCGCCATCAGATGTCCTGCACTGCCATAAGGATCCGGTGTAACGCTAAAAGCGGCAATTTAAGGCCGGGTTAACCACCACCTTAAGGCTCTCATCACGCAGCAAGATCGGCCACGACGGCATCGAGGACGACGAGACCGGCAGGCGTCGCGCGCAGACGGCCGTCCGGCTCCAGCTGCATCATGCCGTGCTCCACGAGGTCGTGGATCCGGCTTTCCTGCAGCGGGCGGCCGGCAAGCGCCTGATAACGCGCAAGATCGATGCCCTCGACGAGACGCAGACCCATAACGAGGAGCTCGTCCGCCTCCTCCTCCAGGCTCAGAAAACGGTCTTCGATCAGGCCGTTGCCTGCTTCTTCGACCCGGCTGCGCCATGTCTCCGGATGCGCCTCCGCCACGGTCGCAAAACGCCCACCCTCGCCGCGCACGCGGCCATGGGCGCCGGGACCGACGCCGACCCATTCGCCATAGCGCCAGTAGGTGAGGTTGTGACGGCTTTCCGCCCCCGGCCGCGCATGGTTGGAGATTTCGTAGGCCGGCAGGCCTGCGGCAATCATCATCTCCTGCGTCAGCTCGTAGAAATCGGCCGAAGCGTCGGGATCGGGCAACGTGAGCTTGCCGGCCTGATGGAGGGCCGCAAACGGCGTGCCCGGCTCGATCGTCAGCTGATAAAGAGACAGATGATCGGCCGCAAAGCCGATGGCCTCGCCGAGCTCGCGCCGCCAATCCTCAAGCGACTGGTTCGAGCGCGCATAAATGAGGTCGAAGGAGAGGCGTGGAAAGATCTCGCGGGCGAGTTCGACAGCTGCGAGCGCCTCGGCGCGGTTGTGCAGCCGGCCGAGCGCCTTCAGCGACGCGTCGTCGAGGGCCTGCACGCCAAGTGAAACCCGGTTCACACCCTCTTTGCGATAGCCGCGGAAGCGCTCCGCCTCGACGCTCGAAGGATTGGCCTCGAGGGTGATTTCGGCGTTTTCCGCAACCGTCCAGTTCGCGGCGATCGCCTCGAGAAGCGCTGCGACCGTCGCCGGCTCCATCAAGGACGGTGTGCCGCCACCGAAGAAGATGCTCGTCACCCGGCGCCCGCGCGTGCGCTCGGCAAAAAAGCCGAGCTCGCGCCGGAAAGCCGAAACGAAAGCCGCCTGGTCCACCTTCTGGTGCCGCACATGCGAGTTGAAGTCGCAATACGGGCATTTGGCCGCGCAGAAGGGCCAATGCAGATAGATGCCAAATTCCGTCTCCGCGGCCGGGATCATGCAGCATCAGCCTCCGTTGAGACCGAGACAGGCAACGGCGAACGCTTCGAACGCACGCGCCCGATGCGAAAGCGGATTGCGTTCACCGGGCTTCCAGCCGTGTTTTTCTTCCGCACTCATCTCGCCGAAGGTGCGCTCATGGCTCTCCGGCTGAAACATCGGATCGTAACCGAAGCCATGTTCGCCGCGCGGCGGCCACACCAGCGTGCCCTCCACTTTTCCTTCAAAGCTCTCCACCACCCCATCGGGCAAAGCGAGCGCCAGGACGCAGACGAAGGCTCCGCCGCGGGCTTCGGGCGTCACCGCCCCCTGCATCTGAAGCTTTTCCTCGATGTTGCGCATCGCCTGGGCAAAGTCCTTGTCCGGCCCTGCCCAGCGGGCGGAATAGATGCCGGGATCGCCGTTCAGCGCATCGACCGTGAGGCCGGAATCATCGGCAAGTGCGGGAAGGCCCGCGGCGTCGCAGGCGGCGCGTGCCTTCAAAATCGCGTTCTCGGCGAAGGTCGAGCCGGTTTCCTCCGGCTCGATCAGACCGAGATCGGCCGCGGAATGAACCGTGAAGCCGAACGGGTCGAGGAGCGCCCGGATCTCGGCCACCTTGCCGGGATTGTGGCTCGCAACGACGAGAGGTCCGGGCTCCAAGGCCAGTTTCACCATCACTCGACCGCCATCTTCTGCAAATCGACGAGACGACCGATACCTTTGCGCGCCAGGCCCATGAGGGCGATAAGCTCTTCCTCGCTGAAGGGCTTGCCCTCCGCCGTCGCCTGCACTTCGACGAGATTGCCGCTGCCGGTGATGACGAAGTTCGCATCCGTTTCCGCGTCGGAATCTTCCGCATAATCGAGATCGAGCACCGGCTCGCCGCGATAGATGCCGCAAGAGATCGCGGCCACATGGTCGGTGAGGACCGGAGCCTTGACGATGTCGCGGGCGCGCATCCATTCGAGCGCGTCGTGCAGCGCCACCCAGGCACCGGTGATCGCCGCGGTGCGCGTTCCGCCATCGGCCTGGATGACGTCGCAATCGACGGTGATCTGGCGCTCGCCGAGAGCCTTCAGATCGACGACCGCGCGCAGTGAGCGGCCGATCAGGCGTTGGATTTCCATGGTGCGGCCGCCCTGCTTGCCCTGGCTCGCCTCGCGGCGCATGCGATCGCCGGTCGAGCGCGGGAGCATACCATATTCGGCCGTCACCCAGCCGCGGCCACCGCCGCGCAGCCACGGCGGCACCTGCTCGGCAACACTTGCCAGACACATCACCTGCGTGTCGCCGAAGCGAACGAGGCACGATCCTTCCGCATATTTCGAAACCCGGCGCTCAAGCGAGACGGCGCGCATCTCCTCGGCGGCCCGTCGCGATGGGCGCATGAAATCCTCCTTCAAGAATGTGGGCCCTGTTACGCATTCCATCCGCCGACGGCAAGGCGAGTGCCTTGCGTGATGCCCTCGACGAAGCAATATGAGGCATCAAAGGTGCCCCCGGCACCGGGGAATGTCCCATGATGAAATCGGAAATGCTGACAGCCTTGGACGACCGTTCGCGGGAGATCTTTCGGCGCATCGTCGAGAGCTACCTGGAACGCGGTGAACCGGTCGGCTCGCGCAACATCAGCCGCCTTCTGTCGACGGCCTTGTCGCCGGCGTCCGTGCGCAATGTCATGTCGGACCTGGAATCCATGGGTCTCGTCTTTGCGCCGCATACGAGCGCCGGACGCATGCCCACGGAGATGGGCCTCAGGTTCTTCATCGATTCGTTTCTGGAGGTCGGCGGCCTCAGCGACAGCGAGCGGCAGGCGATCGAGAAGCAGGTGCGCACCGGCGATGGCGAAAAGAGCGTCGAATCGCTGCTGACGGAGGCGAGCCAGACCTTGTCGGGCCTGTCGGAAGGCGCCGGCGTGGTCGTTGCCGCCAAACAGGATCTGCGGCTCAAACACATCGAATTCGTGCGCATCGAACAGGATCGGGCGCTCGTCGTTCTCGTCGCCGATGACGGCACGGTGGAAAACCGCGTCGTCACGGTGCCGCGCGGCCTGCCGACCTCGGCCCTGACGGAAGCCTCCAACTATCTCAACGCCCATATCCGCGGGCGCACGCTGGCGGAAGCGCGCGCCGAGCTCGAGCGCAAGCGCGAAGAGCGCCGGCAAGCCATCGACGCCCTGTCGGAGACGATTATTTCGGAGGGGCTGGCGCAATGGTCGGGCCCGGCACAGGAGCCGGCCACCCTCATCGTGCGCGGCCGATCCAAGCTACTGACGGATCTCAGGGCGATCGAGGACCTGGAGCGCATCCGGATCCTCTTCGACGACCTTGAGACCAAGACGGACATCATCCAGCTCCTCAACCTGACGGAAGAAGGCGAAGGAGTGCGCATTTTCATCGGCTCGGAGAACAAATTGTTTTCGCTCTCCGGCTCGTCGCTCGTCGTGGCGCCTTTTCGCGACAGCGGAGAACGCGTCGTGGGGGTGCTCGGCGTGATCGGCCCGACGCGACTGAACTATGCTCGCGTCATTCCCGTGGTCGATTACACGGCGCAGCTGATGACCCAGCTCATTCGCCGCTGAGAATGCGTGATTAGACATAGGTTGCGGGCGTGCGGGTTGATTTTCCCCGTGTGAGCCCTGATATGCCGCTCGACTTGAGATCACCTACGAGAGATCGAAGCTTCGCGATGGATACCGAAAAGCGTAACACCGAAACCAACGAAGCGCCGAGACAGGACAACGAGCCGCCGCTTGGCGCTGGCGCCGAATTTGCTATGGACGCCGCAGAGGCAGACGCCGCCGCGCAGGCCGCCGAGGACGCCGCCGCACAGGAGAGTGTGGAAGAGCTGATCGCCCGGCTGGAGGCGGAGAAATCCGACCTCACGGACCGGCTTTTGCGGGCTGCCGCCGAGGCGGAGAATCTTCGCCGCCGCGCCGCCCGCGACGTGCAGGACGCGCGCCGCTATGCCATGACCAAATTCGCGACCGACATGCTGCAGGTCGGCGACAATCTGCGCCGTGCGCTGGGTGCCGTCGACGAAAAGGCCTGGGGCACGGAAGATCCGGAGCTGAAGGCGCTGCTCGAAGGCGTGCAGATGACGGCGCGCGAGCTCGACCGCATTCTGGAGCGCCATGAGGTCGTGATGATCCCGGCGATGGGCGAACGGTTCGATCCGCATCGCCATCAGGCGATGTTCGAGGTCCCGGATCCGAGCGTGCCGGCCGGCACCATCGTGCAGGTGGCCCAGGACGGCTACATGATCGGCGACCGGGTTCTGCGCGCGGCCCTCGTCGGCGTCGCCAAAGGCGGACCGACCCCGGACAAGGCCGCCAATCAGGCGCCGAAGCCAGAGGCGCAGTAAGCGCCACTGCCACCGGATTTGACCAATGCGCCTCCTCGCAAGAGGGGGCGTTTTTCTTTGTGCAGCGTCAGGTGCCGCGGCGCACGCTCGGCAGTGTTGCCGGCCGAAAGGCCTGCACAAATCCTTGCCCGGCACGCTGAAGGCTTGACCCGCCGCCGGCTTTCCTGCCTTTCGGGAGGCGGAGGCGACATGGACGATCAAGCAGCACTTTTTTCCATCATCAAGGAACGCTCCTTCCGCCAGGGCGGCGAGTTCACGCTCGTCTCGGGGCGCAAGAGCACGATCTACTTCAACCTGAAACCGACGATGCTCGATGCGGAAGGCGCACGCCTCATCGGTGCAGCCGTCGCGGCAAAAGCGCATGAATTGAAGCTCGTCTATGTCGGCGGGCTCGCCATGGGCGCCGTGCCGCTTGTCTCGGCGACGGCGGCGATGAGCGCGGTTGCCGGCACGCCGGTGAAGGCGATCTTCGTGCGCAAGGAAGCGAAGGGCCACGGCACACAGAGCCAGATCGAAGGGCTCGCGGAAGGCGAGAGCCTCACAGGCCAGTCCCTTCTCGTCGTCGAGGACGTCACCACCACCGGTGGATCGGCCATGCAGGCGATTTCGATCCTGCGTGAGGCCGGCGCCGAGGTGAAGCACGTGTTGACGCTCGTCGATCGGCAGGAAGGTGCGGAAGAGGCTTTCCGTCAGGCCGGCATCACGCTCCACGCTCTCTTCCGCAAGAGCGATTTCGGCAAGGATCTGGCATAGGCGCCTACGAGGGCGAACCTATTCGCCCTTCGTCACCCGCCGCAACGTCAGATTGATCCGCCCGCCTTTCGGCAAAAGCGTCGAGGTGCCGGCGATGATCCGGTCGACACCGTGGAAGGCGAGACGCGCCTCCCCGCCCAGAACCAGCGCGTCGCCGGATTTCAGGCGCAGCGAACGGGTCGGATCCTTGCGGCTGTGTCCGCCAATGCGGAACACGGCCTCGTCACCGAGCGACAGCGACACGACGGGTGCTGCGAGATCCTCTTCGTCGCGGTCCTGGTGCAGCCCCATGCGCGTTCCAGACGCATAGAAATTGACGAGGCAGGCTTCCGGCGGCCTCGAATAGGCGCCGAGTTCCGCCCAGGCATCCAGAAGAGCCTGTGGGATCGCGGGCCATGGCCGACCCGTCTCGGGATGCGTCGGCTGGTAGCGATAGCCGGCGCGGTCGGACACCCAGCCGAGCGTCCCACAATTCGTCATGCGCACCGAGAAGGGCTTGCCGGAACGCGGCATGACGGGCGTGTAGAAGGGTGCCTCTTTCAGGAGCGCACGCAGATCTTCGACGAGCTGCTCCTGCGCGCCCCGGTCGAGGAAGCCTGGCGCCAATTTGAAACCCTCAAGAGCTGTCATGCCGAATCTTTCAATCCAGACCTTCTGTGTTTTCAAACGCTTGCCAGCGAGCACGAGACGCTGCGACAGCGGTGTCATCAATATCTCGGTTGGCCGCACGGCTTGTGCAACCTCAGGGCCCTTCTTACTTGCGGCTCCGAAACCCCCTTCTTATATGACCGTCAACGCGCGGCGGAGAGCCAGCGCGAAAGGTTTTCGAACGTCAGACCATGGGGGCTGGTGAAGGCGTTTTGCCTCGTGCGGATGCCAGAAGGGGTCCGGCCGGCCTGCCGACAAAGGAGTGATTGAACATGGCGAAAGTCATCGGCATTGACCTCGGCACGACGAATTCGTGCATCGCCGTCATGGACGGCAAGAATCCTAAAGTCATTGAGAATTCCGAAGGCGCGCGCACCACGCCGTCCATGGTGGCTTTCACCGAGGACGACGAGCGCCTCGTCGGCCAGCCGGCGAAGCGCCAGGCCGTCACCAACCCGCAGCGCACCGTCTTCGCCGTCAAGCGCCTGATCGGCCGGCGCTTCGACGACCCGACCGTTGCCAAGGATCAGAAGCTCGTTCCCTACAAGATCGTGCGCGCCGACAATGGCGATGCATGGGTCGAAGCGAACAGCGAGAAATATTCGCCGTCGCAGATCTCGGCCATGATCCTGCAGAAGATGCGCGAAACGGCGGAAAGCTATCTCGGCGAGAAGGTCGAGAAGGCCGTCATCACCGTTCCGGCCTACTTCAACGACGCGCAGCGCCAGGCGACCAAAGACGCCGGCAAGATCGCGGGTCTGGAAGTTCTGCGCATCATCAACGAGCCGACCGCGGCCGCCCTCGCCTACGGCCTCGACAAAAACGACGGCAAGACCATCGCCGTCTATGACCTCGGCGGCGGCACCTTCGATATCTCGGTGCTGGAAATCGGCGACGGCGTGTTCGAGGTGAAGTCGACGAACGGCGACACCTTCCTCGGCGGCGAGGATTTCGACATGCGTCTCGTCGATTATCTCGCCGACGAGTTCAAGAAAGAGCAGGGCATCGACCTCAGGAACGACCCGCTCGCACTGCAGCGCCTCAAGGAAGCCGCGGAGAAGGCGAAGATCGAGCTTTCTTCTTCGCAGCAGACCGAGGTGAACCTGCCTTACATCACCGCCGATTCGTCGGGCCCGAAGCATCTCACCATGAAACTCTCGCGCGCCAAGTTCGAGAGCCTGGTGGATGACCTCGTGCAGCGCACGGTCGACCCGGTGAAGGCGGCGCTCAAGGATGCCGGCATCGCGGCCGGCGACATCGACGAGGTGGTTCTCGTCGGTGGCATGACGCGCATGCCGAAAGTCCAGGAAGTGGTGAAGAACCTCTTCGGCAAGGAGCCGCACAAGGGCGTCAATCCGGACGAGGTCGTCGCCATGGGTGCGGCCATTCAGGCCGGCGTGCTGCAGGGCGAGGTGAAGGACGTTCTGCTTCTCGACGTGACGCCTCTGTCGCTCGGCATCGAGACGCTCGGCGGCGTGTTCACGCGCCTCATCGACCGCAACACGACGATCCCGACCAAGAAGAGCCAGGTCTTCTCCACGGCCGAAGACAATCAGAACGCCGTGACGATCCGCGTCTTCCAGGGCGAGCGCGAGATGGCTGCCGACAACAAGATCCTCGGCCAGTTCAATCTCGAGGGCATTCCGCCCGCACCGCGCGGCATGCCGCAGATCGAAGTGACCTTCGACATCGACGCCAACGGTATCGTCAATGTCTCGGCGCACGACAAGGGCACCGGCAAAGAGCAGAAAATCACCATCCAGGCCTCGGGCGGTCTTTCCGACGAGGACATCGACAAGATGGTGAAGGAAGCCGAAGCCAATGCCGACGCCGACAAGAAGCGGCGTGAGGTGGTGGAAGCCAAGAACCAGGCCGAAGCCCTCATCCACGGCACCGAGAAGTCGCTGTCTGAGCATGGCGACAAGGTCGACGGCGAAACCAAGCAGGCGATCGAAACCGCGCTTGCCGAGTTGAAGGAAGCCGCCAAGGGCGACGACAAGGCCGACATCGAGGCGAAGTCGCAGGCCCTGGCGATGGCCTCCATGAAACTCGGCGAGGCCGTCTACAAGGCGCAGGAAGAATCCGGTGCCGAAGGCGGTGCGGAAGCCGCCGGCGAGGCCAGCGGCAACAAGGACGAGGATGTGGTCGACGCGGATTTCGAGGAAATCCAGGACGACGACCAGAAAAAGTCCGCGTAACGCCAATGATCGAGAGCCCGAGGCATCGCCTCGGGCTCGTAATTTCCGCCCGGTCCATGGCCATTGCTGCAATCCTCGCCGCGACTTTTCCCTTCCGCTGCACCTCTTGTGCGGATGAAGGGGACAATCGCGCGGGAACGCGGCATCGAGAGCGTCTTTGCTTTCCGTCGGCTTGCCGGGCTGCACGATTTGCAGTGGTAAATAAAGGCAATCGGCGCAACCTGCGCCCGTCTCGCATTGCAGCCGTCCGGCGCGCCCGCTACACGCAGGGAAAGCGCAGCCGCGGCAAACTCGCTTTGCGGCCGGTGGGGGTTGTGCCTTTCGCATCAATCAAGAGGAGCGCCTGAGCCGTGGCCAAGCGCGACTATTACGAAGTTCTGGGCGTGGGCCGAGAGGCCGACGAGAAGGCTCTCAAATCAGCCTTTCGCAAAATGGCCATGCAATACCATCCGGATCGCAATCCGGGTGATGAAGAGGCCGAGCACCGCTTCAAGGAAATCGGCGAAGCCTACGAGGTGCTGCGCGACCCGCAAAAGCGCGCCGCCTACGACCGCTTCGGCCATCAGGCCTTCGAGAATGGGGGCTTCGGGCGCGGTGGCGGCGCCGGTGCCGGGGCTGCGGGCTTCGGCTCCTTCTCCGACATTTTCGACGATATTTTCGGAGAGTTCATGGCCGGCGGGCGCCGCTCCGGCGGACGCGAGCGCGGGTCGGATCTCCGATACAATCTCGAAGTCACGCTCGAAGAGGCGTTCAACGGCAAGACGGTGGAGATCGAAGTTCCGACCTCCGTCACCTGTGACATCTGCTCGGGTTCCGGCGCGAAGCCCGGCTCTTCGCCAACCACCTGCCCGACCTGCCGCGGCGCCGGACGCATCCGCGCCACGCAGGGTTTCTTCCAGATTCAGCAGACCTGCCCGACCTGCCATGGCCGCGGCACCGTCATTTCCGATCCGTGCAGCAAATGCTCGGGCTCCGGGCGGCTTTCGGAGCGGCGGACCCTGTCCGTCAACATTCCAGCCGGCATCGAAGACGGCACGCGCATCCGCCTGGCCGGCGAAGGCGAGGCGGGCCTCAGAGGCGGACCGGCGGGCGACCTCTATATCTTCCTGTCGATCAAGCCGCATGAATTCTTCCAGCGCGACGGAGCCGACATTTTCTGCCGCGTGCCGGTCTCCTTCACCACGGCGGCGCTCGGCGGTCAGTTCGAAGTGCCGACGGTCGAAGGCGGGCGCACGCGCGTCCGGGTGCCGGAGGGGACCCAGACCGGCAAGCAGTTCCGCCTCAAAGGCAAGGGCATGCCGATCCTGCGCTCACGCAATTTCGGCGACATGTATGTGCAGATCGTCGTCGAAACGCCACAGAACCTGTCGCGGCGGCAACGCGAAATCCTCGAGGAATTCGAAAAGGCGCAGTCGGAGGACAACAATCCTGAATCTACGGGTTTCTTTGCCCGGGTGAAGGATTTTCTGGAATCCCTCGGCGACACATAAGTTTCATGGAAATGCCTGAAACGGGGGAAGCGGCGCATTACTTTATGAGTGCCGTGACAAGAGCATGAAAGGTCGAAAAATGGTCCAAACGGGGACGCCTTTAGCGGAACGGATCGAAGACGAATTCCGCTTCTTCAAGACTTGGGCCCAACGCCCTTTAAAAATGGGGGCGGTGTCGCCGTCCAGTCGCGCCTTCGCCCGCATGATGATCAAGCACGGCCGGCCCGATCCGGAAGGCTGGACATTGGAACTCGGGCCCGGCACCGGCGTCATCACCGAGGAGCTCATCCGCTCCGGCATTCCGCAGGAACGCCTCGTCTGCGTGGAGTTCGAGCAGCATTTCTATGACCTGCTGAAGAAGCGCTTTCCGAGGGTCAATCTCATCCGCGGCGACGCTTTCGACCTTCAGAACACGCTCGGCGAGTTCGCCGACACCAAGTTTTCCGCCGTCCTGTCCGGCGTGCCCGTGCTCCTCATTCCCGAGGAGAAGCGGCGCCGGTTCATCGAAGACTGCCTGTCGCGCGTGCGCCCTGGCGGAAATCTGACCCAGCTTTCTTATTCCTTCACATCGCCGCAGAAGTCCGTTCCCGGCTCCTTCACGGTGGAGAAGTCGCCGTGGGTGGCCTTCAACCTGCCTCCCGGGCGGGTCTGGATCTTCGAAAAAGAGGCTGCCTGATGGCCATTCGGGTGCTGGTGCTGCCGGGCTCGCTGAGCTCCGGTTCGCTCAACACCCGTCTTGCCGCCGTCGCCACCAAGACGCTCGCCCTTCGGGGTGCGGAGGTGACGCGCGTGTCGCTCGGCGACTACCCTTTGCCGTTCTACGAGGGCGATGTGGACTTGCGGGGCGGTGTCCCGGAGAAAGCCCGCGCCCTCGCCCGGCAATTCCGAGCTCACGATGCCGTCCTGATCGTAAGCCCGGAAGACAATGCCGGCATCCCCGCCGTCTTGAAAAATGCCATCGATTGGATGGGCCGGGAGGACGTGAGGCCCTTTCGCGACCGCGTCTTCGCACTCGCATCGGCGTCGGGCGACCCGTTCGGCGGTCTTTGCGGGCTTCTCGCTCTGCGGCAGGTGCTCGAGGCGAGCGCACTTGGCGCTCTCGTGATCCCCGAGCATTTCCTTTTGCCGGGGGCCGAAAACGCCTTTGACGAGCGTGAGGAGCTGAAGGACCGCGCGGCATCGCGACGCCTCGACGGTGTGCTTCAGGCATTGATGCAGCGTGCGGCTGCGCTCAAGCTCGCCCGTGAAAGCTGAACTGGGCTTCGCCCGATGCAACGCTCGCCACATTTCACCGGACCGGCGCGCACGTTGAAACCGGGCGACAAAAGCCCCGGACTTCCTGCCGTTTTCGTATCGGTGCCGGCTCCGCCAGCTTTTACGAGACAGCCCCGCGCAGGTTCCCTATCGTCAACTGGCGCTCGACAGAGGCCGCGGCCGCGACTTGCTGGCCTCTGCCCACCATGGTAACCGCGCGCCAAGCAACTGATCTTCCACAAGCCGAGAACCGCATGTCCCAGAACGAAGATTTCATCGTCAAAGATCTTTCGCTGGCCGATTGGGGCCGCAAGGAAATCGAAATCGCCGAGACCGAAATGCCGGGCCTCATGGCGCTGCGGGAGGAGTTCGGCGAATCGAAGCCCCTCAAGGGCGCGCGCATCGCCGGCTCGCTGCATATGACGATCCAGACGGCAGTTCTCATCGAGACGCTGGTCGCTCTCGGCGCGGAAGTGCGCTGGGCCTCGTGCAACATCTATTCGACCCAGGACCATGCGGCCGCCGCCATCGCCGCTGCCGGCATCCCGGTCTATGCGATCAAGGGCGAGACGCTTCCCGAATACTGGGATTACGCCGACCGCATCTTCGAGTGGCCGAACGGCGAAACCGCCAACATGATCCTCGACGACGGCGGTGACGCGACGCTTCTCATCCTCCTCGGCGCGCGCGCCAAGAACGACCCGTCCCTCATCTCCGACCCTCAGAACGAAGAGGAAGAGGCGCTCTATGCGGTGATCAAGCGCCGGCTGGAGAAGGACCCCGAGTGGTTCGTGAAGGTGCGGAGCGCCATCCGCGGCGTCTCGGAAGAGACCACGACGGGCGTCATGCGCCTCTACGACCTGCAGCGGAAGGGCCTTCTTCCGTTCCCGGCCTTCAACGTCAACGACAGCGTCACGAAGTCGAAGTTCGACAACAAATACGGCTGCCGCGAATCGCTCGTCGACGGCATCCGTCGCGCCACCGACGTGATGATGGCCGGCAAGGTCGCTCTCGTCTGCGGTTACGGCGATGTCGGCAAGGGCTCGGCGCAGTCGCTCAGGGGCGCCGGCGCCCGGGTGAAGGTCACGGAAGTCGACCCGATCTGCGCCCTGCAGGCGGCGATGGACGGCTTTGAGGTCGTCACGCTCGAAGAGGCGGCTCCGGAGGCCGACATCTTCGTCACCGCCACGGGCAACAAGGACGTCATCACGCTCGACCACATGCGCGCCATGAAGGACATGGCGATCGTCGGCAATATCGGTCACTTCGACAACGAAATTCAGGTCAGCGCACTGCGCAACCTGACATGGACCAATATCAAGCCGCAGGTCGACATGGTTCAGTTCCCGGACGGCAAGCGGATGATCCTCTTGTCGCAGGGGCGCCTCCTCAATCTCGGCAACGCCACCGGCCATCCGAGCTTCGTCATGTCCGCCTCGTTCACCAACCAGGTGCTGGCGCAAATCGAGCTGTGGACGAAGTCGGAAAAGTACGAGAACCAGGTCTACGTGCTGCCCAAGCATCTGGACGAAAAGGTTGCGTCTCTGCACCTCAAGAAGCTCAACATCACGCTGACCAAACTGCGGCCGGATCAGGCGGACTATATCGGCGTCTCGCCGGAAGGGCCGTTCAAGGCCGACCATTACCGCTACTGATTCGTTTCAGCGAAGCGCTTCATCGGGCCGGCCGCTCCCCAGCGGCCGGCCCGAATGTTTATTAACTCGCGGTAACCTTTCCGACTTTCGGCGAAGCGGGTAAGGTACGATTCGGGTGTGAATGCCGGGGCGGTCACCCGGTATCAAGCAGACGTGGCGGAGACGATATTGAACCGGCAGGCCCGGCACAGAGCGATTCGAGCTTCGGGCAGGCTCATCCCCGGCGTCGCGACCGCCGCCCTCTTCGCCTTTTCCGCCGACAGTGCGTTCGCCCATCCGCTTTTCGGAGAAGGGACGGGTTTTTCCCAGATCCTCTGGCTCGCCATTACCGCGGGCTTCGCCGGCGCGGCCACGATTGCGTTGTCGCTCTTGTTGCGGCGCGACCGCGACAACGGCCTCGCCGCCGCACAACAGCAGATCGCCCGGCTCAAGCAGGCGCTCGATCGCTCCGAAGCGCTCCTTGCCAGTGACGACCAGAAGACCCTGTGCTGGAGCCGTCCCGACGCCGCCGCGGACGTACATGGGACGTTGCCGAGCCATGTCGGCGCGCCGACCTCCGGCGAGCTCTTTCTCGATTTCTTCTCCTGGCTCGAACCGCGCAGTGCCGAAGAGCTGCAATGGGCCCTCGATCAGCTCTGGGAAACGGGGGAAGCCTTCCATCTCTCGCTGCGCACGCAGACCGACTGCTTCCTGGAGGCGAACGGGCGTACCAGCGGCCCCCGCGTCATTTTGCGCCTGCGCGAGCTGACCGGCGAACGCCGCTCGTTCGCCGAATTGAAAGAACAGGCCGGCGTCGTCATCGCCGAGATGACGGCGCTGCGCAGCCTCGCCGAGGCGCTGCCCTTCCCGCTGTGGCGCCGCAATCAGCACGGGCGGCTCAGCTGGGCGAATTCCGCCTATGTTCAGGCCGTGGGCGCACCCGATCTCACCATGGTGACGACACGCGGCACGGAATTGCTGGAGCCGGCAACGCGCGGCGCCGTGCGCGAGGCGCATCGCGACGGGGCCCATTACCATGCGGTGGCCCCGGTCGAGATTGCCGGTGCCGAAAAGCAGATGGAAATCTTCGACATCAAGGTCGAGAACGGCACGATCGGGCTTGCCATCGACGTGACGGAAGTCGAGACCGCGCGCCAGGAGCTCAAGCAGAACATCGAGGTCAACTCCCGCCTCCTCGACCAGCTTTCGACGGCCATCGCGGTCTTCGACGGCGAGGCACGGCTGCAATTCGCCAATGCCGCCTTCCGGGCTCTGTGGGACCTGCCTGCGCGCTTTCTCGCGACCGGCACCGAAGAGGGCGTCCTTCTCGACCAGATTCGGGCCGAGCGGCGCCTGCCGGAACAGGCGAATTACCGCGAATGGCGGCGCCAGCATCTTGAACATTACGCCGATCCGCAGCCGCGCGAAGAGATGTGGCACCTGCCGGACCGGCGCTCCTTCCGCATGATCGCCACGCCCAATCAGCAGGGCGGCTTCACCTATATCTACGAGAACGTCACCGAGCGCCTGTCTCTGGAAAGCCGGGTCAACGCCCTGTCGCGCATGCAGGGGGAGACGCTCGACCACCTTTCGGAAGCGGTGGGCGTCTTCGGATCGGACGGGAGGTTGAGGCTCTACAATCCGGTGCTTGCCGAGATGTGGCAGCTGTCGCCCGATTTCCTCAAGGAAGAGCCGCATATCTCGACCCTCATCGGGCATTGGATGCTGTTCTTTCCCGAACAGGGCGCCTGGACCAAGATCTCCAACGCCATCACGCGGATGGAGGCGGCTGAGAGCCTCGCGGGGCGGATGGAGCGGCGCAACGGCTCCATCATCGAATATTCCACCGTGCCGCTGCCGCAGGGTATGACGCTCCTCACCTTCGCCGACGTGACGGAGAAGGCCGAGGCGCATCGCTTCCTGGAAGAGCGCAACCGGCTGCTTGAGGAAACGGACCGGCTCAAATCCGATTTCATCCAGCACGTCTCCTACGAGCTGCGTTCGCCCCTCACCTCCATCATCGGCTTTGCGCAGATCCTGGCCGCCGGCGCGGCGGGCGAACTCAACGCCCAGCAGCGCGAATATATGGACCACATCGCGCAATCCTCAGATTCGCTCCTCGTTCTCATCAACAACATCCTCGATCTCGCCACCGTCGATGCCGGCATCATGGAGCTCGAGATCGACGAGGTGGACATCAGCGAAGTCGTGCACGGCGCCGTCGTCGGCGTGCGCGACCGCATCGAGGAGAAGGAGATCGACCTGTTCATCCAGGCCGACGAGACGCTTGGGCATTTTCGCGCCGACGCGTCCCGCGTGCGCCAGATCCTCTACAACCTCCTCTCCAACGCCATCAATTTCTCGCCGCCGGGAAGCCGGGTGGAAATCCGCGCACAGCGTCAGGACGGTTCGGTCGTCTTCGTGGTGCGCGACCAGGGGCCGGGCATCCCGCCGGAAATCCGCGACGACGTCTTCGAACCCTTCGAAGGCACGGCACCTGAAGGCGGCCGGCGCGGCGCCGGCCTCGGCCTGTCGATCGTCAAGCGGCTCGTCGAGCTGCATCAAGGCGACATCGCCATCGATTCCGAACCCGGTGAAGGCACCACGAGCTGGGTGCGGCTCCCTGCCGATATCAGCAAGGCTCAAGAAGCCGCCGAATGACCGACGGGGGCGCGATCGAGCTGAAAGAGGCGGAAACGGCGCCGAGCTTCAGGCTGCACCTTGCCGACGAGGAGGCGACGAACCGGCTGGCAGAAGATTTTGCGGCCGCCGCAAGACCCGGCAATCGCATCCTCCTGTCGGGCGATCTCGGCAGCGGCAAGACGAGTTTCGCGCGCGCCTTCATTCGCAGCCTCGCGGGCGATCCCACCTTCGAAGTGCCGAGCCCCACCTTCCCGCTGCGCATCGATTATCCCTTCGCACGCTTTCCGGTCGTGCATGCCGATCTTTACCGGCTGGGTGACCCCGACGAGGCGGAGGAGATCGGGCTTTTCGACCTTGCAGATGACACCGTGCTTCTCGCCGAATGGCCGGAGCTCGGCGACCTCGCCTGGCCCGAGGCCGCCAATCTCACGTTCGAACTCGCGGCCGAAGGGCGCGACGTTATGGTCGTCGCCGGTGGCGACTGGGGCGAGCGGCTGACACGCAGCTTCGCGATCCGCCGATTTCTCGATCGCTCGGGACGGGCCGGCGCCACGCGCACTCCAATCCTCGGCGATGCCTCCGGGCGCAGCTACGAGCGCATCGTCGACGGCGCCGAGGCGATCTTGATGAATGCCCCCGCCCGGCCCGAGGGACCGGCGGTCTGGCAGGGCAAGAGTTACGACGCGGTGGCGCATCGCGCGCGCGATCTCTCGGCCTTCCTCAATGTCGGCTCGCTCCTTGCCGAGCGCGGCGTACGGGTGCCGCAGGTCCTGGCGCAGGATTTGAGCGACGGGCTGCTTCTGGTGGAAGATTTCGGCAGCGAGCCGATCATCACGGCCGACCGCCGGCCGATCATCGAACGCTACGAAGCCGCGGTCGATCTTCTCCTGCGCCTGCATCTTTGCGAGGTCTCAGCGAACTCCTCGGCATCTCGCGGCATCCGCGCACCCGATTTGCCGCCCTACGACACCGAGGCGCTTCTCGTCGAGACGGCCCTCTTCGCCGAGCATTTCGCCGGGCGCGAGGCGGGACCGGAGATGAGCGACGCGGCGCGCGATGAGTTTCTGGCGCTCTGGCGCGCGCTTTTCGACAGGCTTGCCGGCCGTGAACGGGTGATCGTGCTGCGCGATTATCATTCGCCGAACATCATCTGGCGCGAAGGGGCCGACGGGACCGACCGGGTCGGTGTCATCGACTTCCAGGACGCGCTTTTGGGCGATCCCGCCTATGATGTCGCATCGCTCGCACAGGATGTGCGCGTCGACATCGACGAGGCGGAGGAAGAAGCCCTCGTCGCACGCTATATCAGAGGTCGCCGTGCCGCCGATCCCGCCTTCGACGAGGCGCCCTTCCGCGATGCCTGCGCCATTCTCGGCGCACAACGTGCTACGAAAGTGCTCGGGGCCTTCGCGCGGCTTGCACACGAGGGCAAGCCGGCCTATCGCAGCCATATCCCGCGCATCCGCGCGCGGCTCCGTCGCAGCCTCGAGAGGCCGGTTCTGTCGGAGCTTCGCCGATGCTATGACCCCTATCTCTGATCGTTTCGGAGTTGCCGCACTTGGCCGTTCTCTCCACCGCCATGGTGTTGTCCGCTGGCTATGGCCGGCGTATGCGCCCGCTTTCCACCACCACGCCCAAACCTTTGATCGAGGTCGCGGGCAAGGCTCTCATCGACCATTGCCTTGACGGCCTCGCGGCTGCCGGCATCGAGAAGGCCGTCGTCAACGTCCATTACATGGCGGACCTCGTCGAGGCGCATCTCGGACGCCGTCGCGCGCCCAAGACCATCGTCTCCGACGAGCGCGCGAAGCTCCTCGATACGGGCGGCGGCTGCCTCAAGGCCCTGCCGCTTCTGGGCGAGGGTCCGTTTCTTCTGCGCAATTGCGATTCCTTCTGGCTCGAAGGCGTGCGGCCCAATCTCGATTGGCTGATCAGCGGCTGGAACGACGATGAGATGGACGGGCTTCTCCTTCTCGCTTCGACCGTCGCCTCGGCCGGCTATTCGGGCACCGGCGATTTCATGCTCGGCAAGGACGGTCGCCTGACGCGGCGGGCTGAGCGCACCGTGGCGCCGTTCGCCTATGCGGGTGCTGCGATCCTGTCGCCCCGTCTCTTCCGCGACCCGCCGGGAGAGGTTTTCTCTCTCAACGCGCTTTTCGATCGCGCCCTCGAAGAAGGTCGGCTTTTCGGGGTGCAGCTCGACGGTCTGTGGATCAACGTGGAAAACCCGGACGCCGTCAAAGCCGCCGAAATGGCCATTCTGGAGAGCGCCGCCTGAAGCGATGACGACGAGCACCGGCACGCAGGACCATCCCAACGTTTTCACACTGCCTGCCGGTGTCGCCTTTCTCGATGAGCTGGTGGAGGCGCTCTATGACGGGCGTCTTCCGGGCGTGGGAGGCTTCGACGACCCACTGGCACTCGCCGACCTCACGCTTTATCTGCCGACGCGCCGCGCCGCCCGAGCCATCCGCGGCAACTTCCTCGCCCGCAGCCGTGCCGGCATCATCCTGCCGAAGATCCGCACGCTCGGCGATCTCGACGAAGACGAACCGCTCAGCGCGCTCGACGGGCTCGATGCGGAGGATCTGTCCCGCCCGGTGATGGCGCCGCTTTCGCGGCAATTGATTTTGACGCGGCTCGTGCTCGGCTGGTCGGGCGCGATCGCGCGGCAGAAGGCGGGTCTTGGCGACGAGCCGTCGTTCATCCCGGCATCGCCCGCCGATGCGGCGCGCCTCGCCGCCTCACTCGCAACCCTTCTCGACGATGTCGGCCTTGCGCCGGAGCGCTGGCAGGCACTCGGCCAGCTCGCGCCGGACGACCTCGCCCGCTACTGGCAGATCACCCAGGAATTCCTGACGATCGTCTCAGACGCCTGGCCTTCGATCTTGAGCGAGCGCGGCCTCGCCGATCCGGGTGCGCAGCGCGATCTGCTTCTGCGGGCAGAGGCGCGCCGTCTCGCCGAGCAGGGACCGAAAGGCCCGGTGATTGCTGCCGGCTCCACCGGCTCGGTGCCGGCAACGGCGGAGCTTTTGGCCGTCATTGCCCGCCTGCCGAACGGCGCCGTGGTGCTGCCGGGTCTCGATCAGGAGCTCGACGCGGCCGGATGGGAGGCGATCGGCGATGCGCGCAACGACCCTGCCGATGCCGGTCATCCGCAGTTCGGGCTGAAGAAGCTGCTTGAAAGCCTCGGCTGCGCGCGTGACGCGGTGATCCCGCTCGCATCCGCCCCCGCCGGCCTCGGCCGGCGCTTGCGCTTTGTCTCCGACGCGCTCAGACCGGCCGCCACCACGGATATCTGGGCGGAGACGGTGCCGGCACCGGAGGCTCTCGCGGACGCACTCGACAACGTCGCGCTGATCGAGGCCGCCGAAGAGCGCGAGGAAGCGTTGGCCGCCGCGCTCGTCCTGCGCCGAGCCGTCGAAGACGGGCAGACCGCCGCCCTCATCACACCCGACAGGGCGCTCGCCCGCCGCGTCTCCGCCATGCTGGAACGCTGGCAGATTCGCGTCGACGATTCCGGCGGCATGCCGCTGTCGCTGACCCCGCCCGGCATCCTGGCGCGGCTCGTCGCGGAGGTGGCCTGGCGCGGTGCGGCCGCGATCCCGCTTCTCGCACTCCTCAAACACCCGCTCGCCCGCTTCGGCTGGCCGGCAGGGCGCGTGCGGCACGCCGCCCGTGTTCTGGAACGCGCCGTGCTGCGCGGCCCCGTCCTTGCCGAAGGGCTGGAGCCGCTTCAACGCGCCTTCCAGAAACGCCGTGCCGAGTGGCTGGCGAAGGAGGCACGGAGCGCAACCCTCAACGGGCTCGAAGAGCGCGATTGGGACGAAGCAGAGGCGCTTTTGGCCGAGCTTCTGACTGCGCTTCAGCCCATGCTGGAGGTGCCGCGAGAGGCGCCCCTCTCAACACTCCTCAAGGCGCATGTCGCTGCTCTCTCAGCCATCGGACGCGACGAGGAGAGCGGCCCTGGCGAGCTCTGGCAGGACGAGGCGGGCGAGGCCATGGCCGCGCGTCTCGACGCGTTGACAGAGGCCGCACCCGAGGGTCCGGAGCTTTTTTACGGCGATTATCCAGCGCTCTTCGAGGCGCTGATTGGCGATGTTCGGGTGCGCCGGCGCGGCGGCAACGATCCGCGCGTACATATCTGGGGTGCGCTCGAAGCCCGTTTGCAGACGGTGGACGTCGCCATTCTCGGCGGCCTCAACGAAGGTGTCTGGCCGCGCCCCTCGCAAAGCGATCCGTTCCTGTCGCGGCTGATGGCGGCCTCGATCGGTCTCGATCCACCCGAACGCCGGCTCGGCCTCTCGGCTCATGATTTCTATCAGGCGCTCGGCCATCCGCAGCTCTATCTCAGCCGCGCATTGCGGCAGGGAGCGGAACCGATGGTGCCGTCGCGCTGGCTGCAGCGGCTGACCGCCCGCGCCGGCGAGAGCGCAACACACGCATTGCGGGCACGCGGCGACGAGATCCTGGGCATGACCCGCCTTCTCGACCGGCCGGAGACGAGTATTTCGCTTGCCGCGCCCGAGCCGCGACCGCCGCTCACCGCCCGCCCGAAACGGCTTTCCGTCACGCGCATCGAAACGCTCATCCGCGATCCTTATGCGATCTACGCGCAATATGTGCTGGGCCTCGACGCCTTCGAGGAGATCGCCTCGCCCGCCGGCGCGGCCGAGCGCGGCATGCTGATCCACGATATTTTGGAGAATTTCATCAAAGAGCGCCCGGCAGGCCCTTATGACGAGGCGGCAAAGGCGCACCTTGCAGAAGTGGGTCGTGAAGCTTTCGCAGCCTACGAGGATTGGCCGGAAGTGGCGGCACTGTGGTGGCCGCGCTTTCAACGCATCGCCGACTGGTTCCTCGCCCAGGAGCGCGGCCGCACGGAGGTCCAGAAACGTCATGTGGAAGCGACGGGCGACTGGGCCCTCAGCCCGGAATTTCGCCTGACGGGCCGGGCCGACCGCATCGATCTTCTGAATGACGGGCGGCTTGCCATCATCGATTACAAGACCGGCACGCCGCCGAGTGCCAAGGCTGTCCTGTCGATCAGCCCGCAATTGCCGCTGGAGGCGCTGATGGCGCGGCGCGGCGCCTTCAAAGACACGCCGTCCGGCGAAACCGCCGAACTCCTCTATTACCATCTCTCCGGCCGTGGCGAAGGCGGGCAGGTGCACGCGCGCGGCTTCCGCAAGCCGACGAAAAGCGAGCCGGGCGTCAGCCTGGAGGAATGCCTGCGGGCGACGGAAGACAAACTCATCGCGCTCATTGCGCATTTTGCGCAGGCCGAGACGCCCTACCTTTCCAACCGCGTGCCGCGCTCGGAACGAGAGTTCGGCAGCGATTACGATCATCTTGCCCGCATCGGTGAATGGTCGCTCGGCGAGAGCGAGGAATGAAGCGTCCGGCAAGCCCCACCGAACGCCAACAATGGCAGGCCTCAGATCCCGCAGCCTCCGCCTGGGTGGCCGCCAATGCCGGTTCCGGCAAGACGCATGTCCTGACCCAGCGCGTCGTACGGCTGCTGCTCGCCGGGGCCGATCCCGCTGCCATCGTCTGCCTCACCTACACCAAGGCCGCAGCGGCGGAGATGTCGGGCCGCGTCTTCAAGATGCTCGGCGAATGGGCGACGCTCCCGGACGCAGAGCTGACGGAGGCGATCGCCAGAAGTCAGGGCGAGACGCCGCGACCCGAAACCCTGACGCGGGCACGTCGGCTCTTTGCGCAGGCGCTGGAGACACCGGGCGGCCTCAACATCCAGACGATCCACGCCTTTTGCGAACGGATCCTGCACCAATTCCCCTTCGAGGCGAACGTGCCGGGGCATTTCGAGGTGCTGGACGAAACGGCCGCCGAGGGGCTGCTCCTCGAAGCCCGGCAGGCCGTCCTGCGCGCAGCCAAATCGGACGGTTCTCGTCTCGGCACCGCCTTCACCCGGCTTGCGACACTGCGATCCGATCAGGACATCGAGGCGGCTCTTGCGGCGCTCGTGGCCGAACGCGACCGGCTGGAGCGATGGATCGCGTGGGCGGCGACAAACACCCACACCCCCTCCGAGGACATCGACGATGCGATTGCCGATCTCCGGCGCCGGCTGGGGCTTGAAGCGGACGAGAGCGAAGAAGCGCTGTGCGCAGAGATCTGCCGCGCCTCGGGGTGGGCATCGGGAGATTGTCGAAGCCTGTGCGACGCCCTTTCGGCAGAGGCGGCGAACCGCACCGACGAGGGGGCACGGAGCGCACTGGAAGCGATCCTCGCTCATGAGGGCGGACCGCTTGAGGCTGATTTCCGCGCCGCCTTCTTCCTGACGGCAAAGCCGGAGGGCTGGTCCGTCCGCAGCGAGAGCCGGCGTTTCTCGGCCGCCTTCCGCCGCAACCGGGACGACCTCGACGCCCTCTTTTCGGCCGAAGCCGTCCGCCTTCAGCCCTTGCGCGAACGTCTGTCGCTGGCGCGCACGGCGGAAGCGACGGAAGCGCTTCTCCTCATCGGAGGCGCCATCCTGCAGCGTTACCGCATCCTGAAGCAGCGGCGCGGCTTCCTCGATTTCTCCGACCTCATCCTGCGCACGCGCAATCTCCTGCAGCGGCCGGACGTGGCGGCCTGGGTGCAATACAAGCTCGATGCCGGCATCAGCCATCTTCTCGTCGACGAGGCGCAGGACACCTCCCCCGACGCCTGGGCGATCGTCGAGCGGCTGGCGGAGGAATTTTTCGCCGGCGAGAGCGCCGAACGCCGGCCACGGACGCTTTTTGCCGTCGGCGACGACAAGCAGTCGATCTACGGTTTCCAGGGCGCCGAGCCACGGCTTCTCGCCGAACTCGGCCGCAAGTTCAAAACCCGCGCCGAGGCCGCCGCGCAGGAGTTTCGCGCCGTCTCGCTCGGCGTCTCCTTCCGCTCCACGCAGGCCGTGCTCGACGCGGTCGACACCGTCTTCGACGGGCCGCTCTCCGAACGGGTGACGCGTCTCGGCTATCAGCGGCACCAGGCCTATCGGCAGAATGTGCCCGGACGCGTCGAAATCTGGCCGCGCATCATCCGGCCGAAGGGCGAAATGCCGGAGGATTGGTGGCAACCCTTCGACGCGCCTGCGGAATCTGAGCGGAAGCTCGCAGAAGAAATTGCCGACGAGGTCGCGCGCCTGCTTCACCCAGAGAAGCGGCTTCCCTCCGGCAAGGCGATCTCCGCCGGCGAGATCATGATCCTGACGCGCAAGCGCGGCAGTTTCGCCCGCGCCATGGTGCGGGCGCTCAAAGCCCGCAACCTGCCGACGGCCGGCGCCGACCGGATCGCGCTCGCCGACCACATCATCGTCCAGGACCTTCTGGCGCTCGCCGATGTCGTTCTCCTGCCGGAAGACGATCTGCAACTTGCGGCCCTTCTGAAATCGCCGCTCTTCGGTTTCGACGACGACGATCTGATGGCGCTTGCGATCGGCCGCGGCAGAGAGACCCTCTTCTCCCGGCTTCGTGCGAGCGAGGACCCCCGCCACAGCCAGGCCACGGAACGCCTGCGGCATTGGATGGCGATGGCCGACCAGATGCCGCCCTTCGCCTTCTATACGCGCCTCGTCGAGGCCGAGGGGGCGCGCAAGGCCTTCCGGGCGCGCATGGGGAGCGAGGCGGACGACGTGCTCGACCTTTTCCTCTCGGCCACGCTCAGCCTGGAGCGCGTCTCTCCGCCCGGTCTGCAGGCTCTGGCGGCCGCACTTCGTGAAGGCGGCGGCGACATCAAGCGCGAGCTTTCGGAGACAACCGATGCCGTCCGCGTGATGACCGTGCATGGGGCGAAAGGGCTCGAGGCCGACATCGTCTTCCTCGCCGATACCGGCGGCCAGATTGCGGCACCCCAGCACCGTGACGCACTCGCCTTCATCGGCGACGATGACGATCCCGCCTTCATCTGGCGCCAAAGCAAAGAAGACGCGACGCCACAGCAGCGAGAGGTGGAGGCGAAGGAGGCGGAGGCCGCACGCGACGAATATTTCCGCCTCCTCTATGTGGCGATGACGCGCGCCCGCGACGTTCTCTACGTCACGGGCATCAGGGGCGATCGCACACCCAAGGATGGCTGGTACGCGGCGATCCGGAATGCGCTCGCGTCAGAGAACGATGAAAACGCGGAAGGAGATTCCGACGACGAGCTCGCCGAGCGCCTGCACTTCTTTGGGCTGGAACCGGGCGACGGCCCGCCGCCCGCACCCGAAGCAAGAGCCGAAACACCATCGGTTGCCGTTCCGGCCCTGCCACATTGGGCAGAGCATCCGGCCGCGCCCGCACCGCGGCCGCCGCAGCCGCTTCGCCCCTCCAGTGCCCTCGCCGAGGAAGATCCGCCGGACAGCGCGCCGGCGCCCGTCATCGCCGGACGAAGCGCGGCGATGCGCGCCGCAGCCGGCCGCGGCCGGGCGATCCACCGGCTTCTGCAGTTCATGCCCGACTGGCCTGCCGACGAAAGGCAGCGGCGTGGGGAGCGGCTTCTCGCGCGGGACTGGCCGGAGGCCGCGCCCGCAGATGTTGCGGCCGCGCTTTCGGAGGCTGCAGGCGTCCTCGCGCATCCCGACCTTGCCGGGTTCTTCGCACAGGGAAGCCGCGGGGAGGTGTCGCTCGTCGGCGAGATCGCGACCTCACGCGGGACCTTCGCCGTCGGCGGGCGCGTCGACCGCCTGGCGGTGACGGAGAGCGCCGTCCTTCTCGCCGATTACAAGACGAGCCTGTCGCCTCCCGCCTCGCTTGCTGCGGTCGACGAAGGAATGGTCCGCCAGCTTGCTCTTTACGCGCGTCTTCTCGGGCCGCTTTATCCCGGGCGGAAGGTCCAGGCCGCCCTCGTTTTCACCGCCGGTCCGCGCATTTTTCCAGTGTCCGCCGAGCGTCTCGCTAAAGCGCTCGCACCTCTCGACATCGCGCATGGCAGTCCATCTTCCGGTACGCCGCTCGCTTGACCGACCCCAAGGCCCTCCCTACGTTCCTCGTGAAATCTCAGGAGAATCTCTATGACCACCGAAACCGTGAGCGACGGCACATTCGAGGCCGACGTGCTCAAGTCCGAGACACCCGTCATCGTCGATTTCTGGGCGGAATGGTGTGGTCCCTGCAAAATGATCGCGCCGCATCTGGAAGAGATCGCGGGCGAAATGCAGGGCAAGGTGAAGATCGCCAAGCTCAATGTCGACGACAATCAGCAGACCGCGATCAAGTACGGCGTGCGCTCCATCCCGACGCTGATCATGTTCAAGGGCGGCGAGCCCGTCGACATGAAGGTCGGCGCGAGCGCCAAGAGCGATCTGCAGAAGTGGATTGCCGGCGCCGCCTGAGCCGCCGCCTTTTCTGCTACGTCTCCGTCCGATCGGCGGCGCGATTTCTCGACGGCCCTTTGCCTAAACCGGCAGAGGGCCGTTTTCTTTGAGCACCTGGCCGGCGAGATAAAGCGAGCCGCAGATGAGAATGCGCGGCGGTTCCGTCGCCATGTCGCCGATCGCCTGCAAAGCAGTCCGCACACCCGGCGCAGAGCGCGCCGGCAGCCCGACCTCGTTCGCACGCACGGCAAGCTCGCGCGGATCGAAGCCCGCATGTCCCTCGATGGGGACCGTGAAGACATATTGGGTGAGGCTGTCGAAGGCGGAGAAGAAGCCGTGCGGGTCCTTCGTCGTCAGCATGCCGGTGATGAGGAAGAGGGGCTTCGGCGCACGGTCGAAGAGCGAGGCCATTTCCGCTGACACGACCGAGCCGGCGGACGGATTGTGCCCGCCATCGAGCCAGACCTCGCTCCCGGGAGGAGAGGAGGCGACGAGCGGACCTTCGGAAAGACGCTGAAGGCGCGCCGGCCATTGCGCCTCGCGCAGGCCCTGGCCGATCGCCTCGGCGCTGATGTCGACCCCGATGGCGCGGAGGGCTGCAACCGCCGTTCCCGCATTGTCGATCTGGTGCTGACCGAGAAGCCGCGGCAAAGGCAGATCCAGCAGGCCGTCTTCGTCCTGATAGACGAGGCGGGCGTTTTCGCCGTGAGCGGCCCATTCCTGATTGTGCCGAAATGGAACGGCATGCGCCGCTTCCGCCTCCAGCCCCAGAAGCGCCATCACATGCTCGTCCTGGCGGCCGATGACGGCGGGGGCGCCAGCCTTCAGAATGCCCGCCTTCTCCATGGCGATCTCGGCGATTTCGGTGCCCAAAAACTCCGCATGGTCGAGGCTGATCGACGTGACGACGGAGGCGAGCGGCCTGGCGATCACATTGGTCGCGTCAAAGCGACCTCCAAGCCCGACCTCGACCAGGGCGAAATCGGCCGGACGTTCGGCAAAGAGCTTGAAGGCGATGGCCGTGGTGATCTCGAAGAAGGTGATCGGCTCGCCCGCATTCGCCTCGCGCACAGCCTCAATCGCATCCATGAGCGTTGCGTCGTCGACCAGGTGGCCGCCCCCCGCCGCGCCCAGCCTGATGCGCTCGTTGAAGCGCACGAGATGCGGCGAGGTGTAGACATGCGCCGTCTTGCCGGACGCCTCCAGCATGGCGCGCAGAAACGCGACCACGGAGCCTTTGCCGTTGGTGCCAGCGACATGGATAACCGGGGGCAGGCGCTCCTGCGGGTTGCCGAGACGCTCGAGCAGCCGGGCGATGCGTTCAAGCGAGAGATCGATACGCTTCGGATGCAGCGCCAGAAGCGCTTCAAGTCTCTCTTCGAGTGAGGCCATCTATCAGGCCGGCTGCGGCCCGGATGCGGCAGCCGGCTCTTCCGCCGGCTTCTCGGCCACCGCTGCCAACTGCGCCTCTTCCGCAAGCGTGTCTTCGTCGATCGTCGGCTCGGGCGGAGGTTCGGGCAGCTTCATCAGGAGGCGGCAGAGACGCGCCACCGTCGGTCGCAGATCCTGACGCGGCACGACCATGTCGATCATGCCGTGCTCGAGAAGATAATCGGAGCGCTGGAAGCCATCGGGGAGCTTTTCGCGGATGGTCTGTTCGATGACCCGCGGACCCGCGAAACCGATGAGGGCACCGGGCTCGGCGATATGGATGTCGCCCAGCATGCCGTAGGAGGCGGTCACACCGCCCGTCGTCGGATTGGTGAGAATGACGATGTAGGGCAGTCCCGCTTCCTTCAGGCGATCGACCGCGACCGTCGTGCGCGGCAATTGCATCAGCGAGAGGATGCCTTCCTGCATACGGGCCCCGCCCGATGCCGTGATGAGCACGAAAGGCACGCCACGTTCATATGCCGCTTCGGCGCCGGCAATCAGAGCCTCCGCCGCGGCCATGCCGAGCGAGCCGCCCATGAATTCGAAATCCTGCACGGCGACGATGAGCGAGACGCCCTCCACCTTGCCTTCGGCAACGAGGATTGCGTCTTTCAAGCCGGTCTTCGCCTTCGCGGCCTTGAGCCGGTCCGAATAGCGCCGTTCGTCACGGAAGCGCAGGGGATCGGTGACCGGCTCAGGGAACTCGATTTCCTGCCATTGCGCAAAATCGAGAAACAGACGCAGCCTGGTGCGCGCATCGATGCGCTGATGATAGCCGGAGCCCGGAAAGACGAACTGGTTCGCCTCCAGATCCTTGTAGAAGACCATGGTGCCGGTCTCCGGGCATTTGACCCAGAGATTGTCCGGCACTTCGCGTTTGGTCCAAAGACCGCGGATCTTCGGGCGGACGACGTTGGAAATCCAGTTCAACGGTGTCTCCTATTCGGCGGCCATCTGGCGCGCGAAACGCACGCCTTCGGCCAGCTCCTGCACCAGCGCCTCGACGGCGGCAACCGTGCCGTCGGTCGCGTGGCCTTCTTCATCCAGACTTCCGGCGACCGCCTGCACGATCGCGGAGCCGACGACGACCCCATCGGCTGTACGGCCGATGGCGGCTGCCTGTTCGCGCGTTCTGACGCCGAAACCAACGGCGACCGGCAGATCGGTATGCGCCTTGATGCGCTCCACCGCCGCCGCCACGTCGCTCGTCTTGGGGGCGGAGGAACCGGTGATGCCGTTGATCGAGACGTAATAGACAAAGCCGGAGGTATTTTGCAAAACCGCCGGCAGGCGTCTGTCATCCGTCGTGGGCGTCGCAAGCCGGATAAAATTGATCCCGCCCTTCAGGGCCGGGACGCACAATTCGTCGTCCTCTTCCGGCGGAAGATCGACGACGATGAGCCCGTCGACGCCGGCCGCGCAGGCATCGGCGACGAACTTCTCCGGCCCGTATTGATAGATCGGGTTGAAATACCCCATCAATACGATCGGCGTATCGGCATCGGTTTCGCGAAAATCGCGCACGAGGGCGAGCGTTTTCTTCAGCGTCTGGCCGGCATGGAGCGCGCGAAGGCCCGCCGCCTGGATCGCAGGCCCATCGGCCATTGGATCGGAAAAGGGCATGCCGAGCTCGATGATGTCGGCACCGGCCTTGGGCAAAGCGGCGAGAATGCGCGCGCTCGTTTCAAGGTCGGGATCGCCGGCGGTCACGAAGGTGACGAGGGCCGGCCGCAATTCCTGAGCGACGGCCGCAAAGCGGCGCGCGATCCGGCCGCCGGAAGACATCTCAGCTGACATGGTCTCTCACTTCGAAGGTCACGGCGAAAGCGAAGAAGCCGTCGCGGTCGATATGCTCGCGGGCGACTTCCGCATCGAAGGCGATGCGCGGGTTTTCGTCGTCGGGAATGTTGCGGAGAAAGACGAGATTCTCGCTGTTGCGAATGCCTTCAGCCTCCTCGCGATGATCGCCGGCACGCACGGCGACGTAATGATCGCGGTTTTGCAGCGAACGGTAGATCTCAAAATAGGTCATCGTCCCCCCTTCAGATCTCCATATCGAGATGCTCGGCCACAGCGAAGATGTCCTTGTCGCCGCGCCCGCTCATATTCATGACGATGATCTGGTCACGGTCCATCTGCGGCGCAAGCTTCAGCACATGCGCCAAGGCATGAGCCGGTTCGAGCGCGGGGATGATGCCTTCAAGGCGCGTGCACAGCTGGAAGGCGTCGAGGGCCTCGCGGTCGGTCGCCGAGACATAGGTGACGCGCCCCGTCTCCTTGAGCCAGGCGTGCTCCGGCCCGATGCCCGGATAATCGAGGCCGGCGGAGATCGAGTGGCCTTCGAGGATCTGGCCGTCCTCGTTCTGCAGAAGATAGGTGCGATTGCCGTGCAGAACGCCGGGCCAGCCGCCGTTCAGAGAGGCGGCATGACCGTTCTCCACATCAAGCCCATGACCGCCGGCTTCGACGCCGTAGATCTGAACGGCCGGGTCGTCGAGGAAGGGATGGAAAAGCCCGATCGCGTTCGAGCCGCCGCCGAGACAGGCCACGAGCGCATCCGGGAGCCGGCCTTCCAGGTCCTGAAGCTGGTCCTTCGTCTCATTGCCGATCACCGCCTGAAAATCCCGCACGAGCTCGGGATAGGGGTGCGGGCCTGCGGCCGTGCCGATGATGTAATAGGTGTCCTCGACATTGGTGACCCAGTCGCGGAGCGCCTCGTTCATGGCGTCCTTCAGGGTACCCGCGCCGGCGGTGACGGGCTTCACCTCGGCGCCGAGAAGGCGCATGCGGAAGACGTTTGGCTTCTGCCGCTCCGTATCGGTCTTGCCCATATAGATCGTGCAGGGAAGCCCGAAGCGCGCCGCCACCGTCGCAGAGGCGACGCCATGCTGGCCGGCACCGGTTTCGGCGATGATGCGCGTCTTGCCCATGCGGCGGGCAAGCAGGATCTGGCCGAGGCAATTGTTGATCTTGTGCGAGCCCGTATGGTTGAGCTCCTCGCGCTTGAAATAGACCTTGGCGCCCCGGCCGGCGCCCGCTTGTTCGCGCAGATGTTCGGTCAGCCGCTCGGCATAATAAAGCGGGCTCGGTCGGCCGGAATAATGCTTGGCGAGATGCGCAAGCTCGGCCTTGAATTCCGGATCGGCCTTGGCGCTCTCATAGGCCTCTTCGAGCTCGAGGATATTCGGCATCAAGGTTTCGGCGACGAACCGGCCGCCGAAAATGCCGAAATGACCGCGCTCGTCCGGGCCGGTGCGGTAGGAATTGGGCTTCATTGCTGGCTCAGCCATCAGGGCAATACCTTCACAGTCAAACGTTGCTCAGGCCGCGGCGACCGGGGCGGCTTTCGCCGCGGGCCTTGCATCTTTCGCGTCTCCGCGGCGCGCATCATGGGCGCGCACGGCCGCGACGAAACGCGCGATTTCGGCCGGATCCTTCTCGCCCGGCGCCCGCTCGACACCGGAGGACACATCGACGGCCGACGCTCTCGTCGCCGCCAAAGCGGCGCCAATGTTGTCGCCATTGAGGCCGCCCGACAAAAACCACGGCATTCCGGGCGCAAAATCTTCCAGGAGCCGCCAGTCGAAGGAGGCGCCGTTGCCGCCCGGCCTCGTCGCACCTTTCGGCGGGCGCGCATCGAGGAGCAGGCGCTCGACATGGCCGGCGTAAAGGGACGCCCTGTCGAGATCCGCGCGCTCGCCGATACCGAGCGCCTTGAGCGCGCGCAGGCCGAAACGTGAGCGGATTTCCGTCGCGCGCTCCGGCGTTTCCGAACCATGCAGCTGGATGAAATCGGGCTTCAGATCGCGCGCGATCTCTTCGATGAGATCGTCTTGCGCATCAACGGTCAGCGCGACGATGCCCACACGGCCTCGGGCGGGCGAAGCGAGCTCTGCCGCGCGCGCAACCGACAGCGATCGCGGGCTCTTCGCGAAGAAGACGAAGCCGATCCAATCGGCGCCGGCAGCAAGCGCCGCGTCGATGTCTTCAGGCTTCGTCAAACCGCAGATTTTGACCTCTGTCTTCATCGCCTTCCAGTCGCACGAATCCCAAGTCTTGTCCAACATCGGCAGGGTTTGAAGGCCAGGGTTCGGGACCCCTCATCCCCCTTTGCCGGAGGCCTGTTCGGCGGCCATCGCCTCCACCGCGGCAACGAGCCGCGCGAGATCCTGCGGCCGCGACAGACGGTGGTCGCCATCACGCACCAGCGTCAGGATCGCATCGTCATAGCAGAGGCGGTCGAGAAGCGCCTCGGCATGACGCCAGGGGACATCCGTATCGCGCATCCCCTGCAGGATGTGCACCGGACACCCGATCTCGATCGGCTCGGCGGCGAACAGATGCTTTTCGCCATCCTCGATCAGCTCTCGCGTCAAGATATAGGGTTCGTCGGCATAATCGGAAGGCTGTTCGATGAAGCCCTTCTCGGCCATCTGCGCCCGCTCCGCCTCGCCGAAATGATCACTCATCAAGGCCTTGGTCATGTCCACGGCGGGGGCAATCAGCACCATGCCGTGAAGCCGGTCCGTTTCGCCGCGTTCGGCCAGCGCCTTCGCCAGAAGAAGGGCGATCCAACCGCCCATGGAGGAGCCCACGACGATCTGCGGGCCTTCGGTCAAGGCCTCGAAAACGGCGAGCGCCTCTTCGAGCCAGCGCGAGATGGTGCCGTCGCGAAAGGCGCCTCCCGATTCGCCGTGCCCGGAATAATCGAAGCGGGTGGCCGCGTGGCCGTGCTGCGCCGCCCAGGCGTCGAGCGCCTCGGCCTTGGAGCCGCGCATGTCGGACCTGAAACCGCCGAGCCAGAAGACGCCGGGCGCGCGAACGCCCGAACTGCGGCCATTGCGCCGCAAAACGGCGATCCGGCGCTTTTCTTCGCCCTCCCCGACGGCGAGGCTTTGCAAGTCGGTCTCCGTCATTCTAAGTCTCGCTCCTCGCAGCTCGGCTGTGGACTATGGCGCAGGAGGTGCGCCGAGCCCGTGCCGGCGTCAACCCGTCCACAGCCCCTTTCGTTCATGCCAAAAACCATCCTGCAGGTAATCCCCCAGCTCGAAACCGGCGGCGCAGAGCGCACCGCCGTCGACATGGCCGCAGCCGTCGTCGAGACCGGCGGGCGAGCCCTCGTCGCCAGCGAAGGTGGGCGCATGGAAGAAGAGCTGCAGGCGAAGGGCGGGGAAGTGGTGCGGCTGCCGGTCGCCTCGAAGAACCCTTTCGTGATGGCGGCCAATGCCCGCCGGCTCGCCGCGCTGATCCGCCAGGAGAAGGTCGACCTCGTCCATGCCCGCAGCCGCGCCCCCGCCTGGTCGGCGCTTCTCGCCTGCCGCATGACCGGCGTGCCGTTCGTCACCACCTATCACGGCATCTACAATCAGAACGGCGCCGTCAAAGGCCTCTACAATTCCGTGATGGCCCGCGGGACGGAGGTCATCGCCAATTCCGATTTCACCGCCCGCATCATCATGCAGCGCCACGGCACGCCGCGGGAGCGCATTCGCACGATTTACCGAGGCACCGATCTTGCCCGTTTCGACCCGGCGGCCGTGCCGGAGGCGCGCATCGCGGCGTTGCGCCGGGCCTGGGACTTGCCCGCAGACCGGCCGGTCATCCTCAACGTCGCGCGCATCACGCAATGGAAGGGCCAGCCGACTCTGATCGAGGCGGCGGCGCGACTTGCAAAAAGCAAGGATTTTCTGCTGGTTCTGGCCGGCGACGCGCAAGGCCGAGAGGCCTATCTCGCAGGGCTGCGCCGGCAGGTTTCGGAGGCGGGGCTCAGCGAACGCGTGCGCATTCCCGGTCATTGCGACGACGTGCCGGCAGCGCTTGCGCTCGCCTCGGTCGCGGTCGTCGCCTCCGTCGAGGCGGAAGCCTTCGGGCGCTTCGCGGTGGAAGCTCAGGCCATGGGCGTCCCCGCCATCGTCACCGATCTCGGTCCGTCGCGGGAGACGGTGCTCGCCCCGCCGGAGGCCGGAGAGGCGGAGAGAACCGGGTGGCGCGTGCCGGCGGGCGATGCCGCGGCACTTGCTGCCGCCCTTGACCACGCGCTTTCCCTTACCCATCTGGAGATCGACGATCTGGCACGACGCGCCAGATCCCACGCGTCGCGTTTTTCCCTCGATGCGATGACCCGGGAGACGCTGGCGCTTTACGAAGAAGTTCTGTCGCGAGGCGCAAAAACCTAGGACAGATCCCGGCGGGTTGGCCCTGCGACCTTGTTTCGATGAGGTTTTTCTCGGCCCTGCGTTCCGATTTACGTCTCGAAATGCTATTGTGCCCGCCCAGCGCGGCTTGCGAGCCCGCTCCAAGCCTGCAAGACAGCAATTATATAAGGAGAGCTGACCATTCGCAGACCCCATCGTGCGCCACCTCCGGTGAAGGAGGGGCCCCGCGTCAACGACGAGATCCGGCTTCCCGAGATCCAGTTGATCGATCATGAAGGCACTAATCACGGCGTCATTTCCACGGACGAGGCCAAGGCCATCGCCGCGGAAGCGGGGCTTGATCTCGTCGAGATCTCGCCCAATCAGCGACCGCCCGTCTGCAAGATTCTGGACTACGGCAAGTTCAAATACATCTCGCAGAAGAAAGCCTCTGAGGCGCGCAAGAAGCAGAAGACCGTCGACGTCAAAGAAGTGAAGATGCGGCCGAACATCGACACGCACGATTACGAAGTGAAAATGCGCAATGCGCGCCGCTTCGTCGAGGACGGCGACAAGGTCAAGGTGACGATGCGCTTCCGCGGGCGCGAAATGGCGCACCAGGAACTCGGGCTGCAAGTCCTCAACCAGGTTCGTGACGAGCTGGAAGACCTTTCCAGGGTGGAACATGCCCCCAAGATGGAAGGCCGCCAGATGATCATGATCCTCGGCCCTGATCCGCGGAAGATCGCCGCTCTGCAGAAGGCGCAGAAGGAAGCCGAGAAGGCGCGCAAGCGCGAGGAACGCCTCGCCGCGCAGCGGGACGGCAACGCATCGGATGACGCCGAATCGAACGAGGCGGAAGAGACCGAAGTCGAAGAGACCGAAGTCGACGTCGATGCAGCGAACGAGCCGGAAGACGATACCGATCGGCAGACGGCTCAGGCGGGAGCCGAGGCCTAAGCAAAAGGGCTCAGCCCGACGCATCGCGAGGCGGGCATCGCCTGCGATCGGCCTCGGTGCGGCCTATCTGTCGAGGCGGAATGATTGCCGCGGCCGGCCTGGTCTCGCCAGTTTTTGGCTGCCGGGCCTGCCGCCGCATCGTCTTCGTGCAATGGCCAGTTCCTGCGATGACCAGGGGCACGGCAGAGCGGGAGCGATCCTCTCGTGACAATCGGCAGGGGCGGCGCCCTTGCCTTTAATTTTGCGCTTATCTATAAGCGCGCCTGCCGGATCGCCCGGCTATCTGCCTTCGGGCGGATTGGGCATGCCGTGGCGATCCAGAAAGCTCGTACATGAGCCGATCAGGGATGGGCTCCGCATCCGGCGGGGCCTCTTCCTTATGGAAAGGAGAGCAAAATGCCCAAGATGAAAACGAAAGCGGGCGCCAAAAAGCGCTTCAAATTTACCGCCTCCGGCAAGATCAAAGTGGCCGCGGCCGGCAAGCGCCACGGCATGATCAAGCGCACGACGAAATTCATCCGCAGCGCGCGCGGCACGATGGTGCTCAGCGACCAGGATACGAAGATCGTCAAAAAATACATGCCCTACCAGCGTTAAGGAGAGCGGATCATGGCACGTGTGAAACGCGGCGTGACGGCTCACGCCAGGCACAAAAAGGTCATCAAGCAGGCGAAGGGCTATTATGGTCGTCGCAAATCGACCTTCCGCGCCGCCAAGCAGGCGGTGGAAAAGGCCAATCAGTACGCCTATCGCGATCGGCGCGCGAAGAAGCGCAATTTCCGCGCTCTGTGGATTCAGCGCATCAATGCCGCTGCGCGCCTCAACGGTCTCACCTATGGTCGCCTGATCGACGGGCTCACCAAGGCGGGCATCGAGGTCGACCGCAAGGTCCTGTCCGATATCGCCATCCATGAGCCGGAAGCGTTCACGGCGCTCGCCAACAAGGCGAAGGATGCGCTGGCTTATCTCAAGGACCATACGCCGAACGAGTTCGAGGCCGCCGTCCGCTGAGGCCGGTTGAAGCATCCGATATCCAAGGGCGGCCACGGGCCGCCCTTTTTCGTTACGGCGATTTCCGAACGGCACACGCTTGCGTCAGAAAAGCGAGAGGTCTTTTCTCCGGCGCGCGATGACGCTAGAGCGGTTCCCACCATGACCGAAGACAATGATCTCGTCGCGCTGGAGCGCGATATCCTCGAGCGCATCGACACCGCAGAGAACGAGGCGGCGCTGGAAGACGCGCGCATCGCCTCGCTCGGCAAGAAAGGTGTCGTCTCGGAACGCCTTAAGGGGCTCGGCAAAATGACGCCGGAGGAGCGCCAGGTCGCAGGCCCCGCCCTCAACGGCCTCAAGGCGCGCATCACCGAGAAGATCGAGGCGCGGCGCAGCGTCCTCAAAGAGAAGGCACTGACAGAGCGGCTGAAGAGCGAGACGATCGACGTCACGCTGCCGGCACGTCCCGAACAGCGCGGCACCATCCACCCGACCACGCAGGTCTGGCAGGAAGTGATCGCCATCTTCGCCGATATGGGTTTCTCGGTCGCCGAGGGTCCGCATATCGAGAGCGACTGGTACAATTTCGGCGCGCTCAACATTCCCCCGGAGCATCCGGCCCGGCAGGAGATGGACACGTTCTATCTGAAGCCGAAGGAAGACGGCTCGCGCATGGTGCTGCGCACGCACACCTCGCCCGTGCAGATCCGCACGATGGAAAGCGAGACACCGCCGATCCGCATCATTGCGCCGGGACGCACCTTCCGCTCCGATTCCGATCGCACGCACACGCCGATGTTCCATCAGATCGAGGGCCTCGTCATCGACGAGACGACCCATATGGGCCATCTGAAGGGCACGCTGGAGGCCTTCTGCAAAGCCTTCTTCGAGGTGGACGACTTCAAGATGCGTTTCCGCCCGTCGCATTTTCCCTTCACCGAACCTTCGATGGAGATCGATATCGGCTGCCATTGGGAGGGCGGGGAGCTGAAGATCGGCGAGGGTGATGACTGGCTGGAGATTCTGGGCTCCGGCATGGTCCATCCGAACGTCATCCGCGCCAGCGGTCTCGACCCCGAAAAATACCAGGGCTTCGCCTTCGGCATGGGGCTCGACCGCATCGCCATGCTGAAATACGGCATTCCGGATCTGCGTGCCTTCTTCGAGGCGGATCTCAGATGGCTCCGGCATTACGGCTTTGCCGCGCTCGACATGCCGAGCGTTGCCGAAGGCTTGAGTTGATGCGCCAGGGAGTGCGGCTCCTTCCCCTCGTGTTTTTGATCCTTGGGCTTGCCGGCTGCCAGAACGCGCCGGCGCCCGCCCCGGCGTCCGACGACGCCGTCACGGTCGGCGATTGGACCGTGCGCACCGGCGCGGCCGTTCGCGTCGACGCTGTCTATTCGAAGTGATCTAAGAAAACTCCCCCCTCTGGTCGCTCTGCAAGCTTCGCACAACCCCAACATGCACAACCTCCCCGTGCAGTTCGCCTATTGGCGGAGAGCGATGGGGATGACGTTATGGAAACTGAATCGGCGCTGCGAGAGCGGCTGTCCTTTCTCCGAATCGGACAAGAAGAGCGCCAACAGCTGCACGCAATGTGGCCGCTGATCGAACCGGCCCTGCCGGAAATCATTCATCGGTTCTACGACCATGTCGGCAGGGTCCCGCATCTCAAGGCGATGATGGGCAACAAGCAGGAGCGGCTCGTCGGTCTGCAGGCCGGGCATTGGGGGCATCTCTTTTCCGGTGCTTTCGATGATGCGTATTTCGCCTCGATTCGCCGCATCGGCCTCATCCACCACAAAATCGGCCTGGAGCCACGCTGGTACATCGGAGGCTACGCCTTCGTCCTCAACGAGCTCGTCCGCCACATCACCTCGCTGGGCCGGGTCGGTCGCCGCACACGCAACCACTGGCTGACCACGATGAACAAGGCGGTGATGCTGGACATGGACATCGCCATCTCCGTCTATGAAGAGGTCCTCATCGAGGAGCGCCAGCGCCGCGGGGCAGCGCTCGCAGACGCGATCTCGGCCTTCTCGGTGGCGGTGGAAGAAAGCCTCTCCGTGTCGCGCCAGGCCAATCTCGACCTGTCGACGAGTGCGGAAACCCTCGACGGTACGACCGGGTCGGCGAGCGCGCTTGCGACACAGGTGGTGGCCGCGGCCGAACAGACGGCCTCGAACATGCAGGCGGGTGCGGCTGCGGCGGAACAGCTCGCCGCCTCCGTCCGCGAAATCGCCGAACACGCCGGACGCTCGGCGAAAATCGTCTCAAGTGCGGTTGTCGGCACCAAGACGACGAGACAATCGGTCTCCGGGCTCGCCGGGCATGCGCGCCAGATCGGTGCCGTCGTCGATCTCATCAACCAGATTGCGTCGCAAACCAATCTCCTGGCGTTGAACGCCACGATCGAGGCGGCACGTGCCGGCGAGGCCGGCAGAGGCTTTGCCGTCGTCGCCCAGGAGGTGAAAGCGCTCGCCGGGCAGACCGCCAAGGCGACCACGGAGATCGTCGGCCTCGTCACCGCCATCCAGTCCGCGACGCAGGAGACGGAAGATTCCATCGGCGACATCAGCCGCATCATCGAGGAAGTGAGCGAGACCGCCACGGCGATCTCGGCCGCGGTCGAAGAGCAGAACGCGGCCACCGCTGACATCGCCAACAACGTGAATCAGACCGCGGACAATGCGCGTTCGGTGGTGGAGAGCATGGAGATCCTCAATTCCTCCACGACGAACGCCGCCAATGTCGCCCATAAGGTCAAGACGGCAAAGGACACGCTCGACAGAGAGCTCGGCCGGCTGCAGGGCGACATCTCGAAGTTTCTGGAGACGGCACAGGCCGCCTGAACTTCGCCGCACAGGGCGGCGGAGTTCGGCCGCCCTCGCGGTCCGGGGGCTGCTGCGGTGAGCCGAAACCCACATGCATGCGCGCACTGCGGGACGGGCGCTCCTCTCGCGGCACGAGAAAAACCGGCGCCGCCTCCATGCGACGCCGGTTTTCATGATGACAGAGAGGCTCTCCCCGGCACGGATCGGTCGTTCCCGAACCCTGCCGACAAGCGCTTCTCGGTCGCTCTTCGTTGCTGTCGCGACACCTCGCCTGCCTGCCGACCTTGCTTGGTGCGGCAGAGGCGTCTAGGGATCGGCAACGATCGCGACGAAGACGAACATGAAATTCACTCTCTCCTGGCTCAAATCCTTCCTCGACACCGACGCTTCGGCAGAGGAGATCGCCGACAAGCTCACCATGATCGGTCTCGAGCTTGAAAGCCTCACCAATCCGGCCGATGCGCTGAAGCCCTTCGTCATCGCGAAGGTGCTCGAAGCCAAGCAGCATCCGAACGCCGACAGGCTGCGCGTCTGCCAGGTCGATCCGGGAACGGGCGAGGCCATTCAGGTGGTCTGCGGGGCGCCCAATGCGCGCACCGGAATGATCGGCGTTTTCGCGCCTGTCGGCTCTTACGTTCCGGGCACCGGCATCGAGCTCAAGGCCGGCAATCTGCGCGGCCAGGCCTCGAACGGCATGCTGGTGTCGGAGCGTGAATTGATGCTCTCCGACGATCATGAGGGCATCATCGACCTCCCCGACGACGCGCCGGTCGGCACGCCCTATGCGACCTGGGCGGGACTGGACGACCCCGTCATCGATATCGGCGTCACACCGAACCGGCCCGACGCTCTCGGCGTCTATGGCATTGCCCGAGACCTCGCCGCAGCCGGGATGGGCACGCTGAAGCCGCTCGAGGCGGCACCGGTCGAGGGAGCCTTCAAGAGCCCGCTCGGCGTCGAACTCCGGTTCGAGGACGGCGATACGAGCCCCTGCCCGCATTTCGTCGGCCGCTATATCCGCGGCGTCAAGAACGGCCCCTCCCCCGCCTGGATGCAGAAGCGGCTGCGGGCGATCGGGCTTCGGCCGATCTCGGCGCTTGTCGACGTCACCAACTACATGACCATCGCCTATGGCCGGCCGCTGCACGTCTTCGATGCCGCCAAAGTCAAAGGCACCATCCATGCGCGCCTGGCAAAGCCCGGCGAGACCATCGAGGCGCTCGACGGGCGCACCTATACGCTCGACGAGACGATGACGGTGATTGCCGACGATGCCGGGCCGGAAGGGCTCGCCGGCGTCATGGGCGGCGAGGTGTCGGGCGTCAGCGAGACGACGACGGACGTGTTTCTGGAATCGGCCTATTTCGATCCGATCCGCACCGCCTCCACCGGACGCAAGCTCAATCTTCTGTCCGATGCCCGTTATCGCTTCGAGCGCGGCATCGACCCGGCCTTCACCGAGCCGGGCGCGGAGATCGCCACCCGCCTCATCCTCGACATGTGCGGGGGCGAAGCCTCCGAGATCGTCATCGCCGGCGAAGCGCCGCTTCGAAACGCCAATGCGCGCCTGCGCATGAACCGCGTGACGACGCTCGCGGGCGTCGAGATCGCACCACGGACCCAGGTCGATATTCTGGAAAGCCTCGGCTTCGCGATTGCCGGGACCGACGAGGAGATCGTCGCAGCGATCCCCTCATGGCGTCCGGACGTCAATGGCGAGGCGGATCTCGTGGAAGAGATCGTGCGCATCTACGGGCTTGAGAAGATCGCTCATGTCATGCTGCCACGCACCGATGCCGTCACGAAGCCGAAGCTCTCCGTGCAGCAGCGGCGCCGGTTCAAGGCCGCCCGCGCGCTTGCCTCGCGCGGCTTCAACGAAGCCGTGACCTGGTCCTTCCTGCCCTCCGATCAGGCGCGTCTTTTCGGCGGCGGCGAAGACCTCCTCGCCCTCGACAATCCAATCTCGACGGAACTGTCGGACATGCGGCCGTCCCTGCTTGCCGGATTGATCACAGCCGCCTCCAGGAATGCCGATCGCGGCACGGAAACGCAGGCGCTTTGCGAGGTGGGGCAGGTCTATCCGGGCGACCGCCCGGAGGATGAACGCCTCCACGCCACGGGCATCCGCCTCGGTGTGACGGGGCCGCGCAGCGCGCTTCAGGCCCCGCGCGGCGTCGATCTCTTCGACGCCAAAGCAGACGTGCTCGCAGTTCTCGAACTTCTCGGCGCACCGGTCGACAAGGTGCAGGTGCAGGCCGAAGGGCCCGACTGGTATCATCCGGGGCGTGTCGGCACCGTCACTCTCGGCCCGAAGAACAAACTCGCGACCTTCGGTGAACTTCACCCCCATATCCTGGAGGCTTTCGATGTCTCGGGACCGCTCGTCGGCTTCGAGATCGACATCGACGCCATTCCGGTGCCGAAATCGCAGCGTGCCGCACGCGCGGCATTGAAGATTTCAGGCTACCAGGCTGTCCGGCGCGACTTCGCCTTCGTCATCGAAGACAATGTTCCCGCAGAAAAGCTGGTGCGGGCGGCCAAGGGCGCAGAAAAGAGCCTGATCAGCCAGGTCAACGTCTTCGACGTCTTCAGAGGCGCGGCAATCGGCGAAGGCTACAAGTCGATCGCCATCGAAGTGACACTGACGCCCGAAGACCGCACATTGACGGAAGCAGAGATCGAGGCAGTCTCCAGCCGCGTCGTTCAGGCCGTGGAGAAGGCAACTGGCGGTCAGTTGCGGCGTTGAACCCAACGAGATCTTCCACAGCTTGTGGTAAAGCTGTGGAAATCGCACGATTCGTACTGAAGAACGTCCGATATCTCAGGATGTTGGCGGATGTTTTTGTTTTGTCCTTCCCGGAGGGAAGGTTGAAGATCAAAGCAAGAACAAGACCGTCAAACGATCTCGTCCATCACCTCGTCTGAGAGGTTTTCCGGAACGATCGTGACCGGAATCGGGAATGCGGCACCGCCTTTTTGCGCAATCGAGGAGACGAGCGGGCCAGGCCCTTCCGAGCCGCCGGAGGCGGCAAGCACGAGAATGGCGATGTCCTCGTCTTCTTCGATGAGCTTGCGGATCTCGTCGGCGCGGATGACGAGCTCGGGCTCGATCCGCGACATGTCGGCCATGCGCGAGGCGAAGCGCCCAAGAATATTCTCCGCCTCTTCCATGGCTTCAGCGCGCATCACTTCTTCGACGCCCAGCCAATGCTGGAAATCACCAGGCTCGATGACGAAGAGCATGGTGACGGCGCCGTTGGTGCGCTCCGCACGCTTTGCGGCATAGCGCATCGCGCGCACGCATTCCGGCGTGTCGTCGATCACCACCAGGAATTTTCGCTTGTGGCCCTCTGCCCGGGCGCGTCTCGGCCGCATCATGCACTCATGCTGCCATTGGCGGGAGCTGTCAGCAAGCGTGGCGTCGCCGTCATGCGGCAGACCCGCTCTTGGCTTGCGGCCGCAAGAGCCCGACCACGTCCTTCACCTCATCCATGATCGGATCGGCAATGGCGCGCGCCCGGTCGGCGCCACGGGCGAGCAGCGCGTCGATCTCGGCCGGATCGGCGAGCAGGCGCCGCATCTCGTCCGCGATCGGCGCGAGGCGAGCAACCGCAAGATCGGCGAGCGCCGGCTTGAAGGCGGCAAAGCCCTGTCCGCCATATTCGGCGAGCACGGCCTCCTTGCTGGTGCCGGCGAGCGCGGCATAGATCCCAACGAGGTTGTCGGCGCCGGCGCGATCCTTGAGACCCTCAAGCTCAGAGGGAAGCGGCTCCGGATCGGTGCGCGCCTTGCGCACCTTCTGGGAGATCGCATCGGCGTCGTCGGTCATGTTGATGCGCGAATAATCGGACGGATCCGACTTCGACATCTTCTTGGTGCCATCGCGCAGGCTCATGACGCGCGTCGCGGGTCCCGTGATGAACGGCTCCGGCAGCGGGAAAAACTCTTCTGCGAAGCCGTGAGCGGCGATCGATTCGGCGAAGTCGTTGTTGAACTTCTGCGCGATGTTGCGGGCGAGTTCCAGATGCTGCTTCTGATCCTCGCCGACCGGCACATGCGTGGCCCGGTAGACGAGAATGTCGGCGGCCATCAGGTTGGGATAGACGAAGAGGCCCGTGGAGACGTTCTCGCGATCCTTGCCCGCCTTCTCCTTGAACTGCGTCATGCGGTTGAGCCAGCCCATGCGGGCAACGCAGTTGAACACCCAGGCAAGCTCGGCGTGAGCCGCCACGGCCGATTGATTGAAGATGATCGAGCGCTCGGGATCGACGCCGCCGGCGATATAGGCGGCGGTCAATTCGCGAATGTTGGAGCGCAGCTCCTTCGGATCCTGCCACAGGGTGATGGCGTGGAGATCGACGACGCAATAGATGCAATCGTGCGTCTCCTGCATCTTCACCCAGTTCACCATGGCTCCGAGATAATTGCCGAGATGCAGCGAATGGGTCGGTTGCATGCCGGAAAAGACACGGTGTGGATGGCTTGTCATGGGGATTGTCCGAAAGGAAACGGTGGGAATTTCGGATGCCGTTATCGCCGCTCGATCACCACCACGCAAGGCCGCTTCACGCAGCCCTGCGCCGCATGAGACCGGCGAGCGCACGCAGATCCGCCGCCCCGATCAGATGCGCCACGGCGAAGTAAACGGCGGCGGCAACGCCGCATAAGCCGAGCAGCAGACCAAAACGTACGAGGAAGGGTTCGCCCGGCGCCATCAGCGGTGCGAGCCAGAGGGCGCCGACGTAGAGAACGCCGCCCAGAACCGCCGATGCTGCGACAATGCGCGGCGTCCGGCGCAGGACGACACTGTCGACGGTCCAATGGCCGCGACGGCGCAACGTCAGGATGAGCAGCGTGATGTTGGTCCAGCCGGAAACCGCCTCGGCGGTCGCGATCCCCGCCTCGGCAAAAATCGGAAAGAGCGTCAGAGCGAGCGCCACGTTGATCGAAACGGCGATGGCGGAAAACATCATCGGCGTCTTGGTGTCTTCGCGGGCGAAATAGCCGGGCGTGAACACCTTGACGAGGACGAAGGCCGGCAGGCCGAAACCGAAGACGCGCAGGGCTGCGGCCGTCGCCTCTCGCGTCTCCACGGAAAAGGCACCGCGCTCGAAAAGCACACTCACCAGCGTTTCGGGGATGGCGATCAGCGCGGCGGCCGCGGGCAGCGTCAGGAAGAAGGCGAATTCGAGCGCCCGGTTCTGCACATGCGTCGCCTCGCGAAAATGCTCCGCCTTCAAGGTGCGCGACAGTTCCGGCAGGAGGACGACACCGATCGCGATCCCCACCACGCCGAGGGGCAGCTGATAGAGCCTGTCGGCATATTGCAGGATCGAAATGGCTCCGGCCTTGGTCGAGGCGATGATCTGGCCGATGAAGAGATTGATCTGCGTGATGCCGCCGGCGGCGGCCGCAGGTGCCGCAAGCCAGAGAAGCCGCTTCACGCCGGGGGTCCACTTCGGCCGCTTCAGGCGCATATGGAAACCGATGCGCCGCGCCGCCCAGGCGACCATGAGGAGCTGCAGAACACCCGCCACCAACACCGACCATGAGAGGATGCGGCCGACCTCGGGTCCGCTCATGTCCTGCAAGAAGGTGACGGCCAGGGCGGCGATCGTGGTGACGTTCAGAAGGACGGGGGCGAGCGCGGGAATGAAAAACGTGCGGTGTGCGTTCAAGACGCCCGTCACCATCGCCGTCAGCGACATCAAGACGAGATAGGGAAACATCACCCTGAAGAGCTCGATCGTCAGGGTGAACTTTGCGGGATCCTCACGGAAGCCCGGCGCCAGAATGGTAACGATGAGCGGGGTGGCCACCATCACGAGGGCGGTGAGTGCGAGAAGCACGAACATGAGCGCCGCCAGCACATCCTCGGCGAACAGGCGGGCCCGATCCTCCCCGTCGCCTTCGAGTGTGCGCGAATAAAGCGGCACGAAAGCCGCGTTGAAGGCGCCTTCTGCAAAAAGCCTGCGAAACAGGTTCGGAAACCGGAAGGCGGCGTAAAAGGCATCGGCCACCGGCCCGGCGCCGAGAGCCGCGGCGATCAACATCTCCCGGACGAAACCGAGAACCCGGCTGGCGAGCGTGGCGCCGCCGACGGAGACGAATTTTTTGACGAGGCTCACGGGCGGCGGCTCATTCTGTAAAAAAGCGCGGAGGGGAGAAGAGAAGCAAGGAGGCCGCTCTCAAGAGGCGGCCAAGGCCGCCGCATCCGCGGCAGCGCCTTCGATGATGGCAACGAGTTCGCGCCGGATGCGCTTCTGGCGCGCCTGCGCCGTGATTTTCTGGCCGAGAAGATCGGTCACGTAGAACGTATCGACCGCGCGTTCGCCGAAGGTGGCGATGTGGGCGGAGGCGATGTCGAGACTGAGATCGGCGATCACTCTCGTCAGATCGTAGAGAAGCCCGATGCGATCGAGACAGGCGATCTCGATCACCGTGAACCGGTCAGAGAGAGAATTGTCGATCTTGACGTCGGGCTCGATGGTGAAGGCATCCTGCTTGGCCGGACCTTCACGCCGCTTGGCGAGCATGTCGGGCAGATGCACATGGCCGGCCAGCGCTTGTTCGATCAGGGCTGCGACCCGCTCGGCGCGCCGCCTCTCATCCGCATCCGCCTCGAAAGCCCGAGAGACGACGATGGTATCGAGAGCGCGACCATCCGTGGTGGTGAAGATTTGCGCGTCGACGATGTTCGCCCCCGTCGCCGAGCACGCCCCGGCCATCAAAGCGAGAAGCCGCGGATGGTCGGGCGTCAGGATGGAAATCTCGGTGACGGCCTCGAAATCGCGCACCGTCACCTCATGGGCGAAAGGCCGGTTGCCGTCGCCCGTGCGGCGGATGAACTCGGCGTGCCGGACCTGGTCTTCCAGAGCCGTGCGCAGCCAGTAGGCCGGGTAATGCAGTTCGAGCAGGCGTTCGCGCTCCTCCTGCGGCCAGTCGGAAAGCTTGGCGGAGAGCTCGGCGCGGGCGCGGGCGATGCGCTCGTTGCGGGCGATCTTGGAATGACCGCCGGTCAGGATCAGCTCGGTCTCGTTGTAGAGCGTGCGCAGAAGCTGGCCTTTCCAGCCGTTCCAGACACCCGGTCCGACGGCCCGGATATCGCAGACGGTGACGATCAGGAGCAGCTTCAAACGCTCCGTCGTCTGCACCACCTTGGCGAAGTCCATGATGGTGCGCCGATCGGCAAGATCGCGCGACTGCGCCGTGATCGACATCGTGAGGTGCTGCTCCACGAGCCAGGCGACGGTTTCCGTCTGGTGGGCGGTGAGACCGAGCCGCGGGCCGACCTTTCTGGCGATGCGGGCCCCGGCGATGGAATGATCTTCCACCCGCCCCTTGGCGATGTCGTGCAGAAGCAGCGCCACGTAAAGCACCGTCTTGTCTGCGATCTCCGGCAGGAAATCCGTGCACAGCGGCAAATCTTCGGTGAGGCGGCCGCTTTCCAAAGCGGCGAGCGTTCCGATCGTGCGGATCAGATGCTCATCCACCGTGAAGTGGTGATACATGTTGAACTGCATCATCGCGACGATGCGGCCGAACTCCGGCAGGAACTTCCCGAGCACCCCGGTCTCGTTCATCTGCCGCAGAATGACCTCCGTATTCTCTCCCGAACAGAGGATCGAAAGGAACAGACGGTTCGCTTCCGGATCGTTCTGCAAATCCGGCCCGATCAGGCGCAGCGACTTCGTGATGAGGCGCACCGTATCGGGGTGAAAGGCGTGGCTGCCTTCCGCGGCATAATGAAAAACGCGGATGAGATTGACCGGATCGCGGGTGAAGACGGCTTCGTCACGCTCGCGCAGCCGGTTGTTCTCGACGTAGAAGTCGCCGAGAAAAGCGGCCTCCTGCCGCCGCACTTTGAACGTCCGCAGGAGACGGTTGAGGCGCGCCTCCTTCTTCTGCTGGCGCTCTTCGAGGGCCGCACAGACGATGCGCGTCAGGTCGCCCACGTCCTTCGCCACGAGAAAATAATGTTTCATGAAGCGTTCGACGGCTTTGAGCCCGGGATGCCGGGTGTAGCCGAGCCTTCGGGCGAGCTCGGGCTGGAGATCGAAGGAGAGGCGTTCCTCCGCCCGGCCGGTGATGAAATGCAGATGACAGCGCACCGCCCAGAGGAAGTCGTCGCATTTGCGGAAGAGACGGTTTTCGGCCCGACTCAGAAGCCCGGCCTCGACGAGCGCCTCGCCACCAGCATGCGTCTGATAGACGTATTTGCCGATCCAATAGAGCGTCTGCAGATCGCGCTGGCCGCCCTTGCCCTCTTTGACATGCGGCTCGACCAGATAGCGTGACGTGCCGATGCGCGCATGCCGGGAATCGCGCTCTGCAAGCTTGGAAGCGATGAATTCCGGCGCCGTCCCTGCGACCACTTCCTTGTTGAAGCGCTCCTGCAGATCCTTGAACAGGCTGTCTTCGCCGCAGAGGAAGCGTGCCTCCAGAAGCGCCGTGCGCACGGTCATGTCCTGCCTGGCCATGCGGATCGATTCCGTCACCGTGCGGGTTCCGTGACCCACTTTGAGGCCGAGATCCCACAGCATGTAGAGAACGAATTCCGTCACGCTCTCCGACCAGGCGGTGGATTTATAAGGAAACAGAAACAGCAGATCGATGTCGGAGCCGGGCGCAAGCGTGCCGCGGCCGTAGCCCCCCACGGCGGCAACCGTGAGCCGCTCGGCGGAAGAAGGATTGCTCGCCGGATAAACGAGGCCGCCGAAATCGACGAGAGCCACGATCATAGCGTCGAAGAAGGTCGAAAGCCTCTGTGCGGCCCTAACCCCCTTGCCGTCCTCCTCCAGATCCTCGCGCACTTTGGCGCGCGCCTCGCCGAGGGCGGCTTTGAGCCCGGCAAGAAGCTGCGCCCGCGCTCCGGTCCGCGCCGGATCGCCGTCCGCAAGAGGCGCACGAAACACCTCGGCCAATCGCTCGGGATCGATCGGCAAATCCGCGTAGCGGGAAAAATCGAGATCTATCGCAGAACGGAGTTCGGTCTCAGTCACGCTCATATCTTTGCCGATCGACGCAGGCGTTTCAGTTCAAACAATTGGTCGAGAGCCTGCCTTGGGCTGAGCTCGTCCGGGTCGAGCCCGTCAATATAAGCCAACAACTTCGTGGTTTCTTCATCGATCTCGACGCGCGCCGGCCTTGCGGCGAAGAGCGGCAGGTCGTTCAACAACTCCGCCGGGCTGGACTTGCGGTCGGCCGCCTCGAGCCTGTCGAGGATGACACGAGCCCGGGCGATGACCGGCGAGGGCAGACCGGCGAGTTTTGCGACCTGGATGCCGTAAGAACGATCGGCCGCGCCGGCGACAACCTCGTGCAGGAAGACGACATCGCCCTTCCATTCCTTCACCCGCATCGTGGCGTTGTCGAGGCGGGGAAGCTTGCCGGAGAGCGCGGTGAGCTCGTGATAATGGGTGGCAAAGAGCGTCCGGCAGCGGTTCTGCTCGTGCAGATGTTCAACCGCCGCCCAGGCGATGGACAGGCCGTCGAACGTCGCCGTGCCGCGCCCGATCTCATCGAGAATGACGAGGGCTCCGGGGCCCGCCTGATTGAGGATCGCCGCCGTCTCGATCATCTCCACCATGAAGGTGGAGCGGCCGCGGGCGAGATCGTCGGCAGCCCCGACGCGCGAAAAAAGCCCGTCTACCACGCCGATATGCGCGGCGTTGGCCGGCACATAGGCGCCGGTCTGGGCGAGGATCGCAATGAGGGCATTCTGGCGAAGAAAGGTCGACTTGCCCGCCATATTCGGGCCGGTGACGAGCCAGATGCGGCCCGTCTCGTCGTCGGCGTTGCCCAGGTGGCAGGAATTGCCGACGAAGCTGTCGCCCGAGCGGCGGAGCGCCTGTTCCACCACGGGATGGCGCCCCTCCTCCACGATGAAGGCGCGGCTGGCATCGATATGGGGGCGAACGCAGTTTTCCGCCGCCGCAAACTCGGCGAAGCCTGCGGCGACATCGAGGGCCGCCAGCGCCTCGGCCGTCCGGCGGATATCACCGGCAAGCGCTCCGGCCGCCTGCGCGAGATCGGCGAAGATCTGCAACTCGATCGCCAGCGCCCGGTCGGCGGCAGAGGCGATCTCACGCTCCAACTCTCCGAGCCGCGGCGTCGTGAAGCGCATCGCATTGGCGAGCGTCTGCCGGTGGATGAAGCCCGATTCCTCCTTTTGCAGAGGTGCGGCCTGGGCGGCGCTCGCCTCGACGAAATAGCCGAGCACGTTGTTGTGGCGGATCTTGAGGCCGCGCACACCTGTCGCGTCGCTGTATTCCTTCTGCAGCGAGGCAATGATGCGGCGGCTCTCATCGCGGAGAAGCCGCAGTTCGTCGAGGTCGGACGAGAAGCCTGCCCGCACGAAACCGCCGTCCCGCTTGAGGAGCGGCAGTTCCTCGGCAAGGGCTGAGTCGACCGACTGACTGAATTCGCGCGGCGCCTGAGAGAGAAGGCCGGCTATCTCCTTAAGGTCTGATTCTAAAGGCAAATCGAGCTCGGACAAGAGATCCGACAAAGACAGAGCGACCCGCAAACCGGAGGAGAGCGCGGAGAGATCGCGAGGACCGCCGCGGTCCAGGGTCAGGCGCGTGAGCGCGCGCAGAATATCAGGTGCCTCACTGAGAACGCGCCGCAGCCTGGTTCTGAGCGCGTCTTCCTCGAGAAGCGTCGCGACGCTGTCGAGACGAAGATTGACCGCGGCCGGATCCGTCAACGGGCTCGCCAGACGCTGCGCGAGAAGACGGGAGCCTGCGGGCGTCACCGTGCAGTCGATCGCCTCGATCAGCGACCCTTTCTTCTCGCCATGCAGCGTGCGGAAGAGCTCGAGATTGGCCCGGGTGGCCGCATCGATGCGCATCGCCGCGCCGTCATGCTCGCGGCGGAGCGGCGCGATCGGCGGACGTGCCGCGATCTGGGTCTTTTCGACATAAGCGAGAATGGCCGCGGCGGCCGCCGTCTCGGCGCGCGAGAAATCGCCGAGACCGTCGAGCGAGGCGACGCCGAAATAGGTCGTGATGCGTGCGCCGGCCGTCCCGGGCTCGAAAAAAGAGGCTGGCAGCGGCGACAACGTGGCCCCGACGAGAGCAACGGCCGAGGAGAGCGCCTGATCGCTCGCCAGCCTGTCGACGACGAGCACTTCGCTCGGCTCGAGCCGCGCAAGACAGCGCTCCAGCCCGCCCGCCGGCACGGTCGTGACGCAGAACTCGCCGGTCGAAATATCGATCCAGGCAAGCGCATGGGCCGGGGCCTCGCCGTCGGAGGCCGGGATCCGGCTGACGGCCGCCAGAAAGTTGTTGCGCCTAGCGTCGAGCAACGTCTCTTCGGTGAGCGTACCGGGCGTGACGAGGCGCGTCACCTCACGTCGAACGACGGATTTGGAGCCGCGGCGCCGGGCTTCCGCCGGATCTTCCGTCTGTTCGCAGACGGCCACACGGAATCCGGAGGCGATCAGCTTCTGCAGATAATCGTCGGCCGCGTGCACCGGCACGCCGGCCATCGGAATATCCTCTCCGAGATGCTTGCCGCGCTTCGTCAGCGCGATGCCGAGGCAGCGTGACGCCTTCTCGGCGTCGTCGAAAAAGAGCTCGTAGAAATCGCCCATGCGATAGAACAGGAGGCAATCCGGATTGGCCGCCTTGATCTCGATATATTGCTCCATCATCGGCGTCAGCTTGGGCGCACCGGCCTCCTTGGAAGCAGGCTCGGCAGGACGGGGCACCGGGGACGACGCCGGAGCGGTTTTTGTAGCGGAAGCGGTCGGCATGCGCGAAGCTTAACGACAGCGCCGCGCCGATGCCACATCGACCGGGCGGAAGGCCCCAAGATTCCGAAGCCACGACGCTTGCGGATTGACGAATATGTAGCGGGCAGAAATGCATGGGAGCGCTTGCGGCGGTGTCTGGCTGCTGCTACCTCGCCCGGAAGGAGTACCGGATGGACACTGAGGATCTTATCGAGCGCCGCCGTTTGCGGCGCCGCGCCAGTTTCTGGCGGGTCGTCGCCTTCGTCGTGGCGATCGCCGCGGTGGCGTTTTTCGTGCGGCAATCCGGTGTCGTCGGCGGGTCCGGCGACCAGATCGCACGCATCTCGGTGGAGGGCTTCATCCCGACGCGCCCCGACGCGGTGGATCTCCTGGAGCAGGCGGCCGACACAGACAGCGTGAAAGCCATTATCCTGCGCATCGATTCACCCGGCGGCGCGGCCTCCGGAGGCGAGGCGCTCTACAAGGCCGTGCGCGATGCGGCTCAAAAGAAGCCGGTGGTCGCAACGATCGAGGGCCTCGGAGCCTCTGCCGCCTACATGACGGCAATCGGCGCGGATCATATCGTGGCGCGCGAGACGGCTCTGACAGGCTCGATCGGGGTGATCCTGCAATTCGCGACGGTCGAAAACCTTCTCGACAAGCTCGGGGTCAATTACGTCGAGGTGAAGAGCAGCCCGCTCAAAGGCGAGCCGACACCGTTCGAGGCGCCGAGCCCGGAAGCGCTTGCCATGGTGCAGTCGGTCATCGACAGCTCGTATGACTGGTTCGTCGGCCTCGTGGCGGAGCGTCGCAACCTTCAGCCCGATGCAGCGCGCCGATTGTCCGACGGCAGCATCTTCACCGGACGCCAGGCGGTCGAAAACGGCCTGATCGATGCCGTCGGGGGCGAAGACGAAGCCAAAGCGTGGCTTTCGGCGGAGCGCAACGTCTCTGCCGACCTGCCACTCAACGACTGGGAGAAGGATGAGGGGACCTTCTCCGGTCTCACCTCCGCCGGGGCGGCGGTGGTGATGAAGGCGCTCGGTCTCGAAGACCAGTTTCAGGCGCTTTTGGGGACTCTGCCGCAGCGTCTCGCTGTTGACGGGCTCGTATCCGTTTGGCAGGGTAATTCTTCAATAAGATCAGGTCGCTAGGGGGACGGCGGTGATCAAGTCAGAACTCGTACAGAAGCTCGCGGACAAAAATCCGCATCTCTATCAACGGGATGTGGAAGCGATAGTGAACGCCATTCTGGAAGAAATCGTCGGGGCGCTGTGCCGCGGCGACCGTGTCGAACTCAGGGGTTTCGGCGCATTTTCTGTGAAGAACCGGCCTGCTCGCACCGGCCGCAACCCCCGCACGGGGGAAGCCGTTTCCGTCTCGGAGAAATACGTGCCATTCTTCAAGACCGGTAAAGAAATGCGGATCAGGCTCAACGGCGGAGACGAATAAGGCGATGCAACAGCTCGCTTGGCTCATCAAGTGGATCATCCTTCTTCCGATCCTGGTGGTGATCGCGCTTCTCGCCGTCGCCAACGATCAGACGGTGGCGCTCAGGCTCAATCCGTTCGACGCCGACGATCCCGTTCTCAGGGTCGAGCTGGCCTTGTATCAGGTGGCGTTCGCAGCCTTTGCCCTCGGTGCCATCTGCGGCGGCATCGTCATGTGGAACGGGCAGCGCAAATATCGCCGCCAGGCCCGCGAAAAGCGGCATGAAGCGGCGGCGCTTCAGGCTCGCGCCGACAAAGCAGAACGGCAGGCGCATCAAAATGCCGGCCTTCTGGCGGGGCCGGCGCCGCGCGCCTGAGGGCGGATCTTGCAATGCGCGTCATTCCCGCAGCGGATATCGCGGATGTTCTGACCTTCCCGGAGCTCATCGAAACGCTGAGAAGCGCCTTTCGGCAAGGGGTGGTGACACCGGTCCGCCACCACCATTCGATCCAGTTTCCCGATCAGGCGGAAGCGACGCTGCTTCTCATGCCGTCGTGGAACGACTTCGACCAGCAGGGTCATTCCGGGCGCGGCTATGTCGGCGTCAAGATCGTGACGGTCTTTCCCGACAATGCGAGCCGCGGCAAGGCGGCCGTCGCAGGGGTCTATCTCCTCTTTTCCGGCAAGAGCGGCGAGCCGCTCGCCGTCATCGACGGATCTGCGCTGACGGTCTGGCGCACGGCGGCAGCTTCCGCGCTCGCCGCCTCCTATCTCGCCAGGCCGGATGCCAAGCGCCTGTTGATGGTGGGGGCCGGAGCGCTTGCCCCCTACCTCATCGAAGCGCATGCGGCCGTGCGCCCGATCGAGGAAGTGCTGATCTGGAACCGACGCCCTGAAAAGGCGGAGCGGCTTGCCGAAAGGCTGCGCCCACGGCGCTACCGTCCGCATTTCACCGAAGATCTGGAAGGCGCCGTACGGGGGGCCGACATCGTCTCCTGCGCGACCTTGTCGAACCATCCGATCGTCAAGGGCGAATGGCTCAAGCCCGGCGCCCATCTCGACCTCGTCGGCGGCTTCCGCCCGGAGATGCGCGAAACCGACGACGACGCCATCCGCCGTGCCCGCGTCTTCGTCGACACGCGCGAGGGGGCGATGAAGGAAGCGGGCGACATCGCGCAGCCGCTCGAAAGCGGCGTCCTGACGGCGGACGATATCACCGCGGACCTCTTCGAGCTCACACGCGGCGAGAAGGCCGGCCGCCGCTTCTACGATCAGATCACGCTGTTCAAATCGGTCGGAACGGCGCTCGAAGATCTGGCCGCTGCGGTCCTGGTGTTTTCGCGCGCCTGACCCCTCGTCTCGGCGAAGTCTTCTCGGGGCGCTTGAAACGTCGGCGGTAAAATCGTATATCGGCACCAACAATTCTCGAATACCGTCGAGAGTGGGTCCTCCGGGTCCCGCTCTTTTTTATTGCCGCCACTTGGCTCAAGCCGTTGCTGCAAGGCGGGTTTCCGCATCTTCGGGAGGAAGATGACCGACTCAGACATGCACACTCCGTCGAGCGAGCGATTGATCCGCGAGACCGGACTGGAAGCACGTATCGCGCATATCGCCGAGCCCGTCGTATCGGGTCTCGGCTACGAACTGGTGCGCGTCAGAGTGCTGGGCCAGAACGGCATGACCGTGCAAATCATGGCCGAGCGTCCGGATGGGACGATGGGCGTCGACGATTGCGAAGCCATCAGCCGCGACCTGTCGCCGGCTCTCGATGTCGACGATCCGGTCGGACGGCCTTACAATCTTGAAGTGTCCTCTCCTGGCATCGACCGCCCGCTGACGCGGGTGAAGGACTTCGAATTGTGGGCCGGCCACGAAGCGAAAATCGAAATGGCGGCCTTGCAGAACGGCCGTAAGCGCTTCCGCGGCATCCTGCTCGGCGTGCGCGATGGCGCAACGGGCATTCGGGTGCCGAGCGAAGGCGGCAGCGACGATGTATGGCTGCCGCTTACCGAGGTCGCCGATGCCAAGCTCATCTTGACCGATGAGTTGATCGCGGCGACGCAGGCGGACCGCCAAAGCGACTGAACGACGAACGAGGGTCAGGGATTTCGGTCCCGATCGCTTCAGGCCCGCAAGGGCAAGGATAACAGGCCCGGTGGGCCGGGAAACGGAGCTGTCCAATGGCAGTGAGTGCAAACAGGCTCGAACTTCTGCAGATCGCCGACGCGGTGGCGCGGGAGAAGAGCATCGACCGGCAGATCGTCATCTCCGCCATGGAAGACGCGATCCAGAAGGCGGCGAAATCGCGCTATGGCGCGGAAACGGATGTGCGCGCCGAGATCGATCCGAAAACCGGCGACATCCGACTGCAGCGTCTCCTGGAAGTGGTCGAGACGCCTGAAGATTTCGCAACGCAGATCGCGCTTGAAGACGCGCGCGGCCGCAACCCCGCAGCGCAGGTCGGCGACTTCATCTCCGAACCTCTGCCGCCGCTCGATTACGGCCGCGTCGCCGCGCAATCGGCCAAGCAGGTCATCATGCAGAAGGTGCGCGACGCCGAGCGCGACCGTCAGTACGAAGATTACAAGGACCGCATCGGTGAAATCGTCAACGGCACGGTCAAGCGCGTCGAATACGGCAATGTCGTCGTCGATCTCGGCCGCGGCGAGGCCATCATCCGCCGCGACGAGCTGATCCCGCGCGAAAATTTCCGTTACGGCGACCGCGTCCGCGCCTATGTCTACGATGTGCGGCGCGAGCAGCGCGGGCCGCAGATCTTCCTGTCGCGCACGCATCCGCAATTCATGGCGAAGCTCTTCACCATGGAAGTGCCGGAAATCTACGACGGCATCATCGAGATCCGGTCCGTTGCCCGCGATCCGGGCTCGCGGGCGAAGATCGCCGTCATCTCCAACGATTCATCCATCGATCCGGTCGGCGCCTGCGTCGGCATGCGCGGTTCGCGCGTGCAGGCCGTGGTCGGCGAATTGCAGGGCGAGCGCATCGACATCATCCCCTGGTCGCCGGATGCGGCGACCTTCATCGTCAATGCCTTGCAGCCGGCGGAAGTCTCCAAGGTGGTGCTCGACGAAGATGCAGAACGCATCGAGGTCGTGGTGCCGGAAGACCAGCTTTCGCTCGCCATCGGCCGCCGCGGCCAGAATGTGCGGCTCGCCTCGCAGCTCACCGGCTGGGACATCGATATCCTGACGGAAGACGAGGAATCCGAGCGCCGTCAGAAGGAATTCCAGGAGCGTACCGAGCTCTTTCAGAATGCCCTCGACGTCGACGAGATGGTCGCGCAGCTCCTCGCCTCGGAAGGTTTTGCCGACGTGGAAGAGATCGCCTTCGTGGAAATCGACGAACTCGCCACCATCGAGGGCTTCGACGAGGACACGGCCGAAGAGCTGCAGATGCGCGCCCGCGAATACCTGGAGGCTCTCGAAGCCGAACAGGACGAGGAGCGCAAGAAGCTCGGCGTCGCCGACGATCTCAAGGAAATCACCGGCGTGACGACGGCCATGCTCGTCGCCTTCGGCAAGAACGACGTGAAGAGCGTCGAAGATCTCGCCTATTGCGCCGTCGACGATCTCGTCGGCTGGACCGAACGCAAGGACGGCGAGACGAAACGCTTCGCCGGCATCCTCGACGACTTCTCGCTGTCGCGCGAAGAGGCGGAGGAAATGGTCATGGGCGCCAGGCTTCATGCCGGCATCATCACCGAAGCCGATCTCGCTCAGCCTGAAGAGGAGAGCGACGAGGCCGAGGAGGAGGAGACGGCATCAGCGTGATCGAGGCGGCTCCAGCTCTTGCAGAAAAGCACTCCGGCCCCAAAATAGGGAGGAGGCGAATGTGTGCCGTCTCCCGGCAGGTGCTGCCGGAGGACAGGCTGATACGCTTCGTCACATCTCCCGAAGGCGACGTCGTCGCCGATCTCAAAGCGCGCCTCCCCGGGCGCGGCATGTGGCTCGAAGGGCGGCGACCCGTCATCGAGGAAGCCCGCCGGAAGCATGTTTTCGACCGTGCTTTGAAGACCAAGGCAAAGGTTGCTGACGATCTCGGTGATCAGGTCGCCGCACTTTTGAAGAGCCAGCTTCTCGGCCGCCTCGGACTTGCGGCAAGAGCGCGGCAGGTGGTGTGCGGCTTTGCCAAGGTCGAAGCGGCCCTGCGTTCCGGAGAGGCAATCTGCCTCGTCCATGCTGTCGAAGCGGCGGATGACGGACGCAACAAGCTGGCGGGTGCCGCGCGGCAAGGTCTGGCCTCGACCGGCACAGACGAGCCCCTTCTCGTCGCCCATTTGACGACCGCCGAATTGGGTTTGGCATTGGGGCGGCCACATGTGATACATGCTGCCGTGCTGGATGGCGCGGCGGGACGAAGTTTTCATGACGCGGCGCTGCGCAATCTCCGCTTCGACAACGAGATCTGTCAGCAGCCGCCAGAGCGCGAACACGATATTGACGTCGCCGACCGGCGATGAATGGGAATAGGCATGAGCGAGACGACAAGCAAAGGCGACAAAACGCTTCGCGTAGGAGGCCGTAAAACGCTGTCCTTGAGGCGTGACACAGATACGGTGCGCCAAAGCTTCTCCGGCGGACGATCGAAAGCAGTCGTGGTGGAGAAGAAGCGTCGCCGCCACGGGGGCGGCGATCGTCCCGATGCGCCCGAAACGCCGATTCAGACCACGACACGACCGACGCAGGCCGCCAAGGCTCCGCCACCACCGCCCACGCCACCCGTGCGCGAACAGCAGCAGCGCGGCCGCACCGGCCTCGTCTTGAAATCCTTGACCGAGGACGAGCGTGACGCCCGCGCCCAGGCGCTGGCCGATGCCCGCGTCCGCGAAGCGGAAGAACGCCGCCAGGCGGAGATCGAGGCTGCGCGCCGGGCCGAGGAAGAAAAGCGCCTCGCCCAGGAGCGCGAAGAAGCCGCGCGCCGTCAGGCCGAAGAAGACAAGCGCCGCGCCGCGGAAACGGAAGCGCGCCGTCGCAGCGAAGAAGCCACCGGCAAGCACGAGGCGACCCCGGCCGCCGGGGATCAGGCCGCAGCGCCGGCTGCCACGACATCTGCGCCTGCCGCAACGGCCAAGGCCGCAAAGGCAGCTCCGGCTGCCGCCGGCGGAGCCGCGGGCAATGCCGACGAGGCGCCCAAGGAAATCCGTGCCGTGCAGAGGCCGAAGCGTCCCGAGGTCGCCAAGCCCGCGAAGAAGACGACGGGTGGCGGTGATCGCCGCCGCGGACGCCTCACCGTGACGAACGCCCTCGAAGATGGCGACCGCGAACGTTCGCTTGCTTCGATCCGGCGCAAGCGCGAGAAGGAAAAGCGTCAGCAATCCGGCTTCTCGCCCTCGAACGAGAAGATCGCGCGCGACGTGACCATCCCGGAGGCGATTTCCGTGCAGGATCTCGCCAACCGCATGGCCGAACGCGCCGTCGACGTGATCCGGCTTCTGATGAAGTCCGGCACAATGGTGAAGATCACCGACATTCTCGATGCCGACACCGCACAGCTCGTGGCCGAGGAAATGGGTCACAATGTGCGCCGCGTGGCCGCATCCGACGTGGAAGAAGGTCTGTTCGACGTGCCGGATGTGCCAGAAGATCTGCGGCCGCGGCCGCCGGTCGTGACCATCATGGGCCATGTCGACCACGGCAAGACCTCGCTTCTCGACGCGATCCGCGAAACCAAGGTCGTCGCCGGCGAAGCGGGTGGCATCACCCAGCATATCGGCGCCTATCAGGTCGAGAAGAACGGTCAGAAGATCACCTTCATCGACACGCCGGGCCACGCCGCCTTTACCGCAATGCGTGCCCGCGGTGCGCAGGCAACGGACATCGTCGTCCTGGTGGTGGCGGCCGATGACGGCGTCATGCCGCAGACGGTGGAAGCCATCAATCATGCGCGCGCCGCCGGCGTGCCGATGATCGTGGCGATCAACAAGATCGATAAGCCCGATTCCGATCCGATGCGCGTGAAGACCGATCTTCTGCAGCATTCGGTGGTCACGGAATCGATGTCTGGCGACACGCTCGAGGTCGAGGTTTCGGCCACCAAGCGGATGAATCTCGACGGACTTCTGGAAGCCATCCTGCTGCAGTCGGAGCTTCTCGACCTGAAGGCCAATCCGAACCGCAGCGCGGAGGGCATCGTCGTCGAGGCGCAGCTCGATCGTGGCCGCGGTCCGGTGGCAACCGTGCTCGTGCAGCGCGGCACGCTGCATTCGGGCGATATCATCGTGGCCGGTTCCGAATGGGGCCGTGTGCGCGCGCTCATCGACGACACCGGAGCCCAGGTGAAAGAGGCCGGACCGTCTCGGGCCGTCGAGGTGCTCGGTTTCCAGGGAACGCCTGAGGCCGGCGACCGCGTCGCGGTCGTCGAGAGCGAAGGCCGTGCCCGCGAGATCTCCGAATATCGTCAGCGCGTGCGCCGCGAAAAGGCGGTCGCCCGTCAGACGGGACAGCGGGGATCGCTTGAGCAGATGATGAACCAGCTGCAGGTGGAAGGAACCAAGACCTTCCCGCTGGTCATCAAGGGCGACGTGCAGGGTTCGGTCGAAGCCATCATCGGCGCTCTCGACAAGATCTCCACGGACGAAGTCGCGGCAGACATCGTGCATTCGGGCGTCGGTGGCATCACCGAATCCGACATCACGCTGGCAGCGGCCTCCAACGCGGCGGTCCTCGGCTTCAACGTGCGTGCCAACAAGCAGGCCCGCGAAGCGGCAGCCCGCGATGGCGTCGAAATCCGCTACTACAACATCATCTACGACCTCACCGATGACGTGAAGGCGGCGATGTCGGGCATGCTTTCGCCCGAACGGCGCGAAACCTTCATCGGCAATGCCGAGATCCTGGAGGTGTTCAACATCACCAAGGTCGGCAAGGTCGCCGGTTGCCGCGTCACCGAAGGCAAGGTGGAGCGCGGAGCGGGTGTGCGCCTCATCCGCGACAACGTGGTGGTGCACGAAGGCCGGCTTTCGACGCTCAAGCGCTTCAAGGACGAAGTCCGCGAAGTGCCGGGCGGCCAGGAATGCGGCATGGCCTTCGAGAAGTACGAGGATATGCGCGTCGGCGACATCATCGAGTGCTACCGCGTCGAAGAAGTGGCTCGGACACTTTAAGCGTCGGCCCTTCGCCGGGTTCTCCAGAGCTTCGCCTCCGGCATAGCCGGGGGCGTTGACGCTCACGTGGCTCGGTCCCGGTTCTATCGTTGTCGGGATGCGCGACCCTGCCGCGGCCGACATTCACTCATCAATGCCGTTGCCTTGAACGACTATGTCCCGTTTTGAAAGTTCTCATTCTGCCGGCCCCTCGCAGCGTCAGCTGCGGGTGGGCGAGCTCGTCCGCCATGCACTTGCCGAAGTCCTGCAGCGCGGCGAAAGCAACGACCCGGCCCTCGATGGCGTCATCGTCACGATCGCCGAAGTCAGAATGTCGGCGGATCTCAAACATGCGACCGCGCTCGTCCATCCCCTCGGCATCGAGGACGGCGACGGCGTCGTTGCCGCGCTCAACCGCAATGCACGTTTCCTGCGCGGGCGGATCACACCTGCGCTGCGCCAGATGCGCGCCATGCCGGATCTCAAATTCCGCCTCGACACGCGCTTCGAGGACGATGCGCGCATCGACGAATTGCTGCGCTCGCCGGAAGTGCAGAAAGATCTCCACGACGACGATGAAGAGGAAGGCCGCTAGACATGTCCCGTCGGCGCAACAAAGGCCGCGACGTTGACGGCTGGCTCGTCCTCGACAAACCCGTCGGCATGACCTCCACGGAAGCCGTCGCCAAAGTGAAACGGGCTTTCGACGCAAAGAAGGCCGGCCATGCGGGGACCCTTGATCCCCTGGCCTCCGGCTGTCTGCCGATCGCCCTCGGCGAGGCGACGAAAACCGTCGCCTTCGTCATGGATGGGCGCAAAGTCTACGAATTCACCGTGCGCTGGGGCGAGAAGACGGAAACCGACGATCGCGAAGGCCCGGTCGTGGAGCGCTCGGACGTGCGACCCAGTGAAGACGACATCCGCGCCCTCATTCCCGATTTCACCGGCACGCTGTCGCAAGTGCCGCCGCGCTACTCGGCCGTCAAGATTGCGGGTGAACGCGCCTATGATCTCGCCCGCGACGGGGAGACGGTCGAGCTCGAACCGCGGGAGATCGTCGTGCACCGGCTGGATCTCGTCGATTGTCCCGATGCCGATCACGCAATCTTCCACGCCGAATGCGGCAAGGGGACCTATGTCAGGGCATTGGCGCGCGACATGGCCGAAGAGCTCGGCACGGTCGCGCATGTCTCCGCCCTTCGCCGGCTCGTCGTCGGGCCATTCGGTGAAGACGACATGGTGCCCTATTCGGAGCTCGAGGCGAACGCAGAGACGCCGGGCGCCTTGTTGCGACCGGTCGAAGCGGGGCTCACCGATATTCCCTCGATCCGGATCGACAATCAGGCCGCGATGCGGCTCAGGAACGGCCAGGCGGCTTTCCTGCGCGGTGCCGACGCCCCGATCGGCGGCAGCGCCTATACGGTTTCGGAAGGTCGCCTTGTCGCGCTCGTCGATATTGCCGGCGGCGAAATGAATCCTCGGCGCGTTTTCAAGCTTTAACGCGCCGTAGTACCCGCGGCAGCGGCTTAAAGCTGGAAAAATGCCGCATTCTCGCTTATATGAGCGCTGGCGCCGCCTGCCCTTCGGGTCGCTGGGCGGCGTTTCTTATAAGGCCTTGGCTGGACGACATCCCGGCTGATGGCATCACCACGAAAGGATACGAGATGTCGATCACACCCGATCGCAAGCAGGAACTGATCAACGAATACGCCACGAAGTCGGGCGATACCGGCTCGCCGGAAGTGCAGGTCGCGATCCTCTCTGAGCGCATCGCCAACCTGACGGAGCATTTCAAATCGCACGCCAAGGACAACCATTCCCGGCGCGGCCTTTTGAAGCTCGTCTCGCAGAGGCGTCGGCTCCTTGATTACCTGAAGCGCAAAGACGCGGAGCGTTATCAGGCGCTCATTTCCCGTCTCGGGCTGCGCCGCTAGGCGCCTAATACAGGCAGCGGACGGCAAAGGCCGCCGCTGCCTTTTGATGTTCAAGGCTGGAACGGCCATGGCAGGATCGCTGGATGGTCTCGCTGCCGGGACCGGAGCGAAGACCTTCCCGCCATCTTGCGCATGGTCCTTCTCGCCTCCATACGAAAGGCAGAACACCCATGTTCGATCACCAGACAGTTGAAATCGACTGGGCCGGGCGTCCGCTCCGGCTCGAGACGGGCAAGGTCGCCCGTCAGGCGGACGGCGCCGTCGTCGCCACTTACGGCGAGACCACCGTCCTCGCCACCGTCGTCTCCGAAAAGGAACCGAAGCCCGGCTTCGACTTCTTTCCGCTGACCGTCAATTACCAGGAAAAGTACTACGCGGCAGGTCGGATCCCGGGCGGCTTCTTCAAGCGTGAGGGACGTCCGACCGAAAAAGAGACGCTGACCTCGCGCCTCATCGACCGGCCGATCCGTCCGCTTTTCGCACCGGGCTACAAGAACGACACCCAGGTGATCGCGACCGTCCTGTCGCACGACCTTGAAAACGATCCCGATATCGTCGCCATGGTCGCGGCTTCCGCGGCCCTCACCCTTTCGGGTGTTCCCTTCATGGGCCCGATCGGTGGTGCCCGGGTCGGCTACATCAACGGCAGCTACGTTCTCAACCCGACCGTGGACGAGGTGAAGGAATCGCGCCTCGATCTCGTCGTCGCCGGCACCGGCGATGCCGTCCTGATGGTGGAATCGGAGGCGGACGAGCTTCCCGAAGACGTCATGCTCGGCGCGGTGATGTTCGGTCACAAGGGCTTCCAGCCCGTCATCGACGCCATCATCAAGCTTGCGGAGCGTTCCGCCAAGGCGCCGCGTGCCCATGAGGTCGAAGACCGGAGCGCCCTTCTCGCCCAGGTCCGCGACATCGTCGCGGAGGATCTGAAGTCGGCCTATCTCATCGCCGACAAGGCCGAGCGCAAGGGCGCCGTCGACACCGCCAAGGCGAAGGCCGTCGAGGCGCTGACGGACGAAACCAATCCGGACGCCCCATCGAAGCAGGTCGTCGGCGACATCTTCAAGAAGCTCGAAAGCGAGATCGTCCGCGGTCGCATTCTCGACGAAGGTGCGCGCATCGACGGTCGTGACCTGAAGACGGTCCGGCCGATCGTGGCCGAAGTCGGTATTCTGCCGCGCACGCATGGCTCGGCCCTCTTCACCCGCGGCGAGACGCAGGCCCTCGTGGTCGCCACCCTCGGTACCGGCGAAGACGAGCAGATGATCGACAGCCTCGAAGGCACCTACAAGGAAGCCTTCATGCTGCACTACAACTTCCCGCCGTTCTCCGTCGGCGAGACGGGCCGTATCGGCTCGCCGGGCCGCCGCGAGATCGGCCACGGCAAGCTCGCCTGGCGCGCCATCCACCCGATGCTGCCGCCGGCGCACGAGTTTCCGTACACGTTCCGCGTCGTCTCCGAGATCACGGAATCGAACGGCTCGTCGTCGATGGCGACCGTCTGCGGCACGTCGCTTGCTCTGATGGATGCCGGTGTGCCCCTGAAGAACCCGGTCGCGGGCATCGCCATGGGTCTCATCAAGGAAGACGAGAAGTTCGCCGTCCTCACCGACATCCTCGGTGACGAGGACCATCTCGGCGACATGGACTTCAAAGTCGCCGGCACGACCAGCGGCGTCACGTCCTTGCAGATGGACATCAAGATCCAGGGCATCACCGAAGAGATCATGCAGGTCGCGCTCGACCAGGCGAAAGACGGCCGCATGCACATCCTCGGCGAGATGTCGAAGGCGCTGACGCAGGCCCGTCCGGAGCTCGGCGAATATGCGCCGCGCATCGAGACACTGAAGATCCCGGTCGACAAGATCCGCGAAGTCATCGGTTCCGGCGGCAAGGTCATCCGCGAGATCGTCGAGAAGACGGGCGCCAAGGTCGACATTTCCGACGACGGAACGGTCAAGGTGGCCTCGCCGAACGGGGAATCGATCCGCGCGGCCATCAAGTGGATCCGCTCCATCACGGACGATCCGGAAGTGGGCGCGATCTATCGCGGCACCGTGGTGAAGACCGTCGATTTCGGCGCCTTCGTGAACTTCTTCGGCTCCAAGGACGGGCTGGTGCACATTTCCCAGCTCAACAACGGCCGCCCCGCCAAGGTGACCGATGTCGTCAAGGAAGGCGACGAGGTCTATGTGAAGCTCATGGGCTTCGACGAGCGCGGCAAGGTGCGCCTCTCCATGAAGGTCGTGGACCAGGAGACGGGTGAGCCGATCGAGCCGGAAGCCGCGTAAGCGAACTGGCAGACAAAAACAGGAAAGGGCGCCCACGAGGCGCCCTTTTCTTTTTCGGGTCTTTCACTTTCTGAGGCGGGTGTTTGCTGGGCCCTCCTCGCAGCAACTCCGATATTCTCAGCCGTTCGCAACGAGCCGAATGTTGCGCCCGCCCCCACGTGTCGGGCCAGGCGGGGGAGTGGCCGCCCCATCGCCTTCACCCTCCGCTGTCGCTTTTGCGGCGCGGCTGCGCGCGGCGGTCGCCAGCGCCTCTTGCCCGATGACCTCTTCGACGCTGACGGGCGCGCCATAGAAATAGCCCTGGGCGAGGTTGCAGCCGCTTTCGCGGAGCAGATCGCGATGCGCCTCGTTTTCCACGCCCTCGCCGACGACCGCCATGCCGAGCGACTGGCCGAGGCGGCATACCGCTGACACGACGGCGCGGGCCTTTTGCGGGTCGGAGATGCGCGACAGAAACGTTCGGTCGAGCTTGATCTTGTCAAAGGGATAGCGAGACAGAAGACCGAGGCTCGAGGTTCCGACACCGAAATTGTCGAGGACGAGGGAGACGCCGGCTTCGCGCAGCCGTTCAAGCCGCGAAAACGCCGCCTCTTCTCCGCGTCCGAGAATGCTCTCGTTGACCTCGATTTCGATACGGTCGGGGGGGATGTCGGAATTCGCCAAGGCTTCGGCGATGTAGGTCTCCGTGCCGTCGCGCTGCAGCTGCGCGGCCGAAAGATTGACCGCCACCCGAACGCCGGCCGGCAGGGCACGGCAATCGCGGGCGACCTGGCGGATCACCCATTCGCCCATCGGAATGATCAGGCCCGTCTCCTCGGCAACCGACAGGAACATCGATGTCGGAACGAGATTCTGATTGGTGAGCTTCCAGCGCAGAAGCGCCTCATAGCAGACGACCTCACCGCTCTTCAGATCGTATTGCGGCTGATAGAGGAGCGTGAAGAGGTCGTTCTGGATGGCATAGCGCAGGCCGTCTTCCAGAGTTTCACGCGAGCGCTGGTCCTCTGCCATCTTCGGATCGAAGAAGCGCCAGGTCTGTCGTCCCCCCGCCTTGGCCCGGTAGAGGGCGAAATCGGCGTTTCGAATCAGTGTCTTGGCGGTGTCGCCGTTGTCCGGCCCGACGGTGATGCCGATCGAGCAACCGATGGTGATCTCGTGGCCTTCGATCCGAAACGGCTGCTCGATCAGCCGGATCATGCGATCGGCGAGCGCGGGCAGAGCATGGTTGTCGTGGACAACAGGGACAATGACCGCGAATTCGTCACCCGAGAGACGGCAGAGCAGATCTTCGTCGCGCAGGGAGTTCTTCAAGCGCTCCGCCGTCGCACGCAAGAGATTGTCGCCGACCGGATGACCAAGTGTATCGTTGATGCTCTTGAAGCCGTCGAGATCGAGGATCAGGAGGCCGATCTTGTGGGTCTTTTCGGAGGCCGTTCCAAGCATCTCTCCGAGGCTTTGTTCGAACTTCTTCCGGTTGCCGAGCCCTGTCAGCTCGTCGTGCATCGCGATGTAGACGAGATCCCGTTTCTCACGCTGCATTTGCTGCGTGCGATAGGTGTAGCCCGCCATGAAAGAGAAGAACGTCACAACCGCGATGCCCGTCAGATAGACGAGTTGCCTGTTGAACGTCGTCAGGAGCTGCGACGCCTCAAATGTCTGGTCGAAGCGGACGGCGACCTGGCGTCCCTCGGGAGTGACCGGGAAAACGACCCAGGTCGCGAAATGCGGCGAAAGAAATAGGGATTCGTCGACGGCGTGGACCGAACGCTGCTGGTTTCCGAGCTGGCTCCCCTCCGTCTTCAGGATCGGCCGAAGCTCCTTTTCGGACCGGCCTTCATCGCCGACCACCGTCACGACGCCCGTCTGCGGATCGTCGACGGCCAGGGTATCGATGGCGAAGGAGCGCAGAAGCGGCGCGTTGAGCGCTTCGGAACGCCCGTCGAGAAGTCCCTCCAGGCCGCTTCGACCGTGGCGGGCACTCTCGTACCAGGCCGTGGCGACGAGCGCGGCCTCGTTCTTCAGAACCGAGCGGATCTGGTAATGGCCGACAAGGAAAATGCCGACGACCACACTGACGGCGATGAGGACCGCAAGAAGCGGAGAGACGAGCCTCTTGCCGATCAGACGCATCCTTACTCCCCATCGCTGCGATGGCCATCGCCATCCGATCGTCGGGAAGCTAGGTCACCGCGCTTAGAGAAGCGTAAATGGGGGTTGCGAGAGGCCGTGGGAAACGGGGATATCGGCGCGGCGAAATGGCAAGCCGACCAAGCCTCGACGTCCGAAAGCGGCCTATTCGGAAGCCGCTTCCTCGTCGATGATATCTTCTTCCCGCTTCAGCATCTCCAGCCGCGGCATGGAGACGGTGCTGTAACCGGAATCGACGAAATGGATTTCGCCCGTGACCGCCGCCGAAAGATCGCTCAACAGATAAAGGCCGGCACCGCCCACATCGGAGATCGTCACGGCCCGGCGCAGCGGCGAATTGGCCCGCTGATAGTTGAACATGAGCCGCGCATCGGAGACGCCCGAACCGGCGAGGGTGCGCACCGGACCCGCAGAAATCGCGTTCACGCGAATGCCAGCCGTGCCGAAATCGCTCGCCAGATAGCGCACCGAAGCCTCGAGCCCGGCCTTGGCGACGCCCATGACATTGTAATTCGGCATGACGCGCGTGGAGCCCGCATAGGTCAGGGTGAGCGCGGACGCTCCCGGCGACATCAAGGGCGCCGCGCGGCGCATGATGTCAGTGAAGGAGAAACACGAGATCACCATCGTGCGCACGAAATTCTCGCGCGAGGTATCGACGAAACGGCCCTTCAACTCGGCCCGGTTGGAAAACGCGATAGCGTGGACGAGGAAGTCGAGCTGTCCCCAATCGTCGGCGATCTTTGCGAATACGTCGTCCATGGAGGCGTCGTCCTCGACATCGCAAGGATAGACGCGGGTCGAGCCGACACTTTCGGCCAGCGGCTTCACGCGTCGGCCAAACTGTTCGCCCTGATAGGTGAAAGCGAGCTCGCCGCCATGTTCGGCGACCGCCTTGGCGATGCCCCAGGCAATCGAATGATCATTGGCGACACCCATGACGAGGCCGCGCTTGCCTTCCATCAGGCCTTTCATTTGAGACATCAGGAACCGAGCCGTTGAAACACCAAAGTGGCGTTGGTGCCGCCAAAGCCGAAGGAATTCGACAAGGCTGTGTTGATCTCCACGCCGTCGCGCCGCTCGCGCAGAATCGGCATGTCGGCGAAGGCGGGATCCATCTCCTCGATGTGAGCGCTCTCGCAGATGAAACCGTTTTGCATCATGAGAAGCGTGTAGATCGATTCCTGAACACCCGTGGCGCCTTGCGAATGGCCGGTGAGCGACTTCGTCGCCGCAATCGGCGGGCATGCATCGCCGGAGCCGAACACCTCGCGGATCGCCTCGATCTCCTTGAGGTCACCGACCGGCGTCGAGGTCGCGTGCGGATTGATGTAGTCGATCTTTTCGCCGACGTTCTGCAGCGCCATGCGCATGCAGCGGATCGCCCCCTCGCCGCTCGGCGCGACCATATCGACACCATCGGAGGTGGCGCCATAGCCGACGATCTCGGCATAAATCTTGGCGCCGCGCGCCTTGGCGTGCTCCAGCTCCTCGAGCACGAGGACGCCCGCGCCGGCGCTGATGACGAACCCGTCTCGGTTTCTGTCGTAAGCCCGCGAGGCAATGGCTGGACGATCGTTGTACTTCGTGGACAGCGCGCCCATGCCGTCAAACAGCACCGACAGGGTCCAATCGAGCTCCTCGCAGCCGCCGGCGAACATCACATCCTGCTTGCCGAACTGAATCTGCTCGCAGGCATTGCCGATGCAATGGTTGGACGTGGCGCAGGCCGAGGAGATCGAATAATTGACGCCCTTGATCTTGAACCAGGTCGCAAGCGTCGCCGAAGCGGTCGACGACATGGCTTTCGGCACGGCGAAGGGGCCGACCTTTCGCGAGGAACCTGCCTCACGGGTCTTGTCGGCCGCCTCGATGATGGCACGGGTCGAGGGCCCACCAGAGCCCATGATGATGCCGGTGCGCTCGTTGGAGATGTCGTCCTTCTCGAGGCCCGAATCTGCGATCGCCTGTTCCATCGCGACGTGGTTCCAGGCCGTGCCGCCGCCGTGAAAACGCATGGCGCGTCGGTCCACGACCGTGCTGGCATCGAGCGTCGGCGCGCCGTGCACCTGACTGCGCAGGCCATGCTCGGCATAAGACGGCGCGAACACGATCCCCGAGCGCGCTTCCCGCAGGCTGGTGAGAACCTCCTGCGTATTGTTGCCGATCGAGGATACGATCCCCATACCGGTGACGACGACCCGTCGCATCACCTTCTCCCTTTGATAGTCCGGTCCTGGCGCGCCTTACGCGGTGGCGACAGCCTGATTCGCTGTGAACAGCCCGACCTTCAGATCTTTTGCGCGGTAAATGACTTCTCCGTCGGCCTTCAGCCAGCCATCGGCGATGCCGAGCGTGAGTTTGGAGCGCAGGATGCGCTTCAGCTCTATTCCGTACTCCAGTCGTTTGACGGTCGGAAGAACCATACCGGAGAATTTCACTTCTCCGACGGAGAGCGCGCGGCCCTTGCCCGGGGCACCGAGCCAGCCGAGGAAGAAGCCGAGAAGCTGCCACAGGGCATCGAGACCCAGGCAGCCCGGCATCACCGGATCGCCATGGAAATGGCAGGGAAAGAACCAGAGGTCGGGACGGACCTCCATCTCGGCACGGATCCGCCCCTTGCCGTATTCGCCACCTTCGTCAGCAATCTCCGAAATACGGTCGAACATCAGCATCGGCGGCAGCGGCAATTGCGCATTGCCCTCCCCGAAAAGCTCTCCCCGCCCGCAGGCAAGAAGGTCCTCATACTCGAAATGGCTGCGCCGCTCATTCATTGCATTGGTCTTTCTGTGAGGCGGGTCATTTGGGTTCCTTAACGACAACCCGCTACCTAACATACCGCGCCGCGTAGCGAAACCGAGCCGCGCGGCAACAGCGACACAGCGTCAGAGTTGTCAGAACGATACAAATTCGCATATAGGGCTAAAGGCAGCGTCCTATAAACTCTTTGACTGCCGAGAGCGAGCTGACATGACGGCTATACACAACCACAATTCGCCTGAGCAGCTGACCCGTTGGCTGCGTCGTGCCGGTCTGCGGCCGACGAGACAGCGTGTGGCCCTGGCCGGCTTGCTGTTCAAGAAGGGTGATCGGCATATTTCCGCAGAGCTTCTGCACGAGGAAGCGCAACTGATGCGGGTGCCGGTCTCGCTTGCGACGATCTACAACACCCTGCATCAGTTCACCGAAGCCGGGCTGCTGCGAGAAGTCGCAGTCGATGGGGCGCGGACCTATTTCGACACGAACGTGTCCGACCACCACCATTTCTTCGTCGAAGGGGACAATTCCCTTATCGATATCGATGGTCCAGTGAGCCTGACGCACGTTCCCGAGCCCCCCGAAGGCATGGAAATCACCGCCGTCGAGGTCGTGGTGCGGGTGCGTCGCCGGACAGACGCCTGAGACGAAAGCCAGGTCGCAATTCCTCAGGCGTAGCGGCCTAAGAGAGCTTTGCGCCGGACGGAGCTGCAGCCTCTCGCCCCATCGGGCGTTTCCCAGACAATTGCTTGAAGCGAAGGGCCGGCGGCGCCTTCGCTGAACGGCGATCGGTCGTCAAATGGGAGGAGCTTCGATGGCAAATGTCAGGCTTAGCGGCGTCGATAAGGCCTTCGGCAAGGTCAAAGTGCTCGAGGGCATCAACCTCGATATCGAGGATGGGGAATTCGTCGTCTTCGTCGGCCCATCCGGTTGCGGCAAATCCACGCTTTTGCGCGTGATCGCCGGGCTTGAAGACATCACGCGCGGCACGCTCGAAATCGGCGGAGAGATCGTCAACGACCGCACTCCGAAGGAGCGCGGCATCGCCATGGTGTTCCAATCCTACGCGCTCTATCCGCATATGAGCGTGTACGACAACATGGCCTTCGGGCTCCGCCTCGACAAAGGGGCCGGGCGCGATGCGGTGGACAAGCGGGTTCGCGAGGCGGCGCGCATTCTCCAGATCGAGCCCTATCTCGACCGGCTGCCGAAGGAGCTTTCCGGGGGCCAGCGCCAGCGCGTGGCGATCGGGCGCGCGATCACCCGGGACCCGGCGGTCTTTCTCTTCGACGAGCCCTTATCGAACCTCGATGCGGCGCTGCGCGTGCAGACGCGCATCGAGATCGCCCGTTTGCACGAGAAGATGCCCGACACGACCATGATCTACGTGACCCACGACCAGGTGGAGGCGATGACGCTCGCCGACCGCATCGTCGTGTTGAACAAAGGCCGGGTCGAGCAGGTCGGCACGCCGTTGGAGCTCTACCACCGGCCAGACAATTTGTTCGTGGCGAAGTTCATCGGCTCGCCCGCCATGAACATTCTAGCTGCCACCTTCAGCACCACGCAGGACGGGCTGCGGGTCGCACCCGAAGGCGGCAGAGACCTCACTCTCCCACGCTCCGAGGGGATCGCCATCCCACAAGGCCCTGGTCATCTCGGTGTCCGACCGGAAAGCCTCCGCCTCGCGGAAGCCGGCGAGGCCACATTGATCGAAGGCGAGGTGACGCTGGTGGAGCTTCTGGGCGAGGTCACGCTCGTCTACGTCGATATCGGCCGCCAAGACGATCCCGTGGTGGCGAAACTTGCCGGCGAAGTGGCGGTCGAGCGCGGCGAAAGCGTGCGTCTTGCTGCCAATGCCGAAGATTTGCAGCTCTTCGACGCAAACGGCCGGGCTCTTCGACACCAACGAGTGCAGAAAGCCGCCTGACCGGCCGTTTTTCGCGGACGTGCCACACGGGCGATCACGCTCGGGCGAGGACGCATGGCGCCGCTCATCCCCCCTGCGGATGATCGCGGGAAGAGGCTCGAGCGCCCCTTTTCGGCATCACTCGGCCTTTGGTTTCCGCGGCTTTTCCGCGGATGCGCGCCTCATGCGGCCGCGGCAAGCAGAGACGCGCTCTGGCGGTAGCTCAAGGCCTCCGCCACATGGATGCGGCGCACCTTTTCCTCCTGGTCGAGGTCGGCGAGCGTGCGCGCGACCTTGAGGACGCGGTGGTAGCCGCGCGCCGATAAGCCCATCGCTTCCGCGGCATCGCGAATGAGACGGGCACCGGCCTCGTCCGGAGCTGCGACATCTTCCACCACGCGACTGCCGGCGCGCGCATTGATGCGCAGGCCCGGCAGGCCGCGGGACATGTAGCGCTCCGCCTGCATCGCACGCGCCGCCGCCACACGCTCGCGCACGGCCGCACTCGGCTCCGCCTCGGCCGGCCCGATCAGATCGATGGCGGAGAGTGCCGGCACCTCGATGCGAAGATCGATGCGGTCGATCAAAGGCCCTGAGAGCCGGGCCTGATAATCGGCCGCACAACGGGCGCCGCGCCGGCAGGTATGCCCGGGCTCGCCCGCCATACCGCAGCGACACGGGTTCATCGCCGCAATCAATTGAAACTCAGCCGGGTAGGTGACCCGGTGATTGGCGCGCGCGATGACGGCTTCGCCGGTTTCGAGCGGCTGGCGCAGCGAATCCAGCACGGCCGGCGTGAATTCCGGCAATTCATCGAGGAAGAGCACGCCGTGATGGGCAAGCGACACCTCGCCCGGACGCGCATTGATGCCGCCGCCGACCATCGCCGCCATGGAGGCCGAATGGTGTGGCGCCCGATAGGGTCGCTGGCTCGACAGCCGCCCGCCGGCAAGTGTCCCCGCGATCGAGGAGATCATCGACACGTCGAGGAGTTCGCGCGGCGCAAGCGGCGGCAAGATCGAAGGCAGCCGGCTCGCCAGCATCGATTTGCCGGCCCCCGGAGGGCCGATCATCAGCATGTTGTGGCCACCGGCTGCGGCAATCTCCAACGCCCGTTTGGCGCTCTCCTGACCGCGGATCTCTGAGAGATCGGGAAGGGCCTCGCTCGCGGCGCGAAGTGCGGGCTTGGGCTGGGACAGGACCTGACTGCCGGCGATGTGATTGGCGAGCGCAATCAGGCTCTTCGGCGCCAGAATGGCGAGTTCTTCACCGGCCCACGCAGCCTCCCCGCCGCAGGTGGCGGGGCAGATGAGCCCCTTCTTCAGCGCATTGGCACTGATGGCGGCCGGCAGCACACCCGCCACCGCTTCGATGCGACCGTCGAGGCCGAGTTCCCCAAGCACCACATGATCGCTGACGGCATCGCCCGGAATGGCGCCCATCGCCGCCATCAGGGCAAGCGCGATCGGCAGATCATAATGGCTGCCTTCTTTCGGAAGGTCTGCCGGGGCGAGATTGACGGTGATGCGCTTGGCCGGAAGCGCGAGACCCGACGCATGAATCGCCGCCTGCACACGTTCTCGACTTTCCGCCACCGCCTTGTCGGGCAGGCCGACAATGTTGAAGAGCGTGCGCCCCGGCGCGATCAGCACCTGGACATCGACGGGGATCGCCTCGACCCCGCGAAAAGCCACTGTCGTAACGCGAGAAACCATCGTCCCCACCCCCGTTCTGATTGCAGAATGACTCAGCTTTTGGAGGATGACAAGAACGAAAAAGGAACACGATCCGAGAGGCGCACCTGTTGCGCAAGAGAAACAATATGAAACGCATCAGTCACTTTTTTGCGTTTCCGGGCCCCCAGTCCTTGAAACCGTCACGCCCGCGGACTTTATGACAAATACATAACATTCGCGGCGGATCGACGCTGCGGGTGCGAACAGGCGGCCGGGGCACATGGTCTGCGATTCGATTGAAAAGAGGCGCGCTTCGGCGCGCCTAAGGGCGTTTTTTGCGCCGGTTTGGGCGTTCGTCGCCGGACCGGAAACGATGCACGCGCAAGCGGACCGGCGGTCCGAGGCGGGCATCGTCAATCTCAGCCGGGCGATCCCGTTTGCGCGCGGAGGTCGACGGCTCTGCTTTGTCGATCCCTCACGCAAAGATCGCGGGATCAAGGTGCGGCGACCGGATTACACGCTGGCCGACCAGCGCCGGTCAAAGGCCGCGTGGAAGCGTCTGCGACCGCTCGTGCGCTTCGACGACAACCGTCAGGACGAGCACATTCTGCGCCGCCTCGGCCAGGTCCGCGGCGAGGCAGCCTTCGCGCATGTTGCGCGGCAGTTCGGCTTCCTACGGACAAGCCTCGGGATGGGGCTCTCGGTGGAGCTCATTCGCGACGGCGACGGCGAGATCTCACGCACGCTCGAAAGCTATCTGACGATCCACGGCTATTCGCCGGAATGTCAGGCGGCCGTTGAGACGTTTTGCGACCATCTCGTCACCTATCGCGTGCCGACGCGAAAAATCATGTTGTGCAATGTTCTCGTCCAGGAAGACATCGACGGCCAAATCCGCCGGCTCGTCCTCATCGACGATTTCGGCACGACCAATTATTGCCCGTTCTTCCTGCGCACCGACGCGTCGCAAGAACGCAAGGTGTTGCGCAAGGTCGACGATTTCGTCGCCCGCATTCACGGCTTCGTCGCCGGCGAGGTGATGCCGTCGGCCGTCTCGCTTCTCGACTGAGCCAGGCTTGAGGGCGGGGGTTCTGCCCCGCCCGTCAGCCCACGCAGCGCTGTTCGATCGCGTCCCACACCATCGCAGCCGCATCGATATCCGAAAAACGCTGCAACTCGCGGATGCCTGTCGGCGAGGTGACGTTGATCTCCGTCATCACGTCGCCGATCACGTCGATGCCGACGAGAATGAAGCCGCGCGCCTTGAGTTCCGGGCCAATGCGCGCGCAGATTTCGCGGTCGCGGTCGGTGAGATCGGCGGCGACAGCCTTGCCGCCGACATGCATGTTCGAGCGCGCATCACCCACCGCCGGGATCCGGTTGATCGCACCGGCGGGCTCGCCGTCGACGATGATGATGCGTTTGTCGCCCTTGCGGATCTCCGGCAGATAGCGCTGCACGACGAAGGGCTCGCGGAAGGTCGTTTCGAAAAGTTCGATCAGCGAGGACAGGTTTTCGTCCCCCTCGCTGATGCGGAAAACGGCGGCACCACCATTGCCGTAGAGCGGCTTCAAGATGATGTCGCGGTGCTTTTCGCGGAAGGCGCGGATCGCTGCGATGTCGCGGGAGATCAACGTCTCGGGCATCAGATCGGAAAATTCGGTGACGAAGAGTTTTTCCGGCGCGTTGCGCACATGGGCCGGATCGTTGACGACGAGGGTCTTCGGGTGAACGCGCTCCAAGAGATGCGTCGCCGAGATATAAGCCATGTCGAAGGGCGGATCCTGACGCATCAGGACGACATCGAAATCTTCGAGCCCGAGCTGCTGATCCGCCTCGTCGAGCTCGTAATGGCGGCCGACCTCGTCGGCAACGCTCACCGCCCGCATGCGGGCAAAGACGCGGCCGGCTTCCATCGAAAGGTGCCGCGGCTCGTAATAGAAGAGGCTGTGGCCGCGCTTTTGCGCCTCCAGCATCAGCGCGAAGGTAGTATCGCCGCGAATATCGATCTGAGCGATCGGATCCATCTGCACTGCGACTGAAAGGGCCATTGGTCTCTCCGTTCTTCTGGCTTCTGCGTTAGCCGCGCTTCATTCCCGATGCAATCAAGTGGCCCGATGCAATCGAGTGGCCGGAGGCATTCAATTGGGAGGGCGAAAGGCGTCCGCAAGATGCCGAGGCAAACGAAAAGGCGAAACGAGAACGAGATCGAAGCGCTGCGTGAATTGCATGGCGGCGGGATGCCGCGAGGTCCAAACGCTTGCGGCGGCGCCGATGCGCCTTTCGCTGCGTGGGGTAAGCGCCCAGTCTGCCGCTGCTCTTTCACCGCGAAGCTTCACCTCGACGAAGGCGACGGTGCGGCCGCGACGGGCAATGAGATCGATCTCGCCAAGTGGCGTCCGGTAGCGGCGTGCGAGGATCCTATACCCCTTCATCATGAGGAAGAGCGCCGCCGCCATCTCGGCCATATGGCCCTGTCGGTAGGCCCGGCGCCGCTTCTCGCTCATTCAGTGCCCCCCGTCTCTCACTCCTTGCCGAGCGACAGCGCACGCTGATAGAGCGCGCGCCGCGGCAGGCCGGTTTCCTCCGCAACCTCGCGGGCGGCATCCTTGACCCCCATCGTGCCGAGACGCTCGGCGAGCATGCGGTCCAGATCGGCCTCATCGAAGCCTTCACCCGCCTCCCTGGGGGCTGGGGGCCCGATCACGACGACAATCTCGCCTTTGTCCTGTTCGCCCGCCGCGTCGGCAAGATCGGCGAGCGAACCACGCAGGAACGTCTCGTGCAGCTTCGTCATCTCCCGGCACAGACAGACGGGCCGATCTCCGAGGATCTCGTTTGCGTCGCGGGCGAAGGCCTGGAGCCGATGCGGCGCTTCCAGAAGAACGAGGGCGAAGGGAAGATCGGCGAGCCGCCGAAGCGCGTCGCGCCGGGCTTTCTCCTTCGCCGGCAGAAAACCCAGAAAGAGCGTCGCCTCGGCCGAAATCCCGGCAACGCTCAAGGCCGCGGTGAGGCTCGAGGCGCCGGGGATCGGATGGACGGCAACACCTTCGGCGACCGCACGCGCGACGAGCCGCGTGCCGGGATCGGAGACGACCGGCGTGCCGGCATCCGTGACGAGCGCCACGGCCTCGCCCTCCGCCATCAGCTTCACGAGGCGGTCGTCGACATCGGGATGGGAATGTTCGTGATAGGCGGTGAGGCGGCTGGTGATGCCGTAGCGCGACAGAAGTTTGCGGGTGACCCGGGTGTCTTCCGCCGCGATCACATCGGCCGCGGCCAGAACCTCCAGCGCGCGAATGGTGATGTCGCCGAGATGACCGATCGGCGTTGCCGTGACATAGAGGCCCGGCTCGAGATGCGGCGCCGTCAGTTCGTGGCCCCGCATGACGAAAATTCTATCTCTGTCTCCGGCCATTCTCTGCGGCTGCCCTTGAGACGGCGCCACGCGCCGCTTATGACGAATGCCTAGGATCCAAAAGGGGGCCTGGCAACCATTCCGGGCGGGAGAGACGACGTGTTCAGGCGAAATTTTTCGATGCCGAATGGCCTTTTCGGCTGGTTCGCGACAGCTCTCGTTTTCCTGTTTCTGGCGGGATGCACCTCGATGTCGGGGAACGGCGGCGGCAACCTGCCGGTCAATCAGGGGCCTGCCGCGCCGACCGGAGAGGTCATCGGCAGCGGCACCACGCGGGTCGCCATGCTTTTGCCGCTGACGGCGACGGGCAATGCCGGCACCGCCGCGCGGGCCTTCCGCAATTCCGCCGAGATGGCGATGAGCGACTTTCCCAACGTGCCGATCTCCCTCATCGTCTATGACACCGGCGGCACGCCGGCAGGCGCGCAGGCGGCCGCCGAAAAGGCCGTCTCGGAAGGAACCAAGATCGTTCTCGGACCGCTTTTCGCCTCATCGGTCAGCGCCGCAGCACCCGTGGCGCGCCGCGCCAATGCGCCGATGGTGGCCTTCTCGTCCGACACCGCAGTTGCCGGCCCGGGCGTTTATCTCCTGAGCTTCCTGCCGGGCTCCGATGCTGAACGCATCGTCTCCTATGCGGCGAGCGAAGGGCGGGAATCCTTCGCCGCGCTCCTGCCCAACAACGCCTATGGCACCGTCGTCGACGCGGCCTTCCGCCAGGCGGTCGCCAATGCGGGCGGACGGGTCGTCGCGATCGAGCATTACGACCTCAACGACACCGATATCCGGGCGAAGACGGCCGATATCGCGGCCATTTCCTCGCGCATCGATGCGCTTTTCATTCCCGACGCCGGTCAGGCGCCAGCCCTCATCTCGCAGGCGCTCGGCTCCGCCGGCAGCAATATCAAGCTTCTTGGCAGCGGCCAGTGGAACGATCCGGCCGTCCTCAACAATGGCGCGCTCGCCGGGGGCTGGTTTCCGGCGCCGACGCGGCGCACCTTCGACGGGTTCGCCGCACGCTACCGGGCGGCCTATGGCTCGGAGCCGCCGCGCAACGCGACGCTTGCCTACGATGCCACGGTTCTGGCGGCCGGGCTGGTGCGGCAGAATCCCGACGACGCGTTCGCCGCGAGCCTTCTCACCAATGCGAACGGCTTCAACGGTGTCGATGGCGTCTTCCGGCTCAAATCGGACGGCACCAATCAGCGCCAGCTCGCCGTCTACGAGGTCACCGGCTCGGGCGCCCGTCTGATCGACGAAGCCCCCCGTTCCTTCTCCGGCGCCGGCGGTTTCTGATAGCCGAAGATTGCGGCATGCAGCCCGCCCGACCCGACGGAGCAGCCTTCCGGCAACAATCCCTGCAATTTTAACTGTCTTTTAGAATATGTCGCGACGCCGCGGAGCAAGCTTCGCATAGTAGACGGGGTTTCTTCCGAAAGAAGGATCGCGCCATGGATGCGGCCGGCACAGCGACCACCTCAGCACGAACGCGCGTCGCATGGGTCGACGTCGCCAAGGGGTTTTGCATCATCATGGTGGTGATGATGCATTCGACGCTGGGGGTGGAGAAGGCGGTCGGCGCCAACGGCTGGATGAATTACGTCGTCGAATTCGCCCGCCCCTTCCGGATGCCCGACTTCTTCATGATTGCAGGGCTTTTTCTGTCCGCCCGCATCACCGCGCCCTTGCGCCTCTATGTCGACCGCAAGATCCTGCATTTCGCCTATTTTTACGTGCTCTGGCTCACAATCCAGTTCGTTCTGAAGGCGCCCGAATTCGCCTCGGATTATGGCTGGGACGGCGCTTTGCTGTTCTACCTGAAGAGCTTCGTAGAGCCTTTCGGCACGCTCTGGTTCATCTACCATCTGGCGATCTTTTTTGCCGTGACGCGCCTCGTTCATGGCCGCGTGCCGGCCTGGCTCGTCTGGCTGGTGGCGGCCGGGCTTGAAATCGCGCATATCGACACCGGCTCGATGCTGATCGACGAATTCGCCTCGCGCTTCGTCTATTTCTACACGGGCTTCATCCTCGCCGATGCGATCTTCCGTTTTGCGGATCGGGCCGACCGACATCTCCTTTTCGGTGTCGGCTATCTCGCGGCCTGGGGCGTCCTCAACGCGGCCTGTGTTTTCGGCGGCATCTCGAAGCTTCCCGTCGTTTCGCTCGGCCTCGGTTTCGCGGGGGCGGTCGCGGTCTGCACCTTCTCCGTCTTGCTGGCGAAGACGCTCGTTTCGCGTCCCCTCACCTATCTCGGCGCCAATTCGATCGTCGTCTATCTCGCCTTCTTCCTGCCGATGGTGGTGACCCGCACCGTCCTTTTGAAGCTCGGCCTCATCACCGATATCGGCACGATCTCGCTTCTCGTCACCGCGGCGGGCGTCATCGGCCCGGTCATCTTGTATGAATTCACCCGACGCACCGGCTGGGGCACCTTCCTGTTCGTGCGGCCCGCCTGGGCCCGGATCGACCAGCCCTGGCGCCGCGAGCCCGGGCAGAAGGCGGCGATCGCCCCGGCGGAGTAAATCTCCTCTTCGCAGGGGATGCCGCCTGGGCCGGATCGGTTCTGCTTGAAATCGGAGGCGCGGCAGTCAAATCTCCGCGCCATGAGCTCCTCCGAAAAATCCGCCTCCGGCGCCGGCATGACATCCGGCGATCATCTCGTCCTCGTCGACGGCTCGGCCTTCATCTTCCGCGCCTTCCATGCGCTGCCGCCTTTGACACGCAAATCCGACGGCCTGCCCGTCGGCGCCGTCTCCGGCTTCTGCAACATGATCTGGAAGCTCCTGCAGGAGGGGCCGACGCCGGAAAAGGGCGACGAACCCACTCATTTTGCCGTCATCTTCGATTATTCGGCGAAGACGTTCCGCAACGACATCTACCCCGCGTACAAGGCGCATCGGCCCGAACCGCCGGAGGATCTCGTTCCGCAGTTCAGCCTGATCCGCGACGCCACGCGTGCCTTCAACCTCGCCTGTGTCGAACAGCAGGGATGGGAGGCGGACGACCTCATCGCCACCTATGCGAAGCTCGCCTGTGAGGCCGGGGCGCGCACGACCATCATCTCCTCCGACAAGGATCTGATGCAGCTGATCGGGCCCTCCGTCATCATGTTCGACACGATGCGCGACCAGCTGATCGATGCCGAATTCGTCATGCAGAAATTCGGCGTCTTCCCCGACAAGATGATCGATCTGCAGGCGCTGACCGGCGATCCGACCGACAATGTGCCGGGGGTGCCGGGCATCGGGCCGAAGACCGCCGCGCAGCTCCTGCACGATTACGGGGATCTCGAAACGCTTCTCTCTCGCGCATCGGAGATCAAGCAGAACAAGCGCCGCGAGAACCTCATCGAATTTGCCGAGCAGGCGCGCATCTCCAAAAAGCTCGTCGAACTCTCCACGAGCGTGCCGCTCGAGGTGCCGCTCGGCGATCTCGCCGTAGAAAGCCTCGATGCGGCGAAAGCGATCGGTTTCTGCAAGGCGATGGAGTTCAACACGCTGACACGCCGCATCGCCGAAAAGATGGAGGCCGATGCGGCGGCGATCTCAGCGCCGACACTCGAGATCGCGGGGTGGGGCGCAGGCCCCGCCGCGCACGGCCCGGACCTTGCCGAGACGAAGGGGGACGGTACGGACAGTGTCGCAGCGCCTGTCGACGGCGCCTTCGCCGACGAACGCGGCTTCCTGGCGGCCCCGGCCGATCTTGTGCGCCAGCGCGCCGAGACGGCGACTGAACCGAAGATCGATCCGAGCTCTTACGAATGCGTGCGCACGATCGAGGCGCTGGAGGCCTGGATCGAACGTGCCTATGCGGCGGGGCGTCTTGCCTTCGATACGGAGACGACGAGCCTCAATCCCTTGCAGGCGACGCTGTGCGGCGTCTCGCTCGCCGTGGCACCGGGTGAGGCGTGTTACGTGCCTCTCGGACACCGCCGCCCCGATGCTGCCCCCCATTCCGACCTGTTTGGCGGGGGTGCGGAGACGGGAAAGGCCCGTGAAGCCGGGGCGGAGGGCGGTGCCGACTCTCTCTCTTTTTCCGATCCAAGCGATAGTGACTATACGCAGATCGGGGAAGCCAGGGCTCTCGAACTCCTGAAGCCGCTCCTGGAAGACCCGACGATCCTCAAGATCGGTCAGAACCTCAAATACGACTGGCTGCTCCTCAAAGCCCGCGGCATCGAGATCGCAAGTTACGACGACACGATGCTGATTTCCTACGCGCTCGATGCCGGTTTCGGCCAGCAGCACGGCATGGACATTCTCTCGGAGCGCCATCTCGGCCACAAGCCGATCGCCTATAAGGACGTCTGCGGCACGGGTCGCGACAAGGTCACCTTCGACTTCGCGCCGATCGACCGCGCCACCTCTTATGCCGCCGAGGACGCCGACGTCACACTGCGGCTTTGGCTGGTCTTGAAGCCGCGCCTTGCTGCCGAAGGGCTCACCAATGTCTACGAGCGGCTGGAACGGCCGCTTCTGCCGGTACTCGCCCGCATGGAAGAGCGCGGCATCAAGGTCGATCGAGACATCCTCTCGCGCCTTTCCGGACGCTTTACCCAGAAAGCGGCAGGGCTCGAGGCGGAGATCGTCGAGATGGCGGGCGAGAGCTTCAATATCGGCTCGCCAAAGCAGCTCGGGGAGGTTCTCTTCGGCAAGCTCGGCCTGCCGGGCGGCCGCAAGACCAAGGGCGGGCAATGGTCGACGGACGTCAAGGTGCTGGAGGATCTCGCAGCCGAGGGCCATCCCCTGCCGATGAAGATCGTCGCCTGGCGCCAGCTCACCAAGCTCAAGGGCACCTATACCGACGCCATCCCCTCCTATCTCGACACACGCGGGCGGGTGCACACGTCTTATTCCCTCGCCTCCACGACGACGGGCCGCCTCTCCTCTTCCGAGCCGAATCTGCAGAACATTCCTGTCCGCACCGAGGAGGGACGCGAAATCCGCACCGCCTTCGTAGCGGAGGAAGGCACCCGCCTCGTCTCGGCCGATTATTCGCAGATCGAACTTCGGATTCTCGCCCATATCGCGGAAATCCCGGCGCTCCGCCGCGCCTTCGAGGACGGGCTCGACATTCATGCGATGACGGCCTCGGAGATGTTTGCAACGCCGATTGAAGGCATGGACCCGATGATCCGCCGCCGCGCCAAGGCGATCAATTTCGGCATCATCTACGGCATTTCGGCCTTCGGGCTCGCCGCCCAGCTCGGCATCGGCCGCGAGGAGGCGGGCGACTACATCAAGACCTATTTCAAGCGCTTCCCGGGCATCCGCGATTATATGGAGGAGACGAAGGAGAAGGCGCGCGACAAGGGCTATGTCGAGACGCTCTTCGGGCGCCGGGCGCATTTCCCGAACATCAAGCACTCCAACCATTCGATCAGGTCAGGGGCGGAACGCGCAGCGATCAACGCGCCGATCCAGGGATCGGCGGCCGATATCATCCGCCGCGCCATGATCCGCATGGAAGATGCCCTCGCCGAGGCCAAGATTTCCGCGCGCATGCTCCTGCAGGTGCATGACGAATTGATCTTCGAAGTGCCGGAAGAAGAGGTGGAGGCGAGCCTTCCCGTCATCCGCGAGGTGATGGAAAAGGCGGCGGAGCCGGCCGTGGCGCTCCGGGTCCCGCTGCAGGTCGATGCGCGCGCTGCCGGCAATTGGGAAGCGGCGCATTAGGCAGCTGATCGAGTTGCCCGCGGTCATGGCGGACCGGACGAGCGCCGACATGGCGCAGCGTTAGGCGGACAATTGTCAGGCGGACATGCGCGCGCCCGGCCTCTCCTCACCGGCGAGACCGGGCGCGATGCAATCCTGCGGCCGGCATGCGTCGACCGCAATCGACAACGAAGCTTCCGTTACGCGGCGCTGCCGCCCGCACCGTTCGCAGGACCGGCCGGGGCCAGATCCAGAACAGCGCCCGACGCCTTCGGCTCGATCGGCTGCAGCTGCTTGCGTTCCTCGTCGGTCCACGTGGCGATATGGATCACCGCCGCCGGCTCGCCGGGCTGGCTCGGATCATTCACCGGTTCCAGGACGAGAAGGCCGGTGTTGTCGACGTAAAACGTATGGTCGCCGAAGTTCTGCTTCAGCGGCTCCATAGCCGGGTTGTCTTCCGGAATGGGTTCGGCACCCACGGTCTCACGGACCGCGGCAATCTGGTTGTCGCTGAGTTTCAAGCATAGCCCCCAAAGTTCGGGGTTCGGACCCGACGCCACCGAACGTCTGCGGGTCCATCTGTTGGGCGAATAGGCGGCGCCATTCCTCGCAGGTAGGCGCCCCACCTGGCTCCGCAAGGGGCGGAAAGCGCGCCCGGCGCGTTTTTATGCAGCCATTTCGTGTATTTTTGCAGTTTGACGTTGTTCCGGAGGCTTCACATTGTGGGGAACAGCGAGAGGAAGCTCGGGTTTCGTCCATGAGCCAATTCCGAGGAGATAACGATGGCCGCATCGAAATCGGCGCGCATCAAGACGCTCCTGGAGCGTCACGGGACCACTTATTGCGACGAACTTGGCATCCCGATCGCGAAAAACACGCCCTCCCCCCTGTTTCGCTGGCTGACCGCTTCGATCCTGTTTTCCGCGCGCATCAGCGCCGACAATGCCTTTCGCGCAGCAAAAGCCTTGGCGGACGCCGGCTACACGACACCCGACAAAATGGCTGCCGCGAGCTGGCAGGACCGCGTCGACGTCCTCACCTCGCATGGCTATGCCCGCTACGACGAGAGCACGTCGCGGATGCTCGGTGAGACCTCGGAGCTGCTTCTCGAGAAATATCGTGGCGATCTCAGGAAATTGCGCGAGGCGGCCGACGAGGAGCCGGCCCGGGAACGCAAGCTCCTGAAGGAATTCAAGGGCCTTGGCGATGTCGGCGTCGACATCTTCTTCCGCGAGGTACAGCCGGCCTGGGACGAGCTTTTCCCCTTCGCCGACAAGAAGGCTTTGTCTGCGGCGAAAAAACTCGGTCTCGGCGAGGATGCCGAGGAGCTCGCGAAACAGGTGTCCCACAAGGATTTTCCGCGCCTTGTCGCGGCGCTCGTCCGCGCCGACCTTGCGCGCGATCTCGGCGACATCTCCGGTTGATTGTCAGGCGGGAGCGAGCAACCCGCCGGGTCTGCGCTCAGATTTTTGGATGCGCTTGTGCACATGCACCATGAAGGCGGTGGCAAAAAGCGGCGCCAGGAGATTGACGAGAGGCACGGCGGTGAAGCCCGCGATCACGAGGCCCGCCAGGAAGATGCGGCCGGAATGCCGGAGCCTGAGGATCTTCGCCACGCGCCGATCGTGAAAACGCCGCGCCGCGAGATCGAAATATTCCCGGCCGAGAAGGTAGCCGTTGGCGACAAAGAAGATGACGACACCGAAGCCGACGAAGAGAACGAGAGGCAAGGCGACGAGATTGACGCCGACGACCACGAGCGTGAACTGCAACGTGGTGAGAATGCCCTCCATCAAGGGGAGCGCCCTTCCCAACGGCTCGTTCGGATAATGGTTCTTCTCCACCACCTCGGCGATCTCGTCGAGGAAAATGCCGGCGAAAAGCGAGGTTGCCGGCGCCGCCAGGAAAGCAAGCCCGACGACGAGACCGATGCCGGAGACGATCGTCAGACCGGTTTCGAGCCAGGGATAGGGCAGCGCCAGAAAGTGCACGACGAGCCCTTCGAGGACCAGCCACAAGACGAGCAAGAGCCCGAGCGTCAGGCCGACCGACTTCCACAACACGTTGCGGAACGGCGGCGAGAGGATTTCTTCCAAAGAACGTTGGGCATCGTCGAACATGGCGGCGAAGAGATAGGAAAAGCGCGACGACCGGGCAAGCGCCGAGATTTGCAAAGCACCGCCCGATCGGCTACCGCGCAAAAACCTTTTGGAGGGGAGCGAATGGCCGAACGGAAATACGATGTCCTGGCGATCGGCAATGCCATCGTCGATGTGCTGGCACAGGCGGACGATGCTTTTCTCGTCAGCGAAAAACTCGTCAAAGGCTCCATGCATCTGATCGAGGCCGATCGCGCCGAGACGCTTTACGACACGATGGGTCCGGGCCAGCTCATCTCCGGCGGCTGCGCCGGCAATACGGCGGCGGGTGTGGCATCTCTGGGCGGTGCGGCAGCCTTCATCGGCAAGGTGGCGGACGACGAGCTCGGCCATTTCTACCGTCACGACATGCAATCGGTCGGTATCGCCTTCCCCGCGAAGCCGCTGGCGGAAGGAGCACCGACGGCGCGCTGCCTCATTCTGATCACGCCTGATTCCGAGCGCACCATGAACACCTATCTCGGTGCCTGCCAGGAGCTCACCCCAGCCGACATCGACAAGGCGACGGTGGAAGCTGCGGAAATCACCTATCTCGAAGGCTATCTGTGGGACCCGCCGAAAGCGAAGGAAGCGTTCCGCACGGCCTCCGAGATCGCCCATGGCGCCGGCCGCAAGGTGGCACTCACCTTGTCGGATTCCTTCTGCGTCGATCGCTTCCGGGCGGAATTCCGGGAGCTGATGCGCAGCGGTGTCGTCGACATCGTCTTCGCCAACAACCATGAGGTTCTGGCTCTCTACGAGACGAGCGACCTTGCGACCGGCATCGAGTCGCTCGCGGCGGATGTCGACCTCGCCGCCGTCACGCTCGGCGCGGAAGGCTCGCTCGTGGTGCGCGGAGCCGAACGCATCACCGTTCCGGCACCCGAGGTCGAGACGATCCTCGACAAGACCGGCGCCGGTGACCTTTACGCTTCGGGCTTTCTCTTCGGCCTTGCCCGCAGCGCGCCGCTCGGCCGCTGCGCGGAGCTCGGCTCGCTCGCCGCGGGCGAGATCATTTCCCATCTCGGCGCGAGACCGCAGGCCTCGCTTCGGAGTCTCGCGGAACAAGAGCGTTTGTTGGCAGGGCTCGCAGCCTGACCCTGCAAAGCCGATAAACGCTCTTATGCTCAGCCATTTAGAATATCAGTCAATCGACTGACTAAAAAAGCGGGGCGCGATCTGATGTCGTGCCCCGCTCATATTGCAACACGAAGCCTCGTCCGGCCGGCCGGTGCGAAGCTCAGAACAAAAGCCTAGAGAATGAAGCGGCTGAGATCGGCATTTCGGGCCAGATCGCCGACATGTTCCTCCACATAGGCGGCGTCGATCGTGACCGTCTCGCCATGCCGATCCGGCGCGGTGAACGAGATCTCGTCGAGGATCCGCTCCATCACGGTCTGCAGCCGCCTTGCGCCGATATTCTCCACGCTGGAATTGATCTCCACACCGAGCCGCGCGATCGCGTCGATGGCATCGTCGGTGAATTCCAGCGTCACGCCTTCGGTCGAAAGAAGCGCCACGTACTGCTTCACGAGGCTTGCTTCCGTCTCCGTCAGGATGCGGCGGAAATCTTCCTCCGTCAGCGCCCTGAGCTCCACACGGATCGGCAGGCGGCCCTGCAGCTCCGGCAGAAGGTCCGACGGCTTCGACACATGGAATGCGCCTGAGGCCACGAAGAGGATGTGGTCGGTCTTCACCGGCCCGTGCTTGGTCGCAACCGTCGTGCCTTCGACGAGCGGCAAGAGATCGCGCTGCACGCCCTCGCGGGAGACATCGCCGCCGGCGCGCCCATCGCGAGCGCAGATCTTGTCGATCTCATCGAGGAAGACGATGCCGTCGTCTTCCACCGCGCGGATGGCCTCCTGCACGATCTGGTCGTCGTCGAGGAGATTGTCGGATTCTTCGGCGATCAAGAGATCGTAGGAATCCTTGACGAGCGTCTTGCGCGTCTTGGTGCGGCCCTGGCCGAAGGCTTTGCCCAGCATCTCGCCGACATTCATGACGCCGACGGAGGCACCCGGCATGCCCGGCACCTCGAAGGCGCCCATCGGGTTGGAGACGTCGCGCACCTCGATCTCGATCTCCTTGTCGTCGAGGAGACCTTCGCGCAGCTTGTGGCGGAAGCTGTCGCGGGTCGTCGGGCTCGCATGCTGGCCGACGAGCGCGTCGAGAACCCGCTCTTCGGCCTGCAGATGCGCCTTCGCCTGCACTTCCTTGCGCTTCATCTCGCGCACCATGGCGATGCCGGCCTCAACGAGATCGCGGATGATCTGTTCGACGTCGCGGCCGACATAGCCGACCTCGGTGAATTTCGTCGCTTCCACCTTGATGAAAGGCGCATTGACGAGCTTGGCGAGGCGGCGGGAAATCTCGGTCTTGCCGACACCGGTCGGGCCGATCATCAGGATGTTCTTCGGCAGAACCTCTTCACGCAGCGGGCCTTCCAGCTGCTGGCGGCGCCAGCGGTTGCGAAGGGCGATGGCGACGGCACGCTTCGCCTCTTTCTGGCCAATGATGTAGCGGTCGAGCTCCGAAACGGTCTCGCGGGGGGAAAAGGTTGTCATGAGGCGGACTCCGCCGTGAGGCTTTCGACGATGATGTTGTGATTGGTGTAGACGCAGATCTCGGCTGCGATCTGCATGGCGCGGCGGGCAATGTCCTCCGCGTCGAGATCGGAATCGCCGAGCGCCCGAGCGGCGGCGAGAGCGTAATTGCCCCCGGAACCGATGGCGGCCACGCCTTCCTGCGGCTCCAGAACGTCGCCGGTGCCGGTCAGAACCAGCGTCGTCTGCTTGTCGGCGACGATCATCATCGCCTCCAGGCGGCGCAAATAGCGGTCGGTGCGCCAGTCCTTGGCGAGCTCCACGCAAGCGCGCATGAGCTGGCCCGGATATTGTTCGAGCTTGGCTTCAAGCCGCTCCAGAAGCGTGAAGGCGTCCGCAGTCGCACCGGCAAAGCCGGCGATGACATCGCCTTTGGCGAGCGGGCGGACCTTGCGGGCATTGGCCTTCATCACGGTCTGACCCATGGTCACCTGGCCGTCGCCCGCGATCACGACTTTGCCGCCCTTGCGAACGGTCACGATGGTCGTGCCGTGCCAGGGGGCGGCGGGATCGAATTCTGTCACTGATTGCTCCTTGTCAGCGGATGCGGGTGAGCCGTGGAGGCCTCGACCGGCACCCCCTCTTTCTGTGCAGGTTGACCCCTATTTAGGCATGCGCGGCCGGCCTGCAAACGCGCTGCGGCATGTCGGGTGCGTACAGCGCATTTGCAATGGTCCCGCCCGCTGGTAAGACGGGCGGCGAAGGAGAGCCGTGATGCGCAAGGCCGAGCTGAGCCGCGACACCAGCGAAACCAAGATCAGCCTCGCCATCAATGTCGATGGCGGCGGGCGCTACGATGTCGAGACGGGCATCGGTTTCTTCGATCACATGCTGGAGCAGCTCTCGCGCCACTCCCTGATCGACCTGACGCTGAAGGCCGACGGCGATCTCCACATCGACCAGCACCACACGGTCGAAGACGTCGGCATCGCACTCGGCCAGGCGCTCGACCGTGCGCTCGGCGACCGGCGCGGCATCACCCGCTACGCCTCGCTCGATCTCGCCATGGACGAAACGCTGACGCGCGCGGCCGTCGACGTGTCGGGCCGGCCCTATCTCGTCTGGCGCGTCGGCTTTGCGCGCCACAAAGTGGGCGATTTCGACACGGAGCTCTTCAAGGAATTCTTCCAGGCGTTTGCCCAGAACGCCCGCATCACGCTCCATATCGAGAATCTTTACGGCGAGAACGCCCACCACGTCGCCGAGACCTGCTTCAAGGCGGTGGCACGCGTGCTGCGGCAGGCGCTTGCGCTCGATCCGCGGATTGCCGACGAGATTCCCTCCACCAAGGGCACGCTGACGGCTTGAGCATGTTTTCCAGGACGACCCATTACACGGTGCATCTGCCGCCCGAAAAAGAGGGCGTCGATGGAGCCCTGCGCGCCGTTTTCGTTAAGGACGGGATGAACTGGCCGGCACTTGTCATCCCGTTCCTGTGGCTTCTCTACCGGCGCATGTGGCTGCCGCTCCTGCTCTACCTCGTGGCAAGCGGGGCGGTTGCGGCACTCGGCTTCCGCTTCGGGGAAGCGGCGGCGCAATGGTGCGGCCTTCTCTTTGCGATCCTCTTCGCGCTCGAGGCCAACAATCTCCGCCGCTGGTCCCTGTCGCGCCGCGGCTGGCGCGAGGCGGGGGCGGCCTCCGGCCGCTCCGAGGACGAGGCTGCGATCCGCTTTTTCGGCGGGCGGGACGACGAATTCGCCGCGCCGAGGCCGATCGCCTCGCGGCCCGTCGTTCCCGAAGTTGCGCCGGCCCGCCCGCGCGGGCGTCCGTGGTCGGCCGCCGGCGATCGCGACACGCCGGAGGTCATGGGGCTCTTTCCGGAGAGGGGCGGATGAGCGTTGCGATTATCGATTACGGTTCGGGCAATCTGCGCTCGGCCGCCAAGGCGTTTCAGCGGTCTGCGCGCGAAAGCGGCTATGCCGGCGAGGTCGCCGTCACCTCCGACCCGGAGGTCGTGCGGCGCGCCGACCACATCGTTCTGCCGGGCGTCGGCGCCTTTGCCGATTGCCGCCGCGGGCTCGACGGCGTTCCTGGCATGGTGACGGCGCTCGAGGAGACCGTCATGAAGGTCGGTCGCCCTTTTCTCGGCATCTGCGTCGGCTGCCAGCTGATGGCGACACGTGGGCTTGAGAAGGAAACAACGGCGGGCTTCGGCTGGATTCCGGGCGACGTCGTCGAGATCAGCCCGAAAGATCCAGAACTCAAGATCCCGCATATGGGCTGGAACGAGCTCGTCGGGCGCCATCCCCATCCGCTTCTCGCCGGCATCGACGAGGCGCTCGACGCCTATTTCGTCCATTCCTATCACGTTGTGGCGGCCGTTCCCGAACATGTGCTCGCGACGGCCGATTACGGCGGGCCGGTCACGGCGATGATCGGTCGCGACAACATTGCCGGCACGCAGTTTCACCCCGAAAAGAGCCAGGCGCTCGGCCTGGCGCTGATCGCCAATTTCCTCAACTGGCGTCCGTGAGGCCGCAATGATCCTGTTTCCCGCGATCGATCTGAAGAGCGGCGAATGCGTGCGCCTGAAGCGTGGCGAGATGGGCGAGGCGACGACCTACAACGCCGATCCTGCGGCGCAGGCGCGCGCCTTCGCCGATATGGGTTTCACCTGGCTGCACATGGTCGATCTCGATGGGGCCTTCGCCGGCGAAAGCCGTAACGGTGCAGCCGTCGAAGCGGTGCTGGCGGCCACCGGCGACCGTCTCAAGGTGGAGCTCGGTGGCGGCATCCGTTCCATGGCGCAGATCGAGGCCTGGCTTGAAAAGGGTGTGACGCGGGTAATTCTGGGCACGGCAGCCTTGCGCGATCCGGACCTGGTGAAGGACGCGGCGGGACAATTTCCAGGGCGCATCGCCGTCGGTATCGATGCGCGCGACGGAAAAGTCGCGGTGGAAGGCTGGGCGGAAACCTCCGACATGGAGGCGCAGGACCTCGCCAAGAGCTTCGAAGACGCCGGGGTCGCGGCCATCATTTATACCGACATCGACCGCGACGGCGTTCTTGCCGGGATCAATTGGGAGGCGACGATCGCCCTTGCGGAGCACGTCTCGATTCCGGTCATCGCCTCCGGCGGTCTCGCCTCGATGGCCGATATCGTGCGCCTCACCATGCCCGATGCTGCGAGCCTTGAAGGCGCGATCACCGGGCGGGCGCTCTACGATGGCCGCATCGATGCTGACGCCGCGCTCCAACTGCTCAACGCGCTCTGAAACGTAGTCTTTCATTCACCACGCCAGATCGGGTAATTTGAGATAAATACACCCTGCGCGTATGACATTTTCGTCTGCGCAATGTAAGGTTGCCAGAATGTCATCTGGCCGTGGTTTCCTGCCTGGTTTCGTGCTCCTGATCCTGCCCGTCGTGGCGATTGCCGCGGCGATCTGGGTCGGGTCGGACACAATCGAACGCGGCCTGCAGCTCAACGCGGCCAACACCACCTCGGCCTGGGCGAAGTATATGACTGCCAGCATCGCCGATCTGGAGGAGATCGCGGCGGGGGCAGAACCGTCTCCGGAAACGCTGGCGACCCTCAACAAAATCCGAGAATCGGCCGAGGTCTTTCGCGTCAAGCTGTTCGGGCCGAACGGCAATCTCCGCATGATCCTCGACGACCACGAGCTTTCGGACGTCGACAAGGCATCTTTAGCGCAACACAACCCTGAAGCCGCTGTCGCGGCGGCAGGCGGCGCAATGCAGATCGAAGTCGCGCATGGCACACCGCCCGAGCGCCCTGCCTATTATTCGGAAGCCTACGTGCCTCTGCGCAAGGATGGCAAAACCATCGCCATCGCCGAGATCTACGTCGACCAGACGGACGAATTCGAGGCCATTCAGGCGACCGTGGCCCGCAGCGCCATCCTTCTGTCCATCATCATTCTGATCGCCTCAGGCGTCCCGGTCTTCGGCTTCGTCCAGCGCTACAACGCGAAGCGACGAGCCGATGCGCGGGCGGCGTACGCGGCTGAGCATGACGGCCTGACGGGCCTTCTCAATCGCAGCGGCTTCATCGCCCGCAAGCGTGGGCTCCTTGCCAAGGCGAAGCCCGTCGTCGTCGTCTCGCTCGGGATCGATCGCTTCGGCGCCGTCAACACCGCCTTCGGACCGGAGCGAAGCGACTACATTCTCTTGGAAGCGGCGGAGAGATTGAAAAGCCTCGCCGAGCCCGAAGCGATCGTCGGCCGCGTCAGCGGTACGGAATTCGCCTTCGCCATGAACGTCAACGATTTGAAGGACGGCGCTCGCCTTGCCGAACGTGCCCTGAAGCTCATCCGGCGCGGCTTCGTGGCCGACGGCCACGTGATCAATCTCACGGCAAGCGCCGGGCTCACCCTCGCCGAGAAGGGCGAGCATCCCGGCAGCCCCTTATCGCGCGCCAATGTCGCCATGTGCCGCTCACGGGCGAAGGGCGGCGATCGGCTCACGATCTTCGATCGGCGCATGGGCGCGGAACTCGAAGCGGGACGGGACCTGGAAACCGTGCTTCGGGCCGCCGTGGAGCACGAGCGTTTCGAGCTCTATTATCAGCCGATCTTCACGGCAAAGGATCGCTCGCTCACCGGTTTCGAAGCCCTGCTGCGCATGCCGAACGGGGAAGGCGGTTTCGTCTCGCCGGCACGGTTCATCCCGCTTGCCGAACAGCTCGGCCTCATCCACCGTATCGGCCGCCTGGCGCTCAACCGCGCCTGCGAGGCCGCGAAGACCTGGCCCGGCGGATACAAGGTCGCAGTCAATCTTTCGCCGGTGCAGTTCGATTCCCGCAACATCGTGGAAATCGTGCGCCAGGCCCTCGCCAAGAGCGAACTTCCACACGAAAGGCTCGAGCTCGAGATTACCGAGGGCGTTCTGTTGATCGATTCTCTCGACGCCGTGCAGCAGCTGAGCCAGCTCCGCGAGCTCGGCGTGAAACTGGCGCTCGACGATTTCGGCACGGGTTTCTCTTCCCTCGCTTATCTCTGGAAGCTCCCGGTCGATAAGGTGAAGATCGATCAATCCTTCCTGCGCGCGATGGAATCGCAAGACGATGGAGCTGCGGCAATCATCCGCTCCATCGTCGTCCTCGGCCATTCGCTCGGGCTGGCCGTGACGGCGGAAGGTGTGGAGACATCCGAACAGCTCGATTTCCTCGAGGAGATCGGCTGCGATTTCCTGCAGGGCTACCATCTAGGACGTCCGGCATCGGCGGAAGCTGCTGCGAGCCTTGCCCGCAAAGCCGCGGAGGAGCGCGACGGCCAAAATGCCGCGCGGGCCCGCGAGCACGGCGCCGTGGCTTCCTGACCGCGTCCCGGCCGCAGTTTCGCACCCGCGCGACGCGCGGGCGGCCGATGAGCCCGCAAGCTCCCGACTCTTCGTCTTCTTCAAAAAATCCATCCGCGATGGCTTGTTGTAACGCACCTTATGCCGCCGCTATAAGGGCCGCCGTTGCGCATCCGCGCTGAAGCTGAAAAGCCTTCGGAGCACTCCTTGCTCAAAGCCCGTGTCATCCCGTGTCTCGACGTCAAGGACGGCCGTGTCGTCAAAGGCGTCAATTTCGTAGATCTCATCGACGCCGGAGATCCGGTGGAAGCCGCCAAGGCTTACGATGCGGCCGGCGCCGACGAACTTTGCTTCCTCGACATCACCGCCAGCCACGAGGAGCGCGACACGCTCCTCGACGTTGTCGCCAAAACGGCGGAGCAATGCTTCATGCCGGTCACTGTGGGCGGCGGCGTGCGGACCGTTGACGATGTCCGCCAGCTTCTCCTTGCCGGCGCCGACAAGGTTTCCGTCAACACCGCCGCCGTCAACGATCCGAGCTTCGTCGGCCGGGCCGCCGACAAGTTCGGCGATCAATGCATCGTCGTCGCCATCGACGCCAAGACGGTGACTCCAGGCCGGTGGGAGATCTTCACCCATGGCGGCCGCAAGCCAACCGGCATCGACGCCATCGAATTTGCCCGCGAAGTCGTGTCTCTGGGCGCAGGCGAGATCCTTCTCACCTCCATGGACCGCGATGGAACGAAGACGGGCTTCGACCTCGCATTGACGCGGGCGGTCGCCGATGCGGTCCGCGTTCCGGTCATCGCCTCCGGCGGTGTCGGGACGCTCGATCATCTGGTGGAAGGCATCCGCGACGGCCATGCAACGGCGGTGCTCGCGGCCTCCATCTTCCATTTCGGCACCTTTAGCGTCGCTGAAGCCAAGGCCCATATGGCGCGCGCGGGCATTCCCGTGCGCTCGCTTCCGCAGGAGAAAGCCCGGATGGGCATGTCATGACCGATTTCACGCTGGAAGAGCTCGCCGCCACGATCGGCGCGCGCGCCGCCTCGGGCGACGACAATTCCTATACTGCGAGGCTTCTCGGCAAAGGCGTCGCAAAATGCGCCCAAAAGCTCGGCGAAGAAGCCGTCGAAGCCGCGATCGCGGCTGCGGAGCGCGACAACCAGGCGCTCACCAAAGAGGCGGCCGACGTTCTCTATCATCTCCTCGTCCTCCTGCACGCCGCCGGTGTCTCCTTCGACGAGGTCAAGGCCGAGCTTCAGAGCCGCACCGGGCAGAGCGGTCTCGATGAGAAGCGCTCGCGCTGCCCCACCGCCGACTGGAAGAGCTGATGGATCAAGTGTCGCCGCGCTCGCTCTCGCCCTATCGGTATTTCAGCGTCGAGGAGTGGTCGAAACTGCGCGCCGACACGCCGATGACCTTGTCGGCGGAAGAGGTCCATGCGCTCAAGTCGATGAACGACCCGATCTCCATCAGCGAGGCGGAGGCGATCTATCTTCCTTTGTCGCGCCTTCTGTCCTTCCACGTGGAAGCCAAGGACAAGCTTTATGCCGTGCGCTCGAAATTCCTCGGCGCAAAAGAAGGCAAGATGCCGTTCATCATCGGCATCGCCGGCTCCGTGGCCGTCGGCAAATCGACCACCGCCCGCATCCTGAAGGAGCTGATGGCACGCTGGCCGGGCCATCCGCGCGTCTCCCTCGTCACGACCGACGGCTTTCTCTATCCGAACGCGGTTCTGGCGAAGCAGGGCATGATGGAGCGCAAGGGATTTCCCGAGAGCTACGACGTCACGACGCTTCTGCGCTTTCTCTCCGACATCAAGGCCGGCAAGCGCGAGGTCACAGCCCCGGTCTACTCCCACCTCACCTACGATATCGTGCCGGGCGAGACTTTGACCGTCGATCAGCCGGACATTCTGATCCTCGAAGGCCTCAACGTGCTGCAGACACGGGACCTGCCGCGGGACGGAAAGGAAGTCCCCTTCGTCTCCGACTTCTTCAACTTTTCCATCTATATCGACGCGGACGATAACGTCATCCGGCGCTGGTATATCGACCGCTTCATGAGCCTCAAGGGAACGCGGTTTACCGATCCGAGGTCGTATTTTCACCGCTACGCCAATATCGAAGACGACGAAGCGCGCCGCGTCGCCGAGGGTCTCTGGGAGCGCATCAACCTCGTCAATCTCGACGAGAACATCCGCCCGACGCGACCGCGGGCCGATCTCATCATCGGCAAGGCGGGCGACCATTCGGTGAATGAAGTGGCGCTGAGGAAATTGTGAAGATGCTCGACACCCAGAATTCTGCGGCAGGCCGCGATATTCGCCCGCGCAACGCGCGCGATCGGCTGATCGTCGGTCTCGACCTTCCCGATCTTGCAACCGCCCGCGCCATGGTGGAGACGCTCGGCGATACGGTGACGTTCTACAAGATCGGCATGGAGCTGGTCTTTGCGCGCGGTCTTAGCCTGATCGAGCCGCTTCGGGCGGAGGGAAAGCGCGTCTTTCTCGATATGAAGCTGCTCGATATCGACAATACCGTCGCCGGAGGCATCGCCAATCTTGCCCGGCTCGGGGCAACGCTCACCACCGTTCATGCCTATCCGAAGGCAATGCGCGCGGCCGCCGCGGCGCGCGCTGACGCCAATCTCGGACTTCTTGCCGTCACCGTTCTCACATCCATGGATGACGCCGATCTCGATGAGGCGGGTTATGCGGAAAGTGCCGCCGAGCTCGTTCGCCGCCGCGCCGCCCAGGCCAGAGCCAGCGGCATCGACGGCATCGTCTGTTCGCCACTCGAGGCCGAGGCGATGCGTGCGCTTCTCGGTCCCGACATGCTGATCGTGACCCCCGGCGTGCGCCCGACATCCGCAACGAGCGACGACCAGAAGCGCGTGATGACGCCGGCCGACGCATTGCGGGCCGGCGCCGATTACCTCGTCGTTGCCCGGCCGGTGGTCAAGGCCGCCGATCCGAAAGCCTCAGCCCAGGCGATTGTGGACGAAATCGAAGCGAATTGCTGAAGGAGGGAAGAATGCCGAAGGGCTATTGGATCGCCCGCGTCGATGTGCGCGACCCCGAGCGCTACAAGGATTATGTCGCCGGCGCTGCCCCCGCCTTTGCCCGCTTCAAGGGCAAGTTTCTCGTCCGCGGCGGCCCGATGCATTCGCTGGAAGGAAATTCGCGCGCCCGCAACGTGGTCATCGAATTTGCCTCCGTCGACGATGCGCTCGCCTGCTACCATTCGCCCGAATACCAGGCCGCGCGCGAGCACCGGGTGGCGGTGGCGGATGCGGAGCTCGTGATCGTGGAAGGCTATTCGGGGCCGCAGCCCGGCGCGTCCTGAACCGATGCCGGAGACGCCCCTCCCCGACGGTGCGCCCCAATCGGCGGAACCGGATCTCAGTGCGGAGGAAATCGCGCGCTACGCGCGCCATATCGTCCTGCCCGAGGTCGGAGGCCCCGGCCAGAAACGCTTCAAGCGCACGCGCGTCCTCATCGTCGGAGCCGGGGGGCTCGGCTCACCCGTCGCCCTTTATCTTGCGGCCGCCGGCATCGGCCGGCTCGGCCTCGTCGATGACGACGTCGTCTCGCTCTCCAATCTGCAGCGGCAGATCATTCATGCGAGCGCCGATCTCGGCATGGCGAAAGTGGAGAGCGCGCAAAGAGCGCTTTCCCGAATCAATCCGCATGTCGCCGTCGACACGCACAGGACACGGCTGACGAAGGAGAACGCGTCCGATCTCGTCACCGGCTACGACATCGTCGTCGATGGCTCCGACAATTCCGCCACGCGCTTCCTTCTTCCGGACATCTGCGAGGCAGCCCAAAAACCGCTGGTGACAGGCGCGGTCGGCCGCTTCGACGGCTCGGTGACGACGCTTTTACCCTTCAAGGACGACAATCCGCGTTACCACGATCTCTTTCCGAAGCCCCCGCCTGAGGGGCTCTTACCGAGCTGTGCGGAAGCGGGAATTCTGGGTGCGCTCACCGGCGTCGTCGGGTCGATCCAGGCCCTCGAGGTCATGAAACTCGCGGCAGGCTTCGGCGAGCCTCTGATCGGGCGGCTTCTCCTCTACGACGCCCTTTCCCAGCGCTTCGAGACGATCACCTACAAGCGCCGCAAGAGCTGAGCCTCATTGTGCCGGAGCGCCGTCGGCGCGCGACGGCTAGACCGAAAGCGGCAGCACGCGGTCCGGCGGCTTGTGGCCATCCATCCAGGTGCGGATGTTGATGATCACCTTCTCGCCCATCTCGATGCGGCCCTCGATCGTGGCCGAGCCCATATGCGGCAGAAGCACCGCCTTGCCTTCCTGGGCAAGCTTGATGAGCTTCGGATCGATTGCGGGCTCGCCTTCGAAGACGTCGAGGCCGGCGCCGGCAAGCGAGTTCGTCTCCAGGCATTCGATCAACGCCGCCTCATCGATGACCTCGCCGCGCGCGGTGTTCACCAGATAGGCATCCGGGCGCATCAGCTTCAGACGCCGGCGGGAAAGAAGGTGGAAGGTGGCCGGGGTGTGCGGACAATTGACGGAGATGATGTCCATGCGCGCCAGCATCTGGTCGAGCGAATCCCAATAGGTCGCTTCCAGGTCTTCCTCGGTCTTCGGATCGACGGGCCGGCGGTTGTGATAGTGGATCGACAGGCCGAAGGCCTGGGCGCGGCGCGCGACCGCCGTGCCGATCCGCCCCATGCCGACGATGCCGAGCCGTTTTCCCCAGATGCGGTGGCCGAGCATCCAGGTCGGCGACCAGCCGGGCCATGGCAGGCCGTTCGGCAGGATCTGGGCTCCCTCCGCCAGCCGCCTTGGGACGGCGAGGATGAGCGCCATGGTCATATCGGCCGTGTCGCCCGTCAAAACGTTCGGCGTGTTGGTGACGGTGATACCGCGCTCATAGGCGGCCCCGATATCGATGTTGTCGATGCCGTTGCCGAAATTGGCGATGAGCTTCAAGTTCGGTCCGGATTGGGAAAGCGCTGCGGCGTCCAACCGATCGGTGACCGTCGGCACGAGCACGTCCGCGGTGCGCAACGCCTCCACCAGCTCCGCCTGCGACAGCGGTCGGTCATCCAGATTGAGGTCAGCGCGAAACAGCTCTCGCATGCGCGTCTCCACCGGATCGGGGAGTTTGCGCGTTACGATGACGTGCGGTTTCGCCTTGGTCATGCACCACCTCTCCTTGGCGGCCCCCGCGGGAGCGACCGGCTGCCTTTAACATCTCTCTAGCAAAGGGCTGCTCAAAAACAAGGAACGAAGCGGCGCTTGGCCTCGCGGCGGAATGGCGCTAACACCTCCCGGTGTGATTTTCCGACCGCAGATGATGCGCCCTCTCCTCTTCCTTCGTTCTCGTCTCAGCCTTCTTCTTGTCTTGGCCCTGCTCGCCGTGGCGTGGCCGGGCGAGCCTGGATGGGCGCAGGCCCCTAAAGTGGGCCCGAGCGGCTATCCATTACCACGCTTCGTCAGCTTGAAATCAAATGCCGTCAACGTCCGCAAGGGGCCGGGCAAAAACTACGGTATTGCCTGGCGCTTCGTCCGGGCCGGTTTGCCGGTCGAGATCATCCAGGAATTCGAAACCTGGCGGAAGGTGCGTGATTCGGATGGCGCGGAAGGGTGGATCCACCAGAGCCTCCTGTCCGGGCGGCGCACGGCAATCGTGGCCCCCTGGGCCAAGGGTGAGCGCTTCAATGCCCATGCGGACGCAAGCGAGACGGCCCGGGTGACGGCGATTCTCGAATCGGGCGTGGTGACCGACGTGGTGCGCTGCCGCGAGGGCTGGTGCGACGTACGCGGCGACAATTACGAAGGCTGGGTGGAGCAGAATTCGCTCTGGGGCGTCTATCCCAACGAAAACGTCTCCGACGGCTGATCACACAGCCATCCGCGACATCAGCGGGAACGCTTCCGCTCACCCTTTCACACCTCCGGCCGTCAGGCCCGAGACGATCTTGCGCTGGAAAATCAGCACGAGAACGATGAGCGGCACGGTCACGACGACGGACGCCGCCATGATCGTGCCCCAGGGAATCTCCTGCTCAGACGCCCCCGACAGAAGCGCGATCGCGACAGGTACGGTGCGCGTGTCGTTGCTCGAGACAAAGGTGAGCGCGAAGAGAAATTCGTTCCAGGCGGCGATGAAGGCGAGAAGCCCCGTCGTCACCAGCGCCGGCCACATCAGGGGCAGGAACACCTTCATGACGATGGTCATCGGCTTTGCGCCGTCGACGATCGCCGCCTCTTCGATCTCCACCGGCAGATCCCGCATGAAGGTCGTCAGCACCCAGACCGTGAAGGGCAGGGTGAAGATCATATAGGCGAGGATCAGCGAAAACAGCGAATTGTAGAGGCCGAAGAGGCGCACCAGCTCGAAAAGTCCGGCGAGCACCGCGATCTGCGGAAACATCGAGACGGCGAGAATCGTCAAAAGCAGGATGCTGCGGCCACGAAACTCGATTCGCGACAGGGCGTAAGCCGCCGTGACCGCCAGAAAGAGCGAGATCGCCACCACCACGAAGGCGACGATGACGGAATTCAGGATGTTGAGCGGGAAGACGCCGTTGACGAGCACGTCGCGGTAATTGGCGAGCGAGAAATCCGTCGGCAGATAGTCGACGCGAAAGAGCGCCGTACCCGATTTGAAGCTCGTCAGAATGGCGTAATAGAAGGGGAAGACCGAGAAGAGCACGATCAGGACGACGAGGGCATAGAAGGCCGCGCGCCTGGCGAGGACCGACATCTCAGCGCCCTCCCCCGAGATTGAGCCGCGCCGCCTTGATGTAGACGAGCGTGATCGCGGCAATCACCAGGAAGAGCAGTGTCGAGGCGGCCGAACCGTAGGCGAACTGATCGAACTGAAAGAGGTTTTCCTGCGCGAAGACCGACATCGTCTTCGTCTCGGTGTTGTTGGGGGTCAGCACGTAGATGAGGTCGAAGACGCGCAGGGCATCGAGCGCCCGGAAGATGACGGCCACGAGGATCGCCGGGCGAATGAGCGGCAGCGTCACCTTGAAGAACACCTTGACCGGATGGACGCCGTCGATCTTCGCCGCTTCGTAGACGTCGGACGGCACCATCTGCAGCCCGGCGAGGATGAGAAGCGCCATGAAAGGCGTCGTCTTCCACACATCGACAATGATGACGGCCCACATCGCCATCTCCGGCGAGGCGGTCCAGGCGATCGGATGCGAGAGGATGCCGACCGACATCAGCATGTCGTTCAGGATGCCGAACTGGTCGTTCATCATCCAGGCCCACATCTTGGCCGAGACGATCGTCGGGATCGCCCAGGGGATGAGGACGGCGGCGCGCACAAAGCCGCGGCCACGAAACGGCACGTTGAGGACGAGCGCCACGATGAGACCGAGGACGGTTTCGATCGAGACGGAGACGAGGGTGTAATAGACGGTGTTCCACACCGCGTTCCACCATTGAGCGTCGAAGAAGAGGCCGAACCATTCGCCGGTCCCGTCGCCATAATCGACATATTCGAAATAGTTGCGCAGGCCGACGAATCGGGCGGCGTCGAGATCGGCCAAGCTGGCATCGGTGAAGGAGAACCAGATCGTCTGCAGAAGCGGCCAGCCGGCGACGAAAGCGAGGACGGCGAGCATCGGCGTGAGAAAGAGCCAGGCGGAGGCGAGCCGCTGCCTGGAAAGCGCGGAGCGCGCCGGAGGCTGTTCTTCAGTCCGCATCGCCTCGTCGGTCGGCGGGGCGCCCAGGGTCGCGTTCGTCATCGCCAGCCGTCCCGCTTCAGCCGGCGCAGCCGGTGTTCCAGCGTCTGGAGGTTGGTTTCCGCCGATGCCGCACCTGCAAGCGTCTCGTTGACGGCCGTCCAGAACTCCTTCGATACTTCGTTGTACTGCCGCTTCGTGGGGGCGGAGGGCCGCGGTACCGCCTTTTCGACCACATCCGCCCATTCGGCGATAATCGGCTGGCTTTCGGCGATGTCCGGATCGTCATAGAGCGCTGGGATCGTCGGCAGCCGCGCATAAGTGAGCGCCCGCTCCTTCTGCGCCCTGCGGGAGGACAGGAAGCGCACGAGTTCGATCGCTTCTTTCTTGTGCCTGGAATATTTCGACACGGCGAGGTTCCAGCCGCCGAGACAGGGAGCCGACCGGCTGCCGGGCTCGGCCGGCAGCGTCGTCACCTCGAACTTGCCTTTGACCGGAGAATCCTCGCCGTTCGACAGCGCATAGGCGTAAGGCCAGTTGCGCATGAAGACGGCATTGCCGGTCTGCCAGACGCCGCGGGCCTCCTCCTCCTTGTAGGCGAGCACACCTGCAGGGGCGATCTCCCTCACCCAGCCATGCGCCCGCTCCAACGCCCGGGCGGCCGCCTCGTTGTTGATGGTGATCTCGCCCTCAGGCGAAACGATCTGCCCGCCGCCGCTCGAGGCGACCCATTCGAGGCCGTTGCAGGTGAGGCCTTCATAGGGGGCGCCCTGAAAGACGAAACCGTAGATCTGACGGTTGCCGGCGGCGCGTTCCTGATCCTGGATCTCTTTGGCGGTTTCGGTCAGCTCCTCCCACGTCGTGGGCGGTTTCCTGCCGTATTTTTCCAGGAGGTCCTTGCGGTAAAAGAGCGCCGGCGCATCCGTATACATCGGGAATGCGACGAGCCGCCCCTCGACGGTCTGTGATTCGATCACGGAGGGGAAATGGTCGCCGATAACGTCGGCCATGGCGTCGCGCAGGTCGACGAATTGATTGGCAAGCTGCGGCGCCCAGATGACGTCTACACGGTAGATGTCGATATCGTCGGTGCCAGCCGCCAGCCACAAGCGATATTGCCCGAACTGGTCGCTCGTCGAAGCCGGCATCTCGACGATGTCGACCTGGTGGCCGGTCTCCGCCTCGAATTCCGCAAGCTGCGTACGCAATTCCTGAATATCGGCACCGACGGAGCCGGAGACGATCGAAAGCTCGGCTGCAGAAACCTCGCCGGTGCCAAGAGCCAATGTCGCAGCAACGGCCATCGCCGCGCGGCCAAACCGCATGTTCCCCTCCCATCCGGCCGGTATTTCCCGGCTCTTTCCTGCCTTGCGTTGCGATCTCAACGATCGTCCGCAGCGCTGGTTGCGGGAAAGTCTAGCCGGTCACGGCGGCATATTGGGAGTCCTTTGCGGGAAGGCTGGCCGCGATCTTGTCGATTCTGTGCTTTTCTTCCTTCCTTGGATTGCGCGAAAGCTGGCCGCGACCAATCGACCGTGATCGTCCCTCAGATGCTCTCAAGGCCGGCCACGTCACTTCAATGTCATGTTTTTCTTATGGAATATGGCAACTCTGGTCGATGTTGGCGCGATCGTTTAAGGAGAGCGCATGAGATCGAGATTCCCCAGGGGCAGGGAGGCCATGCAGGGACGGCATCATCTCTCTCCACGACGACTGGTGCGGCGTTTTGCGCCCGGTCTCGGGAGAGCTCGGGGCAGCGGTTTCGTCCGCCCATTCGCAAAACCGGGTCGCGCCCCTTGGCGGGCGGCCCGCCATATCGGAACCCTCGGACGGCTCGGAGATCTCGAGGCGCGGCTTGCCCGCTCTCCCTCGGAGATCCGCCGCTCGCAAGGGCTGCGCTATCACGTCTTCTACGAGGAGATGGCGGCCGTTGCCGACGAGGAAACCTATCAGCGCCGGCGCGACGCCGACGCTTACGATCTCATCTGTGACCATCTTCTGGTGCTCGATCACGCCGTGCCACGGCGACCGTTCCTGCGCTCGAAGCCCGAGATCGTCGGGACCTACCGGCTGCTGCGGCAGGAGATCGCCGAGATCAACGGCGGCTTCTATTCGGCCGGCGAATACGATGTCGGATCACTCGTCGCGCGTTATCCGCATCTGCGATTTCTGGAGCTCGGTCGCTCCTGCGTGCTGAAACCCTACCGCGACAAGCGGACGGTTGAGCTCCTCTGGCACGGCATCTGGAGCTACGTGCTGATGCACGGCATGGACGTGATGATCGGTTGTGCCAGCATTCCGGGCACCGATCCCGACAAGCTCGCTCTGCCTTTGAGCTTCCTGCATCACAACGCGCTGGCGCCGGAAGAATGGCGGGTGCGGGCGGTCGAGGAGCGTTACGTCGAGATGAACCGCATGGCGCCGGATGAGATCGACGCCAAGGCGGCGCTTCGGCAACTTCCGCCGCTGATCAAGGGATATCTCCGCCTCGGCGGCTATATCGGTGAAGGTGCCGTCGTCGACTATCAGTTCGGCACGACGGATATCCTGATCATCCTGCCGGTCAGCGCGCTCAACCCGCGCTATGTGGACCATTTTGGCAATGATGCGAGCCGGTTCGCAGCGCCTGCTCCGCCGTCCGGACGGCGGCGGTTCGTGCCGCTGCGGCGCAACCTGACGTAAAGCGCCCCCTCGCCTCCGTGATGGCGGGAGGCGTGCTCATAAGCGACGACGAGTTCGCGGAACGCGGGCTCTGCGAGCCATCGCGGCACCATCGTTTTCAACACCCCCTCGCCCTCCGAACGGCCTTTGCCGGTGATGACGAGGACCAGGACATGGCCGCGCGCCTGCGCGCCCCCCAGAAAAGCCAGGAGGCGATCATGGGCGCGTTGCTGGGTCATGCCGTGCAGGTCGATGCGCGCATCCGGCTCAGTACGGCCGCGCAGGAGGCGGCGCTTCAGCCGGGGTTCCAGCGCTGCCGCAGCACGCGGTGCGGAGCGAGGTTTCGGCTCTGAAGAGGTTATGGCGTCGACCGGAGGTGGCGCCGGGCTCCGCTTTCCGGACGTGAGGGCGGCAGCGCTCGTCTGCGGGACCACGTCACCATCCGGCATCGTGCCCTCGGCAGCGAGCTCGTCGCTGAGAGACCGGCTCCTCAGGGGCCGCACGGTCCGGCGAACCTTATCCCAAAGCGCCTTGTCCTCGGGCGAAAGCTGTTTGCGGGCCATCTCAGGCGTTCGCTTTCGGGAGGAGAAGACGGAGGACGCCGCGATGTCGGATGTCGCCGGCGGCCTTCCCAGCGTCCTCGCCTGAACCTGCAAAGATATCGGCCCGCCCCGCGCCCTTGATCGCCGAGCCCACATCCTGCGCGACCATCAGGCGGCAGAACGGGCCTGGCCCGAAGCCTGGAAGCGGGGGCGCGGAGACGAACACCGGCAGATGGAAGGCGGCAAAGCGCGGATCGACGGCGAGGCTGCGCCCGGCGCTGAGCGGGACACGTGCCGCGCCCAGAGGGCCGTCGTCGGAGGCGAGATCGACGATCTCTTCGAAAAAAATGAACGAGCGGTTCTCGGCCATGAGGCGGCGTCCGGCCTCGCGATGCGCCTTGAGCCAATGTTCGAGGCCGGCTTTCCCGGCAGCGTCTTTGGCAAGATAGCCGCGCTCGACGGCGAGGCGGCCGATCGACGTGTAGGCGTGCCCCGATTTTCCGGCAAAGCCGATGCGCATATGCCGGCCGTCACCGAGAGAGAGGCGTGCGGAGCCCTGGACATGGATGAAAAAGAGATCGACGGGATCCGCCACATAGGCCAGTTCCAGACCGCGGCCCGCCAAGGCGCCGGCTTCGATCGCTGCACGATCGGGGCAAAGCGGAGGCCGGTCCGTGAGCTCGATTTGGACGGCCTCCTCGGGCGGCCGATAGATCGGCACGCCGAACGCCTCGGAAAGCCTACTCCGGGCTTCGATCACGGGTTCGTAATAGCCGGTAAGGAGGCCCTCGGCGGCGGAGGGCGCCAGCGCAAAAAAGGTCTCGAAGAAGCTGCAAGCTTCGGCGGATGACAAGTCGGCCTGCAGACGCAATGCAGCGCCCGCGGCTGCCTTCAGACCCGGAAGGGTGTCCGGCGAGGACGTGTCCTCAGCGCCGAGCCGTTCCGCCGATTTGCGGAAGGCCCGAAAGGCGGCGCGATGATCGTCCTCAGCCCAGCCTGGGAGGGATTTGAGAGACGGCTGACGACGCCCGTCCGCGTCGGAGGCGGACGAGGTCAGCGTTGCGATGGGCGAGGTCGGGGCATCTCCAGCCACCTTCGGCGCTCAGCTGGAGCCGGTGGCGACCAGCTCCCAGTTGGGATCGCGGCTCGTCGTGGCACGGGCGAAGGTCCAGACTTCGTCGGGCTTCTGGACCGCATTGGGATCGCCCTCGATCACCCGACCCTCATTGTCGTAGGTGACGGAGACGATCTCGGATTTGAAGCGGACGGAGACACGCGCAACCTTGTCTTCGAGCTCCGCCTCGGTGAGCTTGGCGCTCTCGAAGCCGACAAAGCTCGTCTCGAGCCTCTCGCCACGCTGCTCCCGCTCGCTCATGGCGGTGGCGAAGCTCTCGTAGACGTCGGCGGAGAGAAGGGACCGCAAGGTCGTGCGGTCGCCCGCAGCGAAGGCCTGCACGACCATCTCGTAGGCGGCTTTTGCGCCTTCCAGGAAAGAATCGGGCTCGAATGCGGGATCCGCGCGGCTAATCGCCACAAGCCCATCATAAAGCGGCGTATCGGGCTTGGCATGGCGCTTCAGAGCGCTCCAATCGGGGGCGCTCGGCATTTCCCGCTCGGGCACCTGACCGGGACGCGGCAGGGTCACGACGTTCTCGGCCGTATGACGGGCCGCGACAGGCGGTTTGCGGCCGTTCTCATAGGGCGAAGGTTCGCTGCCGGTGCGACGGCCCAGGACGCTGCCGAGACGCATAAAAATGACGACCGCGATCACCAGGAAGATCAGAGAATAAATGTCGAAAAAGCCGCTCATGCCGATATCGTGCACGCTCCCTACGGGCGTTCGCTTTCTTTCCCGGCAATGTAAGCACGATCCTGGCCGAGTCCAGCAGGTCACAGGAAAGTCTTTAAAAAACCGGCCGAGACACCATATCGCAGGATCAGGATTGAACCCATGCCAATTTTCCTTCTCCTCCTCCTCATCCCGCTGATCGAGGTCGGCACGTTCGTCGTCGTCGGTCAGTATATCGGCCTCGCGCCGACGCTGCTTCTGACGCTGCTGACGGCGATCCTCGGCACAGCGCTTCTGCGTCATCAGGGGCTGAGGACCATTTTGCGCATCCGCAGTGATCTCGAATCCGGGCGCATGCCGGCGCGCAATCTCGCTGATGGTGCGCTGATCGCCGTGGCCGGGGTCATGCTTTTGACGCCGGGCTTCGTCACCGACACGCTCGGATTTCTGCTGTTCGTTCCGGCGGTGCGCGCTCGGATCTGGCAGTTCATCCTGTCGCGGGTCGATCTTCGCGTGGTCGGCACGCAGAGTTATCAGTCCGCCAATTATCAGTCGACACGGCGTGGCCCCAACGGGGAGACCGTGGTCGACCTGGATGAGGGCGAGTTCGAGGTCCGCGAGATCGATCCGGATCAGAACCGCCGGCGCTGAAGACTGGGGCGCGATCGGCGCCACCCGGCTGCCGACCAAAAATGGCGCAGTGGCGCCGGAAAGTCGCCTGACGGGGCAAACCGGGGGCAATCACGGGCGGTGCGCGGTTGTGGCTCACCGTCCCGCATGCTAGGCGCGGGCAACCGTTCCCAATGACAGCTTTGGAAAGACGATATGGTCAATAATGCCAGCAATGGCGGCGAGCAGGCCGCCGGCACGGATGCGAAGAGCCAGGCATCGGCGCAAGGGCCGGGAATTCATGTGCTTGGCCAGTACATCAAAGACCTTTCTTTCGAAAATCCCAGCGCGCCGAACTCGTTGCGGCCGGCGAGCGCCAATCCGTCGCTCGACGTCAATGTGAACGTCAACGCGCGTCCGATCGCCGACGGTCAGTTCGAAGTCGAGCTGAAGCTTGATGCGAAGGCAAGCCGCGGCGATGAGACACTTTTCGTCACCGAAGTCGTCTATGCGGGCCTTTTCCAGATCCGCAACGTTCCGCAGGAGCATCTCCATCCGATCATCCTGATCGAATGCCCGCGTCTGCTCTTCCCCTTCGCGCGCCAGATTCTCGCCGACGCGACCCGTCAGGGCGGTTTCCCGCCGTTGATGATCGATCCGGTGGATTTTGCCGCGCTTTATCGCCAGCGGGCCGCGCAGGCTCAGGCGGACGCCCCGACCACGGCCTGAGGCTTCTGAGAGACGCGCTCGTCTTCGTCCTTCCAGACGTTCAGCCAGAGCGCGTCCTCACCCATTTCAGCTTCCACGAAGGCCCGGTGTGCGGCGCGCATCTCCTCGTTCAACCGCGAGGGCAAAGCGTGCGGCCGCGGCCCCACCTGCCGGAGCGTGCCGGTATTCGTCGCGCCTTCTGAGAAACTGCCCAGCGCGAGCAGCGCCTGGCGGCCCCCCTGCAATTCGACATAGACCTCGGCGAGGATCTCCGCATCGAGGAGAGCGCCGTGCTTCGTGCGTTTGGAATTGTCGATGCCGTAGCGGGCGCAGAGCGCATCGAGAGAGTTCATGCCGCCCGGATGTCGGCGCCGCGCCAGCATGAGCGTATCGACGAAGCGATCATCCGGAATGACGGAATAGCCGGCCTTTGCGAGCTCCATATTGATGAAGCCGCGGTCGAAGGATGCATTGTGCGCGACGAGCGGCGCATCGCCGACGAATTCCAGAAAGTCGCCCACGCATTCCAGGAACGCCGGCTTGTCGCGCAGAAATTCCTCCGTCAGGCCGTGGACGGCAACCGCGTCCGGACTGATCGCGCATCCTGGATTGATATAGGCGTGATAAAAGCGACCGGTGGCGATCCGATTGATGATCTCCACGCAGCCAATCTCGATCAGCCTGTCGCCCTTGAGCGCGTCGAGGCCGGTGGTTTCCGTATCGAAGACGATTTCCCGCATGACCCGATCATGGATTTTGGAGCGCTCGGACACAACCGATCGGAACGCGAAAGGCAGCTTTTTCCTGGGTGATTCTCGGCGGCCCGTTCTCGCCGCGGAACGCGCTCTCAGATCATGGTGGAGGTGGCGCGCAGGATCGTATCGACATCGCGTTCAGCCGCCTCGAAACCAAATCCCGTATCGATGACGAAATGCGCATGGCGGCGTTTGTCGGCGTCCGGCACCTGTCTCGCCAGAAGCTTTTCAAAAAGCTCCTCTGTCATGTCGCGGCGGGCGAGGACCCTTTCGCGCTGCGTTTCGGGTGCTGTCGTCACGACCACCACACAATCCATCCACTGCTCGGCGCCGGTTTCAAACAAGAGGGGAATGTCGAGAACGATGATCGGCGCGCCCTCGCGGGCGGCCTGTTCGCCGAATTCGACCGTTTTCGCCCGCACGAGAGGGTGGACGATCTGCTCCAGGCGCGCGAGCTGGTCGATGTCGCCAGCAAGGGCCGCGCCGAGCTTTTTCCGGTCGACTTCGCCGTCTGTCGTCACCCCCGGAAAGGCATGTTCGATCGGTTCGACCGCGGCGCCCCGATAGAGGTCGTGCACGGCACGATCGGAATCGTGCACGGCAACCCCACGGCGCCGAAACATCGCCGCCGTCGTCGACTTCCCCATGGCCATGGAGCCGGTGAGTCCAATTACGAACATGAGTCCCTTTCGCGTAGATCGGCGACAACGACATCCCGCAGCTCCGCGTCCACGACGGGACGGACGCCGAACCAGCGCTCAAACCCCGGCACCGCCTGATGGAGCAGCATGCCGAGGCCGTCGACCGTGGTCAAACCGACCGAGGCGGCGCCGCGAAGAAACGGCGTTTGAAGCGGCACATAGGTGAGATCGGTGACGATGGCTGAGTCCTTGGCACGATCCCAGGGGACCAGTAGCTCCGCCCCGGAGAGCCCCGCCGAAGTTGCGTTGATCACTAAATCAGCCGACGAGAGTCGTGCTGGGAGAGCGTCGAGGCTAAAAGCCCGGACCTTGCGGGGAAAGCGTTCCGCAACCTCACGGGCACGGGCTTCCGTGCGGTTGAGGAGCTCGACCCTCCCCACGCCGCGTTGCACGAGCGCGTCGATGACGGCGCGGCTCGCACCGCCCGCGCCGACAATGAGTGCGCATTCGGTCTTTTCCGTCCAGTTCGGGGCCGCCTGATCGAGCGAGGCGAGGAAGCCGATCCCGTCGGTGTTGTCGGCCACCAGCCGACCGTCTTCGAGCCAGAGCGTATTGGCAACGCCCAGGCGTTCTGCTGCACCGCAGCATGTCGATGCTGCAGCACAGGCGACCTCTTTGTGCGGTACGGTGACGTTGGCGCCGACATAGCCGGAAGAGGAAAAAGCGCCGTAGAACGACACCGCCTCCTGCGGTGAGACCGGACGCGCACTATAGTCGCCTTCAACGCTATAGCGTTTAATCCAAAAGCCGTGGATCAGGGGCGAACGCGAATGTGATACGGGCCATCCCGTCACGCAGGCGCGGCGCATTTCAGAAGGTCCCGAGGCCGTTTTCGCGCAGGAAGCCGAGGAGCGGCAGCAGCGGCAGGCCGAGGACGGTGAAATAGTCGCCCTCGACACTTTCAATCAGGCGAATGCCGGGCCCCTCAAGCTGATAGAGACCGACGCTGGAGAGAATCTGCGGACCTGCGGCCGCAAGGTAGCGACCGACTTCATCGGCCCGGATCGCACGCAAAGTGATGCCCGCGCTGTCACGGGCTTCAAAGAGCGTCTTGCCGGCGCGCATGCAGGCAACGGCTGAATGAAGATAGTGCGTCTTGCCGGACAGCTCGAGCAGCTGCTGGCGGGCAGCGTCCATGTCCTCGGCCTTGCGGAACAGGCGCCCGTCGAGCTCCAAAGTCTGGTCGGCAGCGATGACGAGAGCCTGCGGCTCTGCCTCGCTCGCCAGCGTGGCTTTCGCAAGGGCGAGCGTGGAGGCGATATCGCCTGCTCCGGCCCCGGCCCGGAGCAGAGGTTCGGACGCCGCCATCTCGTCGAGATCGGGCGAGACCTGGCGGAAGGCGAGCCCCGTGCCCGCAAGCAGGGCTTTGCGGGCCTTGCTGCCCGAAGCGAGAACAAGCTCTGTCATGCCATTTGCTTTCCGCGCCGTTCTCCGAGAAGCGCCAACACCGCGGCTGCCGTTTCCTCGATCGATCGCCGGCTCACATCGATCAAAGGCCAGCCGTATTTCGCGCACAGGCGTCGTGTCTCCAGAACCTCCTGGGACACGGCCGTGCGATCGAGATAGGCCGGGTTGTCATCCTCCGGCGAAAGGCTCAAGACCCGGTTTTGGCGAATTTGGACGATGCGATCCGGGCTCGCGACGAGCCCGACCACCAGGCAGCTCTTGGCACGCGTCACCAAAGCGGGGACGGGAATGCCTTTCACGATCGGCAGGTTTGCCGTCTTGATGCCGCGATTGGCGAGGTAGATCGACGTCGGCGTCTTCGACGTGCGGCTGACGCCGAGAAGCATCACATCGGCTTCGTCGATATCGCGCGGCAGCTGGCCGTCATCGTGCATCATCGTGAAATTCAGCGCTTCGATGCGCTCAAAATAGCTCGCATCGAGCGCGTGCTGGGCGCCGATTCGGCCTGTGGATCGCGTTCCGAGATAGGCCTGAAAGGCCTGCAAGACCGGATCCAAAACCGACACGGCCGGGATCGACAATTCGTTGCAGCGGGCTTCCAGGAGCTCCGCCAGCTTCTCGTCGACGAGAGTGTAGAGGACGATCCCGGGCGAGTTTTCCAACTCAAGCACAATGCGCTCGATCTGCTTGGCCGTGCGCACCAGGGAGTGAATGTGTTCGACCGCATGAATGCCGGCATACTGGGCCGCAGCGGCACGTCCGACGTTGATCAGGGTTTCGCCCGTCGCATCGGAAATGAGGTGGAGATGAAAGAACCGCGTCGGCGCCAAGGGGATGACCGTGGATAAAGGGGCCGTTTTTTCACGTCGGGAGCGAACGCGCCGTTTGCGCCCCCACTGTCCCGACGACGATCCACAATTTGGATGGCGCGGACACGATTGGCAACAGGCTGTGGGAAGGAGTCGACAACGCGATGCGATTCACAGCACGTGCGATGAGATGGAAAAGCGCGGTGTGCGGCCGTAAAGGCTTTTTCTGCGCGGCTTCCGGAGAGTCACTTGCGCCGCTATCCCCGGTGTTTTCCCCTGGGGGAGCACGAAGACGGGGCGCCTTTGCCGCGGATTGATGTGTTGTGGGGGGAATTGAATCCGGCTAATCCACCGCCCAATAGAAACAGAAGAATCCTTAAAACCTTTAATTTGGGGTTAAGAGCACCTGTGGCTTCGGCAAGATCGCTTCTTCGAGTCCTCGACGGCGAAAGCCTAGAGACACCTCCGCTTTGGATGATGCGCCAGGCAGGACGCTACCTGCCGGAATATCGGGAAACGCGCAGTCAGGCGAACGGGTTCCTGGACCTGTGCTACACGCCGAAACTCGCAACCGAGGTGACGCTTCAACCGATCCGCCGTTTCGGTTTCGACGCAGCCATTCTGTTTTCCGACATCCTGGTCATTCCCGATGCGCTCGGTCAGAAAGTGGCTTTTGAGGAAGGGCACGGACCGCGCCTGGAACCGATCGACCCGGCGCGCATCGGAGAGCTCGCTGGGAAAGACGTCACGGCGTTCCTTGCACCGGTCCTGGAGACGGTCGAGCGGGTGCGGACGGAACTTCCCCAGGAGACGACGCTCCTTGGCTTCTGTGGCGCTCCCTGGACCGTGGCGACCTACATGGTCGCCGGCACGGGCACGGGCGACCAGGGGCCGGCTCGGCGCCTCTCGCTTGGTGAGCCGGACCGCTTTCAGGCGCTCATGGATATCCTCGTCGACGCTTCCGCGCGGTATCTCGTGGCGCAGTTGAGGGCGGGTGCTGACGCGGTTCAGATCTTCGACACATGGGCGGGCGTTCTCGACGAAAAAGGTTTCGAGCGCTGGGCAATCGAGCCGGTGCGCGCCATCATCGAGAAGGTTCGGAGCGAAGTGCCAGGCGCGAAGGTGATCGCCTTTCCGAAGGGCGGCGGAGCACGGCTGACGCGTTATGCCGAAGGAACCGGCGCCGATGCGATCGGGCTCGACTGGTCGACGCCGCTTGACGATGCGCGGAAGAGTGCGGGCGGGAAGCCCTTGCAGGGAAATCTCGACCCGATGCGCCTCATCGTCGGCGGCAAAGCTCTGGAGGACGGCGTGCGCGGCATCCTCGAGGCGATGCGCGGTTATCCCCATATCTTCAATCTCGGACATGGGATTACGCCGGACACGCCGGTGGAGCATGTCGAGGCGTTCGTAAAGCTCGTACGAGGCCAATAGACGATGGATGGCCTTGTCGCGGCAGTCTCGGAATTCTTCTGGTATGTCAATCCGTTATGGATCAAGGCATGGCATGTGATCTCGATCATCGCGTGGATGGCGGGGCTCCTCTATCTGCCGCGCCTGATGGTCTATCACACGAAAGTCGCCGCGGGTTCGGAGCAGTCTGAACTCTTCAAGGTGATGGAGCGGCGGCTCCTCAAGGCGATCATGACGCCTGCGATGGTTGCGAGCTGGATCTTCGGCCTTTGGGCGGCGACGATCACCTATGCCTGGGACCAGGGGTGGTTCCATTTCAAACTGGCTCTTGTCGTCCTGCTGACCATCTCCCATCTGTTCATGGCACGGTGGGTGCGGGAGTTCGCCGAGGATCGCAATGCGCGGCCCGAGAAGTTCTATCGGGCGATCAATGAGGTGCCGACGCTCCTGATGATCGGTATTGTGATCCTGGTCATCGTGCGGCCGTTCTGACGCGGATGAATTAGCGCTTGTGATTCCGGTCGGACCGGGTTAAGCGGAAAGAACTGGCGTGAATGGCTAGCTGCGGCGCAAGCTGGGGGCCGGCCGTTAGTTTCCCGCACCGGGGCGGTGCCTCCCTTTTACCCATGCCTCCTCTACCGTGTTTTGCACGGGACTCAATCACATGGCAGAAATCAGACTCCAAGACCTGAAGGCGAAGTCGCCTACCGATCTTCTTGCTGTTGCGGAAGAGTACGACGTTGAAAACGCCAGTACTTTGCGCAAACAAGAACTTATGTTCGCGATCCTGAAGAAGGTCGCGGAACATGACATTACCATCATTGGGCAGGGCGTTATTGAGGTTCTGCAGGACGGCTTCGGCTTTCTGCGGTCTCCTGACGCGAATTATCTGCCCGGGCCCGACGATATCTATGTTTCGCCGTCGCAGATCCGACGTTTTTCATTGCGAACCGGCGATACGATCGAGGGCGAGATCCGGAGCCCGAAAGAGGGTGAGCGCTATTTTGCGCTTCTCAAGGTCAATACGATCAATTTCGAGGAACCGGACAAGGCCAAGCACAAGGTCCATTTCGACAATCTGACGCCGCTTTATCCGGACGAGCGCTTCAAGATGGAGCTCGACGATCCGACGGTGAAGGACATGTCGGCCCGGGTCATCGATCTGGTGGCGCCGCTCGGCAAGGGACAGCGCGGACTGATCGTGGCGCCGCCGCGAACCGGCAAGACGGTTCTGTTGCAGAATATCGCGGGCTCGATCACGTCGAATCATCCGGAATGCTACGTCATCGTGCTTCTGATCGACGAGCGGCCGGAAGAAGTCACGGATATGCAGCGTACGGTGCGCGGCGAAGTGATCTCCTCGACGTTTGACGAACCAGCTGTGCGGCACGTGCAAGTCGCCGAGATGGTCATCGAGAAGGCGAAACGGCTCGTCGAACATGGCCGTGACGTCGTCATCCTGCTCGATTCGATCACGCGTCTCGGCCGTGCCTACAACACGGTCGTGCCGTCTTCGGGCAAGGTGCTCACCGGCGGTGTCGACGCCAACGCGCTGCAGCGGCCGAAACGTTTCTTCGGTGCGGCGCGCAACATCGAAGAGGGCGGGTCGCTGACGATCATCGCGACGGCTCTGATCGATACGGGCAGCCGCATGGACGAGGTGATCTTCGAAGAGTTCAAGGGCACGGGCAATTCGGAAATCGTGCTCGACCGCAAGGTTGCCGACAAACGTGTCTTCCCGTCGATGGACATCCTCAAGTCCGGGACCCGAAAAGAAGAGCTGCTGGTGCCGCGCGCGGACCTGCAGAAGATCTTCGTCCTGCGCCGAATCCTCGCTTCTATGGGTGTGGTGGACGCGATCGAGTTCCTGCTCGACAAACTCCGACATACCAAATCGAATTCCGAGTTCTTCGATTCGATGAACACCTAGAGCGGCCGAGGCGTCTGAGAATTCAGGCGCCTTTGCCCTATCTGGGCTGTGCTTTGCCGGAAGTGTGGCCGCTGCGGGTGCGCGAGAGGAGGTCGCCGATCTCCTCGGAGCGTGTGACGTCCGGATAACATCTTTCCATATCGCAGAGCCTGAGCCCCGTCTCTGTGGCGGTGGTTGGCGTTCGATATTCCGCGATCAGAGCGGGATCGGCTTCCGCGGCGATGATGTCGTGGAGGGCCGTCTCCGTCTGTGATCTGGATGCAAAGACGGTCAGGTGGCGAGCGCGGAGGAGCGTGTCCCAGGCATTCTGGAGACTGGCCGTCGCGATGAGATTGCGGGCGACCGACCGCGTCTGGTGGCGAAGGATCGTCTCTGCTTGCTCGAGATAGCGTCTCTCCCCGGTGAGCAGAAAGAGTCGCGTAGACGCTTCCGCGATCACGCCTGTAGCCGCCGGCGTGGCTTCATCAGAGTCCGAATGAAGACGCGCAAAGAGCGCTTGGTTCTCTGCATTTCCGAGATAATAGGAACCTGAGTCGTCGTTGTAGTAGGATGCTTCAAGCTTGCTAAAGTGGAACTTTGTTGAGTCGATATAGTCTTTTTCTCCTGTCGCGACGTGCAGTTCCAGGGCGGCCCGCATCATCTGCGCATGGTCGGTCGCAAGGGCGTCGGCAGTGATTCGGCCATCGCACCAGGCATGAGGCAGGGATCCGGTCTCAGCCCGAAGTTTGGTGAGAAAGGCGAAAGCCTCAGAAGCGGCTCTCAGGAGATCGGGACGGGACAGCACGGCGGAGGTGCGTGCGAGAGCCGCGATCAGAACGGCGTTCCAATCGGTCAGAACTTTGTCGTCGCGTGAGGGCTGGGGACGGCGGTTGCGAACCTTTAGGAGGCTCTCGCGATAGCGGGTGAGGGTGGCCTCCTCGTCTGCTCCACGCCAGTCAAAGGCCGTGGGGCGGAGGCGATTGAGGATGTTGTGGCTCTCCCAATTACCGCCCGGAGTTACATCGTAGATCTCGCAAAAATGGCGGGCGGCGTCGGGTCCGAGGACGTTTTCAATCTCTTGGGCGCTCCAAACATAGGTAGCACCTTCCTCATGGTCGGTGTCTGCGTCGAGGCTGGTCGCGAAGGCGCCGCAGGGGAGGCGCATCTCTGTAAGAAGCCAATTGGCTGTTTCCTCCATGCGTGCACGGAACAGAGGCGCTTGAGTCTTTTCGTAGGCAAGGCAGAGAAGATAGAGAAGCTGTCCATTGTCGGAGAGCATCTTCTCGAAATGCGGCACGAGCCATGTGTCGTCGACCGCGTAGCGTGCGAAGCCGCCGCCCAAATGGTCGTAGATGCCACCCTGGCAGATATTGCGGAGCGTGATCAGCACAGCGTCGGAATAGGCGGTGTTGCCGGTTCGCAAATGCGCACGCCAGAGCATTTCAAGTAGCGGTGCCTGAGGAAACTTTGGAGCGCCGGAAAGACCGCCACGGTCGAGATCAAAATGGGCGAGGATCTGGGCCGCGGAGGCGTTGAGAAGCTCTGGGTCGGGAAGGTCCTCGGGCGGGGGCGCGGAGTGTTGTCCGCGCGTGAGGTGGGTCGTGATGGCCTCTGTATTCGTGGTGACCGTTTCCGGCTTATGATGCCATGTCTCCGTCACGGCCTGGAGGACCTGGCGGAAGCTTGGACGACCCCAACGCGGCGTCGGGGGGAAATAGGTGCCGCCCCAGAAGGGTCTTGCCTCTGGCGTGAGGAACATGGTGAGCGGCCAGCCGCCGGGCTCGCCGAGGGAGTGGAGGGCGGCCATATAGACTTGGTCGATATCGGGGCGCTCTTCGCGGTCGACCTTTATGTTTACGAAATTCTGATTGAGATAATCTGCTGTTCCAGGATCGGAAAAACTCTCGTTTGCCATGACATGGCACCAATGGCAGGCGGCGTAGCCGATCGACAAGTGAATGGGGAGCCGGCGGGCGCGCGCTTCTGCGAGCGCCGCGTCATCCCAAGGCTGCCAGTGGACGGGATTGTCGGCATGCTGCTTGAGATAGGGACTGGCGGTCTCGGCGAGGCGGTTGCGGGCCATAATGTCTCCGGTGACGTGGCATAGGGCGACTACAGAAGACATGGACACGATTTACGCATTGTCGAGCGGGGCGCTGCCCGCCGGCGTCGGGATTGTTCGAATTTCCGGACCGGACGCCGGGATGGCCCTGCGCGCACTTGCCGGGGGTTTGCCGGAACCTCGGCGGGCTGTGGTCAGAGCGTTGGTGGACCCAGAGAGCCGGGATGTGATCGATGTGGGTCTCGTCTTGTGGATGCCTGGGCCGGGGACTTTTACCCGGGAAGATACGGTGGAGCTGCAGTGCCACGGGAGCCGTGCTGTGATTGCGCGGCTGATCGAATCGCTTGCGCAATGGCCGGGACTGCGTATGGCGGAGCCCGGAGAGTTTGCCCGTCGAGCGTTCCTGAATGGTCGGCTCGACCTGACGGAGGCTGAGGGTCTTGCGGACCTCGCGGCGGCGGAGACCGAGGCTCAAAGGCGGCAGGCGCTGAGCCAGGCGAGGGGCGCTCTCGCAGAGAGGCTGCTGGCCTGGCGGGAGACGTTGCTCGGATGCGTGGCCGAGGTCGAGGCCCAGCTCGACTTTTCCGACGAGGGGGATGTCGGGTCTGAGGTCGAGGTTGCGAGCCGGTTGCGGGGCGTCCTTCTGGAGGTGCGTGAGCTTCTCTCGGGGGCGCGCCTTGCGGAGCGGGTGCGGGATGGGTTCGTCGTCGTCCTGGTCGGCGCACCCAATGCGGGGAAATCGACCCTGCTCAACGCGTTCGCGCGGCGTGACGTCGCCATTGTCAGCGCAGAGCCTGGGACGACCCGGGACCTCGTGTCCGTACCGCTCGAGCTTTCCGGTTACGCAGTGACGCTCATCGATACGGCGGGATTGCGGGAGACGGTGAGTGCGGTCGAGGCTGAAGGGGTTCGGCGGGCGCGTCTTGCGGCCGAGGAGGCGGATCTGGTTCTGGAACTCGTGCCTGCTGGTCAGAACGCGCTAGGTGCAGATTCGCCTGCGACGTCCGGTGGACCCGATCGTTGGGTGATCGAGACCAAAGTGGATTTGGTCGAGGGCGGTGATCTCCAGGGGGCTGGGCGGCACAGGGTTTCGGCGGTGACGGGAGTGGGCCTGCGGGAACTTGAATTGGCGCTTGGCGAATGGCTGGCGCGTCAGGGTTTCGGCGGTTCGGCCGGAGGGGTGGGTGCGGTCGTGGCGAACGCACGTCAGAGAGAGGGGTTGCTGCGCTTGGCTGAGCGCCTCGAATCGGTTCTGAAACGAGGGCAGTCTCGTGGGGTCGACGAGCTCCTGGGAGAGGAGCTGCGCGGGTGTCTCAGAGCGATCGGCCGGGTCAGCGGTGAAGTCGACCCAGAGAGCGTGCTCGGTGCCATCTTTGGCCGGTTTTGTATCGGAAAATAGAATCGGAGAGGCGAAATGTGTTTCACGTGAAACGCGGATTGAACCACCGGCTTTCGTTCCACGTGAAACATAACTTCCCATTCGAGCCAGAAGGCACTAGATCGTCAGCATGATTTCCAATTGCGACGTCATTGTCATCGGCGGTGGGCACGCCGGGTGCGAGGCCGCGGCCGCCGCCGCGCGTGCCGGGGCGCGCACGATCCTTGTGACCCACCGAGCGGACACGATCGGAACCATGTCCTGCAATCCGGCGATCGGCGGGTTGGGCAAGGGACATCTCGTGCGGGAGATCGATGCCCTTGATGGCCTGATGGGCCGGGCCGCGGACGCGGCGGGGATTCAGTTTCGCATGCTCAACCGGCGAAAGGGTCCCGCGGTGCAGGGGCCACGCGCTCAGTCGGACCGTGCGCTTTACCGAGCCGCCATGCAAAGCGTGCTTGGCGGGCAGACGGGGCTCGCGGTTGTCGAGGGTGAGGCCGCCGACATTCTTATTGGTGCGGGACGGGTCGAAGGTCTGGTCTTGTCGGATGGGCGTGAAATCCATTGCGCCTCGGTCGTCATCACCACGGGCACTTTTCTTCGCGGGATGGTCCATATTGGCGAGCGTTCCTGGCCCGCGGGTCGTGTCGACGAGAAGCCGTCGCTTGCTCTCGCCGAGACGCTCGATCGCCTCGGGTTGCGCCTGGCGCGTTTGAAGACTGGGACACCGCCTCGTCTCGACGGGCGAACGATCGATTGGGCGTCACTCGACATGCAGCCGGGGGATGACCCACCCGAGCCGTTTTCGGCGATGACGGACCGGATCACGACGCCGCAGATAAAATGCGGGATCACGCGGACGACCGACGCGACGCATGAGATCATTGGGCGCAATCTCGCGAGGTCGGCGATCCATGTCGGAAATATCTCCGGCCGTGGTCCGCGATACTGCCCGTCGATCGAGGACAAGGTCGTGCGGTTCGCAGACCGAGAGAGCCATCAGATCTTTCTGGAGCCCGAAGGACTCGGAGACGATACGGTCTACCCGAACGGCATCTCCACATCGCTTCCGGCTGAGGTTCAAGCGGCGTTCGTTCGAACTATACCCGGCTTGGAGAAGGTGGAGATCCTGCGACCGGGTTATGCGATCGAATATGACCATGTCGACCCGCGGGAGCTCGAAGCGACGCTGGAGCTAAGGCGACTGCCGGGGCTCTTTCTCGCCGGGCAGATCAACGGCACAACGGGATATGAAGAGGCCGGGGCGCAGGGTCTCGTGGCCGGCGTGAACGCTGCGCGTCGGGCCGGGGGCGGCGAGGGGATCACGGTCAGCCGTTCGGACGCGTATCTCGGTGTGATGATCGATGATCTCGTGACGAAGGGGGTCAGCGAGCCCTACCGAATGTTTACGTCGCGTGCCGAATATCGTCTGGCGCTGCGCGTCGACAATGCTGATGAGCGTCTGACGGGGCTCGGTGAGGAACTTGGCCTGGTCGGGCCAGAGCGGTCGAATCGGTTCCGGAAGAAATCGGAGAGCCTCAGGCGCTTTCGTGCGCTCCTGAGGGAGTGCAGTGTCACGCCGAGTGAGGCGCGGCGGCGGGGCCTCCCGATCAATCAGGATGGGATCCGTCGATCCGCGTTTGAGCTCCTGGCGTATCCGGAGATCGAATGGTCGGCGGTTGCCGCGATATGGCCCGAGCTCGGCGAGGCGGATTCCGCGACCCAGAAGCACCTCACGACGGACGCACGATACGCTGTCTATCTGGAGCGGCAGGAGGAGGACGTGGCGGCTCTGCGGCGCGATGAGGCCATCGGGATCCCGAGTGATTTTTCCTACGCCGATCTCTCCGGCCTCTCCAACGAGGTGCGTGAGCGGCTCGAGCTCGTGCGGCCGGCGAGCCTGGCGCAGGCGGGTCGTGTCGAGGGTGTGACGCCGGCGGCACTGACGCTCATCCTCGCCCATCTCAGGCGTGCTGCGAGGGATCGCCGTGCGGCCTGAGAGGGTGGATGCTTCACGTGAAACAGTGCTGACGCGTTGCCGCGATTTTGTGACGCCAGAGACGGAGGCCCGGCTTGTTGCGTTTGTCGAGCTTCTGGAGACGTGGCAGCGCACGCACAATCTCGTCTCACCACGAACCCTTGATGAGGTGTGGGGCAGGCATGTTGGCGACAGCCTGCAGCTTGTCCCGATCGCGCTCGCGCACAAGCCTTCCTCCTGGCTCGATATCGGGAGCGGGGCGGGTTTTCCAGGCTTGATCGTTGCAATCGTCCTGCGGGACAGGTTGGAGACCGTCGGGCTCGTCGAAGCCAATCACAAAAAAGCGGCGTTCCTCCGTCAGGCTGTGCGGGTCTGCAGCCTTGATAATGTCACCATCCATGCACGGCGAATTGAGGCGCTGCATAACGACTTTGCGGGGCGCTTCGATGTCGTCAGCGCTCGGGCGCTCGCCCCTCTGCCGAGCCTTCTTGGCCTTGCGGCACCATTTCTCACCGAAAACGGTCTTGTCCTTGCGATGAAGGGCAAGGAATATGTGCATGAAGAAGTGGCGGCGTCTGACATCTGGCAGTTCGATCGGATATTGTATCCGAGCGTCGCCGAGGGCGACGGCACCATCGCCGCCATCTCCCATCTGAAACGCAGGAAGGCCTAGACCATGCCGCAAGCCTTGGAGCGGCTCCCGAGCGTTCCCCGAATCCTTGTCGTGGCCAACCAGAAAGGCGGGGTCGGCAAGACGACTACGGCGATCAATCTCGGTACCGCGCTGGCAGCGATCGGCGAAGACGTCCTTATCGTGGACCTCGATCCGCAAGGCAACGCATCGACCGGGCTTGGGATCGGCCGTGAGAGCCGGGCGCGCTCCACCTACGATATCCTCATGGACGGGATGCCCGTGCACGACGTCGCGCTCGAGACCGTCGTGCCGCGTCTCTCCATCGCGCCTTCGACGCTCGATCTCCTGGGTGTCGAGCTTGAAATCGCCGCTTTCCAGGATCGTGCCTATCGCCTGCGGCATGCGCTGACAGGGCTCGGAGGGCAGGGGCAATCGCCCTACACTTACGTGCTGATCGATTGCCCGCCGTCGCTCAACCTCCTGACCATCAATGCGATGGCCGCAGCCCATGCTGTGCTCGTGCCGCTGCAGTGCGAGTTTTTCGCGCTCGAGGGTCTGAGCCAGATCTTGTCGACGGTCGAGCGGGTGCGCCGCGGGCTCAATCCGGAGCTGTCGGTCCATGGCATCGTGCTGACGATGTTCGATGGGCGCAACAACCTGTCCGGCCAGGTGGTGGACGACGTGCGCTCGCATATGGGCGACAAGGTGTACAACACCGTCATCCCCCGTAATGTGCGGATTTCCGAGGCACCGTCGCATGGAAAGCCGGCGATCCTCTATGACATCAACTGCGCCGGCAGCCAGGCCTATCTGCGGCTCGCCAGCGAGGTTATTCAGCGCGAACGGCTGCTTCGGGCGGCGTAGCGCGCGATCAAGGGAGTGTTGAGTGATGGCTGCTGAACCACCACGGCGCCTCGGACGCGGCCTCGACGCGTTGCTTCAGGACTATGCCGTGCCGGACATGCAAGAGGCGCCGGCAGTCCCGCAGAAGCCTCAGACCGCGCTCATCGCTACCGTTCATCCCAATCCGCGAAACCCCCGGCGTGAGTTCTCCGGGGAGGAGCTCGAAGATCTTGCGGCCTCGATCCGGGCGCATGGCCTGGTTCAGCCGATCGTGGTGCGGCCGAAGCCCGGCACGCCCGGCGAATTCGAGATCATCGCCGGCGAGCGGCGCTGGCGAGCAGCACAGCGGGCCGGCGTCCACGAGGTCCCGATCACGCTGCTTGAGGTGTCGGATCGTGAGGCGCTGGAACTCGCGATCGTCGAGAACGTGCAGCGGAGCGATCTCAATCCTCTGGAAGAGTCGCTTGGCTATCAGGCCTTGATCGAGGAATTCGGCTACAGCCAGGGCGATCTCGCCGATGTCATTGGCAAGAGCCGCGTCCACGTCACGAATACGCTGCGGCTCCTGAAGCTGCCGGAGAAGGTCCGTGACCACCTTCGGACCGGCAAGCTGACGGCTGGCCATGCGCGGGCTCTTATCAACACGGTGGATCCGGAAAAGCTCGCAGAGATCGCCATCGCCAAGGGGCTGTCGGTGCGAGACACCGAAAAGCTCGCACAGAAATCCGACGAGCCGGATGTCAAATCGGGGTCTCGGAGCCGAGAGAAGGACCCCGATACGGTTGCGTTGGAGCGGGAGCTGGGAGACCGGCTGGGCCTCCTCATCGACATCCGTCACAAGGCGGACGGGAAGGGCGAGGTGCGCATCAAGTACCGGGATCTGGAGCAGCTCGATATGCTGTGTCAGAGGCTGAAGGTCTAAGAGGGCTTAGCGGCGACCCACACGGCGGGCGACTTGTGCAAGACGCATGAGCGCGAGAGAGGTGATTGCGTAATCGAGGGCCGGGAGTTTCCGTGTCTCCAAGATCGCTTCGTCGATCGAGGCGCGGGCGCGTCGTAAGGCTTCGGGCGACCAGATCTGCAGCGCGCGCTTGACGCTGTCCTTTCTACGGAAATGCAGGGGCGGACGGGCTCGATCGACTGCGGCAGCGAGCCCGCTTTTGCGCACCTCAGCCTGAAGCCCAGCCAGCATCAAAAGATGGTTGAGCATCTGGGCGAGGAGCGCCGAAGGGGAGGCGCCCTCGGCCTCGAGACGCGAGAGGTCGGCGGCAACCTCCTGGATGTCGCCGGTCAACGCCCGGTCGATGAGGCGATCGTTGCGAAGCTCGGTGCTCTCGCCGACGACCGTCGTCACCTCATTAAGAGTGACCTCGGCCCCATCGCCTGCATAGAGGATCAGCTTTTCGATCTCACGCCGGGCGACGCCGCGGTCGGTGCCGAGATGCACGATGAGATAGTCGAGCGCGTCGGGCTCGATCGTTACGCCTGCCTCTCGGAGCAGGCTGCGGGCGAGATCGGCGATGTCGCCGGCGCTGCTCTCATAGAAGGGGATCGCGGCCGCGTTGGGTGAATCCTCGAACAGCCGGCGGAGCGGAGCGCCGGCCCGAAGCTCGTCGGCTTCCACGACAATGATGGCGGCTTCAGGTGGGTCTTCGACGAGGGGTCGCAGCGACGGAACGACATTGTGGCGACCGTCGAGGATTTTCAGGCGGATGAGCGGCGCGCCGCCAAACAGCATGTCCGCATGGGCTTCGTCGGCGATGCGGCCAGGATTGCCTGAGAGCTCGTCGGAGCCGATCCGGAGAACCGTGGCGCCCTGCGGGTCCCGCGCCGACAAGATCGACACGAGAGTCGCAGCCCGTTCGGAAACCGCACCCTGATCCGTGCCGTAAAGCAAGAAGAGTCGCAGGTTTGCCGGCGGCTCTGTGGTGAAGGCTGTGGCCTGGGCGGCCTTAACGGCCACCATCGTCAGTTCCGTGCGAGATAGCTTGCAAGCCGCGTCTTCAGGATGCCCGCAAGGGTCTCGGCGACCCGGTCCTCTGCGTCGCGCTCCGCCCGCAGCTTTGCGAATGCCTGGCTGGAGCGGTCATAGGACGCGACCGTGTTCAGGACGGCACCCAGCACCTGGTGACCCGTCGAAATGTCGAAGAGACGATATTGCAGGCGCCCGGAGAGCTGATAGGCGGTCGGAACACCAGTCACGGCCTCGATGCCGACAGAGCTCGAGTTGAGCGCGAGCGTATATTCGAGCCGATATTGCGGAGGGACGGTTTCGCCGTCCTGGAGGCCGAACAGCAGCGAGTTTCGGAACACCTGTTCCGGCCGCGTGGTCGGCATTTCGACCTCGATGGCGCGGAGTTCTTCTTGAACTGACCGACCGCTCGCATCGGGCGCATAAAGCGGTCGGACGGTGCAGCCGGCGACGACGCCGGCTGCAAGAAGGATGAGAAATCCGCGCCTAGCCGACCACATTCACGATCCTCCCAGGAACGACGATCACCTTGCGTGGGGGACGACCTTCCAGAAACCGCTGGACCGTCTCAGAGGCAAGTGCAGCCGCCTCAATCGTCTCTTTCGATGCGTCCCTGGCGACGACGAGATCGTCGCGCTTCTTGCCGTTCACCTGCAAGGGGAGGGTGACTTCGTCCTCGCGAAGAAGAGCTGCATCGGCCTCCGGCCAGGCCGTTTCGGCGACAAGCTTGTCGTGCCCGAGCGTCTGCCAGCAGGCTTCCGCCAAATGCGGCATGAAGGGTGCGCTCAAGAGTACGAGGGCCTCCAGGGCCTCCCTGTGAGCCCACCGACCCGAGTCGCGATCGCCGCTATCGTGACTGCCGATCTGGTTCGCCAGATCGTGCACGAACGCAATGGCGCGGTTGAAGCGCAGGTTCTCGATCGCGTCGGTCACATCGCGGATTGCGGCATGTGTCGCTCGCCTCAGGGCCTCGTCAGCTTCGCTGAAGCTCGATGGCAGAGCCGACCCGGCCGGCGGCAGAGCGTCTTGTGCCGAGGTCACGAGCCGCCAGACCCGCTGCACGAAGCGATGGGCGCCTTCGACGCCCGCTGCCGACCATTGCACGTCGCGTTCGGGCGGCGAGTCCGACAGCATGAACCAGCGAGCGGTGTCGGCGCCATAGTTGCGGCTGATCTCTTCAGGACCGACCGTGTTGCGCTTCGATTTCGACATCTTCTCGATGGGACCGATCTCGACGGCCGCACCCGTCTTCGCATGTCGCGCGCGCCGCGCCCCTTCCGTCTCTTCCACAACCACATCTTCAGGCGGCAGGAACGGTCCGTTCGGTTCGCGATAGGTTTCGTGCACCACCATGCCCTGCGTGAAGAGGCCAGCAAACGGCTCTTTCAGGTCGAGATGGCCGGTCTTCTGCATGGCCCGCACGAAGAAGCGGGAATAGAGAAGATGCAGGATCGCGTGCTCAATACCGCCGATATACTGGTCGACCGGAAGCCAGGCGTCGGCAACATCCGGGATGGTCGGCGTGTCAGCCTTCGGTGCCGTAAAGCGGGCGAAATACCACGAGGAATCTACGAAAGTGTCCATCGTGTCGGTTTCGCGCCGGGCCGGCTTGCCGCATTTCGGGCAGTCGACATTCTTCCAGGTCGGATGACGATCGAGAGGATTGCCGGGCTTGTCGAAATCGATGTCGTCCGGGAGTTGGACCGGCAGATCCGCAATCGGCACCGGCACCGATCCGCAGCTCTCGCAATGGATCATCGGGATCGGGCAACCCCAATAACGCTGCCTGGAAATGCCCCAATCGCGCAACCTGAAGTTGACTTCACGGGCTGCCTGAGGGCCGTCCCCGACCGTGCGGGCTTCCAGGCGACGGGCAACCGCGTCCTTGCCTTCCTCGATGGTCATGCCGTCGAGGAAGTCGGAATGGAACAGGCGTCCAAGTCCGGTATAGGCTTCGTCCGTAACGGCAAAAGTCTCGGGATCGGCGTCTTCCGGCTTCACCACCGGCTTGACCGGCAGGCCGTAGCGGTTGGCGAAATCAAGGTCGCGCTGATCGTGTGCCGGGCATCCGAAGATCGCGCCGGTGCCGTAACCCATCAAAACGAAATTGGCGATGTAAACGGGAAGGACCGCTCCCCCGATGAAGGGATGGCGGACCCTGAGACCCGTGTCGTAGCCGCTCTTCTCCGCCGTTTCGATCGCCTCCGCGGACGTGCCGCGGCGATGACATTCGGCGATGAAGGCGGCGGCCTTCTCGTCCGTCGCCGCGAGCTTTGCCGCGAGCGGATGGTCGGGGGAGAGCGCCATGAAGGCGGCGCCGAAGAGGGTGTCCGGACGGGTGGTGAAGACTTCCAGATACGCTTCGTCGGCGGGTGTGTCGTCGGCGAACTCGAAGCGGACCTTCAGCCCTTCGGAGCGGCCGATCCATTTCTCCTGCATGACGCGGACTTTTTCCGGCCAGCGGGAAAGGCCCTTCAGCTCTTCGAGAAGATCATCGGCGTAATCGGAGATGGCGAAGAACCACTGCGTCAGCTCGCGCTGCTCGACGACGGCTCCCGAGCGCCAGCCGCGGCCGTCGATCACCTGCTCGTTGGCGAGCACGGTCTGGTCGACGGGATCCCAGTTCACCTTGGCGCTCTTGCGCTTGACGAGGCCGGCTTCCAGGAAATCCAGGAAAAGCCGCTGCTGCTGGGCGTAATAATCCACGTCGCAGGTGGCGAACTCCCTGGACCAGTCGATCGAAAAGCCCATCAGCTTCAGCTGGTCGCGCATCGTGGCGATGTTCGCGTAGGTCCATTCCTTGGGATGGACCTTGTTCTGCATGGCAGCGTTCTCCGCCGGCATGCCGAAGGCGTCCCAGCCCATCGGGTGCAGCACGTTGTAGCCGCGGGCACGCCGATAGCGGGCGACCACATCGCCCATCGTGTAGTTGCGGGTGTGACCGATATGGATGCGTCCCGACGGGTACGGGAACATCTCCAGGACGTAATATTTGGGCCGTGGATCCTCGTTGGAGCAGCGGAAAAGGCCGCGCTCCTCCCAGATGGATTGCCAGTAAGCCTCGACGTTTCGGGGATTATAACGCTCTGTTGACGCAGTCATGAACGGCATGGTTGTTGGGAACGGGCGAGCCGCCTTTGCAGCGGCCGAAGAGCTTCAACACGATTGCCAGAGCCGGTCAACCTCGCCGCGCGGCGATCGGTTGTGCGCACAGTGCGGGTAGGACATGGACAAGGCAAACAAAGAGCACGAGGCGTTGGCTGAGATCAGACGCCGGGTCGACGCTGCGGCGCGTGAGGCGGGGCGTGATCCTGAAAGCGTGACGCTGGTCGCCGTCAGCAAAACCTTCGATGCGGACGAGATCGAGCCCGTCATCGCCGCCGGCCAGCGCGTCTTCGGCGAGAACCGCGTGCAGGAGGCGGCCGGGAAATGGCCGGCTTTGCGTGAGGCGACGCCGGACGTGACGCTGCATCTGATCGGGCCATTGCAGTCAAACAAAGCTTCCCAGGCCGTGGAGCTTTTCGACGCCATCCATTCCGTCGACCGCGACAAGATTGCCGGTGCGATTGCCAAGGAGATCGCGGCCCAGGGGCGATCGCCGGAGCTCTTCGTTCAGGTCAACACCGGCGAGGAGCCGCAGAAGGCGGGCATTACGCCGCGGGAGACGACAGATTTCGTCCGCCGCTGTCGCGATGAACACGGACTTGAGATCTCAGGTCTCATGTGCATTCCGCCGTTCGAGGAGGCGCCCGGGCCGCATTTCGCGCTCCTGGCAAAGCTTGCCGGCAAGCTCGGTCTCAAGAAGCTCTCGATGGGCATGAGCGCCGACTTCGAGACGGCGATCGCGCTCGGCGCCACCCATGTGCGCGTCGGCAGCGCGATCTTCGGCTCAAGGCCGCGTCCCTGAGCGGTCGCTCGCTGTCGGTCCTCACACGCGCTTCGGGCGACCGGCATCTGCCGGCGCCAGGATGACCATCTGCGTCCTCTCCGACAGAAACGGCAGGATCCGGCGCATGGCCGAGCGTGGTATGGCGACACAGCCTTCCGTCGCTTGAAGACCGGGCCGCGCGAGGTGGAAGAAGATGGCACTCCCCATCCGTCGCTGCCGTGGCGCGGTGTTGTGGGAGAGGCCGATCACCGCATCATAGAGCCCGTCCGGTCGCCACATCGCTTCTGCCGAGATGCTGACGGGCAGGCGCACGGCGCGATTGTAGGCGGGCGAGGTGGGCTCGTCGCACCAGCCGTCGCTTCGCCGCAACACGATCGTCGGAAGCTGCGAGCGCGGCATTGGCGGCCTTCTGTCGGGCCGCAGGGCGCACCATTCGAGGACATAGCGCCCGATGGGGCTCTTCCCGTCGCCTTCGCGCTTCTGCTTCGCGTGCGTCACGCCAGTGCGGCCGATGGCGCAGCGCAGGGTGAGGCCGCGAAACGTCAGCAAGGCGGCGTGCGGAGGGCTCGGCAACGGCCGCACATAGATGCGTTCAGGGTCGGCGGATTGAGGCGCCGTGCGGCGTGACGACGCGGCAGCCCGTTTCGGCTGTTTGCGGCGCGATTGTGGGCGAAAGCGGGGGTCGGGAGGCAACATTGTTCAAGAATGCGTGCTTGATGGGCTGAGGTGCAAGGCTGGCGAGGGCAGGGAACTTAGCCTAAATTGCAAAATTGACGATTCCGGGCGGAGATAAGGCGCGAATGACGGCCAGACGAATTCTCATTGTCGATGATGACAAGGAACTCTGCGGAGCATTGACGGAGCAGCTCGCGCTTTACGAGGAGTTCGAGCTCGCTTCGGCAACGACCGCTGCGGCCGGCATCAAGAGCGCCAAGGAAACCCATGTCGATCTCATCATCATGGACGTCGAATTGCCGGACATGGACGGACGAGAAGCCGTCAAATTGCTGCGCAAGAGCGGCGTCAATGTCCCGATCGTGATGCTGACCGGGCACGATACCGATTCCGACACCGTGCTCGGCCTCGAGGCCGGGGCCAACGATTACGTCGTGAAGCCGTTTCGTTTCGCGGTCCTCCTTGCTCGTATCCGGGCGCATCTGCGCCAGCACGAACAAAGCGAGGATGCGACCTTCGCCATCGGTCCCTACACGTTTCGTCCCGCCGCAAAAGTCCTCCTCGACGCGTCTGGCGGAAAGGTCCGCCTGACGGAAAAAGAGACGGCGATCTTGAAATATCTCTACCGCGCCAGCGAGGCGACGGTGTCCCGTGACACGCTTCTTTCGGAAGTGTGGGGCTACAATTCCGGGGTCACCACCCATACGCTCGAGACCCATATCTACCGCCTCAGGCAGAAGATCGAGAAGGATCCTTCGAACGCCGAGATCCTCGTCACCGAGGCCGGCGGCTACAAGCTTGCACGCACCTAGGAGAGCCGCGTGAGCCTCGGATCCGACGTCCAGCTCCTGCACGAATCCGCCTTCTTCAGGGGCTTCGAGGACGATCATCTGCGCTTGATCGCCTTCTCGGCGGAAAGCCGGCATGTGCGCAAAGACGAGGTCGTGGTGGAAGCGGGGCGGCCGCAGCACTCGGCCTATCTCGTCAGTGAGGGCCTCCTCCTTGCGCGCAGCGACCGCCGGGGCGGCGAGGAAGAGGGACGACCGGCGCGGCGCTTCGAGCGAGGCGCCCTCATCGGCGATCTCGCACTCATCACCGAGATGAAGGCGCACGAGACCATCGTCGCAGCGGAAAATTCCAGCGTGCTGCAGATCCGCCGGTCGATGTTCAAGCGGCTTCTGGACGAATATCCGGATATCGCCGAAGCCTTGCGCGACAAGCTGACGGAAGGGCTTGCCGACACGGTCGAGGAGATCAAACGGGCCGGGCTGCGCCTCGGCACTGCGGGATCATAAGCCCTTCGTTGTCTGGACGTTTCAGGCTTCGGCGAAGGTCGCGATCACGGGTACGTGGTCGGAGGGCCGTTCCCATCCGCGCGCTTCCTTGATGACCTTGATGCCTTGCGCACGGGCGGCCACATCGGTTGCTGCCCAGATATGATCGAGACGTCTCCCACGGTCTGAGGCTTCCCAATTGGGCGAGCGATAGCTCCACCAGGTGAAGAGCTTGTCCTCCGGCGGGACGAACCGGCGCATGACGTCGACCCACGGGCCGGCCGCCTGGAAGCGCAGGAGCCCCTCCGTCTCGACGGGGGTGTGGCTCACGACTTTCAGGAGCTGGCGGTGCGACCAGACATCGGTCTCGAGCGGGGCGATGTTGAGATCCCCCACCAGGATGGAGCCGGGCTGTGCCAGCCTCTCTGCGGCCTGCGTCAATTCCTCGATGAAGGCGAGCTTGTGGGCGAATTTCACGTTCTTGTCGGGGTCCGGCTCGTCGCCACCCGCCGGGACGTAGAAATTGTGCAACGTCACATGCTGCTGGCCGGACTCGACCTTTGCCTCGATGTGACGGCAATCGATGCGGTCGCAGAAATGATTGCGATCGACGCCGAAGAGGGGACGTCGCGAGACGATGGCGACGCCGTTGTAGCCCTTCTGCCCGGAGAGGGCGAGGTGGGGGTAGCCCGCCTCGCGGAAGGCCTTCTCCGGGAAGAGAGCGTCCGGGCATTTGGTTTCCTGCAGGCAGAGCACATCCGGCTCATGCTCGGCAAGAAACTGAAGAATGAGACCGATGCGCAGACGCACCGAATTGATGTTCCAGGTGGCGATTGAGAGTGACATCTCTTCCGAATGGCCTGCCGTGACACGGAAATCCAGTCGCTGCGCGCGAGGTCAACAGGAAAGCCCAGAACTTTTCTGAAATAGAAAGGCGCCCAAGCGTGGAGCCTGGGCGCCTTCGCGGGAACGAACCGGATAAAATCCGGCTGATCAGACCCGAGCGAGACGGGGGGCGTTGTATCGGCCGGGTCGATCTCCGCGGCGGAGAGATGGGGCTTCTTGTCGCTGAGACAACCCCAGCTTCCGACACAAAGATTTGTAGCCTGAAAGAAAGGCGAAAAAAATATCTCTCAGAAAGATTTAATCACCAAGAGACCGCTCGCGGGCGCGGTTCGTGACGCCGCTGTAGTTGATCTTGAAAAGCTCCGGCGAAAGCGGTCGGCCGGTCTCCACATTGTAGAGCGCGACCGTGGTGTCGAGGCCCTGTGCATCGCGCACCGTCCATTGACGAAGCTCGTAAGTGGACGGATCGAAAAACAATGTGAGCGTCCCGCCGCCGAACTGCGCATCGTCGACGACGACTACCTGGATCAGATCGGATTCGACCTGAACGCCGCGCACCCGGCTCGACTTGGCGAGATTGAGCTGATCGTCGAGGAGGAATTTGAGGGGCGTTTTGGACAAAGGCCACAAATCGTCGGTCTTCATGCTCGCATCGCGCACGAGAACCGATTTGCCGTCCGACTTCACCTTCAGCTTGGAGGGCGGGTCGTAGTCGAAAAGGATCCGGCCGGGACGCTCGATATAGAACTTGCCCTGGCTCTTCTCGCCGGTCGGGCCGAACTGGATGAACTCGCCATGCATCGTCTTGAGATTGGCGAGCTTGGCTGAGATCGACGCCAGCGCCTGCTGCTGGTCTGCGGTGAAGGCAAAGGCGGAGCCGGCGGCGAGGCCGAGCGCCACGACGCCGACGGCCATGGCGGCGAGTGTCTTCGATAGAATGCGCATCAGATCCTCCAAGGATCGCAAAGGTCGTGAACCGGAAATGTCGGGCATGAAAACGGTAAGACCAGCCAAAGGTGGCGGAAATCCGCTCAGGCTGCCTCCTCGCCGACCAGGATCTCACGCTTTCCTGCGTGGTTGGCCGCGCTGATCAGCCCTTCGTTTTCCATGCGTTCGATAATGGAGGCGGCGCGGTTGTAGCCGATCGAGAGCCGCCTCTGGACATAAGAGGTCGAGGCCTTGCGGTCGCGCAAGACGATGGCGACCGCCTTGTCGTAGATATCGTTGGAATCGTCGGACCCGGCGAGTGCGTCCCAACCCGTTTCGCCTTCCGCTTCCTCGTCGGTGATGGCGTCGCGGTAATCGGGCACGCCCTGGCCCTTCAGATGCGCCACGACCTCTTCGACCTCCTCGTCGCTGACGAAGGGGCCGTGCACGCGCTGAATGCGGCCGCCGCCCGCCATGAAGAGCATATCGCCCTGGCCGAGGAGCTGTTCGGCGCCCTGCTCGCCAAGGATGGTGCGCGAATCGATCTTCGAGGTGACCTGGAAGGAGACGCGGGTCGGGAAGTTCGCCTTGATCGTGCCGGTGATGACATCGACCGAGGGGCGCTGCGTCGCCATGATGACGTGAATGCCGGCGGCGCGGGCCATCTGGGCGAGACGCTGCACGGCGCCTTCGATCTCCTTGCCCGCCACGATCATCAGATCGGCCATCTCGTCGATGATGACGACGATATAGGGCATCGGCTCGAGCTCGAGCTCTTCGGTCTCGAAGATCGCCTCGCCCGAATCGTGGTCGAAGCCGGTCTGCACGGTGCGGCGAATCACTTCGCCCTTCTTCTTTGCCGTGGCGATGCGCTGGTTGAAGCCGTCGATGTTGCGGACGCCCACCTTCGACATCTGCTTGTAGCGCTCTTCCATCTCACGGACGGTCCATTTGAGCGCGACGACCGCCTTCTTCGGGTCGGTGACGACGGGGGTGAGGAGGTGCGGGACGCCGTCATAGACGGAGAGTTCCAGCATCTTCGGGTCGATCAGGATGAGGCGGCACTGCTCCGGCGTCAGCCGGTAGAGGATCGACAGAATCATCGTGTTGATCGACACCGATTTGCCGGAGCCCGTGGTGCCGGCGACGAGCAGGTGAGGCATCTTGGCGAGATCGGTGATGACGGGTTCGCCGCCGATCGTCTTGCCGAGCGCGAGCGCCAGGCGTGCCCGGCTCTTCTCGAAATCGACCGAGCCCAGGATCTCCTTGAGGAAGACGGTTTCACGGCGGGCGTTCGGCAATTCGATGCCGATGACATTGCGCCCGGGGATGACGGCGACGCGGGCCGCGATCGCGCTCATGGAACGGGCGATGTCGTCGGCGAGGCCGATGACACGCGAGGATTTGATGCCGGGCGCGGGCTCAAGCTCGTAAAGCGTGACGACCGGTCCGGGGCGCACATTGATGATCTCGCCGCGCACGCCGAAATCTTCCAGGACGCCTTCCAGAGCGCGGGCGTTCTTCTCCAGGGCTGCGGGGTCGTGATTGAGGCTGCCCTTGGGGTCCGGATCGGCGAGCATGTGCAGGGGCGGGTGTTCGTAGCTGTCGGAGGGCAGAAGCGACGGCTGCGACTCGCGCTTGGCGCGACGGCTCGGCTTCAGTTTCGGCGCCGGCGCAGTGACGAGCGAGGAGGCCTGCGGCTCCTCGTAGGTCTCTTCGTCGTCGTAGTCTTCTTCCTCATAGGCGTCGAACGGCGCCTCGCTTGCGGCCAGCGAAGGTTCGTGGCGGGTGCCCGCGATGGTGGCCGGGCGCTCGGAACGTTCCAGCGCTGCGCGCACGGCGCGATGCGAGCCGCGACGCAGACCACGGCTCACCGCAGAAAGCGCTGAAAAGCCGTGATGCATGACGAAGCCTGCGACCACGGACAGGCCGCCGCGCGGCGCGTCCTCATCGGAGAGGTCGATGTCGTCCTCGTCCTCGGCTTCATCAAGGGCTGCGGGGGTGTTCATCGGCGCGTGGGCCGCGTCACCGATCGGACGGGACCTCGCAGCGGCAAAGAGAAGGCCCAGGCCGATGCCGGTCGCCAGGACGCCGATCGCCGCGCGCATGCCGATGATGAGAGGATCGCCAAAGATCCAGGTCGGCAGGCGCAGCATGATGTCGCCGACCGCGCCGCCGATGCCGATCGGGAGAGGCCATGATTGCGGCACCGGCAGACAGGCGAGTGCCAGCGCCGTAACGGCCGTTCCCGCAAGCCAGAAGCCCAGCTGCTGGAAGGGCTGGGCGGGGACACGCATGCGCAGAAGCGCCAGCGCCAGAAGCGCGGGCGGCAGAAGGAGCGCGATGATGCCGAGCCCGAAGAACTGCATGGCGAGGTCAGCGAAGTTCGCCCCCCATGCCCCGAGGAGATTGCCGACAGGCGCATCGGTGATGTTCGAGAGGCTCGGGTCTGCGACCTTCCAGGTGGCCAGAGACAGCACCATCATCGCCAGCAAAAGGAAGAGCACGAAGCCCGCCAGCTGCACGATGCGCCGAACCGCCATGCGACGGAGGGCATAGGTGGAATGGAAAAACTCGCTGCTTGCGCCGAAGGCCATGGGAGATCGTTCGTCCCTGCGTTGGTGGACTTCCGCGACAATAGGCGGGCTGGGTTAAACGCTTGTTAACCAGAGCGGCCCTGAGCGCCCTTGCAAAATAAAACGGCCCGGGCGTGGTGCCCGGGCCGCATCGCAGAAAGCTTTGAGTGGAATTTAGACGCGCTGCGAGCCGACGCCGAATTCCGGGTAGGCTTCGACGCCGATTTCCACCGCGTCCAGACCCAGAGCCTCTTCTTCCTCGCTGACCCTGAGGCCGACGGTGAATTTGAGGACGAGCCAGATGATGGTGCTGACGACGACGCAGAAGACGCCGATCGAGGCGATGCCGATCGCCTGGGTGACGTAGTTCGTGTCGGCGTTGGACAGCGGCACGATGATCGTGCCCCAGATGCCGGCGACGAGGTGGACCGGGATGGCACCGACGACGTCGTCGATCTTCAGCTTGTCGAGGAGCGGCACGACCAGGACCACGATGAGGCCACCGACGGCGCCGACGAAGAGAGCGGTCGGCACGGTGGGGGCGAGCGGTTCGGCCGTGATCGAGACGAGACCGGCGAGGGCGCCGTTGAGGGCCATCGTCACGTCGACCTTCTTGTAGACGACCTGGGTGAGGATCATCGCCACCACGACGCCGGACGCGGCGGCGAGGTTGGTGTTGACGAAGATGCGCGAGATCGCAGAGGCGTTCTCGAACCCGTCAAGGGCGAGCTGGGAGCCGCCGTTGAAGCCGAACCAGCCGAGCCAGAGGATGAAGGTGCCGAGCGTGGCGAGCGGGATCGAGGAGCCGGGGAAGGGGTGCACGGCGCCGTTCGGCCCGAACTTGCCGCGGCGGGCGCCCAGAATGACCGCGCCGGTCAGGGCACACCAGCCACCGACGGAGTGGACGAGCGTGGAACCCGCGAAGTCGGAGAAGCCCATCTCGGACAGCCAGCCACCGCCCCACTGCCAGGAGCCGGTGATCGGATAGATGATGCCGGTCAGGATCACGGTGAAGATCATGAACGGCCACAGCTTGATGCGCTCGGCGAGCGTGCCGGAGACGATGGAGGCTGCGGTGGCACAGAACACCATCTGGAAGAACCAGTCGGACGCGGCCGCATAATCGCCGCTCGTCTCACTGGCCGGATCCGGGATCGCCTTCGGGATCGGGACGCCGAAATAGCCGCCGTCCACGTTCATGTACATGAGGTTGTAGCCGATCACCCAGAACATCAGACCTGCGACCGAGTAGAGGCCGATGTTCTTGAGGCACTGCATGGAGACGTTCTTGGAGCGTACGAGCCCCGCCTCCAGCATGGCGAAGCCTGCTGCCATCCACATCACGAGGAAGCCCGTGACGAGGAAGGAAAACGTGTTGAAGGTGAAAGCGATAGCCGCCGCATCGGCGGCCGGAGCAGCCTCGGCCGCAGGCGCTGCAGCGTCCTGTGCCAGGGCCGGCTGCACGGCGGCGATGGCGGCAATGGCCGCAATCGCCGGCACCGCCTTAAGCCAGTGTTTGTTCTTCATGAAGTGTCCCTCTCTCCCGTTCTCCGACGTCATTGTCAGAGAGCCTCCGCGTCGGTTTCCCCGGTGCGGATGCGCACCGCCTGTTCGACGTTGACGACGAAGATTTTGCCGTCGCCGATCTGGCCGCTCTTGGCGGCGGCGGCGATCGCCTCCACCACCCGATCCGCATTGGCGGAATCGACGACGACCTCGATCTTCAGTTTGGGCAGGAAGCTCACCGCGTATTCTGCGCCGCGGTAGATTTCCGTGTGCCCCTTTTGCCGGCCGTAACCCTTCACTTCCGTCACGGTGAGGCCCTGCACCCCAAGCTCCGTGAGGGCTTCACGCACCTCGTCGAGCTTGAAAGGTTTGATGATCGCAATGATCAATTTCATCTCGGTCACAATCTCCCTTTGGCTGGGCCGGCGTGCGGCCGACCATCCGGACGACGCGTCTGGACCGCCGCCTTACGTGACTTTCTTTACAAGCCGCGTGCCAGAATGGGGAACGATTTGCTAAGTGCCCTGAGTCACTTACGGAATCCCCACAAACTGGAGTGGCTTGCAGGTCGCGTCGTGAAAAGTGCCTACGAGATGTGCAAAATTGCAGTTTTGCCCAAAGTTGCGCCAGTGAATGCGGCGGCAGGGCGGCGCAAAGACGGCAGAAGAGAGTAGTGGGGCGCGTCTCTTCGCCAAGGGCAAAAATAAAACCCGGCCGCAGTGCGGCCGGGTCGTTCGATAACGTGCTCGCGGGTGTTTACTGAACCACTTCGCCGTGGAGATTGACGTCGAGACCCTCGGTTTCGACTTCCGGCGAGACGCGGGTGCCGACCGTGATATCGATGACTTTCAGGATCACGAACGAGCAGATGGCCGTCCAGGCGATCGTCGCCGCGATGCCGTAGACCTGCGTCATCACCTGGCCCGCATTGCCTTCGATGAGGCCCGGCGTGCCCCCGATCGCTTCGCGGGCGAAGACGCCGGTCAGAAGCGCTCCGACGATGCCGCCGACAGCGTGCACGCCGAAGGCGTCGAGCGAATCGTCATAGCCGAGCATCGGTTTCAGCCAGACCACCGCCCACAGGCAGACGAGGCCGGCGGCCGCGCCGATGATGAGCGCCCCGGTCGGATCGACGAAGCCCGAGGCCGGGGTGATGGCGACAAGGCCTGCCACGGCGCCGGAAATGATGCCGAGGACGCTCGGCTTGCCGCGCACGGCCCATTCGCCGAACATCCAGGCAAGAGCTGCGGTTGCCGTCGCGATCTGCGTCACCGCCATCGCCATGCCGGCGGTGCCGTTGGCGGCAAGCGCGGAGCCCGCGTTGAAGCCGAACCAGCCGACCCACAGAAGCGAGGCGCCGATGATCGACAGGACGAGGTTGTGCGGCGCCATGTTCTCCGAGCCGAAGCCGCGGCGCTTGCCGAGAACGAGGGCTGCCACGAGGCCGGCGACACCGGCATTGATGTGGACGACCGTGCCGCCCGCGAAGTCGAGCACGCCCGCATTGGCAAGGAAGCCGCCGCCCCAGACCCAGTGGGTGACGGGGGCATAAACGATGAGGCTCCACAAGCCGATGAACCACAGCATGGCCGAGAACTTCATGCGGTCGGCGAAAGCGCCGGTGATGAGGGCCGGCGTGATGATCGCGAAGGTCATCTGGAAGGTCATGAAGACCGTCTCGGGGATGGTGCCGCTCAAAGCGTCGCTGCCGACGCCCGCCAGAAGCATTTTCGACAGGCCGCCGACATAGGCGTTGAAGGCGCCTCCGTCGGTGAAGGCCAGCGAATAGCCGCATACCATCCACAGAACCGTCGCCAGGCAGCAGATGGCGAAGCTTTGCATGGCGGTCGCCAGAACGTTCTTCCTGCGCACCATGCCACCGTAAAACAGGGCGAGCCCGGGTATCGTCATCATCAGCACGAGTGCGGTCGATGTCAGCATCCAGGCGGTGTCGCCGCTGTCGAGGGCCGGCTCTGTCGCGTCCTGGGCCCAACTCGGCTCAGCACCGAGCAAGGCGAAGGCGCCGATCAGGCCCGCCCCCCATAAAATTCCCCGCTTGTTCATTGACTGTCCTCTCTCCCAAAAGCCTGTTGCCGTCAGAGCGCCTCGTTGTCGGTCTCTCCCGTGCGGATGCGGACCGCCTGTTCGACGTTGACGACGAAAATCTTGCCGTCGCCAATTTGACCGCTTTCGGCGGCGGCCGTGATGGCTGCGACCGCGCGGCCCGCGCTCGCAGCCTCGACGACGACTTCGATCTTCAGCTTCGGCAGAAAGCTGATTGCATATTCCGTGCCGCGGTAAACTTCCGTGTGTCCCTTCTGGCGTCCGTAGCCCTTCACCTCAGAGACGGTGAGGCCCTGGACGCCGATTTCGGTAAGCGCATCGCGCACTGCATCGAGCCGGAAGGGCTTGATGATCGCCATGATCAGTTTCATCGCTTCGATCTCCCCAGCTGCGGCGGCGCGGGCGAGCTCAGCGCTGCCCGTTCTTTGTGCCGCCGTGGTTGCGCCTGCCACTATCGACGCTCCCGCAAGGATGCGGGCTGCGGCATAATGCTTGAGCATTCGCCGCGCCGAAAGGCAGGGCTTCCCTGGGTTCTGGAGAGACGAGAGATGCGATCCGCGCCCTCAGGCGCGTCAATTGCCTAAAAAAGCATCACTCTTTTCGGGGGCGCGGCCGGATGAGACCTTCCTGGGCAACGGAGGCCACAAGCGTGCCATCACGCGTGTAGATCGCGCCGAGCGACAGGCCGCGGGCGGAGGAGGCCGACGGGCTCGTCTGGGTGTAGAGAAGCCAGTTGGTGGCGTCGAAGGGGCGATGGAACCACATCGCATGGTCGAGGCTTGCCACCTGCATGTCGACGGAGAAAACCGAACGTCCATGCGGAAAGAGCGCCGTATCGAGGAGCGTCATATCCGAGGCGTAAGCGAGGGCGCATTTGTGCAGGGCACTGATGGCCGGGATCGGCCCGTTGGCGCGGAACCACACGTCCTGGCGCGGCGGCAGGGCACGCCGTGCCACGTAATGATCGAGATCGACGGGACGGAATTCGATCGGGCGCTCGCGGCTCCAATAGGCTTTGACCGCGTCCGGCGCCTGGCTCTTCATCACCAGCTCTTTGAACTCGGCCTCCGACATCAAATCCTCAGGGGCCGGTACGTCCGGCATGGGTCGTTGATGCTCAAAGCCGTTTTCTTCCTTCTGGAAGGACGCCGACATGGTGAAGATCGCTTCGCCATGCTGGACGGCGATGACGTTGCGGGTCAAAAAGCTCGAGCCGTCCCGGATGCGGTCGACCTCGTAGATGATCGGCACCGTGGGATCGCCGGGGCGCAGGAAATAGCCGTGCAGCGAATGGGCGTGGCGATCGAGAGGCGCGGTGCGCGTGGCCGCAACCAGGGCCTGTCCGATCACCTGGCCGCCGAAGACGCGCTGCCAGCCCACCTGCGGGCTGCGGCCCCTAAAGAGGTTGTGCTCCAGCGTCTCCAGGTCGAGAATGTCGAGCAAGGTTTGAATTCCGTCCGTCATGTTGATGAACCCGGAGCATAATCCTAAGGCGGGATCGGCAGAGCCGAAGCGGGCGCAACCGTTGTCGCGCGGCGCCTGGAAGTCAAGAAGGGCGGAAGCCTGAACAGAGATGGCGGCCTCGTCGTCGCCGATAAATGAAAGAAGAGGGCGAGAATGGCGGACAGCAAGCGTGCGGATGTGGTGATTGCGGGTGGTGGGTCGGCCGGGCTTACGGCGGCGCTTGCCATCAAGCGCGGCGCGCCGGACCTCGATGTCATGCTCATCGATGCCGCCGGGAGAAAACCTGCCGGCGCCGATCAAAGGGCTTCCGCGATCGCGGCGGCGGCCAAGCGCATGCTCGATACGCTCGGTGTCTGGGGGCACGTGGCCGACGAGGCGCAGCCGATCAACGCCATGGAGATCACCGACAGCGCCACCAGCGATGCCGTGCGCCCGATTTTTCTCACCTTCCAGGAGCCGCTCTCCGATGGCGAACCCTTCGCCCATATGGTGCCGAATGGCGTTTTGACCGGGGCCTTGCAGGACGCGAGCGTTGCGGCGGGCATCGAGATCATCGCCCCGGAGACGGTGCGCGACTTCACCGTCGAGGGAAGCTCAGTCACGCTCTCGCTTGGCTCCGGCAAACGGGTCGATGCGCGCCTTCTCGTCGCTGCCGACGGCGTGCGCTCGGGGCTGCGCGGCAAGGCCGGGATCGCCACCGTCTCCTGGCGCTACAAGCAGATGGCGATCGTGGTCACGGTCGCGCATGAGCGGCCCCATCACGGTGTCGCCCGCGAGCATTTTCTGCCCACGGGCCCCTTTGCCATTCTGCCGCTCAAGGGCAACCGGTCCTCTCTCGTCTGGACCGAACGCGAGGCCGACGCCAAGAAGCTTCTCGCCGAAGACGAGTTCGTGTTTCAGATCGAGCTGGAGCGGCGCTTCGGCCATCATCTCGGCGAGCTTTCGCTCGACGGTCCACGGCAGGGCTATCCGCTCGGGCTCACGCTGGCGCGCGATTTCGTGCGGCCCCATTTCGCGCTTCTCGGCGATGCGGCGCACGGCATTCATCCGGTTGCCGGCCAGGGGCTCAATCTCGGTTTCCGGGATGCGGCAGCCCTTGCGGAGATCGTCGTCGACGCCAATCGCCTCGGCCTCGATATCGCGCATATCGAGACCTTGAAGCGCTATGAACAATGGCGGCGGTTCGACAGCTGGCAGATGGGCGTGACGACCGATGTCCTCAACCGGCTCTTCTCCAAGGAAAACAAGATGCTGCGGACGGCCCGCTCGGTCGGCCTCGGGATCGTCGACCGTCTGCCCTTCCTGAAGCAGAATTTCATCAAAGAGGCGGCTGGTCTTGGCGGCGAACTGCCCCGGCTGATGCGCGGCGAGGCGCTTTAGCACAGAGGGATGCGCTAGAAGCCTGTCGTTCGTCCCGGATCGGCTGAGAGCGGGGCTCCCGCTCTCTCGCTGCGGCTCTGTCGTGCCGCCTCGCGGAAAAGCGCGCGCATGTCCTGAAGCGCCTGTCTGAGCGGTGCCTCGTCGCGGCGCGCTTCGGCGAGGGCAATGCCGCCCTGCCACAGAATCAAGGCTTTGGCCGCAGATGCCTGAGCGTCGGCCGGGCGCGCGCCGATGCGCGCAAGCTCGTTTGTGAGCCAGGCTTCGAGATGGGCGAGGATTGCGGCGGCCCGTGCCGATGCCTCGGGAGCCGGATCGCGAAACTCCGCCGAGGCTCTGCGGATCGGACAGCCGCGCTCGGTGCGTGTCGCGACGGAATGCGACAGAAGATCGACGAGGGCGGCGAGACGCGCATCAGGTGAGTCCGCAGCTGCGGCGATCTCCTCGAGCGCCGCCTGCATCTGCTCGGCCATGATCGCGGCGACCGCCTCGGCGAGAGCCGACTTGGAGCGAAAATAATAATAAATGTTGCCGAGCGGAATGCCCGCTGCCGCACCGATCTCGGCGAGCGAGGTCGCCGCAAAACCCTTTTGCCAGAAAAGATCGGCAGCGGCGTTGACGAGCCGCTCGCGGCTTTCCGCGCCGCGCTTTTTTGCCACCTGCGCCCCCCTGCTTCCGCCTAATCTTCCAGGCGACGGGCCTCTTCCTCAAGCAGAATTGGAATGCCGTCGCGGATTGGATAGGCAAGCCTGGCAGCGCGGCTGACGAGCTCCTGTCGCTCGCGATCGTATTCGAGCGTCGTGCGGGTGACCGGGCAGACGAGAATCTCCAAGAGCTTCGGATCGACCTGACGCTGGCTTGACGTTTCATCCGGCGGTCTGGCGGCCTCTTCGCGCATCATCCTGTCCTCCTGCATGTCCTCGTCTCGGCCGACTATTGCACGGGGGCCTGATCGTGCGAGCCTGCCAGCGACAATTCGGCGATGGCGATCAATGTCTCCGCCCGCTCTTTCAGGCTCGGCGCCTCCAGAAGCGCCTGCTTTTCGGCCGGGCCCCACGGGCTCATCATGCACAAAGCCGTGAGCAGGCCGACATTCGAGGCGCGTTCCACGCTCTCCCAATCGGCTTCGAGGTCGTGGGCGGTGAGATAGCTGCGGAAAGCCGAAAGAAGAGCCGCCCGATCGATCTCCTCCTCGCCCTGGCGCGGCTGAAAGTCAGACGTGAACTTCTCAAAACACACCTGACAGGCGCGGTAGTCCGCTTCCGTTTCCAGCTCCTGCCGGATCACGAAGCGCGATACACCGGTGAGGGTCACGAGATAGCGGCCGTCGCCCGTTTCGGCGATCTGGGTCAGCCGCCCGGCGCAGCCCACCTGGCAGAGAGGGGCCGTGTGACAATCCTCGCTGCACCCGATCACCGGCTGGATCATCCCGATGAGCCGCTCTCCGCGCAGCGCGTCGTCGATCATGGCGACGTAGCGCGGCTCGAAGATGTTCAGCGGCAATTGTCCACTCGGCAGCAGCAAAGCGCCGGAGAGCGGAAACACCGGGATCCGGTCGGGAAGGTCGGATGGATCTCTGTAACAGCGATTTCCGGCCTGGATGGCCATTCGCAACACCTCGTCGAATGCTTTCCAGTCTAGAACTAGGCGAAAAGCAGAGACGACAAGCGCTGACGGGACTTAGCCGTCGCCGGATCCTTGGTTCCCCAGGCTTCGAAGAACTGCACAAGCTGCTTGCGCGCCGCCTGATCGTTCCATTCGCGGTCGCGGCGCACGATCTCCAGGAGACATTCCGCCGCGCCCGTACGATCACCACGTGCATTGAGGATGAGTGCAAGGTCGAAGCGTGCCTGATGGTCTGCGGGATCCTGCTCGAGCCGCACTTTGAGAGCGTTGGGGTCGCCGAGGCTTTCAGATTGCTCCGCGAGTTCGAGTGCCGCACGTGCCTGCACGAGAGCTTCGTTACTGGCGAGCGCCGGTTCGATCCCGTCGAGCAGCCCCCGGGCCGCGTCAAGATTGTGGAGGCTGATCTCGCAGCGCACGAGGCCGGCCAGGGCTGCCGCGTTCTCCGGCTCTTCCTGCAGCGTCTGGGCATAGAGATTGGCAGCCCCTGCCGGATTGCCGCCTTCGAGTTCGGCATCTGCCGCGGCGAGGGCCGCCTCGGCGGAACTCGGCCCGACGGGGCCCGCAATCCGTTGCAGGAAATCCATCACCTGGCTTTCGGGAAGAGCGCCCATGAAGCCGTCGAGAGGTTGGCCGTCCTTGAAAGCGATCACGGCCGGGATGGAGCGAATCCCGAGCTGGCCGGCGATCTCCGGGTGATCGTCGATGTTCATCTTGACGAGCTTCACCTTGCCGCGGGCCTTCTTCACCGCGGCTTCGAGGATCGGCGTCAGCTGCTTGCACGGGCCGCACCAGGGGGCCCAGAAATCGACCAGAACCGGAACCTCGCGCGAGGCCTCCATAACGTCGACGCGAAAGGCCTGCGTTGTGGTCTCCTTGATGAGCCCGGAGGCGTCGTTTTGGGACTGCGGGGCGCTCGTCTGGCCGCCGAGGATGAATCCTTCTGCGCTCATTTGCGGCTTCCTTCCATGTGTCGTGGCGATATGTGGCGATCGTAGCCGGGAAAGCAATTGGGTCAGGCGTCGCCTTGACGGGCGATGTCGCCGCGCACCCGCCTGTCGCTCGAACTTTCATCCGAGATGGCGAGTTCAAGGATGGGGCGTGTCCATGAGACGGGCCCGGAGGCGGGCTCCTGACCAACGACCCGCGCGCCCATCTTTTCGTAGAAGGCCTGCGCCGGCGGATGCGAGATGATCTTGATGGCACGGATGCCGCGCGCGGCCGCTTCACGCTTCAAATCGGCGATGAGGGCGGCACCCAGCCCGGTTCCCTGCGCCTCGTCGGCGACGAAGAGGAGGTCGAGCTCAGGCGCCGGCGTCGTCGTCAGGCTGTAATAGCCCAGGATTTTGCCGGCCTGTTCCGCCAGGACAAAGATGTCCTCGGCGATCTGGGATTCACTGATCGCATAGCCGTCCAGCATCGCCCGGTAGGCTCCGCGATAGGCGGTGGAGGCCTGCGTCAGGGCGTTGAGGGCGGCGCGGTCGTGCTCTTCAGCGCGACGCAGGATGATCGGATCAGGCCGCATCGCCGGACGCGGCAAGGATTTGCGGCTCGTGGCCGGTCGCCTTCAGAAACGTGAAGAGATCGTCGCGGCCGATCTTGGTCGTCGCGGTGTTTTCCAGCGGGTGGAAGTTCAAGACGTCGTAGGAGAGGAGAGGTTCGTCCAGGATGACGGTGACGCGCTGCTCCGTGTCGTTGATGACGGAGAACGGCGTGACGGAGCCGGGGCGCACCCCCAAGAGCTCTTCCAAAAGCTCCGGCTTGCCGAAGGAGAGGCGCGCCGAGCCGAGCCGCTTATGAAGCGTCTTCATATCGATCTCGGCGTCTTCCTTGGCCACGAGCAGAAAGACCTGGTCCTTCTTGTCCTTCAAGAAGAGGTTCTTGGTGTGGGCGCCTTCGATCGTGCCGCGCAGGCGTTTCGATTCCTCCACGGTGAAGAGCGGCGGGTGTTCCATCGTTTCCGTCGAAATGCCGATCTCTTCGAGGAACGCCATCAGTTCGGCGCGACCTTTCGCCATGTCTCTTGCCCCGCAAGCTTCGTAAAGGCGTCGCCATAACCAAGGCCGGACACGGGCACAAGCCAAGGCGGCGGCGACAGGCCCCGGCGGGCCGTGCGCAGGAGAGAGGAGGGTGGAAGAGCGGCCGATCTCCGTCCGAGAAAATTGTTCTCGCGATCAACGCATTTCAGGTGTTGCAATGGCCAATCGCTTGCGCCATATAGGCGACCGCTCCCGCCGCACGGCGGCGCAGCGATGGATGCGGGTGTAGCTCAGGGGTAGAGCACAACCTTGCCAAGGTTGGGGTCGTGGGTTCGAATCCCATCGCCCGCTCCAGTTTCTCAAGAAAATCAAAGGGATTGAATGGCGACCCTCAGGGCGTCACCCTTGATTTTTTTTCAAAGATTCCACCGTCGGTTTTCTGTCAGCGGGATGTGTTGGTCGGGGCGACGTCGGTCGTTGCCTTCGAAACCGGCACCCCTGTGTCTGTAGCCTCGATGGTCTGCATCTGCAGAGGTGCGGAAAAGGCGAGTGGAGAAAGAGCTGCGCGCTCCCTCGATCGCGTCTGTGCCTGCCTCAAGCCCGAACCGATCCGAGTTGCTGATGTGCCAGCCGGCCCGCAGAGACGTTGCGGGCTTCATGACGCGGTTTTGACGAAATCGACGAAAGCCCTCACGGGTGCAGGAAGCAGGCGGCGGCTTGGATAATAGAGAAAAGGACCGCTGAAGCTCTGCCACCAGGGTTTCAGTACTGGCTCCAGAAGCCCTTTTTTCAAATATGGGGCCAGCCAGCCTTCGAAGAGATGGATGATGCCGATGTCGGCAATGGCCGTTTCAACGATGAGATCGCTGGAGCCGCCGGCCTGCACCGTCAAGGGACCGGACGGATCGATTCGCAGAACTTCACCGTCGCGTTCGAATTCCCATGTCGCCATGACGCCGCTCGGAAAACGAGCGCAAAGACAGGCGTGAGATAACAAATCGCGAGGATGCTCCGGTGTGCCGCGGCGTTTCAAATAGCCAGGGCTGGCCGCAGTCGCAAAACGCTGCGATCGCGGTCCGATCGGAACGGCAATCATGTCGGCTTCGAGGCGTTCTTCGTATCGGATGCCTGCATCGCATCGAGACGCCATGAGATCGGCATAGCTCTCGTCGACCACCACCTCCACACGGATATCCGGATATACGGCCAGGAAGGGTGGAAGGATCGAAGGCAGGATCAAGCGCGTCGCAACCGTCGGCACGTTGAGGCGAACGGTGCCGGCGGGACGATCCCGATAGCCGTTTATGACTTCGAGCGCCGCATCCATTTCGGAAAATGCTGGCGCCAGTCGTTCCAGAAGCCGGCTGCCCGCATCGGTCAGGGCCACGCTGCGTGTCGTCCTATTGAAGAGGCGAACGCCGAGTTCATCCTCAAGACTTCGCACCGTCTGGCTGAGCCAGGACGGACTTTTCCCATTCAGTCGCGCGGCGTCGCGAAAGCCGCCTGCCCTCGCCACATCGACGAAAATCCTGAGCTCATTAGGCTCAATCTTCATTGTTCACTACACCATACAGCCTGTTCGGATTGTGCCGTATTGTTTGTGCAGGATCAACGCGCCACCTATCGAGGATCGCGTATGAGGAGATGATCCGATGACAAAGATTGCTTTGGTGACCGGCGGAAGCCGTGGTCTCGGGAGGAGCGCCGTTATCAATCTCGCCAAGAGCGGCGTGGATTCAATTTTCACTTATCATTCAGCGGAATCGGAAGCGAAGGATGTCGTTGTGTCGGCGGGGAGGGCGGGCGCCCAGGCCATCGCCCTCAAACTCGATACCGGTAACACGGGCAGCTTCGACGATTTCGTCGCGCAGGCGAAAGACGCGCTGAAGCAGCTCGGAACGAACAAAATTGATTATCTTGTCAACAATGCCGGTATTTCGAACCACACGGCGTTCTCCGATGTGACACCTGACGAATTGGACAAGCTATACAACGTCAATTTCAAGGGTGTGTTCTTCCTTACTCAGAAACTTCTGCCGCTCATCAATGACGGCGGGAGCATCATCAACATCTCGTCGGGCGTCACCCGTTTCGTCAATCCGGACAGCGTCGCGTATGCGGTGTTCAAGGGCGCCGTAGAAGTCTTCACGCGATATCTGGCGCATGACCTGGGCAAGCGGAACATCAACGTCAATACGGTCGCTCCGGGTGCTATTCAGACCGATTTCAGCGGCGGCATCGTTCGGGACAACCCAGACGTCTACAAGATCGTCTCCGAGATGACGGCGCTCGGTCGCCCCGGGCTGCCGGAAGACATTGGCAAGATGATCACGTCGCTCCTTTCCGATGGAAATCACTGGATTAATGCGCAGCGCATCGAAGTCTCCGGTGGCATGCGCCTGTGAAGGATCGGTGATAACGACGGCTCTCTCCTGCTTGTGCAGGCAGAGAGCGCAACAGGCCGGATAATGCGAATTTGACAGAAAGACCTTTGGTGACGCACGCAGGCCGCGGTCTCGGTAAGGCCGTCGTGGAAAGCTGTGCGGCGATGGCGAGGCAGTGCTCGATCAGTTCATTTATGATCGCGCGGACGATCACGCCCATCGGCTTTGGTCGTTCCGGTCACGCAGCCAGCCGCGGCCGTGCCATGGCGTTCCGAAGCTGCCGTGCGAGTTCGTCGAATATCGCGCCGCGAGCCCCATTCGCTCTGTGAAGGGTGATCGCAAAGGATGGCAACGGCGGAAGGCCTGCATCTTCTGAGATGATGTCGAAATCGGCAGGAACGGTGCTCGCCAGCCAGGCGGAGATGGCGAGGTCCATTTTGACGATGATGCGCGTCGCGTCGAGCCCACCGGTCTCAAACACCATGCGGCTGGCAAGCTTCTCTTCCGCAAGCGCCTCCGATACGGCTGGCCGGAACACGCAGGTCTCACCAACAAGCGAGATCGGCAAGGGGGATCGCTTGTGTGCCTGACCGGCGCGGGCTCCGACCCATACGAGACGATCGATCGCCAACACTTCGCCCCCCTCCGAATCGACCGCCCTTTCGATCACTGCAAGGTCCAGGTGTCCGCGCCCGACCATGTCGAGAAGATCCGGCGACGCGGCGCAGACGAGTGTCAGCTCGACCTTCGGAAAAGCCTCGCAGTAGCTCTTCAAGCTGGCTGCGAAGCAGGAGTCGACCAGATCGAAGGGCAGGCCGAGCCGGACCGGGCCAGAGACGTCGCCCCGCTCGATCTCGGACCAGATCTCGTCGTTGGTGATGATCAGGGGGCGGATTCGTCCAAGGAACCTTTCACCGGCGGGCGTAAGCCGCAGGCCGCGCGGGTGGCGCAATAGAAGCGCGGTACCGACCAGGGCCTCGAGCCGTGCGATCTGCTGACTGATCGCGCCCTGGGTCAAATGCAGAATATCGCTTGCTCGCGTCATGCTGCCCTGGTCCGCAACGGTCGCGAAGGTCCGGAGAAGGGCGATGTCGAGATTGCGCGCCATGTCTCATTAATGACACTAATATCGAGCTTTAGCAAGATTAGCTTCGCTGCATCCACTCGGGACGGTAACGAACGGGGCCCTGCAACTGGATCGCTCGTGATGGACGCCCTCGCTTCCCTCTTGCTGTTTGCCCTCATCGCAACCGCCAGCCCTGGTGGCGCCACGACGTTGGCTACGATCTCCGGTGCCAATTTCGGCTTCCGTCAGTCGCTTCCGTTGATCGTCGGCATCTCGGTCGGCCTGGCCTCGATGGCCGCCTTGGCAGGCTTTGGGTTGGCCGGTCTCCTGCTGACGCTGCCCTCGCTCGCCCTCGGCATGAAGATGGCGGGCTCGGTCTATCTTCTGTGGCTTGCCTGGCAGACCGCTCGCCGTGGCGCGCCACGATTGGACGGCAACGCCAAGCCGAACGGGTTCTTCGCGGGTCTCTGGATGCTCTGGCACAATCCGAAGGGATGGGCGATGACGACGGGCGCGGCCGCCGCCTTTGTCGCGATGGCGTCCAGTCCGGGCCAACTCGGTGTGCTGCTTGGCACCGTGTTCGGTACCTTCGCTCTCGCCTCTCTCTCCTTTTGGTGCGTGGCGGGCTTGATGCTCGCCCGTGCGGTCCGCAGCGACGGACAGTGGCGCATCCTCAACAGGGCGCTCGGCCTGCTTCTGGCATGCTCCGTCGTGCCCGTCTGGCTCTGAACGCAACGGCGCATTTTAAGGCGCCGTTTCCGCCGCCACGGAACGGTCTGCTTCGAAGCTCACCGGGCGCAAACGCCCAGCGTTGGCCGACGCGGACGGAAGGCCAGCGGGGCCCGGGATGTGACAATCCGGAAATCGCCTTTCTCTCACCCGCAGCTCTCCCGGCTTTGTACGGGTGAGATAAATATGACACATTTAGTTAGGTTTTATCCTGCGGACGGCGTTGTGCCATCTGCAAATGTTGACTCCACTCGTCAGGTTTTGCACGGCGGCTGCCGGCATTCTGAAGAAGAGAGAGCACATGATCCTCCACCGCACCCGTCTGGGCTTCAACGTCGCCGCTCTCGGCTCATTCGTCCTGATGGGCGTGCCCGGAAACGTTCACGCGCAGGATCTGGACGAGCCGATCGCACTGCAGCCGATCGTCGTCGAGGCGGAGAGCGATCAGATCCTGAAGCAGGATGGCTATGTCGCCAAACAGGATCGGGCCGGCACCAAGGTCGATACGCCGATCGCGGACATTCCGCAGGCGATCACGGTGGTCACGCAGGATCAGATCGAGGACCAGGAGCCCCGGACGCTCAACGAGACGCTGGGCTATACGGCCAGCGCCAATCCCAACAATTTCGGTTTCGATTCACGCTTCGACGCGTTCACGCTGCGTGGGTTCAACGCCTATTACAACGGCATCTTCCGTGACGGGCTGCGCCAGTACAATTCCCCGACGGCACTCTTCAAGACGGAGCCTTACGGCATCGAAGGCATCACCATTCTGAAAGGGCCCGCTTCCTCGCTTTATGGCGTCAGCGGCCCGGGCGGCATCGTCAACATCGTCACCAAGCGGCCGAAGGAAGAGACCTTTCGCGAGGTGGAGCTCGTTGGCGGCAGCTACGACCGCTATCAGATCGGCATCGATTTTTCGGGACCGGCGAACGATTCCGGGACCCTGCTTTACCGGCTGACCGGGCTCGCACGCGATGCCAACGCGGAACTGCCCTCCTATCCCGACAACAAATACTATCTGGCGCCGGCTTTCACGCTGAAGCCCAATGAAGATACGACGCTCACCGTCTTGAGCGAGTTGTCGCGCACGATCACGGGCGGCACGGCCTCCTATTACAATCCGGCCTATGGCGTCGTGTCCGATCTCTACGAGGGCGATCCCGACTACAACGACTTCGTTCAGAACCAGGGGCGGATCGGTTACGAGCTGGAGCACCGCTTCAGCGATCTTCTGACGGTCCGTCAGAATCTGCGCTACAGCAAGGTCGATGCCGACCTCCAGTATTCGGGCCATTATGCGAGCGGCGCCGATCTTGCCCGCTACTGGGGCCATTACGAGGAAGACGCGGCCTCCTTCGTCGTCGACAACATGGCGCAGTTCACCTTCGATACGGCGGCGATCTCGCATACGGCGCTTGCCGGGATCGACTACACATGGGCTGAATACGACGCTTCGAGCGCGCTCTCCTATGCCTCGATCGACGACATCGCCAGCGCCCCGCTCGCCTATGACGGCGGCCAGGAAATGAACGGCATCGGCGCCTATCTGCACGACCAGATGGAATGGAACGGCTTCACCTTGTTCCTGAGCGGCCGCTACGACTGGGTCGAGACCACCTCCATCGACACCGACCGCGTCGAAACCGACTATGACGATGAAGACTTCTCCGGCCGCGTCGGGCTCTCCTATCGCAGCCGGTGGGGCGTCATCCCCTACGCCAATTATTCGACTTCCTTCTCGCCGAACATCGGCCGCGTCTACGACGATGTGACGAGCGACGAGAGCCGAGCGGCGCAGCCCACCATCGCCGAGCAGCTCGAAGTGGGCGTGAAATACGAGATCCCCGACACCAATGCGATCGTGAGCGCCGCCTATTTCAACATCGAGCAGACGGACGGGGTGGTCTTCGACACGACGACGGGAATCAACCGGCAGCGCCAGCTCGATCTCACCTCGGAGGGGATCGAATTCGAGGCTCAGGCCTCGCTCGACAACGGCCTCAATCTGATCGCCTCCTATACGCATCTCAAGATGACCATCGACAAGGGCGCGACCGGCACTGCCGGCAACGAATTGTCCGGCGTGCCCAACAACATCTTCTCGCTGTGGGGCCTTTATCAGTTCCAGCCGGGCTCGCCGCTTGCTGGTCTCGGGATCGGGGCAGGCGTGCGCTATGTCGGCGAAAGCTATGGCGACGACGCCAACACGTTGAAGAACGACGATCGCTACTTCATCGACGCCTCGCTCTCCTACGATTTCGGCGCCCGCGATCCGCGGCTCGCCGGGGCCAAATTGCAGATCAACGCCAAGAACCTGCTGGATGAGCGGGAGCCGGTGTGCACCTCCGGCTATTGCTACCGCGACGAGGGGCGGACGATCATCGGCAGCCTGCGCTATCGCTTCTGATGGCGGCAGACGAGGGGGCGGAGACGGCACGTCAGAGCTGGCTGATCTCACCGATCGCCACGCTCGCGGCGATCGGCGGCCTCTATGTGGCGCAAAGCGTTATCGGCGGGCTGACCTGGGTTGGCCTGCCGGCGGTGCTGCGCAATGAAGGTGCCGATCTCGGCGATATCGGCCTCGTCTCGCTGATCGCGCTTCCCTGGGCGCTCAAATTTCTCTGGGCGCCTTTGGTGGAGCGCTACCGGCTGCCGCGGCGCGGGCGCAATCGTTCGGGTGCGATCGTGCTTGCAGGCACCTCCCTGGTCGTCGCCACTTTCTGGCTCATCGGGGCGCTGCCTCTTCACGCGCTTTGGCCGATTTTTGGGCTTCTCACGCTCGCCGCCTTCGCCACGGCGACCGTCGATATCGCGTGCGACGGCTATGCGGTGGAAAATCTCTCCACGCGACAGCAGGGCTGGGGCAACACCGCCCAGGTGGGCGGTGCCTATCTCGGTTCGGCGCTCGGTGGTGGGCTGTTTCTGGTGATCGTCGGCCACAGCGGCTGGACCGCGGGCGTATGGACGATGGCCGTTATGGTGATGCTCCTCGCGTTGCCCTTTCTCATCCAATCGCGGGCCGCCAATTTCGAGGCCGAGCGGACGCATCTTCCCTCGCTTCGGGCGGCGCTCGCGCGTCCTGAAATCCGCCGAGGTCTCGTCGTGGCGGCGGTCTACGTCGTCGCCCAGAAGACGGCCTTCAACATGCTGTCGCCCTATCTTGTCGACCGTGAGGTCAGCCTCGCCACGATCGGTATCCTCAATGGGCTCGGCTCGATTTTTCTCGGCGTTTCCGGATCACTTCTGGGGGGCGCCTGCGTGCGCCTCTGGGGGCCACGGCCGGTTCTGGTGGCGGCTCTGGCTCTGCAGGCGTCCGTTCTTGCGTTTCTCTCCTTCTCGGCGACGGCGCCGTGGATCCCACTCTGGCTCGTCATCGGCGTGGCATTGGTGGCGACGTCGGGGCTGATGGCCTTCGGTTTCGTGGCGCTTTATTCGCAGTTCATGCGCTGGTCCGATCCGCGCCAGGCCGGGATCGATTTCACGCTCTTCCAATGCGTCGATGCGCTTCTGTCATTGAGCGGCGGGGTCGCGGCCGGGTTTCTCGCCGAACGTTTCGGCTATTCGCTCTTCTTCGCCGGGGCCGCCGGTCTCGCGGTTCTGGCCTTGCCGGCGATTGCTCTGGTGGCGGGCGGCAAGGCGCCGGGGGCCGTCGACCCTCGGTCTTGAATGCCCACTCCAAATCGCCGATGCTCGCGCAACTTCCCGCCACAGGCTGCCGAGTGAGACGTGATCGCCCCACCCGAACTGCATGAAGCCGCCGCGTTTTTCGTGCCTGAAGCCGCGATGGCGGAGATGTCGCGTCGGGCCGCCGATGACGGGAGCCCAGTCTCCGTGCTAGAGGCGGCGCGCGCGGTGTTCGCTTCGAGACCCCGCCGCGGATCGCCGCCGCAAGGTTCTGCCCAGCACCCAGGCGGAAGGTCCCTGTCGGGTTTCAAGGCAGATGTCTGCGCAGTCGCGGGCTCCTCCTCCCCTCTGCCCGCCAGCGGATCTTCGTGATGGATTTCTCCGCCCTCCTTACCGGCCTCGATCCCGTCGCAAGCGGCCTCGTGGTGCTTTGTCTCGTCGCCGTCACCGGCCTTGCTCTCGGCAATGTGCGGATCGGCTCCGTCTCCCTCGGCATTGGCGGCGTGCTGTTCGCCGGCATCGTCTGGGGTCATCTCGGCTTCACCGTCGACCCGGAAGTTGCGCATTTCCTGCGCGAATTCGGCCTCATCCTTTTCGTCTACTCGATCGGCATCCAGGTCGGGCCGGGCTTCTTTTCGGCGCTCAAGCGCTCCGGCCTCGCGCTCAACGGGCTCGCTGCCGGTCTCGTCTTTCTCTCCATCCTCGTCGCGGCCGCATTGCACCTTATCGTCGGCGTGCCTCTGCCGGTGATGCTCGGCCTGATGTCCGGGGCGACGACCAACACGCCGTCGCTCGGTGCCGCCACTCAGATGCTGACGAGCGTCGGGGCGGGTCCGGAGGCGCTCGCCGCACCTGCGCTCGGCTATGCCGTCGCCTATCCTTTCGGCATTCTCGGCATTCTCCTGACCATGGGGATCGTGCGGGCCGTGCTGCGCATCCGGCCCGAAGCCGAGCAGGCGGCCTTCGAAGCAGAGCGGGCCGCCAAACAGCAGGGGCTGCAGACCGTCAACGTCAAGGTCACCAACCGCAACATGCAGGGGCTGACGATCGGCACCCTGCCGGGGCTCGAAGAGATGAGCCTCGTCGTTTCCCGCATCATGCGCGACGGTGTCGTGGAGGTCGCGCATCCGGAGACGGAGGTGCGGCTCAACGATGTCCTGCTTCTCGTCGGCCCGACGGAGAAACTGCCCGGCATGGTCCGCATCCTCGGCCAGCAGGCGAAAACCGATCTGAAGGCGATCCCGTCCGACGTGAAGTGGAAGCGCTTCGTCGTCACCAATTCCAACGTTTTTGGCGCCTCTCTCGGCAGCCTCGATCTGCTGCACCGCCACGATGTCGTCATCAGCCGGGTCACGCGCTCCGGCATCGAGCTCGCCCCGCATGACGGGCTGCGCCTGCAATTCGGCGACATCTGCACGGTCATCGGCCATCCGGAAAACCTCGACAAGGCCGCCCAGGTCCTCGGCAATCGCAGTCAGGCTCTGGAGCAGGTGCAGATCCTGCCGATCTTCCTCGGCATTGCGCTCGGTGTTCTCTTCGGCTCCATCCCGGTCGCTTTTCCGGGCATGCCGGCGCCGGTGAAGCTCGGGCTTGCGGGCGGCCCGCTGGTCGTCGCCATCATCCTGTCGCGCCTCGGCCATATCGGCCCGCTCGTCTGGTTCATGCCGTCGAGCGCCAATCATGCCTTACGTGAGATCGGCATCGTGCTCTTTCTCGGCATCGTCGGGCTCAAGGCGGGTGAGAGTTTTGTCTCCATCCTCGTGGAGGGCGACGGGCTCGTCTGGCTCCTTTATGGCGCCCTCATCACCATCATCCCGCTTCTCATCATCGGCTTCATTGGCCGCCTCGTCGTGCGGCTCAATTACCTGACATTGTGCGGGCTTCTCGCCGGCAGCATGACCGATCCGCCGGCGCTCGCCTTCGCCAATGCCATCCGTCCCTCCGAGGCGCCGTCGCTCGCCTATGCGACGGTCTATCCGCTCGTCATGGTGCTGCGCATCCTGGCGCCGCAGGTCCTCGTCCTGATCTTCTGGTTCTGAGGCGCTCGCAGTCTCAGAAGAAAAGCTTCACCAGAGTGAGGCTGAACGTCGAGATGAAGAGGAAGGCGAGGAGGCCGAGAAGCGCGGGGCGCAGGCCCTCCGCCTTGAGCTTGCGCACATCCGTCTCAAGCCCCATCGCGGCGAGCGCCATCGACAGAAGAAAGGTCGTGGCGAGGGCGATCTCGCTTTTGGCCGTCTCCGGGATTTCCACGAGGCTGTTGACGCCGACGAGCGCGATGAAGCCGAGCACGAACCAGGGGATGGGCGCGCGGGCGGCGGAATTGCCGGAGGCGGCGAGACGCTCGCGGGCGAGAATGCCGAGGCCGAGCACGACGGGGGCCATCATCATCACGCGCGACAGCTTGGCGATGGTGCCGAATTCGCCGGCCTCCGCACCGTTCTGATAGGCGGCCGCGACCACCTGGGCGATCTCGTGCACCGAGGCTCCGGTCCACAGCCCGAATGCATGCGGTCCGAGACCCAAGAGCGGAGCGAGGAACGGGTAGGCGAACATGGCGATCGAGCCGAAGATGGTGACGCAGGCGACCGCATAGGCGACGTCCTCGTCATGGGCGTTGGTCACGGTGTTGGTGGCGATGACGGCGGAGGCCCCGCAGATCGACGTGCCGGCGGCGATCAGTTCGGCGAGCTTGCGTTCCACACCGAGCTTTTTCCCGCACCAGACCGTGAAGGTGAAGGTCGAAAGAAGCGTGGCGATGATGATGGCGACCCCGGTTCCGCCGACCTCGATCACCTGCGCAGCCGTCAGCTGCAGGCCGAGCAGAATGATGGCGAAGCGGAGGATGCGGCGCATGGAAAAGCCGACACCTGGCTTGGCGACGGCTGGCGTGCCGATGAGATTGTGAAACAGAATACCGATGAGGATCGCGATGATCATCGGGCTGAAGGCGCCGAGCCCCGGCAGCTGACGAAGCCCGAAGGCTGCCGCTGCGATCGCCGCGGCGAGACCCACGCCGGGGAGGATGCTGCCGAAAAACGAGCTGGGTGTCTCGGTCGCTGACGCGGCGAGGGATTCGTCTCGGTCTGCGTCGACAAAGGTGTCTGCGGTGATTTCGGGTTCGTCGCTCAATGCGGTCAAGATCGGTCTCCGTCCGGGAGGCCGATCTTTTCGCATTTAGCGCTTCAATCACTCCAACGCATAATTTCGGTTGTAGTGATCAAAAATATCTATGAGTCAGGCGTCTGGGAGGCCTGCGAGAATCTTGTCGAGAGTCGCCGGATAATCGCGTACCCGCACGCCGCAGGCGTTATAGATGGCGTTGGTGATGGCCGCCCCGACGCCCGCAAGAGCGAGCTCTCCGAGCCCCTTGCCGGCGAGTAGACTCGCCGCCGTGTCGCGCTCCTCAAGGAAGACGACCTCGAGCTGCGGGACGTCGGCGTTCACCGGAACGTGGTATTCGGCGAGGTCGTGATTGACCAGAAGGCCGGTGCGGGGATCGATCACCAGCTCCTCTTCGAGCGCCGAGCCGATCCCCCAGATCTGACCGCCATAACATTGTGACGTGGCCGTCTTCTCGTTGAGGATACGCCCGGCGGCGGCGACGGTCAGAAGCCGGCGCACCCGCGTCTCGCCCGTCACGGCGTTGACGGCCACCTCGCAGAAATGCGCGCCATAGCTTGCCTGATTGGTGGTGTCCGCTGTCTTCCCCGGCTCGATCGTGCCGCGGCCGGTAAGCGTCTCGCCTTCCAGAATCTCGTCGAACGGGATTTGCCGGTTGCCCGCGATCGCCTGGCCGTCCTTCAGCGTGAGGTCCGAGGCGTCGACCTCGAGGCGTTTTGCAAGCTCCGTCACGAGGTCTTCGCAGGCCAGATAGACCGACGACCCGGCGCTGTTCGCCCCCCAGGAGCCGCCGGACCCCGAGGAGGCTGGCAGTTCCGTATCACCCAAAAGCACGGTCACGTGTTCGGGCGGAAGTCCCAGCATTTCGGCGGTGATCTGCTGCAGGATTGTGTAGGAGCCCGTGCCGATATCGGTCATCGCCGTTTTGACCGTGGCGCGCCCGTCGGGAGTGAGCTCCACCTCGGCAGAGGATTTCATCAGCTGATGGCTGCGTGAAGCCGCGGCCATGCCATAACCGATCCACCATTCGCCCTCGCGCCGGCTTGCCGGCTTGTCGGGACGGTTCTGCCAGCCGAAGCGACGGGCCCCTTCCTCGTAGCATTCCAGGAGTTTTCGCGAGGAAAAGGGAAGGTCGTCCTGCGGCGCGGCTTCCGGTTCGTTCAGCTTGCGAAACTCGATCGGATCGAGGTTCAATCGGATGGCGAGCTCGTCCATGGCGCTCTCGAGCGACAGCATGCCGACGGCTTCGCCGGGTGCGCGCACCGAAGCCGTCATCAAGACATCGGTCTCTGCAAGCCGATGCGTGATTTTCCGGTTCTCGCCCGCATAGAGAAACACCGTCGAAATTGCGACCGGCTCGAAGAACGAATTGCCGGTCGAGTTGACGACGAAGTTTTCGTGCGCGAGCGCGGTGATGCGGCCGTCCTTCGTCGTGCCGATGCGCACGCGCTGGATGGTTTCGGAACGCCGGGAGGTCGTTTGAAAGACGTGCTGGCGGCTGAGCGCGACCTTCACCGGCTTGCCCGCCGCCCTCGCGCCGAGTGCCGCCAGAACGGCGTCCGGCCCAATGCCGAGCTTGGAACCGAAGCCACCGCCGACATAAGGGCTCAGAAGGCGGACGTTCTCGACCGGCACGCCGACGCCGTTGGCGATCTGAATGACGTTCGTCTCCAGAAGCTGGCACGACGACCAGACGGTCAGCTTGTCGCCGTCCCATTTGGCGACGCTTGCATGCGGCTCCATCGGGGCGGCGCTGTGGCTCGGCGTTGTATAGGTTTCGTCGAACTGAACCTCGGCTTCCGCAAAGACGGCCTCGAACTCCCCACGCAGATTGTCGGGCTGCATGGCGCCTGGCCCCGGATTGACCGCCTCGTTGAGCTGGTCGCGCAGGCTGTAGCGGCCCTGGCCGGGTTCGTAGAGGGTTTCGACGAGCGTGGCCGCATGCCGGGCCGCCTCGAAGGTTTCGGCAACGACGAGCGCCAGCGGCTGGCCATAATGGAAGACCTCGCCGTCGATCGTCTGCGCGGCCGGTGCCATCGGCAGGGCGGAGGCGCGCAGAACATCATTCCCCGAGATGACGGTCAGAACGCCTGGTGCCGCCTCCGCTTTGGATGTGTCGACGGACCGGATTTTCGCTCGCCCGATGCCTGCCGTCACCATGAAGCCGTAGGCGACGTCCTCACCGGCGAGATGCTCGTAAGCGTATGGCGCGCGGCCTGAGACTTTGAGGGCACCCTCGTAGCGGTTGAGGGGCTTGCCGAGAACGCCCTGCGCGCCGCGATCAAGGCGCGTTTCGCCGACCGCCTCGTCCATCGCATAGGTGTTTGCGTCGGTCATTGTGCGGCCTCCTTGGTCGCCTCGGAGAGAACGGCGATCAGCGTCCGCCGGGCGAGGGGGATCTTGAAATCGTTATGGCCGTGGCCTGTCGCCTCCTTGAGAAGCAGATCCGCGGCCTCTTCGAACAGCGCTTGTGATGGCTCCTGGCCGATCAGAGCTTCCTCGACCGCCCTGTCGCGCCACGGCTTGTGGGCGAGGCCGCCGAAGGCCATACGGGCCGAGGCGATGTTGCCGTTGTCCACGGCGACGATGGCGGCGACCGAGACGAGCGCAAATGCATAGGAGGCGCGGTCGCGCACCTTGCGATAGATGTGCCGGCCCTTCGGTGGTGGCGGCAGCACGACGGAGGTGATGAGTTCGCCCGGCTGCAGATTGCTTTCCACCTCCGGCGTCTGACCGGGAAGACGATGAAAATTCTTCAGCGCGATCGTCCGGCTTCCGCCGTCCGGGAGCCGGGTCTCGACGCTCGCGTCGAGCGCCAGCATGGCGACCGCCATATCGGAGGGATGAGTGGCGATGCATTGATCGCTTGCGCCCAGGATCGCGTGAATGCGGTTGAAGCCGTCGAGCGCGGCGCAGCCCGAGCCCGGATTGCGTTTGTTGCAGGGCGCGGATGTCTCGTAAAAATAGTAGCAACGCGTGCGCTGGAGGAGATTGCCGCCGGTCGTCGCCTTGTTGCGCAGCTGTGCCGAGGCGCCGGCCAAAAGCGCCCGCGACAGGACCGGATAATCGCGCCGCACGGCCTCATCGGCGGCGAGATCGGCATTGGTCACCATGGCTCCGATCCTGAGGCCGCCATCCTCTGTCGCCGAGATCTCCGTCAAAGGCAGCCGCGAGACGTCGACGAGCGCCTTCGGCGTCTCGACTTCGAGTTTCATGAGATCGAGAAGATTGGTGCCACCGGCGATGAAGCGCCCGGTCTGCTCTTCGGCGAGGCGGCCGGCTTCCTCAAGATCGCCGGCGCGCGAATAGGCAAATTCCCTCATGCCGGCTCCTTGCTTTCGGCCTTGGTGACGTGTTGGGCCTCGCCGGCACGTTCGTCGCGGGCGGCGCGGATCGCGTCGACGATGTTGGGATAGGCGGAACACCGGCAGATATTGCCGCTCATGCGCTCGGAGATCTCTTCGTCGGAGAGGTCCGTCTGGCCGTCCAGGCTTGCGCTCACGTGGCTCGGCCAGCCGGCGCGAAACTCGTCGAGCATGCCAAGCGCGGAGACGATCTGGCCTGGCGTGCAGTACCCGCATTGAAAGCCGTCATGGTCGAGAAAGCTCGCCTGCATCGGGTGCAGGGCTTCGGGTGTGCCGAGGCCTTCGATGGTGGTGACGGCATCGCCGTCATGCATGACCGCAAGCGTCAGGCAGGAATTGATGCGGCGGCCATTGACGAGGACAGTGCAGGCGCCGCACTGGCCGTGGTCGCAGCCTTTCTTGGTGCCGGTGAGCGCGAGGTGGTCGCGCAACGCATCGAGAAGCGAGGTGCGCGGATCGAGGTCCAGCTCATAATCGGTCTCGTTGACGGTGAGTGTGATCACAGATCGTCCTTTCTTGCAGACGGCGCCCTGTCTCGCTGCGCGGCGGACAGGACCGGGACGAGGAAATGGACGTACCAGCCAAGCCCGGTCGATGGGTCGAGGCCCGTCCATTGCGGGCAATTCCCGCGATGGGTCTGTTGCAAGAACACATGAACGGGAAAGGCGTTGCTTCTGGCCGTCGTGCCGGGATCTGTTTCCGTGAGCCGGCGAAGCGCCACCCGCCTCAGAGAGGATCGGTCAATTGCGCGTCATCGAGCGCCGAGGCGCGGAGCCGCGCCGCATCGCGGGCGGGAGGGGCACCGAAGAAACGCGCATATTCGCGGCTGAACTGGGACGGGCTCACATAGCCCACCGCGAAGCTGACGCTGCCCGCATCGGCATTTTGCGTGAGGAGCATGTGGCGGGCGCGCTGCAGCCGAAGCTGCTTCTGGTATTGCAGCGGGCTCATGGCCGTCACCGCCTTGAAATGGCGATGAAAGGACGAGGCGCTCATGCCGGCGATATCGGCTGCGTCCTCGATCCTCAGGGGGCTGTCGAAGCGCTGTTTGATCCACGCAATGGCGCGGCTGATCTGACTGAGCCGGCTGTCGGACAGAGCAATCTGCCGGAGCGTGCCGCCCTGCGGTCCTCGCATCAGCCTGTAGACGATCTCCCGCTCAATCAGCGGCGCGAGGATCCGGATATCCCGAGGTCGGTCTAAGAGGCTGACAAACCTCACAATTGGATCCAAGAGCTCAGGAGTCAGAAAGCTAACTGAGAGGCCCGGAGCGAGCGTTGTCTCGGCCTCTCCATCGCCCATTTCCAGAAGCATCGCGGCGAGGAGCTTCGGATCGAGACGCACCGCCAGGGCGAGATAGGGCTCTTCCCGGCTCGCTTTGAAGATCTCCCCCACAACGGGGAGATCCACCGAGACGACGAGGTAGTTGCCTTTGCCATATTCGAAGAGCTTCTCGCCGAGCATGGCGCGCTTGGCACCGCCAGCGATCACGCACAGAAGCGGCTCGTAAATCGAGGCCGTCGGGTGCGTCATCCCATCCGACCGCACGAGGGTGAGGCCTGGCACCTGGGTCTGGCAGCGGTGGCCATCACAATGGCGGCGGATCAGCGTGCTGAGAGCATCGAGGCCCGCAAGGGATTCCGGCATGAGCATTGTCCGCGAGAGTGCAGGGCAGAGATAGATGCTTGCGGGTCAGGTTGCCACAAGGAAAGCTCGCGGCTGAGAGGATCAGGCAAAAAGGTGACAGCATCCGCGTGGCGACCGGGCGGCCGGCACGCCATTTCGGTCCCGATCCGTGAAGCCGTCGCTCCGACGCGTCCGGGTAAATCCGGCGGGATTGCAGAGAGCGACGCATCGCCGTCGCGGCGGCGACCGGTCGGATTTCTCGGCCCGGCGGATCCACCATTTGCGGCCTCGTCTCGGGCGAACCGGCGAGGCCGACCCACGCGAAAGGATGAATGCATGCGTTACAATCCGCTCGGCCAGACCGGCCTTCTTGTCTCGGAACTGTGCTTCGGCACCATGACGTTCGGCGGCAACGAGGGGCTCTGGGGCCAGATCGGCAATCTTGGACAGCAGGATGCCGATGCACTTCTCAGCCGCGCCCTCGATGCCGGCGTCAATTTCATCGACACGGCCAATGTCTATGCCGAAGGCCGCTCGGAGACGATCACCGGGCAGGCGCTCAAGAATCTCGGTGTGGCGCGCGACGAGGTCGTGGTGGCGACGAAGTTTCTGGGGCGCGTCGGTCAAGGACCGAACGGCGCCGGCGCCTCGCGCTATCACATCCTCGCTCAGGCCAAGAAGAGCCTCACACGTCTGCAGCTCGACCACATCGATCTCTATCAGATCCACGGATTCGACCCGCTGACACCGATCGAGGAAACGCTCGAAGCCCTCGATACGCTCGTGCGCCAAGGTCTTGTCCGCTACGTCGGGGTGTCGAACTGGGCGGCCTGGCAGATCGCCAAAGCCCTCGGGATCTCAGAACGCAAGAACCTCGCACCGTTTCGCTCGCTGCAGGCCTATTACACCATTGCCGGGCGCGATCTCGAGCGCGAGGTCGTGCCGATGCTCACCTCCGAGAAGGTGGGGCTGATGGTGTGGAGCCCGCTCGCCGGCGGTTTCCTGTCGGGCAAGTACAGCCGTGACGATGAAAAATCGGGCGACGGACGACGCGCGACCTTCGATTTTCCGCCGGTCGACAAGGACCGTGGCTATGCCGTCATCGACGAGATGCGCAAGATCGCCGAGGCGCATTCCGTGAGTGTCGCACAGATCGCGCTCGCCTGGCTCCTGCACCAGAAGGTGGTGACGAGCGTCATCATCGGTGCCAAGCGTATGGAGCAGCTCGATGACAATCTCGCTGCCGTCGATGTGCGTCTCTCCGACGACGAGCTCACGACGCTCGATCAGGTGAGCCGGCTTGCCCCGGAATATCCGGGGTGGATGCTGGAACGGCAGTCGAGCTACCGCAAGTCTGAGGCCTGAGCCGTTTCGGTCGCGAGCCTGGGGGCGGCTTCGGCCGCCCTCTTTGTCTCCGAAGAGCGCTGAAAGAGGTGAGCCGCCTTCAGGAAAGCGGGTCTGGCGCCGTCGGCTCGAAACGTTCGGCCTCTTCGAAAAGCCAATCGAGGAGAAGCGTGAGGGCGGCCGTCGGGCGCGGTCGCCAGAGCGCGATGTAGTCGTTGCCACTCGGGCAAAAGCCGAAAGGTGCAACGAGCCGGCCCGCCGCGACATCGTCCGCCACGAGCGGCCAGGGTCCGATCGCCACGCCAAGGCCAGCGGTCGCCGCTTCCAGGAGATAGTAGAAACGCTGATAGACGGTCGCCGCCGGGGCGGCTTCGAGTTCACTGGCGGGATTTCTCTCGCCGCTCGCGCCCGCCCATTGCACCCAGGCGCCCGGCCGCGTGCGCGTGTGAAGAATGGGCAGGCCGGCGATGTCCTGCGGAAGGAGCCGCGCAATGGAAGGGGAGAGAACGGGCCCGATCTTTTCGGCAAAGAGGGGCCGGGTCAGAAGGCCGGAGGGCCAGGGACCGGTGCCGACCCTAAGCGCGAGGTCGAAATCGATGCGCGCGAATTCTTGATCGTGATCGCAGGCCGTCAGACGCACCTCGATCTCCGGGTGCCGCTCTTTGAAGACGTGGAGACGGGGGATGAGCCAGCGCATGGCGAGCGTCCCGCTGCAGGCGAGATCGATGAGTGAGGACCGCCTGGTCGCGACGCGTGCCACAGCCGCCTGCAGTTGATCGAAGCCGGCCGTCAGGCCGGGGAGGAGCGCCCGCCCTCCCTCCGTCAGGCGGATGGCGTTCTTCGGCCCTTCAAAGAGGGAAACCCCGAGAACGTCTTCAAGCTGCTGCACCTGACGCGAGACCGCGCTGTGGGTGACGTTCAGCTCTTCGGCGGCCAAAGACATCCGGCCGTGCCGACCGGCGGCCTCGAAGGCGCGCAGCGCGTTGAGTGAGGGAAGGCGTCGCGTCATGTGAGTTTATCGAACATTGCCTGTACGAGAATATCGTTTTTCAACGAGGCAACAAGCGACTTCTATCGTCATATGGACGATAGGCGAGTTCTAAAAACGCACTTCGAGAACGATTCGGCAGCTCGGTGCTGGCATTGGCTGAGCCTTTGCGTGGCGCGTTCACGCCAGCGCCGGCGGCTGTCGGAGCTGGAGGAGTGGCAACTCACCGACATGGCAATTTCGGATCCGGAACGAAAAACCGAGTGCCAAAAATGGTGGTGGCAGTCTTGAGGCCGTGATCGAGCAATAAGAACTTCCGTCAGCCCACTTCGGGGGTGAAACCTCAGCGGCTGTCGGCGAGATCCATGCTGGCCGGGAAGAATTGCGAAATCCAGGTCTCCGTCAGCGCCTCGCCGTCCTTTTTGAGGAAAAGCCGCAGGTCCACCGGCTCTTTTCCGGTGACGTGAACTTCGAAGGCCGCCCGGAAAAGGCCGTTGCTGTCGACGACCGGATAGGCGCTGCAGCGCCCCAATGTGCCACGTGAAACATTAACCATGGCGGTCACGCCGTCTTCGCGCGTGAAGCGGTGGAGATCGCCGCCGGTGAAGTCGACGACGAATTGATAGACGTCCTTCGGACGCGGCTGCCCCGGAACGCCGCCGGCCCCGATAAAGGTGTCGACGACCCGCCCGGCCTTCGTCGCGTAAGGCTCGTCGAATCCCCAATGCAGGCGGTACTTGAGATCGAGCGTCTTGCCGGCCTCGACCTTCTCCTCCGGTGTCCAATAGGCGACGATGTTGTCGTAGATCTCGTCGTCCGTCGGGATCTCCACGAGTTGCACCGCGCCCTTGCCCCATCCTTCGAGCGGTTCGACCCAGAGGGAGGGGCGGCGGTGATAGAAGACACCGTCGTCCTGGTAATGGTCGAAATGGCGATCGCGCTGAAGCAGCCCGAATCCCTTCGGGTTGTCATCGCTGAAGCTGTTGGTCATCACGGCGGGCGGATTGTTGAGCGGGCGCCAGATGCGTTCGCCGCTGCCGGTCCACATGGCGAGCCCGTCGGAATCGTGGATCTCGGGCCGCCAGTCTTTCGCGTGCTGTCGGTCTTTCTGCGAGTACCAGAACATCGAGGTCAACGGGGCGATGCCCAGGCGGGTGACCGCCTGGCGCGGGAAGAGGACCGCTTCCGTCTCCATGACGACGCGGGCCTCGCGGGCGCAATCGAAGCGGTAGGCGCCGGTGAGGCTCGGACCCTCAAGGAGCGCGTAGACGGTGAGCCGGTCGGGATCGCCCGGCACCCCCTCAAGGAAGAACCGGCTGAATCGCGGAAATTCCTCGCCCGTGGCGAGTCCGGTATCGATGGCAATGCCACGGGCCGACAGCCCGTACTGCTTGCCACTTCCCGGCGAACGAAAATAGGAGGCGCCGAGGAAGGACAGCCAGTCCCATTTGAGGTCTTCCGCCATCACCCGGAAACCGGCAAAGCCGATGCTTTGCGGCAGGCTGCGGGCGATGTGGCCCGCCGGCATATCGAAATAGCTCTGGCGGTAAAGAACCTCGTGCGCCTTGCCGTCTTTGACCACGGCGACGGTGACGGGGTCCTTCTGATAGCGGCCGAGATGAAAAAGCTGGATCGGTGCCCCGCTGTCCCCGCCGAGATGCAAGGTCCGGTCCTTGCGATAGCTGATCTGGAAATAGGCGTCGTAATCGATCTTATCGAGGATTTCCGCCATGGCGGAGGCGGGCGGCTCCCAGGGCGCTTCAGAGAGCGTCTTCGCCGTCTCCTTCAGAAGATCGAACGAAAAGGGCTGCGTCGGCCCGTAAAGGATACCGTCGGTCTCGACATTGGGCGCTGCGAAGCTCCGGCTCGCAAATGGGCTGAGGGCGAGCGCTCCCCCTCCGGCGAGCGCAGCGCGGCGTGAAATCTTCATCATGTGTCGTCCAGGCGGGTGTCGTTTCTTGCCGGCTAAGATTGGTCTGCGGCAGAAAGGTGACGAAACGGCAGGTTTTCTCACCGAAGCGACGCAAACCTCACCCTGTGGTCGAAAACGTTGCTCGGCGTACAGTGTGGGGTCGCAGATTGTAGCCCTGCCAGGGCGAAGGCGACGGGCGAGCGCCGCTTAGTCGGCCCCGCCTTCCGGGCTGGCGCGAAGATAGCGCGCCGTGCGGCTTGCCGGTCCGAGGCTTGCCGCCTCGCCGCGCGTGACGAGATCGCAAAGATGCGCGAGCGTCGACTGCGCTGCGGCCTCACGCAGGTTTTCGGCGATGCCTTGATAGACCCGCTCGACGATCGAATCGATGGTCAAAGGCTCCTCGCCGAGGGCTGCAAGGATGGTTTTCTCGCGCTGGCGGCGATGTTGGAGGAGCGCACGGACAAGCCGTTTCGGTTCCGTGACGGGGCCGCCATGACCGGGCCAGTAGATGTCGTGGTCGCGATCGAGCAGGCGTCTCAGGGAGGCCATGTAGTCGCCCATATTGCCATCCGGCGGGATCACCACCGAGGTCGACCAACCCATGACGTGGTCGCCAGAGAAGAGGGCCCTCTCTTCCTCGAGCTCATAGCAGAGGTGGTTGGCGGCGTGGCCGGGGGTCGCGAGAGCTGTCAGCGTATAATCGGGCCCTTCGATCTTTTCACCGTCCTCAAGCACGCGGTCCGGCTTGTAGGCGAAAACGCTGTCATGCGTGCTGCGGCAGCCGGCAACCAACGCCCCCGTCGCTTCGGCGAGGGGGCCGATCGCCGGGTAGTGGTCGCGGTGCGTGTGCGTCAGCAGGATATGACGCAGCTTTTTGCCCGAAACGGCTGCCAGCAGCGCCTCGATATGGGCGGCATCGGCGGGACCCGGGTCGATCACCGCAACCTCACCGGTGCCGATGATGTAGGTGCAGGTGCCGCGAAAGGTGAAGGCGCTCGGGTTGGGCGCGAGCACCCGGCGCACGCGCGCCGACAGGCGGACGCATTCGCCGGGAGCGCCCTCCAGCGTGAGGTTGAATGGAAGCTCGCTCATCGTCGCCCGGCTCCTTCTTGTTTCGCGTCTTCAGCCGGCCTTGCTGCCGCGCAGTTCGCTCAAAGTGCGCGCGGGGGTGATGGCTTCCGGATCGATGAAGCAATGCAGGATCGCCGGCTTGCCGGAGGCGAGCGCCCGCTCAAACGCCGGCGCGAATTCCTCCGTCGTCGCCACCGTCTCGCCATGGCCACCGAAGGCGCGGGCATAGGCGGCAAAATCGGGATTGGAGAGCCGCGTCCCAGAGATGCGGTCGGGATAGCGCGATTCCTGATGCATCCGGATCGTCCCATACATGCTGTTGTCGACGACGATCACGATGATCGGAATGTCGTGCTGCACGGCGGTCGAGAATTCCTGGCCGTTCATCAGGAAGCATCCGTCGCCCGCGAACGCGACGACGATGCGCTCCGGATAAAGGCGTTTGGCAAGAACCGCGGCCGGCACGCCATAGCCCATGGAGCCAGAAACCGGCGCAAGCTGCGTCGCAAAGCGGCGGAAACGGTAATAGCGGTGGATCCAGCCCGCGTAATTGCCGGCGCCGTTGCAGATGATCGTCTCGGGGGGCACGCGGTCGCGCAGCCAGGTCATCGCCTCGGCATACTGGAAGCGGCCCGGCACAGGGAGCGGCTTGCCCGACCAGTCGAGGAAGTCTTGATGGGCGGCGCCAGCCTCCTGCGCGGGGGCGCCGACATCGAGTTCGGCCCGCACGAGTGCCTTTGCGAAGGCCTGCGGCGTCGCCTGGATGGCAAGGGTCGGCTGGTAGACCCGACCTAGCTCCTCGGCCCCCGGATGCACGTGCACGAATTTCTGGGCCGGCACGGGCACGTCCACAAGCGTGTAGGATGACGACGGCATTTCGGAGAAACGCCCACCGACGAGGAGAATGAGGTCGGCCTGGCGCACGCGTTCCGCCAGCTTGGGATTGGGCCCGATACCGAGATCGCCGGCGTAGTTGGGGTGATCTGAGGGAAAGAGATGGGCGCGGCGGAAAGAGGTGGCGACGGGAAGGCCGGTGCGCTCCGCAAAAGCCGCGAAATCCGCAACGGCCGTCTCGCTCCAGCGCGAGCCGCCGAGAATGGCCATCGGGCGCCGGGCGCTGCGGAGAAGATGGCCGAGCTCCTCGAGATCCTCGGCCCCTGGCCAGATCTCGGCCGCTTCGACGCGCGGCGCATCCTCGACGACCGCCTCGTCGACAAGCATGTCCTCGGGCAGAACCACGACGACCGGGCCGGGACGGCCTTGCATGGCCGTGCGAAAGGCGCGGGCGACGAGCTCCGGCAGGCGCTCCGCATCGTTCACCTCGACGACCCATTTGGCGAGGCCGCCGTAAAACGCCTTGTAATCCACCTCCTGGAAGGCACCGCGCTCCCGCATGCCACGCTCCACCTGCCCGATGAACAGGATCATCGGCGTGGAATCATGTTCGGCAATGTGAATGCCATGGCTCGCATTGGTGGCGCCCGGCCCGCGAGTGACGAAACAGACGCCGGGGCGGCCGGTCAATTTGCCGTAAGCTTCGGCCATCATCGCTGCGCCGCCCTCATTGCGGCACACGAGCACATCGATGGCGCGGTCATGCATCGCATCAAGGGCTGCGAGATAACTCTCCCCCGGCACGCAGGTGAGACAGCTGACGCCCTGCGCAACCAGCTGATCGATCAGGATCTCGCCGCCAGTGCGGGATTTCGATCCGGTCTCAGTCACTCGCTTTTCCATTCACCCCTCGTCTGTCTCGCACTTGCAATCGATGCCCTCATGCGCGCAAGAAGAGGTTGGCGCAAGCCGGCCGAAGCTTTCTGCAGCCCTCAGTATGCGGTAAGCGGATGATCCGGGTCCACCTTCCGCCCATGTGAATGGCGGTTCTACGCACGGCGAAAATCTATGGTTCAGCTGACTCTTCCGAAAAACTCGACAGTTCACCGCGGCAAGGTCTGGCCGAAGCCCGCGGGCAGCAAACACAAGGAATTCCAGATCTATCGCTGGGATCCCGAAGACGGCCGCAACCCGCGTCTCGATACCTATTATGTCGATACCGACGATTGCGGACCGATGGTTCTCGATGCCCTGTTGTGGATCAAGAACAAGGTCGACGCGACTTTGACGCTGCGCCGCTCCTGCCGGGAAGGCATTTGCGGCTCTTGTGCCATGAACATCGACGGCTCGAATACGCTCGCCTGCACGACGGGCTGGGGCGATATCAGCGGCGTCGTGAAGATCTACCCGCTGCCGCATATGCCGGTGGTGAAGGATCTGGTGCCGGATCTGACGCATTTCTACGCGCAGCATGCGCTGATCGAGCCGTGGCTGCAGACGGTGTCGCCGACGCCGGAAAAGGAGCACCTGCAGAGCCACGAAGACCGTGAAAAGCTCGACGGGCTCTACGAGTGCATTCTCTGCGCCTGCTGCACGACCTCATGCCCGAGCTATTGGTGGAACGGCGATCGCTATCTCGGCCCGGCGGCACTGCTGCAGGCCTATCGCTGGATCGTCGATTCGCGTGACGAGCGCACGGGTGAGCGTCTCGATCAGCTGGAAGATCCGTTCCGGCTTTACCGCTGCCACACGATCCTGAATTGCGTGCAGGTCTGCCCGAAGGGGCTGAACCCGGCAAAGGCGATCGGCGAAATCAAGAAGATGATGGTCGAGCGGCGCGTCTAGGCGACGCCGGCCTCCCGCCAAAGACAGGCATCGCGGTTTTTCAGGCGGCGGTGCCTGAGGCAAAAAAAAGCCCCGCAGCGTGAAGCTGCGGGGCTTTTTCGTGTTGTCTTGCGGCGATCTAGATGATCGGCGATCCCTGCGGGAAGAGCCAGGTGCCGCCGTCGGCCCACTGGCGCTCCGGCAGGCGGGCGCGGAACCACTTCACCATCGCGTAGTAGAAGCTCTCCTCGCTGCGCGCGGGCGTGCGTGCTGCAACCGGAGCCTGGGCCGGTGCCTGCATCGGCCGCTGCTGCCGCACCTGGATCGGTCGGCCGGCCTGGCGCGGCACGCTCGGCACCGTGCGATAGACGCGGGCACCGTTCTGCGCGGTTGCCTGGGCCGTGTGCGCCGCGGGCTTCTGCTCTACCGGACGGACGCTCGGGAAGAGCCAGGACGAACCATTCACGCGCGTCTGTGCGACGCCGTTGGTCCGGGCCGTTGCCGTCGCGCGGCTTGCTGCCTGCTGCGGCTGTGCCTGGCGGGTCGCACGGATCGGTGCGCCGGCGTTCGAGCGGTAGAGATACCCCGCGGTCGCGACACCGTTCGTGGCGCGAGCCGGTGCGGTCTGGCGACCATTGGACTGCTGCTGGGCCGGCCTTTGCGCCGTCTCAGCCTGTGCACGCTGATGTGTCCCCGGGAAGAGCCAGCTGCCGCCGGTCTGGGCCGCGCGGGCTGGTGCCCTCTCGCGACTTGGTTGCGCGGCCGTGCGGAAGAGCCAGCTCGTCTGGCCTGCACGGGCGGTTTCCGCCGCTTTTTCGGGTTGCGATTGGGCAGGCTTGCCGTTGGTCTGAGCCTGGGCGCGCTGATGCGTGCCAGGGAACAACCAGCTTCCGCCGGTCACAGCCGGCTGGGCCTGCTGTTTGGCGGCCTTTTGTGCGCCGTTCTGTTTCTGTGAGCCGTTCTGAACCGCAGCATTGCGATAAAGCCAGCTTCTCTGCGGCGTGCCATTGGCGGCTTGCGCTTGCGGCTCGGCTTTGACAGCCTGGCCGCGCCCGTTCGGGAAGAGCCAGCTGCGCTGAACCACCTGCGGGGCCGGTTTTGCAGCCTCGGCTTTGCCGTTCGTGCGCGTTGCGCCATTCTGGGGCGCGGCGTTGCGGTAGAGCCAGCTCGCCTGCGGAGCGCCGGTCTGGCGTGCGGGTTCGGCTTTCTGGCTCGATGCCTGCGGTTGAGGCGCAGAATTGCGGTAAAGCCAGCTCACCGGTGCCTGGGGCTTCTGCGGCTCGGGCTTTGCATCTTCCTTCGCCTTGGAGCCGCCAGTGAACCAGCTGCTGATGGTTTCGAAGGGCGACCCGAGCGACGATGCTTCGGCCTTGCCCTTTTCCTTGGCTTCGGCGGCGAGACGGTAAACCCAGCTCATCACTTCGGCCGGGGTCGACTGTTCGGGCTCTTCGCTCTCCTGCGGCGCAGGCTTGCGATAGAACCAGCCCTGAGGCGCCGACACTGCGGTGTCCTTGAGCGCCGCCTTGCCGTTTGCATGGCCGTTCGCCTTGCCATTCACCTGTGCGGCAGGCTTACGGAAAAGCCAGCTCGACGGGGTCTCGGCGGGCGCAGCCTGCGGAGCGGGGGTCACCGTGCCGTTGGTCTGCGGCGCGGCGGACTTGCGGTAAAGCCAGCTCGGAGAGGTTTGTTCTCGAGCCGGTGGTGCGGCTTTCGCCGCGGCGGCGGGACTCTGGGCAGGCGCGCTCCGCGCCTGTGGGAAGAGCCAACTGCCACCGTTGTTTGGCGCTCGGGCCGGCTGGCCGCGCGCGCCATTCACCGGTTGGGTGGCGGGCATCATGTTCCTCGTGTTGATGGGCTGAGAGGCTGAGCGGTTCGCGGACGGGCTGAAGGGGGGATTGCCCCCGTAGGCCGACCTTGGGGTGGGCGCCTGCGATTGACGGGCCGGGCGCGCGGCCGAAACTTGCTTGTCATGTGAAGACGCAGCGGAAGCCGGGCGCGCCATGCGCGGCCGAAGCCAGCTTGCCTGCTGTTCGTCGCCGCGGCGATCGCCGCGCGAGATGTCGGGGGTTTGGATGTCGCGTGTCGTGCGCGCCGACCCTACCGGATGAGGGGTTGCGGGATGAGGGGTTGCCGGACGAGATGCGACAGCGCCGCCGTCAGGGCGGGCGGCCCGCCCGTCCTCCCGATTGAGACGGCTCGTCAGGTTCCGACGGAAGAGATCTGCGATCTCCCGCATCGGCTCCTGCAGCCGTTTGGCGACCATGTCCTCCATCGAGAGGCCCTGCCTTATCGCGATCGTCATCATGTCGAAGAAACGCAACAGGAGTGCAGCCGAACGAAATTCGGCCGAATTCGGCCAAGTTCGTCGATTGCAAGAGGGATTCTACAACGATTCACGCCTTTTCTCCAGGAGGGGCTCTGATCGAAACCGTCGCGGAGGCGAATCGAGTCGGCGCCAGGGAAGCTGCACGCCGCCGGAACCGCCGATGAGCGCGCTTTCGCTCCGTCCTGTCCGCGCGCTTGTGCCGCTGCGCAGCCGTACCCGGCGCTCAGCGGTCCATGCACAAGGACAAACGGTGCTGGCATTCAAGTTTCCCCTTCGAAAGCACGCCTGGAATGTGGCTTTTCAATCCACTGACACCGGCGAGTCTAACCTGTCAAGAATCCTCCAGACAGGTTTCGTACTCTACTGACTCTGGATCATGTCAGCGAATATTTCTTAATGAATAATTAACGCTAGTAATGGTCGAAGTATTAACCAAACTGAACCGCCTGGGGTAGAGTCATCATAGGTCCGCCAACAGAGGAGTCGGTTCTGCCGCGAACAAGTTGTGGCGGGTCGCTTGAGCACGGATCAGGCGAAAAGCCGTTGCGCCATACCTGCTATCGACGCTGCCAATTTCGCCAGGTCTGCACCTCCTCAGGACGTGGCCACACCAACTTTTCAGCGCGAAAGCCTGCAAAACCGCGCGAATTGATTCGCTTTCCGCACCAAAACGGGGATGAGCTCGCTCCGGAGGCGTGCCCCCAGAGAGGCGATTGCGAGGTCCGTTCGCAGCCGACGCCATCTCTGCGGAGGCCTTCCTCGCGCAGACATAGCTTACGAAGGAAAGCGCCGGCCATGATCGACCATCTCGGCATCACCGCGAGGGATTTCGCAGCCTCTCGCCTTTTCTATGAAAGAGCTTTGGCGCCGCTGGGCATGGAGGTGATCATGACGGTCGGCAAGGAAGAAACGGGCGGCTATGAAGGCGCAGGCTTCGGCGCCCGCGGGAAGCCCTGTTTCTGGGTCCAATCCGTGCCGGACGGGCAGATCTCAGGCGTTCATGTGGCCTTTGCCGCGCCCGATAGAGCGGCGGTGGACGCTTTTTACGAGGCCGCTCTCACAGCTGGCGGACGGGACAATGGTGCACCCGGCCTGCGGCCACACTACCATCCGAATTACTACGGCGCCTTTGTCCTCGATCCTGACGGCAACAATATCGAAGCCGTCTGTCACCGGCCCGCATGAGCGGAAGAACGGCGTGCCCATAGGCAGCCGTATCGCAGGTGGTTTCGGTCTCGCGTCCGATCCTCAGCCCAGAACCGGATCGCCGCCACCGGCCGGCTTGAAGACGAGGGCGACACCGTTGATGCAGTGACGCTTGCCGGTCGGCTTGGGTCCATCGTTGAAGATGTGACCGAGATGCCCGCCGCAATTGGCGCAATGCACTTCCGTGCGCGGATAGATGAGCTTGAAGTCGCGTGAGGTCGCGACGGCGGTGGGCGCTATCGCCTCATAGAAGCTCGGCCAGCCGGTGCCGGAATCGAACTTGGCTTTCGAGCTGTAGACGGCGTTGTCGCAGCCGGCGCAGTGGAAGACACCCTGGCGATGTTCGTCATTGAGGGGTGATGTGTAGGCGCGCTCGGTCCCTTCGTCGCGGAGCACCGAAAACTGCCGGTCGGTCAGCTTCTTTTTCCATTCGTCACGGCTCAGCGTCACCGGAAAGTCGCCGGCGGCTTCAGCATCCGCCTGGCGCGGCGAGAAAACTCCGAGCCCTGTCAGCGCGGCCACCGCCGCGCTTCCGGCAAACAGACTGCGTCGTGAGAGCATGAGGCTCCTCCTTGAATGGACCCGATCTAAAATGGGTGCCTTACAGGAGGAGGGAAAGGGGCTTCACCGGCTCGTGAGGAGCGGTGATGCCGGGGTCAGCTTCCGACGCGCTTTGGCTGCCCGGTGGCAAAATCGGTGGTGATGAGCGGAAGGCCCGCCTGCTTCCAGGCAGCAAGGCCGCCTTCAAGATGAGCCGCCTTTTTGAAGCCCGCCTCGATCGCCTTGCGGCTGGCAAATTCAGAACGCTTGCCCGAACCGCAATGGAAAACGACGTTCTTGCCGGCCTGTGTCGGCAGGCTCGTGACATCCAGCTCCGACATCGGCGCCAGCAATGCGCCAGGAATGCGCTCGAAGGCAAATTCCGCCGGTGTGCGCACATCGATCAGAACGATCTCGTGCGCATCGAGCGCCTTGCGCACTTCCTGCGGCGTCATGATCTCGAAGGGGACGCCGTTGATATCTTCGGTCTTGCTCATGTGTTGTCTTCCTTCGCAGTGAAGGGGAGGTCGGGGTCCTTGGCCAGGCTCTCGACGCAATAGGTCTGCAGCTGTTCGGTCAGCTTGGCTGCGCTCCCCTGCAGTGCCGTATGCGGGATGAGCGGCCCGAAGTTGATCTTGAAGGTCTTGCCGCGCTTGTTGAGCAGCTCGTGGAACACGGTCATGTCCCTGAGCTCCGTGAGCCCCTGGTTGCCGAAGAGATAGAAGAGCCAGGAATTGCGCGCGGTGACGCGGCAGGGGAGGACCGGGACCTTGTGCTTCTGGGCCAGCGACACGGCCGAAACCTGCCACGGCCGTTCGTTCAGACGGCCGCCCTGCCAATAGGCGATGCGGCCCGCAGGAAAGACCACGATGGCACGCTCTTCGGCGAAAGCCTTGGAGGAGAGCCGCAGCGTCTCGCGCGTTTTCGTCAGGCTGCGATGCTCTTCGCGCCATTCGACCGGAATGAGATGTTCCACCAGACGTTCGTTCACGCGCACGGCGTCACGGTTGGTGAAGATGGAGATGTCGCCGCGCACCTGGCGCACGGCATCATAGACAGCGACCCCGTCGGCGATGCCTGTCGGGTGGTTTGCCGCAATAATAAAGCCGCCCTCACGCGGAATGCGCGAGATCCCGGAGATCTCCAGGTTGAGGGACAGAAGCTCGCTGATGTAGCGCATCCCCGCCGTGCCGGGCAGCGGCCCCAGCGTATCGGCCATCTCGACCGCTTCGCTATAATGGAGGATTTTATAAAGGAGTGGCCGGTAAAGCGGCCAGAGAGGATTGGCGACCAGTCCAATGCCGCGTTCGGCGATGAGCTGATCGACGATATGGCCACGCCTTTGACGGACCGCCGTTCTCAGCGCCCGCTGGCGCGCCCTCTGCATCCAGCCTAGTTCAGCCATCGCCATCTGCGCCGCCCTTCGTGACAAACCGCCTAGGACGTGCCAGAAGTCGGGTCAAGTCGAGTCTCAGGCTCTCCTGCCAAAAGGCTCGCCAGGTGTTGCACCATCACACGAGAGTCTCGTCATGTCGCATTCCTGGCGCGCGATCGCCGCAACCGCCGCGCTTGCAGCCTCCCTCGCCGCCTGTCAGTCCGCCTATTTCGGCGGCCAAAGCAGCAATCGCTATTCTCCGCCTCCTCCGCCGCGGCCGTTGACGGCAGCGCCGGTCGGAACCGTTTCCCAGAGCGAGCTTCCGCCCCCGGGCGGGGCAAGCGCCTCCAACGATCCGATGATGGGTGAACCGCCGGATCTGCGGCCGGGCTCCGACGGCAGCGTGCAGACGGCGACGGCCACGCCTCCGTCTTCGGGCGGCGCCGCTATCGGCCGCACCGATCTTCTCGGCGGCTGGACGGTGTCCTCCGGCGGTGACAGCTGCCAGCTCTTCATGTCCTTGACGAGCTGGTCGGGCGGCTATCGCGCCTCGACGCGTGGGTGCACCTCGCCGGCGCTTCAGAACGTCTCCGCCTGGAACCTTTCGGGCAATCAGGTCACGCTGCTTGACCAGGGCAGCAGCACGGTCGCTCGCCTCTATTCGACCTCCAAGACTCAGTTCAATGGTCAAACAGAGGCAGGTGCCGCAATTTCAGTCGCCCGTTAGCCTGCTTATTGTGCATGTGCTGTTGCACAAATGCGGCAGCACTCATCAATTGGTTTGGTAGCGATTTCAATAGATTGTCGCCCTTTCTTGGCTTTGTCACACTTCGATGACGCCGAGTTCTTCGCGTCGGTCTTGCCGGGGTCAAGCTTCCGGCAAGCTCGTCACGTGAAGCTCGGTCGAACGCAAGGAGTGGATGATGAGAAAGCCATTTGCAGTCGGGGCGCGCATCGTTCGCCCCGCCGTTCTGGCCGCAGCGGCCGCCGCGCTCTCAACCAGCGCCATGGCGACAAGCCCGATGCTGTCCGTGCCGAAATGCGCCGAGCATGACGACATGGTGCGGATCCTCGCGAAAGAATACAAAGAGACCCCAAAGGCCCTCGGTCTCGTGGGCGGCCAGCGCGTCATGCAGGTCTTCGTCTCCAAGCAGGGGACGTGGACGATCGTGGTGACCCGCACCTCCGGCGACACCTGCATCGTGGCGGCCGGCCAGAATTGGGAAGAAGTCCCGATGGAAGTCGGCCAGCTCGATCCGCGCGCCTAAGCCACCCGTCTCGAACGCCCTCCCGACACGGCGATCGTGTCGGCGAATCTCTGCCCGACGAATTCACACTTGCACCCGGGCGCCGGCCATAGCACATCGCGGGCGATGAAAAATCCGGTTTCCCGCACCTATGATCGCCTGGCGGCGGAAGGTGGCATCACCCCCGATCCCGTCCAGAAGGAGCTCGCTTCCCGGCTCGATGCGCTTCTTGGTGCGCTTGCAGACGAGCGCACCAAATCGAAAAAGAGCCCGCTCGGATGGCTGTTTTCCAAGGGGCGCCGACCCGAGCCTGTTCCCGGCCTCTACATTTGGGGCCCGGTGGGGCGCGGTAAGACGATGCTCATGGACATCTTCTTCCAGGCCGCCCCCAACACCCGCAAGCGCCGGGCGCATTTCCATGATTTCATGGAAGACGTGCACGAGCGGATCGCCCGCTTCCGCCAGCGCCTCAAGGCCGGCGAGGTGGACGGCGACGATCCGATCAAGCCGGTGGCGCGCGATATCGCGGCCGAGACCCGGCTCCTTTGCTTCGACGAATTCGCCGTCAACGACATCGCCGATGCCATGATCCTCGGCCGGCTTTTCGAGAAGCTTTTCGCGGAAGGGGTGACGCTCGTCGCCACTTCCAACGTGCCGCCCGACCGTCTCTATGAGAACGGCCTCAACCGGCCGCTTTTCGTGCCGTTCATCGACCTCATCAATAAGTCTAATGCCGTCTTCCATCTCGATGCGCCGCACGATTACCGCCTCGACAAGCACGGCGAGGAGCCCCTCTATGTGACACCGCTCGGAGAGGCGGCCGAGAATATCCTCGACGCGCATTTCGAGCGCCTTTCGGGCGAAGCCCGCGGGGCGCCTCAGCAGCTCAGCCTGCGCGGCCGTCATCTCGACGTGCCGGAAGCGGCCGGCGGCGTCGCCCGCTTCAGCTTTCACGAGCTTTGTGAAAAGCCTCTCGGCAGTGCCGATTATCTGAAGCTCGCCAAGACCTTCCACACGATCATCGTGTCCGGCATCCCGGTCATGAGCCCGCAGACCCGCAACGAGGCGAAGCGCTTCATCAATCTCATCGACACGCTCTACGATCAGAAGATCCGCCTCATCGCGTCGGCAGAGGCAGAGCCGGATGCCTTGTGGCAGGGCACGAGCGGCGCGGAAGCCTTCGAGTTTCAGCGCACGGCCTCGCGCCTCACAGAGATGCGTTCGGACGCCTGGCCGGGCGAGGCATCCGAGCGCCAATGAGCGAGGCCGGGCTCTCACAGGCCCGGATCGGTGCGCATTTCCGCGCCCGCTGCAGAGCTGGCCAGCGCTTGCCACCGTGCGACATTCGCGCTACTCCGCGCACTCTCTTTTGAGAGTTCTTCGCTCTCGTTATCTACGTCTAGGGAAGGTTCTTCATGGCTCGCAGCAAGATTGCGCTCATCGGTGCTGGACAGATCGGCGGCACGCTCGCCCATCTCGCCGGACTGAAGGAGCTCGGCGACATCGTCCTCTTCGATATCCAGGAAGGTATTCCGGACGGCAAGGCGCTCGATATTGCCGAATCCTCTCCCGTCGACGGTTTTGATGCCCGTCTCGTCGGCACCCAGTCTTACGAGGCAATCGAAGGCGCCGACGTCGTCATCGTGACGGCTGGCGTGCCGCGTAAACCGGGCATGAGCCGCGATGATCTTCTCGAGATCAACCTGAAGGTGATGGAGCAGGTCGGTGCGGGCCTCAAGAAATACGCTCCCGATGCCTTCGTGATCTGCATCACCAATCCGCTCGACGCCATGGTGTGGGCGCTGCAGAAATTCTCCGGCCTCCCCGGCAACAAGATCGTCGGCATGGCGGGTGTGCTCGATTCCGCCCGTTTCCGCTATTTCCTGGCGGAAGAGTTCAATGTCTCCGTCGAAGACGTGACGGCTTTCGTGCTCGGTGGCCACGGCGATTCCATGGTGCCGCTGGTACGCTATTCGACGGTTGCCGGCATTCCTCTGCCGGACCTCGTCAAGATGGGCTGGACCACGCAGGAGCGCCTCGACAAGATCGTGCAGCGCACCCGTGACGGTGGTGCCGAGATCGTGTCGCTGTTGAAGACCGGCTCGGCCTTCTATGCGCCGGCGGCTTCCGCCATTGCCATGGCCGAGAGCTATCTGAAGGACAAGAAGCGCGTTCTCCCCTGCGCTGCGCAGCTTTCCGGCGAATACGGTCTCGACCAGATGTATGTCGGCGTGCCGACGGTGATCGGTGCCGGCGGTGTGGAGCGTGTCGTCGATATTTCGCTCGACCGCAGCGAGCGCGCGGAATTCGAGAAGTCGGTTTCCTCCGTGCAGGGGCTCATCGAGGCCTGCCGCAAGATCCAGCCGGCGCTCAACAGCTAAACGGCGGGGGGCCGGGATGAATATCCACGAATACCAGGCAAAGGCCGTCCTCAAGGAATACGGGGCACCGGTCGCTGCCGGCGTCATGATCACGTCAGCCGACGAGGCGGCAGCGGCAGCCAAAAAGCTGCCGGGTCCGCTTTATGTCGTCAAAAGCCAGATCCATGCAGGCGGCCGCGGAAAGGGCCGTTTCAAGGAGCTCGGCGAGGATGCCAAAGGCGGCGTGAGGCTCGCCAAGAGCGTTGAGGACGTCGTCGCCAACGCCAAGGAAATGCTCGGCCACACCCTTGTCACCAAACAGACGGGGCCGGCGGGCAAGGTGGTCAACCGGCTCTACATCGAAGATGGTGCCGACATTGCGCGAGAACTCTATCTCTCGCTCCTTGTCGACCGCGGCACCGGCCGTGTCGCCTTCGTGGCCTCGACCGAGGGCGGCATGGACATCGAAACCGTCGCCGAAGAGACGCCGGACAAGATCCTGACGCTGCCGATCGATCCGCTTTCCGGCGTCAGTGATGCCGATGCGGCGAAGCTCGCCGAGGCGCTCAAGCTCGAGGCCCCGGCGAAAGACGAATTCGGGCAGCTTGCCCGAATTCTCTACAAGGCCTTCTCCGACGAGGATATGAGCCTTCTGGAAATCAATCCGCTCATCGTCATGAAGGACGGGCATCTTCGCGTGCTCGACGCCAAGGTCTCCTTCGACGGCAACGCGCTCTTCCGGCATCCGGAGATCGTCGAGCTTCGCGACAAGACCGAAGAGGACGCCAAGGAGATCGAGGCTTCCGAGCACGATCTCGCCTATGTGGCGCTGACCGGCGATATCGGTTGCATGGTGAACGGCGCTGGCCTCGCCATGGCCACGATGGACATCATCAAGCTCTACGGCGCGGAGCCGGCGAACTTCCTCGATGTCGGCGGCGGTGCCTCCAAAGAGAAGGTGACGGCCGCCTTCAAGATCATCACCGCCGATCCGAATGTGAAGGGCATCCTGATCAACATCTTCGGCGGGATCATGCGCTGTGATGTGATCGCGGAAGGCGTCATTGCCGCCGTCAAGGAAGTGGGCCTCAAGGTTCCGCTGGTGGTTCGCCTCGAGGGCACCAATGTGGCGCTCGGCAAGAAGATCATCGAGGAAAGCGGCCTCAACGTCATCGCCGCCGACGATCTCGATGATGCGGCCAAGAAGATCGTCAAAGCCGTCAAAGGCTGACCGATGGCTGAGTTCATTGCCGTCTGGCTTCCTCTGATCTGCATCTTTCTCGTTTTCGGCGGCTTGATGGTGATCGTGTCGAGAAAACAGATGCGCAGCTATGCGAAGCATGTGGCAGAGGTGAAGGCGATCAACGACGAGATCGTTGCCGTCAACCGTGATGTGATCGCCGAGCTTCGGGAGATCAAACAGATTCTGAAGGACAAGAACTGATGTCCATTCTCGTCGACAAGAATACCAAGGTCATCGTCCAGGGGCTGACGGGCAAGACCGGAACGTTCCATACCGAGCAGGCGCTCGCCTATTACGGCACCAAGATGGTTGCTGGCGTGCATCCGAAGAAGGGTGGCCAGACCTGGGAGAACGGCGTCGAAGGCGCCGCCGAACTGCCGATTTTCGCCTCCGTCGCGGAAGCCAGGGAAAAGACCGGCGCCACCGCCTCCGTCATCTATGTGCCGCCCGTCGGGGCGGGCGCTGCGATCGAAGAGGCGATCGACGCGGAAGTTCCCTTCATCGTCTGCATCACCGAAGGCATTCCGGTGATGGACATGGTCAGGGTGAAGGCGAAGCTCGACAAGTCGAAGTCCCGGCTTCTCGGCCCCAACTGCCCGGGCGTCTTGACGCCGGAAGAGTGCAAGATCGGCATCATGCCCGGCTCCATCTTCAAGAAGGGCTCGGTCGGTGTCGTGTCGCGCTCCGGCACGCTCACCTACGAAGCGGTGTTCCAGACGACGAATGCCGGGCTCGGCCAGACGACGGCCGTCGGCATCGGCGGCGATCCGGTGAAGGGCACGGAATTCATCGATATTCTGGAAATGTTCCTCGCCGACGACGCGACGGAATCGATCATCATGATCGGTGAGATCGGCGGTTCGGCGGAAGAAGACGCCGCCCAGTTTCTCGCCGACGAGAAGAAGAAGGGGCGGTGGAAGCCGACCGTCGGCTTCATCGCCGGACGCACGGCGCCTCCGGGACGCACCATGGGCCATGCCGGTGCCGTCATCTCAGGCGGCAAGGGTGGTGCCGAAGACAAGATTGCTGCGATGGAAGCGGCAGGTATCGTGGTTTCTCCCTCGCCTGCCAAACTCGGCGATACGCTCGTGGAGGTTCTCAAGGGCTGAAGCCTTTTGCGCCGCGCCGCGAGCCGTGCGCGGGCGGCGCCCCTGCCTCTCGAGGCGAAGACGTGGAGCGGAATTTTCCGCTTTTTGGATCGTTTCGCAGTTGGCGAAAGCGGCCGATTACACTAACTCCGCGTTTGCAAAAGGCGTATAGATTGCGCCAGGTCGTCGCAGGGGCGGGCGTCGGCGCAAACCGGGAAAGGCGTAGGATCAGTTCCTGCGGAAGGCTATGGCACGGCAAATCTCGAACGAAGCCCTCCGACAATCTTCGTTTCTTTATGGCGGCAACGCCGAATACCTGGAGCAGCTTTATGCGCGTTACCAGGATGATCCTGCCTCCGTCGGCGACGGATGGCGGGATTTTTTTCAAGAGCTGAAGGACGAGAAGAACGACGTCATCCGTGAGGCGCGGGGCGCGCCCTGGCAGCGCCCCGACTGGCCGATCGTCGCAAACGGCGAACTCGTTTCCGCTCTCGATGGCAATTGGCAGGGCGTCGAGCGGCATATCGATACGAAGATCCGTGCCAAGGCCCAGAAGGCCGGCGTCGATCTCTCCGAGCCGGAAGTCCTGCAGGCGACCCGAGATTCCGTCCGCGCGTTGATGATGATCCGCGCCTATCGCATGCGCGGCCATTTCCACGCGAACCTCGATCCGCTCGGCATCGCCGCCATGCGCGACCACGAGGAGCTGCATCCCTCCTCCTACGGTTTCACCGAAGCCGATTACGAACGGCCGATCTTCCTCGATTGGGTTCTCGGGCTCGAATTCGCCACCATTCCGCAAATGCTGGCGATCCTTCGGCGCACCTATTGTTCGACGCTCGGCGTCGAATTCATGCATATCTCGGCCCCGGACGAGAAGGGATGGATTCAAGAGCGCATCGAGGGCCCGGACAAGGAGATCACCTTCACCGATGAAGGCAAGCGGGCCATCCTCAACAAGCTGATCGAGGCGGAAGGCTTCGAGAAGTTTCTCGATATCAAGTATACCGGCACCAAGCGCTTCGGCCTCGACGGTTCGGAAGCGCTGATCCCGGCCCTTGAGCAGATCATCAAGCGCGGCGGTCATCTCGGCTTGCGGGAAATCGCCTTCGGTATGGCACATCGCGGCCGGCTCAACGTGCTCGGCCTCGTCATGGGCAAGCCGCTGCACGCCATCTTCCACGAATTCAAGGGCGGCTCGGCGCAGCCCGACGACGTTGAAGGTTCGGGCGACGTGAAGTACCATCTCGGCGCTTCCTCCGACCGGGAATTCGACGGCAACAAGGTGCATCTCGGCCTCACCGCCAACCCGTCGCACCTGGAGATCGTCGATCCGGTGGTGCTCGGAAAATCCCGCGCCAAGCAGGATCGCTGGGAAGACCCGAACGAGGAGGGAATTCGCGAGCGCTCGAGCGTTCTGCCGCTTCTCATTCACGGTGATGCGGCCTTTGCCGGCCAGGGCGTTGTCGCGGAATGTTTCGGGCTTTCCGGCCTGAGAGGCCATCGCACCGGCGGCTCGATCCATTTCATCATCAACAACCAGATCGGCTTCACCACCAATCCGCGCCTGTCGCGCTCTTCGCCTTATCCCTCTGATGTCGCGAAGATGATCGAAGCGCCGATCTTCCACGTGAACGGAGACCATCCAGAGGCGGTGGTGTTTGCCGCGAAGGTGGCGACGGAGTTCCGCCAGCGCTTCAAGAAGCCGGTCGTCATCGACATGTTCTGCTACCGGCGCTTCGGGCACAACGAATCCGACGAGCCGAGCTTCACGCAGCCGCTGATGTATCGGGAGATCCGCAAGCATCCCTCGACATTGTCCATTTACGGCAAGAAGCTGATCGAAGAGGGGCTGACGAGCGAAGAGCAGATCGAAGAGCGCAAGGCCGAGTGGCGCGCGCATCTCGACGAGGAGTTCGAGCTCGGCCAGAACTACAAGCCGAACAAGGCCGACTGGCTCGACGGCATGTGGATGGGGCTGACGACGCCGAAAGCCTCCGACGAGCGCCGGGTCGGGCGCACGGGCGTCGAGTTCGAACGCCTCAACCAGATCGGCATGGCGCTGACCGAAGCGCCGAAGGATTTCAAGATCCACAAGACCATCCGGCGCTTCCTCGACAACCGGCGCAAGATGCTGGAAACGGGCGAGGGCATCGACTGGGCGATGGGCGAGGCGCTCGCCTTTGGCAGCCTGCTTGCCGAGGGCCACAAGGTGCGGCTCTCAGGCCAGGACGTGGAGCGTGGCACCTTCTCGCAGCGCCACACGGTCCTCTACGATCAGGAGACGGAAGAGCGCTACGTGTCGCTCAACAATCTCGGCCGCAAGCAGGAGACCTTCGAGGTCGTCAATTCGATGCTGTCGGAAGAAGCCGTGCTCGGGTTCGAATACGGCTATTCGGTTTCCGAGCCGCGCGGCTTGACCCTCTGGGAAGCGCAGTTCGGCGATTTCGCCAACGGCGCGCAGGTGATCTTCGATCAGTTCATCTCGTCGGCCGAGCGCAAATGGCTCAGAATGTCGGGTCTCGTCTGCCTCCTGCCGCATGGCTATGAGGGGCAGGGGCCGGAGCATTCCTCCGCCCGGCTGGAACGCTTCCTGCAGATGTGCGCGGAAGACAATATGCAGGTCGCCAATTGCACGACGCCTGCCAACTACTTCCACATTCTGCGCCGTCAGCTGCACCGAAATTTCCGCAAGCCACTCATTTTGATGACGCCGAAGAGCCTGCTGCGCCACAAGCGGGCGGTCTCCAAACTCGATGAATTCGTGAAGGACACGTCCTTCCATCGGATTCTCTTCGACGATGCCGATCGCAACGAGGGCGAGGGCATCCGCTTGAAGCCGGATGCGGACATCCGCCGTGTCGTCGTCTCCTCCGGCAAGGTCTATTACGACCTCTTCGAGGAGCGCGAAGAACGCGGTATCGACGATGTCTATCTCTTGCGGCTGGAACAGTTTTATCCGTTCCCGATGACGGCGCTCACCAAGCAGATGGCACGCTTTCCGAACGCAGAGCTCGTCTGGTGCCAGGAAGAGCCGAAAAATATGGGCGGATGGGCTTTCGTGAAGCCGCGCCTGGTCAATATCCTGAACACACTGGAGTTGCCGCAGGAGAAGCCGCGCTACGCCGGCCGGCCGGCCTCGGCGGCGACCGCGACCGGCGTCATGTCGCGGCATCTGCAGCAGCGGGCGAAATTTCTCGACGAGGCGCTCGGCGAATAGGCCGGGCGCTCCATTGTAGCTTATGACAGGCGCCGCAACGGCGCGACGAAACGGGACGATCAATGACAACGGACATCAAGGTTCCGACGCTTGGCGAATCGGTCACGGAAGCCACCGTCGGCCAGTGGTTCAAAAAGGAAGGCGAGACGGTGTCTCGCGACGAGCCCCTCGTCGAACTTGAAACCGACAAGGTCACGGTGGAAGTGCCGGCGCCTTCCGAAGGCACGCTGGAATCGATCGTCGTCAAGGCTGGCGAGACCGTCGAAGTCGGCACGCTTCTCGGCTCCATCGCCGCGGGCGACGGCAAGGCCAAACCGGCCGAGAAGCCGGCTGCCGCAGCGTCTAATGGCAGCGGCAAGGCGGAGAAATCCGCCGCGGCGCCGAGTGCCGAGCCGGCCGCAGAGGATGAGGGCGGGGAAGGCGAGCTGATTGACATCGTCGTTCCCTCCGCCGGTGAAAGCGTGACGGAGGCCGATGTCGGCGAATGGCTGAAGCAGGAGGGCGACGAGGTCGCTCTCGACGAGGCCGTCGTCGAGCTCGAGACGGACAAGGCGGCGCAGGAGATCCCGGCGCAGGCCGCCGGTGTCCTGGCTGAGATCATCAAACAGCAGGGTGAGACGGTGACCGTCGGTCAGGTTCTCGGCCGCATCCGTGTCGGCGCCAAGGGGGCGAAGAAGGCGGAAGCTCCGGCGCCCAAGACGGAGAAGACGGAAGCGGCACCCGCTGCCGGCGAGCGCAAGCCCGCGCCTTCCGCCGCCAAAATGATGGCAGAGAAGGGCCTCGCCGCAGCCGATATGGATGGATCCGGCAAGAAGGGCCAGGTTCTCAAAGGCGATGTGCTGAAGGCGCTCGAACAGGGTTCCGAGCAGCCGCAGGCGAAGCCCTCGGCGCCTCGCGCCCCGTCGCCGGAAGCCGACGAGGTGCGTGAAGAACGGGTGAAGATGACCCGCCTCCGCCAGACCATCGCGCGGCGGCTGAAAGAGGCACAGAACACCGCGGCGATGCTCACCACGTTCAACGACGTGGATATGGGCGCCGTCATGGATCTCCGGAAGACCTACCGCGACCTCTTCGAGAAGAAGCACGGCGTCCGGCTCGGCTTCATGGGCTTCTTCGTGAAGGCGGCGGTGGCTGCCCTCAAGGAGATCCCGGCCGTCAATGCCGAGATCGACGGCACCGACCTCGTCTACAAGAACTATTACCACATCGGCGTGGCCGTCGGGACCGACAAGGGCCTCGTCGTGCCGGTCGTGCGTGATGCGCAGGACATGTCGGTGGCGGAAATCGAGAAGGAGATCGGCTCTCTCGGCAAGAAGGCGCGCGACGGTTCGCTCACCCTTCAGGATATGCAGGGCGGCACCTTCACCATCTCCAATGGCGGGGTCTACGGCTCTTTGATGTCGACGCCGATCCTCAACGCGCCGCAATCGGGCATTCTCGGCATGCACCGCATCGAGGAGCGGCCGGTCGTCAGGAACGGTCAGGTCGTGGTCCGCCCGATGATGTATCTGGCGCTCTCCTACGATCACCGCGTCGTCGACGGCCAGGAAGCCGTGACGTTCCTCGTCCGCATCAAGGAAGCCATCGAAGATCCGCAGCGTCTCGTGCTCGATCTTTGAGGCATCGCGGAGGGGGCCTGAATGGAAGCGGCAGCGGCCGGTCTACCCGTTGAGATGACGCTCCTTGGCTGGAGCGTCATCCTTCTCATCGTCCACATCATCGTTCAGTCCGGCGCGGCGACGCGGGAGACGGGGCTCGATTACAATGCGAGCCCGCGCGACGAGGGCAACAAGGCCTGGGGCGTCATGGCCGGACGTTCCTCGCGGGCGCTCAAGAATTTTCTTGAAACCTATCCAGCCTTTGTGGCGATGGCGCTGGCCCTTGCCGTGACCGACAAGACGGGCGGCCTCGGGGCGATTGGCGCGCATGTCTGGTTCTGGGGGCGTATCGTCTATCTGCCACTCTATCTTTTCGGTATTCCTTATATCCGCAGCATCGTATGGATGATTTCCGTCGGCGGCATTTTGTTGATGCTATGGGCGCTCTTCTTCTAGGACCGGCGCTGTAGGGTCAGGGCCGCGAGACAAGGGGGGCCCATGAGTGTCGAATTCTTCGTCACTTCGCTTTTGATCATCCTCATTCCCGGCACCGGCGTCGTCTATACGCTGGCGGCTGGTTTGTCCGGGGGACAGCGGCGCGCGATCATCGCGGCCTTCGGTTGCACGCTCGGCATCGTGCCGCATCTGACAGCCTCGATCCTCGGCCTGGCCGCACTCCTGCATGCGAGCGCCACGCTCTTCGCCTTCATAAAATATCTGGGCGTCGCCTATCTTCTCTATCTCGCCTGGCAGACGCTCAAATCCGCGGGACCGCTGGCGCTCTCGGGCCGAGAGGAGACGCCGAAGCGTGCGCTATCGATCGTGCGCAACGGTATTCTCATCAATGTTCTCAATCCAAAGCTGTCGATCTTCTTCGTCGCCTTCCTGCCGCAGTTCATCACGCCGGGGGAAGTCTCGCCGACGGGGGAACTCCTCGCCCTGTCTCTTCTGTTCATGGCGATGACGTTCGTCGTTTTCGTCCTCTATGGCGTGTTTGCGGCTGCCATGCGTGCAAAGGTCTTGCAAAACGCACGGCTTATGCGCTGGCTGCAGCGAACGGTGGCCATCGCGTTCGCCGGTTTCGGCCTGCGTCTCGCTTTCGCCAGTCGTTGATGCGGCCGGGCTGCCACCTACCTTAGTGACCTATCCTTCGAGAATTCTGGAGTAATCAGCCGACATGCCTGACACCTACGATCTCATCGTCATCGGCAGCGGACCGGGCGGCTACGTCTGCGCCATCCGCGCCGCACAGCTCGGGCTCAAGACGGCAGTCGTGGAAAAGCGCCCGACCTTTGGCGGCACCTGTCTCAATGTCGGCTGCATTCCTTCCAAGGCGCTTCTCCACACCTCCGAGATGTTCGAGCAGGCGGCGCATGGCTTTGCCGATTTTGGCATCAAGGTGAAGCCGGAGCTCGATCTGGAAGCGATGCTGGCGCACAAGGACAAGACGGTGAAGTCGAATGTCGACGGCGTCGCCTACCTCTTCAAGAAGAACAAAATCGACACGTTCGAGGGTGTCGGCCGCATCGTTCAGGCCGGCGAGGTCGAAGTGACGCCCGAGAAGGGAGAGGCGACGCGCCTTTCCACCAAGGCGATCGTCATCGCGACCGGCTCCGAATCGGCACCCTTGCCGGGCGTCGAAGTGGACGAGAAGAAGATCGTGTCGTCGACCGGCGCGTTGAAGCTCGGCAAGGTGCCGGAGAAGCTCGTCGTCGTCGGTGCCGGCATCATCGGGCTCGAACTCGGTTCCGTGTGGCGGCGGCTCGGCGCCAAGGTCACGGTCGTGGAGTTCCTCGATCGCATCCTGCCCGGCATGGACGGGGAGGTGGCCAAACAGGCCCAGCGCCTCTTCAAGAAGCAGGGGATCGACTTCCGTCTCGGCACCAAGGTGACGGGCGTCGAAAGCGAAAAGAAGGGCCTGCGTGTCTCCGTCGAGCCGGTCAAGGGCGGGGATGCGGAGAAGCTCGATGCCGATATCGTGCTCGTGGCGATCGGCCGGCGTCCCTATACGGAGGGGCTCGGGCTCGAAGAGGCGGGGGTCGCGCTCGACGAGCGCGGCCGCGTTGCCACCGCCAAGGATTACAAGACGAATGTCGAGGGCATCTATGCGATCGGCGACGCGATCGCCGGACCGATGCTCGCCCATAAGGCGGAGGACGAAGGCACGGCCGTTGCCGAAATCCTCGCCGGCCAGAAGGGTCACGTGAATTACGAGGTGATCCCGAGCGTCGTCTATACGGAGCCGGAAATCGCCGTCGTCGGGCGCTCCGAAGAGGAGCTGAAAGACGCCGGCATCGCCTATCGCAGCGGCAAATTCCCGTTCAGCGCCAATGGGCGGGCCCGTGCGATGAACGCCACGGACGGCTTTGTGAAAGTCCTGGCCGACGAGAAGACGGATCAGGTGCTTGGCGTGCATATCGTCGGGCGCGGCGCCGGCGAAATGATCCACGAGGCGGCTGTCCTCATGGAATTCTCAGGCGCCGCGGAAGATCTTGCACGCACCTGCCATGCGCATCCGACGATGTCTGAGGCCGTTCGAGAAGCGGCGATGGCGGCCTGGTTCAAACCCGTTCATATCTGAGGGCGGGACTGCCCCCAGCCTGGCCCCTGTCGGCCTGGCCCCTGAGAACCTCGGCCGAGGGCGTTGGGCCGGGCCCCCAGGGATGGCGAAAAGCGGCAAGGCAAAAAAAAGCGCCGGCTCTTCGGCCGGCGCAGACGTTATCCGGTTGCTATTGGCAACCTGGACTGGAGTACGTGAAAAACGCGTGGGCGCCTATTTGGTTCCGCCCATGCAGGCCGTGTCGCCCGCCGCACACTCTTTTTTTGGAGCGGCGTTGCGTTCGCTGCGGGTCGCGACTTGCGAAAGTGTTGTGGGGGTGGTTGCCATCGCCACCTTTTCCTCAGCAACCGGCGCTTTGGAGGCCATCACCTGCTGCCGGTGAAAGCTGCAATCGGCGCTGGCAGCAGATGCCAGCAGGAGGAAGGCGGCGGTCGCGCTGACGCATGTCAAAACCTTGCGCATGAATTTCTCTCCTTGTTCCCTCTTGTCTCTCCGCGGACAAAGCTTTCGCTCACGTCCGACGAAGAAAGTTAGGGCGGAAACAAGGCCGCGCTAAGATCGATTCTGCCTCAATATTCGTCATCTCGAAAACGTGATGACGCAAGAAGACGTGTCACGAATGCCGTTGATGCGCGGCACGGGGATGCGCCTTTGCATAGATATCGAGGAGCCGGGCGGCATCGACATCGGTATAAATCTGTGTCGTCGACAGGCTCGCATGGCCCAGAAGCTCCTGGATCGTCCTGAGATCGCCGCCGTCGCCAAGGAGATGCGTGGCGAAGGAGTGGCGCAGCGCATGTGGCGTGACGCTCGGCTCGAGACCCAGGGCAGATCGAAGCCGTTCCACCAGTTTTTGGACGATGCGGGGCGACAGGGAACCACCCTTGGCGCCGCGAAACAGGGGCTCGCTCGGCGCCAGAAGGTAGGGGCAGAGGCGGATATAGGCTTCGATCGCCTCGCTCACCTTCGGCAGAACCGGCACGATCCGCGTCTTGCTTCCCTTGCCGGTGACACGAAGCGTATCGCGGCCTCCGATAGGGGCATCGGCCCGCGAAATGCCGAGCGCTTCGGAGATGCGCAGGCCGCTGCCGTAAAGAAGGAGAAGGACGGCGCGGTCGCGCGCGGCGAGCCAGGGCTCTTCGGTCAATGTGTCGGCGGCGTCCGTCAGCGTCAGGGTATCGGTGACGGAGAGCGCCTTCGGAAGGCTTTTCTTCTGCTTTGGACTGCGCACGGCCTCGAAAGCCGAGGTGGTCGGGACGTCGTGCCGGGCACAGAAGCGGGCTAGCGAGCGGCAGGCGGCGAGCTGGCGGGCGAGGCTGCGCGAGCCTGCGCCGGATGCGCGCCGAGCGGCGAGGAAGGCGCGGATATCGGCCGGCGTCAAAGCGGCGATGTCGGCCGTTGTGGGCGGTGCGCCGAGATGCTTCGTCAGAAACTGCGCCAGCTGCGAAAGATCGCGCTCATAGGCTTCGAGCGTCTTTGGCGACAATCGCCTCTCGTCGCGGAGATAGCTCAGCCAGCGCTGCAGGAGGGCGGCGAGATCGGGTGCGAGCGCGACAAGGAATGCGTCTTTGGAGGCCATGGCGCGAGTATCACGCGCCATGGTTAAACAAATGCGTAGGGACGTAAGGCGTTGTATCGACGCCCTTTTCCATATGAGTCAGAGAATTGACTGACCCGCCTTCTTCCAATCCGCAAGGAAGGCCTCGAGACCCTTGTCGGTGAGCGGATGCTTGATGAGGGAGCGCAGCACCTGCGGCGGCACCGTCACCACGTCCGCGCCGATCATCGCCGCCTGCTTCACATGGTTGGGCGTGCGCACGGAGGCCGCCAGGATCTCCGTCTCGAAGTTCGGATAATTGTCGTAGATGATGCGGATCTCTTCGATCAGCTCCATGCCGTCGAGATTTATGTCGTCGAGGCGACCGATGAAGGGGGAGATGAACGCCGCGCCGGCCTTGGCCGCGAGCAGGGCCTGATTGGCCGAAAAGCACAAAGTGACATTCACCATGCGGCCCTCGTCCGCGAACGTCCGGCAGGCCTTGAGACCGTCCAATGTCAGGGGCACCTTGATCGCCACATTGTCGGCGATCTCGGCGAGCTTGTGCCCCTCCTTCAGCATCGTGTCGTAATCGGTTGCCGCCACTTCGGCCGAAACCGGTCCCGATACGAGATCGCAGATCTCTGCGATGACGTCGGTGATCGGGCGCCCTGCTTTCATGATCAGCGAGGGGTTGGTGGTGACGCCGTCGAGGAGCCCGGCTTCTGCAAGCTCGCGGATCTCGGCGGTGTCGGCGGTGTCCACGAAGAATTTCATAGCGTTTGCCTCATCGCTGCGCTTGTCGTCGCGCGTGATAATCGTCTGCCCTCTCTAGAGCTTTCGTCCACCCCTTTGAAGGCACGACGTGCATGGACGTCTTGCAAAGGTGCCGTGCGACCTTCGCGAATTTCGCGGCAGGCGGTCGTCGCAACGCCCTTAGAGCGCCAAGGCGGAGGCGAGCACGGCCCCCACATAAAGCACGAGAATACCCACTGTTTCGAAACCGACATTGGCGAAGCCGTAGCGCTCGCGGCGGATGAGGCCGAGGAGCAAAACGGCGGTCATGGCGATGCCGATCAGTGCCCAGAACTGCGTCGAGGGATCGATGGCGTTGTAAATCGACCCGTCACGATAGGCGACGTCGGCCGCCGACAGGAAGAGAACGTCGAACGTGTTGCCGCCGATAATGCCGCCGAGGGCGAGCTGCAAAGCCCCCCGCCGTACGGCAGCGAGCGTGGTCACGAGCTCTGGCAGCGAGGTGACGGTTGCCGTCATCAACGCGCCGATGACACTGCCACTGATGCCGGTCTTTTCGGCGATCGTCGTTCCGGTTTCCGCTACCACATAGCCGGCGACAGCCACCACGATCACCATCCCCGCAAAGGACAGTACGAGAGAGGGCGTCGAGCGTCCTTTCTCGTCTTCTTCCGGCCTATCGTGGCGGGTATCCTCCGTGTCGAAGGGTTTCCACATCGGCTGATCCCGGTCCTGACGGCCGAGCCTCAGGCCAAAAACGTAGATTGCGATCAGGATGATGCTCGCCGGGTGCACGCCGAAGAAGGTGACCGGCGGGAGCACGCCGGCGATCATCGGAATGCTCAGAAGAAGGATGAGCAGAGCCGATTGCGAGAGGTTGGTCGGGTCGGCGGCCGCATGTTCCAGATTGGCCTTCCGATAGGCGATGTCGGCAAGGGCGAGAAAGGCGGTCTGCGCGGCGATGCCGCCGAGCGAATTGGCATAAGCGAGGTCGATGTTGCCGGTCGCGGCGGCCGTGACGGAGGTCACCGTGCCTGCAGCGGATGTCGTCGCGCCCAGAAGCACCGCGCCCGCGATCGCCTCACCGAGACCCGTCCGGTCGGCCAGAACGTCGGCGACCGAGGTGAGCTTCGTGCCGATATAGGCGATGGTGGCCGCGGCTACGGTGAAGAGCCCGACAGCGAAAGTCAGAGAGAGTTCCGGCAAGAAAGATCCGCTTGGTTTGCCTAGCCAACTGAAGAGGCCATGCGCGGTTCCAGCTTTCCCGGACGCTCCTCATCGGCGCTGCAGTTCGGAACCTTGCGATTTTGCTTCATGCTTGCGAATCGCGGCGGGGCGCGCTTGGAAGGCGCTTCGGCGAGCGTTTAGGCTCGTTAAGCGGATTTAACGAAAGCCGAGGCTCGCTTGCCTGATACGTTTCCGCTCCAGGTGCTTCTCCCTTATGCCCTGGAGCGCAGCTACACCTATCTCGCCGACCGCCCTCTCGAGCCCGGAACGATCGTCGTCGTGCCGCTCGGCCCGCGCGAGGTCTTGGGTGTCGTCTGGGACGACGAGCCGCCGCAAACGCTCAACGCCGCGAGACTGAAGCCGATCGCAGCGGTTCTTCCGGCCTTGCCGCTGCCGCGTCCACTCATGCGCCTGATCGATTTCGTCGCCGATTACACCTTGTCGCCGCCAGGTATGGTGCTGCGCATGGCGCTGCGGGTGACGGCGGCACTCAGCCCGGAAAAGCCGGTTCCGGCCGTGCGCGTGACGGGGATGGCGCCAGACCGGTCGACCGCCGCCCGCCAGCGCGTTCTCGATCTGGCGGGCGATGGTCTCGCCTGGTCGAAAAGCGGCCTTGCCACGGCGGCGGGCGTTTCTGCCTCAGTCGTCGACGGGCTCGTCAAACAGGGCGCGCTGGAGATGGTGCTTTTGCCGCCGCGCCCCGTCACACGCTCGCCGGTCCCCGATTTCGCGCCGCCGGAGCTCTCCGGTGCGCAGGCCGAGGCCGGCGCGCAATTGCGTGCGCTGGTGCGCGATGAGGCGTTTTCGGTCGCTCTCATCGACGGCGTAACGGGCGCCGGCAAGACGGAGGTGTTTTTCGAGGCCGCGGCGGAAGCGTTCGAAAAAGGCCGTCAGGTTCTGATCCTGATGCCAGAAATCGCGCTGACCTCGCAGGCTCTTGAGCGCTTCGCCGGCCGATTCGGCACGCCACCGGCCGAATGGCATTCGGAGATGTCGCCGAAATTGCGCGAACGCGTCTGGCGCGGCGTCGCCGACGGGACGGTTCGCGCCGTCGTCGGCGCGCGCTCGGCCCTCTTCCTGCCGTTTTGCGAACTCGGCCTCATCGTCGTCGATGAAGAGCATGACGGCGCCTACAAACAGGAAGAGGGCGTCATCTACCATGCCCGCGACATGGCCGTCGCTTATGGCCATCTCGCTCATTTCCCCGTGGTGCTTTCGTCGGCGACCCCGTCCGTCGAAAGCCGCGTCAACGCGCAGCGCGGACGCTACCGTCATATCCATCTCGATCAGCGCTACAGCGGGGCGGGCCTGCCCGACGTTGACGTCGTCGATCTGCGCGAAGCGCCGCCGGAGCGCGGCCGCTCCTTGTCGCCGAAGCTCGTCGAAGCCGTCCGCCAAACTCTTGCGCAGGGCCACCAGGCGCTTCTCTTCCTCAACCGCCGCGGTTACGCGCCTTTGACGCTCTGCCGCCATTGCGGCCACCGCTTCACCTGCCCGAATTGTTCGACCTGGCTCGTCGAACATCGGTTTCGCGGCGTGCTCGCCTGCCATCATTGCGGCCATGAAGAAAGGCGCCCCGAAGCCTGTCCCGCCTGCGGCGCCGAGGACAGCCTCGTCGCCTGCGGACCCGGGGTGGAGCGGCTGCAGGAAGAGGCGCTCGATCTCTTTCCGGAGGCGAGGAGCCTCGTCTTGTCGAGCGACCTTGCCGGCGGCGTGCAGCGGCTGCGGCTGGAGCTCGCCGCTGTCGAAAAGGGCGAAGCCGACATCATCATCGGCACGCAACTCGTCGCCAAAGGCCACAATTTCCCGAACCTTACGCTCGTCGGCGTCGTCGATGCCGATCTCGGTCTGGCGCAGGGCGATCCGCGCGCGGCGGAGCGCACCTTCCAGCTTTTGACTCAGGTCGCGGGCCGGGCCGGACGGGCCGGCCAGTCAAGCCGAGCGTTCCTGCAGACCTGGCAGCCCGGCCATCCGGTCATGACGGCGCTGGCGGGCGGCCAGCCGGAGGCATTCTTCGAGGCCGAAGTGGAGAGCCGGCGCCGGGGCGCCCTGCCGCCGTTTTCGCGCCTTGCCGGGATCATCGTCAGCGGCCCTGAGCGCGCGGCGGCCCAGGAGCATGCGCGGGCGATGGCGCGGGCTGCGCCGCGCGAAGAGGGGGTAGAGCTCCTGGGGCCGGCCGAAGCGCCGCTGGCGCTCATCCGAGGCCGCTACCGTTTTCGGCTTTTGGCACGCGCGGGCTCGTCCAACCAGTTGCACCGCTGGCTGAGGGCCTGGCTCGCTGCGGCTCCGAAGGCCCGCGGCAACCTCAGGGTCGCCGTCGATGTCGACCCGCAGAGCTTCTTGTGATCCACGCGGGGAGAGGTCGCGCCCCGTTTTCCGAGCAACATTCGAGGCGATAACGATGATGTGAGGGCGCGCGGGCGGTGGGTCCTCAGGGGTGTCGGTTCGTCAGAAGGTGACGGCCGCCTGTGCGGTCACGCCGAACATGTCGACCGACCAGTCTTCGTCCTGAGCCGTGCCGCCCGCAGCGACGTTCTCAAAATGCGAATTGCCGTCGGTCTCCATATGCCAGTAGCGGCCGCCGAGGCCGATCGTGAAGCTGTCGGTCAGCCGGTAATTGACCATTCCCTCAAGCTGGTAGCCCCAGCCGGTGCCGGTTTCGGGGACTGAACCGGCGAGGTCGGGGCGCAGGTGATGCGTGTCGGCCCCGTCGAAATAGACATAGGGGAGGATTGCGCCCTCAGCGCTCACCAGGATGCGGTCGCCGATAAGAGCATCGGCTTTCAGGCCGATGCGTGCCGAGTGCCAGTCGTTTTCCTGCGAGATGACTTTTGCGCCGTCGGGGACATCGCCCGGCAGGCAGATCTCAAAAGCGGCTTCCTGCTGGCATCCGTAGGCGTGCACCTGCTGGCGCAGCCAATTGTAGCCGGCAAACACACCAAGACGCATGTTCGGCCGTTCAACGAGGTATTTGCCGCCGTCGATCGTGACGTAATAGACGTGACCGTCGTCCTGATCGCTTTTCGTGCTCGAATAGTCCGGAAGCGCCGGCGGAAAATCCTCGTCCTGCAGCGAACCGCGCAGGCTCCAGCCGAGGCCGGCATTGCCCTTGGCGAAAATCCCGTCATTGGTGATGTCACCGAAGACTTCTCCGGCATGGGTATCGAGATCGTCATAGGTGAGGCGGGAGAGCCTGATGTCGCCGGTCGAATCGTAGAGCGTTTTTTCGGTCTTGCCGGTCGCGTACCAGTATCTCGTCCCGAGCGTGGCGCTGTAGGAACGGTCGAGCGCGCCGGGCTTTCCGGAAACGCCGAAATCTGCGGCGAGTGCCGTCCCGTGAAAGGCCGCAAGGCCCAATCCCAAAGCGCAAGCGACCGAGGTTGTCGTTGTTCTTCCAAAACGCATTTGCCGCCCCCAGACTGCGTGTTGCGGTGACAAGCAATGCAGCGAAAGGTTAAAAGAAATGGTTAATCGTTTCTCTCTGCCGGGAAGCGCCAAAATCGCCCTGTATCTCGGCCCTCGGGGCGGCAAGCGAGCGGCGCTTTCGGCGGCTTCCGCGGAGGCAAACCTTTCGTAGGGGGTGGCGGCGTTTGTCGGCCTGCGGGCCGCTCGCCGTGTTGCACCCCCCAAAACGCTGTGCTAAGGGGCCCCCGGCTTGGCATGAGGGGGGCCCCGGCCCCTCCACGGTTGTCTAAACCCACCTGCTTCCGGAGCAACGATCCGGAGCTCTAGCAAGAGATAGGAAACGCGTGGCGGACTCCTCCTCCCCTGTATCTGGCGTGGCTGATCGGTATGCGGCGGCTTTGTTTGAGCTGGCGCTGGAGGAATCGGCTCTCGAACAGGTCGAAGCCGATCTCGATCGCTATTCGCAGATGCTCGACGAGAGTGCCGATTTCCGCAGGCTCGTCGAAAGTCCGGCTTTTTCCTCCGAGGATCAGCTCGGGGCGATGAAAGTGCTGAACGAACGCGCAGGCATTACTGGCCTTGCGGCGAACTTCGTCGGCGTTCTGGCGCAGAACCGGCGGCTTTTTACGCTGCCTGGCGTCATCCGGTCGTTCAAGCGGCGTGCCGCGGAGCATCGCGGCGAGGTGACGGCACAAGTCACTGCGGCGCAGGCCTTGAGCGAGGAGCAAAAAAGCGCCCTGAAAGCGGCGCTGAAAGAGCGCCTCGGCAAGGATGCCAATCTCGATCTCAAGGTCGATCCTGCGATTCTTGGCGGCCTCGTCGTCAAGCTCGGTTCGCAGATGATTGACACCTCGCTCAGGACCAAGCTCAACATGATGAAATCACGTCTTAAAGAGGCCAGCTGATGGATATTCGGGCCGCAGAGATCTCCTCGATCCTGAAGGAGCAGATCAAGAATTTCGGCAAGGAAGCCGAGGTCACCGAGGTTGGCCAGGTCCTGTCCGTCGGTGACGGCATCGCCCGCGTCTACGGCCTCGACAAGGTTCAGGCCGGTGAGATGGTCGAGTTCGACGGCGGCATCCGCGGCATGGCGTTGAACCTCGAAGAAGACAATGTCGGCGTCGTCATCTTCGGCTCTGACCGGGAAATCAAGGAAGGCTCCACCGTCAAGCGGACCGGCGCCATCGTGGAAGTTCCGGTCGGCAAGGGCCTGCTCGGACGCGTCGTCGATGGTCTCGGCAATCCGATCGACGGCAAGGGCCCGATCGATTCGACCGAGAAGCGCCGCGTCGACGTGAAGGCGCCGGGCATCATCCCGCGCAAATCGGTGCACGAGCCGATGTCGACCGGCCTCAAGGCCATCGATGCGCTCATCCCGATCGGCCGTGGCCAACGCGAGCTCATCATCGGCGACCGTCAGACCGGCAAGTCGGCCATCATTCTCGATACGATCCTCAACCAGAAGCCCGCCTGGGATCGCAAGGACGAGGACCGGATCCTTTATTGCATCTACGTCGCCGTCGGTCAGAAGCGTTCGACGGTCGCGCAGTTCGCCAAGACGCTCGAAGAGCGCGGCGCGCTGGAATATTCCATCATCATCGCGGCGACTGCCTCCGATCCTGCTCCGATGCAGTATCTGGCGCCGTTCACCGGCTGCGCGATGGGCGAGTTCTTCCGCGACAACGGCATGCACAGCCTGATCGCCTATGACGATCTCTCCAAGCAGGCCGTGTCTTATCGTCAGATGTCGCTGCTCCTTCGTCGTCCGCCAGGACGCGAGGCCTATCCGGGCGACGTCTTCTATCTGCATTCGCGGCTCCTGGAGCGCGCGGCGAAGATGAACGACGATTACGGCGCAGGTTCCTTGACGGCTCTGCCGGTCATCGAAACGCAGGCGAATGACGTGTCGGCCTATATTCCGACCAACGTCATCTCCATTACCGATGGTCAGATCTTCCTGGAGACGGATCTCTTCTACCAGGGCATCCGTCCGGCGGTGAATGTCGGCCTGTCGGTGTCGCGCGTCGGTTCGTCGGCTCAGATCAAGGCGATGAAGCAGGTTGCCGGTTCGATTAAGGGCGAGCTTGCGCAGTACCGCGAAATGGCGGCGTTCGCGCAGTTCGGCTCCGACCTCGACCGCGCCACGCAGCGTCTTCTCGATCGCGGTGCGCGTCTGACGGAGCTCTTGAAGCAGCCGCAGTTCTCGCCGCTCAAAACCGAGGAGCAGGTCGTCGTCATCTATGCAGGCGTCAACGGCTATCTGGACAAGATCAGGGTTGCGGACGTGCGTCCTTTCGAGGACGGGCTTCTGGTTCTGATGCGCAACGAGCACCAGGATGTGCTCGACCAGATCCGCACCGAGCAGCAGCTTTCGGACGAGCTCCGTGAGAAGCTGACGGCGATCCTCGACAAATTCGCCAAGAATTTCGCGGCGTAAAGCTCTGAGGAGAAGCGGCTCATGGCGAGCCTGAAGGACCTACGCAACCGAATCGCCTCGGTTAAGGCGACGCAGAAGATCACCAAGGCCATGCAGATGGTGGCCGCGGCGAAGCTGCGTAAAGCCCAAGAGGCGGCTGTCGCGGCCCGACCCTATGCGGAGCGCATGGAAAAGGTGCTCGCCAATATTGGGGCCTCGGTCGCCGGCAGCGAGAGCGCGCCGGCGCTCATCGCCGGAACGGGCAAGGACGACGTGCATCTGCTCGTCGTCTTTACCGCCGAGCGCGGCCTCGCCGGCGCTTTCAATGCCTCGATCGTCCGCAAGGCGCGTGTGGATGCGCGCCGGCTCGTGGGCGAGGGCAAGACGGTCAAGCTCTTTCTTGTCGGCAAGAAGGGCAATGACATGATGCGCCGCGAGTTCGACAAGGAAATCGTGGATCGAACGGACTTCCGCGGTGTGCGGCAGTTCGCTTTCAGCGATGCGCTCGGCGTTGCGGACAAGCTTCTCGCTATGTTCGACGCGGGCGCGTTCGACGTCGCGACGATCTATTATTCGCGGTTTGAATCAGTGATCACGCAGGTGCCGGTCGCCCAGCGGGTCATCCCCGTCGATCTCGGTGATGTGGAAGAGGCCGACACCTCGCTGCATTACGAGTACGAGCCGGACGAGGAGACGATCCTCGCCGATCTTCTGCCGCGCAATCTCGCCGTGCAGATCTTCCGGGCTCTTCTGGAGAATGCAGCCTCCGAACAGGGCGCGCGCATGACGGCGATGGACAACGCGACGCGCAATGCCGGCGAAATGATCGACAAGCTGTCCCTGTCGTACAATCGTCAGCGGCAGGCCCAGATCACGACAGAGTTGATCGAAATCATCTCCGGTGCAGAATCGCTTTAACGCGCCGATGAACGGCGAATATAAGAGATCAGTCCTGGGTTCGTGCGAGCGGCGCCCCGGGAGAGGACAAGGATAAAGGCATGGCTGAGACAAACATGGGACGCGTCGCGCAGGTGATGGGCGCCGTGGTGGACGTCGAATTCGACGGCGAGCTGCCGGCGATCCTGAACGCCCTCGAAGTGGACAACCATGGCAACCGTCTGGTTTTGGAAGTGGCGCAGCACCTCGGCGAAAACACGGTGCGCACCATCGCCATGGATCTGACCGAAGGCCTGGCGCGCGGCCAGGAGGTCAAGAACACCGGGCGTGCCATCGCGGTGCCGGTCGGCGACGAGACCCTGGGCCGGATCATGAACGTCATAGGCGAGGCGATCGACCAGGCCGGACCGATCAAGACGGCCGAGACGCGCGGCATCCACCAGGAAGCGCCGTCCTATATGGAGCAGTCGACGGAATCGGAGATTCTCGTCACCGGCATCAAGGTCATCGATCTGCTCGCACCTTACGCTCGTGGCGGTAAGATCGGCCTGTTCGGTGGCGCCGGCGTCGGCAAGACCGTGCTCATTCAGGAGCTGATCAACAACGTCGCCAAGGCGCATGGCGGTTATTCGGTTTTCGCCGGCGTGGGTGAGCGCACCCGCGAAGGCAACGATCTCTATCACGAGATGATCGAATCCGGCGTGAACAAGGATCCGAAGGAGAACAACGGTTCGACCGAAGGATCCAAATGCGCCCTTGTCTACGGCCAGATGAACGAGCCTCCCGGAGCGCGTGCGCGTGTCGGCCTCGCCGGTCTGACGGTCGCCGAATATTTCCGCGACCAGGGACAGGACGTTCTGTTCTTCGTCGACAACATCTTCCGCTTCACGCAGGCGGGCTCGGAAGTGTCGGCGCTTCTTGGTCGTATTCCCTCGGCCGTGGGTTATCAGCCGACGCTCTCCACCGATATGGGTGCCTTGCAGGAGCGCATCACCACGACGACCAAGGGCTCGATCACCTCGGTGCAGGCCATTTACGTGCCGGCCGACGATCTGACCGACCCGGCGCCGGCCACTTCGTTCGCCCACCTCGACGCGACGACGGTGTTGAACCGCGCCATTTCGGAAAAGGGCATCTACCCGGCGGTCGATCCGCTCGATTCCACCTCGCGCATGCTCGATCCGCGCATCGTCGGCGAGGAGCATTACGAGGTCGCCCGTTCGGTGCAGGAGACACTGCAGCGCTACAAGTCGCTGCAGGATATCATCGCCATTCTCGGCATGGATGAGCTCTCCGAAGAGGACAAGCTGACCGTGGCGCGGGCGCGCAAGATCGAGCGCTTCCTGTCGCAGCCGTTCTTCGTGGCCGAAGTGTTCACGAACACACCGGGCAAGCTCGTCGACCTCGCCGACACCATCAAAGGCTTCAAGGGCCTGGTCGCCGGTGATTACGACGATCTGCCGGAAAGCGCCTTCTACATGGTCGGTACGATCGAAGAGGCGCAGGAGAAAGCCCAGCGTCTGGCCGAGGCGGCCTAAAGCGGCTTTCAACCGGGGAGCCTTAAATGGCCGAACCATTTCAATTCGATCTCGTCACGCCTTCTGCCCTCCTCGTTTCCGAGGAGGTGCAGCAGGTGGTCGTGCCGGGGCAGGAAGGCTTCTTCACGATGCTGCGGCAGCACGCGCCGTTGATGACGACGCTGAAGCCCGGCTTCCTGGAAGTCCTGAAGACTGGCGGTGAGACGCAGCGCATCTATGTGCGCGGTGGCTTCGCTGACGCGACGCCCGACAGCCTCACCATCCTCGCCGATTTCGCGGTGCCGGAGACGGAGCTCAATGCCGATATCATCGACGAGCATATCCGTGAGGCCGAGGCGGAGCTGGAGGCGGCCGCCGGCGACATGAGCAAGTATCCGGTGGCGCATAAGCGCGTCTCCGATCTGCATGATGTGCGCCGCTGGATCATCCCGGCCTAGGCGCGGTTACGCGGCGATGCTGCGCCGCCACACGCAACAAGATTGACACGCTCGGGGGAGGCGCGTAACGCTCCGCGTGACCGCCTCTGCCGACGCTTGTATGCATCCGGGCCATTGAGCCCTTTCAACTGGACCTTTCTTAGCGATGGCATTGAAGATATCCGGCAAAAACGTCGATATCGGCGAGGCTCTGCGATCTCGGATCGAAGAGACCGTCGAGGCAGCGGTGAAGAAGTATTTCGACGGTGGCTATGCCGGCCACGTCGTGGTGGCCAAGAACGGCCGCAACTTCCACACAGATTGTTCCGTGCATCTCGATTCCGGTGCCGTCTTCGAGGCGAGCAGCACCAGTGCTGACGCCAATGACGGTTTCGATGCGGCGGCGGAGCGGCTGGAGAAGCGTCTGCGGCGCTACAAGCGGCGCATCAAGGACCACAAAGGCAAGCCGAGCCACAAGCTTGCCGGCGCGGCTGCGAACGCCTTCATCATCGAACCCCCGGATGAAGAGGAAGAGATCGGCGAGGAATACGCGCCCGCGATCGTTGCTGAGACCACGACGGAGATCCGCCGCATGACGGTCAGCTCCGCGGTGTTGCAGCTCGATATGACGGACGCCCCGGTCGTCGTCTTCCGCAACCATTCCCACGGCGGTCTCAACGTCGTTTATCGTCGGCCCGATGGCCATTTCGGCTGGATCGATCCCGTCTTGAACGAGCCTTCCGAGCCGAACAGCGGCGGAAGCTGATCGGGGCGTGGTGCACCCCGGCGATCAATCTTGGTGAATCCTCATGGACCTAAGCGACCTCCTGAAGCCTGAAGCAGTGGTGCCGAACCTCAAGGCCGTCAGCAAGAAGCAGGTCATTCAGGATCTCTGCGCCAAGGCCGCGCGGCTGACGGGTCTGTCGGAACGCGAGTTGTTCGACACGATCCTGCAGCGCGAGCGGCTCGGTTCGACGGGTGTCGGGCAGGGGGTTGCCATTCCGCATGGCAAGCCCCGGCAGATCGACAAGATCACAGGCGTGTTCGCGCGACTGTCGAAGCCGGTCGATTTCGAATCGCTCGATGATCAGCCGGTCGATCTCGTGTTCCTGCTGTTGGCCCCGGAAGGTGCCGGGGCCGACCATTTGAAGGCGTTGGCTCGTATCGCCCGCGTGCTGCGGGACGGTCAGGTGGCAGCGAAACTCCGTGCCACCACCGACCCGGACGCGATCTATTCGCTTCTGGTCGACCGCAGCACGTCGTCCCAAAGTGCCGCCTGAGGGCGCCCCGTTCGGGCATTAGGCCTCGAAGCGTCGGGCAAAGCGTCAGTGGACGCTGAGCGGTTCCAGATCGTTGCTGCGGGCATTGGCGAGGGCCGCGGCGCGCGAATCCGTCAACAGGATTGGCGTTCCATCGGCCGTCAAAAGGGCCCAAAGCTCGAGCCCTGGCGCAAGCTCAGGGGCGGAGGGGAAGAGGCTCGCCACATCATCCGACTTCACCGGTCGGACATAGGCGATTTCGCCGCCTCCGAACTGAGCGAATGCGGCAGTGTCTGCCTTGTGCTGTTCGCAATCCGTCATCTCGTACTCCTTTACGGCCGCCTGTGCGGCCGTGTCCTTCTTTGAAGCGACCTAGCGGCCGGACCCGAAACGGCGTGCCGGACGCAATCGGAATATGGGAACGCGTCGGGCCTCTCACAAGAAGCATGCCGGGATGGGCTGAGGCTGGTGTCGGTATCATCGGCTAAGCCTTTCACCTTGGTGATTGTGAGAAAGTTAATCATCTTGTTGGTCTATTGGGGTGGCTTGCACCCACAGCGGGTGCGGCGAATGGGTCACACTTCTTGAAAGCCTTCCGAGGATAGCTGTCGCCATCATCTTGGATCGTCTAGTTTTCTTCGGCGTGGCGAGCGCGGGGCGAGTTCGGGGTCGAGCGCAAAGTGCATGTCGGGAATACATATTTGAGGTCGTGCCTGCGGCTGGGCCTTCCGTCCCGCTTCGTTCTGAAGCGAGCAGCGCGTGTCGGCCTCATGGCGGGATGCGCGTTTCTTGTCTTTCAGGCTCCCGCGGCACAGGCCTTCGAGCTGTTCGGCTATCATCTTTGGGGTGACAAGGAGCCGGACGAGACGGTTCTCGAGCCGCAAACCTATACACTCACGCTCAACGTCAGCCCGGACGACGATGATATCGGCGATCGGATCGAGAACGCCTCGCAGCTCTATGGGAAGCGCGAGGAGCCGGCGGCTGGCACTGCCGGTTTCGTGTCGCGTGCGCGCGGCGATTATGCCCGCATTCTGACAGCTCTCTATGCGCGTGGCCGTTATGGCGGTGTCATCACCATCACGATCGGCGGACGGCCCGTCGAGCAGATCACGCCGGACGTGACGCTGCCGGCCGATGTCCCGGTGACAGTGACTGTCAATCCAGGCCCGGTCTATCACTTCGCCGCGATCGACATCGTCAATCCGCCAGATTTCAATACGCGCAAGACGCACCGGATCGATACGCCTCAGGAGCTCGGCCTGACCCAGGGCGCGGCGGCGGAATCCGGCGCCATTCTGAAGTCGGAAACGAGCCTGACCAACGCCTGGAAGCAGTTCGGATATCCCAAGGTGAAGGTCGAGCGTGAGATCGTTGCCGATCACGCGACGCGCACCGTCGATGTCCGCCTGGCTGTCGATACCGGACCCTACGCCCGCCTCGGTCACGTGAGCGTCAGCGGCACGGAGCGTATGGATCCCGGCTTCGTCGGCTACATGACCGGCATCAAGGGCGGAGAAGAGTACAACCCGGACCGGATCAACCGGGCGCGCGAGCGCTTGCGTCGGCTCGAGGTGTTCCGCTCGATCACCATTCAGGAGGCCGAGGCCGTCGGGTCCGACGGTTTCCTGCCTCTCTCCGTCCAGGTGGCGGAACGCAAGCGCCGGCTGATCGGCGGAGAGGCGAAATACTCCACCATCGATGGTGCGACGCTCGGCGCCTATTGGGTCCACCGGAATCTCTTCGGTCACGCCGAGCGGCTTCGCATCGAAGGCAGCGTCTCGGGGATCGACGGCGCCGATTACGAGAATTTCGATTACATGCTCGCCACGACCTTCACCCGGCCGGGCATCATCACTCCGGACACCGATCTCGTCACCAATGTCACCGCCAAGCGGGAAGACAACGACACCTACGAAGAGCAGAGCATCTCCGGTCAGGTCGGCCTCACGCACCGCTTTACCGAAGATCTCAGCCTCGATACGGCGGTGAAGCTGGAGCGCTCGCGCATCGAGGATGCGCTCGGCATCAATCATTATCTGATCGCCTCACTGCCGACGAAGCTCGAATACGACAGCCGCGACAACAAGCTCGATCCGGCCGAAGGTATTCACGCGACGCTGTCGGGCGAGCCATTTTACGAGTTCTACGAGGAATATCCGGCGCTGCGGTCTGAAGCGGAGCTCGCGGCCTATTACAGCTTCGACCGCCGCGGCTATTACGTGGTGGCGGCCCGTGCCAAAGCGGGCAACGTCGTCGGCCCATCGATCGACGATCTGCCGGCGAGCCGGCGGTTCCTTGCTGGTGGCGGCGGATCGGTCCGCGGCTACAGCTACGAGACGATCGGCGTCGATCTGCCGAACGGCGAGACCACGGGCGGCAAGTCGCTCCTGGAAGGCTCACTCGAATTTCGTGCGCGCGTCACCGATTCGATCGGCCTCGTGCCTTTCGTCGACATCGGAACCGTCAGTGAGGACGCCATTCCCGATTTCTCCGAAGATCTGAAGATCGGCGTCGGCCTCGGCCTTCGCTACTACACCGGTCTCGGGCCGATCCGGGTCGATGTGGCGATGCCGCTCGATGCCGGCAAGGACGATTCCGATTACGCCATCTATGTCGGCATCGGGCAGGCCTTCTGATGAAGAAACGGACCACCCTTCTTGCTTCTCTGGCCCTTGCGGGCACGATCGGCGCCGTGAGCCTCGGCGTCCCCCTCGCTCTGGCGCAAGAGAACGACAAATCCTGGCTGCAGAATTTTCTGGAGAGCAAGCTCTCCGCTCCTGGGCGGCAGATCTCCATCGGCGCCATCAGTGGAACTCTCTCCTCGAACCCGTCGATCGCCTCGCTCACCGTCTCCGACGATGCCGGTCCCTGGCTGACGCTGCAGGATGTCTCCGTCTCCTGGAACCGGAGCGCACTCCTGCGCGGTCGCCTCGACATCGACAGCCTCAATGCCGCCTCCCTCAATGTTGCCCGTAAGCCCAATCCCGGGCCGGAAACGGCGCCTTCCTCCGATTCCGGCGGTGGGGGGTTTTCTCTGCCGATCGACGTCAAAATCGATGAGATCGCCATCCCGCAGATTCATCTCGGGGCGCCCGTCATCGGACAGGAAGCCGACCTCAGCCTGAAGGGGGCTGCGGCCGTTACCTCAGACGAAACCTCGGCCTCGCTCCAGGTCGAGCGCCAAGACGATCCGGGCGGCAGCTTCAATGCCCGTTTCAGCCTTGTCCCTGGCCAGAACGTTCTCGACATCGAGGCGAGCTTCGATGAGCCGGCCGGCGGTCTCGTCAGCACGGCAGCCGGGATCCCCGGCGCGCCGCCGCTTGCGTTCGCGATCGACGGCGAAGGCCCGCTCAACGATTTCACCGCCCAGATCGCGCTGAGCGCCAAGGGCGAGGAGAAAATCAAAGGTCAGGCTGCCGTTCAACGTCAGGACGCGGCCTACCACATCACGGCCAACCTCTCCGGCTCGCTTTCAGGGATTGCAACCGGCGACAGCGCCCAGCTTCTTTCGGGAGAGAGCCAGCTTGCGGTCGACGTGTTGCGCAGCGACGATGGCCGGATCAGCATCCGTCGCGTCGATCTTCAAAGCCAAAGGGTCAACCTTTCCGCCACCGCTGAACTTGCCGCCGATGGCTTTCCGAGCCGGGGCGAGGTCAACCTCAGCGTCAATGAGGGACAGTCGGCTCCCCTCACGCTGCCGGGTTACAATGGTGAGGCCTCGATCGGCGGGCTCACCCTCACGGCTTCGCTGAGCGGGGATGACGAGAAGAGCTGGCAGGCGGAAATTGCTGCCAGGACCGTCACGCATCCGCAAGGCAATCTCGCGAGCCTCAACCTCCGCGGCTCCGGCCAGGCGCAGTCGCTCGGCGATCCGCAGGGGCGCCAGGCGACCTTCGATGTCCAAGGGCAGGCGGAGGGGATCGAGCCCCGCGACAGCGCTCTTGCGCAGGCCGTCGGGCAGGCGATCAGCCTGAACGCCAAAGGCAGCTGGCAGGCGGGCTCGCCGGTGCGCGTGGAAGAAAGCCGCGTTGTCGCCGGAAACACCGAAGCGAGCTTTACCGGCGCGGCGTCGCTGCGCTCGATCCTCGGCCGCGCCGCTTTATCGACCGCGGATCTTTCTCGCTTCTCCGGCCTCGCCGGGCAGGATCTCGCCGGTGCCGTCGATGTCGACGCCAATGGCAGCGTCGACCTCAAATCGATGGGCTTCGATCTGACCGTCGGCGCGAACGGCCGAGGGCTCGGCGTGGGTATCGCCCCTCTCGATGCCCTTCTCATCGGCCCGGTGCGCCTCGAAGGTGGTGTGGCGCGCAACGAGACCGGCGGCTTCGCCTTCCGCGATCTTCACCTGGATTCCGACGCCCTCGCCCTGACTGCGGACGGCAGCTACGCTGCGGACACCGTCGATCTCGCGCTGCGGGCCGAGATCGACGACCTCGCTCGCGCCACAGATCGCGCGAAGGGGGCGGCACGCCTCGTCGTCGATATTTCCGGCACGCAGGCGGCGCCCCAGATTTCCGCGACGGCGACGGGCGACAACCTCGTCATGATGGACAAGCGGCTCACCGGCGCCAAGGCGAGCTTCAACGGTACAGTTGCAGGCAGCAAGGTCGACGGTGAGTTCTCGCTTGCCGGCAGTCTCGGGGGCGTGCCGATCGACGGGTCGGGGCGCATCGCCTCGCTCGAGGGCGGGGTCCGGCAGCTGCAGGATCTTCTGGTCTCCGCGGGGGCGGCAAAGCTCGCCGGCGATGCTGCGATGCGTGCCGATGGCCTCGTCTCCGGTGATCTCAGCCTCGATGCGCCCAACATCGCCGCGATCGCGCCGCTCTTCCTTATGGAAGCGGAAGGCGCCGTCGATCTCGATATTGCGCTTTCCTCCGACGAGGGTCAGCAGGATGCGCGGGTTTCCGGGACCATCGACAATCTGAAACTGGAGCAGGCCTCGGTCACCTCGGGGCGCATCGACCTGTCGGGCGAAAACCTGCTTCAGGCGCCCGCTCTCCAGGGCATGTTCGATTTTCGCGGCATCCGCGCCGGCGGTTTCGACGTGCGCAGCCTGGAAGGAACCGCTGAGCAGACGGAAGGCAACACGGATTTCCGGGTGACTGCCGACACTGCGGATGGCGGAGGGCGGCTGGCCGGCCAACTTCAGCCAATCGACAAGGGTTTTTCCGTCAATCTCGAGACTCTCTCCTTCTCGCATCAGGGCGTGGCCGCCGAACTGCAACGTCCGTCGCGCATCGTCCTCGAAAACGGTACGGTCGGCATCGACGATCTGGCGCTTGCTGCGGGCGGCGGCCAATTGACCGTCAATGGCTCGGCCGGCAACGAGCTCGATCTCCAGGTCGTGCTCGATGCGGTCAATGCGGCGGTCGTCAACGCTTTTGCGCCCGATCTCGATCTCGCCGGCACCATCTCCGGTCAGGCGAAGGTCAAGGGAACGTCGGCTCGCCCGGAACCCGCCTTCGACGTCACCTGGCGCGGCGCGACGGCCGCCCCGGTTCGGCAGGCCAATGCCGGCCCGTTCGATATTTCTGCGAAGGGAAATTACGTCGACGGCTCCGTCGATATCGATGCTGCGATCAATGGCCGGCGTGGTGAGCGCCTGGAGGTGAACGGTACCGTGCCTGTCTCCGGCGCGGGCCGTATGGACGTGAACGCCCGTATCGTCAGTCTGCCGGCTGCGGCGATCAATGCCATCCGCCCCGATCTCGGCGCCGAAGGGAATATCACGGGCACGGCCAGCGCCCGGGGTACGCTTCAAGCACCTGCGGCGCGCTTCGATCTCACCTGGCAGAACGCCTCACTCCAGCAGACGCGCTCCATCGGTCTCGGCGCTTTGACGCTTTCCGCCACCGGCGCCTACGACAACGGCGCTGTCCGCTTGCAGAACAGCCGCATCACGGGCAGCGGCGTCGAACTCGCGATCAACGGCAGCGTCGCGGTGACAGGCAGCCAGAGCCTCGATCTCCGGGTCAACGGAACCGCGCCGCTTGAACTCGCCAATACATTCCTGGCAAGCCGCGATGCGGCGCTCAGCGGACGCGCGCAAATCGATGTCGGCGTGCGCGGCGCGCTCACCTCGCCGCAGATCTCGGGCAGCGCGACGACAAGCGGAGCCACTTTCGCCGATCCGGAAACCGGGACGGTTCTGCGCAACATCCAACTGCGCGCGAATTTCACCGGCGACCGCGTCGTCGTCGAAAGCCTCAACGCCCAGTACGCGCCCTCCGGCACGCTTTCGGGCTCGGGCTCCGTCGGCCTTTCCGGCGGCTACCCGCTCGATCTGACCTTGGCTGTGCGCAATGGGCGCTATTCCGATGGCGATCTCGCGACGGCGCGCTTCGATGCCGATCTTTCGATCCGTGGGGCGGCGCTCTCAGGGCCGACGATCGGTGGCGAAGTGCGGCTTCAGCGCGTCGATATCACGGTTCCCGAAAGCCTGCCGGGCGGGGCGCTCGCCCTCGATGTGGAGCATCTCCATGCGACGGCGGCGATCCTGCGGACGGTGCATCAGGCGATGCCGCGTTCGCGTCCGGCCGATGGGGCCGACACCGGCGGTGGCGTCAATCTCGACCTCCTCATCAACGCTCCAAACCGCATCTTCGTGCGTGGCCGCGGCCTCGATGCCGAGCTCGGCGGTCGTGTGACGTTGCGCGGCTCGACGTCCAATATCGTCGCCACCGGCGGCTTTGAACTCATCCGCGGGCGTCTCGACATCCTGACGAAGCGCATCACCATCGACAGCGGCGAGGTCAATTTCATTGGCGATCTCGATCCCTATCTCGATTTCTCCGCCACGACCGACAGCGGCGATATCACGGTGACGATCTTGATTTCCGGGCGCGCCTCCGATCCGGCGGTAACCTTCTCGTCCGTGCCACAGCTGCCCCAGGATGAAGTCCTGGCTCAGCTTCTCTTTGGCCATTCGCTCGCCGATCTGTCGCCTTTCCAGATTGCCCGCCTGGCGGCCGCCGCCGCAGAGCTCGGCGGTCTGACCGAAGGCCCGGGCCTGTTCGGTCGGCTGCGTGAGGCGACGGGGCTCGACGATCTCGACATCGTCACCGACAGCGAGGGCAACACCGCCGTCCAGGCCGGGCGCTACATCAGCGACAACATCTATCTCGGCGTGCAGAGCGGCACCGGGGCCGATTCGACCAAGGTGACGATCAATCTCGATGTCACCAAGGGCGTGAAGGTGCGCGGCGAGCTCGGGGCGGAGGGCGATTCCGCTCTCGGTATCGCGCTCGAACACGAATATTGAGGAAGCCCGCACAGGCTTCCTCTGCATTGCCTCGCGTTAGAACCAGTTTCTTTGTTTTCCTGATTTCTCGCTCAGACGTTGCTTTGAGAGATGCAATTTGCGTGGTCCTATAGAACGACGTTTCGTTCTAAGGGCATCCCATGGTCGTCTCCCGGTCCGAAAAGCTGCATGTCTTCCCGGCCTTCCACAAGGTGGCAGGGAGATGTGTCCTGGTCGTTGGCGGCGGCGACGAGGCGGCCGCCAAGGTCCGACTTCTCGGGGAGAGCCTCGCGGAGATCTCCGTCGTTGCAGCCGAGCTATCGCCGGCGCTGAAGGAGGCCATCGTCTCGACGGGCGCCCTCCATCTTCCCCGCGACTTTGAGGCGTCCGATGTCGAGGGCGCCGTTCTCGTCTTTGCCGCCTCGGGCGAAGAGGCGGAGGATCGCCGGGTCGTCGCGGCGGCTCGTGCGCGGGGCATTCCTGCGAACGCCGTCGACCGGCCCGAACTCTGCGATTTCTATACGCCAGCTCTCGTCAACCGGGCGCCTCTCGCCGTTGCCATCACCACCACGGGCGCAGCGCCGGTGGCGGCGCGGCGGCTGCGGGCGCGTCTCGAGGCGATGCTGCCGCGCGATTACGGTCGCTTCATCGCCTTTGCCGATTCCCTGCGGGGACGGGTGCGTTCGCGGCTGTCCGACGGGGTGGCGCGCCGACGCTTCTGGGCTGGTTTCTTCGACAGCGCGGCGCTCTCTCTATTTTCGGCGGGCGACCGGGACGGCGCGGTCCGCGAAGCCGAGCGCTTGATCGATCATGCGGCTGTGCCCGCCCGTGGCTTCGTCTCGCTCGTCGGTGCCGGGCCAGGTGCGGAAGATCTTCTCACGCTGCGGGCGCAACGTGTGTTGCAGGAAGCGGATATCATTTTCCACGATGCGCTGGTGCCGGAGGCTGTGATCGCTCAGGGCCGCCGCGATGCGGAGCGCGTGAATGTCGGAAAGCGGAAGGGCTGCCACGCGAAATCGCAGGAAGAGATCAATCGCCTGCTGATCGCTGCCGCGCGCGAGGGGCGTCGTGTGGTGCGGCTCAAGGCTGGCGATCCGATGGTCTTCGGTCGCGCGGGCGAAGAACTCGCGGCGCTCCGCGCTGCGGGTATCGCCCACGACGTGGTCCCCGGGGTGACGGCGGGGCTTGCGGCAGCGGCGGATCTCGAGCTGCCGCTGACGCTCCGGGGCACCGCGTCGTCTCTCGTCTTCACCACAGGTCACGACATGTATGGCGAGGCATTGCCGGATTGGGCGCGACTTGCGGCCGGCGGAATGACGCTTGCGATCTATATGGGCAGAAGCGTCGCCGCCGATATCGCAGCGCGGCTGGCCGATGCCGGCCTCAGCGAAGATACACCCGTTGCCGTCGTTGAAAATGCGAGCCGGCCCGACAAGCGCATGCTGGTCGGCACGCTCAATGATCTGCCGGCCCTTGCGGACCGCGAGGATCTCTCCGGCCCAAGTCTCGTCGTCGTCGGCGAGGCTGTTGCGGCCGCCCGACTCGATCGGGCCGAACCCCTCCACGTTTCAGAAAGGCTCGCAGCATGAGCGGCAAGCGCCAGGACCTTCAGGTCGTCACCGCCAACCGGCTCGAAGACGGGGCCGTCGTCTGGCTCGGTGCCGGAGGCCATTGGTTTGAAGATATCAACGCGGCCAAAGTCTTTGCGCCGGAGAAGGTTGCGGAAGGCCTTGCGGACGCGGATGCGGCAGTCTCACGCCAGGAGATCGTCGGTCCGGACGCCATCGCCGTCACGCAGGCGGAGGGCGAGATCGTGCCGGTGAGGTTGCGCGAGCGCATCCGGGCGCAGGGCCCGAGCATCCGGCCCGACGTCGGCCGCCTCGACGTCGACCGCCCGACAAAGCTTTTCGAAGACGCGGCCTAAACCGCTCTCTCCTTTTTTTCAGCGAACGGAAGTCTCATGTATCGCTACGATGAATTCGATCACCGCTTCGTGCAGGAGCGGATCCGGCAATTCCGCGGGCAGGTGGAGCGGCGGCTGTCCGGAGAGCTTTCGGAAGACGAGTTCAAGCCGCTCAGGCTGATGAACGGCGTCTATCTGCAGCTCCACGCCTATATGCTGCGTATCTCCATTCCCTACGGCACCCTTTCGGCGCGGCAGATGCACATGCTGGCCCATATCGCGCGCACGTATGATCGCGGCTACGGGCACTTCACCACGCGCCAGAACCTCCAGTTCAACTGGCCGCGGCTCGTCGATATCCCTGCGATCCTCGACGACCTCGCGAGCGTGGAGATGCATGCCATCCAAAGCTCGGGCAATTGCATCCGCAACGTGACGGCCGATCATTTTGCCGGTGCGGCCGGCGACGAGATCGCCGATCCGCGGCCCTATGCCGAAATCCTCCGGCAGTGGTCGTCGATCCACCCGGAGTTTTCCTTCCTGCCACGGAAGTTCAAGATCGCCCTCATCGGGTCGGAGCGGGACCGCGCCGCTATCCAGACGCACGATATCGGCCTCCAGCTGAAGCGAGACCAATCGGGCGCCCTCGGCTTCGCCGTCTATGTCGGCGGCGGCCAGGGGCGCACGCCGATGATCGCCAAGAAGGTGCGCGACTTCCTGCCTGAGGCCGACCTTCTCGCCTATGTGACGGCGATCCTGCGCGTCTACAATCTGCACGGGCGACGCGACAACAAATACAAGGCGCGCATCAAGATCCTCGTTCACGAGACGGGAACGGAGGAACTGAAGGGGGAGATCGAGCGCGAATTCACCGAGCTTCAGGGCCGCGACCTGACGCTTCCGGCCGAGGATACTCGTAAGATTGACGCGTATTTTGCGCTTCCCACGCTCGAGCCACGTCCGGCGCGTTCGGAGGCTTTTGAGCGGGCGCGCGCAGGAGATCGTGCTTTTGCAGCTTGGGTCGACCGCAATGTCGAAGCCCACAAACTGCCGGGCCATGCCATCCTGACGATCTCGCTGAAATCGATCGGAGCGGTGCCGGGCGATGCTTCCGCCGACCAGATGGATGCGATCGCCGATCTCGCCGAACGTTACGGCCACAGCGAAATCCGTGTCAGCCACGAGCAGAATCTCGTCCTGCCGTATGTCGCGCTCGACGATCTCAAAGCGGTCTACGATCAACTTGTCGCGATCGGCCTCGCGGAGGGCAATGCCGGGCTGATCACCGACATCATCGCCTGCCCGGGGCTCGATTACTGCGCGCTCGCCAATGCACGCTCCATTCCGGTCGCTCAGAACCTCTCCAAACGTTTCGGAGATCCAAATAGACAGCGGCAAATCGGGGAATTGAAGATCAAGATTTCGGGCTGCATCAACGCCTGCGGCCACCATCATGTCGGCCATATCGGCATTTTGGGGGTGGAGAAGAAGGGCCAGGAATTCTACCAGATCACGCTCGGGGGGTCGGGCGATGAGACCACCACCATCGGCGAGATCGTTGGCCGGGGCTTCTCGTCCGAGGAGGTAGTTGATGCAGTTGAAACCCTGGTCGATCGGTATCTCGATCTTCGGCTGGATGAGACAGAGAGTTTTCTCTCCGCTTACCGGCGGCTGGGGCAGGAACCCTTCAAGGAGGCGCTCTATGCGACCGTTTGAGCCTGCAACAGGATCAGCGGGGCCGCGCCGTGCGTGCGATGGCGATGTCGCCGCGCGTGCCGCCGACCTTGAGGCGCGCTACGGCGATGCGACACCACAGGAGATCCTGCGCATCGCACTCGACGAGTTCGATCTCGACGATATCGCGGCTGTGACGAGCTTCGGCGCCGAATCGGCCGTCTGGCTGCACATGCTGTCGGAGATCGAGCCATCGACGCCGGTGCTTTTCATCGACACCGGCAAGCATTTCCCGGCCACGCACCGCTATCGCGAGACGCTGACGGAGACACTCGGTCTCAAGGATGTGCGGCTGATCAAGCCCGACCCGGAGGATCTCAAACGCGAAGATCCGGTGGGGATGCTGTTTTCGCAGGATGCCGATCGCTGCTGCCATCTGCGCAAGACCTTGCCGCTCGCCGGTGCTCTTCAGCCCTTTTCGGCCTGGATGAACGGCCGCAAGCGCCACCAGAGCGCCACCCGGGCGCGCATGCCGGCCTTCGAGGTCGACGGGCCCAGGCTCAAGGTCAATCCGCTTGCCGGCTGGGGCCCTCAAGATATCCGCGCCTATTTCGAGCGTTTCGACCTGCCGCGCCATCCGCTGGTGGCGGAAGGCTATCCGTCGATCGGCTGCATGCCGTGCACGTCGCGCATCAAGCCGGGCGAGGATGAGCGGGCAGGGCGCTGGCGCGGGCGCGACAAGACCGAATGCGGCATCCATCTCGCTCCGTGATGCGAGCCGGTCGTCGACCGGAGCGATCTCAAGAAATGGCCCTCAGGACATGACCATGAGTGATGAGACGCGCCTTTGGCGCAAGGGCGGCTTTGCCGCCGATGAATGGCGCCTCCTCCAGGCTGATGAGGCCGTCGTGGCGGAAGACAAAGTCATTCTGCCCGCCGCCCGCCTGGACGAGGTGGTGGCGGAGGCGCGCCTCACTCCGATGGGCGCGCTTCTGAGCGCCGGTGAACCGGTCGATCTCCTCGTGCCGCATCTGGCAGGCCTTGAGCTCGTGGCGCTCGATTTCCCGGCCTTCACCGATGGACGCTCGTTTTCGAAGGCCGAGATCTTGCGCTCCCGTCATGGATTCTCCGGGGAGGTCCGCGCCGTCGGCGACGTCCTCATCGATCAGATCCCGCTGATGCTGCGCTGTGGATTCGACAGTTTTCTGGTGCGCAACAAGCCAACGATTGCCGCCCTCGAGCGCGGAGCGCTGCCTGGCGTCGATCTCTTCTACCAGCCCGGTCAGGGCGCGGAGGCGGCCGTAGCCGGGCGTTCCTGGGCGCGGCGCCCGGCGATCCGCGAAGCCTCGTTGCGCTGAGCCAACGCTCAGGTCTTGCGCTTGCGGAGCCGCGAGATGAGGCCGAAGGCGGCGTTTGAGGTGATGAGCACGATCAAGATCCGGGCGATGTGATGCGTCGCCACAAAGGCGACTTCCACCTGCAGCGAGAGGGCGACGAGGCTCATCTCCGTCAAGCCACCGGGCGAATAAGCGAGCATCAAGGCGAGCGCGTCGAAACGCGTAAAGTGTCCGATCGTGTAGGCAAAGCCGTAGGTCACGGTGAGCAGGATGACGGTCGAGCCCAGTGACAGAAGCATCACCTTCAGCACTGTTGCCGCCGGCGTCGAGCGGAAGCGGCAGCCGATGACCGTGCCGAGAACGAGCTGTGCGGCGATCACCAGCCCATAGGGCGGGACGAAATGCGTGACGCCGGAGAGATGAATGGCGGCGCTGACCGTCATCGGTCCGATCATCTCGGGCGAGGGAAAGCGAAACAGGCGCCCGATGATGACGCCCAAGACGGCCGAGACGAGGAACCAGAAGGCTCCCTCGATGAAGGGTGTCCCGGCTCCGGCGCTGCCCGTCCCGCTCGTGATCGTCTCGCCGGAAAGCCATTCGACCAGGAACGGCAGCGTCATGACGACGAGAAGGATGCGCGCGGCATGGACGAGCGCGATCATGCCGCCGTCACCGCCGCGCTCTTCTCCGAGCACCGTCATGACGACGAGACCTCCCGGCATGCCGGAGAAATAGGCCGTCACCCAGTCGAAGCCTGCCACCACACGAAAATAGGTGATGCACAAGACCGCAGAGACGGCGACGAACAGGACGAGTCCGAGAAGTGTCGGGATCCAGTCGGCCAGATGTCCCATCAAATCCGGCCGGAAACCAGATCCCAGCAGAACGCCGATGATGATGATCATCGGGGGGCGCACGATGGAGGGTGCTGCGATCGGCGCCTTCAAAAGCGCACCGATGGTGCAGAAGGTCATCGGCCCGAGCATCCAGGCGAGAGGCAGGCTGAAATAGTAAAACAGCGAGCCCCCCGCGCCACCGAGAGCGAGCGCGGTGATGAATTTGCGATAGGGGAAGCGCTCGCGCTTGAACGGCCCAAGGCTGGAGGCGAGAGCGCGGCGGTATCGGGGAGACGCTGGTTGCGCCGGAGAGGGGCCGAGGGAGTCGGGGGCGGGCTTGTCAGACAATCCTTTGGTATTCCACAACGATTTCAGGAAGCTCTGGGAACGGCGCCAAATGAGGAGCCGGAGGGGAGGAGAGGATCGAAATGGGTGTGCGGGTGCTGTCGATCGGCGAGTGCATGATCGAGCTATTCAAAACTAGCTTGGGTTCCTACGCCATCCAATATGGTGGCGATACCTTCAATACGGCCGTTTATCTCGCACGCGAGGGGGTCAAAACGGGCTATGCGACGGCCCTTGGCGGGGATGACCCGTTCAGCGGGGCGATCGTCTCTCTCGCTCAGGTGGAAGGTCTTTCCGTAGATGCCGTCCTGCGTGTGCCGGAGCGGCTTCCGGGCCTTTACGCGATCGAAACTGATTCGGACGGTGAGCGGCGGTTCTTCTATTGGCGGCAGAATGCGCCGGCCCGTCAGCTCTTCGAGCTCGAGGAGAGTTCGCGTATCGAAGCGGCAATGGAGGCGGCGGAATGGATCTATTTCTCCGGGATCACGCTCGGCATCTATTCCGACGCGGGGCTCGAACGTTTTGAAGCGGCGCTCAAACGCGCGCGGCAGGCGGGGACGAAAATCGCTTTCGACAGCAATTATCGTCCGGCCTTGTGGGCAGGCGATATCGAGCGGGCTCGCTCCGTCTTCCGCCGCTTCCTGCCGCTTGCCACGCTGCTTCTGCCGTCGTGCGACGATGAAAGGCTGTTGTGGGAACTCGATACCGATGATGACGTCATGGCCGCCCTGCAGGATTTCGGGGCAGAGGAGATCGTCCTGAAGCGTGGCGACGCGGGCGTGCTCGTGCGCCATGACGGTGGTGAGGTCGAGGTTCCGATCGGCGAGAAGGTCGTTCCCGTCGATACGACGGCGGCGGGCGACAGCTTCAATGCGGCCTATCTCGCCGCCCGTCTGCAGGGGACCGAACCCGAAGTTGCCGTTGCACGGGGACAGGCCCTGGCGCGTCGCGTCATCATGGTGCGCGGGGCGCTCATTCCGCGAGAGGAGGCCTGACGGCTGACGCCGTCAGGGGGCTGGAGGCGACCTCAGCCGATCGTCTGCAAGGAAGGGAAGGTCTCCAGGAGCCAATAAGACAGGCTCGCCATATCTCCGGTCAGGAAGAGAATGCCGGTCAGGACGAGGAGACCGCCCATCGCCTTTTCCACCGTCGCCATGTGGCGGCGGAAGCCGGAGGCCCAGCGCAAGAAGGGGCCGGCGAAGAGCGCCGCAATCAGGAACGGCAAGCCCATACCCATGCCATAGATGAAGAGAAGGAGCGCCCCTTCGGGGGCGGAGCCCTCGCGTCCGGCAAGGGCGAGGATGGTGCCGAGAGCCGGGCCGACGCAGGGCGTCCAGCCAAAGGCGAAGGCGAGGCCGATCAGATAGGCGCCGAAGAGCCCCGGTGGCTTCTCCCGCACCTGGAAACGCGCCTCGCGATAGAGGAAACCGAAGCGGAGAAGCCCCAGAAAATGCAGGCCGAAGCCGATGATCACGACGCCTGCCACGATCGCCAGCCAGTCCTTGTATTCCGCCAGGAGCCGGCCGATGCCGGAGGCCGTCATGCCCAACAGCACGAAGACCGTCGTGAAGCCCAGCACGAAGGCCAGGGCGGCGGTGAAGACCTTGCGCGTCAGGCCGGAAGGAACGTCCCCCTGACCTGAAAGCTCATCAAGAGACACGCCGGCGATAAAGCACAGCGAGGCCGGAACGATCGGAAGAACGCAAGGCGAGACGAAAGATAAGAGGCCGCCGATAAAGGCGCCGACCCAGGTGATGTCGAGCACGGTCTGTCCTCTGGGATGCGAAGGTTGCGCCCTGCGCATTCAGCGCTTGGGCAAAGTTTGAAGTTCCTCTACATATGGCTCGGATGGCGATAAAAAGAGATTCAAGAGAACGTTATGGTACCGCGCTGCGATGTCGCGGGCGAAGCGACCATAGCGCGCGACCTCATCGCTGACGAGAGCTGGCCAGGACCCCAATGCCTCTTGCAAGAACGCTGACAGAGACCGACGAGCCCGAACTGCCGAGCCTTGCCGAAAAGGCGGCCGCGGCGAGCGCCTTCCTGAAGGCGCTGTCGCATGAGAGCCGTCTGATGATCTTGTGTCATCTGGCCGACGGCGAAAAATCGGTGACGGAGCTGGAAACGCTCCTGGCGCTGCGCCAACCGACGGTGTCGCAACAGCTTGCGCGTCTGCGCCTGGAAGGGCTGGTGGCGACCCGCCGCGAGGGAAAGACGATCTTTTACAGCCTCGCCTCCGGGCGAGCCCGACGGCTCATCGACGTCATCTACGACATGTTCTGTGGCGAAGATGAAGGCTCCGCGTTGCCGGAGAGGAGCCGGCGGAGCTCTTCCACCAGCTCCTGAAAAGGCTGGCTGGTCCGGTAATCCGGCCGGCGTGGGCGCGCTGCGGTGTTTTTCACCTCACCGATGATGCGGCCTGGTCTCGGCGAGAAGACGGCGATGCGGTCCGCCAGAAACGCCGCCTCATACAGGGAATGCGTGACGAAAAGCACGGTGAACTGCTGCTCTGCCTGCAGCGCCATGAGCTCGTCGCCGAGGCGAAAACGGGTCATCTCGTCGAGCGCCGCAAACGGTTCGTCGAGAAGCAGAAGGTTCGGCTTCGTCACCAGCGCGCGTGCGAGCGAGGCGCGCATCGCCATGCCGCCGGAGAGCTGGCGCGGCAATGCCTCGGCAAAATCGGCGAGGCCGACATTCGCCAGCGCGGCTTTCGCATCTGCGTCGGCCGATTTTCGCGGCTGTTTGCGCAAGGTGAGCGGCAGGCGGACATTCGCAAGGACACTTGCCCAGGGCATCAAGGTCGGCGTCTGAAAGACGTAGCCGATCTCGGCGGGCCGATCGGATGCAGCACGCTCGACAGTGATGCGGCCCTCGCTCAACGGCTCCAGGCCCGCCGCAACCCGCAAAAACGTGGTCTTGCCGCAGCCGGACGGGCCGAGAAGCGCGACGAATTCCCCGGGCTCGACCTCGAGAGACACGGCTTCCAGTGTGCTGAGGCCGTCGGCAAAGGTCTTGCTCACGCTCTTGGCCGCGATACGTGCACCGGGAGATCCGGAGTTCGTGCCACTTATCATGCCCGCACCAGAGGGGCTCCCTTGACCGAGACTGGGGAATGTGGCGGAACGCTGGGACAAGTTGTCGCTTCTTTCTTCTCTGCAGGCTGTCTTCATGACCTACCGCGTCATCCCGGTCGAGCCCTTCGATTATATCGTCTTCGGAGGAACGGGCGATCTCGCCCGCCGCAAACTCCTTCCTGCCCTTTATCACCGCATGCGTGATGGCCAGATTCCCGCCGAAGGGCGGATCATCGCGGCCTCCCGCCGCAAGATGAGCGACGATGATTATCGCGCCATGACGGAAGAGGCGCTGACGGAGTTCGTACCGGAAGGCGAGCGCTCGCGCGAAACGCTCGACGCTTTTCTCGGAATGCTCTCATACCGTTCGCTCGATGCCTTGTCGGACGACGGCTGGGACGCGCTGCGCGATGAGCTCGATCGCGATAAAGAGCGTGTGCGCGCCTTCTATCTCGCGGTCGCTCCGAACCTCTTCGACGATCTGTGTCAGCGTTTCGCCCAGCACGGGCTGGTGACGCCCAATTCGCGGGTCGTTATCGAAAAGCCGGTCGGGCGCGATCTCGCCTCTGCGGTCAAGGTCAACGATGCCGTCGCTCAGGCCTTTCACGAGAGCCAAGTCTTCCGCATCGATCATTATCTCGGCAAGGAGACGGTGCAGAACCTGATGGCTCTGCGCTTCGCCAACACGCTTTTCGAGCCTCTGTGGAACTCTGCCCATATCGATCATGTGCAGATCACGGTGGCCGAATCGATCGGGGTCGGCTCGCGCGGCGATTATTACGACACGTCCGGCGCGCTCCGCGACATGGTGCAGAACCATATGATCCAGCTTCTGTGCCTCGTCGCGATGGAGCCGCCCGATTCTTTCGATGCCAATTCGCTCCGCGACGAGAAGCTCAAGGTTCTCCGAGCGCTGAAGCCGATCGATGCCACGAATTACGACCGCCTGACGGTGCGCGGCCAGTACCGCGCCGGTGCTGCGGAAGGCGGCGCGGTTCCCTCCTATGCGGAGGAGATCGGCGACAAGCGCAGCCGCACGGAAACGTTTGCGGCGTTGAAGGTCGAGGTCGCCAACTGGCGTTGGGCCGGCGTGCCCTTCTATCTGAGGACCGGCAAGCGGCTCGCCGACCGGGTCTCGGAGATCGTCATCACCTTCCGGGCGATCCCACACTCCATCTTTCCCAAGGATTCCGGCGTCATTTCGCAGAACCGGCTCGTCCTGCGCCTGCAGCCGGACGAAGGCGTGAAGCAGTGGATCATGATCAAGGATCCGGGCCCGGGCGGCATGCGTCTCAATTACGTGCCGCTCGATATGAGCTTCGCAGAATCCTTCCAGGAGCGTTATCCCGATGCGTATGAGCGGCTGCTCCTGGACGTCATTCGCGGCAACCAGACGCTGTTCATGCGGCGCGATGAGGTGGAGGCCGCCTGGGCGTGGACCGATCCGATCCATAATGCCTGGGACGAGGACGGCAGTCCGCCCGTGCCCTACACGGCGGGCACCTGGGGACCGTCGGCTGCCATCGCCCTTATCGAGCGTGACGGCCGCACCTGGCATGAGGATACCGATTGATGGTGCATAACTGGCACAATTTCGAGGACCGGGACGCACTCGCCGAAAGTCTTGCCGACCTCACGGAGCGCACCCTTGCCGCAGGTATTGCCAAGAACGGCGTGGCGAGCCTGGCACTCTCCGGCGGCTCCACGCCTAAGCTCTTTTTCGAGGTCCTGTCGCAGCGTCCGCTCGCTTGGGAGAAAGTCTTCGTTACGCTCGTCGATGAGCGCTGGGTGCCGGTAGAGCACGAGCGGTCCAACGCACGGCTCGTGGCCGAGCATTTCGGCAAAGGCCCGGCCAAAGCCGCCCGCTTCATTCCGCTTTATACGGGAGCAGACACGCCGGAGGATGGCGTGGGTGCGGCGACGCTTGCGACCGAAGCATTGCCGGAAACCTTCGACGTCGTCGTCATGGGCATGGGATCGGACGGCCACACCGCCTCCTGGTTCCCGGGCGGGGACAATCTCGCCGCGGCCATCGATCCGGCACAGGAGCTGCCGCTCCTGCCGATGCGTGCGGAGGCAGCGGGCGAGCCACGCATCACCTTCACTCTGCCCCGGCTTCTCAGCGTCAAGACCTTGATCCTGCATATCGAAGGCGAGGAGAAACGCGCCGTCCTCGACAAAGCGCGCCTTGACGGCGACATCGAAGAGATGCCGATCCGCGCTATCTTGAGACAGGACCGGGTCCCCACCGAAATCTTCTATGCGCCGTAAGGCGAAGGAGTTCTTATGTCAGTTCGCTCCGAAATCGCAGCCGTGACGGAACGCGTCGCGGCGCGCTCGGCCTCAACGCGTCAGGCGTATCTCGATCGCATCCACAAAGCCCGCGATGCGGGTCCGCGCCGTCAGACCCTGTCGTGCGGCAACCTCGCCCATGGCTTCGCCGCCTGCGCTGCATCCGACAAGGCGGCGCTCGCCGGCGATACGACGCCCAATCTCGCGATCGTCACGGCCTACAACGACATGCTCTCGGCGCATCAGCCTTACGAGCGTTTTCCCGACGTGATCCGCAAGGCGGCGCACGAGGCGGGCGGTGTGGCACAGGTCGCGGGCGGCGTGCCGGCGATGTGCGATGGCGTCACTCAGGGACAGACGGGCATGGATCTGTCGCTCTTCTCGCGCGACGTCATCGCCATGGCGGCCGGGATCGCGCTGTCGCACAACATGTTCGATGCCGCCGTCTTTCTCGGCATTTGCGACAAGATCGTTCCCGGCTTGACGATCGCGGCGCTGTCCTTCGGGCATCTGCCGGCGGTTTTCGTGCCGGCAGGGCCGATGCCGTCGGGTCTTCCCAACGACGAAAAGGCACGCATCCGCCAGCTCTACGCCGAAGGCAAGATCGGGCGCGCGGAGCTCCTGGAGTCGGAATCGAAATCCTACCATGGACCCGGCACCTGCACCTTCTACGGCACGGCCAATTCCAACCAGATGCTGATGGAGATCATGGGCCTGCACCTGCCCGGAGCCTCCTTCGTCAATCCGAACACGCCGCTGCGGGACGCGCTGACGCGCGCGGCAGCGAAGCGGGCGCTCGCCATCACCGCTCTCGGCAACGACTACACCCCGGTCGGCGAGATCATCGACGAGAAGGCGATCGTCAACGGCATCGTCGGCCTGCACGCGACCGGCGGCTCGACCAATCACACGCTGCATCTCGTGGCGATCGCACAGGCCGCCGGAATCGTCGTCAATTGGGAGGATTTCGCCGCGCTTTCGGAGGTCGTTCCGCTCGTCACGCGCATTTATCCGAACGGTCTTGCCGACGTGAACCATTTCCACGCGGCCGGAGGCATGGGCTATCTGATCGGCACGCTCCTCGATGAAGGCTTTCTGCACGAGGATGTGCGCACGGTCGCCGGCGGTGGCCTTTCGCAATATCGCCGCGAGGCGGTGCTCGACGCCGAGGGCGAGGCCACCTGGCGCGAGGCGCCGGAGACGAGCCACGACGAGAATGTTTTGCGCTCCGCTGCCAATCCCTTCCAGGCGACGGGCGGCTTGAAGCTTCTCACTGGCAATCTCGGCCGCGCCGTGATCAAGGTTTCCGCCGTCAAGCCGGAGCGGCATATCGTCGAGGCGCCTGCGATCGTGTTTCATTCGCAGGAGGATCTCCTTGCGGCCTTCAAGGCGGGTGAGCTCGATCGCGATTTCGTTGCTGTCGTGCGCTTCCAAGGGCCGAAGGCGAATGGCATGCCGGAGCTGCATAAGCTTACGCCGCAACTCGGTGTGCTGCAGGACCGCGGTTTCAAAGTGGCCCTCGTCACCGATGGGCGCATGTCCGGCGCTTCCGGCAAGGTGCCTGCCGCCATCCATGTCACACCGGAGGCCGTCTCTGGCGGTCCGATCGCAAAGCTCAGAACCGGTGATGTCGTCCGTGTCGATGCGACGGCCGGCACACTCTCGGCCCTTGTCGACGAGGCGGAATGGTCGGCGCGGGAGGCTGAGACGGGCGATCTCTCCGGCAACCAGTTCGGCATGGGGCGCGAACTCTTCGCCGCCTTCCGCACCATGGCGGGCGATGCCGAAGAGGGGGCAGGTGTCATCCGACCTGCCGCCGTCACCGAGGCCGCTTGACGCGCAAAAGAGGGGGCGTGCGCAGAGGTCGCGCTCGCCTTCTTGGAGGAAGTCCTAGATAGGCGAAGATCGTGGGTATCACGCCCGCGGGGGGCTGGGCGAATTCAGGAAAGAAGACCAGAGACGATGCATCACAAGACCGAAGAACTCGAAAGCCTTCTCGGCGCACAGCCCGTCGTTCCCGTTCTCATTCTGGACGATGCGGAGGTTGCCGTGCCGCTCGCGCGCGCTCTTCACGCCGGCGGTATTTCCACGATCGAGATTACGCTCAGGACTGAAGCCGCTTTCGAGGCCGTGCGGCGTATCGTGGAGGAGGTCGAAGAGGTCGCGGTCGGTGTCGGCACCGTTCTCGCCCCCGACCATCTGAAGCGTGCGGAACGATCCGGCGCGCGTTTTTGGGTGTCGCCCGGCATGAGCCCGCAGCTTCTGGAAGCGGCGCGTCATTGCGTGCTGCCGGGCCTGCCGGGTTCTGCGACGCCGTCGGAGGCGATGGCACTGGTGGAAGCCGGCTACCATCACCAGAAATTCTTCCCCGCCGAGGCGGCCGGCGGCGCCGCCTACCTCAAATCCCTCGTCTCGCCGCTCGGAGAGATCCGTTTCTGCCCGACGGGCGGCATCAATCCCGGCAATGCCGGCGATTATCTCGCGCTTCCCAATGTCGCCTGCGTGGGCGGTTCCTGGCTCGCGCCGAAGGAGGCGATTGCCGCCGGCGATTGGGCGAAGATCGAAAGCCTCGCCCGAGAGGCCGTCAACCTGCGCAAGCCATGAACTCTCGCCGCTTTTGAAGATCCCCACGAAAGATCCCCCAGGAGGAATGACACGATGAAGCCTGCCGCCCGGACAGCGCTTGATGCCCTGAAGGTGCATGAAAGCAGTCTTGCCGCGCGCCATCTGCGCGAGCTTTTCCAGGAGGATCCGGGCCGGTTTGAGCGCTTTTCGGCGAGCCTTGGCGATCTCACGCTCGATTATTCGAAGAACCGCATCACCGCGGAGACCTTCGATCTTCTGATCGCGCTCGCCCAGGCTGCGGAAGTGGAGGCTCTGCGGCATGCCATGTTCACCGGCGAGGCCATCAACCTCACCGAAAAGCGGGCCGTGCTGCACACCGCCCTGCGGGCGCCGGAATCGGCTGCCGTCGAGGTGAATGGCGTCGATGTCATGCTCGGCGTGCATGACGTTCTGGAGCGTGTGGGCGAATTCGCCGAAGGGGTGCGCTCGGGCAAGATTACGGGTGCGAACGGCAAGGCTTTCACCGATGTCGTCAATATCGGCATCGGCGGTTCCGATCTTGGTCCCGCGATGGCGGTGGCGGCCCTCACGCCCTTCCGCGATGGCGGGCCGCGCGTGCATTTCGTCTCCAATGTCGACGGGGCGCATATCCACGACACGCTCGCCGAACTCGATCCGGAGCGTACGCTCTTTCTGATCGCGTCGAAGACGTTCACGACGCTCGAGACGATGACCAACGCCGCCTCGGCGCGCGATTGGATCGTGGAGCGGCTTGGAGAGGAGGCGGTTTCGGCGCATTTCGCCGCCCTTTCCACCAACCTCAAGAAGGTCGGCGAATTCGGCATCGACGAAGAGCGCGTCTTCGGCTTCTGGGACTGGGTCGGCGGGCGCTATTCCGTCTGGTCGGCGATCGGCCTGCCGCTGGCGATCTCGATCGGCTTCAAGAACTTCAAGCGCTTTCTCGCCGGGGCGCGGCAGATGGACGAGCATTTCCGCACGGCGCCGCTCGCCGAGAACCTCCCCGTCATCATGGGGCTCATCGGGATCTACCACCGCAATGTCTGCGCCTATCCGACCCAGGCGGTGATCCCCTACGACCAGCGGCTCAGCCGTTTCGCCGCGCATCTGCAGCAGCTCGATATGGAATCGAACGGCAAGCGGGTGACGCGCGAAGGCAAGGCGGTCGATTACCAGACCGGGCCGGTGGTCTGGGGCGAGCCGGGCACCAACGGTCAGCACGCCTTCTTCCAGCTCATCCACCAGGGGACCGAGGTCGTGCCCGTCGATTTCCTGATTGCGGCGGAACCCAACGAAGCGATGGGCGACCATCATGCCAAGCTCCTCGCCAATTGCCTGGCGCAGGCGCAGGCGCTGGCCTTCGGCCGCACCGAGGACGAGGTGCGCGCGGAGCTTTCATCCCAGAAGATGGCGCCGGCGGAAATCGACCGGCTCTCCCCGCACAAGGTGTTTCCGGGCAACCGGCCGTCGAACACGCTCATCTACAAGCGTCTCGATCCGCACACGCTCGGTATGCTGATTGCGCTTTACGAGCACCGGGTCTTCGTGATGGGCGCGATCTGGGACATCAATTCCTTCGATCAGTGGGGTGTGGAGCTCGGCAAGGCGCTCGCCTCCAACCTCCTGCCGGTCATCCGCGACGGAGCGACAACGGACGGTCTCGATTCCTCCACCGCCGGCCTCGTGGAGCGCTATCGGGCGCTGTCGCGGTAAGTCCTCATCCAGGAAAGGCCCGCCTCCACCGTCGTGCGGGGGCGGTATTCGGCGCCGATGGCGCCCCGATAGCCCAGACGCTCGATCTCCGGCAAAAGCCAGGAATAGGCGACTTCACCCTCGTCGGGCTCGTTGCGTCCCGGCACGCCGGCGATCTGGACGTGGCCGATCTTCGGCATCAGCGCCGCGATGCGGCGGGCGAGGTCGCCTTCCATGATCTGGGCGTGATAGCAGTCGAACTGGAGCTTCAGATTGTCGGCCGCCACCATGTCGATGATGCGTGCCGCCTCCGCGCTCGATGACAGGAAGTAGCCCGGTACGTCGCGCGCGTTGATCGGCTCGATCAGAATGGTCAGGCCGTGCTGCGCCGCCCGACCTGCGGCATAGGAGAGGGCGTTCACAAAAGCTTCCTTGCAGCGGCGGACAGGCGTCTCGTCGTCGGCAATGCCGGCCATCACATGCACGGAGGTGCCGTCGAGATCGACGGCCCATTCGATCGCCTCATCGATCGCGGCGAGGGCTTCCTTCTCCCGCCCGGGGAGCGCGGAAAGCCCGAATTCGCCGTCCTTACCGGTTCGCGTATTGAGGCCGAGAAGCGGCAGGCCGGTTTCGTGCAGCGCTTGTTTCAGCGGTTCGCGTGACGCGTCATAAGGGAACTGAAACTCAACCGCGTCGAAGCCTGACTTTTTTGCTGCGACGATTCGCTCCTCCAGCGGCCGGTCCGTCCATAAAAATCCGAGATTGGCAGAGAGCTTGAGCATTTCACTTTTATCTTCAGCTATTTCCGTCGAAAAGAGCAGTCCACTTTTCGGCTGGCAAGTGGCCAAATGGCTTCCGCGATTGACGCGCCTTCCTTCGCTCTCTAGAGCCGGTTCAGGGATGGTTGCCCGTCGAAGGGCTGAAAACGATCTCGGGCGCGGCTGACCCCTACCGGGAGCCAAAACCGGGGCCGTCCAGCGCCACAGCTCCGCTGTGGGCGGGTCATCCGTTCGTTTTTGTGAAGGCCCGCCGTGACGCAGTCCTGCTTCCTCCCTGCTTTTGCGCCCATGCGCGGTCGCCTCGCCACCCGAAAATCGGAGGATTGAACGCGTGTCGGAAAAACTCGGATTGATGATTTGCGGCCATGGCAGCCGCAACAAAGCGGCGGTCGACGAATTCGCCCGTCTTGCAACGGAAGCGCGCAAGCTCTTCCCGCAATGGCCGGTCGAATACGGTTACCTGGAATTCGCCGAACCGGTTCTGCGCACCGGCCTCGATAAGCTGGTGGATCTCGGTTGCACGCGCATCCTCGCCGTTCCCGGCATGCTGTTTGCCGCTGGTCACGCCAAGAACGACATTCCCTCCGTCCTCAACACCTATCAGGCCGAACGCGGCGTTCCGATCGATTATGGCCGCGATCTCGGTATCGATCCGCGCATGATCCGCGCTGCCTCCGACCGTATCTCAGAGGCGCTCGCCGCTTCGCCCTCCGATGTGCCGCTGCATGAGACACTTCTCGTCGTCGTCGGCCGGGGCGCCTCCGATCCCGACGCCAATTCCAACGTCTGCAAGATCACCCGCATGCTGTGGGAAGGCTTCGGCTTCGGCTGGGCGGAGACGGCCTATTCGGGCGTCACGTTCCCGCTCGTCGAGCCGGGCCTCGAACATGCGGCCAAGCTCGGCTACCGGCGCATCATCGTCTTCCCGTACTTCCTCTTCACCGGCGTTCTGGTGAGCCGCATCTACATGGCGACGGACGCGGTGGCCGAGCGCCATCCGGAGATCGAATTCCTCAAGGCGGGCTATCTCAACGATCACCCGCAGGTGATCGCGACCATGGCCGACCGGGTCAATGAGATCCTGAATGGCGCCAATCTGATGAACTGTCAGATGTGCAAGTACCGGGAGCAGATCCTAGGCTTCGAAGCGGAGATCGGTCTGCCTCAGGAAAGCCACCACCATCATGTGGAAGGCGTCGGCGCCGCCTGCGATCTGTGCAACGACGATGGCAGCTGCAACGGCCGCTGTCAGGACGAGCCGCACACGCACGGACATGGGCATGATCACGACCATGGGCATCACCATCACGGCCACGGGCATGATCATGACCACGGACATTCCCACGATCACGATCATCCGCATGCCGGGCACGATCACGGGCACAGCCACGATCACGACCATGGTCATGGCCATGACCACCATCATCATCCGTATCCGCATGCCGATCACCCGCTCGGCCCGCGTTCGATGAAGCGGCACTGAGCGAACATGGACTATCTGCGCGACGGCGCCGAAATCACCCGCCGCTCCTTTGCGATCATCGAAGCGGAATGCGAGTTGTCTGGGGTCCCTGTCGACCTCAGGCCGCTCGCCAAACGCGTCGTGCATTCCGGTGGGATGCCCGATCTTGTCGCCGATCTCGCATGGTCGGAGGGGGCGGGTGCCGCGGGGCGTGCGGCTCTTCTGGCCGGTGCACCGATCCTTTGCGATGTGGCCATGGTCGCTGCGGGAATTGCCCGGCGGCATCTGCCCGCCGGCAACCCCATCGAAGCGGCGGTTGCGCAGCCCGATGCGGCGCGGCTTGCCGGCGAGCTTCAAACGACCCGGACAGCCGCGGGCTTTTCGGCTCTTGGCGAACGGCTTTCGGGTGCCATCGCGGTCATCGGCAACGCGCCGACGGCTCTCTTCCACCTTCTGGAACTTGCCGAAGACCCCGATTTGCGCCCGGCCTTCGTCATCGGTTTCCCGGTCGGTTTCGTCGGTGCGGCGGAATCCAAGGAGGCGCTGATCGCCAACCCTCTCGGCTTGCCTTTCGTGGCGCTCAGGGGTCGGCGTGGCGGATCGGCGATGGCGGCTGCGGCGCTTAACGCGCTCATGATCGGTGAGGAGGCCGCATGAAACCCTGGCTTTTCGTCATCGGCATCGGTGAGGATGGTCTTTCTGGTCTTTCCGCCGCCGCTCAGCGGCTGGTCGACGACGCCGAAATTCTCATCGGCGGCGAGCGCCATCTCGCCATGCTGCCCGAGGACGAGCGGGAAAAACTCGCCTGGCCCAGCCCTTTAAGTGAACTCGTGAGTCGTCTGACTGAGTATCGCGGGCGGCGGGTCGTGGTGCTTGCGAGCGGTGATCCGATGCATTTCGGGATCGGTGCGACGCTTGCCCGCTCCATCCCGCCCGAAGAGATGCTCATCATCCCGGGTCTGTCGGCTTTCGCGCTCGCGGCCTCAAGGCTCGCCTGGCCGTTGGAGCGCGTCGAGATGGTGACGCTGCATGGCCGACCGATCGGTCGGCTGGCGCTGTCCGTCTATCCCGGTGCGAAGCTCCTCATTCTCTCGCATGACGGCACGACGCCCGCTGCCGTTGCCGCCTATCTGACGGCGCGCGGTTTCGGCGACAGCCGCATGGTGGCGCTTGCCCATATGGGCGGGCCGAAAGAGACCGGCATCAAAGGTCGGGCGCGTGACTGGTCGGCGGAGACCGCCGATTTCCACACGCTTGCGGTCGAATGCATCGCCGGGCCTGGCGCCCGCTTCATGCCGCGCTCCGGCGGATTGCCGGATGATGCGTTCACACACGACGGCAAGATGACGAAGCGGGAAGTGCGCGCGGCCGCGATCGCGCGGCTTGCCCCGTTCCCGGGCGCTCTTCTCTGGGATATCGGCGCGGGTGCCGGATCGGTCGCCATCGAGTTCATGCGTGCGGCGCATCATGCGCGTGCGATCGCGCTCGAGCCGCGGCTGGAGCGACGGGCCATGGCGGCGAAGAACGCCTTGGAACTCGGCGTGCCGGAGCTCGACATTCGCGAGGGCGAGGCGCCGGAGGCGCTTGCGGACTGGCCTGCGCCCGATGCCGTCTTCGTGGGCGGTGGCGTGCGGCCGGAAACACTTGCACTGGCGCGCCGGGCCTTGAAGCCCGGCGGCCGGCTCGTCGTGCATGCGGTGACGCTTGAAAGCGAAGCCGTCCTTCTCGCCGAGCATCAAAGCTCAGGGGGTGAGCTTACACGCCTTGCGGTCTCGCATGCGGAGGCGATCGGCCCGTATCACGGCTGGCGACCTGCGATGCCCGTCACGCAATGGGCGTGGGTTAAGGGGAGCGTTGGCGAAACCAGAATGGATGACGGAGGTCTGCTCCCGGAATGAGTGGCAAACTTTATGGCATTGGTGTCGGGCCCGGAGATCCGGAGCTCATCACCTTGAAGGCGGCGCGCATCATCGAAAGCGCCGAGGTGATCGCCTATCCCGCCCCCGATCCCGGCGAGAGCTTTGCACGAGCGATCGCGGCAAAGCACATTGCAGGCGATGCACGCGAGATCGTCATCCGCATTGCGATGCGCGCCGGACATGTCCCGAGCGAGCCTTATGACCGCGCCGCGGAAGAGATCGCGGCCGAGCTCGAAGACGGTCGGGACGTGATTGTGCTGTGCGAAGGCGATCCGTTCTTCTACGGCACCTTCATGTATCTGCACGACCGGCTGTGCCCGCGCTTCGGCTGCGAGATCGTGCCGGGCGTTTCTTCGCTCACCGCCGTTGCGGCGGCCGCGAGCCGGCCCCTGACACGGCGCACGGGCACGCTCAATGTCTTTCCGGCGACGCTCGACCCGGCGATCCTCAAGGCGCGCCTCGGTGAAAGCGAAGCGGCGGCGATCCTGAAAGTCGGCCGTCATCTGCCGCAGCTCAAGGAGCTCATCGCCGATCTCGGGCGGCTCGACGAAGCCGTCTACGTCTCGCATGCGAGCCTGCCGCAGCAAAAAGTGGTGCCGCTTGCCGAGCTCGAAGCCGACGAGGCGCCTTATTTCTCGATGATCCTGATTGCGAAGGTTGAACGATGACGCCCGTCTTTCTCGCTTTGACCGAACGGGGCCTTGTGACCGCGAACAGGTTGCGGGAAGCGATCGGGGGCGACGTCCATGCCCTGAAGAAGGCCGTGGAAAGCGGTGCTGCTCCCGCCAATTGTGTCTTCGAGGATACGGGGGCGCATTGCCGGATGCTGTTCCAGGCCGGTCGGCCGATCGTCGGTATCTGTGCGGCCGGTATCCTGGTGCGCGTCCTTTCCCCGCTTCTCTCCGATAAGCGCAGCGAGCCCGCCGTCCTCGCTCTTTCCGAGGATGGTCGCACCGTGGTGCCGCTTCTCGGCGGCCACCACGGCGCCAACGGTCTGGCGCGGCAGATTGCGGCCAAACTCTCGGGCTTCGCCGCTATCACCACGGCCGGCGATACCCGCTTCGGCATCGCGCTCGACGAGCCCCCGCACGGCTTTGCGCTCGCCAATCCGGAAGACGCCAAGGATGTGATGTCGGCGTTTCTCGCTGGTGCGACGGTGGAGCTTGAAGGCGATCTACCTTGGATCGAGGAGAGTGCCCTGCCGCGCGGAGCCGACAGCTCCGTAAAACTCGTCGCCACGACCGAAGACCGCAAGGGCGATGCGCAGACGCTCGTCTATCACCCGAAGGCGCTTGCAATCGGAGTCGGCTGCGAGCGAGGCGCCGACACGGAAGAGGTGATGACCCTCGTCCAGGAAACGCTCTCAGAAGCCGGGCTCTCTCTGCATTCGGTCGCCTGCATCGTCTCGCTTGATCTGAAGGCCGACGAGACGGCGATCCTGGAAACCGCCAAGACGCTCGGCGTGCCGGCGCGCTTCTTCACCGCTGCGCGCCTCGAGGAAGAAACACCGCGCCTCGACAATCCTTCGGAGGCGGTCTTCCGCGAAGTCGGCACGCATGGGGTCGCCGAAGCGGCAGCCCTCGCCGCCGTCGGCCCCGAGGGGCTTCTCGTGGTCGCCAAGAAGAAGAGCGCGCGTGCCACCTGCGCCATCGCCGAGGCACCAGCGCCGATCGAGGCGGCGTCTGTCGGGCGCGCCCGCGGCAAGCTCGCGGTCGTCGGTATCGGGCCGGGTGACGCGGAATGGCGGACGCCACAGGCGGACGCGCTCATCGCCGGTGCCGATACGGTCATCGGCTATTCCTACTATCTTGACCTCATCGGCCCTCATATCACCGATAAGGTCCGCATCGATTCGCCGCTCGGCGAAGAGCGGGACCGTTGCCAGAAGGCGCTCGAACTCGCGGCCGAAGGCCGCTCGGTGGCCCTCATCTGCTCCGGCGATCCGGGCATCTATGCGATGGCCACGCTCGTTTGCGAAGTCTTGGAAGGTGCTGATCCCGCGTCTGCGGTGAAGCGTGTCGAGCTCGTCGTGGCGCCGGGCATTTCAGCCTTCCAGGCTGCGGCCTCGCGCCTCGGTGCGCCGATGGGCCACGATTTCTGCCTCATCTCGTTGTCCGATCTTCTGACGCCGTGGGAGACCATCCGCTCGCGTGTCGAGGCAGCGGCGCAAGGCGATTTCGTCGTCGCCTTTTACAATCCGGTGTCGCAGCGCCGGCGGCATCAGCTTGCCGATTCCCGCGAGATCTTTCTCGCCCATCGTCCGGCGGAGACGCCGGTGGTGATTGCCCGTCTTCTCGGGCGGGAGGGCGAGCGCTTGCACTTCACCACCCTTGGCGAATTGTCCGTCGACGACGTCGACATGATGAGCCTCGTCGTCGTCGGATCGTCGACGAGCCGAACCTTCACAGCAGGCGGACGCGAATTCCTTTTCACGCCGCGCGACTACCACCGCAAAGTTCAGGCCCCCGAAAAGGAGACGACAGCGTGACCAGTCTCGACAAAAATCCCACCGGCAAGGTGCATTTCATCGGTGCGGGGCCAGGCGCACCTGACCTCATCACCGTGCGCGGGCTGAAGCTCATCGAAAGCTGCCCGGTCTGTCTTTATGCGGGCTCTCTCGTTCCGGAAGCGGTCGTGGCGGCCGCGCCGAAGGATGCGCTCGTGCGCGATACGGCGCCGATGGCGCTCGACGAGATCCTCGCCGTGATGGAAGAGGCTTGCCGCAAGGGCCAGGACGTTGCCCGCGTTCATTCCGGCGACCCCTCGCTTTACGGGGCGATCGCCGAACAGATCCGGCGGCTGAAAGAGCTCGGCATCGCCTATGACGTGACGCCTGGGGTTCCCGCCTTTGCGGCCGCTGCGGCAGCTCTCGGACAGGAGCTCACCATCCCCGAGGTGAGCCAGTCGGTCGTCATCACGCGGACCGCCATGCAATCGTCGAAGATGCCGGAGGGGGAAAGTCTTGTTGCCTTCGCCAAGACCGGTGCGACTTTGGCGGTGCATCTTTCGGTGCGCAATCTTCTCGCGATCGAGCGTGATCTGACGCCGGTCGTCGGTGCGGATTGCCCCGTCATCGTCGCGTATCGCGTCGGCTGGCCGGATGAGGATTTCATCCGCACCGATCTCGCCAATGTGCGTGAGAAAGTGCGCGAGAAGAAGCTCACCCGCACCGCGCTCATCTTCATCGGCCGGGCGCTCGATGCGGACGAATTCCGCGACAGTGCGCTTTACGACGCGTCGCATTCCCACATCCTTCGCGCCGCCACGCGCGAAGCTTGAGGCCCCACGCCTTACGCGGCGCGGTCGATCACATGCAGGAAGGAGCCCGATACGCTGCCGCGGCAGAGGCCAACCTCGCCAAGCGGCGTATCGGCAGCATCCCGGCTGTCGAAGAGGCGCTCCGCCGGGCCTTCGCTCACGATGCTGGCGTAGTGGAATTCATGTCCGCCGAGAGGCCCTGCGAAGGGCCTGCCGGCAAGCGGCGTCAGCCGGCGGTAGCCGAGATGGAGACGCCGCGCGGCGAAACTCGTCACGAGCGGTAGAAGCCCAAGCATCTCGTGCCGTCTGCCTTCGGCGTCGATCAAACCGTCGCCGAGCGTCATGAATCCCCCGCACTCGCCATAGACGAGCTGGCCTTTCAACGCCGCGTTGCGCATGGCACGTTTGAAGGTTATGGCTGCGGCGAGCTTTCCCGCATAGAGCTCGGGATAGCCACCAGGCAGAAAGATCGCACCCGCATCGTCTGCCGGTGCCTCGTCGGCGAGCGGCGAAAAGGTGGTGATCTCGACGCCAGCGGCACGCCAATCGGCGAGCCAATGGGGATAGGCGAAGCGGAAGGCAACGTCGTCCGCGAGGGCGATTTTTTGGGCGAGCGGGGGAAGGGTCGCGGCGTTCTCGTGGCTGTCGCCGAGCGGTTCGGCCGCCTGGAGGACGGCATCGAGATCGACATGTTTCTCGATCAGTGCTGCCGATGCCTCAATGACGGCATCGAGCGTCTGATGCTCCTCCGCCTGGACGAGCCCCAGATGTCGTGACGGCAATGCCAGTCGCTCATCGCGCGGCACGATTCCGATCAGCGGCACGGATGCACGCGCAAAGCCTTCCTGGATAAGACCCTGGTGGCGCTCGGAACCGGCGCGGTTGACGATCGCGCCTGCAAGCGAAAAACCCTCGGCAAGCCGCGCGAAGCCCTCTGCCACGGCCGCCGTCGATTGCGACATGCCGTTGGCTGCGACGACGAGGAAGGTCGGAAGCGCGAGGTGCGCGGCGAGGCTTGCGGTCGAACCAAGACCGTTCGCACCGCCGTCGTAAAGCCCCATCACGCCTTCGACGACGAGAAGGTCCGCGCCTTCCGCCTGACGGGCGGCAAGTGCGCGAAGCCGTTCCGGCCGCATGGCGAAGGGATCGAGATTGGTCGCCGGCGCGCCCGAGGCCGCTTCCAGAAAGCGCGGGTCGATGTAATCGGGTCCGCACTTGGCAGCCTTCACCTTGAGCCCGCGCCGGATCAGGGCGCGGATGAGGCCTGCCGTCAGAACCGTCTTGCCGGAATGGCTGGAGCCTCCGGCGATAAGAAATGCCTTCGGCCCGCTCTTCATGCGGTGCCACCGGCCTCCTTGGCGTCGAGATCGAGGCCCGTGCCGAGAGGGTCCGGATCGAGCTTGCGGCCTTGCAGAGCCCCGAGCCAGTCGAGGCCTTTGCGCAGTTTCACCACTTCGCCGAGAACGACGAGGGCGGGGGGCTCCATCTTGGCAGCCGCGCAATCCTCCGCCGCGCGGCCAAGAACCGTTTCCAGAACGCGCTGGCGTGATGTCGTGGCTTCGGAGACGATCGCCACAGCCTCGTCGGGACCGCGACCTGCCGCCATCAGCGCATCGGCGATGCCGGCCAGGTGCTTGATCGCCATATACATGACGATCACCGGCGAGGCCTTGGCGAGGGCTTGCCAGTCGATCGAGGAGGGGGTGAGGCCCGTCTGATCATGGCCTGTGAGGAAGGTCACGACATGGTTGATGTCGCGGTGCGTGGAGGGAAAGCCCGCATAGGCGAGCCCACCGACACCGGCCGTCACGCCCGGCACGATGCGGAAGGGGATGTTGTGGGCAACGAGCGTCAGGGCTTCTTCGCCACCGCGCCCGAAGATCAAGGGATCGCCGCCTTTCAGACGGCAGACGCGCTTGCCTGCGCGCGCCAGCTCGACGAGATGCAGCGAGATATCGCGCTGTTTGGCCGAGGGCTTGCCGCCGCGTTTGCCGGCATATTCGATGACGGCGCCGTTCCGCGCGTATTTCAGCACGGACGGATCGACGAGCGCATCGTAGATGACATGATCGGTCTGGGCGAGGGCGTTGGCAGCGTGCAACGTCATCAGACCGGGGTCGCCCGGACCGGCGCCGACGAGCCAGACATGGCCGGGTTCGAACTGGGGCAGGTCCGCAAAGAGGGGGGAGGGGGGCAGAGCGTCCATGTCGCTCTTTTTGCAGGAGGAAAACGGCAAGACAAGTGCCTTCGCGGGCTTGCCTGTGCTGCATTCAAGGCGTTTTGATCACAGCACAATCTGGCGGCGCGTTTCGGTCTATCGGCACACGCGGGAATGAATGGAGAGCTCATGGCCAAGGTGATGATCCTCGGCGGCACGGCGGAGGCCGGAGAACTGGCGGCGCGGCTTGCGGGAGACACCCGTCTCGACACCGTCACCTCGCTTGCCGGGCTGACGCGTCTGCCTCAGACGGTGGCCGGCAATGTCCGCCGTGGCGGCTTTGGCGGGCCTGACGGGCTCGCCCAGGCTCTGCGAGAGGGCGGTTATGACGCACTCGTCGATGCGACGCATCCTTTTGCCGCACGCATCGCGCAGCACGCCAAAGAGGCGGCCGAAATGGCGCAGGTGCCGCGCATCAAACTCGTGCGCCCTGGTTTCGAACGCCGGCCGGAGGACCATTTCATCGAGGTTGTCGATATGGCGGGGGCCGCGGCCTCGATTCCGCAGGGGGCACGGGTCTTTCTCGCCGCGGGACGTCGCGAAATCCGGGCCTTTGCGGCGCGCCAGGATCTGTGGTGCCTGATGCGCATGATCGAACCGCCAGTGGCCGGAGAGGAGTTTCCGCGCGGCGAGGTCATTTTGGGTCGCCCGCCCAACGATCCGCAGGCCGAGATTGCGCTCTTCAAGGAACACGGGATCGAATGGATCGTGTCGAAAGATTCAGGTGGCCGTGCAAGCGCCAAGATCGAGGCGGCACGCCTTTTAGGCCTGCCGGTCGTGCTGGTCCGCCGACCGAAACCGCCGGAGGGGCCGAAGGCGGCTCAGCTTGAAGCGATCCTCGACTGGCTGGAGACGACGCTCTTTGCGGTGGTCGATGCGCCGGCCTCTCCAGCCTGAGCGCTCCGCGCACGTCCGTCGCGCGCAATCCAGCTGTCCAAAAAGCCGTCGAGCCACTGGCGCACGGGCGGATCGTAGCGGAACCATTTGGCCATATGGTCGGGCCTCGGCCGCGCGCCCGGCAGATTCATGCGCTCGGCGCCGCGCACGGTCCAGCGGCAGGCCATCGCATAGGTGAGCTCGGAGTGGAATTGCACGCCGAAAGCGGCCGGACCGATCGAGAACGCCTGGTTTTGAAAGAGCTCTCCACGGGCCAGCAGCGTCGCGCCTTTCGGAAGGTCGAAGCCTTCCCGGTGCCATTGATAGACATGGCTCGGCCAGTCCATCATCGCGGCTCCTTCGGGCGTTGCGTCCAGGCGATAAAACCCGATCTCCGCACAGCCTTCGCAATGGCTTTTGACCTCGCCCCCCAATGTCTTCACCAGCATCTGGGCGCCAAGGCAGATGCCGAGGAAGGGGGCTTCTTCCTTGAGAGGGACATTGATCCAGTCGATCTCGCGCTTGACGAAATCGTCGGTGTCGTTGGCGCTCATCGGACCGCCGAAGATGACAGCGCCGCTGTGATCGGCCATCGTCTCAGGCAGCGGATCGCCGAAGCGCGGCCGACGGATATCGAGGGGGTAGCCTTTCGCCTGCAGCATCTGGCCGAGCTTTCCAGGGCTCGATGTTTCCTGGTGCAGGATGACAAGCACAGGCCGTCTGGCGGCGTCTTCCGAGAGCTGACGCCTCAGATAATGGATTGTTGCATCACTCATCGTGTCATTCGCGCTCGCTCTGGGCGTGACGCTCAGCCACGGCGTGCTTCAGGCCGATGCGCGCATTGCGATCGACGCCCAGAAGCTCGGCGACGCGCCAGACGAGATTGTCTTCGAATTCATGTACTTCGCCGTCAACATAAATGACTTCCCAGAGCCTTTCCACCGCGCGGATGCGCTCTTCGATGGTCATCTGCCGTTTCAACACGCTGGTGAAGCGGTAAAGGTCGATCGCTTCGGCGTCGACGCGCTCGGCCTCGGCGATCAGACGCTCCAGATCGTCCCCGCTCAGACCGTAATCCGCCTTGAGAATTTCGCGCATGCGTGCGCGCTCATCTTCGCCGGCAGCGCCATCGACGGCGACGCAATGGACGAGCAATGCGGCAAAGGCCAGTCGCTGATCGTCGTCGGTGAACGGGCGTTGTTGTTCTTCGCCCTTGAAAGTCAGGAAGTTGCGCAGTGCATCGAGCATTGTTGGATCCCTTTGGCACTGAAGCTAGTGCAAGAGGCGTGCCGTTGCCAGTGACGGCTTGGTAAGGCGCGCCAACGTTTGGGTGTGACCCGCTCTAAATCTCGATCAGGTCGAGGTCTTGTCCCAGAGCCTGCTCGGCTGTTGCCACCACGCTTCTGTGATGCGTGAAGAGGATCGGCTGGAAATGTGTGCTCGAGGCTGCAAGCGTTTTGATGCCGGCCGCTGTGCGCTCATCGTCGAAGGTCTGGAACAGATCGTCGCCGATGAAGGGCGCCGGCTCGTTTTGGCGGCAGTAATCCTCCAGAAAGGCGAGACGAAGGGCGAGATAGAGCTGGTCGCGCGTCCCGTCGCTCAGACCGGAAATGGCGATCTGCTCGCCGCTCTTCCGCACCGCTTTGAGTTCCGGCTCGTCTGCCTCGTTGAGCTCCTGCGCAAGTGTTGCAAATGCGTCGGCGGTCAGCATCGAGAAGAGGGTGCCGGCGCGCTCCATCATCGGATCGCTCTCTTTTGCCCGGTGGTGCTCCATCGCGGCCGTGAGAAGCGCCGCTGAGAGTTTCAAGACCGCCCATTGGCGCGCGGCCTCGACGATTTCGACCTCCGCAGCCTGTTTTGCGAAGGCCGCGGCCTCCGAGCCGGGCGCGCGTTCCAGGCGTTCGCGCTCGCCACGCTTTTCTGCGAGACGGGCATAGAGCTCCGCCATCTCCTGGTCGAGTTGCTCTTCGTCCCGCCTCAGCGTTTCCATGTCGATCTCGGCGCGACTGCGATCGAAGGCGGCGAGTTCGGTTCGCACGGCGTCTTCGTCTGCGCCGTCCGATATCTCTGCAAGGCGCTCCCGGCAGCGGGCAAGATCTGCCGCCAGCCGATCGCGTTCCCGCAGCCGCGCGATCAGCTCGCTCGGATCGGCCTCCGGGGTGGCGGTGAGCGCCTCTTCGAGCGCCTTGCGGGCGCGCTCGCAACTCTCTTCACTCGCGATACGGGCCGCCTTTGCGTCGGCGAGCGCCGTCTGGGCCGCTCGCCGTTGTGCCGCGTCGGTGCGGGCTTCCTGGACCCGTTCCTCGAGAAGCTTGATGGCATGGCCGGCTGGAAGTCCTGCGAGCTCTGTCTTAACCTCCGCGACGACGGCTCCCACCCTCGTCTCGAAATCGGCAATGTCGCGGCGCATCCCGGCAACCCGACGCTCGCGGGCATCGCGCTCGCGTCGCAAATCGGGCAAGCGCTCCCACAGACGGATATTGGCGGCGGCCTCTGCGATCGTTGTCTTCGGCGACAGACCGACCGCGTTGGCCGCTGCGCGAAAGCGTTCCTGCCAGAGGCGCTCTTGCTCGTTCAGCCTTGCTGCCTCCTCCTCAAGGCGCTTGATGCGCAACTCGGCGTCCTCACGGCGTCCGGCGAGCGCGCGGCTCTCGGCCCAGGTGGTGGCAAGCGCCCGCAGCCGCTCCTCGATGGCGCGCAGCAAGGCCGGCTGCGGCAGAGCTTTTGTCTCTTCAAGGCCGATACCCTCGGCGATCGCGGCAAGCGCCGGCGCAAGCTCGTCGGCCAGGCGCTGAAGAGCGGAAAGTTCGCTCTCTCGCTCAAGCAGGACGCGCCGGTCGTCGAGGAGACGGGAAATCTCACCGCGCCATGCCATCATGTCGTCGGCGCCGACAGGCGTTACGCCGCAATAAGCGAAGAGCTCGCGATAGGCCCGTTCGGCTTCCTGGAGGGTTTCTCGCGCCTTTGTCTTCTGCCGTTCAAGCGCTTCTGCCTCGCGGAGCTGCGTCTCTCGTTCCGCCTCGTCGATCGCCAACCGGGCGAGTGTTTCGGCACCCGCCAAGGCGTGATCTGCCAGCCGGTCCGCCTCCTTGGTCAAGACTTCGAAGGTGGCGACGGCATGTCGAGTGGCCTCTCCGGAAAGGGGAGCCGTCTCACCGAGGAGGGGACCACGAAGTCCGGCAAAAGCCTGATCACGCAATACGCGTGCCTCATCGATCTCCGCGGTGCTGGGTGGTGCGCTCTTGCCTGCCTCCGCGCTTTCGACGCGGAGTGCTTCCTGCTCCTGATGGTTGCGCATGAGGGCGGTCTCGACTTGACGCAACTCTTCTGAAGCTGCCTTCAGCCGGTTGCGGTGAACGGCAAGCGTTTCGCTGGAGGGAAGTGCGGCCGCAGCGATGTGACCGAGATCGTCGACCGGCGGAACGAGGGCTGCCGCGCTTTCCGCGAGTCTTTGCCGCTGCAACAGGCAGCCGCGGTCAAGCTCGTCGCGCTTTTCCAGTCGGTTCAGATCCGGGCGGAGCGCCAGGAGTTGGTCTTCCCAGCGCCTTGGATCGATCAATGGGACTGCCGGCGCTTCGCGAGCGAGTTCGTTGAGAGCATTGCGCTCTTCCGCAAGACGTCTTTCGGTCGTCTCCCGCGCGCTTTTGAGGCTCTGTCCCTCGTTGACGGTGCTTTCAAGGGCGGCGAGCGCGGCATCCGTCGGCTGCAGACGTTCAAGATCGGTGGCGGCGATCCCGAGCCGGCCGCCGAGGTCTGCCATCTGCGCCGTGTAATCGTCGCGCTCGGCGATGACGCGGGGAAGGTCGCGCTGGCTCTTGGCATAGTCGCCCGAATTTCCGTAAAGCGCGCTGATCGCCTCGGCCTTATCGATGAGCGCCTGATCGACAGCGATGGCTGCGAGCTTTGCTTCTGCCGCCTGCACGCGGTCGTGGACCGCGCCCAGCGCCTCTTCTGCGCGGGCGGCCTCGTGCAGCCGGACTTCCAGACGTTCGGCAGTGCCGGACGGGTAGGCTGCGAGATCTGAGAAATCGGCGAGCCGTGCCGTTTCGCGATCGATCTCCGCGACCGTCGGTTCGATCTGGCGCAGCCGCTGCAGCGTCTGCAGTTTCTGACGTATTTTCGCGCGGGCAGAGGCCATAGCCTCGTGTTCTTCCTGAAGCTCGTCGATTGCGCGGTTGAGGTCGCGCCAGTCGCCGGCGCGCAGCTGGCTCGCGCGTTCCTCCTTGCGTGCATCTTCATGGCGCTCGCGGATCTGGTAGAAGAGGCGGTCTTTGGAGGCGCGTGGCGCGAAGATGCGCGTGGCGTCTTCCTCCAGCCTCGTTTTGGTGGCCCGCAGATGCAAAAGCCCCGACGCGGCAGCAAACAAAAGACTGCCGAGTTCACCTTCGGCGGCGAGCATGGCATCGGCTCCGGCACGCAGCCGCGTTGAATCAAGACCGAATGCCCGCTCGAATACATCGCGAGACAGACCGCCGGTGAAGGGCAGAAGCGCGTCGTCACGCAATGGCGTTTCGCTGTCGTCGTCGGAGAGCAGCGTGAGCTTGCGTCCGCGCTTTCGCCGAAATGTGAGGCTCGTTCCGTCCCCCGCCCGGAGGCTTGCGGCCACACGAAGTGCTTTCGTCCCGTGCAGGAATTCAAAGCCGTTGGTTCGTTCTGGAAAGCCGAAAAGGAGGTCGGAGATGGCGGCAAGCGCGGAGGATTTGCCGGCTTCGTTGCGCCCATAGACGAGATGCAGCTTCGCCCCGTCGCGGAAGCTGATCTGCCGCTCGGAAAATGCGCCGTAGCGTAGCAGCGTGAGGCGCTCAAAGCGCATCGGCATCCTCCCAGGCTGCGAGACGGACGCGCAGAAGATCTGCGGCTTCGGCGAGAAGAGCGGTGGTACCTGCACCGAGCGGTGTCTTCTCCGCGCCAAGCCCGCCCGGCAGCTTGGCGGTGATTTCGGCGATGATCGCGTCAGCCTGCTCGGCGATCTCCGGATCGTGCACGAGCGTTTGAAGCAACGGTTCGATATCGAGCTTCTGATCAGGGCTGACCGCGTGTGCCGGTGTTGCCGGCTCGCTCACGCGCAGATCGAGCTTTTCCAGCCAGATGTCGGGATGGCAGCGATGGCATGCGGCCTGCACGTCATCGACGAGATTGGCCCGATCGGCGACCAATCGCCGCCGCAGCGGCGAGGCGCCAGTGAGGCGGAGACGCAGGGCCAGGAGCCGGTCTTTTGCGGCCTCGGCATGGGTGGCGATGCGTTCTTCCACCGCTGTCAGAAGCTGCGGCATGGTCTCGATGCCGGCAATATCGAGCGTTGCCTCGGCAAAACGGGCCTCATCGACCAGAAGTCGCTCTTTGTTTGTCACATGCCCGTCCTCGACGGTGACCAGGACGGCGCCTTTCTCACCGATCTCGCGGATAGAGCGGGCCTGAAGATTGCCAGGAAAGACGATCGGCGGATCCTCGGCCACGATCTCGAAATCGTGGACATGGCCGAGTGCCCAGTAATCATAGCCGCGCGCGGCGAGCTCCTCGGCCGAACAGGGGGCATAGCTCGCATGCGGCGGGCGTCCCGTCAGCGCCGTGTGCAGGACGCCAACGTTGAAATAACCGGGGACGGGCGGTGGGTAGGCGAGCGCGAGATTGTTGCGCTCCGCACGTTCACGGAACCCCTGGCCGTGCAGAGCCACTTTGAGAGTGTCGATGCGGAAGCTCTCCGGCTTCGCGGTGTCGAAGGCATGCACCGAGCCTGGAAGCGCGATGCTCTTCGTCACCACACTGTCAGCGTCGTGATTGCCTTTGAGGAGAAAGACCGGGATGCCGGCGCGGTCGAGACGCGCGACCTCGCGGTTGAAGAAGAGGCCGACATTGTTGTCCGGCCATTCGCCATCATAGATATCGCCGGCAATGACGAGGAAGGCGACTTTGCGTTCGATCGCCTGGGCCACAAGGTTTTGGAATGCGCGTCGGATCGCCTGCGCAAAGCGTGCGGCGATGTCTGGATCCTTGACGCTCAGGCCTTGCAGCGGGCTACCCAGATGCAGATCGGCGGCGTGCAGGAAAGTGAAGGATGCCAAGGAATCCTCGTCGCAGGCAAAGAGCGGATAGGTTCAGCTATGGGATGCGTGGGCGATGATCGCAAGCCGGCCTTTGTCGAGACGGGTCGTCGCGCGACATCGTCGGTCGCGCTCCTGCCTCTTGAGGACCTTATCCCCTCTATGCAGATTGCGCCCAGGCGGGGCGCAGATCGATCACAACGGAGAGGTTCCCCATGGCGCAAATACAACCGGATCCAGACGCGGTCGACAAGCAACCCTCGGAATCCGTACAGGCCGCTGACGGCCGCTTCCGTATCGCCGACCTTTCGCGCTTTCACGCGGATCCGGACAAGTTCTTCGACTTTTCCTACCGGCAGACGCTGCACGATATGGTCGAGGCTGTGATCGAGGCCGAAGCGCCGGTGCGGGAAGATATCCTGGCGCAGCGCATCGCCCGCGCTCATGGCTGGCAGCGGACTGGCCGGCGCATTCGCGACCAGATCGCCAAACATCTGCGCGAGGTCGATCGTACGGAAGAATCGTCCGGCGACTTCCTGTGGAAGAAGGGAACGGTTGCGAGCCGCGTCGCCTACCGGCCGCCGGCAGGGCCTGCGCATCGCCGCGCCGTCGGCGAGATCGCCATCGCGGAATTGAGCGACGTGGTGGAGGCCAATCTGGCGCTGCTCGACGAGGATGATCCGCCGCTGGTGCTGGCCCGGCTCATCGATGTGGAGCGTCTGTCGGCGAGCGCCCGCGCGCGGCTCGAAGAGGCGATCGAACGCACGCGGCCGTAGCCTGGGAATGTTGGTCCTCTAGGAGGGCCGATCTAGGCAGAGGTGGCTTCGCTGTCGGCAGTCAGAAAGCGGTAGCGCTCATCGAGATAGGACGCCCACGGATCATCCGGGCCGAGCTCGTCGATCAGCGGCCGGAAGAGCGCCTCGGTCGAGCAACTGACGAAGTCGCCCGGCGTTTCGAGAAGGCCGCTGAAGACGGCAAAGGCGTCCCGGCCGAATGGTTTGAGCGCTGGCGATGTCACTTTGCGCAGAGCCAGATTGGCGGACGGGGCGATATGCAGGACGCGGACCCGCTCCGCGCCTTCTTCGTGCGCTTTCTGCATTTGAAAGGCGAGCATCTGCTGGCGCAGGAGCTGATAAAACGGCTCGTAGAAGAAATCGGCCAGCGAGAGCCCGAGATCTGAGCGGATCGGACCATCTGGAGCGAAGGTGAGATTCCCATAACGTGAGATGCGGACCTCATGGCCTGCCGGCGCGAGCGGTGCGCCGTATCTTTCAGTGTATTTCCACTCGATCAGCAGCGTCTCGCGCCGGCCCTGATGCTGGAAGGCGAGGCAGGCATCGGCGCTGGTGCAATTGGCGCCGCGGGTGCGTCCCCCGTTGCCAGTTCCTTTCGCCACTGAGCGGCTTTCGTTGAGATAGTCGCCGCCGATCCATTCGAAAGCCACATACCAGGGACGTCCTTCCGGCCCGGCTTCGATCGGGAGCATGCGAGGTGGGGGAATGTCGAGCGCCTGCGAGACGAGCCGTGACAGGATTTCGGGTCGCTCGGCGAGAGGCATCAGGAAGTTGAGACAGCACGCCTGCGATGAAAGCGCATGGTCGGCTGCAAGATGCCAGGTGATGTGGCGCTCAGAGAAATAGGCGGCGGCACTGGTGCGAATCATCGGGGCGAGGTTGAGACGCTCACCACCCGGCTTCAGCCAGAAATCATAGCCGCGGTGCCCGATTTGCTTCGGGAAATTCTCACGAAAGTAAGCCGACTGGCTGTACTTTTCGGAGGCGGCGAAAGACGCGCCTCGCGAAGCCTTTGGCCTCCGTCCTGTCACCGGCGCGCCGGACGGGCTGAAGCTGCTCTGGTTTGATCTGTCAGGGATGCCTCCCGGGTTGGACAGGGAGGCGATGGTGCCGCATGCCGGACTCGAACCAGCGACCCCCTCATTACGAATGAGGTGCTCTACCAACTGAGCTAATGCGGCCCGACCGAGCCTTGGCTCGGCGACAGGATGTCGTCGATCGACACCGGGCTTTGAGGGGCAGTGCCCCTTAGCGCGCCACCTCTTAGCGAAATGTCGGCGCGCGGGCAAGCGGGGAAGACACCCGTTTGCCATGGGCGTTTGCCATGGCGAAAGTCTCAGAAAAGCCTGAAGCGGCTGCGTCCGGCCTCTTCATCGGGTTTCTTTTCCTCTGGCCCCGGGTCGTCCGGGAGGCGCGGCCTATTGCCCTGGCTGCCATTGGCGCGAGGCGAAGCATCCTCGTCGTCGGAATGGGCATCCTTTGGCGCATCGACCGGGACGGGCGGTGCTTTGGGTGGTTCGCCCTTCCCCTCGGCCAAGGGGTCAGGCCGCCTGGGAGCCGTATTCGCCGATGTGGCGGGCGTCGGCGTGGCCGGGGTGGGAGTAGCCGGGGTGGGAGTAGCCGGGGTGGGAGTTGCCGGCGTCGGAGTCGCTGGTGTCGGGCTCGCCGCAGGCGAGGCGATCGACGGCTTTTCATCCGTCGGTTTTGCTTCTGCTGAGCGGCCGGCTGTGCTCTCGACAGACTTGCTGTCGGGCGCGACTGGCGCGGCAAAGGATGTCGTGGCCTGTGAGCCCGCCCCGCTCTCCTTCGGTTTTGCGGCATCGGTTGTCGCGGAACCCTTTGGGGTCTCTGGCGTACCCGTCGCCGCCGGCTTGTCGGATGCTGCGGGAGAAGAGTCCCTCGGCTTCGGCGGCTGGATGGCTCCCACACCGGCTGCTGCGCCGGCTCCGCCAATGATGGCGGCTGTCTTGGGCTGCTGTGTCTGCGGAGACTGCGTCGGTGACGATGGCGAGCCTGCCGCCGGACCCGACTTGTTTTTATCGGCCGCCGTTGCAGTCTGCGGCTCGGCCTTTGTCGCCGCCGCGGCGGGCGAAACCGAGGCGACGGGCTTTGTCGCTTCCGGCTTTCCGGCATTGGCGGGTTTCGTCGCTCTGTCTGTCTGCGTGGGCGCTGTGGCAGGTGCCGTCTCCGGTCCGCTGGCCGCAGATGTCGTGGGCACGGGCGTTGTGGTCAGTGTTGGGGTCGGACCGTCGTCGTGCAGAGGACTGATCTCGCGCGGACGGAAGCTCGCCTCGTCGATATCGATGGTGCGCCGGCTCTCCGGCTCCTCGATCGGCACCTTCCATTCCACCGCGTCGATGCGGCCGGTCACCGGCGAAACCGGCGCCCATTCGTCGAGGATCACGCCATCGGCCGTCCAGGCCGGATCGCGCGGGGCGTGCACGGCGCGCGACAACCATTCGCGCGCGCGGCCGCGGTCGCCATGCTCGCCTTCCTCGATCTCGGCCATCATCAGAAGCGCGTTTTGCGTCGGACGCGTGCGGATCATCGGCAGGAGCGTCTCGCGGGCGCGCTCCCAGTCACGCGAGCCGATCGCCGCGCGTGCCATCACCATTCGTGCGGCATCTTCCTGCGGGCGCAGCTTCATCAGGGTTTCGAGACGCTGGAAGCGGTCGCGGGCGGAATCGCCCGGGCGCACATTGGCGTAGGCGTCGGCAATGTCTGGATGCGGATTGGCCTTCCACGTGGTCTCCAGAACGCGCGTCGCGCGACGGATGTCGCCGAGGCGGGAGGAGAGGCGGCCGGCGAGAACCGCCGCCGGAACGAGGCCCGGCTGCAGGCCATGGGCCTCGAGCGCTGCTTCCTTGGCTTTGTCGGGCTGACCGTCCTCCCAGTCGATTGCCTGGGCGGTCAGGATGACGGCGCGCAGACGGCGCGCTTCCTTGCGATCGATGTCTCCGGTCTCGGCATAACGCGAAAGCGTCTTCAGAGCCTCTTCCCAGGAGCCTTCCGCCGTCTGATAGCGCATCAGGGCGCGCGAGGCCCAGGCAGCCGAAGGCGAGGTCTCGCGCGCCTGTTCGGCGAACGCGCGGGCCGTGTCGTGATCCCCTTCGCGGGCTGCTTCGATGAACAGGCCTCTCAGGCCCACGATGCGTGTCCGCTCGTGGCCAAGCATGCCCTTAAAGGCTTCACGCGCTTTGGCGTGGTCGCCGCGCAGCTGGGCCGTTTGTGCCCGAAGCAGCAGAGCCAGAGGCTCGTTGTCGCGGCGCGCCAGGTCGTGGGACGCCCGCTCGGCTGTGCGCAGATCTCCGGCGGCGACGGCGAGAAGGCCCGTCGACAGCGCTTCGCGCTGGCGGCGTTCGCGGCGGCGGCGCCAGGATTGGCGGGCTTTCCACGGGAAACGCAGGATGAGCACGATCAGGCCGACGATGATGAAGCCGGCAGCGAGCGCCAAGAGAGCAGCGAGGGCGGCGCGGGCAAGCCCGACCGTATAGGCCGTGTCGGCGAAGGTGAGGGTCACTTCGCCGGGAGCCTCCTTCAGCCAGGAGAAACCCAGCACGAAGGCGAAGACGACGGCGATGAGAATGAGGAAGCGAATCATGTCAGGTCCTCAGCCGGCGGCGTTGAGGCGGGAGAGAGATTTCGCCCGAAGATCTTCCGCGAGCGCGTCTGCGTCGGCCCGAGCCTTGAGCTTTTCGGCCCAATCGGCGGAGGGCTGGCGCACATCTTCAGGCAGGCTCTGCCATTCGGCATAAGCCTCACTGAGGCGGCCGGCAGCGAGATCGGCCTCGATACGGGAGACGATGGCATCCGGTTCGTCACCCTGACGCGGCCCTGCCGGCCGCACCTCGACGAGGCCGCGCGCGCTGGCAAGGAGCCGGTCCATCACGCCGACATCCTCGGCGGGTGCATCGGCCGCGCGCAGGATCTTCGGAACATAGGTGTGAAATTCCGCTGCGAGAGCTTCGCGCGTCGGCAGCCCTTCCGCTGCGTGCGCCGAGAGCGTTTCGGTCACGGCACCTTCGCCAGCAAAGCCTGCGACGGCCTTGAGCTCGGTTTCGTAAGGTTCGCCGCTTGCCACCGCGTCGGCGAAAGCTTCGGCTGCAACGGCCGGCGCGATCGCGGTGGCGTTCTCGATGCTTCCTTCGAGCGTTGCAACACGCTGGGAAAGCTCCTCGAGCTGGGCTCGCGTCTGCTCAGTCGTGCCCTGTGTCTCCTGAAGCGCGCTCTGTACCTCCGTGACCGAATCGCGAACCTTCGAAAGGTCGTTGCTGTTGGCCGCGCCGGAAACGCTCTGCTGCAGCGTTGTGAGCATCTGCTGGTTGGTCGTCACCGCCTGTTGCAGCGGGCCGAGATCGACGGGTGCGGCGTTTTCCAGATTCCCGAGGCGCCCGGAAAGTTCATCGAGACGGCCGGAGAGGGCTTGAAGCTCTTCTTCGCTGGCGCCGGTGCCGGCACGCGTGGTGGCTCCGGCGGGCGCGTCCTCACCGCTGTTCGCTGCGGCGCTCATCTGCTCTTCGAGCGAGGCGACACGGCTGCGCAGATCATCGAGTGCGCCCGGTTCTCCCGCTGCGCTGCCGCTTTGCTCTGAGAGGTTTGCCACGGAACGCTGCAATTCTGAGACTTCCGCGCGGAGATCGTCTGATCCGGCTGTTGGTGCGGTCGAAGGCTGGTTCTGCAGGGCGCGGAGCTGCTCCTGGAGTTGTGCCTGCGCACTCTGGACGCGGGCAATCGCCGCGTCGTTGTTGCTATTGCCTGTCGCGCCCATTCCTCCGCTGCCATTCGTGCCCGGAAGTGTCACGCCGTATTGGGGCCCATAGGTCTGGAGCGCCCAGGCGCCACCGAGGGCAACGCCTCCGCCGACGATGCCGGCGAGGAGGAGCCCGCCAAATCCGACGCCGCGCTTCGCTGGCTTTGGCGGTGGCGGCGTCTTGCCGGAAGTCGATTTTTCGGCCTCAGGCTTTGTCGCGCCTTTGTCGCCTCCGCTTGCGTTGGCAGGTTTTGCGCCGGTGTTCGGGACGGCTGCCGGTTTGCCCGCCGTCGTGGAGCCGGATGCCGTGGCGCCGGCCGTGCCGGTAGCGCGCGTGGCGGTCTTGTTGTCCGCTCTTGCCGGCTCTTTTTCGGGCGTTTTGTCTGAGGTCGCGGCCGTTTTGTCCGCGGTGACCTTCTCCGCGACGGTGGCCGATGCCGAAGGCTTCGCTTCCGCCTTCGAGGTCGCTGTGCCGGATGTCGCGGCGGCGGCGCCCTTGGCCGCTGCGTCCGTCTTGCTGGCACTCGTGCTGTCGGCGCCCCGGCTCGCGGCGCCGGTCTTCACGGCATCCTCGCGATGTGCGCTTTCATCTTCCGATGGCTTTACGGGCCCGGCCGGCGCGCCGGTCTTGCCAGGCTCTTCCTGGCGTCCCTCGCGGTCGCTAGCCATTTTCGGCGTTTCAGTCTTTTTGGGGTCGGCGGGGCCGCCCGCGGAGCTCTGCTTCACTTCTTCGGCCTTCAGATCGATTGTCACGGGTTTACGCTTGTCGCCCGAGGCGGACATACGCTTGTCCTCAGGTTGCCTGGCCACCTGCCCCTCCTGCAGCTGAAAGCCGATCGCGGCGATCGGTTCCTCAATTGTTATGCCCTAATGCGGGCGTTGGTGGAACGCCTCGCCCATTCTGCCGGCCTATCCGTCGCAAGAAGGCCCTCGGTAGCGCGCAATCATATCAAAGAGCGAAGCCTGATCGGGGCGATCTGACACAAGGACTGGGCCGCGGGCAATGGGTCTGAGCGGCGCGGCGGCCTGGTCGGACAGGCAGAAGCAGACGATGTTCTCTCCGAGCGGTGTCAGCCCGGCGGTTTCCAGAGCGCGCGCGAAGGTGGCGGCACTTTGCTGTGAATAGATGAGGATACCGGCTTCTTCACCTGAGGCCAGCATGTCGCGCGCACGGCTCTTCAGCTCGTTGACCGGCTCTGAACGGTAGATCTCTCGCAAGACCACTTCGAAGCCGGCGGTCGCCAGCTTGTCCTCGAGTGCCCCGGCGCGGCTATTGGCGGCGAGGTAGAGGACCGGGCCGTCTTCGGGCTTCAGTGTTTCGCGAGCCAACACGGCAAGCGCGTTCACATCGCCGCCTGCGCTGCGGACGTCTGGGAAGCCGAGATGATGTCCTTCGGCGGCCGTGCGGTCGCCTACCGCAAGCAATGGCAGATGCTGCAGGCGGGCGAGTTCCGCATGGGCGGCAAGAGCCCGCACTGCATTGGCGCTCGTCACCAGCACCGCCTGAAAATCGTCCTCCGGCAGAGGCGCCTGAAGCGGCACCACGGCAAGGGCCGGCGACCGCACCACCTCATGGCCGAGAGCAATCAGCGTATGGGCCGTGCGGCTACCATCAGGTTCGGGGCGGGTGACGACGAGGCGCATCAGGCGATCCCGATCTTGGCCAACAGTTCGGCAGAGGCGCGGCCGCGCACCTCGGCTCCCGTCTCGCGACCGATCTTCTCTGCATCTGCAGCCAAACCTTCGGCGGAGCCTTCCAGGACTTCCGTGCCGTCGGGCGAAAGCAGAAGGCCTCGGAAGGAGAGCTTATCGCCCTCCACCTGTGCCCAGCCGGCGATCGGTGTGCGGCAGGAGCCGTCCAGCGTGTCGAGGAAAGCGCGTTCGCAGGTGACGGCAGAGGCGGTCTCGGTATGACCGATCTTGGTGAGGAGATCGCGCATCTTTGCATCGTCCTCGCGGCACTCGATGACCACTGCGCCCTGACCGCAAGCCGGCGGGAATTCCAACGGATCGAGAAGCGCCGTTGCATGGCTGTCGACACCGAGGCGGCACATGCCGGCATAGGCAAGCAGTGTCGCGTCGAGTTCGCCGTCTTCGACCTTCTGGATGCGGGTCGGCAAATTGCCGCGCAGAAGCGTGATCTCGAGGTCGGGTCTGGCTCGCCGCAAAAGCGCCTCACGGCGCAAGGAGGCGGTGCCGAAGCGGGCACCTTCGGGCAGATTTTCAAGCCCGCCGCCGTGATGTGAAATAACTGCATCGCGAATGTCAGCGCGCGGCAGATAAGCGGCGAGCGTCAGCCCTTCCGGGAGGCGCGTCGGCATATCCTTGGCGGAATGCACGGCGATATCGATGGATTTGTCGATCAGCGCCTCTTCAATTTCCTTGGTGAAGAGGCCTTTGCCACCTGCTTCCAGCAGTGCACGATTTTGAATACGGTCGCCCGAGGTCTTGATGACGACGATCTCGATGTCGGCTTCGTCGATCCCGGTCGCGACCAGCGCGTCACGCGTCGCATGCGCCTGCCATAGAGCCAGGCCGCTGCCGCGTGTCCCAATTCTGAGCCGTTCCATTTGCCCCTTCAGCTTAGCCGGTGCTACACGCCTAGGGTCTAATCAGCCAAGGGGATAAGTGCAATGGACCCGGTCCTCCCCGGCGTCCCCCCAGGCGCCGCATCGAGTGTCCTCGGCATCGAAACGAGCTGCGACGAAACCGCCGCATCCGTCGTGACTCGGGGCCCGGACGGGAAGGGAAAAATCCTTTCAAATGCGGTGTTCAGCCAGATCGCGGAGCATTCCGCCTTTGGCGGGGTCGTGCCGGAAATTGCTGCACGCGCGCATGTGGAAGCCCTCGACGGCATCATTGCCGCAGCCCTTGCGGATGCGGACAAACGTCTTTGCGATGTCGATGCGATTGCTGTGACCTCCGGGCCGGGCCTCATCGGCTGTCTCCTCGTCGGCGTGACCACGGCGCGGGCGCTTGCGGCCGCTGCCGGGCTTCCGCTTCTCGGTATCAATCATCTGGAAGGCCATGCGCTCACCCCGGTTCTTACCGATGATGTTGCCTTTCCCTATCTCCTTCTCCTCGTTTCCGGCGGACATACGCAACTCGTCGCCGTCGAAGGCTATGGTTGCTACCGACGCCTCGGTTCCACCATCGACGATGCGCTCGGCGAAGCTTTCGACAAGACGGCAAAGCTCCTTGGTCTTGGCTATCCGGGCGGTCCGGAAGTGGAGAAACGTGCTCTCAGAGGAAATCCGGGCCGCTTCAACTTGCCGCGGCCGCTTCTCGGCACAAAAGGCTGCGACTTTTCATTCTCGGGCCTGAAGACGGCGTTGCGCATCAAGGCGGAGACACTGGTTCCGCTGTCTGAGACGGATATCGACGATCTTTGTGCCGGCTTCCAGGCGGCCGTGGCCGCGATTGTCGCCGAGCGCACAGCCCATGCGCTCACCCTGCAGCCGTGGAACGCCCTCGTTGTCGCCGGCGGGGTCGCCGCCAACCGGGCCGTCCGTTCCGCCCTGTCCGACCTTGCCGACAAAGCCGGCATCGCCTTCGTGGCGCCGAGATCCGACCTATGCACCGACAATGCGGCGATGATCGCCTGGGCCGGGCTCATGCGCCTTAGCGCAGGCGAGGCGGTCGAGGAGATCGTCGCCCGTCCGCGTTGGCCCCTCGATCAGGCCGCGGAACCACTTCTCGGCTCGGGCCGTCATGGAGCTCGCGTTTAATGAGTACGTCTTTTCGCAAAGTCGCTGTCGCGGGAGCCGGCGCTTTCGGCACCGCGCTTGCTCTTGTTGCAGACCGCGCCGGGGCTTCGGTGACCCTCTGGACAATCGACGAAGCCGCCGCCGCACGACTGGCAGCAAGCCGTGAAAACAGTGATTTTCTGCCCGGTCCGCGTCTGCCGGAGACGATCCACGTCACCAGCAACACATCGTGTCTCGGTGACGCCGATTGCGTGCTTCTCGTCGTGCCGTCGCAGGCGACCCGGTCGCTGCTGGCCGGAATTGGCGAAACGCTTTCGGACGACGCCGTGGTTGTCGCCTGTGCCAAGGGCATCGAGCAGGAGACCGGTGCGCTGCAGGGTGAGATCGTGCGGGCGGCGCTGCCGAACCATCGGATCGGGGCATTGTCGGGTCCGGGCTATGCCGCGGAGATCGCCAGGGGGCTGCCGACCGCCGTCACGGTGGCAGCGAGTGAGATTGCCGTCGCGGAGCAGGTGGCCGCCACCCTCTCTTCCGACAGTTTCAGGGCTTATGCGAGCGACGACATCATCGGCGCGGAGCTTGGCGGCTCGCTCAAGAACGTCATTGCCATCGCCGCCGGCATCGTCGAAGGCCGCCGGCTCGGCGAGAGTGCCCGCGCCGCTCTCGTCACCCGCGGTCTTGCCGAGATGAGCCGTCTCGGCGCGAGAATGGGGGCTCGGCCTGAGACTTTCATGGGGCTCTCTGGTCTCGGGGATCTCATGCTGACGGCGATGAGCCGGCAATCGCGCAATACGAGTTTTGGCATTGCACTGGCCGAGGGTCGATCAGTTGCCGAGCTGACCGCTCCAGGCAAGCCGTTGGCGGAGGGCGCTTTCACTGCCGCCATCGCCGCGCGTCTTGCCCGCGAGCACGACATCGACATGCCGATCACGAACGCCGTCGCGGCGGTGCTTTCGGGCAGGCTCTCCCTCGACGAGGCGATCGCAGCCCTGGTCTCCCGGCCCTTGAAGCAAGAGATCGCCTGAGGCACGAAGACGGACCGCTGCAAGTCCTTGAAAGGGGTGGGTATGGCCTATTGGCTGTTTAAGTCGGAGCCGCACAAATGGTCGTGGGACGACCAGGTCAAAAAAGGTGCGAGGGGACAGGAGTGGGATGGCGTGCGCAATTATCAGGCGCGCAATTTCATGCGCCAGATGAAAACCGGTGAGCGCGGGTTCTTCTACCATTCCAATGAAGGCAAGGCGGTCGTCGGGGTTGTCGAGATCGTCGCCGAGGCGCATCCCGATTCCACGGACGAGAGCGGGAAATGGGAGTGCGTCGACATCAAGGCCGTGGCGCCGTTGAAGGAGCCCGTCTCGTTGGAGACCATCAAGGCGGACGAACGCCTCTCCGAGATGGTGCTCGTCAAAAATTCGCGCCTGTCGGTGCAGCCTGTCAGCGACGACGAGTTCGCAATGATCTGCCGACTGGGAGGGTTGGTAGCCGACGACGTCAAAGCCGGTTAAGAGCTGACGCAAGGCTTTTTTGAGGTTGCGGGGCGGTACCCATTCGCCTTGCGAGGGGGAGACGGAATGGCTTTTGCCGGAATCAATTATTTTGCCGTCATTGTGGCCGGGTTTGCCGCATTCGGCTTCGGCGCCATTTATTACGCGGTGCTGGCAAAGCCGTTTACTGCCGCGACCGGCCTCATCCAGGTGAAGGTCGATGATGGCGATGAAAACGTCGATCGCACGCCGCTTCTCGTCTCTCTCACCGGCGAGATATTCATGGCCTGGATGCTTGCGGGTCTCATCGGACATATCGGCGAGGTGTCGATCATCACCGGCCTCGCCTCCGGCTTCTTCGTGTGGTCGGGATTTATCCTGGTGCCGCTCGTCGTCAATCACCGCTACCAGATCATGCCTTGGACGCTCACCTTCATCGATTCCGGCCACTGGCTCGGCGTCGTCATGCTCCAGGGCTTCATCATCGGTGCGTTCGGGACGTAAGATCGGGGTGACCAAAGACGGCCACGGAGCACGCTCTTGCATTTTGGCAGCATGAATTATTGGGCGATTCCGCTCGCCGCAGTTTTCGGCTTCCTCACCCATCTCCTGTGGCTGCGTATATTGCCGGCCGCCAAGGGCGTTAGCGGCGATGTCCGGCGCTCGCTTGCAGTGGGCGTCCCCGCGGTTCTGCGGCAGATCCTCGTCTTCATCCTTATTTTGATTATGGCCTATGTGCTCGCCGGCGCGATCGGCCATCTTGGCCCCGGTCAGACGACCACCCGCAACGGCGTCGTTTCCGCGGTTATTCTCTGGGCCGGCTTTGTCGCCACGACCTCCGGCGTCAACGGTGTTCTCGCCGGGCAGCCTGCGCGACAGACTTTCATGACGATCGGTCGCTGGTTTTCTGTCCTCGTCGCCGAAGGCTTTTGTCTCGGCGTTTTCGGGGCATGAAGGCCCGCCCTGGTCACGACTTCGAAGCGCTCGATATTATGTACGAAAGTGCGAGGACCGTGGCATGGACAGCCGCGGCCGCCTCGGCATAATGCCGCGGTATAATCCGGGCTGTAAGGTCCGACACAACCTTGGGGAGGCTCATCCATGTCTGACGCGAAAGTACATTCCGTGACGCCCGAATGGGCCGAGCGTGCCTTCATCGATTGGGACAAGTACCAAGAAATGTACGCCCGGTCCGTTGAAGACCCGAACGGTTTCTGGGGTGAGCAGGCGCAGCGCATCGACTGGATCAAGCCCTTCACCAAGGTGAAGAATACCTCCTATGACTACCACAACGTGTCGATCAAATGGTTCGAGGACGGCACGCTCAACGCCTCGGTCAATTGCATCGACCGCCATCTTGCCGACCGCGCCGATCAGGTTGCCATCATCTGGGAGGGCGACGAGCCTTCCGATGACAAGCACATCACCTATCGCCAGCTTCACGAATATGTCTGCCGCCTCGCCAATGTGATGAAGGCGCACGGCGTGAAGAAGGGCGATCGTGTCACGATCTATATGCCGATGATCCCGGAAGCGGCCTATGCGATGCTCGCCTGCGCCCGCATCGGCGCCATCCATTCTGTCGTGTTCGGGGGCTTTTCGCCGGATTCCTTGGCGAACCGCATCGAGGACTGCCGTTCCGATTTCATCATCACCGCGGATGAGGGCGTACGCGGGGGCCGCAAGATCCCGCTGAAGGCGAATACCGACAAGGCTATCGAGCGCGCCGAGAAGGATGGTGCTTCAGTCCGCAACGTCCTCGTCGTGAAGCGCACTGGCGGCAACGTCACCATGAAAGAAGGCCGCGATCTCTGGTATCATGAGGAGATCGAAAAGGTTGACGCCGATTGCCCGGCCGAGGAGATGGGCGCCGAAGATCCGCTCTTCATCCTCTATACGTCGGGGTCGACCGGAAAGCCGAAGGGCGTGATGCACACGACCGGCGGCTATATGGTCTATACCTCCATCACCCATCAATATGTCTTCGACTATCATGACGGCGATATCTATTGGTGCACGGCTGATGTCGGCTGGGTGACGGGCCATTCCTATATCGTCTACGGGCCGCTCGCGAACGGTGCTACGACGCTCATGTTCGAGGGCGTGCCGAACTACCCATCGGGCTCACGCTTCTGGGAAGTCTGCGACAAGCACGGCGTCAATATCTTCTACACGGCGCCGACCGCCATCCGTGCTCTGATGGGGGCCGGCGACGAAGCGGTGACGAAGACCTCGCGCAAGTCCCTGCGGCTCCTCGGCTCCGTTGGTGAGCCGATCAATCCCGAAGCCTGGGAATGGTATTATCGTGTCGTCGGCGAAGAACGCTGCCCGGTTGTCGACACCTGGTGGCAGACGGAGACAGGCGGCATTTTGATCACGCCGCTGCCGGGCGCCATCGCGCAGAAGCCGGGTTCGGCGACGAAGCCTTTCTTCGGGGTGCAGCCGGCGGTCGTCGACAACGAGGGAAACATTCTCGAAGGCGCCACGGAAGGCAATCTCGTCATCCTCGATTCCTGGCCCGGCCAGATGCGCACGGTCTATGGCGATCACGACCGTTTCGTGCAGACTTATTTCGCCACCTACAAAGGCACTTACTTCACCGGTGACGGTTGCCGGCGCGATGCGGACGGGGATTACTGGATCACCGGCCGCGTCGATGACGTGCTCAATGTTTCCGGTCACCGCATGGGCACGGCGGAAGTCGAATCCGCGCTCGTTGCCCATCCGAAGGTGTCGGAGGCTGCCGTCGTTGGTTACCCGCACAACATCAAGGGTCAGGGCATCTATTGCTACGTCACCTTGATGGCGGGCGAAGAGCCGACCGAGGAGCTGAAGAAGGAGCTCAGGAACTGGGTGCGTTCCGAGATCGGACCGATCGCCTCGCCGGACCTCATCCAGTTCGCGCCCGGCCTTCCGAAAACGCGGTCCGGTAAGATCATGCGCCGCATCCTCAGAAAAATCGCCGAGGACGACTTCTCCAATCTCGGCGACACATCCACCCTCGCCGAGCCTGCCGTGGTCGACGACCTCGTCGAGCATCGGCAGAATCGCGCCAACTGAGGTAAACGGCTTTTGGTTTGGCAACCTGGGGTCCTGGCGGCTTGCGCTGGCACCCCAGGTGCGGAATTTTCTTAAATTCTCAACCAAACCAGAACTTTTTTCGTCCGATCCCCGATGACGGCCGCATAATCTAAGCAAAATCAGGGCTCTGGGGGCTTTGAATGCGGATTGTGTGGAAGTGGGCGACGGCCCTCGTTGTCGTCGCAGGAGTTGCGTTTGCGGGTGTCGCCGAGGCGCGGGAGCCGGTGCCGTTCAAGGACACTTATCGTCCTGGCACGATCGTCGTCAAAACCAAGGAGCGCCGGCTTTATCTCGTTATGCGTGGGGGGCAGGCCCTGCGCTACACGGTTGGCGTCGGTCGGCACGGCAAGCAATGGGAAGGGCGCACGCGCATTTCGCGCAAGGTGGTCGATCCCACCTTTTCGCCGCCAAAGGAAGTCAAACACGACATCCCCTCACTGCCAGATCTGATCCCGCCAGGACCGCGCAATCCGCTTGGGCCGCGCGCCATGACACTTGCCGGCGGTGAATACGCCATCCACGGCACCAACCGGCCGAAATCGGTTGGCGGTTTTGTCTCCTATGGCTGCATCCGCATGTACAACCAGGACGTGGTCGATCTCTTCGAACGCGTGCGCGTCGGAACGCCGGTTGTTGTTTTGCCCTGACACCAATCGGTTTGTTTTCATCGCTTTTTCGGGACCTATGCGGGCCGTCGTTCAATAACGATTGCGGCATGCCGCATTTGGCTCTTGCCGGATGCCGGCCGGGGTGCATGTCTTGCCTCAGAGATAGGCGGCCGCTGCGAGAAAGGGCGCTATTTGCGTTCGTTTCGTGCGTCAGGCGGCTGAAAGAAGAGGCGAGGAGACCCGATGCCCGACCGCTACGAGCCGGAGAAGAAGAAACGCATCGAAGAGGCCACAGCGAGGCTTGAAGCAGAGGCTGAAGAGGCGGGGATCGAGGCCGCGCCACTCAAACGCTTTGCCGAGATCTTTTTTGCCCATGCCGCGGGCGAGGATATCGCCGTCTATCCGGCCGAAAGCCTGGCGGGTATCGCCAAGACCGCCTTCGCCTTCATCGCGCAGCGCGATCCGGACGTGCCGAAGGTCAGCCTTAGAGACATCGATGCGGCCGACGAGCGCGGTCGTCCGGTCACCGCGATCGATATCGTCGGCAAGAACCGACCGTTCATCTTCGATTCCGTTCTCGGGGAGATCCAGGCCGCCGGGCAACCGATCCATCTTGTCCTGCATCCGATCTTTGAGGTTTCGCGCGATGAAGCCGGACGCCTGACCGAATTTGCTGCCGCGGGTGCGGAATCGAAAGGCCGCCCGAATCGGGAGAGCTTTCTGCATATCGAGATCGCTCGCCTGCCCGACGAGGCGGCGAAGAGTGAGCTCGAAGCGTCCTTGAAGAGCCTTCTGCAAGAGGTGCGGGTTGCGACCGAAGACTGGCGCGCCATGCGCGACCGCTTGCGCATGGCGATCCGGGACTACCGTGTCGATCCGCCCGAGCTTGACGAGGACGAATTGGAAGAGGCGATCGCCCTTCTGGAATGGCTCGAGGACGACAATTTCACTTTTCTGGGCACGCGTGAATTCACCTACGAACAGGATTCGGGTGGCGCACTCGACCACGCTCATGGCGAGGGGCTCGGCCTGCTGCGTGACCCCGAGGTGAAAGTGCTGCGCCGTGGCGCCGAACTTGTCACCATGACGCCGCAGATCCAGGAATTCCTGATGAGCCCGGAACCGCTCATCATCATGAAGGCCAATGTCCGCTCGCGCGTGCATCGCCGCGACCATATGGACTATATCGGCGTCAAGATTTTCGATGAGAACAACCGCGTCACCGGCGAATTGCGTGTCGTCGGCCTGTTCACGTCGAGCGCATTCACCCGTTCCGTTCAGTCGATCCCCTATATCCGCCGCAAGGTCGACCAGATCCTGAAGCGCGCCGGCTTCGATCCCTTTAGCCATTCCGGCCGCACGCTCCTCAACATCCTTGAGAGTTTTCCGCGCACCGAGCTTTTCCAGGCCGATCTCTCCACGCTCTATGATCAGGCTATGGCCGTCCTGCATCTGCAGGAGCGTCCGCGCGTGCGTGCGCTCAGCCGGGCCGACAAATTCGGCCGCTTCGTCTCCGTCCTCGTCTATGTGCCGCGCGACCATTATTCCTCGGACATCCGCGCCAAGATCGGTGAGGCGCTGGCGGAGATGTATGACGGGCGGATCTCCGCCGCCTATCCAGCTTTCCCCGAGGGACATCTCGCGCGTGTGCATTTCATCGTGGCGCGGGAGGCCCGTGATCCCGAAACGGCTCCCGTGGATCCCGACCAGGGTGAGGTTGAGGCACGCATTCGAGCCATCACCCGCACCTTCGAAGACGGGCTGCGCGAAGCGCTCGCCAACGCCTTTCCGCAGCAAACAGAGCTTTTCGGAGAGTATCGGGACGCCTTCGGACGTGAATATCAGGCGGCCTTCACCCCGCAAGATGCGGTCGAAGACATCCGCATCGGTCGTGAGCTTTCCGACCGATCGGTGATTGCCGCGCATTTTCACCGGCGCATCGCCGGCGGATTGAGGCGCACGGCTTTGCGTTTCCATCATCTCGATGCGCCGATCCCGTTGTCGCGGCGCGTGCCGCTTCTCGAAAACCTCGGCTTCGCCGTTGTCAACGAGCGCACCTACCTGGTTCGCCCGGCGACCGGCTCGGCCGTTTACATCCATGACATGACGCTTGCCGCCAAGGATGAGGCGGGTTCGGGCGAAGTCGATCCTGTCGGCGATGCCGCTTCTCGGCTCCAGGAGGCGATCAGTGCCGTATGGGGTGGGCGTGCCGACAATGACGGCTTCAACGCGCTTGTCCTTTCCGCCGGCATCACCTGGCGTGAGGCTGCGCTCTTGCGCACCATCGGGCGGTATCTGCGGCAGACGCAGCTGCCTTATTCGCTCGACTACATCTGGCATACGCTCGGCCGCAATGCGCTTTTGGCGCGCCTTCTCGTAGACCGCTTCCGGGCGCGCTTCGATCCCGCGATCGAGGACCGTGAGGCCGCAGAGGCTGATGCCGAAAAGGCTCTGGACGGCCCGCTCGACCGAGTAGACAGTCTCGACGAGGACACGATCTTACGCGCCTACCGGGCTGTCATTCTCGCGACCAAGCGTACCGATTATTTCCAGACGGATGCCGAAGGTGCGCCGCCGCTCGCGATCACCATCAAACTCAAGCCGCGCGACCTCGCCTTCCTTACGCCGCCTCGGCCGTTCCGGGAGATCTTTGTGCACTCGCCACAGGTCGAAGGCGTGCATATGAGATTCGGGCCCGTCGCCCGTGGCGGTCTCAGATGGTCGGATCGGCCGCAAGATTTTCGCGTCGAGGTTCTCGGTCTCGTCAAGGCACAGCAGGTGAAGAATGCCGTTATCGTGCCGGTCGGAGCGAAGGGCGGTTTCTTTCCTCGGCTCCTGCCGGCGGAGGGCAGCCGCGAGGAAATCTTCGAAGCGGGACGCGATGCTTATGTCGCCTTCGTTGATCGGTTGCTTGCGCTCACCGACGATCTTGAGGGTGACGAGGTCATTCCGCCCGAAGACGTCGTGCGCCACGACGAGGACGACCCGTATCTTGTCGTTGCCGCCGACAAGGGCACGGCGACCTTCTCCGACACGGCTAATGCCGTCTCCGAGGCTCATGGGTTCTGGCTTGGCGATGCGTTCGCCTCGGGGGGCTCGGCCGGCTATGACCACAAGGAAATGGGCATTACTGCCCGCGGCGCGTGGGAAGCGGTGAAGCGACATTTCCGCGAGGTCGACCACGATATCCAGAGCGAACCGTTCACGGTTGCCGGCGTCGGCGATATGTCGGGCGATGTCTTTGGCAACGGTATGCTTCTGTCGCGTGCGATCCGTCTCGTCGCTGCCTTCGATCACCGCGACATCTTCATCGATCCCGACCCGGACCTTGAGGCGAGCTTCAAGGAGCGTCAGCGGCTGTTCGAACTTCCGCGTTCGTCGTGGAAGGATTACGACGCGAGCCTCGTCTCCAAGGGCGGTGGTGTCTTCTCTCGCCACGACAAGACAGTGCCGCTTTCGCCTGAAACCTGTGCGCTTCTTGGCCTTTCCGGGACCTCCGCGCGCCCCAATGAGGTCATCCGCGCCATTCTGAAGGCGCAGGTCGATCTTTTATGGTTCGGCGGCATCGGCACCTATGTGCGAGCGCCGCACGAAAGCGATGCCGAAGTGGGTGACAAGGCAAACGACCAGATCCGCGTCACCTCTGCAGAGGTCGGTGCGAGGGTGGTCGGGGAAGGTGCCAATCTCGGCATGACGCCCCAGGCGCGTGTCGATTACGGCCTGCGGGGCGGGCGCTGCAATTCCGACGCGATCGACAATTCTGGTGGCGTCAACTCCTCCGACCTTGAGGTCAATATCAAGATCGCCCTGGCGCCCTCGCTGAGGTCGGGCAAGCTGGAGCTGGAGGAGCGCAACCGCTGCCTGGCCGCGATGACCGATCAGGTCGCCGACCTCGTCTTGCGCAACAATATCCAACAGACGCTGGCCATCAGTCTGGAGCAGATACGCGGCCTCGACGCCCTCGCCAATCAGGCGCGTTTCATGAACGAACTTGAAGCCGCGGGCCGGCTCGATCGGGCAGTGGAAGTCTTGCCGGACAATTCCACCCTGTCGGAGCGCCAGGCCCAGCGCCAGCCGCTGACCCGGGCGGAAATTGGCGTTCTTCTCTCCTATGCCAAGATCGTTCTCTTCGATGATCTCGTGGCAAGCGACATCCCCGACGATGAATACCTCGCGCGCGAACTCTTCCGCTATTTTCCGGAGAACATGCAGGAGCGGTTTGGTGATGAGATTTCAGGCCATCGTCTGAGGCGGGAGATCATCGCCACGCAGCTCGCCAATTCGCTCATCAACCGCGGCGGGCCTACCGCCATCGTCCGATTGCGTGATCGCACCGGTGCGACGCCGGCTGATATCACCCGCGCTTACACGGCCGTGCGCGATGCTTTCTCCATGCAGCGCCTGCATGCGGAGCTTGAAACCCTCGACAATAAGATCGGCGGCCAGCTGCAGCTTGAGCTCTATCTGCGGGTGCAGGATGTGCTTCTCGATCGCATTGGTTGGTTCCTGCGCAATGTCGATCTCCGGTCCGGCATCGGTGCAGTGGTCGAGCGTTTTCAGGAGACGCTGGAGGCGCTGCGGCAATTGCTGCCCGACCTCCTGCCAGAATTCGCCGCAAATGCGGTCAAATCGCGAAAAGCCTGGCTCGTCGAGGCGGGCGTCCCCGGCGAGCTTGCCGAGGAGCTCGCCATCCTTCCCGAACTTGCCAATGCGATCGACGTGGCACTTATCGCGGAACGCTGCGGCCGGCCGATCGAGGCGGCCGCAGCGGCCTATTTCGAGGTCGCAGATCGCTTCTGTTTCTCCAGGCTCGAGGCGATGATCCTCGCTGTCGAAAGCCCCGATTATTACGAGAATCTGGCGACAGAGAAGGCGCGCGATCAGCTCGCCTCCGCGCATCGGGTGCTCGCCCTCGACGTTCTCTCCTATGCCAATGGAGGGTTCCCCGACGTCTCCGCCTGGGAAGAGGAATATGGCCGCAATGTCAGCGCGACCGCGAGCCGGGTGGCCGCGATCCTTGCCGATGGCCGTGCGACGACGGCGAAGGCCACAGTCGCCGCGAGCCTCCTTGCCGAGCTTGCGGAACAGCAGATGTCGAAGACATCAGGTTTCGCCGAAAGGCACTGATGGCGGGGCGCGGCACGTTTTGCCGCGCCGCCTCCGCGAGTGTCTGATTGAGGCTACACTGTCCCCGACAGAGCAAGCTGCGCGACCGCGAGATCCTGAACCGCAATCCCGGTGCTGTCGAAAATCGTCCGCTCGTCTTGACGTTTGCGCCCTTCGGCCTTGCCGGCCAGCACGTCGAGAAGGGACGAGGCAGTTCCGGATTTGAGGTCGATACGCTGGAACTCGCCAAGCGTCGCGGACTGAACGAGGTCGTCGTAGAAGAGACACGATCGAGCGAGCAAGGGCACGGGAAGTTCCTGCTTGCCGGCCGTGTCAGCGCCCATGGCGTTGATATGCTGGCCGGCGGGTGACCAGTCTTCTGGAAACAGCTCGGCTTGTGACGGCGTGACGGTGATCAAAATGTCGGAGCAGCGCACGGTGTCTTCGCGCTCCGCAAGGATGAACTGGCGTTGCGGATGAGCCTCAGAAAGCATCTCGGCAAGGGCTTTCGCCTGACCGTGTTCGGGTCCCCAAATGCGCACCGTCTCGATGTCGCGCACCGCCATGGCGGCCTCGACCTGGCTTCGGGCCTGCATGCCGGTGCCGAGTATACCAAGGTCTGTGCTGTCGGGACGTGACAAGGCGCGGATCGCGACGGCCCCGGCTGCGGCGGTGCGAGCCTCCGTCAGCCAGTTGGCTTCCACACAGGCGAGCGCTTTGCCGCTTGTGGCATCGAACAACAGTGTGGTCGACTGATGGTTGGTCAAATCGCTTTTGGCGGCATTGCCCGGCCAATAGCCGCCGGCCTTCAGCCCCACCAGCGCGAACCTGTCGATCTCGCCGGATTTCACGCCGAAGGTGCCGAGGCCGCTTGCAAGCCGCTCCCGCACGACAGGCAGGTTGCGCGCAGAGCCTTCCGCCACATCGCGGAAAGCCGTTGCCACGGCCTCGATGGCATTCTCCAGGGTGACGCAGGTGCGCGCCTGCGTTTCGGTGACGAGACGCATGTGTCTTCCTTGCTTTTGTTGGTTGGCCACTCAGGCGAGGGCGAGCTTTCTCAGGCGCTCGAAGAGAGGGTCGCGCTCGTTGGCGTATCTCTCCATGATGGAGAAGTGATTGGCGCCCGGCTCGACATGGAAGTCGACGCTGGCGCCAGCCTTCTGGCAGTGTTCGGCGAATAGTGCCGATTGTGCGACCCAGCCCGGGCTCTCAGCACTTCCGACGATGATGTCGAGGGCGACATCTGTCCTTGGTCGCATTCTCAACGGACTGACTGCAGCCACCTGTTCGGGGCGGAGCCGGATCGACTCGTTGACGGTGATCCCAAGCACGGGCTGGAGTTCATAGATGCCGCTTATCAGCGCCGCCGCCGCAAGACCTCCAGGCGGGGGGCCGTCCGCTGTCGCAAGAGCGCAGGCGAGAAGATGAGCCCCGGCGCTGTGGCCTGAGGCGGTGATGCGGGTCTTGTCGGCGCCAATCTTTGCGGCGAAGGACGGCAGCGCCGCGAGGCATCTTTTCGTTTGCTCGACGATCTCCGGAAGCTCCACCTTCGGACAGAGGCTGTAATTGGCGATGACGAGAGAGATGCCGGAGCGCACGAAAGGCTGCGCGAGAAAGCTGTAGTCGCGCTTGTCACGTCCGCGCCAATAGCCGCCGTGCAGGAAGAGATGGAGAGGGCTGTCTGGAGCGGCCGGGAAGATATCGACCGTTTCGTCATGTCCCTCGCCGTAGGAAATGTCGGCGAGATAATCGGGCTGGCTAAGACGAGCTTCTTCGCTCAGCGTGTCGGCCCGCGCATGGTAAGCCTCCACATCGTCTGTCGAGACGCGAGGATTATATTGCCATTCGTGATCTCGGGCGATGGCGGCCTCTCGGACTGTCGGCATCAGGCGGCCTCCTTCTTTTCCATGAGCAGATCCCACAGCACGCGCCGGTATTCGGCGAATTTGCGGCTTTCACGGATCTCTTCGGCGCGTCCGGCACGCGGGCGTTCGATGTCGACATGGATGACGTTTTCAATGCGACCCGGACGTGCTGACATGACGACGATCCTGTCGGCGAGCATGATTGCCTCGTCGATCGAATGCGTGACGAAGAGAACGGTCTTCTGCATCGTCTCCGACAAGGTCAGCATCTCTTCCTGAAGCACTTCGCGTGTCAGAGCATCCAAAGCGCCGAACGGTTCGTCGAGGAGGAGGATGTCGGGGTCGATTGCCAACGCGCGTGCAATACCGACGCGCTGCTGCATTCCGCCGGACATCTGGCGTGGATAGTGATTGCGAAACTTGGAAAGGCCGACCGTTTGCAGCGTGCGGGTAATCCGATCCTCGTGCTCATTGCGAGGAACGCCCCGTGCGTCGAGGGCGAAAGCGATGTTCTGGCTTGCGGTCATCCACGGGAGGAGGCCGTATTGCTGGAAAACGAAGCCACGTTCCGGCCCCGGTCCGGTGATTTCGCGCTCGCCCAACTTGATTGAGCCGCCGGAACGGTCCTCCAGCCCCTGCACAATGCGCAGCATCGTCGTCTTACCGCAGCCGCTCGGGCCGACGACGGTGATGAACTCGCCAGGCTCAACGGTCAGATCGAAGCCGGAGAGGGCCTCCACCTCGTTGCCGCGGCGGTCGAGAAAGGTTTTGGAGAGGTTCGCGATCGAAAGAACGGCCATTGAGTATTTCTCCGTAGTCCCCGAAGGGCGGCTTGTTCCGCCCTTCGGGTATTCGATGTTCAGCGCTCGTAGCGCCCGATGTCCTCGAGAACCTCTTGCGTCACCGATTGGTCGACGACGCGATCTGCTGGCAGCACCTCAGCTTGCAGGCCGGTGTCGACGTTCAGCTGCTGCATGTATTCGGCCGCATTATCGCTGATCAGGCCGTTTGGATCCCAGATGCCGCCTTCGGTGTAGAATTTGTAGAAGGCATCAAGGTCCTCGTCGGAATAGTCGAAATGCTGCTTGGCGACGGCGAGCGCCTCATCCTTGTTGTCGAAGACGAAGCGGGCGGCGAGGAGTTCCGCCTTGATGAAGCGCTTAAGGATGTCGCGCCGGTTCTCGATCATGTCGTCGCTGGTGTCCCAGGGGATCATGACATAATCGGGCAAATCCTTGCCGACGATGGAGAGAAGCTCTGCCTTGCCGCTGCGTTCGACTTCGGGTGAAAACGACGCGACGGTGGCATCGACCGAGCCGGAAATCACGGCGTTGAGCCTTGCGCTCGACCCTTTGAAGGAGACCCAGTTGATGGTGTCGATCTGCTCATCCGTCACGCCGGCTTTGTGGAGCAGGGCGAGGGTCACGACATGCGGCAGCGAGCCGGGGCTCGAAATGGCAACGTTCTTGCCGGGAAGATCTTTGATGCTCTCCACACCGGCGCCTGGCCGTACCCAGAACGCGTAGTGCAGGCCGTTGTGAACGCCACCGACGGTTTTGACCTTGGCCCCCTTGGCCGCTGCGACGAGTGTTTCCGACATGCCCGCTTCGATGATGTCGGTCGATCCGGCAATCAGGGTGCGGATGGGCACCGAGCTGTCGGCGATATGGGTGAATTCCACATCGAGATCCTGGTCCGTGTAGAAGCCTTTATCCTGAGCGACGAATTCGACCAGGTTCAAAAACATCTTGGCTGGAAGGGTCAGCCGAACCGTGTCTGCGGCGTTGGCCGCCGTGGCTCCCATAAATCCTGCCGCGAGCGTTGCGGACAAGGCGAAAGACCTTGCCCAACCGAGCGTATATTTCATGCTGTCTGTTCCTCTTGTTGCTTGTGGCGCATTCGACCCGGGCGTTATCGCCACGAGCCGAGACGCTCCTCCAGCCATTTGACGGCGAAGGTCAGGATGTTGCCGATAATGGCCAGGAGGAAGACCGGGACGAACGCCTTCGCCGTCTCGAACTGGTTTGTGTAGTTGATGATCAGACCGCCGAGCCCCGCGATCGACGTCAGGAACTCTGCAATGACCATCGCGATGATGCCGCGGCTCACGGCAAGGCGCATTCCTGAGGCGATGTAGGGCACCGCGGAGGGCATGATGATCCGACGGAAGGTCATCCAGCGCCCGGCGCCAAACGCCTTGCCGATGTCGAGATAGCTCTTCTCGACATTGCGCACGCCCGACAAGGTGTTGATGATCACGGGAAAGATCGAGAAGAGCGCGACGATCACCACTTTCGACAGAAAGCCGACCCCGACCCAAAGCATGAGTAAGGGAACGAGCGCGATGAGTGGCATCGAGTAGAGCGCGTTGATGTAAGGATCGAGAACGATTTCCGTCGTTCGGTTCAATCCCATCGCGACGCCAATGATCACCCCCAGGACAGCTGCAATCGTAAAGCCGACGGCAAAGCTCGACATGGATTGCGCCGTGGCGGTGAACAGTTCGCCATCGGCTGCGAGCGCATAGGTGGCCGCGAGCACATCGCTGGGCACGGCGACTAGGAGTGGGTTGCCGTAATGACCGAAAATTTCCCACGCGCCGATCAGGATCACAGCGGTGATGATCCTGATCATCGTGTCCCGTGACAAAGCGGATTTGCGCTGGGCACTCTTCGGCTGGGACTGCGTCGCTGCCGTTGACGAGTTGGAGCGAGGGGAACTCATCCTGTCATCCTCTGAGACGAATTTTGTATCTTTTGTGTAAGTGGAAACGATCTCAAATTGATTGTCAAACTGTTTGTCAGACAAGATGACATAACGCTCGATAAGGTGTACGTTGCTGCACAGATTGCAAGCGAGGTGATGAAGCCGTGAGCAGAATCCAGCGTGTCGTCGCTCCGGTCAGGGGCCAGGCGGAGGAGTTTCTCCGTCGAGCAATCGAAAAGGGTGACCTGCTGCCGGGTGATCGGCTTATCGAACGAGAGATCTGCGAAACCCTCGAAGTGAGCCGTCCGCTCGTTCGGGAAGCGCTCCGGGCTCTGGAATCGGACGGGCTCGTGCGGCCGCTTCCTCGCGGCGGGATCGCCGTAACTGTGCTGACGCCCGAGGAAGCGATGCAGATCTATGTGGTGCGTCGGGAGATCGAGGGGTTGGCGGCGTCGCTCTTCGCTTCAACGGCCAGTGAGAAAGAGCGCGTGAAACTGCGGCGCATCATCTCTGATCTGCATGCGGCCCTCTCGGCGGACGATACCGAAGGGCTTCTCGACGCCAAGAACCGCTTTTACTCGGCACTTTCGGTAGGGTCTGGAAACAAGGTGCTGCAGGAAGTGTTGCGCAACCTTCATGGCCGCATCCGGCTTTTGCGCGGGACGTCGCTGTCACGCCCGGGACGCACCGCGCAAATGGTGGCCGAACTCTCCGATATTGCCGACGCGCTTCTGCAAAAGGATGCCGTCACAGCCCGGCGTCGGACCGAAGCGCATATCGACAATGCTATACAGGCGGCGAAAGAAGCGTTCCAGGATACGGTCGCCGCGGCCGAATAGATCGCCTCGGTACGCGGTGCGCCCGACGTGGAGCCCATCTTTTCGTTGCAGGCGGCTCATGTGACCCGCCTGCATTCTATGACGTTTTCGCCATTGGTCGTGATCAATGCCGGAAGTGGCGAAGCCCCGTGAACACCATCGCAAGGCCCGCCTCGTCGGCTGCGTCGATCACTTCCTGGTCGCGCAGTGATCCGCCCGGCTGAATAACGGCCGTGGCGCCCGCTTCTGCGGCGGCCAGGAGGCCATCCGCAAAGGGGAAGAAGGCATCCGAGGCGACGACGGAGCCACGCGTCAGAGCATCTTCGAGCCCGGCGGCGCGCGTCGCCTCTTGCGCCTTCCAGGCGGCGATGCGGGCGGAATCGACCCGGCTCATCTGACCGGCGCCGATGCCGACAGCCGCTCCGTCCTTCGCATAGACGATCGCGTTCGACTTCACATGCTTGCAGATGCGGAAGGCGAAGAGCAGATCGGCAAGTTCCTGTTCGGTCGGCTCGCGCTTCGTGACCACTTTGAGATCCGCCATCTTGACTTGCGCGGCGTCGATCTCCTGGACCAGAAGGCCGCCGGCAATCGACTTGACCATCATGCCTGGCGCCGGCATGGCGGAGCCCGTCAGGAGCACACGGAGATTGGCCTTTGCCTTGAGGATCTTGAGCGCCGCTTCGTCGGCGTCGGGCGCGATGACGACCTCGGTGAAGAGAGCCGTGATGGCCTTGGCCGCCGCCTCGTCCAGCTGCCGGTTTGCGGCCACGACCCCGCCATAGGCGGAGACGGGGTCACACATCAGCGCTTTGGCATGCGCTTCGGCCAGCGTGTCAGCGACGGCGACACCGCAGGGATTGGCGTGTTTGATGATGGCGATCGCCGGCGTTTCCGGATCGAGATCCGCGGCAAGCTGGAAGGCTGCGTCGGCGTCGCTCAGATTGTTGTAGGACAGCGGCTTGCCGTTGACGAGGCAGGCATTCGCAGCACCAGGTTTGCTCTTGTCGGTGGAATAAAGCGCCGCCTTCTGATGCGGATTTTCGCCGTAGCGAAGTTCCGATGCGCGGGTTGCGGCGAACACCATACGTTCCGGGAACTGCGTCTCCGACTGCTCGGCGAACCAGCTGGAGATGGCGGCGTCGTAGGCGCCGGTCCGTGCAAAGGCTTTTGCAGCAAGCTCGCGGCGCAGCGCCTTGTCGACGCCGCCGGAGACAACGGCTTCTGCGACACGTCCATAATCGGCGGGATCGGTCACCACGGCGACGAAGGCGGCGTTCTTGGCCGCGGCGCGGATCATTGCGGGTCCGCCGATGTCGATATTTTCGATGATCTCGAGCGGATCGCTGCTTTTGGCGGCCGTCTCTTCGAACGGATAAAGGTTGATCGCGACGAGATCGATCGGCCCGATCCCGTGTTCCTGCATGGCGGCCTGGTGCTCGGAATCGTCGCGGATCGCTAGAATCCCGCCATGGACCGCCGGATGCAGCGTCTTTACGCGCCCGTCCAGGATCTCGGGAAAGCCGGTGATCTCGCTCACGTCCTTGACGGGAAGTCCGGCTTCCTTGAGCGCCCGCGCCGTGCCGCCGGTCGACAGGATTTCGGCGCCAGCCTCGACGAGCGCCTTGGCGAACTCGACCGCTCCGGTCTTATCGGACAGGGAAATAAGGGCGCGTTTGACGACAACGCGTTCAGGACCGGAAGAGCCCTTTTTGGAAGAAACCGACATGGTGAGCCTCGGGGACGTCGCGAAGAAAGGAAGAGCGTCCGGTCTTAATCCCTCAGGCGAGGCGCGCAAGTCTCCAGGCGACAGCGTGTGCATCGCCGACCTCGCCGCTCACCACAATCTGCAGGCTGCGGCCGGATCCTCTGGAAAGAGAAAAAATCGTGCTTTCTTCAAGAGCCAGAGGTTGATCGGCCGTGAAGCGCCAGACCGCCCCATCGGAGAGGACGAGATCGATATGCGGCGGCATGTCTGTGTCTTCGGGCACTTCGACCCCGACGCTCGGCTCCAGATGAAAGCGGATGTCGAAGGGGGTTCGCTCCGAACCGTTGCCTTCGAAGAGGTCACGTCCTTCCAGCGCGAGACCGTTGCCGGAGAGGACGAGCTGGCGCCTGTGCACGAAACCCAGCGTCTTTGCGTAGCCGTCATGGGATAGTTCGAGCAGAATCGTGCCGTCTTTTTCCTGGCGGCGGTTTCTCTCGACGCGTTTCGGGCCACTGACGAGGAGGACACGCTCGCCTTCAGTTTCCAATCGACTGGAGGACGTATCGGCGAGCGTTGCGGTGGAATGCGCCGCGGTCAGCCGAGCGGCGCGCCTCAAGGCTTCATAGCGGGCGCGGGGTGCTCCGCAATTGATGATAAGGCGCTGGCCGTTATGGGAGAATTCGAAGGCGAGGGTGCCGGCATGCGCTTCGGCGCTGAAGGCGAGCGGCGGCGGCGGGCCGGCATCGACGATCAAAGCCGCCTCTCCGGCTTCCAGGCGTTCGAAGGCCGAATAGGGGGCGGAGGCGACGGGTTTGCCGAGCGCCTCGTCATAAGCGAGTACGGTGGAGAGCTGATCGCGGCCGCCTGCGGAGGCACCGTTGAACTGGGCGAAGGCGCCGTCGGCATGGCGGAAGAAGCGCAGCATCGGCATGGCGCGGTCGATCGCGCCCAGGATCGCTTCCGGAGGGTGCTGGCCGCGCGCGACCACCGTCTGACGCAGGGGCAGAAGGTCGAGAAGCGCTTCCAAAATCGCCGCAGGAGAGCGGGAGATATGGCCGCCATCGGGCAGGAATTGCACGCCAATCTCGTGACTTACGCGCTCCAGCCCACGCTTGGCGAGACGCTCCTGGCGCGACAGGCACAGCCCGGCCATGGCAAGCGCAATCGCCACCTGCAGGCGCGGCAGGCCAGGCTCGGCGGCGTAGAAGGATTTGCGCAGGAAATGCGCGTGGCGCAGCATGGAACGCACGTAAAGGCGGTAGAAATCGTGGTCGGCGCCTTCGAGCACCAGCGCCGATTGTGACAACAGCGACATGGTGCGCCGTGCTGCCACCGGCGGTTCCCAGGCGACGGCATGGTGGCGCCTTTCGGCGCTCATCCAATCGTGCACGATGACCTGCGCATTGGAGCGGGCAACCGGCGTCGCGGCCGCTTTCAGATGGCGCAGCCAGCCGAAGCCATGCAGCTCTTCGGCCCAGTCCGAACTTGGCGGGATCATTTCGAAGGGTGATTTTCCCTTCGTCTCAACCCATTGTCCTGCAAAGGAAAATCGGCCCGAATAGACCTCTTCCGCGATCGTCGGATCGGCGGTTCGGAGGTCGGGCGGGGCAATCAAAAGCTGTGATCTGCCGCCGCCACCAATGAAAGCGGGTGTTCCGATGAGCGTGCCCAAGCGGAGACGGCGGCTCACGCGTTCGGCGCGTGAGAGCGTCAGCCTCCATCGGTCGCTCGAGGCCAGGGGTGCCATATTATTGGCGCGTAACGGGGTTTGCGATTCTTGGCAAGCGAGGCGAGAGGCCCGGAAACCGCGCGCCCACTGCTTTTTCGCTCAATTGAGCCGCCGCCAGCGGGCGGCGAAGAAGCCGTCGACGCCGCGAAGATCGCCACCAAACGCCATTCCAGGCAGCGAGCGGAAGAAACCCTCAGGCGTGGAAAAGTCCTCAAGCTCGGGGAATTCCGCGGTCTTGAGCGGCATCGGCTCGAACATGTCGTGGCTCTTGGTGAAGATGTGGGCCTGCTCCTCGCCCTCCTCGGGCTCGAGCGAGCAGGTGGCGTAAACGAGAATCCCGCCTGGTTTCAGCCAGTTAGCGGCCTGCGCCAGCATCTTTTGCTGGAGCTCGCGCAGCGTCACGATGTCGTCTTCGCGCTTCGTCCAGGGCAGATCCGGATGCCTGCGGATGGTGCCGGTCGCCGAGCAAGGCGCGTCGAGAAGGATAAAATCGAAGGATTCCGCGGGCTGGAAGGAAAAAACGTCGGCCTCGGCGAATTCCGCCGAGAGACGCAATCTTTCGAGGTTGCCCTTGAGCCGGCGCATGCGCGAGGCGGATTTCTCGACGGCCGTCACGAGAGCACCGGCGGCTGCAAGCTGCGCTGTCTTGCCGCCGGGTGCGGCACAGAGGTCGGCGACGCGCTTGCCCGAGATATCCCCGAGGAGACGCGCGGGGATTGCGGCGGCGGCATCCTGCACCCACCAATCCCCGCTGTCGTAGCCGGGGAGTTTGGAGACGGTGTGAAGACGATCGAGACGGATGCTGCCATTCGGCAGAAGATCGCCCGACAAACGTTCCGCAAGGGCGGCGGGATCTGATTTCGCCGTCAGATCGAGCGGGGGCGCGTCGGCATGGGCGGCGAGGATCGCGGCGGTGCGCTCCGGACCCCAGTTTTTCTCCCAGCGCGCAATCATCCAGTCCGGCGCGCCGTTCACTGAAGCCGCGGAGGCCAAGATCTCGCTGCGCTCGCGCGCGATGCGCCGGAGCACGGAATTGACCAGCCCCTTGGTCTTGGCGGTGCGCCGGTCGCGGCCGGCCGCCGTCACGGCGAGATTGATCGCCGCGTGGTCGGGAACGTCGAGATAAAGAATCTGCGTGGCACCAAGATGCAAGAGGGCGGAGAGGCGGTGGGCCTTCTCGTCGAGAGGGCGTTCCAGGCGCTTTCGGATGGCATCCTCGATCGCGCCGCGGTGGCGCAGCGCCGCATCGAGGATCGCCCGCACGAGCCCCTTGTCCTGCGCCGACAAGGCACGAAAGCCCGGCGCGCCGCCGGCCTCCAGAAGGGGACCGAGCGGAGAGCCGTCGCGCACCACTTTGAGGAGGATGGCGGTCGCGGCATCGCGTGCGGCAAGGCCCGGCGGGCCGGGCTGCGCGGTGCCCCTTCCACTTGCCTTGGCGCCCGACTTGCCGCCGCTCTTGCTGGCGCCTTTTCCAGCGCGATGCGGCCGTGCTCCGGATGCGGCGCGGCTTTCCTGCGTGTCATGCGGTTCGCGGACATCGCGACGCGCGCCCTCGTCAGCGCTCATGAGCGGCTCGCCGATTTTTTGTCGTCATCCTGTCTTCCTAACCGCGCGACCAGCGCTTGGCCATCGCCGTATCGCAGCTCTGCGGCAGGGGCGCCGCAAAGCGACGGCGCCACCCGGGTGGCGCCGTTCGAATCGTCCCTCTGCGTGTCGCATGCAGGAATGGTCAAAAGATGGTGGCGAAGGCCGGCTCACCGTCCCTGTGGCTTCTCGTCCGTGCCCTTCTTCTGCGCACGGACGTCGCGACGCCCTTGCGGATTCAGCGCCAGGAAACCTCAGCCCGGAAGAATCGGCCCCAGAAACTCAGCCCCAGAAACTCAGCCCCAGGGGCCGCTGCGTCTGCGACCGGTCTGCGGCACCGTGCCGGAGCTCGGACGGCCCGTGCCGGCCGAACCCCAGGGCCCGGAAGGGCCGCGCGCGGCGGGGCCGGACTCCATTGCGGGGCGAGAGGCCTGGCGCGGAATGGCCGGCCCGCCGCCGCCTGATGCCATCTCCTGCAGGGCGGCGATGCGGTTTTCCGTCGACGGGTGCGTGGAAAAGAGGTTGTCCATGCGCGCACCCGACAGGGGGTTGATGATGAAGAGATGCGCGGAGGCGGGATTCTGCTCCGCGCTCATCATCGGGCGACGTTTGGCCGAGCCGGCGATCTTGCCGAGCGCGGAGGCGAGCCAGAGCGGATTGCCGGCGATCGCCGCCCCGTCGCGGTCGGCGGAATATTCGCGCGTGCGCGAGATCGCCATTTGCACGAGCATCGCGGCGAAAGGCGCCGTCAGCGCGGCGAGAAGCACGCCGGCGAACCCAAAAGGCGAGTTGTTGTCGCGCGAGCCGCCAAAGAAGAGCGCGAAATTGCCGAGCATCGAAATGGCACCGGCGAGCGTCGCCGTGATCGTCATCGTCAGAGTGTCACGGTTCTTCACATGCGCGAGCTCATGCGCCATGACGCCCGCCACCTCTTCGTGGCTGAGCTGCTGCAACAGCCCGGTCGTCGCGGCGACGGCCGCATTTTCCGGATTGCGGCCGGTGGCGAAGGCGTTCGGCTGGTCGCTGTCGATGAGATAGACTTTCGGCATGGGCAGATCGGCGCGCTCCGCAAGCTGGCGGATCATGCCGACGAAATCGGGCGCCGAACGTTCGTCGACCTCATGCGCATTGTGCATTTTGAGGACGAGCTTGTCGGCGTTCCAATAAGAAAAGAGGTTCATGCCGGCGGCGAAGAGAAAGGCGATGAAGGCACCTCCGGAACCGCCGACGAGATAGCCGACGCCCATGAAAAGGGCGGTCAGGGCGGCCAGCAACATGGCCGTCTTCATCATGTTCATCGTCTTGTTTGCTCCGACCCGTAAATGGCGTGTCTGCATATTTTGGGTGTCGATGAGCCGGCTTCAATCCGCAACTCGACCAAGGCCGAGAAAGCCGCATCAAATCAGGTTCTTAAGCCATCGCCACGCAATCGTCCCAGTCTCCAGCGGGCACGTCGGTGAGTTCTTCTGCACAATTTTGCAGCATTCGACGTGCGCCTGGAAGGCGGCGGATACGGTTTGGCTTCACCGCGGCAAGATCTCTGACGCAACGTCACGCAAGCCCGGCACCAGTTAGCTTGTGAACGTTGCCGCCGTTGCAGGGTCGGTTTTGGGCGAATTGGCAGGGCGGAGCAGGTTTTCGGCAAATACGCGGGAAGCGGGCTCGCCGCAAAATCTCACGAACCGTCTCAACGAAGTCCTGCAACGTCATCTCGAGGGGGTTACATGTCGAAGTTTCGGTCGATCGGGTTACGTCTCGCCCTGGCGAGCGTCGGCCTCATCGCTTTTCTTTTAATCATCGGGATCGCCACGGTCTCAACTTTCGTCACGAATTCGGTCAACGAGCTGGCAACGCAGCGGCTGGAGGAGACCGGGCAGGCGCAAGCGCAGAATGTGCGCAGCCGGCTCGGCGGAATGATGCAGACCGCCAAGACGCTCGACAGCTCAATCGAGGCGCTGATGGAGGCGGGATACCGTGAACGCTCCGGCGCAACGCGGGTCCTGGAGCAGCTGATGGAGCGGGATGCCGCCCTCGCGGGAGCCTGGGCCGTGTTCGAGCCGAATCTCTTCGACGGACGCGACGCAGAGCTGGCCGGTCAGGCTGCCGTCAAGACGCAGACCGCAACCGGCCGCTTTGCACCCTATTACTACAATTACGGCGCCGGCCTGCAGGCGACGAGTGCGGGAAACACCGATCTGCCGTGGTATCAGGAGCCTTTCCAGAGCGGCCGGGCCTTCATGACGGACCCGACGATCTACACGATCGACGGCAAGGACATCATGCTGGCTTCGGCCGCGTTTCCGCTCGACGTGGATGGAAAGACGGTCGGCGTGGCGGGTGTCGACATCGAGCTTTCGGGCCTGTCGAAGGAATTTGCCGCGATCCATCCTTATGATGTCGGCCATGTGCGCCTCGTGTCGCATGGCGGGTTGTGGACGGCGACGGACGAAGCGGAAAATCTCGGCAAGTCCGTCAGCGACACGGAGCCGGAGCTGGCGCCCGGGATCGAAAAAGCCCTGAGCGAGGGAACCCGTCAGCTCGTGCGTGACGATGCCGGTATCCTTCACGTCATCGTGCCGACGCCGATCCAGGATTTCGGGCGCAATTGGGCGGTCATCGTCTCCGTGCCGGAGGCCGTGATCATGCGCCCGGCACACCAGCTGTCGCAATGGCTTGTGATCGGAGGGTTGGCGCTGGTGGTGCTGCTTGGAGCAGTGCTTGCGCTCCTCACACACCGGATGATCCGGCGCCCGCTGGCACGCAGCGTCGGCACCATCCGTGCGCTTCAGGACGGGCATCTCGATACGCCGATCGTCGATACCGACCGTGGCGACGAGATCGGCGACATCAACCGCGCCCTTTCCGATTTCAAGGCGAGCATGATCAAGGCGGAGGAGCTTGCCGCCGCGCAGGCCCGCGAGCGGGAATTGCGCGAAAAGCGGGCGAGCCGGATCGAGGCGCTCAATGCCCGGTTCGACGAGGCGGTTTCGGGAATTCTCGAAACGGTCGGGGCGTCCGCCACGACACTCAAGCTGACGGCGGAGAGCATGTCCGCGATCGCCGAGGAAACGAGCAGCCAGGCAACGACCGTCGCCGCCGCCTCCGAACAGGCCTCGACGAATGTGCAGACCGTTTCGGCCGCGGCCGAGGAATTGTCGTCCTCGGTTCAGGAGATCGCCCGACAGGTGCAGCAATCGACCGATATGGCGAAGACGGTGAGCGACAGCGCCGAGCAGAGCCGCGGCGTGGTGCAGGGGCTTGCCGTCTCGGTGAAGAAAATCGACGAGGTCGTGCATCTCATTGCCGACATCGCCAACCAGACGAATCTTCTCGCGCTCAATGCGACGATCGAAGCGGCGAGAGCCGGCGAATCCGGCAAGGGCTTTGCGGTCGTCGCCGCCGAGGTGAAAAGCCTCGCCACGCAGACGGCGAAAGCCACGGAGGACATCAGCCGGCAGATCGGCGACGTGCAGGCCGGAACGGGCAGCGCCGTGGAGGCGATCGAGAACATCGTCACCGCCATCCAGGAGGTGAGCGAGGTCACCGTCGCGATCGCCGGATCGGTGGAAGAACAGAATGTCGCCACACAGGAGATCGCCCGCAACGTCCACGAAGCGGCGTCCGGCACATCCGAAGTGTCGAGCACCATCGTCGGCGTGACGCAGGCGGCCGGCGAGACTGGCTCCGCCTCCGGCCAGGTGCTGTCGGCGGCCGAGGAGCTCAACCAGCATGCCGGCTCGCTGCGCGCCATGGTGCGCGAATTTCTTGAGGATGTGCGCGCCGCGTAAGGGACGGCCACGTCGCCTCACCGAAAAGATCTCCGAAGCTTTCCCGGTCGGTCGAAATGAGCGGCCGGGATTGCTAGATATCGCTCAGTGACGAGGCGATGATGACGGAGACGCGGATGAACGAGGCGCCGAACAAATCTTCCGGAGAGGGAATTCAGGCCGAAACGGCGGCGACGCCGCGGCGCGAGCTCCCGGAGGCCGCCAAACGGGCGCTCGCCGAAGCCGAAGAGCGCCGCAGACAAGAGGCCGAGGCGCGCGCCGCCGCGGAGGCGGCCCGGGCAAAAGAGTTCAACGGCGGGGAAGGCCCCGAGCCGGTGCGCTTCGGCGACTGGGAGCGCAAAGGCCGGGCGATCGATTTCTGACGGGCTGATCAGGGCGAATTGATCAGTCTGGATTGATCGGCCTGAATTGATCAGGGGGACGGCGGGCCGGCGCGTTTGCCGGCTTCAAAACCGCGGCAGGCGAGGGCCACGACGCGGGGGATCAAATTCTGCGAGGCGACATAGCCCTGAATGGCTCGCAGACTGCGGCCAAGCTCGGCCGCGGCTGCGTGGCGGGTAAGATTGTTGCGCCTCAGGAATGCTTCGAAATCGGCGCCGGTCATCTGCTCTTCCGCGAGGCGTTCCACGCTGGTGGCCGGCATGTCGATCCGGCCGCCGTCCCATTCGAGCGTCTCGCCATCATCGGCAAGAACGACGCCGGCAAAAAGGGCGGGGTCGTCGCGAAGCGGCGCATAAATTCTGAACTGGCCGATCAGCGGGGAGAGGTCGATGATCTCCGAACGGCCCCGGCGCGAGCCTTCCGCCCAGGCCACGGACACGCAGAGACGCTCAAGCGGACGAATGCTCGCAAGGCGGGGCATCGGCCGCGGATCCCGGGCGGGAGCCTGAGGCAGGGGCTCAATCGCGCTCATTGTATTCGGCCCATTTCGTCATCAGCAGTGGTTTGTTCCTTCGTGCCCATTCCAGCGCTTCTTTCGTTGCGCCCGCAGGTGCTCCGCCGCGGGTGATCCGCAACGAACGGATATCGACGACGCATGACCAGCCATTTCCCTTCAGATGAAAATGCGGGGGAAGATGGTCATCCGCATAGATCACCAGCTTGCAGGCCGCAAAGCCCTGAACGGTCGGCATGTCGGGACCCAATCTATGCAATGATTGCATATTTTTCCAGACGGAAGGCGGGGGTCCAGAGCCTTCGGTGTCGCGGGCTTCAGGCTCGATCGCTGCAAGCGGCGGGCACCCCCAAAGCCGCTCGCATATTGTCAATTAACCGGCATCCGCTATTGTAGGAACATGTTCCTAGATCGATTCGCCCTGTCGCTTCTCGCTTTTGCCGTGCCGGCTCTGCCGGCTGCGGCGGGTTCCGAGCTGCCGGGGCTCTACCGGGCGGTGGTGGAGCGGGTCGTCGACGGTGATACGCTGGCGGTGCGGGCGACGATCTGGCTCGACCAGGAGGTGCGGGTGCTGGTGCGGCTGCGCGGCATCGACGCGCCGGAGCTGCGTGCGCGCTGCGCGGCGGAAAAGGCGCAGGCGCTGGCGGCGACGGATGCGCTCGCCGCGCTCGTCACCGATCCCGCCGTCACCTTGAGCGAGGTGGAGAGCGACAAATATGGCGGTCGGGTCGTCGCCGATGTGCGCGATGCGAAGGGCCGCGATCTCGGCGCCCTGCTGCTGCAGGAGGGGCTGGTGCGGGCCTATGCCGGCGGCCACCGGGACGGATGGTGCGGAAAGCTGTCGCTCAAGGCGGATTGAAGACGTTTCAGCGCGGATGTGCGATGGGGCGGCGGCTTGGGCCGGCCGCCCCGATCTCTGGCGTCGGGCTCAGACTTCGACGAGCTTGTCGGGCAATTCGTTCGGGTTTTCCCGGCCCGCCGGAATATGCTCCTCGAGGATTTTTCCGCAGGCGGCGATCGCCTTCACCAGGCCGTCGGCCAGGGCACCCTTGCGGCTGTCCTCGATGAGCTCGGCCACGATCTCGTCCCAGACGCTCTGGTCGACATGGGCGTCGATGCCCTGATCGGCGATGATCGCCGCATAGCGCTCCGCCAGCGACACGAAGATCAGGATGCCGGTGCGGCCTGCGGTTCCGTGGAGATTGTGCGCCATGAATTGCTGCATGGCATGACGCTCGGCGCGCTGGCGGCGGACGAATTCCGGCACCAGGAGAGGCCGGAGCGACGGCAGCGAGGCGAGGAGCCCGAGAAGGATCAGGAGCACGATCTCGCCGGCTGCCACGACGCGGGCATCGAGGCCGTCGCCCCAGAGGTCGTGCGATTGCGCGAGCCATTCATTGCCGGGCGCGGGGGCGGTGAGCCAGGCTTCGGCGAGCGGGTAGAGGAAGGCGACGGCAATGCCGGCAAAGAGCGTGGCAAGCGCCGCCCACAGAAGCGGGATGAAGCGATAGCTGTCGCTCGTCTCTGCAGCGACGGCGAAAATTTCGCCGGAGGTGCCGCGTTCGGCCGTCCGGATCGCTTCGGCGATGCGGGCGTGTTCGGTGGGGTCGAGAATGGCCATGTCCGTCTCCTACCAGCTGCCCGACGAGCCGCCGCCGCCGAAAGAGCCGCCGCCGCCGGAAAATCCGCCGCCGCCGCCACCGAAGCCGCCGCCGTAATTGTTGAGGCCCCCGACAAAGCCGCCGGTGCGGCGCCGGCCCTTTCCGCGCGGGCCGAAGAGGCCGGAGAACATGATGATGAAGAAGACGGCCAGGAAGATCATCGTGAAGATGGTGGGGCCGATGTCGCCCTCCGGCACGCGTTCCTTGGCGCGCTTGACCCAGGCCTCGCGGTCGCCGCCGAGGACGGCGACGATGTCTTCGACGCCGCGGGTGATGCCGCCGGGAAAATCGCCCGCCTTGAAGCGGGGGATGATCGAGCCTTCGATGATGAGTTTGGAGATCGCGTCGGTGAGGGTGGGCTCGAGGCCGTAGCCGACCTCGATCCTCACCTGACGCTCGTTGGGCGCGACGAGGAGAAGGACGCCGTTGTCCTTGTCCTTCTGCCCGATCTGCCAGGCGCGGCCGAGATCGACACCGTATTCTTCGATGGAGCGGCCGCCGAGCGAGGGGACAGTCGCAATGACGAGCTGGTCGGAGGTCTTCTTTTCCAGATCGTCGGAGAGGGCGACGAGCTCCGCCTCTTCGGTGGGCGAGAGGAGATCGGCCGCATCGACGACGCGGCCGGTGAGTTTCGGAAAATCCTGGGCGGCGGCCGGCGCGATGAAGGCCGGCGCGACGAGGATCAGAACAGCAGCAAAAAGGGCGCGCAAAACGTCTCTCGTCTCAGATCAGTTGCCGGTGCCGGTGGCGGGTTCGTTGGCCGGCTGATTCTCGTTGGCCGGGGCGTTGCCGTTCGCCGGAGCGTCGAACGTCACGCCCGGCGCATTGCCGCCGCCGAAATCGACCTGCGGGGCGTTGGCGTTTTCAGGTGCGGTCTCGAAATTCGCCATCGGCTCATAGCCGGAATAAAGCGTCATCGCCCAGAGCCGGCCCGGAAACGTCTTGAGCTCGGTGTTGTATTTGCGGACGGCCTCGATGTAGTCGCGACGCGCCACCGCGATGCGGTTTTCCGTGCCTTCGAGCTGCGATTGCAGCGCCAGAAAATTCTGGTTGGATTTGAGATCGGGATAATTCTCGGTGATGGCGAGAAGCCGGCCGAGGGCGGCGCCGAGCTCACCCTGCGCTTCCTGGTAGCGGCGCATGGCTTCCGGATCCGTCGGATCGACGTTGAGATTGGTCTGCGTCGCCTTGGAGCGGGCCTCCACGACGGAGGTCAGGACGTCTTTTTCCTGACGGGCAAAGCCCTTCACGGTCTCCACGAGGTTCGGGACGAGATCGGCACGGCGCTGATACTGGTTCTCGACCTGGCTCCAGGCGGCCTTCGCCTGTTCTTCGTAGGTCGGAATGGTGTTGACGCCGCAAGAGGCGAGAAAGATGGCCACGAAGCCGATGAGAGCGACGCGAAGGCCGGTGAGCGGGCGCATGAAAACCTCCGGTGAATGCGGGCGAAAGGTAGTGCCGTGTGCCCGAGGCGCAAGCGATAATCGCGGGCAATCTGGCCGAAAAGCGAGGATTTGCCGCGGATCGGCCCGGCCTAGCCCCCGGCGTGGCGCCCCGCGAGAAGCCAATAGACGAAGGCTCCGACCGTGCCCGCGGCGGCGAAGATCGCGATGTCGGAGAACTCCGACGCCGGCGGCCCGGCAATGCCGAGGATGGTCGCGGCCGAACCGACCACCGCGCCGAAGACGAGATGCAGGATGAGCGAGCGCCAGCCGAAGCTTTCCGCAAACAGGATCATCAGGAACGCCGGGATGCCGGCGACGGCGCCGACGACGAAGGCGGCGAAGAAGGAAATGAGCGCTGCCTTGAAGGCGTAATCCTGAAGCGCTTCACCCGGATGAAGCTCCGGCGGGACGGAGAAATAGAGGACCGCCGCCGCCGCCCAGCAGGCGGCGATGAAAGCGAGCGGTATGAGGAGGATGATCCGCCAGACCCGGGCCATGCCGGTGGCGCTCAGCCTTCCGCTGCGAGCGCCGGCGCCGCTTCGCGCTCGCGCTTCTTCAGACGTTCGCTGGCGCTCTTCAGCTGGCCGCAGGCGGCGAAGATGTCACGCCCGCGCGGCGTGCGGATCGGCGAGGCGTAGCCGGCGCGGTTCACCACCTCGGCGAAGCGCTCGATCTGGTCCCAGTCGGAGCATTGATAGGGGCTGCCGGGCCAGGGATTGAACGGGATGAGATTGATTTTCGCCGGGATGCCTTTGAGGAGGCGCACGAGCTCCTTCGCCTCGGCGAGCGAATCGTTGATGCCCTCGAGCATCACATATTCGAAGGTGATGCGGCGGGCGTTCGACAGGCCCGGATAGGCGCGGCAGGCATCGAGAAGCTCGGCGATCGGCCATTTGCGGTTGATCGGCACGATCTCGTCGCGAAGATCGTCGCGCACGGCATGGAGCGAAATCGCCAGCATGCAGCCGATTTCCTCGCCGGTGCGGAAAATACCCGGAACGACGCCCGAGGTCGACAGGGTGATGCGCCGCTTCGACAGAGACAGGCCCTCGCCGTCGGAGGCGATCAGAAGCGCGTCGCGGACATTCTCGAAATTGTAGAGCGGCTCGCCCATGCCCATCATGACGATGTTGGAGACGAGGCGGCCTTCCGTCGGCACGATCGCGCCTTGCGGCGTCGCAAGATCGGGAAAATCGCCGATGCGCTCGCGCGCCACCAGGATCTGCGAGACGATTTCGCCGGGGGTCAGGTTGCGCACGAGCTTCTGCGTGCCGGTGTGGCAGAAGGTGCAGTTCAAGGTGCAGCCGACCTGGCTCGAGACGCAGAGCGTGCCACGGCCTTCTTCCGGGATATAGACGGTTTCCACATCGACCGGGCGGCCCGCCGTCGGGCCGGGACGATCGGCGCCCTGCGCCGGAAAGCGCATCAGCCATTTGCGCGTGCCGTCGACGGAAATCTGCTCGGAGACGATTTCCGGGCGCGCAATGGCGAATTTGTCGTCGAGTGCGGCGCGCAGCTCCTTGCCCATATTGGTCATGGCATCGAAGGAGGTGGCGCCGCGCAGATAGAGCCAGTGCCAGAGCTGGTTGACGCGCATACGGCGCTGGCGTTCCGGCACGCCGATTTCGCCGAGCGCGTCGGCGAGCTCCTCGCGGCTCAGGCCGACGAGGGAACGGCGGACGGCGGAAGCATCCGTGGAAAGCGGCTGTGCGGACGCGTCGAAGCGCGGCGCAGCCGCGGGTGTGGCAAGGCTCATATCGTTCATGGCGGTGTCGAAGGTGGGTCTTAGCACAGGCTCATGCAAACGAAAACGGACCGCCCGCAGGACGGTCCGTTTCGAAAATCTCGGCTTTTGGCCGTTATTTACATTCGGAGGCGACCTTGTTGCTCGCCGCCGTCACCCCGGAAAGGGAGAATTGATAGCTCGTCTCGTTGCCGCGGCGCGATGTGCCGGTGACGACCATCTGGCGCCCGCTCTTCATCGCCGCATAGAGCTGCGGCTCCTCGGCCTCGTTCAGAAGCCAGGCGCTGTCGCCCTTGGTGAACATCGTGAACTTCTTGCCGTCGATGTCGACGGTCACCGTCGACTTGTCCTCAAAGGCGTAGCCGACGACGAAGTTCGCCTCATGGCCGATGTTTTCAGCCGGGCTGGAGCGCACGAAGAAGGCGACTTTGCCGTGATTGAGATTCGTCGGCATCTCCTTCTTCGGAGTGGAGTGGATGAAGCAGACGGTGCCCTTGTCGCCCGGATAGCTCCAGGCCGTCCAATCGTTGAACTGACCCAGCGAATTCGGCGTCTGAGCGAAGGCTGCGGTCGCGACGATCAAAAAGAGGCTCGTCAGAAATGTCCTTAGCATGCCTGTCCCGCAATCGGTGGTTTCTACGAAGCCGCGCCGCATCGGCGAGGCGTCGGTCGTGATGGTCGCTCTAGAGATGCGTCATCGTGGTTACTAAATCATGAACCGAGCATGGGCCACAGGCGAAGCCTGCCGACATCCGTTTGATCGGCTCGATGCGCGGACATGGTTGTTTGGGAAAAAACGGCCAGAATTTGACGAAGGGGGCGTTTCCTCAGGCTCCGGCGCCCACTTCTTCCTCAAGGGCCGTCGCGGCGGCGGTGCGATGCTCCTCGCGAATGGAGGAGGAGACGGCGGCCAGCGCTGCCGCCAGAACCGAGGCGTCATCGAGAAAACCGAGGCCGACGATGAAATCCGGCACGAGGTCGAAGGGGGAAACGAAATACGCGAGGGCTGCCACCACCGTCAGCTTGGCGCGTGTCGGCGTGCGCGGATCGAGCATGGCGTAATAGGCGGACACCACTTCATGCATGAAGGGAATCGTGCGCAACGCCTTCCTGACCGTCGGCCAGAACCGGCGCTTGATTTCCGCTTCCTTGTCGGCCGCATCCTCCGGGCCGAGAATCTCGATATCAGGTACCGTACGTGGCATCTGGCGCTCCCATCTGATGGTGTTCAATTGGGGCGCGAGTGGTCCTTTCGCAAGACGCGGGGCTTGGCTAAGAGGGAGCAGAGCGAGGGTCAGGGCCCGCCTGGCGGGCTTTCAAGGGGAGGACAGAATGCAGCTCAATTCCGATATCGCAGCGATCGTGACCGGCGGGGCTTCAGGTCTCGGCGAGGCGACGGCGCGCATGCTCGCCCATCAGGGCGTGCGGGTGACGATCTTCGACATGAACGAGGAGAAGGGCCAGGTGACGGCCGGCGACATCGGCGGCACCTTCGTGCCGGTCGACGTGACCGATGCCGCGAGCGTTGAAGCCGGGGTCGAAAAAGCGCGCGCGGCGCATGGCGTGGAGCGCATCCTGGTGAATTGCGCGGGCATCGCGCTCGGGCGCAAGACGCTCGGCACCGACCGCAAGACGGGCGAGCTCAAGGCGCACGACATGGCCTCGTTCCGCAAGGTGGTGGAGGTCAACCTCATCGGCACCTATCAGATGATCGCGCAGTCGGTTCCGGAGATGTCGCAGTTGCAGCCGATCACGGCGGACGGCTGCCGGGGCGTCATCGTCATGACCTCTTCGGTGGCGGCGACGGACGGGCAGATCGGCCAGGCGGCCTATGCCGCCTCCAAGGGCGGCGTTCTCGGCATGACGCTGCCGGTCGCGCGCGACCTCACCGAATACGGCATTCGCGTCTGCGCCATTCAGCCCGGCGTGTTCGAGACGCCGATGGTCTCCGGCATGCCCGAGAAAGTGCGCGAGAGCCTCGCCGCCGGCGTGCCGTTTCCAAAACGTCTCGGCCAGGCGCACGAATACGCGCATGTCGTGAAGTTCATCTGCGAGAACGATTATATGAACGGCGAATCGATCCGCCTCGATGGAGCGATCCGCCTCGCGCCTCGGTGAGGGGGCGGGTGGCGGTCAAATGAATCACGCGGCGTCGCCCATCAAACCCTTCGCCTCGTTGAGCGCGATGAACGAAAACAGCGGAAAGCCTGTTTCGCCGAGCGCGCGCAGCCTGGGCAGGATGTGGCGTGTGAGGCCTGCCAGCTCACGTGCGTCGACGTCCTCGGCATGTCCGTCGAAGATCACATCGATGCGAATCAGGTCGTCGCCGTCGCAACTGCTCGCCGCCCGCACATTGATTTGGGCGACCCTGAGATCGGCGACTTCGCTTGTGAGGATATCCTGGACGAGATCGTGCACGTCGCTCTTTTTGAACTCATGCCGCATGATCGGAAACTCGCGCTGACCGCGCGCGACGCATTCAGTTACGTCGCGCGTTAGGCAGATGACGGTTCAGACGTAGACTAGAGCGTTTCACCCTTTGATGGAAGCATATCCGGCGTTGTGGAGGTAGTTGGCGCACTCCTCGGGCTTGATGAACTCATTGTTAGTCGGATGGAAGGATAGTCCCCGTGTTATAGAAACGCTCGAAAAGCTGTTGAGAGTCGCTTATTCGCAGCATTCGTTCGGTCTCGTCTTTGCTCAAATTCGGACGAAACACGTGATCAAAATTCTCTCGTCCGTTCATATCTATTTTGACTGCATATCCAATTCCAGCCTCCATGGAAGCAGCGCCACCGACCGTCGCCCATATGTCGTAACCCAAGAAAAGGGGCGTAACAAAATTTGCGCCTGCAACGAACGACGAGTCTTCCTGATCCATGAGAGCCCATTCCCTGACGACGACATCTTCAGAAACCAGGATGAGGCTCGACCAGTCGTTGACCAGCGTGGATGACTCAACGCTGCCCAGGACGAGAAGGGTTGTGTTGCCATCGGCCCCATCCACGCCTTGGGTGGAAATACGTCCGCTCACTTCGAGGTCGCCGAAGATGGCCGTGATCTGGCTCGGCGGGACGAAATCGCCATTGATCCGAAGCGTGCCGTAGTGGATCGCACCACGGCCCTCGAATTCACGAGGCAGCAGCTCGAAGCGAGCCAAGCTGAGACCGACAGGATCCTTCAACTGAACGATCTCGGCCGAGACAGTTTCGACCCAAGCTTCCGTTGCCATTTCCGCCCACGGCATATGGAACCCCTTTCCGAACGACAGTGGTCATGACGGGGAGGATAGAGGAAAAAGCGCATGTCTCTAGTCTAGTATACGAAGAATGCTGCCGCTTCGCGGATTGCAAGACCACCGAAAGGTGGCAGGCCTTGGCGAGGACGACTTCAAGTCTGCCAAGGTCTCAGATAAAAAGCCCGGCTTCGGCGGGGCTTTTTTGTTGCGCTCAAAAAGGTGTGCTGCTGCGAATATGCACGCCGGCGTGCGATCGCATTCCTGACGGTCCACCTCAGTTTGGAAACTGGCCACAAAAAAGGGGCGCCGGAGCGCCCCTTTCGCGAACTCTGATGTCGGCCGGCGTCAGTAGACGCGCTTCTTCGGCTCGATATAGGGCACGTCGTTCGACATCGTGTAGGTGTGCACCGGCCGGTCTTCGAGGCGCACCGTGTGGGCGGCTTCGTCGATGAAGGCGAGGCTGTGCTTCATCCAGTTCTGGTCGTCGCGATCCGGGAAATCCTCGCGCGCATGGGCGCCGCGGCTTTCGTGCCGGTTGGCGGCCGCTTCCATCGTCACCACCGCCTGGGTGATGAGGTTCTGGAATTCCAGCGTCTCGACGAGATCGCTGTTCCAGATGAGGGAGCGGTCGGTGACGCCGATGTCTTCGGCGCCGCGCCAGACGTCGTCGATCAGCTTGCGGCCTTCCTCGAGCACCGGGCCGTCGCGGAAGACGGCGCAGTTCGACTGCATCACCTTCTGCATGCGGTCGCGCAGCGCGGCTGTCGGCGTGCCGCCCTTGGCGTAGCGGGCGCGGTCGAGGCGGGAGAGGGCGAAATCGTCGGAGCCCGCCGGAAGATCCGGATGGCGCTCGCCGGGGCTCACCGTTTCGGCGCAGCGATCGCCGACGGCACGGCCGAAGACGACGAGGTCGATGAGCGAGTTGGAGCCGAGGCGGTTGGCGCCGTGGACGGAGACGCAGGCGGCCTCGCCGACGGCCATCAGGCCCGGCACGACGGCATCGGGATCGCCGCCGACCTTGGTCAGCACTTCACCGTGATAGTTCGTCGGCACGCCGCCCATATTGTAATGGACGGTCGGCAGGACCGGGATCGGCTCCTTGGTGACGTCGACGCCGGCGAAGATCTTTGCGGTCTCCGAGATGCCCGGCAGGCGCTCGTGCAGGACGGCCGGATCGAGATGCTCGAGATGCAGCTCGATATGGTCCTTTTCCTTGCCGACGCCGCGGCCTTCGCGGATTTCGATGGTCATGGCGCGCGAGACGACGTCGCGGGAGGCGAGATCCTTCGCGGACGGCGCATACCGCTCCATGAAGCGCTCGCCTTCGGAGTTCGTCAGATAGCCGCCCTCGCCGCGTGAGCCCTCGGTGATGAGGCAGCCGGCGCCATAGATGCCGGTCGGGTGGAACTGCACGAATTCCATGTCCTGCAGCGGCAGGCCGGCGCGCAGCACCATGCCGTTGCCGTCGCCGGTGCAGATATGCGCCGAGGTGCAGGAGAAATAGGCGCGGCCGTAACCGCCGGTCGCCAGAATCGTCTTATGGGCGCGGAAGCGGTGAATGGAGCCGTCTTCCAGGCAGAGCGCGATGACGCCGCGGCACTGGCCCTCGTCCATGATCAGGTCGATGGCGAAATATTCGATGTAGAATTCCGCCGAATGCTTCAGCGCCTGGCCGTACATGGTGTGCAGCATGGCGTGGCCGGTGCGGTCGGCGGCGGCGCAGGTGCGCTGCGCGGTGCCTTCGCCGAAGCGGGTGGTCATGCCGCCGAAGGGACGCTGATAGATCTTGCCCTCTTCGGTGCGCGAGAAGGGCACGCCCCAATGTTCGAGCTCGTAGACGGCTTTCGGCGCGTTGCGGCAGAGATATTCGATGGCGTCCTGGTCGCCGAGCCAGTCCGACCCCTTGACGGTGTCGTACATGTGCCAGCGCCAGTCGTCCTCGCCCATATTGCCGAGGGCCGCCGAGATGCCGCCCTGGGCGGCCACCGTGTGGGAGCGGGTCGGGAAGACCTTGCTGATGCAGGCGGTCTTGAGGCCGGCCTGCGAGGCGCCGAGCGCGGCTCGGAGACCCGCGCCGCCCGCGCCGATGACGACCACGTCGAAGGCATGGTCGATGATCGGATAGGCTTTGCCGTTCTGTTTGGGGGCGCCTGTCGCGCCGTTCGATTGTCCGTTCTGGCCGTTGGTCGCCAAGTCAGCCTCCAAGGGCGATGATCAGGATGGAAAGGATGCCGAGGATGGCCATCCCGTAGGTGAAGAGGGTGTTGGCGAGATAGCTCAGCACCTTCAGACCTTCGTGGTGGATGTAATCCTCGATCACCGATTCCATGCCGATGCGCATGTGCAGGGAAAGATTGAAGGTGAGGCCGATGAGGATCGCCGCGATGAAGGGGTTGGCGACGCGGTCATGGGCCGTCTGGTAATCCGCCCCGATGAGCGAGGCGAGGATCAAGAGGAAGGCGAGAACCAGCGGGATGTTGGCGAAGGACGTGATCCGCTGCTGGATGAAATGGCCGGTGCCCTCCTTGGCGGAGCCGCGGCCGCGGGCTTTTGCAAGCGGTGTGCGCATGACGGGGCCTTTCTAGAGGGCGAGGAGGATGACGATCCACAAGAGCGCGGTGAGGCCGACGGAGCCGGCGAGCGAAGCCCAGGCGAGCTTCTGCGTCACCGGCTTGTCGTAGCCCGCGCCCGTGTCCCAGATGAAATGGCGGATGGCGCCCATCAGATGCTGCATGAGCACCCAGGTGTAGCCGAAGAGGACGAGCCAGCCGAAAGGCGAGCCGAAAAACCAGGTCGCCCAGCCATAGGCTTCCGGCCCCAAAGCGAGGGCGACGATCCAGCCAATGAAGAAAAGCGAGCCGATATAAAGGCCGATGCCGGTGATGCGGTGCAAGATCGAGGTGACCATGGTGATCGGCCAGCGGTAGATCTGCGTGAAGGGCGACAGCGGTCGCTGTCGTTCAGTCAAATCTTTCATCGAACGCTCCTTGGCCCCTTCATAACGTGCCGATCCTGCGTTGCAAACGCGTCGGTCGGATAATGCTCATGCATGCCATGCATGCGACGAATGGCTTTGCACCGGCGCGGGAAAGCAAACTCCGCCGCGCCAAGACATGCTGTGCTCTTTGCGCGGCCGTTCATCAATAGTCGCTCAAGCGAAAATTCTCAGCTGCACTTTCGGCCTGCCAGTCGCCGTCGGCCTCCTTGACGATCGCCTGGGCGCAGATCGTGCGCTTCGCCTCCGTGTCGAAGGTGAGGGCGGGCGAGCCGTGCAATTGCCAGCCGGCGTTGAGGGCGGCGGAGACGCGCTTGCAGAAGGCGGCGTCGTCGGGGCCGGTGAGAAGACGGTAGAGCTTCATGCTGGATCTCTGTCGGCGATTGCACGCGCTCTGGCAAGCAGGCTTTCCGCGACATGTAAATGCAGCCTTTCGACCATGCGCCCTTCGAGGCCGATGGCGCCCTTGCCGGCATGTTCCGGGCGGGCGAAGGCTGCGACGATCGTCTCGGCTTCGGCGATCTCTTCGGCGCTCGGGGCAAAGATGCGGTTCGCCGTGTCGATCTGGCGGGGATGGATGAGGCTCTTGCCGTCGAAGCCGAGGGCGCGCGCCTGTTCGCATTCCGCTTCAAGGCGGGCGTCGTCGCCGAAATCGTTCAGGACGCCGTCGATGGCGACGAGCCCATAGGCGCGGGCGGCGGCGATGACGCTCATCATCCAGGGCAGGAAGGCGCCGCGGTCCTCTGCGGGGCGCACACCCGTCTCCTTGGCGAGATCGTTGAGGCCGAGGACGACGCCTTTGAGCGGCAGTTTTTCGGACGAGGCGGCGATGTCGGGGAGGTTGAGGAGCGCCTTCGGCGTCTCGATCATCGCCCAGAGCGAGATGCGGTCGAGCGCATCGGCCTGATCGAGGGCGTCGCCGACACGCTCCAGGTCGGCCGCGCTTTCGACTTTCGGGATGAGGAGACCGTCAGGGCGCGCGGCAAGCGCGGCGAGAAGATCCTCCGTCGCCCATTCGCTCGCAAGACCGTTGATGCGCACGATGACGGGCGCGGAAAAAGGCTCGGCGAGCGCCTCGCGCAGGGCCTCGCGGGCGTCTTCCTTGCTGTCGGGGGCAACGGCGTCTTCGAGATCGACGATGATGGCGTCGGCGGCAAGGCCGCGTGCCTTGGCGAGCGCCCGGGGCTTGTCGGCCGGAACGTAGATGAGCGAGCGGAAGACAGGCGGCATGGGTCGTCTCCGAGAATTTTGTCCGGTTGGATGAAGGGCAGCAGTCCGGCCGGCGGGTGCGGCCCGCGATCAGTCCCGAGGCGCGCGCGCGATGGCGGGCCTCAGCGGGTCGGCACCGGCTCGTCGCTGCGGTAATCGTAGAAGCCGCGGCCCGCCTTGCGGCCGAGCCAGCCGGCCTCGACATATTTCACCAGAAGCGGGCAGGGGCGGTACTTGGAATCGGCGAGGCCCTCGTAGAGCATCTGCATGATCGACAGGCAGGTATCGAGACCGATGAAATCGGCAAGCTGCAAGGGGCCCATCGGATGGTGCGCGCCGAGCCGCATCGCCGTGTCGATCGCCTCCACATTGCCGACGCCTTCATAGAGCGTGTAGATCGCCTCGTTGATCATCGGCATCAGGATGCGGTTGACCATGAAGGCGGGAAAATCTTCCGCCACCGCGATCTTCTTGCCGAGCGAGGTGACGAAGCGCTTCGCCTCTTCGAAGGTGGAATCTTCCGTCGCGATGCCGCGCACGAGCTCTGCGAGCTCCATCACGGGCACCGGATTCATGAAATGCATGCCGATGAAGCGTTCGGCGCGGTCGGTGGCGGCAGCGAGCCGGGTGATCGAAATCGACGAGGTGTTGGTGGCGATCATCGCCTCGGGATCGAGGATCGGACAGACCTCGGCGAAGACCTTGCGCTTCACCGCCTCGTCTTCCGTCGCCGCCTCGATGAGAAGATCGGCCGGGGCCAATCCTTCGACGCCCTTGGCGGGGCGCACGCGGGCGAGCGCCGCCTGACGCTCTTCTTCGCTGATGCGGCCGGAGGCGCGTTGGCGGGCGAGCGTGCCTTCCAGGGTGGCAAGCCCCCCCTGCAGCCGATCCGGCGAAATGTCGTGCAGAATCACATCGTAACCGGCCAAAGCGCAGACATGGGCAATGCCTGCGCCCATCTGGCCTGCACCGACTATGGCGACCGTTTTGATCTCATCCGCCATGGATCATCTCTGTTGCTGGCGCTTGCGCTGAATATTGAACAAGCTTCGGGAAAGGGGAAGTGTGCGTCGCAACATTTTCCGCGTTGAAACGGGCCCTTCTCGACGCAGGGGAAGGGCCCGTCACTGAAGGTTACGGAGCCACGATCTAGATCACGCGCCGGCCTTGTCGAGTTCGGCGGTGAGTTCCGGCAGGGCCGTGAACAGATCTGCGACGAGACCGTAATCGGCGACCTGGAAGATCGGCGCCTCCTCGTCCTTGTTGATCGCCACGATGACTTTGGAATCCTTCATGCCGGCAAGGTGCTGGATGGCACCCGAGATGCCGCAGGCGATGTAGAGATCCGGAGCCACGATCTTGCCGGTCTGGCCGACCTGCCAGTCGTTGGGGGCGTAGCCCGCATCGACCGCGGCCCGGCTTGCGCCGACTGCCGCGCCGAGCTTGTCGGCGAAGGGGAGCATGACCTCGTCGAACTTTTCCTTGGAGCCGAGAGCCCGTCCGCCGGAGACGATGATCTTGGCGGCGGCGAGTTCCGGGCGTTCGCTTTCCTGGATTTTCGCGCTGACATAGCGCGATTTCCCAGGATCGGCCGGGGCCGACACCGTCTCGATCGGCGCTTCGCCGCCCGCTTCGGCCGCCTGGAAGGCGGAGGTGCGCACCGTGACGACTTTCCTGGCGTCTTTCGCCTTCACCGTCTGGATGGCGTTGCCGGCATAGATCGGGCGCTTGAAGGTGTCGGGCGCCACGACCTCGATGATGTCGGAAACCTGCATCACGTCGAGAAGGGCGGCGACGCGCGGCATGACGTTCTTGCCGCTGGTGGTGGCCGGCGCGAGGACGGCGTCGTAATCGCCGGCAAGGCCCTTGATCAGATCCGCCATCGGCTCGGCGAGATGATGGGCGAGCGTCTCGTCTTCGGCGAGAAGCACCTTGGCGACGCCCGCAAGCTTCGCCGCCTCTTCGGCCGCCGGGCGCGCATCCTTGCCGGCCACGAGAATGTGAACGTCGCCGCCCATCTCCCTGGCGGCGGTGAGTGCTTTGGCGGTCGCCTCGTTGAGGCTCTGATTGTCGTGTTCTGCGACGAGTAGAATGGTCATTTCGCGATCCCTCAGAGTACGCCCGCTTCGTTCTTGAGCTTTTCGACGAGTTCGGCTGGGGAACCCACCATGACACCGGCCTGGCGCTTCGCCGGCTCGCGTGTCTCGACGACTTCGAGACGCGGAGAGAGGTCGACGCCGTAATCGTCGGCCGTCTTCGTCTCGATCGGCTTCTTCTTCGCCTTCATGATGTTGGGAAGCGAGGCGTAGCGCGGCTGGTTGAGGCGCAGATCGGCCGTCACCACCGCCGGCAGAGTGATCGAGAGGGTCTCAAGACCGCCGTCGATCTCGCGGGTGACTTCCGCTTCCTCGCCCTTGATCTGAAGCTCTTTCAGGAAGGTGCCCTGCGACCAGCCGAGAAGGGCCGAAAGCATCTGGCCCGTCTGATTGCAATCGTCGTCGATCGCCTGCTTGCCCATGATGACGAGGCCGGGCGCCTCGGCCTCGACGATGGCCTTCAGGATCTTGGCGACGGCGAGCGGCTCCACCGTGCCTTCAGCCTGGACGAGGATGCCGCGATCGGCCCCCATGGCGAGCGCCGTGCGGATCGTCTCCTGCGCCTGCGAGGGACCGACGGAGACGATGACGATCTCCTCCGCGCTGCCCGCCTCCTTGAGGCGAATGGCTTCTTCGACCGCGATCTCGTCGAAGGGGTTCATCGACATCTTCACATTGGCGAGGTCGACACCGGAGCCATCGGCCTTGACGCGCGCCTTCACGTTGTAATCGAGCACCCGCTTAACCGGGACGAGAACTTTCATCAGGCAACCTCCGTTGTTTGCCCCCGGTTAGCGTCGCTCACCGACGGTGGCAAGAGAGCGCACCCCAAAGTTTCCGTTAACGTCAGCGGCCTTTCGTGCGTCAAAGCCGCGTGAGGCGCCTCGTCGCAGGCAGTGGGCTGCACCATATCGGCGTGAGGACGCTCGTGAGGTTTCGTCATGAAAGCCATTTTTGCTGTCGCCGCAGCTTTCGCCATGTTCACCCTCGCAACCGCCGCCGGGGCGCAGGAGAAGGCGGGCCAAGCAAAAGGGGGCCAAGACACCGCCATCTTCGCCGGCGGCTGTTTCTGGTGCGTGGAGGCCGATTTCGACAAGGTGCCGGGGGTGAAGGAGACGATTTCCGGCTTCACCGGCGGGACATTGCGCAATCCGACCTATCGCCAGGTCTCGGCCGGGGGCACGGGGCATAAAGAGGCGGTGGAGATCACCTACGATCCGAATGTCGTCAGCTATGAAAAGCTTCTCGACGTCTTCTGGCATTCCGTCGACCCGACGGATGCGGGCGGACAGTTCTGCGACCGCGGCGACAGCTACACGACGGCGATTTTCGCGCTCGACGACAAGCAGCTTGCCGCGGCCAAGGCCTCCAAGGCGGTGACCGAAAAAGAGCTCGGCCAGAAAATCGTCACGGAGATCGAGAAGGCCGGAGAGTTCTGGCCGGCCGAGGCCTATCACCAGAACTATTACAAGAGCGACGAGCGCATCCTGTCGCGCTTCGGCTACGTCACCAAGGCCTATGCCTATAAGGGCTACCGCGAAGGCTGCGGCCGCGACCAGCGGCTGAAGCAATTGTGGGGCGCCGACTATCACCGCGGCATTCCACAGAGTTGATGGAGAGCTGAGCGGCGCAGACCGGTTCTCAAAGCCGGGTTCAGGGCGTTCGGGGCCCGAGAAGGATGACGGCCGTGCCGAGAAGGCAGATCGCGGCGCCCGTCACGTCCCAGCGGTCCGGCCTCAGCCCTTCGACGCTCCACAGCCACAGGAGCGAGGCCGCGATATAGACGCCGCCATAGGCGGCAAAAGCGCGCCCGGCCGCATTCGTCTCAACGAAGGTCAGCGCCGAGGCGAAGACGAGCAAAGCGACGAGACCCGGAGCGAGCCACCAGACCGATCGGTCGAGCCGGAGCCAGGCCCAGAATGCGAAGCAGCCGGCGATCTCGGCAATCGCCGCGACGGCATAGGCGAGAGCGGTTTGCAAGCAGGGCTCCATTGCGAATGGCTGTCGCTGTGCCATAGCCGATCGCGGCGGACAGGCCCAACACGCGGATAAGAGGGGCGTGATCGACGGCGCCGGTGTCAACCTGCCAACGCCCTATTTGCACGGCCGTCCGATCCGGTTTGGCCAGCGATGCGCGCTCCGCCCCAGCGATGCTCGCTCCGCCAATGACAAGCCGAAAGCGCCCGTATTCGCAGGATCTCCTCTCCCTTTTCAGCCGGCTTGTGCTGTATTTTGAGGGCGGGGAATGGGAGCCATGAACGTCCAGCGGCAGCGCCCCGACCGATTGCCCGAAGTCATCGAGTGCCGCCGGCGCGCCGTCGAAGAGGCGTCGGCCGCAAACTCTCGTCAGGGGCTGTCGCCGAGTCCGGACCATGCCGAAGCGATCGGAGGTTTTGTCGAGGGCGAGATCACCATGGACGAGCTGCACGCCATCGGTGTGCGGTCCACGTCGGTCGGCCGGACATGAAAAAGCCCCGTCGAAACGGGGCTTTTTGCTGACACTGTGACCAGCTTGTCATCGCCTGTCACAGCGGCCCTTGCGGGACTTAAATCCCGGATTTCTCCGGGGCCACCCAAGAAATGGGCTTCTTCGATCATTTTGTCAAATCTCACATGCCAAGTGATCGACGAATGCACTCGCGAATTTCTTCCATCTTTTCGGCAGGCAATACCCGAATATCGTAAACTCGCTCGCCTTCGTTGTTTTTACCGCGGTCGAGCAGCTTCAGGCGGTGAAAAGCAACGCACATGATCATGTCTGCCTTCACCCACATGGTTGGTTGGGCATAGGGAAACGGCAGCGGTGGATCCAGTTCCAGAGTACAATTGTATGGCTGCAGGGTTTTGGGCCTTGTCGTGCTCAGAGGCACGATCGTGCACAATTGCTCTCTGCCAGGAAGAGGTGGAGACACCACAATTGCGGGCCGTCGCTTCCGCATCTCGGGGACACGGAAGCCTTCGTTGAGATCGACGCGGAGAATAGTTCCGATTTGTGGATGACGCAGGATGCCCATGAAGAACATCATTTGTCATAATTCTGGGATGAAGAAAGCAGGCTTTATGGCCGCAATATAATTCTCGGAAAGTCTGTCTCTTATTGTTCGACTTGAGCATTGTGTCTCGATGCCGATGGCCGGCGCCGTGGTTCTGCTCAGCGCGGCAGGTCGCGGTCGAAGAGGGGGACGCCGCGGCGGCGGAGCGGCACGACGAGCGCGGCGCCGAGCGCGAAGCCGCCGATATGCGCCCACCAGCCGATATTGCTCGATTCCGGCGTCGACATGGCAAGATTGGCGATCTGAAAGACGAGCCAGGCGCCGAGCACGATGAATGCGGGAAGGCGCAGCGGAATGCGGCCGAAGGCCAGGACCCAGAGTTTGACCTTCGGATGCAGGATCAGATAGCCGCCGACGATGGCCGCGACCGCGCCCGAGGCGCCGATGAGGGGCGCTTCGGAGGCGGGATTGGCGAGCGTGTAGATGTAGCCCGACCCCGCCGCGCCGAGGAGATAGAAGGCGAGATAGCGCAGATGGCCGAGCGCATCCTCGATGTTGTCGCCGAAGATCCACAAGAACAGCATGTTGCCGCCGAGGTGGATGAGGTTGCCGTGCAGGAAGGCATAGGTGATGAAGCTCAGCTCTTCCGGGATCAGCACGAAGCTCGGCGGCAATTCGGCGATGTCGTTGACGACGGAGGGGATGAGGCCGAGCGAGAGGGCGGCCATCTCCACGCGCGCGCTATCCAGGCCGCCGGTCAGGACAAAGCATGCCGCCGTGATCGCGATGATCGACCAGTTGACATAGGGCCGGCGGATATAGCCGAGCGGATTGGCGTCGTGGAGCGGCAGGAACATCGCTCAACCGGGGTTCGAGCCGCCGGGCCGCCGCATCAGCGGTTCTGGCCCGGCACCCACAGGACGTCGGTTTCGCCTTTGCTGTTCACCCAGCGGGCGGCGACGAAGAGGAAATCGGAGAGCCGGTTCAGATACTGGATTGCCGGGGCGCCGACCTTTTCCGGCTCGCGGTCCGCCAGGGCGACGACGAGGCGTTCGGCGCGGCGCGCAACGGTGCGGGCAAGGTGCAGATGCGCGGCCGCCCAGGTGCCGCCCGGCAGGATGAAGGAGCGCAGCGGCGACAGCTCCTTGTTGAGGCGGTCGATGTCGCGTTCCAGGCGCTCCACCTGGGAGGGGACGATGCGCAGGCGCTCGTAGTCCCGGGGCTTGCCGTCATCGGGGGTGGCGAGATCGGCACCGAGATCGAAGAGGTCGTTCTGGATGCGGGCGAGCATCTGGTCGATCTCTTCCGTCGGTGCGCCGGCCGTCAGGTTGAGGCCGGCCCGCACGACGCCGAGAAGCGCATTGGTTTCGTCGACGGTGCCGTAGGCTTCGACGCGCGGATCGTATTTCGAACGGCGCTCGCCCGTGCCGAGCGCGGTGGTCCCGTCATCGCCCTGGCGCGTGTAGATCTTGTTCAGGACAACCATCGGCCTCGTCTCCGTTTTTTGGCGGAGCCGAAACTAAGGCAATTCGCACAAGATTGAAGCACGTCACGCGGGAGAGTGTCGCAGCGTTTCGCCGAGCGAAACCGCGGCGCCGCCCGTGGACCTTTCTGCGGTCGTCACGGGCGGCGGGGAGCTGATGAGGCCGAAGACGCCGAAGACGCGGGGCTGAAGGCCGCGACTTGGATCGCGACCTAGAACTTGTAGCCGACCATCACGCCGGCATGGGTGAGGCCGTCATTGTCGTCGCACAGGCCGGCATTCGAGGAATGGTCGATGCGGGCCATGACGCGCAGATGCTGCGTGACGTTGACGCCGATGCCGGCGCTTTCCCGAAACAGCGCCGAGCAGCCGAGGCGGGCGCCGGTTTCCACGTGATCGGTGTTGCCGTCGTGGATGGTGCCGCCGAAGGTGCCTTCCAGGAAAATCCGGTTGGTCAGATTGTAGTCCCAGGTGAGGCCGGCATAGATCTGATTGGTGCCGCCCGAGGTGGTGACGGTGCCGCCGATATGCGGGCGCGGGCGCAGGAGGAAATCGACGAAGCGGTTGTCGAAGGGCGTCATCGGATTGCCGAAGAGCACTTCGCCGTTGAGGAAGACGCCTTCTTCCTCGTCGGTGAGGCGATGGCGATCATCGAGGAAGCCCGTCGCGCCGATGCGCACTTCGTCAAAGAAATGATAGGTGCTGACCGGCTCGGCCGCATAATAGACGGGGTCGGCGGGCTCGGCCGGCAGATCCGCCGCCAGCGCCGCAGACGTCCCGAAAAGCGCAACCAAACCTGCGCCAAAGCTCAATAACCGCATCACAGCCCCGTGAAATTGTTCCTTCGGCTTTAGCTTTGCCGGCCGGGCGCGGCAACGGTGTTTGCCGGAAAGGTGGCCAAAGGCGGCCAAAGCTTCAGCGATTGTTGCCGCAAAGGCACGCTTGCCCAGCGGATTTCTCAGTGGGGTCTGGGCAGATTTCAGCGGGTGCTGAGCCAGAGGCCCGCCATCAGGACGATGACGGCGAGAAGCTGCAGACCGACGCGCCAGCGCATCAGGCTTTGCGAACGATTGGGGCTGCCGCCGCGCAGCATGTTCCACAATCCGAGTACAAGCACGACGACGACGGCAAGGACGGCGACCGGACCAAGATATTCCATGGTTTTCCTGCCTTGGCTGAGGACCAGAAAACCGCATTAAGCCAGCCACAGACGAGACGCAAATCTGAGAGGCGGCGGAAGCGGGCTGTCGTTTTTCCTAATTGGTGGCGCGCGTCGCGGCTTTGTGCAGCAACCGGCGCGGCAGAAGCCTCCGGCCGAAGGCGGCGATCCTGGTCTGGCGGGTGACGGGATAATGGGTCGCCGGACTGGGCGCCTCGCAGGCCTCGATCAGAACCTCGAGGACGGCTTCGGGCCCGAGCTGCCCAAAGGTGTTGCCGCCCTTTTCCATGGAGGCGAGGCGGCGGCGGTAATAGGCGGCGTGGACGGAGGCGTCGATGTCGACGTTGCGATGAAAGGCGGCGATGGCGTTTTCCGTCATGCGGCTTGCGATCGGGCCGGGCTCGATCGCCACGACCTCGATGCCGGTGTCGGCAAGCTCGATGCGCAAGGTGTCGGTGTAGCCTTCGAGCGCGAATTTCGAGGAATTGTAGGCGCCGCGGAAGCCGAGCGCGACGAGGCCGAGAACGGAGGAATTCATGACGATGCGGCCGGCATTCTGGCGGCGCATCACCGGGATCACCCTTCGCGTGAGCTCGTGCCAGCCGAAGAAATTGGCATCGAACTGGGCGCGCAGGACGGCAGAGGAGATGTCTTCAAGGGCGCCCGGCTGCGAATAGGCGCCGTTGTTGAAGAGGGCGTCGAGGCGGCCCTCCGTGGCGGCGAGCACGGAGTTCAGGGCGGCGTCGATCGAGGCCTCGTCGGCATAGTCGAGATAGAGAGCTTCGAGACCGTAGCCGGCGCCGGCTTCGCGCAGGGCCGCGAGATCCGTCTCCTTGCGCGCCGTGGCAAAGACGCGCCAGCCGCGCTTTGCCATGCCGAGGGCGCAATGGCGGCCGATGCCGGACGAGCAGCCGGTGATCAAGATGCTGCGGGCCATGGGCGCCTTTCTTCTGGTTCCCCCGTCCGGGGAGCGTGAAATCGAGCTTTTCTTCAGCCCTTGTCCCCGCTTCCTCCTAGGCAATCAAGTGGCGGCGGCTTAAGGCGGAAGGAGATCCGAATTTCGCCGTCATAGCCGCCCACAGCCGTCCATCGCGGCCGAAGCTGCTGCAACCGCCGCAAACGCCGCCAACGCCGCAAACGCCGCAAACGCCGATGTCCGACACCACCAGCATCGTCCTCACCATCTTCGGCCTCATCGGGATCGGCTATCTCGCGGCGCGCTTCAAGCTCCTGAAAATGGAGACCGGCGGGGCGCTCGCCGATTTCGTCTTCACCATCGCCATTCCGCTCCTCCTCTTTCGCACGCTGGCGCATGCGGATTTCCACGGCCTGTCGCCGTGGCGGATCTGGATTGCGTATTTTTCAGGCGTGCTCGTCACCTGGACGGTGGCGCATGTGCTGGTGCGGCGGCTGTTCAAACGCGACACGCGCTCGGGCGTCGTCGCGGGCGTGTCGGCGGCCTTCGCCAATACGGTTCTGATCGGCATTCCGCTGGCGCGCGCCACCTATGGCGATCCCGGCACGGTGGTCGTCCTCATTCTCGTCTCGGTGCATCTGCCGGTGATGATGGCGGCAAGCCTCGCCCTCAACTCCTGGGCGCGGCGGCGCGACGGGCTCGTGGCGGAGGTGGAGAGCAGCCGCGCCATGTGGGGGGCGTTTGCGCTCGAACTCATCCGCCATCCGCTCATCATCGGCATCATCCTGGGCGGTATCTGGCACGTCTTGCATCTGCCGATCCCGGGGCTCGCCGAAAAACTGATCGACAGCCTCGCCGACGTGGCAGGACCGGTGGCGCTTTTCGCCTGCGGGATGGGTCTCGCCCGTTACGGCATCGCCCGCAACATCCCGGCAGGCGCGCTCATCGCCGGCATCAAACTCTTCTTCATGCCGCTCGTCGTTTTGCCGGTGGCGCTTCTCGTCGGGCTCGGCCCGGTGCCGACGGCCGCTCTGGTGCTGGTGGCGGCCTGTCCGACCGGCGTCAACGCTTTCCTCATCGCCACCCGCTTCGGCACGGGCGAGGCGCTCGCCTCCAACACGACCTTGATCTCGACGGCCTTCGGCGTCGGCGGCGTCGCCTTCTGGCTGATGGTGTTGCGCGCTTTTACCTGAACTTCGGCTACGGGAATCTCAGGCGACGGAGGCGGCCGCCCGCGGCGCAAAGCCCAGGCTGCGGCGTATCTCCTCGGGCGTGGCACCCGCCTCGCGCAGATCGCCCAGAGCGGTCGAGCCGGCGGATTTCGCGAGCTTGCGGCCCTCCTTGTCGAGGATCAGCCGGTGATGGTGGTAGAGGGGCGCGGGCAGGCCGAGCAGCACCTGCAGGAGGCGGTGGACCGAGGTCGCCGCTTCGAGATCGGCGCCGCGCACGACATGGGTGACGCCCTGATAGGCGTCGTCGAGGGTGACGGCGAGATGATAGCTCGCGGGCACGTCCTTGCGCGCCAGAATGACGTCGCCCCAGCCGCTCGGATGGGCGCTCACCCGTGTGGTTTCGCCGGTCTCCAGGTCGAGTTCCTGCCAGGCAAGAGGCTCAAGGCCCGCGAGCGCCCGGCGCATGTCGAGGCGCAGCGCATAGGGGGCGCCGGTCGCGATCCTTTCGGCGCGCATCTGCCGCGACCAGTCGCGTTCGAGGCCGGGATAATGCGGGGCGCCGTCGGGATCGCGCGGCCAGACATGGCCGGTCTTTTCCTTGTCAGAGATGGCGCCACGGATCTCCGAGCGGCTCAAGAACGCCGGGTAGAGAAGGCCGAGACGATCCAAGGCGGCCAGCGCGCCGGCATAGGCCGGAAAGCGATGGCTCTGGCACAGAACCGGCTGTTCGAAGGCGATGCCGAGCCAGGCGAGATCATCGAAAATCGCGTCGGTGAATTCCGGTCGGGCGCGGGTGTAGTCGATGTCCTCCATGCGCAGGAGGAGACGTCCGCCCACGGCCTTGGCGGCATGCTCGTTGAGAAGCGCGCTATAGGCATGGCCGAGATGCAGATAGCCGTTCGGGCTCGGCGCGAACCGGAAGACGGGTTTTTCAGGCGCGCGGTTCAATCGAGGGAGGCGTCCTCGTGCGCCGTTCGCGATAGAGAATGAAAAGGCCGCTCAAGATGATAATCGCACCTCCCAGAACCGTCGAACGCGGCGGAACATCGCCGAATATGACGAAGCCGAGGGCGGTGATCCAGAGAATCTCGCTGTAGACGAAAGGCGCAAGCAGGGTGGCGGGCGCGAGTTCGTGCGCCTTGATCAACAGCCAGTGGCCGAGGCCGCCGAAAAAGCCGGTGGCGATGAGGAGACCCCAGAGAAAGGTGCTGGGAACGGTCTCCCATTGGGCGATGCCGAGCGGCGCGATGGCGAAGCTTGCGAGGATCGCCGGCATGACGATCATGCTCTGCGCGGTTTCGCGCCCGGCCATCTGGCGCGTCAGGATGACGTAGAGCGCGTTCGAGGTCGCAGCCCCGACCGAGAGAAGCATCGCCGGCTCGAAGGCCCCCGGCACCGGCTGGATGATGATGAGCGCGCCGATGAAACCGACGACGACCGCCGCCCAACGCTGCGGCCCCGCCCATTCGCCGAGCATCGGCCCGGCAAGGGCCGTGACGATGAAGGGGCCGATGAAGAAGATGCTGACGGTCTGGGCGAGCTGAAGATGGCGCACGGCCAGGAAGTTGAACAAGGTCGAGCCGACGAGGCAGCAGGCGCGTGCCACCTGGAGCTTCTTGTTGCGCGGCAGACAGAGCGCCATGTCGCGCCACGGCCGGAAAATGACGAGCGTCAGGACAAAATGCGTGAGAAAGCGCACCCAGACGATCTGCATCGCCGGCAGCCATTGGCCGAGATATTTCGCCGTCGTGTCGAGACAGGCGAAGCAGAGAAAGGCGAGCATGATGAGAAGAAGCGCACGCAGGCGCGCCGCGGCGGCGCCAGCGCCTGCGTCTTCGGAGAGAGAGACCATTTCGCATGCAAAGGGCCTTCCAGGCCGGAAAGCAAGCTCTCATCGTTCTCTCACCTCTCGCCCTCATCTCTCGTTCTCATGGGCGGCGGCACGGCTCCCTTGCGCAAAAGGCGTTGCAGAGCGGGCGTATTTGCTTTTCACATGGATGTGAGACGCGTTGGAGAGGCTTCCCATGTTGCGCCTTTGGCAGGATCTGACGAGCCCCGAACTCGCCCGATGCGATCCTGCGCGCACCGTGGCGATCCTGCCGATCGCGGCCACCGAGCAGCACGGGCCGCATCTGCCTCTCGGCACCGATTGCCACATCGCCGAAGGGCTTGCGGGGGAGCTCGCGAAAACGCTCGATCCCGATGTCGAAGCGCTGCTTCTTCCGACGGTCAGCGTGGGTGCCTCGCTCGAACACATGTCCTTTGCCGGCACGCTGTCGCTTTCGGCGGCGCAGATGACGCAGACGATCGTCGCCATGGGTGAAGGGGTGGCGGCGTCGGGCCTCAAGAAACTCATTCTGATCAGCTCGCATGGCGGCAACACGCCCTCGGCCGGGGCGGCCGTGCTCGAACTTCGGGCGCGCCACGGGCTTCTGGCGGTGACGACGAGCTGGCGGCGCTTCGGTCTGCCGGCGGAGCTTGCCGACGATTCGGAGCGCGCCGTCGGCATTCACGGCGGTTTCGTGGAGACCGCGCTGATGCTGCATTTCAAGCCCGATCTCGTCCGGCATCTTTCTCTGGAGAATTTTCCCTCGCGGCAAAGCGGGCTTACCGAGCGCTTTCGCCATCTTCGCGCCTATGGCGATGTCGGCTATGGCTGGCTTGCCGAGGATCTGAATGCCGAAGGCGTCGTCGGCAATGCCGCCGCGGCGAGCGCCGAAGCGGGGGCGGCGATCGCGCGGCACCAGGCGCGGGGCATGGCGGAACTCGTGCGTGAGGTGGCGGTTGCCGACATGCGCGAGTGTCTTGCCGAACAATGAGGCGCGACAGGGCTTTACGGCGGCCCGCAGCTTTGATTGAACCAGCGCCGGGCGCGCCGGAACCCGGCATCGGCACCGCGCCCTGAGGCGCTTTGTGAAAGGCGACGAGGAGGACATTTGAAGGACGCATCGATCGCCATCATCGGGGCTGGTCTCGCCGGTCTCGCCGCCGCCAGGCGCCTGCGTGCGGCGGGGCTCGACCCCATCCTTTTCGAAGCGGCCGGAAAATCCGGAGGGCGGCTCTCCTCGGAAGAGGTCGCCGGCGTGCCGGTCGATGCGGGCGCGGTCTATGTCACGGCCCGCGAAGAGCCCTTCAAATCCTTCATGCAAGAGGCGGTCTTCGCCGGCAAGGCGACCGGCTGGGCGCCCTCGGGGCGCGAGAGCGACGAGCCCTGGCTCATCGGCCTTCCGAGCATGGACGGCCTCACCGATTTCGCCGGAAAGGGGCTCGATATCCGCACGCATACGGCCGTCGAACGGATCGGCCGGGCGAGCGAGGGCTATCTCCTGCAAAGCAATTCCGCGCCGATCGGGCCGTTCGATGCGGTGATCGTGGCGCTTCCCGCGTCTGCCGCCGAACCGCTGCTGCATGCCCATGGCAAGCCCTTCGACCGCCTGTCGGAGGTGGTGATGCGGCCGGCGATCGCCGGGCTCTTCGTCTTCGACGGCGCCGTGCCGATCATGGCCGACTGGATTTCAAGGCGCGGCGATTTGAGCGTCGCCATCCGCAACAGCTCGAAGGCCGGCCGCGGCGATACGGAGAGTTTCGTCGTGCACGCATCGGCGGGGTTTTCCGAAGCGCATTTCGGCGCGCGCGAAGACGAGCTGGCGGAGCGGCTCCTCGACCTTCTCGCCGCCGAGGCGGACGGGCCGCTGCCGCCCTTGATGGCCCGCAAGATCCGGCGCTGGCGCCAGGCGCTCGTCGCCGAACCGGCGGGCGAACCCTGCCTCGTTGGGGCGAAAGGGCGGCTCGTCGCCTGCGGCGACTGGTGCATCGCCGCGCGTTCGGAGGCGGCGTTCATTTCCGGCACCGCGGCGGCCGACGCGGTGCTCGCCTCGGTCGCGGATTAGGGCTTCTACGTTTCCCGCCGGTCCTGTGCCTCGGTGTGTCGGCGCCTCAGGCGGCCTGCGAGCGCCGCTTGACGGCGGTCAGCCGCTCTTCGGCGAGCTGGTCGGCGATCGCGGCCGTCGTCGTCCTCTCTTCCGCGGCGCGCGCAAAGATCGACGCAAGCGTCGAGCCGACCGCCTCCACCTTGTCGCGCATCTCCGTCTGCGAGCGGCCGGCGCCGGCCAAAGCGAGCGCCACGACGCCGCCGGCATTGATGGCGTAATCGGGTGCATAGAGAATGCCGCGTTCGCGCAGCCGCACGGCGTCGTCCGCCTCGGCGAGCTGGTTGTTGGCGGCGCCCGCCACGATCGCGGCGCGGATCTGCGGAATGGTGGTGCAGTTGAGCCCGGCGCCGAGGGCGCAGGGGGCGAAGAGATCGACCGGCGCGGCGTGGATTTCCGTCACGGGCACGGCGAGCGCGCCCCAGGCCTCTTCGGCGCGCGCCAGGGCTTTCGCGTCAATGTCGGAGACGAGAAGATCGGCACCGGCCTCGTGCAGCTTTTCCGCGACGCGCCAGCCGACATGGCCGAGCCCCTGGACCGCGACGCGGATGCCTTCCAGCGAGCTCGAGCCGAAACGGTACTCGACGGCGGCGAGAATGCCGTGGAAGACGCCGAGCGCCGTATAGGGCGAGGGATCGGCGACGCCCGAAGCCGGCGTGCCGCGCACATGCTTCGTCGCGCGGGCGACATCGGCCATGTCGGCGGGGCTGGTGCCGACATCTTCCGCGGTGATGTAGCGGCCGGCGAGTTCTTCGATGGCGGCGCCGAAGGCCTCAAAAAGCGCCGGGGTCTTGGGCGTGCCGGGGGCGAGAATGATGACGGCTTTGCCGCCGCCGAGGTTGAGGCCGGCGAGTGCGTTCTTGTAGGTCATGCCGCGCGACAGGCGCAGGACATCCTCAAGGGCGGCGCCTTCATCGGCGTAACGCCAGACGCGGCAGCCACCGAGGGAGGGGCCGAGCGTGGTGTCGTGAATGGCGATGTAGCCGGCGAGGCCTGCCGCCTCGTCTTCGATGCGCACCACCTCTTCGTGTCCTTCGAAGGCGGGATGGCTTGCGAGCTCGGCTTCCGACAAGGCGATGACGGGCATGGCTCAGGTCCTTTTTGTTTTTTTAGGCGTTTCCTCTTGGCGCAGAGATAAGCGCCCGGCGCGAAAGCTTCTGGCTGGAGGAGCGCCAAAAAGCCGCGGGCGGAGGGGCAAATGACTTTCTGCCGCGACGTCGTGCGAAAGATTATTCCGCCGCGCTGTCGCCGCACTTGTGCGAGAAAGCGCCTGTGCGTCCGCCGAATCGACCGGATGCGACGACCGGAGACTGCCCGATGGCGCGCCGATTGCTCTCGCTTCTCGTTCTCGCCCTCGCGCTCTTGCCGGGGGCGGCGCTGGCGCATCCGCATGTGTGGGTGGATGTCGCCTCGGAGGTTTCCTTCGACAAAAGCGGGCGCATCGTCGGCATCCGGCATCATTGGCGCTTCGACGAGGCGTTTTCCGCCTATGCGACGCAGGGGCTCGACGCCGATGGCGACGGCAAATTGTCGGCCGAAGAGCTGAAGCCCTTGGCGGAGGTCAACGTCACGTCGCTGGCCGATTATGACTTCTTCACTGTGCTCACCGCCGGCGGTGAGCCGGTGAAGCTCGGCGATCCCGTCGATTACTGGCTGCAGCCGAGCGGCAAGCGGCTCATTCTGCACTTCACCCTGCCGCTGAAAGAGCCGATCGCGGCGAACGCGCCGGTCGAGCTCGAAGTCTCCGATCCGGAATATTTCGTCGCCTTTTCGCTGCCGTCGAAGGAGGCGGTGCGGCTCGTCGATGCGCCGGCCTCCTGCAAGCTCGAGGTGACGCTCGGCGAGGAGCCGGATGCGACGGCGGCGGCGATGCTGGCGACGATCGGGGCGGACCAGCGCGAGCTTCCCGCGGAATTCAAGAGCCTGACGGCCGGCACGGAGAATGCCGCGATGATCACATGTCCCTGATGCGGCGAGAGGGGAGTGTGCGGCCGGATGCGCCTGTCGCACTTGTCGCGCTCGTGCCGCTGATCGTCCTGGCGGTCTTCGTCTGTCTCGTCTCCGATGCCGGGGCGGCGACCTCCCCATTTGGCGTGGGCCTGCCGGGCGAGGGCGGCGGCGCCGGGCTCGTGCCGATGATTGCCGCCCTGCAGAAGGGGTTCTACCGCGAATTGACGGCGACCCTGTCGCGCCTCGCCTCCGACGGGTCGGCCTTCTGGTGGCTCGGCAGCGTCTCCTTCATCTACGGCATCGTGCATGCGGCCGGACCCGGCCACGGCAAGGTGGTGATCTCGTCCTATATCCTCGCCAACGAGAAGACGGCGCGGCGCGGGGTTCTGATCGCCTTCCTGGCGGCGTTCCTGCAGGCGGTCGTGGCGGTGGCGCTGATCGGCGCACTTGCCGCGGTTCTGGGGCTGACGAGCTTTGCCATCACCGATACGGCGCGGGCCTTCGAGATCGGCAGCTACGGGCTCGTTCTGGCGCTCGGTCTCTTCCTGCTGTTGCGCAAATCGCGGCGGCTTTTCGCGCGGCTGCGCCTCGGCATGCGTCCTGCGACTGCCGGCCTCGCGCCGGTCGCGGCCGGGGCGCATGGGCATGACGTGCATCTCCGCGCGGCGCATCTTCAGGACGGGCATGCGCATGGCCACCACCCTGATGATCATGGGCACGAACATGGGCACGGGCATACTCATGATCACCATCATGATCATGGCGCGTGTTGCGGGCATGTGCCGGATGCGGCGCTGGTGGAGAAGAGCCGGGGACTGGCCGGGGCGGCCGCGGCCGTCGTCTCCGTCGGCCTGAGGCCGTGTTCGGGCGCCCTCATCGTCCTCGTCTTCGCGCTGTCGCAGAAGATCTTCTGGGCCGGGGTCGCGGCGACGTTCTTGATGGCGCTCGGGACCGGGCTCACGGTCGCGGTTCTTGCCGCGCTCGCCGTCGGCGCCAAGGGCGTGGCGGCGAAGCTTCTTCAGACGCGGCCCGGCGCCGGCGCGGCCTTCGTCTCGGTGCTCGAATGGGGCGGGGCGTTCGCGATCACCGCGCTCGGCGGACTTCTGCTGGCGGGGGCTCTCGCCTAGGCTTCTGCCGCCGCCCGGTCAGGTGTCCTGTTCGGCGGCGATTTTCGCCTTGGCGTCCTGATGCTGGCGGATCGCCTCCGAGAAGGCGGCAAAGATCGCCCGCGAGGGCGGATCGCTCTCCGCCCAGTATTCCGGATGCCATTGCACGCCGAAGGCGAAGCTCGCCGCATCGGAGACGCGCACGGCCTCGATGGTGCCGTCATCGGCGGTCGCTTCCACGACGAGGCCGCGGCCGAGCCGGTCGACGCCCTGGCGGTGGACGGAATTCACGCGGATGCGCTGATTTCCGACGATCGTTGCGAGACGGCTGTCCGGCGCGAAGGTGACGTCGTGGGCGAGCGCAAAACGCTGATCGGGTTCGTCGGCCTGCGAGCGATGGTCGAAGCGGCCCTCGATCTCCTGGACCTCCGACAAGAGGGCGCCGCCGAGCGCGACGTTCAGCTCCTGAAAACCACGGCAGACGGCGAGGAGCGGCAGGCCGCGCTGCAGGACGAGGCGGATCAGGGGAAGCGTCGTCGCATCGCGCGAGGGATCGAACGGCCCGTGCTTCTCCTCCGGCGTCACGCCGTAGCGGTCCGGATGCACGTTGGAGCGCGAGCCGGTGACGAGGACGCCGTCGGCCATCTCCACGGCGGCATCGAGATCGATGCGGTCGGCCATGGAGGGGAGGATGAGCGGCACCGCACCGATGCTGGTGATGGCCCTCAGATAGGTTTCGGCCACGGCATGCCAGACATAGCCGTCGGCGGGACGGACATCGGCGGTGACGAGAATGATGGGGGTGTTTCTGCTGCGCATCGTGGCAGGCATCCTAATGCGGTCGGTGGGCAAAAGTCAGCCCGTCTTCTCGCGTCACGTGCGGCCTTTCTCAATCTCTTGCCTGCCGCTTCGCCGCAGAGAGCCGCGCTGGACAGAGTTTGGCGAAAATGCAAGTTTTCCCGCCCGCTAAAGAAGACGACCCAAGGGAGGAAACAGAGCATGGATCGTCGCTCGTTTTTGAAGACAGCCGGGCTCGGCACCGGTGCGGCCGCGGCCACGACCCTGGCCACGCCGGCGCTGTCGCAAAACCGCATCCAAATCACGTGCGTCACCTCCTGGCCGAAGAACTTTCCGGGCATCGGCGAGGCGCCGGAACGGTTCGCCACCCTGATCGACGGGGCGACGGACGGGCGCATCACCATGAAGGTCTATGGCGGCGGCGAGCTCGTCCCGCCCCTGAAGTGCAACGACGCCGTGCAGGAAGGCACGGCGCAGATGTACCATTCGGCCGATTATTACTATCAGGGCAAGCTCACCGGCTATTCCTTCTTCTGCGCCGTGCCGTTCGGCTTCATGCCGGCGGAGATCGACGCCTGGATCCAGAAGGGCGGCGGTCAGGAATTGTGGGACGAGGTCGGCGGCCAGTTCGGCATCAAGCATCTGCCCGGTGGCAATTCCGGCTCCCAGATGGGCGGCTGGTTCAACAAAAAGATGCAGACCGTCGACGATTTCAAAGGCCTGAAGATGCGCATTCCGGGCTTCGGCGGCGACGTCATCACGGCGCTCGGCGGCACCTCGGTGACGCTCGCCGGTTCGGAAATCCTGCCGGCGCTGCAATCGGGCACGATCGATGCGACGGAATGGGTGGGGCCGTGGAACGACCTCGCCTTCGGTCTCTACAAGGTCGCCAAGAACTACCATTACCCGGGCTTCCACGAGCCGGGCTCGCTTCTGAGCTTCGGGATTTCGCGTCCGTTCTGGGACGGGCTTTCGGAAAGCGACCAGACGCTGATGACGGCGATCGCCTATGCCGTCAACAACGAGACGCTGTCGTCCTACAACACCAACAACGGCCAGGCGCTGAAGACGCTCGTCAACGATCACGGCGTGGAACTCGTGGAGTTCTCCGACGAGATCTACCGCGAATTCGGCAAGGCGGCGAAAGACGTTCTCGACAAGGCGGGCAATTCCGATCCGCTGACGAAGAAGGTCTACGAGGCGTTCCTGGATTTCCGTGCCAAGGCGGTCGACTGGACGAAGATTTCCGACCAGAGTTACGCCAACAAGCGGGCGCTGACGCCTTTCGCGTGAGGCTTCGGTCGCGGGTGATGCGACCTGACGCCGAAACGCGTTCTATGGGCGCGTTCGAGGGGGCGCGTTCGGGGGGCGCGTTCGAAGGAAGGGTGTTCGGGGCGGGTTCTCCCGCCCCTTTTCAGTTTTCCGCGAAGGGTTTAGGCGCTTGGGCGGGCCGCCTGCCGCGCCTGAAGGGGAGAGAGCGTGAAAGCCATCATCGCCGTGATCGACGGTCTCAACTACCGCATCGGCCGCGCCGTCATGTGGCTCGCCGTCCTGACGGCGCTCGTGCAGTTTGCGACCGTCATCCTGCGCTACGTCTTCTCCATCGGCTTCATCCCGATGCAGGAATCGATCTGGTACATGCATGCGATCCTGTTCATGACCGGAGCCGGCTTCACGCTCCTGCAGGACGGGCATGTGCGCGTCGACGTCCTCTACCGAGAGGCCTCGCCGCGCAAGAAGGCGCTCGTCGATCTCTTCGGCGCGCTGTTTCTGCTCCTGCCGGTGTGCGTGGCGGCCTTCTGGCTGTCGCTCGGCTATGTCAGCAATTCCTGGCGCATCCTGGAGCGTTCGACGGAAGTGAGCGGCCTGCCGCTCATCTTCGCGCTGAAGACCTTCATCTGGGTCTTCGCCATTCTCGTCGGGCTGCAGGGGGTGGCGATGGCGCTGCGCGCCATCGTTGCGCTCAAGGAGCATGACGACAGCTATACGGCGGCTGGAATTGCGCGCGACAGCGTCCATTAATTCACGCAACCAAACGGGCCTCGTCCGCAGAACGGGCGATCGGCAAAGTTCATGATCGACCCTCTCCTTCTTTGTCTCTTGATGTTCGTGGCGGCCTGCGGGCTTTTGACGGCGGGCTTTCCCGTGGCCTTCACGCTCGCCGGAACGGCGCTCGGCTTTGCCCTCATCGGCTCCGCCTTCGACGTCTTCTCGCTGTCGCTTCTGACCGCCTTCCCGCAGTCGATCTTCGGCACGATGACCAACGAGACGCTCGTGGCCGTGCCGCTCTTCGTCTTCATGGGGGTGATGCTGGAGCGATCGCGGATCGCGGAAGAACTCCTCGACAATATGGGGCGGCTCTTCGGGTCGGTGCCGGGCGGTCTGGCGTTTTCGGTGTGCATCGTCGGCGCGCTTCTCGCCGCCTCCACCGGCATCGTCGGCGCCACCGTCGTCACGATGGGGCTGATGTCGCTGCCGACGATGGTGAAGCGCGGCTACAACAAGCGCCTCGCCTGCGGCACGATCGCGGCCTCCGGCACGCTCGGGCAGATCATCCCGCCCTCGATCGTGCTCGTGCTTCTGGGCGACCAGCTTTCCGTCGCCTATCAGAACGCGCAATTCTCCATGGGGATCTTCGCCCCCGACACGGTCTCGGTGAACGATCTCTTCGCCGGCGCGCTGCTGCCGGGGTTCATGCTCGTCGGCCTCTATATCGTCTATCAGATCATCTACGTCTTTCTGCATCCGGCCGAAGCGCCGGCGATCCCGCATGAGGAACTCGGCGAGCTTTCCGGCTTCGCTTTCTGGGGTCAGGTGATCCATGCGCTCGCCCCGCCGGTTCTGTTGATCGTCGCCGTGCTCGGCTCGATCTTGATCGGGCTCGCCTCTCCAACGGAGGCGGCGGGCGTCGGCGCGATCGGCGCGACGATGCTCGCCGGCTACAAGTGCGACGAACGCCGCGCCGGGCCGATCCTGATCGGCGTTCTGTGCATGGCCGGCCTTCTCCTCCTCACCTCGTTCTACGATCTGCGCTCGCAAAGGAGCGTGGTTTCGGTCGAGGAATGGGTGGCGATCGGGGCGGCGGTGGTGCTCACCCTCGGTCTTGCCTGGGGCGTGGCGATGGCGCTCTGGCGCACCTTCGCCTGGCACGATCAAAACGGCGAGCGGGTGCTCGCGGCCGTCTGCCAGTCGACGATGGCGATTTCGGCGATGGTCTTCACCATCATCATCGGTGCGCGCATGTTCTCGATCGTCTTCATCGGTCTCGGCGGCGCCGATTTCATCGAGGAGTTTCTGACCGCGCTGCCCGGCGGCACGCTCGCGGCGATCCTTCTCGTCATGCTCGTCATGTTCGTGATGGGCTTCTTTCTGGATTTCCTGGAAATCGTCTTCATCGTCGTGCCGATCGTGGCGCCCATTCTCCTGCAGATGGAAATGCCGGGCGGCGGCACGATGAGCCCGGTCTGGCTCGGCATCATGATGGCGGTGAACCTGCAGACCTCGTTCCTGACGCCGCCCTTCGGCTTCGCTCTCTTCTATCTCCGGGGCGTGGCGCCGCCCGATATCCGCACCACCGACATCTATCGCGGGATCGTTCCGTTCGTCTGCATCCAGGTCTTCGCGCTCGTCCTGTTGTGGTTCCTGCCGGATGTGGCAACCTGGCTGCCGCTCAAGCTCTACGGGAATTAGAGCGTTTCGCAGCTCAAGGGGGATCAGATGCGCGCGGGCGAGCTCTTCGATCTGAAAGGACAGGTGGCGCTCGTCACCGGCGCTTCATCGGGGCTCGGGCGGCGCTTTGCGCGCGTGCTGGCTGAAAACGGTGCCAAGGTGGTGCTGGCGGCGCGGCGCCAGGACAGGCTCGAAGAGCTGGTGCGCGAGATCGAAGGAGAGGGCGGCTCGGCGCTCGCCGTCGCCTCGGACGTCACGGACGAGGCGGGCGTTTCGGCCGCCTTCGATGCCGCCGAGGCGCGTTTCGGCACCGTCACGATCCTCGTCAACAATGCCGGCATCGCGCCGGCGGGGCCCGCCATCTCGCTTCAACGCGAGCATTGGCGGAAGGTGATGGAAACCAATCTCGACGCGGCGTTCTTCGTGGCGCAGGCGGCCGCAGAGCGCATGGCGAAGGCGGAGACGGGCGGCGCCATCGTCAACATCGCCTCCGTCCTCGGCTTTGCCGTTTCCAAGGGGACGGCGCCTTATGCGACCTCGAAGGCGGCGCTCATCCATCTCACCAAGGCGCTGGCGCTCGAATGGGCGCGCTACGGCATTCGCGTCAATGCGATCGCCCCGGGCTGGTTTCTGACGGAGATCAACCGCGATTTCCTGGAGAGCCCGGCGGGCGAGGCGATCGTCAAACAAAATCCGATGCGCCGCTTCGGCGAAGAGGGCGATCTCGACGGGGCGCTCTTGTTTCTCGCCTCACGGGCCAGCGCCTATGTGAGCGGCACGACGGTGACGGTCGATGGCGGGCAAGTGCTTGCGGGCGGCGGATAATTCGGTTTCGGCCGAATGAACCATCGAGCCCGCCTGGGCGTTTCTCCGGCATCCTCGTCAGGAGATGCCATCATGCCAGCCAAGTCGAAAGCCCAGCAAAAGGCCGCCGGGGCGGCGCTTTCCGCCAAGCGCGGCGAGACCAGGACATCCGATCTCAAAGGCGCCTCGAAGTCGATGTATGATTCGATGGATGAAAAGGAGCTCGAAGAGTTCGCCACGGGAGACCGCAAGGGCAAGCCGGACCACATATCCAAGAGCTGAGCGGCCTTGCCGGCCTCGGGCAGGTTGCGGGTGACGCCTTCGAGATGGCGATCGGGGAGACGGAAATCGGGCGGGGGATCGATATGCGCGGAGGCAGGCTCGGTCTGGTCGCGGGGCTGATCAGCGCCGGCCTTCTCACGGCGTGCGCCGACGAAAGCCAGAAGCCCTATCTCATTCTCGCGGGCGGCGGTTTCATCTTCAATTACCGGATCTCCGAAATGCATTACGGGGTGGTTCTCGCGCCGAAACGCAAGCTGCCGGACGGCGCCGTGGTGGAGGCGCGTTTCGAGGACCCGAGCGGCGGACCGGCGATCCAATTTTCGCAAAAAGTGCGAGGCGACGAGAAGAAGTTCGTCTTCGACACGCCGGGCCTCAAAGGCACGAGGAAGGACACGCCCTATCACGTGGCGATCGTGCTGAGGGCGCCGGATGGCGCCGAGCTGCAGCGCATCGACAAGGATTTCGTCTCTTCCGTGGAACAGAAGGAGATGCCCGACCGGCCGCTGACGATCGGCCCGGGCTACACGCCGAACGTGCACGGTCAGAAGGAGGCGTTTCCCAAATGAGCCGCATGCAGGATGACGCCTCGGCTCCGGTGCCGGGCGTGCCATCTGCGAGGCTGCAGGCGAGGTGGGTGCCGGGGATGGAGCCCGGGTGGCGCCAGGTGGCGAACCTGCGAGGCGCACAAGATTCAGAAGCGGCAAACCTTTTTCTGCGATATACACGTAGAGATTGAAGAATCTGTGGCGGGGCTTGATTGTCGTTGGAAAAGCGCAACTTTGAGGTCTTATGCAGCGTAACAGTTTTCGCTCCGAGCCCCGGCCATCCCCCGCCAGCACTCAGGAGTCACGCCGGAGCAGGGTCTTGATCCGAACCCTTCTGATCATCGCTGCGGCTGCCGCTGTCGGTTACGCCTTCAGCCTCAGCCTGGATTTCTTCGAGGCGCTGTACGACTTCAGCCGCCATCACGAATCCTGGCAGCTCGACGAGATTTTCGGGACGGCCGTCATCATGACGGTGATCCTGCTCGGCGTCGCCATCTGGCGGGTCGTGCAGCTGCGCCAGGAGATGGCGGCCAAGGATGCCGCCCAGCGCGAGGCGCAGCGCCTGGCCCGGCACGACGTCTTGACCGGGCTCCCCAACCGCCGGCGGCTGTTCGAGATCTTCGAGAGCCATGTGATCGCCGCGCGCGATGGCGGGCGACGGATCGCCGTTCTGATCATCGATCTCGACCGCTTCAAGCCGGTCAACGACCTGCACGGCCACCAGATGGGCGACGAGGTTCTGTGCATCGTCGCCGAGCGGCTGACGCGGCTTGCGGCCGGCCGGGGTGTGGTGGCGCGCTTCGGCGGCGACGAATTCGCCGCGCTTCTCGAATATCAGGACGAGACCGACGAGCTCCTGCGGCTCGTCCATAAGATCGTCCACGACATGGCGCTGCCGATCCGTGTCCGCGGCATCAGCATGCGCATCGGCGCGAGCGTCGGCGTGGCGCTCTATCCTGACGACGGAGAAGCCGCTGACGTGCTTTTGCGCAACGCCGACATCGCCATGTACCATGCCAAGGCGGAGGAGCGCGGCAGCTTCCATTTCTACAAAGCGGGGATGGATTCGGCGCTTCTGGAGCGGATCGCGCTCGAGCAGCAGATGGACGATGCGCTGACGAAGCGTGAGATCGTCCCCTACCTGCAGCCCGTGGTCGACCTCAAGACGGGCGGGATCGTCGGCTTCGAGATGCTGGCGCGATGGCTGCATCCGAACAAGGGGCTGCTGTTGCCGGACCGGTTCATCGCCATGGCGGAGGACAGCGGCAAGCTGACCCGCATGACGCTCGTGCTTCTGGAGCAGGCGATGGAAGCTTCGGTCGCGTGGCCGTCGAGCTTCACGCTATCGATCAATCTCGCGCCGGTGCAGCTTCTCGATCCGGCCCTGCCGAGCCAGCTCCTCGACATCCTGGCGCGCGCCGGCTTTGCGCCGCACCGGCTGGAGGTGGAGCTCACGGAAACGGCGCTGGTGGAGCGCATGGACGAGGTGAAGGCCGTGCTTGCGGCGCTTCGCAAGGCGGGGATTCGCGTCGCGCTCGACGATTTCGGCACCGGCTATTCCGGGCTCTACCATCTGCGCGAACTGCATCTCGACACGCTCAAGATCGACCGCTCCTTCATCGCCGGCATGCTGGAGAGCGAAGACCGGCAGGCGATCGTGGAGGCGGTCCTGCATCTCAGCCAGGCGCTCGGTATCGACACCACGGCGGAGGGCATAGAAGAGCTGGCGCTCGGCGAGAAGCTCGCCGAGCTCGGATGCCAACTCGGTCAGGGGTTCTATTACAGCGAGCCGCTGCCGTTGGAGGCTGTCGACGACCTCATCGGCCGCAACTGGCCGGTGCGCGCGAGCGCCTGAGGGCTGTTGCCCGGCGGGCAGATGCTCACTGGGGCAGATCTCACTGAGGCAGATCTCAGGGGGCAGATGCTCGGGGGCAGGCGCGCAAAAGGCGCGCGCGATCGGCTCAGCTGTAGAAGACGCCCAGGATCTGGAGGAAGGCGCCGAGGACCAGGATCACGATGCCGAACTGGCCGGCCCGGCGAATGTTCTCGAGGATCGCCCGCTCTTCGTCGTTTTGCGGCGGACGAGGCTCCGGCATGCCGGGCTTCTGTGCCTGAAAGGCGATGCCGTAGCGCATCACGAGAAGAATACCGACCAGGTTGAAGATCACCCCGAAAAAGGTGAGGACCATCTCAATCTCCCATGTTCCAGGCGACCCGCGGTGTCGCTGGATTGCCAACCGAGGCTCCGGGCCGCAAGCAGGCTCGCGACCGGCAGCAGAAAGGGGGCGCATCCCTTAGGCATCGGTTGCTGCAGAGACGGTCTTCCGCTCTGCAAGCGCAGCGACGCCGGATCGGCGAGCCCCCTCATGGCCATGCGACAGCCCCATGGCCGGAGTGTCAACCTAGCCTGACTCGTCAGATGGTGGCAGCGGACAGTTTGTCTCTGCCTTTTGCGGCTCTTTTCTCTCCTGGTCTCGGCTGTTTTCTTGGCCGGGGCCCGCGGCTTTTTCCTGGGTCCCGGCCCTTCGTCTTTGGGCCTGGCGCCGATAGGCGGGTGTTAACGGCGGGGTCCACATAAAAGCCCGGCGGTGAGAGGCGTGTCGGGGACGCAGAGGCGGAGATGCCGGCGGGGAATACAGGCGGGGAAATGCAGCGGATACCGTGGCCGGGAGGCCGGCGATGAGCGGGGATGAGATGCCCGCGGGCCAGGAGATCGGCGCCCGCTTCCGGCGCTTTCAGGCGCTCATTCTGGCGCTTCTCGCGGCGGCGACGCTCGGCCGCGCCTATCGGTTTTCGGTTGCCGCGGAGGCGGAGGGGCCGGCGCGGCTCGTCGATTTCGACATGTTCCACATGGTCGCACGCCTCGTCTGGGCGGGGCGGCTCGACGAGGCGTATCGGCACGACAGCCTCTGGCCGCTCCTTCAGGCGCGCGGCGGCCTCGATGCCATGACCTGGGCCTATCCGCCGCCCTTCAACCTCGTCGTGGCGCCGCTCGGGCTTCTGCCGGCCGGTGCCGCCTATCTCGTCTTCGTCGGCGGCTCGCTCGCGCTCTATCTCTTCGCGCTCAAGCGGCTGGCGGGAGAAAATTTCGCTCTGGTGGCGATCTTGATCTTTCCCGCCCTTGGGATCGGCATCAGCGGCGGGCAGAACGGCTTTCTGACGGGCGCGCTGATCGCGCTCGCCTGTTTCGGTTTCGAGAGGCGGCGATGGCAGGCGGGCGTGCCGCTCGGGCTGATGATCATCAAGCCGCATCTTGCCGCCGGCCTTGCGGTCAGGACGCTGCTTGCCCGGCGGTTCGCGGCGGCGGTGGCTGCCGCGCTCACCGTGGTGGCCGCCTGTCTCGCTGCCACGCTTTGCTTCGGTGTCGGCATCTGGGCCGCCTTTCTGGAGGCGACGCGCGAGACCGGGAGCTTTCTCAAAGAGGGGGTCTTTCCGCTCCACCGCATGGTGTCGATCTACGCGACGGCGCGCAGTTTCGGGCTCGGTGGGGCGCCGGCCTTCGCGGCGCAGGGGCTGGCGGCGCTCGTGGGGCTGGCCGCGATCGTCCGGGTGACGTTCGGGGCCTTCACCTTGCGTCAGAGCCTCGGTGTGACGGCGGTCGCCTCGCTCCTCGTCACCCCTTACGCCTACGATTACGATCTCAGCCTGCTCGGGGTCGGCCTGGCGCTGCTTCTGCCCGATCTCCTCGGCACGGCGGGGAAGGGCGCCATCGGGGGGCTGTTTGCGCTCTGCTTCATCACCTGCGGCTATTGGCTCGTCGAGGCGGTGCCGCAATTGCTGGCGACGGATGGGGCGGGGGAGGTGGCGAAACCCGACGCGCTTCCGGCGCTTGCGGGCCTGACGCTGGTGGCGCTCTTTGCGCTGATCTGGTGGCTGACGGAGCGCTCTGCCGCCATGGCGGCAAGGGGGGCAGCAAGGGGGGCTGCAAGGCGGGCCGCATAGCGGGCCGAGGTCGCCGCGGACATGTCGGCGGCGGGAACAAAGGCTTGAGTTTTTCGATGGAATGGTGGGCGCGACAGGGATTGAACCTGTGACCCCTACGATGTCAACGTAGTGCTCTCCCGCTGAGCTACGCGCCCTTCCAAAGGGGTGCCGCCCGAAGGCGACTCGCGGGGATATATCCTCTGCGTTTCGGCCGTGCAAGGCCCCGAGGGCAGAGTTCTTGACCCCGCTTCAAGATATTGTTTGCGGCCCCGGCGCCGCCGGCCCGTCTGTCAGGCCGCGATCAGGCGATCGACCTCGTTGACGAGGTCGCGCAGATGGAACGGCTTCGACAGGATTTTCGCATCCTGGGGCGCGGCCATGTCCGGGTTGAGAGCGACCGCGGCAAAGCCGGTGATGAACATGATTCGTAGATCGGGATCGAGCGCGGACGCCTTGCGCGCCAACTCGATGCCATCCATCTCCGGCATGACGATGTCGGTCAAAAGCAGATTGAAAGGCTCGTCGAGCAATCGATTGTAAGCCGAGAGACCATTGTCGAACGCGAGAACGTCATAACCCGCATGTTCGAGAGCTTTGGTCAAAAAACGACGCATGTCTTCGTCGTCTTCGGCGAGCAGGATTCGACCTCGCATGCTTCTCCAGCGCCTTCCGTCTTGAACCCGTCCGTTGTGAGCCCGCTCGGTAAATATCGGGTAAGCGGCCCGGAGACAATGACGGGGCCGGTTCGTTATGGACAGGGGCGCGGCAGATCGGCAACATATCCGCATATGACAAGAGGATTTTGATGGACGAGCGCGTGGGAGACGAGCTGCCGCCCCTGCGGCCTTTCAGCCTGTTGGGTCGCTCCGACCCGGTCTCGCCCTTCCTGTTCAATTCCCCGCACAGCGGACGCTTCTATCCGAAGAGCTTTCTCGCCCAGTCGCAGCTCGATGCGACGGAGATCCGGCGTTCGGAAGATTTCATGATCGACATGCTGTTTGCGGGCGTCGCGGAACGCGGGGCGCCGCTTCTCTCCGCCGTCTATCCGCGCGCCTATGTGGATGTGAACCGCGAGCCCTACGAGCTCGAGGCGAAAATGTTTCGCGAGCCGCTTCCGGGCTACGCCAACAGCCGATCGATCAGGGCGGTGGGCGGGCTCGGGACGGTGCCGCGCATCGTCTCCGAAGGCCGGGCGATCTATGCCGGGCCGATCGCGCTCGCCGAAGCGCTTCAGCGCATCGACGCGATCTATGTGCCCTATCACGAGGCGCTCCGGCAGCGACTCGCGACCATTCATGCGCAGTTCGGCTACGCCGTTCTCGTCGATTGCCATTCGATGCCGTCGTCGGCGCGCAACGCCGCGCCCGGCATCCGGCCGGATTTCGTCATCGGCGATCGTTTCGGCTCGAGCTGCGCTCCAGAACTCACCGATCAGGCCGTGGAGATGCTGCGGCGGCGCGGCTATTGCGTGACCCGCAACAAGCCTTATGCCGGGGGCTTCATCACCGAGCATTACGGGCGTCCGCAGACCGGACTGCATGTGATGCAGGTGGAAGTGAACCGGGGGCTCTACATGGACGAAGAGGCGATCCGCCTCCACGACGGGTTCGAGAGCGTGCAAGCTCTCGTCGAGGATCTGGCCGAGGCCCTGATGGGCGTCTCGATCGCCCCGCCGATCGCCTTCGACGAGGCGGCGGAATAAATCGTGACAGGTCTTCGTGCGGATGCGGCCTTCGAAAGGGTCTGCCTCCCAACGCGCCACGCCTTCGAAAACGGCAGGGGCAGAAAGAAAAATGGCCGCACCGAGGTGCGGCCAAGTCTAGGGAGGAAACGCCCAATGAGGGCTGCGATACAACGTATCGCAACGCACAATCTATGCTGCTTTGCACAAGATGCAAGAGGCTTACGACACAGATTGTCCGTCGGGTTCCGATATAGTCACCCTGAGCGGCAATGCAAACGTTTTGGGTAATTCATCAACCCTCTGATTCAAAAGAACTTTTTCCACACAGTGGCAAAACGGCAACCCTGCTATGCATTCCATGGAAAGCTTTTTCCCCTTCCTGCACCGTCTCGCCGACGTGGCGGCCGATGCGATCCTGCCGCGTTTCCGCGCGGCGATCGCCGTCGACAATAAGCTTGCGGCGGGCTTCGACCCGGTGACGGAGGCCGATCGCGGCGCCGAACGCGCCATGCGCGATCTCATCCGCAAGACCTATCCCGAGCACGGCATCATCGGCGAGGAATACGGCGCCGAAAGTGAGGACCGCTCGCATGTGTGGATCCTCGATCCCGTCGACGGCACGCGCGCCTTCATCTGCGGCCTGCCGCTCTGGGGCTGCCTCACGGGGCTTCTGATCGACGGCAAGCCCGCGGCCGGGATGATGTCGCAGCCTTATATCGGCGAGCGTTTTTTCGGCTCGGCGGAGACCGGCAGCTTTCTGGCGCGCGGCGGACAGACGCGGCCGATCACGGTGCGCGCCTGCGCGGCGCTCGACCACGCGCATATTTCCACGACCGATCCCAATCTCTTCAGCGAAGCGGAAAGGCCGGCCTTCGAGCGGCTTTCGGCCCGGGCGCGGCTGACGCGCTACGGCTATGATTGCTACGCCTATGCGATGGTGGCGATGGGCGGCGTGGATTGTGTCGTCGAATCCGGGTTGAAGCCCTACGACATCGCCCCGCTCATCCCGATCATCGAAGGTGCGGGCGGCGCGGTGACGAGCTGGACCGGCGAGCCGGCGGCGGGCGGCGGGCGGATCCTGGCGCTCGGCGACAGGCGCCTCAAGCCTGAGGTGGAGGCGCTCCTGGCGACGTGAACACGGCGCGCCAGGCCTCGTCGGGCTCGCCGATGAAGGCATCGAAGGCGGCCCAGAAGATCTCGCGGTAGCGGTCGTCTTCCTGAAGGATCTCGTGCATGGCGCCGGCGATGCGGACATTGCCGACGGTCTTGATGCGCAGGGTGAAATCTTCGATCGCCCGGTTCGAGACGATGCTCTCCTGGCCGGCCATGGCGATGAGGACGGGAAGCGGCACGCGTTCGGCAAATTCCGGCAGAGCGAGAAATTCCGCCGCGCGCAGGGCCGAATGCACCCAGGCCAAGGTCGGGCCGGAGAGGCCGAGCTCGGGATGCGCCTCGATCAATTCGCGGACGCGCTCATAGCGTCTTTTGTCGGAGGTGACGCGGTTGCCCTCGAAGGGGCGGAGCTGAACGAGATTGCCGCGGAAGGGGCCGGCATACATCTCGCCGAGGCCGAGATAATTGAGGATGCCCGTGACGACGCGCAGAAAATGCGTGCGCCCGCCTGAAAGCGCCAGAAGCGGCGCTGTCAGCACCATGCGCTCCACCTGGGTGCGGGCGCGCGCGGCATAAAGGAGCGCGATGGCGGCGCCGGTCGAATGGGCGAGGATGTTGTAGGGCGGATGGCAGCGGGCGAGCGCCACCTCGCGCATCACCGTTTCGAGATCGACGAGATATTCGGAGAAATCGTCGACATGGCCCTTTCTCGGATCGCGCAGGCTGCGCGAGGAACCGCCCTGGCCGCGCCAGTCGAAGGTGACGACGGAATAGCCGCGGCGGCGCAATTCGCCCACGGTCTCGAAATATTTCTCGATGCATTCCGCCCGGCCGTGGAGAACGAGGATTGTGCCCCGCTTCGCCGACGCCGCCGGATGCCACCAGGCGGTGCGCAGCTTGCGGCCATCGGGCGTCAGCACGAATTCGGCGTTCGTGCCGTCCGGGATCGGATTTTGCTCGGTTTCAAACAGAATGGCCAAGGCTGCGCCTCCCGCAGCGCTGATACTGGGAAGTGGGTCGGGCGGCAAGCAGCGGCGTTGGTTCCCGATGGGGCGCCCGGCGCGGCCCCCGGCGCGATGGCGTCCGATGGAATGGCGTCTGATGGGATGGTGCCCCATGCGCGCGCCCCAAAAAGGGGAGCCGACGACCCGAAGGCCGCCGGCTCCGTCACCGGACGCTGGAGGGGGCAGATGCAGCGCCCGATCTCTGAGGCTCCGCCGAGGGTGCCGGAGCCGTCATGGGCTTAGCGGTGACGCCAGCCGCCGTGGTGACCACGATCGGGACCGCGGTGCTTGGGGCCGATGCGGCTCACGCTGATGACCTGGCCGTTATAGGCGTTGACCCGGAGCATGACCGGGGCGCCGCGCCGGCCGCGGGCGGCGAGCGAATAGACGCGACCGCGGGTGTCGAAATAGCGGACCGGGGTGAAGCCCTGGCGGCGCAGCTTGCGCGAGATGCGGTGCGTGCTGAGCTTCTGGTTCCAGTGGCGGCGGTTGTCATGGCGCCAGCCGCGGCCGCGATAATCGACCTTGGTGACGGCATCGCTGCGTTCTGCCGTGATGCCGGCCTGACCGGCGGCGGCGATCGGCGCGGCACTGGCGCCGGCTGCGAGCGGCAGGAACGAGAGCGTCGCAAGACCGGCGGCGGCGAGAATGTTGAGTTTCATGGCTTCGTCTCCTCAGTGATGCGGAGGGGCTGCCCTCCATCGATGTTTGGAGACTAGGCGGAGCTCACTGAACTCGTTCAGAACCGGCCGTTCATCTGGCGTTCAGCGGCGAAAGCCCGGGAAACCGCGATTTTCGGGAGCTGCACGAAAAGGCTTGAAAGGGATTTTGGGAGTTCCCATTTCTCGATCGGGACGCCGAAAGGGTCCCGCGGAAAGGGCGGATCGGCTTTTGAAAGAGTCGTCTTTTCCTTCCCAGAATGTCGCTTCAATGGAGGACTTCAGATGCGTCAGTATGATTTGAGCCCGCTTTACCGTTCGACCGTCGGCTTCGACCGGTTGTTCAACATGCTCGATTCCATGGCAGGCTCGGAAAACGGCGGCCAGAGCTACCCGCCCTACAACATCGAGCGGACCGGCGAGACCGCCTACCGCATCACGATGGCCGTGGCCGGCTTCGGCGAGCGCGATATCGACATCGAATCGAAAGAGAACATTCTCACGATCAAGGCGCAGCGCAACGAAGACGAAAACGAGCGCGAACGCGAAATTCTCTATCGCGGGATCGCGGCACGTTCCTTCGAGCGCCGCTTCCAGCTCGCCGACCATGTCGAAGTGACCGGCGCCACGCTGGAGAACGGCCTTCTCCACATCGATCTCGTGCGCGAGATCCCGGAGGCCATGAAGCCGCGCAAGATCGCGATCAGCGGTTCGGACAAATCCGAAAAGCAGATCGACGCGTCGATCGCGACCAGCAAGGCCGCCTGACCCCCCCGACCCGACCTCCAGTCATCGGTCGAAGGCGCCCCGCGAGGGGCGCCTTTTTTATGGTCTGACTTTTTGTGGTCCGATCGCGCGAGCCGCGCGCGGCGGATCTGCGCCTAGGCCCTCAGATCGGCGCGGAGGAGTTCGACGAAACGGTCGACCTCGTCTTCGCGGGTCTGGAAATTGGTGATGAGGCGCACGAGGATTTCGTCTTCGCCTGCCTCGATCTTCAGGCCATGCGGGCGCGGCCATTCCAGGAAGACGGCGCCGGCCTTGCGCAGGAAGTTCGCCCGCTCGCGTCCCAGAAAGGCGAAGCTCTCATTGGTCTCGCTCGGCCAGGCGAGGCGGGCCTCGTCGGAGCTTTCGATGCCGGCGCGCAGGCGCTCGGCCATGGCATTGGCGTGGGTGGCCAGCCGCAGCCACAGATCGTCGGCGAGATAGGCCTGGAACTGGGCGGCGATGAAGCGGGTCTTGGAGAAGAGATGGCCGGCGCGCTTTCTGAGATAGGGAAGCTCGGCCGCCATCTTCGGATCGAAGAAGACGAGGGCCTCGGCGGAGACGCAGCCGTTCTTGGTGCCGCCGAAGGAAAGAATGTCGACGCCCTGGCGCCAGGTGATGTCGGCCGGGTTCTCACCGAGTTGGACGAGCGCATTGGCAAAACGCGCGCCGTCCATGTGAACCGGGATGCTGCGGTCATGGGCGATGGCCGTCAGCGCCTCGACCTCCTGGCGCGTATAGATGGTGCCGACCTCGCTCGCCTGCGTCAGCGACAGCGCCATCGGCTGGCCGGCATGCACGAAATCCGGTGAAAAGCGCGACACGGCATCCTTGAACTCGCCCGGATCGATCTTGCCGAGCGGGCCGTCGAGCTGCATCAGGCGGGCGCCGCCCGTCTGGAATTCCACCGCGCCGCATTCGTCGACGACGATATGGCTTTCGCGGTGGCAGAAGACGGCGCCGCCGGGCTTGTTGACCGCGGCGAGCGCGAGGGCGTTCGACGAGGTGCCGGTGCCGACGAAGAAAACGGCCACTTCCCGCTCGAAAAGCGCGTTGAAGCGGTCTTCGACGGCGCGGTCGAGGGCGCTCACGCCATAGGCATCGGCATGGCCGGCCGCCTGGTGGGCGATCGCTTCCACGATTTCCGGCGCCGCGCCGGACCAATTGTCGCTGGCAAACTGCATATTGGCGGCTTAGGGCCGGCGCGCGTCTTGCGCAAGAGGGCGCGGCGGCCTGCGACGCCGGGAAGGGGGCTCCCGGGGCCGCCGTTTCGAGGTTTACGCGGCAGGAAACGGGGCCTTGGAGAGTTCTGTCGATCGCGGGCGGTTTTTCTCGATGTTTCTCGGCTGTCTCTCGGCTGTTTCTCTGTTGCTTCGGGCGGCGTTGCCGGCGCCTTCCTCAAGGTGATGTGCGAAAGCCCGGCCGCACCCGCAGGCTCCCGCGCGGCCGGTCAAGTCTCCGCTTCGGGCTTTGACAGACGAGCCCGCGAGGAAGGCGGCAGGAGAAGTCATTCAGGATCGGGGAATTTTGGCGAAGTCCCATCTCTCCTTTGACGAGGCGGGAAATTCTGGCATAGACGGTTGGCGAAAGCTGCCCAGCCGCGGCCGTGAAGCTTCTCTCCGCGACGGCGAAGCTTGCCACGGATTTCACCCTGCGGCACCGGCGACGACGCAACAACCCCGTTCGGCCTTCGAACGGTGCGGAGAGTCGACTTGTCGTCTCTTGCAAAATTTGAGATGGTGAATGAATAGGACAGGTCTTCTGTCCTAGTTGGTGGAGGGCGCCGGTCCCGAGATCGCCGACGACGAAGACGGGGCATGCAAGGGCCGAGCGAAGGGCATTCCGCTCAACCCGAATGTGCCCAACCAGTTAAGTATGAGCTTAGGCGTTAAGCCGATTGCTCGAGCCGCATGTCCTGAACGAGGCGTGCGACCCGAACGGAAGAGGTGCCCCGAGACGAACGGTTTCGCAGCGGGGCGAGATGGCGGAGGCAGGCCGTGACGATGGAACCTCACCTCAAGAGCGAGCGGATGCGCGCAGCGGCGCAGGCGTTTGAGCGCGCGGAGCGCGTGCGCGGAACGCGAAAAACGCCGGCTGCCGGCCAAGGTCTTCTCGATCCGCGCGGCGAGCGCGATGCCTGCGGCGTCGGCTTCATCGCCGATCTGAAGGCGCGGCCTTCGCACACGATCGTCGAGCACGGGCTCAAGATTCTCGACAATCTGACGCATCGCGGCGCTGTCGGCGCCGACCCCGAGGTCGGCGACGGCGCGGGCATGCTGGTCCAGCTGCCGGACGCGTTCTTCCGCGGCGAAGCGGAGGCCCATGGCTTTTCGCTGCCGCCGCTCGGCCGCTATGCCGTCGGCGTCATCTTCATGCCGCAGGACGCGGAGCTGCGCCGGCATCTGGAAGGCGTCGTGGAGCAGGTGGTGGCCGAGGAAGGCCAGACGGTTCTCGGCTGGCGCGACGTGCCGGTCGACAATTCCTGCCTGTCGAAGGCGCAGAAGATCCGCGCGGCGGAACCGGTGCACCGGCAGGTGTTCATCGGCGCGGCGGACGGGCTCGAGGGCGACGATTTCGAGCGTCGCCTCTACATTCTGCGCAAGGTCATCTCCAACCGCATCTTCCACGAGAGCGACGGACGCGACAAAGGCTTCTACATCGTCTCGATGTCGAGCCGCACCGCGGTCTACAAGGGCATGTTCCTCGCCCATCAGCTCGGCGAATATTACAAGGACCTGTCGGATCCGCGCTTCGCCTCGGCGCTCGCCCTCGTGCATCAGCGCTTCTCGACGAACACCTTTCCGTCCTGGAAGCTCGCCCATCCCTACCGGATGGTCGCCCATAACGGCGAGATCAACACGCTCAGAGGCAACGTCAACTGGATGGCGGCCCGCCAGGCGTCGATCTCCTCGCCGCTTCTCGGCGACGACATCGATAAATTGTGGCCGATCTCCTATGAGGGGCAGTCGGACACGGCGTGCTTCGACAATGCGCTCGAATTCCTGACCATCGGCGGCTACGAACTCGCCCATGCGGCGATGATGCTGGTGCCGGAGGCCTGGGCCGGCAATCCGCTGATGGACGAGAAGCGGCGGGCTTTCTACCAGTACCATGCGGCGCTGATGGAGCCGTGGGACGGGCCGGCGGCGATCGCCTTCACCGACGGACGCCAGATCGGTGCCACGCTCGACCGCAACGGGCTTCGGCCGGCGCGCTATGTCGTGACCGACGACGGCTTCGTCATCATGGCGTCCGAAGCCGGCGTCCTGCCGGTCGACGAAAGCTCGATCGTGCGCAAATGGCGGCTGCAGCCGGGTCGGATGCTGCTCATCGATCTTCAGGAAGGCCGCATCATCGACGACGGCGAACTGAAGGCGCGGCTTTCGGAAGGCAATCCCTATCGCCAGTGGCTCGCCCGCACGCAGATCGTTCTGGAAGACATGCCGGAGGTCGCCTCGCGCGCGCCGACGACGGCTGCCTCGCTGCTCGATCGCCAGCAGGCGTTCGGCTATACGCAGGAAGACCTGAAGATCCTGATGGCGCCGATGGCGGTGACCGGGCAGGAGGCGATCGGATCGATGGGATCGGATACGCCGGTCTCCGTGCTCTCCGACAAGCCGAAGCTGCTCTACACCTATTTCAAGCAGAACTTCGCCCAGGTGACGAACCCGCCGATCGATCCGATCCGCGAGGAAATCGTCATGAGCCTCGTCTCCTTCATCGGGCCGCGGCCGAACCTCTTCGATCTCGAAGGCCTGTCGGAGAGGAAGCGGCTCGAAGTGCGTCAGCCGATCCTCACCAATGCCGATCTCGAAAAGATCCGCGGCATCGGTGACATCGCCGACAACCATTTCCAGACGAAGACGCTCGACATCACCTACAATGCGAGCCTCGGCGCCGACGGCATGGAAGACGCCCTCGACCGGCTGTGCCAGCGCGCCGAGCGGGCGGTGCTCGACGGCTACAACATCATCATCCTGTCGGACCGCCTGGTCGGCCCGCAGCGCATCGCCATGCCGGCGCTTCTGGCGACGGCGGCCGTGCACCATCACCTGATCCGCAAGGGGCTCCGCACCTCGGTCGGCCTTGTGGTGGAGACGGGCGAGGCGCGCGAAGTGCATCATTTCGCGGTGCTCGCCGGCTACGGCGCCGAGGCGATCAACCCCTATCTCGCCTTCGAGACTTTGGCGCAGATGCATGAGCGCGGCGACTTCCCGGACGTCGTCGATGCGCGCGAAGTGGTGGAACGCTTCATCAAATCCGTCGGCAAGGGGATTTTGAAGGTGATGTCCAAGATGGGCATCTCCACCTACCAATCCTATTGCGGTGCGCAGATCTTCGACGCTGTCGGCCTGTCTTCGGCCTTCGTCGACCGCTTCTTCTTCGGCACGGCGACGATGATCGAAGGCGTCGGCCTCGCAGAGATCGCCGAGGAGACGGCACGGCGTCACCGCCTTGCCTTCGGCGACGACCCGGTTCTGAGGCGCACGCTCGAAGTCGGCGGCGAATACGGCTTCCGCATGCGCGGCGAAGACCATGTGTGGACGCCGGATGCCGTGGCGCATCTGCAGCATGCGGTGCGCGGCGAAGGTTTCGACCGCTTCCGCACCTTCTCCGAGATGGTGAACGGCGAGGCGGCGAAGCGGCTGACGATCCGCTCGCTCTTCCGCATCCGTGAGGCGGAGGCCATGGACGTCGAGCCGGTGCCTCTGGAAGAGGTGGAGCCGGCGGCGGAGATCGTGAAGCGTTTCGCGACCGGCGCGATGAGCTTCGGCTCGATTTCGCGCGAGGCGCATACGACGCTCGCGGTCGCCATGAACCGGATCGGCGGCAAGTCGAACACCGGCGAGGGCGGCGAGGAGCCGGAGCGCTTCGTGCCGAAGCCGAACGGGGATTCGGAGCGTTCCGCGATCAAGCAGGTCGCCTCCGGCCGCTTCGGCGTGACGACGGAATATCTCGTCAATTCCGACATGATGCAGATCAAGGTGGCGCAGGGTGCAAAGCCCGGCGAGGGCGGCCAGCTGCCCGGCCACAAGGTCGATGCGGTGATCGCGAAAGTCCGCCATTCGACGCCGGGCGTCGGCCTCATTTCGCCGCCGCCGCATCACGACATCTATTCGATCGAGGATCTGGCGCAGCTCATCTTCGACCTGAAGAACGTCAATCCGGCGGCCGACGTGTCGGTGAAGCTCGTGGCAGAAGTGGGCGTCGGCACGGTTGCGGCCGGCGTCGCCAAGGCGCGCGCCGACCACATCACCATTTCCGGCTATGACGGCGGCACGGGCGCCTCGCCGCTCACCTCCATCAAGCATGCGGGTCTGCCCTGGGAGATCGGCCTTGCCGAGACCCACCAGACGCTGGTGCATGAGGGCTTGCGTTCGCGCGTGGCGCTGCAGGTCGACGGCGGGCTGAGGACCGGACGCGACGTGATCGTGGGGGCGCTGTTGGGCGCCGACGAATTCGGCTTCTCGACCGCGCCACTGATCGCGGCCGGCTGCATCATGATGCGCAAATGCCATCTCAACACCTGCCCGGTCGGCGTCGCCACCCAGGATCCGGTGTTGCGCAAGCGCTTCCGCGGTGCGCCGGAGCATGTGATCAACTACTTCTTCTTCGTGGCCGAAGAGGTGCGCGAGATCATGGCGGCGATGGGCGTGCGCAAGCTCGAAGAGCTCGTCGGACGCTCCGACCGGCTCGACACGATGCCGCTCATCAAGCACTGGAAGGCGAAGGGGCTCGATTTCTCCAAGCTTTTCCATCGCCAGGAGGCGCCTGACGAGGAGGTTCGCTGGACGCGGCGCCAGGAGCATCCGATCGAGACGGTGCTCGACCGCAAGCTGATCAAGGAAGCAGCGCCCGCACTCGAACGCGGCGAAGCGGTGCAGATCGATGTGAAGGTCGCCAATCTCGACCGTTCCGTCGGCGCCATGCTGTCGGGCGAGATCGCCAAGCGCTACGGCCATGAGGGCCTGCCCGACGACACGATCGTGGTGAAGATGAAGGGAACGGCCGGCCAGTCCTTCGGGGCGTTTTTGGCCCGCGGCGTGACCTTCGACCTCGAAGGCGACGCCAACGATTACGTCGGCAAGGGGCTGTGCGGCGGGCGCATTGTGGTGCGGCCGGCGGAGGGCTTCCAGCTTCCGGCCGAGCAGGCGATCATCGTCGGCAACACGCTGCTTTACGGTGCCATCGAGGGCGAGTGCTATTTCTCCGGCGTCGCCGGCGAGCGCTTCGCCGTCAGGAATTCCGGGGCGATCGCGGTCGTGGAAGGCTGCGGCGACCATGGCTGCGAGTACATGACGGGCGGCATCGTCGTCGTCATCGGCGAGACGGGCCGCAACTTTGCGGCCGGCATGTCGGGCGGCATCGCCTATGTGCTCGACGAGGATGGCTCGTTCGAACGGCGCTGCAACCTCGCCATGGTCGAGCTCGAACCGGTGCCGGAGGAAGAGGCGCTTCTGGAAGAGCTGCACCACCATGGCGGTGACATGGAATGGCACGGCCGCGTCAACGTCTCCTCCAACATGAACACGCATGACGAGGAGCGGCTTTTGACGCTCATCACCAACCATCACCATTACACGGGCTCCAAGCGTGCCAAGCACATCCTGGAGAACTGGGCGGACTTCCGGCCGAAATTCGTGAAGGTGATGCCGGTCGAGTATCGTCGTGCCCTCGTCGAGATGGAAGAACGCCGCATGGGCGGCGGGCGACGCATCGCGGCGGAGTGAGGCAAAGGTCGGGGCCGGCGCCAGGCCGGCCCATCACGACAGGTGCGGAACGCGCAACGAGAGACACGCGAGCAAGGGCGGCGCGAGTAGGGGCATGGGGCCGATCTGCGGGCATTTGCCTGCCAGGCGGAACTGGAAATCCAAAAAAGGCTGCGGCATGAAGCCTGACCGGATCGGGATCTCCGGCGGCGGGCTTTCGGCACGACGAGTGCGGGGCGGCAGCGGGAATGACGGGTGAAGCGTAGTTATGGCTAAAGTCACGGGCTTTCTGGAGATCGATCGGCAGGAACAGCGCTACCAGCCGGCGTCCGACCGCATCCGGCATTTCAAGGAATTCGTCCTGCCCTTGCCGGAGCCGGAGGTGCGCCGGCAGGCCTCGCGCTGCATGGATTGCGGCATTCCCTATTGCCACGGGCCGACGGGATGCCCGGTGCACAACCAGATCCCCGACTGGAACGATCTCGTCTGGCAGGGCGATTGGGAGGAGGCCGCGCGCAACCTCCATTCCACCAACAATTTCCCCGAATGGACGGGCCGCATCTGTCCCGCGCCCTGCGAAGAGGCGTGCACGCTCAACATCGAAGACGTGCCGGTCACCATCAAGACGGTGGAGCAGGCGATCTCCGACAAGGCGTTTCAGGAAGGCTGGATCCGTCCGCAGCCGGCGGAGCGAAAGACCGGCAAGCGCATCGCCATCATCGGTTCGGGCCCGGCCGGCATGGCGGCGGCCCAGCAGCTCGCGCGCGTCGGCCACGACGTGCATGTCTATGAGCGCGAGCCGAAGGCCGGCGGGCTCTGCCGCTACGGCATCCCCGACTTCAAGATGGAAAAATACCATATCGACCGGCGCGTGACGCAGATGGAAGGCGAGGGCGTCATCTTCCATTACGGCGTCAATATCGGCGTGACGAAGCCGATGAAGGAGCTCGTCGACGAGCACGATGCGGTGTTGATCGCGACCGGGGCCGAGCGGCCGCGCGATCCGGGCATCGGCGGCATGGATCTGACCGGCGTGCATTACGCCATGCCCTATCTCATCCAGTCGAACCGGCGCGTGAACGGCGAGCCGGTGCCGGAGATCGATCATCCCGACGACATCTGGGCCGGACGCCGGCATGTCGTGGTGGTCGGCGGCGGCGATACGGCCTCGGACTGCGTCGGCACGGCGTTCCGCCAGGGCGCGATCTCCGTGACGCAGCTCGATATCCGCGCCTGCCCGCCGGAGAAGGAGAACAAGGCGCTGGTGTGGCCGTACTGGCCGACGAAGCTTCGCACCTCCTCCAGCCAGGCGGAGGGGGCGGAGCGCGAATTCCAGGCGGCGACGCTCGAATTCGTCGGCAAGAACGGCGTTCTGACCGGCGTGAAATGCGCCCGCGTCGATGAAAAGCGTCAGCCGCTCGAAGGCACGGAATTCATCCTGAAGGCCGATCTCGCCTTCATCGCCATCGGCTTTTCCGGACCGCTGGAAGACACCTTCGTCAAGGAATTCGGCGGCGCGCTGAAGCAGGACCGGCGCACCAACATTCTCGCCGACGAGAAGAGCTATCGCACCTCCGTCGACAAGGTGTTCGCGGCCGGCGATGTGCGGCGCGGCCAGTCGCTGGTGGTGTGGGCGATCCGCGAAGGCCGGCAGGCGGCGCGCTCGATCGACCAGTTTCTGATGGGCGAGACCTCGCTGCCGCTGTGACGGCAGATCTAAGCGGCGATGTGAGTTCAGATATAGCGAGGGCCGGGGCCTCGGCGCGTTTCGACGCGTGAGGTCTATTCGGCTGCCGCTGCGCGTTCGGCCGGGTCCGGAGTCTCGACTGTCGCGTCAGATGAGGTTTTGGCTGCGGCGCCTTCATCGCTTTCGGCCGGCTTTTCGGCGGCTTTGACCGGCGGCGTGCGACGCTCCGGCGGCCAGCGGTAATCGTCGATGCGGCCGGCGGGCGGCGGCGTGCCGGCGATCATTTTGGCGAGCAGGGCTTCCGCCTCGGGCTCGGCGTTCCCGTCTTCGACCTTTTGCGGCGCGGCCTCGGCGGGCGAGGAGGGCGGCACGGATTTGTCCGCCGCCGTTTCGGCCTCGGGTGCAGACGCTTTCTCGTCGGCGCCTGTCGGCTCTTCCTTGTCGGCGCCTGTCGGCGCTTCGGCACGGATCCGGGGGGTGTAGGTGGACAGGCCGCCGGCGTTGCCCAAGATCAATTTGTCGATCGGGATCATGGCGCTGATCGCAGGCCGGGCTTCCTTCTCGGCCGGGGCCTCGCCCTCTTCGAGGGCGGCCAGGAACGGCGAGCCGGTCTTCAGGATTTCCTGCAAATCGCGCTCGATGAAGAAGGCGAGCTTGCGCTGGCCGGCGCGGGTGAAATTGAGCCCGTCGCCGACGCGCAGCTGCCGGTTCTGGCCGTTCATGTCCGGGCCGGAGGCGACGTATTTGCCTTCGTCGTCGGCAAAGCCGTTCCACACATCGACGAATTTGACCGGCGAATCTTCCAGCGTCTCGCGGTAGATGGAATTGAAGGCGCTGTAATCGCGCGACATGACGGAGGAGGCGACCGGCACGAGGCCGACCCAGATGCCGGGCTCGCCGCTTTCGGCGATGACATTGGCGAGTTTTGCGACGCGGTCGCCATAGGCCTCGTTCCATTCGTCGCCGCGCACCGCGAGCTTGCCGATCTCCTGGCGGTCGTTGCCGCCGAGCATGACGACGACGGCATCCGGCTTGTGCTCCGCGATGAGCTCGGGAAGCCGCGCCGGCCAGTCGTAGAAATCGTCGCGCACCAGGCCCGAGGAGCCGTTGGCGGCCTGGATGATCATGACTTTCGGGTTTTCGGCGAAGGCTTCGTCGAGACCCTTGGCGATGCTGCGGGCGAAGAAATCGCCGACGACGAGGACGCGCTTTGCGTCTTCCGCCTTCTCCACGATGTCGACCTGCGGCTCCACGGGCGCCCGCGGCGTGCTGCGGCGCGTGGACCGGCTCGGGGCGGAGCGCTGCGGGGCGCGCTGGCGCGTCTGCGGCTCCTGGCGCTGCGGCTGGGCGTTGCGCCGCGGGCCGAACAGGAAGCGGAAGAGGGACGGCTGGCGGTCGTTCTGGGCGACGACGATCGCCTCCGCCGCTGCGGCGCGCGAGGCGACGAATTCCGTCTCCGCGCCGAGAAAGGCGAGAGCGGCGAGCGCCACCATGAAGCCTGCAAAGAAACTGCGCATCTCACGCTCCCGCGCCTGGCCGGTTCGTCCGGTCGATCACCGGGATCGACGGTGGCGGCGCCTTCCGGCTCCGCGCCGAGGGTTCATCGTGCCGCAGCACATGACGCGAACCGGCGCGGCGTTCAAGCCGCTCGTTTGAGAGCCCATGTTAGCGTGGCTTCCGGCGCGGCAAAAGCCGCCGTGCCACGCCGGGGCGAGAAACCGCCATGACACCCGGCCGTAAGAAAGGCGGCGATCCCGCCTCAGGCGGCGCGCATGGCGGCGCGGGCCTCCCAGGCGAGCGCGTGTTCCAGGATCGTTTCGAGATTGGAGAAGCGCGGCTGCCAGGCGAGCGTCTTCAGGATGCGGCGCGGATCGGCGACGAGGCTGACGATATCGTCGGCCCGGCGGGCGCGGGCGCGCACATCGAGCACTTTGCCGGCGATCCTCTGCACCGCGTCGATCACTTCGAGCACGCTGTGGCCCTGGCCGTAGCCGCAATTGACGGTGAGGCTGTCGCCGCCGGCCCGGAGATGAGCGAGGGCGGCGAGATGCGCATCGGCGGCGTCGGCGACATGCACGTAATCGCGAATGCCGGTGCCGTCGGGCGTGTCGTAATCGGTGCCGAAGACGGGCACGTATTCGCGCCGGCCGAGGGCCGCTTCGAGCACGATCTTGACGAGATCGGTGGCGCCGACGATCGCATGGCCGACGCGGCCCGACGGATCGGCGCCGGCGATGTGGCCGGTGCGCAGGCTGACGCTCTTGAGGCCGTAGGAGGCGCCGGCCTCAGCGAGCATGCGCTCCGCCGAGGCCTTGAAGACCGCATAGGGCGTCAGCGGCTCGAGCGGCGCGGTCTCCGGGACCGGATTGTCGGCCGGGTGGCCGTAGACGGCGGTCGAGGAGGACAGGACGATGTGCTCGACGCCGTTCGCGACCGCGGCGGCGATCAATTCGCGCGTCTTGATCGAGTGGTTCAGATAATAGCCGAGCGGGTCGGCGACGGAATCGACGACGACGAGGGCGCCGGCGAGATGCAGGACGGCATCGACGCGGCGGGTGCGCATGAGGTGGTTGAGGAGAAGCCGGTCGCCGACATCGCCGATGACGAGTTCGGCGCCTCGGGGTACGGCCCATTCATAGCCTGTGGACAGGTTGTCGAGGACGACGACATTCTCGCCCTCGTCGCGAAGCGCGAGCACGAGCTGGCTGCCCAGATAACCGGCGCCCCCCGTTACCAGAACGCTCATGCGCGCCCGTCCCCTTTCTTCTGGCCTTCACTTTTTGCGGGCGTCGCCTAGGTTTTGAGCCAACGCGCGCCGCCCCGACCCGCCTGGACTCGTGCGGGACGCTTACTCTAAACGGGTGTCGCGCTTGTCCGTACCTCAAGAGGTTCCCGTGGTTAACCGGATCAGAAAAGCCGTCCTGCCTGTCGCAGGCCTCGGCACACGATTTCTTCCCGCTACCAAAGCCGTGCCGAAGGAGATGCTGACGATCGTCGACCGGCCGGTGCTGCAATATGTGGTCGACGAGGCGAAGGCCGCCGGCATCGAGCATTTCGTCTTCGTCACCGGGCGAGGCAAGGGCGTCATCGAAGACCATTTCGACATTCAGCCGGAGCTCGAAGACACGCTGAAGGCGCGCGGCAAGACCGCCGAGCTCGACGTGTTGAAGGCCGAACTGCCGCCGGCGGGCGGGACGAGCTTTACCCGCCAGCAGGCCCCGCTCGGCCTCGGCCATGCGATCTGGTGCGCGCGCGAGATCGTCGGCGACGAGCCGTTTGCCGTGCTTCTGCCCGACATGCTGATGCGCTCCGAGCCCGGCTGTCTGGCACAGATGATGACGGCCTACGAGAAACACGGCGGCAACGTCATCGCGCTCGAAGAGACGGTGCCGGAACAGGTGCACAAATACGGCATCGTGGCGCTCGGCGAGGACGACGATGTCGGCGTCGAAATCACCGGCATGGTGGAGAAGCCGAAGAAGGAAGAGGCGCCTTCGACCTTCTACATTTCCGGCCGCTACATCCTGCAGCCGGAGATCTTCAAGCTTCTGGAGACGACGAAGCCCGGCGCCGGCGGCGAGATCCAGTTGACCGACGGCATGAAAGCCTTGTCCGAGAAGCAGCGTTTCACCGGCGTGCGCTTCCGCGGCGTGACCTTCGATTGCGGCGCGAAATCCGGCTTCCTTGCCGCCAATGTCGCCTATGCGCTCGACCGCGAGGACATCGCGGACGATTTCAAGGCGGAGCTGAAGAAGCTCGGCAAGGATTGGCTGAAGGGCCTCGTCGGCTAGTTTCGCCGATCAAGGCGGCGCCGTCCTATGGCGCCGACGTATAAGGGGGGCCGTCCAAGGGATGCGGAAAGGTCGGAGGCGATCGCGTCTCCGATCCGACCTCGCGCCCGTCGCGCCACGCTTCATCAGCGCGAGGGACCTCTCGCCCTGGGAGAGGACGGGTGCTTCAAGCCGGGGGACAAACGAGGGGCGGGGACCGGACGGGCGCGATGCGGATTCCCAGAACCACGATGGAGCAATGGGCCGTCCTGCAGGCCGTCGTCGAGAGCGGCGGCTTCGCCCAGGCCGCGGAACGGCTCAACCGCAGCCAGTCCTCGGTCAGCTATGCCGTCAGCCGCCTGCAGGAGCGCCTCGGCGTCGCGCTCTTTGAGATCGAAGGCCGCAAGGCCCGGCTGACACCGGCCGGGCGAAGCCTGTTGGCGGAGGCCAATCCGCTGATCGACGATCTCACCCGGCTGGAGGATCGCGCCCGGTCGCTCGGCAGCGAGGAGAGCCAAGTGCGGCTTCGCGTGGACAGCATCTTTCCCCGTCAGAGGTTGTTCGGCGCGCTGCAGGTGTTTGCCGAGCACCATCCGCATGTGGAGGTGGCGCTGCGCGAGAGTGTGCGCGTGCCCGAGCCGGATCGGGCCTCCGACGATTTCGATCTCGCCATCTCGCTCTGGCAGCCGGGACGAGCCGATCAGCATCCGCTCATCGACATCCCGATGCTGGCCGTGGCCGATCCCGGGCATCCGCTGGTGCAAAGGGCGGGCGGTGCGATCACGCCGGCGACGCTGGCGCGCCATCTGCGTGTGGCCATCAGCGGTGACGGTGCGGTCATGGCGAGCGAGGGGCTGTCGCCCTCCGATGGCCGCACCTGGGACGTGAACAGCCTGGAAGCCGGTGTGGAGGCAGTTCTCAGCGGTTTGTGCTGGGGCTGGCTGCCCGAACATCTCGTTGTCGCGCATCTGGCGGCGCGACGCCTGGTGGAGCTCGATCTCGTCAGCGGCAGCCGGAGGGTCATCCCGCTCGCGCTGAGCTGGGCCGACGAGACGCGGGCCGGCAAGGCGGCCCGGGCACTGGGCCGCCTGTTGCTCGACGGGCCGGATCAGGTCCGGCTGGCATAGCCTTCGGGCAATTCCTCAGGCGCCACCGCGACGACGGTTTCGTCGTCGACCGCGCAGGTCTCCAGGAACGTCACTTTGGCGAATTCGTCGATGACGAGCTTCGGATAGGTCGGGCCGGCGTCGCGGAAGGCGCGCATCTCGTCGAGATGCTCGTTCTGGAAGCACACCGTCTTCTTCGGATCCTGGGCGATCCATTGGGGGAAGAAGATGACGCCATGGAGCTGGCGCTCGGCAAAGTTCACCGACACGCTGACGGAGGTGCCGGTCGGCTCGTCCCAGGACACCTTGATCACGTCGTCGGAGAGACGCGCCAGATGCACCTTCTGATCGCGCACCCAGCGACCGCCGACCATGCCGCTGTGGATGCGGTAGTCGATGGTGTCGGCGTTCTTGATGTACATCTCGTACTGCCAGCCATTGTCATAGGTGTAGATGAAATGGCGGCCGAGGAACGGCTTCAGTTCCTCGGGTCTGGTGGAGGAGTAGTCTTCGCTCATAGCTGAAATCCCGTTGCTGTTACGGGAGGGAGGTAGGTCCGTGAAATCCGAATAAAAAGTTCGAAATTCGCGGCGATATGATCGGAAAATCCGATGGGTCGGGTTTTGCTAGGTCGTGGGGCGGGATAGGCGCGGATGCCGGGCATGAAGGGGTGGTGCGTTTCAAGGTCAGAGCCGCTGCCCGCCCGGCCATCGAAGACACCCCTCCCCTGGCCCCTCCCCGCAAGGGGGAGGGGAAGAGGCCGTGTCATGGGCTTCTTCCGTCAATCCTTAGAGTCTGACGCTCAATTCTGGCCCTAAATTCTGGCCCCGGAGTCGGGTGCGAGATTCTGGGGCGCCTTGGACCCTAGCGCTTCAGACGGAGGCGGACGGAGACGGTGTTGGTTTCGACCGTGTCGCCGGGATCGAGGATCTTGCGCTCGTAGGTGTAGCGGCCGACGAGGGCGGCGTAGCGGTTGAGGTCGTAGACGAGGCCGCCGAATGCGGTCCAGGTCGTCTCCGTGAGGTCGACACCGTGGTAATCGCGGTAATCGAGGCCGAGGCCAGCCTCCGCGAAGAGATTGTGGCGCATGCGCCGTTCGAGCGTCAGATCGGCGGAATGGATGACGGAGCCAGACGCGCCCTCGATCGTCGTTCCCTCCGTCGTCGTGGCGATGTCGAGGCGGACATTGGTGAGGCGGCGGGGCGACCATAAGAGTGCGGCCGTCGCGAGCGGCGCGTTAAGATCCTCAAAACGCGGGTCGTCGTAGTTTTCGTGGCGATAGCCGACGCCGATCTCGCCGGCGAGTTTCGGCGACAGATTGACGATGACGCCGCCGGTCAGTTCGCCCCAGCGGCTGTCGCGGCGATAGCCGGCGGCATCCGTGCTCTCGTCGTAGCGGGTGGTGCCGAGACGCGCCTCCACGAAGGGCTCGAGCGCCGGCGAGATGAGATAGCTCGCGCGCCCGGTCAGCGCATAATCGTTGTTGTTGCGGTCTTCCTGGCTGATCGTGGCGCCGGAGGCCGTGGTGACGTCTTCGTAGGTTTCGCGCTCGAAGGAGCCGCGCAACGACATGCCGAGACGGTTGAAGCGCTGGGTGACGCCGAGAGCGGCGTTGTAATTCTGTTCGGCCGGACGTTCGACGGCGGCTGACGGCGTGTCGGGATCGGTGAAGGATTCCAGCGTGTAGAGGTAGCCCGCCTCGACGTTCACTTCCGTGTCGGAGCTGATGTCGTAGCGGCCGGTGAATTTCGCCTCCGCCTCGCGGTCGTCGTTGGCATGGTCGTCGTAGAAGCTCGCCGTGCCGCGGAGATCGAGTTCGACGGCGTGACGGTCCCAGTCGGATTGCAGATTGAGGGTGGGGGCGACGAGGCCGCCCGCCTCCCAGGATTGCTGTTCGTCGCCGTCCGGATTGTCGGAGGCGATGGCGCCCAGATCGAGCGTCGGGCGCAGGACGAAGGTGCCGAGGCGCACGCCGACCTGCGCATAGGGATCTTCCGCCTCTTCCTCCTCCACGACGCGGCGGATGAGACGGCGGCCGTCGAGCTGCGGTTTTGGCGTGGCGCGGCGCTGGCGCGGTTCCGGCTGAGGCGGGGACGGGGGCCCGGCCAGCGGAGGGCCTATCGGTTCGTCCGGCCTCGGCCCGAATGGGGGCGGGCCGATGGGCGCGTCGGGCGTGGGATAGGGCTGGCCGGGCGGCGGCGGGGGTGCGGCTCTCGCTCTCCGTCCGGTCGCGTCGTCCGTGTCGCCGTTATTTGCTTCGCCGCTATCCTGAAACAGCGTGTCCTCGTCGGCCGCATCGCTGCCGCGCAAGGTGAAGTCGGTGGGGGCTGAGGTTTCCTGGGCGCGCGCGGAGTTCGCCTGCACGATGAGAAGTGCGGGAACCAGGACGCCGATCCGTGCGGCGGAAGCAATGATGGCCGGCAGGCGCACGCGCATAGGCTTTCCCGTCCCGCGACGCGCGAGACATGCCTGCCAAGCGGTAAACGCTTATAGTTAACGCAAGGTTTGCGCGGGCCAGCCGCGGGTCAGCCGGGAGGCCAGCCGGAGGTCGCGCCGGGGGCTAGTCGTGGTTGAGCGGGGCTTCGGGTTCGACCAGCAGAAGCGCGCCGTCGGCGCCGACGATGCGGATGCGCGCGCCTGCCGGGGTGTCGGGGCCGCTCACCCGCCAGACGCTGTCGTCGATGCGGATGCGGCCGGAGCCTTCCGCGATCGGCTCGGTGAGCGTGAAGGTGCGGCCGTGGAGACGGGCGGTGCGCAGGTTGAGATGCGGATCGCTCGACGGCGCGTCGCGATAGCCGAAGAAGCGGCGGCCGGCGAGCGCGGCGACCACCGACAGAACGGCAAAGCCCAGGATCTGCATCTGCCACGGCCAGGAGACGGTGACGGCGCTCACCCCGATGATGAGCGCGGCGACGCCGAACCACAGGAAGAAGAAGCCGGGGGCGAGAACCTCCACACCGAGAAGCACGAGCCCGAGGATCCACCAGGTCCAGCCGCCGAGGCTTTCAATCGCGGCTTGGATCATGAGATGTCACCGGACGGCTCCGGCCGCTGGCCGGTGAAGGGCACGCTGCCGCTGCTGCTGGTGCTGGCGCCGCTGCGGCCCGCCCGCACCGGACGCTCGTCCTTGTCGGCAAAGGCTTCGCGGGCGATTTCGGTGATGCCGCCGAGCGCCCCGATGACGGAAGAGGCCTCGACCGGCATCAGGAACGTCTTCTGGTTGGGCGAGGTGGCGAATGCCTTCAGCGCGCCGACATATTCCTGGGCGACGAAATAGTTGATCGCCTGCACGTCGCCCTTGGAGATGGCTTCCGAAACATAGGCGGTCGCCTTCGCCTCGGCCTCCGCCTCGCGCTCGCGCGCTTCGGAATCGCGGAAGGCGGCTTCGCGCCGGCCCTCGGCCTGGAGAATGAGCGACTGCTTTTCGCCCTCCGCCTTCAGAATGGCGGCCTCGCGCAGCCCCTGTGCCGTCAGGATCGAGGCGCGCTTTTCGCGCTCCGCCATCATCTGACGGTTCATGGAATCGATGAGATTGCGCGGCGGATCGATGTCCTTGATCTCGATGCGGGTGATTTTCACGCCCCAGGGGCCGGCGGCCGCATCGACCACCTTCAGAAGCTTTTCGTTGATCTCGTCGCGGTTGGAGAGGAGCTGATCGAGATCCATCGAACCCATGACGGAGCGGATGTTGGTCATCGTCAGATTGACGATGGCGTTTTCCAGGAAGTTCACCTCATAGGCGGCGCGCGGCGCATCCATGACCTGGAAGAAGGTGATGCCGTTGACCGTCACCGTGGCGTTGTCGCGGGTGATGACCTCCTGGCTCGGCACGTCGAGCACCGTCTCCATCATGTTCATCTTGGCGCCGACGCGGTCGATGAAGGGCACGATGATGTTGAGGCCGGGCGACAGCGTCCGGGTGTAACGGCCGAAGCGCTCGATCGTGTAATTGTGGCCCTGCGGGACCGTCTTGACGCTCGCGAAGAGAACGAGCGCGATCAAGACGACAAGGCCGATGACGACGATATCAAATCCACCGAGCATGGGTGTTACTTCTCCTTGGGCCTGCCGCGAGGCCGTCTTCCTCTACATGGGAATCGCGTGCCTGCAGCGCCAATCTTTGTGGGCAATCTTGCCGGCCAAGGGCGGTAGCAGATTTCCGTTAATCGAACACGTCGGGGATGATCACATCGCCGAGATGCGGCCGAACAGGCAAGGTCGCGCTCTTCCGGTGCGCTCTTCGATGGGGGTGGGCAGGACGATGGCTGCGATCGTCTCGGAGGTTGCGGCCGGGGCGCGGTGGTTCAGCCGATCGCGGGCTTGAGTTCGGCAATATGCCGGCATATATACGGCACATTGCCGCTTGCTGAAAGAGGTGCCGCATGTCGATCGTCGTGGAGGAAGTCGCGCGCAAGCTTGGCGGCTCGTCCGTTCTCGGCAGTGCCGTGCGCACGCAAGCGGAATTGGCGGTGGCGGTGCGAAACCGGCTCCCCCTGGCGGCCTTGAAGGGCCTGGCAGAGGCGGGCCTGAGCGAGCAGGAAATCGAGCGATTCGTTCTTCCGCAGCGCACGAGACGCCATCGCAGCGAGAAGCGGCAGCCTTTGACCGTGGAGGAATCCGACCGCGCCGTGCGGCTTCTCCGTATTCAGACCGTCGCCGAAGACACGTTTGGGGACAAGGAAAAGGCCAATCTCTGGCTCCGGCGTCCCCTGGCCGAGCTCCATGGCGACATGCCGCTCGTCGTCGCGCAGACGGAGGCCGGCGCGCGGGTGATCGAAACGATCCTTGGCAAGATCGCATGGGGTGCGGCCGCGTAATGCTGCTGTGGCGCCTGTCGGGCGAGCGGTACGCAGAAACCTTCGACGGCGGATACGGTCTCTTCTTCGACGGCCGCTGGAACACGGTCGGACACGCGGTGACCTATTGCGCCACGTCTCCGTCGCTCTGCGTCCTGGAAAAGCTCGTCCATATCGAAGATCCGGCGCTCCTGCCGAACCTGGTGATGGTTCGCTACGAGGCGCCCGATGACATGGCGGTGGAGACGGTGGAGCTCCCCGAGATGCCGCCCGACTGGCGCCGGCAGGAGAGCTTTACGCAGCAACGCGGCAATGCCTGGCACAATTCCGCCTCGGCCCCGCTCCTGAAAGTGCCCTCAGCGATCGTGCCGATCGAGGGCTCGCCGGACGTGAACATTCTCGTCAACCATCGGCATCCCGAGGCCGCGGAGATCAGGGTGATCGGCTTTGAGCCGTTCGTGCTCGACGTGCGGCTGTTCTGAAGCCGCGATGGGCGCTGCGTCGGACTGGCCGCGCGCTTGCGGAAACGCCGCTTGTTCGCGCGTCCCCGAACGCGTGACGTGATCGTGCTGCCCACTCTCTGGTCGCCCGAGCGGCGCGGGATTTTCTAAAGCCAGCCCTGCAGTTCGCGCATCACGACGGTCTTGATGACGTGCATGCCGTGCTTGGAATCGTTGAGGCAGGGGATGTGGCTGAAGTTTTCGCCGCCATGCTCCTCGAACGTCTCGCCGACGCCGATGGCGATCTCTTCGAGCGTCTCCAGGCAGTCGGAGACGAAGCCCGGATTCATGATGGCGAGCGATTTCACGCCTTCGCTCGCAAGCCTGGCCGTCGTCTCGTCGGTGTAGGGCTGCAGCCATTCCTCCGGGCCGAAGCGCGACTGGAAGGTGGTCAGAAGCCGGTCTTTCGGCCAGCCGAGACGGTCCGCCAGGAGCCGCGTCGTCTTGTGGCAATGGCAGTGATAGGGATCGCCCTTCTCGAAATAGGATTTCGGCAGGCCGTGATAGGAGGCGATGACGACCTCCGGCGTGAAGTCGAGCCCGGCGATGTGCTCTTCGACCGACTGGGCGAGGGCGTCGATATAAGCGGGCTCGTCATGCCAGGGCGGCGCCGTGCGGATCGCCGGCTGCCAGCGCATCTCCTTCAAGGCATCGAAGGTCTTGTCGTTCACCGTCGCCGTCGTCGTGGCGCTGTATTGCGGGTAGAGAGGAACGATCAGAACCTTCTCGCAGCCCTTTTCCTGCAGCGCGTTCAGCTTTTCGGCGATCGTCGGATTGCCGTAGCGCATCGCCCAATCGACCTCGATGCGCTCTTCGGCGGCGAAATCGGCGGCGAGTTTTTCGCCCTGGCTGCGGGTGAAGGTGCGCAGCGGCGATTCATTGCGCTCCTTGTTCCAGATCGTGGCATAGGCCTCGCCGCTCTTTTGCGGGCGGGTCGACAGAACCATACCGTTGAGGATCGGCCACCACAAAAGACGCGGCGTTTCGATGACGCGGCGATCGGACAGGAATTCCTTCAGATAACGGCGCATCGGCCAGTAATCCGTGCCGTCGGGCGTGCCGAGATTGACGAGCAGGACACCAATGCGCCCGGCCCGCACGGGCGGATGATCCGACGGAAGGACCATGTCCTTCATGTCATTGCGTCTGGAATCGGAAAAACTGGAAAAAATGGGCCGGTCCAGCACTACGGCTTCCCTCGTTCTGGCATCAGGGCCAAGATAAGACTCTACGGCGCACCTTCCACCTGTCTGCGCATGGCGTCACCGAGTTGTGCAAGATAGGTCGTAGCACAAGCGGAGCCAATGGAGCATTGGGTCGAAGCACGCATAATCCTGGAAACTCTGTAAAGTGATTGTCCGAACAGAGGAATGAAGCCATGGCTTCAACGCTGCGGTGGTTTGCCGCGTTCGTCATTGCGGTCTCGCTCGCGCCCTCTTTTGCGGCGGCCGAGGACGTCTCCGTCACCTTTCTTCTCGTCAACGATGCCGACCAGATGGCCGGTTCCGATGATGTGCGCGGCGGCTATGCCCGCATCGGCGCCGTGGTGGCGCGCGAACGTGCCGAACGCGATCACGTCATCTTCGCGCATGCAGGCGATGCGATTTCGCCCTCGCTGATGGCGGGCTTCGACGAGGGGGCGCATATCATCACGCTCCTCAACATCATCAAGCCGGACGTCTTCGTGCCGGGAAACCACGAATACGATTTCGGACCTGCGGTCTTTGCGCGGCGCATGGGCGAGGCGGAGTTTCCCGTGCTCGCCGCCAATCTCCGCGATCAGGACGGCAAGAGGATCGGCGCGATCGCCGATACGCGCATGATCGAGGCGGAGGGCGTGAAGATCGGCATCGTCGGCCTCACGGCGGAGGATTCCTATCAGAAGTCGAGCCCCGGCACGCTGAAAATCGCCCCGGCGCTTGCGACCGGCGAAGACGCTGCCGAGGCTTTGCGCGCCAAGGGGGCGGATTTCCTCGTCGCCGTCGCGCATGCCGGCCGCGAGGTCGACCGCGCGCTCATCCAAAGCCGCGCCTTCGATCTCATCCTCTCCGGCGACGATCATGATCTGATGATCTTCTTCGACGGCAAGACCGCGATGGCGGAATCGAAGGAGCAGGGCGAGTACGTCATCGCCGTCGATGTGCGCATGGGGATCGAGGAGAAAGGCGGCGCGCGCAGGCTTTCGTGGTGGCCGGAATTTCGTCCGATCGATACGGCGGGCGTCATCGGCGACAGCGCCGTGCAGGCGAAGATCGACGAGTTTCAGGCCGATCTTTCCAAGGAGCTCGATGTCGGGGTCGGGACCACCAAGACCACGCTCGACAGCCGCCGCGCCACCTTGCGCACCGGAGAGGCCGCGATCGGCAATCTCGTCGCCGATGCGATGCGGGCCGGCACCGCGGCCGATGTCGCGATCACCAATGGCGGCGGCATTCGTGGCAACCGGATCTATGAGCCGGGTGCCACGATCACGCGGCGCGATATCCTGACGGAGCTGCCTTTCGGCAATGTCACGGTGAAGCTCGAGATCTCCGGCGCGGCGATCCGGGAGGCGCTCGAACACGGATTTGGCGATGTGGAAAATGCGAGCGGCCGCTTCCCGCAGATTTCCGGCATGCGCGTGACGGTCGATCTCAAAAAGCCCGCGGGTGAACGCGTCGAGGCCGTGGAGATCGACGGCAAGCCGCTCGATCCGGGCGCGGTCTATACGCTCGCCACCAACGATTTCATGGCGGACGGCGGCGACGGCTATGTGGCGCTGACGAAGGGGCACGCCCTGATCAACGGGCGCGACGGCCGGCTGATCGCCAACGACGTCATGGCCTTCGTGCGGTCCGCGCGCGAGGTGGCACCTCGGCCGGAGGGCCGGATCACGTTCCTGGAACACGATGCGGCCCGGGAAGGCGATGCGGCTCTCGAAGACGATGCGGGGCGTGCGGTCAAAGATTAGGGCACCGAACGGCCCGCCATGCGGAAGTCCGCTTGACACCCTCCGGGGGCACACCCTAAATGCGCGTCGCTTGCGACCGTTTTCGGTTCGCGGCGGGGCCGTAGCTCAGATGGGAGAGCGCTGCAATCGCACTGCAGAGGTCAGGGGTTCGATTCCCCTCGGCTCCACCAATTTTCTTCCCATGTTTTCGTCGTTTTTCGCCTCCTGGCGCGGGTCTTTCGCAAGACCTTTTGCGTGCCGTTTCGCACAGTTGGCGCCGGCCGTGAGGGTGGGGTGAGGAAGAAGCCCACCAGCATGAAAGCGCTCGAAGAGCTCGGGCGGGTGCGGTTGTCGGCGAATTTCTTCCTGCGCGACTTTCTCTATTCGGAAATCTCCGGCTTCTACGGCCTGCCGAACGTGCCCGACGATCCCGATCTGATGATCGCGGCGGGGCGGCGGCTCTGCGAGGAGCTTCTCGAACCGATCGAGGCGACGTTCGGGCGGATCGCCATCCGCTCGGCCTATCGGGCGCCGGAGCTCAACGCCTTCGGCAACGAGAACAAGCTCAATTGCGCGCGCAACGAGACGAGTTATGCCGGGCATATCTGGGACCGGCGCGGGCCTCAAGGCGAGATGGGGGCGACGGCCTGCATCGTCATCCCGTGGTTTGCCGACCTTTATGCCGACGGGGCCGACTGGCGCGCCATGGCGTGGTGGGTGCACGACCATCTGCCCTATTCGGCGATGGAATTCTTTCCGAAACTCGCGGCCTTCAACCTGACCTGGTCTGAGCGGCCGGCGCGCACGATCTCGAGCTACATTCCGCCGAGAGGCTATCTGACGCGGCCCGGCATGGACAATCACGAAGGCCGTCACGGGGAATGGTACGAGGGGTTTCCGCCGCTGAAGATGCCGGGATAGGGCCCGCTTGCGGCGGAGGGCATGTGCGAACATGCCTGCATGTCTGAAAACGAATGCGCCCGGGGCCATGCCCCGGGCGGTGCTTTTTGGAGGCGCTGAGGCCTATTGCTGCTGCGGTAGGGCGTAGGCGACGAGGGCGTCGCCGATCGGCGTTTCCATGAAGTGGTGGCCGCCCGCCATGATGACGAGATATTGCCGGCCGTTCGCCTCATAGGTCATCGGCGTCGCCTGGCCGCCTGCCGGCAGCACGTCGCTCCACAAGGTCTCGCCCGTCTCCATATCGATGGCGCGGATGAGATTGTCGGTCGCCGCGGCGACGAAGATGACGCCGCCGGCGGTCACCACCGAGCCGCCATTGTTGGGCGTGCCGATGGTGATCGGCAGCATGGAGGGGATGCCGAAAGGCCCGTTGGTGCGCGCTTCGCCGAACGGGCGGTCCCAGAGGGTCTTGCCCGTCTCCATGTCGATGGCGCGGATGCCGCCATAGGGCGGCTCCTTGCACAGGAGGCCGGTGAAGGGCAGGCGCCAGCCGGCATTGACGTTGATGGCGTAGGGCGTGCCGGCCTGCGGATCGCCGGCGCCTTCCGCACCGCCGATGGCGCCGCGCTGCTGGCCGCGGGGCGCCCAGCCTTTGCGCTCGGCCTCGGCACGCGGCACGAGGCGGTTGTAGTTCGGCATGTCGTTGTAATTGGCGACGATGACGCCACGCGAGGGATCGACGGCGATGCCGCCCCAATCGGTGCCGCCATTGTAGCCCGGATATTCGATCCAGTGCTGGTCGGAGGTCGGCGCCGTGTAGAAGCCCTCATAGGAGGAGCGGCGGAACTGGATCCGGCACACCATCTGGTCGATCGGCGACATGCCCCACATGGAGGCTTCCGTCAGCTCCGGCTTGCGGAGCGTGTGATAGAGCGAGAAGGGCTGGGTCGGCGAGCGCTGGTCCGGCTCGACGCCGCCGGTCGGCACGGGGCGCTCTTCGACGCCGGTGATCGGCTCGCCTGTCTCGCGGTTGAGGACGTACATGTCGCCCTGTTTGGAGGGGAGAATGAGCGCCGGCACGGTGCCCTCGCCGACGGGGAAATCGACGAGCGTCGCCTGCGCGCCGAGATCGTAATCCCACACATCCTTATGCACGGTCTGGAAATGCCAGGCCGGCTTGCCGGTCTCGACATCGATGGCGACGAGGGAGGTCGAATATTCGTTCTCCGCATCGGAGCGGGCGCCCGACCAGTAATCGACGGCGGAATTGCCCATCGGCAGATAGACGAGGCCGAGCTCTTCGTCGCCGCTCGCCGTCGTCCACATATTCGGCGTGCCGCGGGTGTAGGTCTCGCCCTCCGGCGGCTGGCCGGTGATCTCCGGCTGCGTCATGTCCCAGGCCCAGCGCTGCTCGCCGGTGACGGCATCGAAGCCCTGGATGACGCCCGAGGGGGCGGAGCGTTTCTGGCCGTCGAGCACCTGGTGGCCGGTGACGATGACCCCGCGCACGATGGTGGGGGCGGAGGTCATGGAGACCATGCCGGGGACGACCTCGCCCATGCCGCGCTTGAAATCGACGGAGCCGTTGTCGCCGAAATCGGAGCAGGGCTCGCCGGTCTCGGCATCGACGGCGACGAGGCGGCCGTCGAGCGTGCCTTCGATGACGCGCGTCGGGCAGACCTGATCGGGCGTGGCGTCAGGCACCTCGAAATAGGTCACGCCGCGGCAGGCCGCGGTGTAGGGGATCCAATCGTCGGACACCTTCGGATCGTAGCGCCAGCGCTCCTTGCCGGTTTCCGGATCGACGGCGATCATGATGTTCATCGCCGAGCAGAGATAGAGCGTGTCGCCGACCTTGAGCGGCGTCGTCTCGGCGCCGTATTTGCCTTTGGCGAGCTCGCTGTCGGGGAGATCGCCCGTGTGGTAGACCCAGGCGCGCTTCAGTTTGCCGACATTGTCGCGGGTGATTTCGGCAAGCGGGGAATAGCGTCGCGCCGAATAGGTGCCGCCATAGGCCGGCCAGTCGCTGCCGACCTCCTTGAGCGAAGGGTCGCTCATGGCGAGATGCCCGGCCGCCGGCAGCGGGCCCTCGACCTTCGGGGCGTTGACGGTGGCGATATAGACACCGCCGCCCACCATCAGGACGAGGACCGCGGCGATGCCGGCGAAGGCCGAGCGCCAGGAATAATCCCACGGCGCGAGCGGCGGCATCGCGGCAATGACGAGGACGAGAAGCACGGTCGGCGCCACGACGCGGGGCACGAGCGCCCAGCCGTGGAGGCCGACTTCCCAATAGGCCCAGAGAAGCGTGGCGAAAAACACGAGGATGTAGAGCCAGGCACCGCTGGCGCGGCCCGCCATGATCAAGATGCCGGACGCCAGGAGGCCGAGGCCGGCGAGAACGTAATAGAACGAGCCGCCGAGGCTTGCGAGCCAGCCGCCGCCGCCGACCAGAACGAGCCCGATGAGAGCCAGAACGAGGCCGAGTAGCCGGGCGAGCCAAAGGCCCACCGTGTTTCTGTTTTCGGATTGTGTGTTCAACGCACGCCCCCTTTTTGTCTTGCTGCCGACAGGGTGCCGGCTCCGTTCGGCCGGGTGCCGAGCTTTGCGCTTCTGGCGCCGGCCGTGCGAGCGATGTGGCGAATGGTAGCGCGGGACGGGCCCTTCGCCAGGGTCGCGTGTGCATCATTGATGTGAAAGGCCGATGAGGCCCGGCTCTGGATGGGGGCTTTCGAGAGGCGGCCCTCGACACGGGGCTCGACAAGTGGCTCTCGACACGGGGCCTCGACACGGGGGCCTCGACAAGGGGCTGGCGGTCGGGCAAGGGCGGCGGCATCGGATTTCAGGAGCGCGGCGTGACGAACGAGGGGATGGAGCGGGTGGCGAGCAGCGCCGGGACAGGTGGTGATGCGCCGAGCCGCGCGGATTTGGCCCGACACGTCACGCTCGTCACCGTCGCCTACAATTCGGCCGAGGCGCTGCGCTGGCAGGGCGCGCATTCGGCACGGCTTCCGGGCCTCGTCGTCGACAACGGCAGCTCGGACGCCACACAGGCGGCGGCCAGGGAGCGGGGCCTCGGCATTCTGGCGTTCGAGGTGAATTGCGGTTTCGGCCGCGGCGTGATGGCCGGGCTTGCCGCCGTCACGACCGAATTCGCGCTCGTCATCAATCCGGATGCGGCGATGTCGGAGGATGCCGTCGCGGCGCTTCTTGCCGCGGCGGAGCGCTATCCGGACTGCGCGCTCTTCGTGCCGCGCATCGTCAACGAGACGGGCAAGGTGTTCTTTCGGGTCGATTCGGCGCTGGAACGGCGCCAGAAGCACCGCCGTCCGCCCGACGGCGACGCCTGCATCGCGATGCTGTCGGGGGCGGTGATGCTCGTCCGGGTGGCGCCGTTCCTCGCCTTCGGCGGTTTCGATCCGGCGATCTTTCTCTATTTCGAAGACGACGAGCTCGCCTTCCGCTACCGGGCGGCGCGGCGCCCGATCATCTATGTGGCCGAGGCGGAGGCGGTGCATCTCGGCAACCGGTCGTCCGGGCCTTCCGCCCGCCCGGCCGCGAAATCGAACCGCGTCAAAGACATCTCTTTCGGCTGGTCGCACGCCTATGTGATGGAGAAAATCGGGCAAGGTGCGGGGCGGGGGAGCCGGGCGCTCGCCGTTCTGCGGCTGGCAGGCAGCATGGCGGTGTGCCTCGTCAGCGGGCGCTTCGGAAAACTGCGGCGGGAGGCCTACCGGCTCGAAGGTTTCGTGAGGCGGCTGCAGGGGCGGCCGGCGCCGTTTCTGCCGCCGGGCGAGCCGGGATGCGTGGCGCTCGACCTTCCTCACGCAATGGTGTCGGAAGAAAGTTAGACGGCAAACCGGATCTCCGCGCACTGTCGCAGAAATTGTGAGGTCCGTGCCCCGATCGCCTCGGCGCGGGTGCGACCCCATTGCGTCTTATTTTAGCTTATTTGTACAGATTAAAGACAAGCGGCGAAGATATGCGCTCTTTGCTGGCATCGGCGTAGCGCCCAGAGCGTCACTGTTTATCCCCCAAGCATTTTCAACCGTCGGTGATTTCTTATTGCTGGAATTCCCCGGCAAGTTTTATGATTGAGTCGGCAATGGACGAAATGCACATATTGGTGCAATGTGATGCGGTGTTTGCGGGGGTCGGCACAGATCGCGGTGCGCAATGACGCGGCCGCGAGAATACTGGGTGAGGGCGACAGATCTGTCGCGATTAGATGAGACTTACGTGCCGGTTACTGCGTCCAACGGGGAATTGCCGTCGGACGCCGAAGCGTTTACCCAAATCTATCGAAGCAGAGGCCACAGGGGGAGTCGAATGCGCGCCAGACGAGAGGAAACCAACGGGCAACGCGGTTCCAGGAGCCAATATGCTCTGGCCAATCAGATTCTGGACATCGTGCGAGATCGGCGGCTCGAAGAAGGCGATCGCCTGGCGGAGGTGGCGCTGGCAACCCAGCTCGGCGTGTCGCGCACGCCGGTGCGGGCGGCGCTCTCTCTCCTCGCCCAGGAAGAGATCGTGCGGGCGCGCCCGAACCAGGGATATGTCCTCCTCAAGGGCTGGACGGCCCTGAAGAGCACGATCCTGGCGGCGCCGAGCAGCAGCGACGACGAGCTCTATCTCGACCTCATTCGCGAGCGTCTGCAGGGGGATATTCCCAACACCGTCACCCAGACGATGCTGCTCGACCGCTTCAAGACGAGCCGGGCCGTGCTGTTGCGCACGCTGTCGCGCATGGCCGAAGAAGGCATCGTGACCAAGAACAAGGGGCGCGGCTGGACGTTTCAGCCGGCGATCGACACCTCGGTGGCGATGCGCAACAGCTACGATTTCCGCATCATGGTGGAGCCCGCCGCTTTGATGCTGGAGACGTTCGAGATCGACATGGTGGCGCTCGACCGCGCCCGCGCCCGGCATCTTTGGCTCCTGGAACAGGGCGAGATGCTGGCGCCGAGCAGCCTGGAATTGTTCGCCATCGACGCGCAGTTCCACGAGATGATGGCGGGCTTCTCCAACAACAGCTTCTTCGTGCAGGCGATCCAGCACCAGAACCGGATGCGGCGGCTTCTGGAATATCAAGGCATTCAGCCGGTTCAACGAATCGTGACCTGGGTGAAGGAGCACATGGAGATCATGGATGCGCTGTGCGCCAACGACCGGGAGCTCGCGGCGCAGCGGATGCGGGCGCATCTGGAAAACGCCTATGTGTCGACGATGAAACTGACCGCGGAGGCCCAGAAAGCCGCCGCTGCGCGCTCCAAGGCGAAGGCCCGCGAGCGGCAGAACGCCCCGAGGCGGCGCGAGCGGAACGACGTCTCGGCGGAGAGCGATATCGCCGGATAAGGGGCGCGCGCTCGCCGTCCGGCGCCCTTTTCACTGACCCTGCGGAACGCGCGACAAAAGCGCGTTTCGAGCAGCCTGGAGCGGAACCAGCCTCCGACTGCCGTGTTTCCTGCCACCGAATGCACTGACGCGCTTGAAGAAATCGGCGCGTCACCGAGGAGGAAGGATACGGTGTTGGTCCAAGACACACTGCTTTACAAACTCTCGCAGGCCGGCAAGGCCCAGCGCGTTTTCGTGGCGGCGAAATTGCGCGAGATCGATCTGCATCCGGGCCAGGACGGCGTCCTGATGCTGCTCAAGGAAAAGGGCGCCATGTGCCTCTCCGATGTCGGGCTGCTGCTCGCCATCCAGCCGCCGACGGTGACGAAGATGACGGTGCGGCTGGAACGCAACGGCTATATCCGCCGGCGGACTGCCCCGCAGGATCAGCGCAAATGCATGATCGAACTCACCGAGAAGGGTGAGGAGAAGGTCGCCGAGATCGAGGCGCTGTGGCAGCGCGCCGACGCGGATGTGATGCAGTCGGTGTCGCCGATGATGCGGGCGTTCCTCGACGAAGCGCTTGCCGATCTGGAGGCGAGCCTCTACCGCAAGGCCGGGCGCTGGAAGGCGCCGAGCAATCCGGTCCGCAAGACCGCCGCTTCGGCGTCCGGGGCTGCGGTCAACGGCGGCGCAGAGGCGGTTTCCGCACGGTAGGCGGCCGTTTGACAGCGGACCGGCGGTCGAGCAACATCGCGCGACGAAGCGCTGGTTCAAGGCAGTTGAGATGATCAGACCGCGAACTCAATTCGGCGGCAAACCCATGGTATCTTCGCCCCCCGTCGCGCAGGACGACACCAATCTGCAAAGGCAGCTCGCGAAGCTCGGCGAGGAAGTCCTGGCGGAGGACGTGCCGGAGCGCCTGCTTCAGGCGCTTACGGGGGGCAGCGCAGACGCCGGAAGAGGTATCTGTCGCGGCCGCTGGCGACGGGGCGGGGACTTCTGCCGACTATTCTCCGTTCAGAACGACGAAACGCGAGGATTGAGCCGAGCGGCTTTCAGGGGCGCGTGAACCGGTTCGGCGGCCGGTTTCTGCGGCCGGTTCGGCATTTGAGGGCTCGCCTTGCGGCCGCGCCCCGCGAGAGCGGCACGGGAATCTGTCCGCAGCTCAGCATCTGACATCGGCGAGCGAGGGCGGCGCGCGGCCGCTCTTTCACGCCACCCAGAGACCCTGCTTTCCCCACCAGAGGGCCTGCGGCTCACGCGCGTTGAGCCCTATCCGTCTTTGTTGTGCGTTCCGGTTTCGGCGCTGCGGGGCTCCCCGGCGGCGGTCCCGTCCTCACTGCCTTGCCCCAGGAACTCGGTGAGGCGGGCGCGGGCGCGCGAGACGCGCGAGCGCACCGTGCCGATCGGAATATCGAGCATCTCGCCCGCTTCCTCGTAGCCGACGCCTTCGACCGCCGTCAAAAGCAGGATCTCGCGATGCTCCGGCGAGAGGTGGGCAAAGGCATGGCGCACCTCCTGGAGAGCCACGGCGGATTCCTGGCCGGGCTTGCTGTGAGTGCTCGCCTCATGCGTCAGGTCCTCTTCGACCCGTCGCCGATTGGCGCTCTTGCGCAGATCGTTCTTGTAGATGTTGCGCAGGATGGTGAAGAGCCAGGCTTTCAGATTGGTGCCGTCTTCATAGCGCCCCAAAGAGGCGACCGCGCGCACCAGGCACTCCTGCACGAGGTCGTCCGCCCATTCCGGATTTTGGACGAGATACCTCGCAAAGCGGCGCAGATGCGGGATCAGCTCGGCGATCTCGCGACGGACTTTGTCTTTCCGGTCGTCACCGGTCGTCATGGCACCGTTTGCCTGCTCTCTTCCCCAATGCCCGGTTTCGCGCAAGAATCACCCGCGGCGGCGAAGCCTGCCATATTTTGTCGGGGTTTCACGTCTAAGGTAATTAGGCGGCTACGCGCTTTTGGCGCCTCGAGGCGCGTTTGGATACTAAGTTCGCTCAGGTTAATGTGGTCGCGCCAGCATTCGTCTAGGTTGATCCTTCGGGTTTCGGCCGGATTGGGCGGCTTTCATCCGGATCGGGGGAGATTATGAACACGCAGGTTTCCGACGACGTGAAACAAGCGGTGGCTCGTCTTCGCCGCTACGCCTTCTGCCTGTTCGGCTCGCTGCCGCAGGCCGACGAGGTGATCGAACGCTGTCTGCGCCGGTTCGATCCGGCGCGCCTCGACGGGCACGGCGATCCGCTCATCATCCTTTTCCGCCATTTCCATGAGGTCGGCGCGTCCGAGATCTCGCCGATGTGGGTCAGCAACGGCCGTGCCATCGGACAGGAAGTGCTGCATGGCGGTCTTTTGCGTCTGCCGCAGAAAGAACGCGAAGCCGTTGCCCTGAAAGCCGTGTGCGGCTTTCGGGCGGAGGACGTGGCGACGATCCTCGGCATCAGCCCGGACCGGGCGCGGCATCTCGTCGACGACGGCTACCGGATGCTCGCTTCGCCGACCTTGTCGGCGCTGATCATCGAGGACGAGCCGCTTCTTGCCAACGACATCTCCGGCATCGTTTCGGGCATGGGCATCGAGGTCATCGGCACGGCCAGCAAAGAGAGCGAGGCTGTTTTCAAGGCGGCGGAAAAGCGGCCGCATCTCATCCTCGCCGATGTCCGCCTCGCCGAGGGCAACGGGCTCAACGCCGTCAGCACCATCCGCCGCTTCCATGAAGCGCGGGTCATGTATCTGACGGCCTTTCCGAGCGAAGTGCTGCGCTCCGTCGGGGAGCGGGATGCCCTGATCGTGCGCAAGCCGTTCGAGCGGGTCGCCGTCGAAGCCGCCGTGCGCCAGCTCGCCGGCTTTGAGATGGTGTCCTGACTCCGCGCTCATAGAGCGGCGCTTTCATAGAGGGGGCGCTTCCATAGAGGGGGGCGCGGGCGTTCGGCTCGGTCGCCCGCCATCTGGTTCCGGGCTCCGGTCGATCCGGTCGATGCATCGCGGCCTCTCACATCGACGGCCTCTCACATGGATGCGAAGCTCTCGAGCGGGCTCGACATCAACAGGCGCACGATTTCGACGAGCGCTCTCTGGTCGATCGGTTTCGGCAGATAGGGGGCATCGGCCAAGTCCGGCTCCAGAAGATCCTGCGGGCGATAGGCGCTGGCGATGACATAGGGCACGCCCTTGCGGCGGAGGTCGCGCGCCACTTCGGTCGAAATCTCGTCCTGCAGATTGAGGTCGAGGAGGGCGAGCGAGAAACTGCGCTCCGCCACCATGCGGCGCGCCTCCGCGACATCGGCGGCGAGGCCCACGACCGGCCAGCCCGCCGCTTCCACCGCCTCCTGCATGACGGAGGCGAGGAGGGGGGAATCCTCCACGATCAGGATCGAGCCTTTCGGCAAAGCGGGTTCGGCGCCGTTCCTGCCGTTTTGACGGCCGCGTGCGGCCGCCGGCAAATCGTGCCGCGGCGCCTCCTTCATCTGCGGAATGCGGAAGGTGCACAGAACACCCTGGGGACGAAATTCCAGACGCACCTTTTCGCGCAGCTCCGTCTCCATCATGGAGCGGATGACGAAAGTGCCGAAGCCCTCGTTGGCGGGCGGCTGCAGGGCCTCCGGGGCGGTCTCGTCCCATGAGAACAGATGGCCGTTGCGCAGGTCGTCGCGTTCCCAGCTGATCTTGAGATGGCCTCCCGGCGCCGAGAGCGCTCCGAAGCGGGCGGCATTGGCGGCGAGTTCGTGCAGGCTCAAGGCGAGGCTCTGTGTCAGCCGCGGCGGCAGCATCACATCCGGACCGTCGATTTCGAGGCGGACATTGGCGCGGCCGCCGGCGGCTCTCAAGGCGCCTTCGACGAGGTCGCGCAACAGCGCGCCGTTCCAGCCGGAGCGGCTCAGGAGTTCATGCGCATCCGCGAGCGCCTGAATGCGGCCCCGCAGGGAGCGGATGAAGGAATCGATGGAATGCGTCTCGCTGCGGCTTTGCGTGGCGATGGCGCTGATATTGGCGAGCATGTTCTTCACGCGGTGGTCGAGCTCGGCGAGAAGCACCGTCTGGCGCCGCTGCACCTCGAGGAGCTCGCTCACATCGGAGGCGAAGCCGAAGAGGCGGCTCGGACGCCCTTCCTTGTCGAAGACGAGATAGGCGCGGTCCCAGACGTCGATCCAACGGCCGTCCGCGTGGCGGACGCGATAGGTCGCCTCAAAACTGTCGCGCTCGCCTTTTTGCAGCTCGGCGTCGAGGGCACGCAGCCTGTCGCGGTCGTCGGGATGGACGCGTTCGATCCACCAGGGCAGGAAGGAGGTGCCGCCATGGCTTTCTCCGACAAGCCTTTCCAGGCCTTCGCTCGCCGTTACCTGGCCCGTCGTCATGTCGCGCTGGTAGACGACGCCCGCCACGGCGCGCAGCGAAAGGCGGTACCGGGCGGCGTTGTCGGCAAGCTCGGCCTGCGCCTTCTTGGTGGCGCTGATGTCGTAATTGACGCCATAGGCGCGCGTGCCCTGGTCGCTGCGATGGCATTCGGCGGCCGAGGCGAGCCACCGGATTTCGCCGTCGGAGCGGGTGATGCGGAACTCGATCGATAACGGCCGGCCCTCCTCGATGAGAGCTTTCAGCTCGCGCGAGACGCGCTCGCGATCGGCGGGATGGACGAAGGCGAGGGCCTCCTCATGGGTGAGCGGGCCGCTTCGTTCCTGAACGCCGAAGATGTCGAAGGTGGTCTCGTCCCAATAGGAGAGGCCCTCTTCCTTGTGCCAGACCCAGGTGCCGATATGGGCGCTGTCGAGCGCCAGACGCAGGCGCCGTTCCTGCGCCTGCAATTTGGTTTCGGCGCGCTGCCGCTCGATCGCCACAGCGAGAATGTTTGCGACGGCCTGCACGAAGCCGATGTCCTCGGCGACGAAGCGCTCGGTCTCGCAGGCATGCACGCCGAGCGCGCCCCAGGGGTTGTCCTTCTTGCCGATGAGGACGGTCACGCCGCTCTTGACGCCGTGTTCGAGAAAAATGTCGCTCTGGTCGAAGCGGGATTCGTGGCCGATGTCGCTGGTGACGACGGGCTGTCCGGAGCTGAGAGCGAAGGAGGCCTTGGAGCCCGTGCGCGCGCTGACGAGATGCGTTCCGACGAGGCCCGTCCGCCAGCCCGAGCCGGCGGTCAGAAGGAAGTTCTCGCCATCGGGAAGAAGCCGCAGAATGGCGGTGTAGTCGCAGCCGAGCGCCTTGCCGACACCGGAGACCGCCTCGCCCAACAGATCGTCGAGCGGAGCGCCGGCGAGCGCGCGATTGCCGAGCGCGGCGACGATCGCCTGCTGCTCTTCGCGGCGCAACAGGCGGGCCCGGGCATTGTCTTCCTCTGCGGCGGAGGCACTCCCGCCCGCGCCCAAAGCCGCGAGCTGCGCCTTCAGTTCGGCGTTCTCCCGCTTCAGCTCTTCAAGACGATCCGCCGCCGGCGATCTCAGGTTTTTTTTGTGCATTCCCAACCGCTTCTGACGGCGGAGCATCCGCTGTCTTCTTGCGGTGAACGGCTGATCCCCGTCCTGGGTTGCGGTGGGCCGGCGGAGATCTTCGCCGGCCCGGAATTTTTGGCTGTTTGCCGGGGCCTCAGCCTCCGAGGCTTTCCTTGACCACCGGCAGGCCATCCTCGCCGGAGAAGGTTTTTACGCCCTCAAGCCATGTGTCGAGGGTGTCGGGATGGGCTTCGAGCCATTCCTTGGCGGCCGTCCGGCCTTCCTTGTTGTCGTTGAGGATCGCGCCCATGATTTCGTTTTCCATCGGCAGCGTGAACTTCAGGTTCTTCAGGAACTGGCCGACATTCGGGCATTCGTCGAGATAGCCTTCGCGGACATTCGTATAGATCGTGGCGCCGCCGTAATCGGGGCCGAAGACATCATCGCCGCCGGAGAGATATTTCATCTCGTAATTGGCGTTCATCGGATGCGGCTCCCAGCCGAGGAAGACGATGGGCTCGTCGCGTTTCACCGCGCGGCCGACCTGGGCGAGCATGCCCTGCTCGGAGGATTCCACGAGCTCGAAATCGCCAAGGCCGAACTGATCGTCCTCGATCATGCCGAGGATGAGACGGTTGCCGTCATTGCCGGGTTCGATGCCATAGATCTTGCCGTCGAGCTCGTCCTTGAACCTGGCGATGTCGTCGAAGCTCTTCAGGCCTTTGTCGTAGGTGTAGGCGGGCACGGCGAGCGTGTATTTGGCGCCGGTGAGGTTGGCGGGCTCCAAAGTCTCCACCGAACCGTCCTCGCGATAGGGGGCGATGTCGGCCTCCATCGTCGGCATCCAATTGCCGAGGAACACGTCGATGTCCTTGTTCTTCAGCGACGCATAGGTGACCGGCACGGACAGGACTTTCACGTCCGGCTCGTAGCCGAGGCTTTCCAGCACCACAGAGGCCAGCGCCGTTGTCGCCGTGATGTCGGTCCAGCCGACATCGGAAAAGCGCACCGTCTTGCAGGCATCGGGGGCGCTTTGGGACAGCGCCGGACCCGCGAGCGACAGGGCAAAGACGCCGCCGGATAGGGCGGCAAGAAGCTGTCGGGCGATGGGCGTCATTCGGTGTCTCCGTCTTGGTTATTCAATTGCGTGCCGCGCGGCTCAAGGCGCCAGGCCCGCCGGTGCGGCGGGGTCGTCAGGCGGCCTCCGACGCGGCGGCGGCATCGAAACACCATCGCTGCGGAATGGCAATGTTTGCTTGATTGACTGATCAATCAAAAAAAAGCAGAAGAGCGGCAGGAGACGACAATGCCACGCATCGGAATGGAACCCGTGCGCCGCAAGGCGCTCATCGACGCCGCCATCGAGGCCATCCATCAGGAGGGCATGGCGCATATCACCATGGGCACGATCGCCAAGCGGGCCGGCGTGTCGGCCGGGCTCGCGCATCATTATTTCGGCGGCAAGGACAAGCTCCTGCTCGCCACCATGCGCCATCTCCTTTCTGAGCTCGGCGAAGAGATGCAGCGATGCCTGAAAACCGCGGCGACGCCGCGGGCCCGCATCAGCGCCATCATCGCCGGGAATTTTTCGGAAGCCCAGTTTCGTCCCGCCGTCATCTCCGCCTGGCTCGCCTTCTACGAGGCGGCGCAGACGGAGCCCGAAGCGCGCCGGCTCTTGCGCGTCTATACGCGGCGCTTGGAAAGCAATCTCCTGCACGCGCTGCAGGATCTGGTGGCGCGCGAGGAGGCGGTGCGGATCGCGGAAACGCTCGCCGCGCTCATCGACGGCGTGTGGATCCGCCGTTCGCTCGCGGAGCCCGCCGATCCCGACGGCGCGGCCGCGCTCCTCGAACATGCCGTCGATGCTCTCCTCAATCGGAAACAAGCTCATGCGTGACGTCGATTTCATCATCATCGGCGCCGGCTCCGCCGGCTGCGTGCTCGCCAACCGGCTGTCCGAGGACGGGCAGAACAGCGTGCTCGTCGTGGAATATGGCGGCAGCGACGTCTCGCCGTTCATCCAGATGCCGGCGGCCTTCTCGATCCCGATGAATACGAGCCGCTACGATTGGGGCTATCGCAGCGAGGCGGAGCCGCATCTCGGCGGCCGCTCGCTCGCCTGCCCGCGCGGCAAGGTGATCGGCGGTTCCTCGTCGATCAACGGCATGGTCTATGTGCGCGGCCATCCGCAGGATTTCGACACCTGGCAGGAGATGGGCGCCGAAGGCTGGGGCTATGCCGACGTCGCGCCGTATTTCCAACGGCTGGAGACGAGCCATGGCGGCGAGGACGGCTGGCGCGGCAGCGACGGCCCGATGCATGTGACGCGCGGCATGATGCGCAATCCGCTCTATTCGGCCTTCATCCGGGCGGGCGCGGAGGCGGGTTATCCGCTCACCTTCGATTACAACGGCTCGGCCCAGGAAGGTTTCGGGCCGATGGAGATGACGGTGTGGCGCGGCCAGCGCTGGTCTTCGGCCCAGGCCTATCTGCGCCCGGCGTTGAAGCGGGCGAATGTCGAGCTCATGAGCAATACGCTGGCGGAGCGCATCCTGTTTGAGGATCGCCGCGCCGTCGGGCTCGTCGTCTCCCGCGGCGGCGCCCGCGAGACGATCCGCGCACGACGGGAAATCATCGTCGCCGCCTCGTCGATCAATTCGCCAAAGCTTCTGATGCTTTCGGGGATCGGTCCGGCGGAGCATTTGCGCGAAGAGGGCATCGACGTCGTCGCCGACCGGCCGGGTGTCGGCGGCAATCTGCAGGATCATCTCGAAGTCTATGTGCAGCAGGAATGCCGCAAGCCGGTCACGCTCAACCCGCATCTCGGGCTCGTCGGCCGCGGGCGGATCGGTACGCGCTGGCTTTTGACGCGCACGGGTTTCGGCGCCACCAACCATTTCGAGGCCTGCGCCTTCATCCGCTCCGCGCCGGGCGTCGCATATCCGGACCTGCAGATGCATTTCCTGCCGGCGGCGGTGCGCTATGACGGCAGCGCGGCGGCGAGCGCGCATGGCTACCAGATCCATATCGGACCGATGCGTTCCCCCTCGCGCGGCTCTGTGCGGCTGAATGGGCCGGATGCGGCGACGGCGCCCGCGATCCGCTTCAACTATATGAGCCACGAGCAGGACTGGCGCGATTTTCGGGCGGCGATCCGGCTGGCGCGCGAGATTTTTGCGCAGCCGGCCTTCGGAGAATTCTCCGGCGCCGAGCTCGCGCCCGGGCCGGGGGCGATGAGCGATGCGGCACTCGACGATTTCGTGCGGAGTGAAGTCGAAAGCGCCTATCACCCGTGCGGCACCTGTCGCATGGGGGCGGCCGACGATGTCGGCGCCGTCGTCGATCCGCAATGCCGGGTGATCGGGGTCGACGGGCTCAGAGTGGCCGATTCCTCCATCTTCCCGCAGATCACCAACGGCAATCTCAACGCCCCCTCGCTGATGGTGGGCGAGAAGGCGGCCGATCATATTCTGGGGCGCAGCCTTCTGCCGCGCTTCGAGCGCGAGCCGGTCGTCGTCTCCGGCTGGGCCGTGAGCCAGCGCAGCAAGCTGCCGCATCACGATCTCGCCGCCTGACGGGCGCGGTGCGGCGGCCGCCAGCCCTGCCTGCGCAAGCCCCGTCTGCGCACGGAGATGGCTCGTCCGCGTTTGGAGGTACGGCCGGCGCAAGCCTCAGCTGCTAGAAGGGACCTTGGGCGCTTTCCACAGGGGGGAAGAGGCTCATTGCGCGGGGGCGTAACCAACGGTTAAGCATAACGCGCACTTACTGTCGCGGAGTTGAAACGCTTTTGAATCAAAGGGCGTTGTCATCTGCGAAGGAGGGACTTTGCCATGGGCGAAGATGCCAAGATCATACTCCTGATGCAGGAAGTCTATCAGCCGGGTGATCCGGCACGCAGCTGCGCCGCCAATGCCCTCATCCGCGCCCTGCGCGCCAAGCGCGACCTGTGCCGCGAGGAAGACCGGATCGCCCGCGAAGTGGCCCTCAGCTCCGGTGCCCATGGGGCCGAAGAGGTGCGGCGGCTCTGCCGGCTCGTCGCGTAAGATCGACGCCTGTGTGTTGAAGGGCGCGCTTCGACGGCCGGGGCGCGGCGGGATCACGCCTTGTAAGGCGCCGGCTTGGCAGCTACATGGGCGAGCGTCCTGCCACCACAGACACCTCGGACCTCCATGCGCGCCATTCTCGACGTTATCCTTCTGATCCTCAATCTTTATACCTGGGTGATCATCGCCAGCGCGATCTTCTCGTGGCTTTACGCCTTCAACGTCGTCAATCCGCGCAATCAGGTGGTCTCGACGATCGGGCGCATGCTGTATCAGCTGACGGAGCCGGTGCTGCGGCCGATCCGGCGCTTCGTGCCGGCCTTCGGCGGTCTCGACATCTCGCCGATCATCGCGATCCTTCTCATCTTTCTGCTGCAGCGGATCATCGTCTATTACATCTATCCCGTCGTCTTTTGAGCGAGCCGTTTAGGGCGACCTCCGAGGGGCTCCTGCTTTCGGTGCGTCTGACGCCGAAGGCCGCCAAGGATGCGCTCGAAGGGGTGGAAGAGCTTGCCGACGGGCGCGCCGTCTTAAAGGCGCGCGTGCGGGCCGTGCCGGAAAAGGGCGCGGCCAACAAGGCGCTCGAAAATCTGGTGGCGAAGGCGCTCGGTATTCCGAAGAGTTCGGTGTCGCTTGCAACAGGCGGGACGAGCCGCGTGAAGGTGCTGCTTCTCGCCGGCGATGCGGACGAACTCACGAAGAAGCTTCAGAGGGTCGTCTGAGCGTTCCAGTGGGCGTTCTGGGGAGCGTTCTGGCAGTTTTCAGAGCTTGAACGAAAAAACCGCGACGGGCATGCGCCGCTCGCCGAAAAGCGTCTGCGCCATGGAGCGGATTTCGCCGCCGCGGTGCTCGTAGAATTCGAGGGCGCGGGCGTTTTCCGTCAAGGCGCGGACGATGAGGCGGGTGAAGCCGCGCTCTTTCAGTGTTCGGCAGGTCTCTTCGAAGAGCAGGTGTCCGCCGCCGATGCCCTGATATTCCGGCAGGAGATAGAGCTCGTAGATCTCGGCCGTGCGGGCATGGGAGCGCTGTCTGGCGACGCCGAAGGTGGCATAGCCGGCGATCACGCCGCCCACTTCCAGAACGAGGACATTGCGCCTGCGGCCGATCACCTCCACCCAATGGCGGGGTCCGTGGCGGGCGACCATCTGGCGAAGCGCGACGGCCGGAAGGATGCCGGCATAGGCCTCGCTCCAGGAACGCTCATGCACATCCGCGATGGCGGTTGCATCGGAATGTTCCGCATAGCGGATATCGATAACGACAGCGCTCATGGGCGAAGCGTAAGCCGCTTCGCCCCTTTCGAGCAATCACTGTCGATACGTCAAGCGGCATCTTTTTTGCTGCGCTCGGCCCGTTTGCGATCGTTCGGGTCGAGGATCGCCTTGCGCAGACGGATGGATTGCGGCGTGATTTCAACGAGTTCGTCTTCGGCGATGTAGGACAGCGCCTGCTCCAGGCTGAGCTTCAAAGGCGGCGTCAAAAGCACGGCATCGTCCTTGCCCGCGGAGCGGATATTGGTGAGCTGCTTGCCTTTGAGGACGTTCACCTCGAGATCGTTGCCGCGCGAATGTTCGCCGACGATCATGCCCGGATAGACGGCTTCGCCCGGCCCGATCATCATCGAGCCGCGATCCTGGAGATTGAACAGCGCGTAAGGCACGGCCGCGCCGGTGCCGTTGGAGATCAGGACGCCGCGCTGGCGGCTCGGAATCTCGCCGCGCCAGGGCTGCCATTCGTGGAAGACGCGGTTCATGATCGCCGTGCCGCGCGTGTCGGAGAGAAGCTCCGGCTGATAGCCGATGAGGCCGCGGGTCGGGACATAGAAGACGATGCGCGTGCGTCCGCCGCCCGAGGGCTGCATCTGCACCATCTCGCCGCGACGGGTGGACAATTTGTCGATGACGACGCCGGAGAACTCGTCGTCGACGTCGACCGTGACCTCTTCGATCGGTTCCAGCGCCTCGCCGTTCTCGTCCGTCCTGTTGACGACGCGCGGCTTGCCGATGGTCAATTCGAAGCCTTCGCGGCGCATGGTCTCGATCAGGATGGCGAGCTGCAATTCGCCGCGACCGGCGACCTCGAAGGCGTCCTTGTCGGTCGATTCCGTGATCTTCAGCGCGACGTTGCCTTCCGCTTCACGCAAAAGGCGCTCGCGGATCACGCGGCTCTGCACCTTGGAGCCCTCGCGCCCGGCAAGCGGCCCGTCATTGATGCGAAACGACATGGAGAGCGTCGGCGGATCGATCGGATGGGCGGCGATCGGCGTCGTCACCTCCGGATCGGCGAGCGTATCGGCGACGGTCGCATCGCTCATGCCGGCGAGAGCGACGATGTCACCGGCTTCGCCCTTGTCGATCGGCTGACGCTCCAGGCCGCGGAAGGCAAGAACCTTCGAGACGCGGAAATTTTCGACCACGTCGCCCTTGCGCGACAGCGCCTTCACCGTCTGGCCGGGCTTTATCTCGCCGGAGCGCACGCGGCCCGTAAGGATGCGGCCGAGGAAGGGATCGGCTTCGAGCGTCGTCGCCAGCATGCGGAACGGGCCTTCCTCGGTGGTCGGCGCGTTGACGTGGCGCACGACGAGATCGAGGAGCGCATCGATGCCCTGATGCTGGCCTTGCGGCGTCTCCGCCATCCAGCCCTGCTTGGCAGAGCCGTAAAGCACGGGGAAGTCGAGCTGCTCTTCGGAGGCGCCGAGAGCGGCGAAGAGATCGAAGACTTCGTTGAGCACATAGTCGGGGCGCGCATCGCCCTTGTCGACCTTGTTGATGACGACGATCGGCTTCAGCCCGGCGGCGAGCGCCTTGGTGAGCACGAACTTCGTCTGCGGCATCGGGCCTTCGGCCGCGTCCACCAGGAGGAGGGCGCCGTCGACCATATTGAGGATGCGCTCCACCTCGCCGCCGAAATCGGCATGGCCTGGCGTATCCACAATGTTGATGCGCGCGTCGTGCCAGACGAGCGACGTCACCTTGGCGAGAATGGTGATGCCACGCTCGCGCTCCAGCGCGTTGGAATCCATGGCGCGCTCGGCGACACGCAGCCCCTCGCGAAAGGAGCCCGAGCTCTTGAGGAGCACGTCGATGAGCGTCGTCTTGCCATGATCGACATGCGCGATGATGGCGATGTTACGTAGAGTCTTTGTCATGAGGGCCTTTATATGTGCGCCGCCCATACTCCATTCCAGTCATGGAAGACAGGGGTTGTGGCGCAAACATCGTCCGAAGCGCGGAAAAGGCGCCTCAGAAGCGCCCTTTGACACATTTCTCCGGATTTTTCACGCGCCCCTTAACGCCTCATTGAGGCTTCTTGCAGGTTTCCCGCCAAATGCAGCGCATTTTAATCGCTTCGTGCTTTTTTGGGTCGAAGATGCAAGCCACATGACGGCTCGAAGAGACAAAAGAAAACGTCATCGTAAGGCGTTAACTATGCTCGGACGATATCGAACAAGATGTTCGCGGTGGCGTCGCGACGAAGACGGCGCGACGGCGGTGGAATTCGCGCTGATTTCGCCCCTCCTGATCTTCATGATGATGGGGGTCGTCGAGCTCGGGCTTTATCTCTCCGCCGAAAGCGTGCTGGAGCATGCGAGCTACACCGCAACCCGGCTCGGGCGCACGGGCTACACTGATAAGGAGAACAAGCTCTCCCGCGAGCAGACGATCCGCGCGGCCCTCGAAGCGGATGCGAGCGTTCTGATCGACCCGGCCAGGGTCAAGATCAGCAGCCGCTCCTTTACCGATTTCGACGAAATGACCGCAGGCCCCGAGCCGTTCATCGACGCCAACGGCAATGGCGTGCGCGACGATGGCGAGAACTACACCGACCTCAACGGCAACGGCAAATACGACGACAATTCCGGCACGGCCGGCTATGGCGGGAAGAAAGAGGTCGTCGTCTACACCATCACCTATCCCTGGAAGTTCATCACGCCGATGATCGGCTCAATCCTCGGCGGCAGCGACAACACTCTCGATATCACCGTGCATGCGGTGGTGAAGAACGAGCCTTTCTGATGCGACCGATCCTGAACCTGGCCTGTGGGATATCACGGCGCGTAGCACGCCGGGTATCTGCGCGACTGCGCGCCTTGCGGCGCAACGAGGCGGGTGTGGCCGCGCTCGAATTCGCGCTTTCGGCGCCCTTCCTCGTGATCCTGACGCTCGGCGGCTTTGAAATGAGCCGCTATATCCTGGTGCAGCAGAAGGCCGACAAGATGGCCTTCACCGTCGCCGACGCCGTGGCCCGCGACAAGACCCTCACCTATTCGATGGCCGACCAGCTGTTCCAGGCGTCGACCGAGTTGATGAAGCCGCTCGATTTCAGCGACCACGGCCTCGTCATCCTGAGCGCCGTCGCCCGAGACAGCGATGAGACCAAGATCCGGGTCAAATGGCAGTGCAAGGGCGGCGGGATACTCGATGTGGCGAGCCGCATCGGCGATATCGGCGACATCGCCGACGTGCCGGGCGACCTCACGCTCGATCCCAAGGATTATCTCATCATCACCGAGGTGTTCTACGAGTGGACGCCGACATTCGGCAGCTACTTCTTCGGTGACCACGGTATCTACAAATACGCCATGTTCCGCCCCCGTCTGGGGCAGCTGACGACGACAGCGGGATGTTCGTGATGTTGTGTTCTCTCCGTCGCCTCTTTCATCGCTATCTGCGCCGGGAAGACGGTTCCGTTGCGCCGCTGATCGCTTTCTCGGCGCTCGGGCTGATCGTCCTGATGGGCTTTGCCGTCGATGTCGGGCGCGCGCAGTTCGTTCAGGCGAAGCTCCTGAATGCCGCCGATGCCGGCGGGCTTGCGGCCGGATCGCGGATCAACTCGACCAATGTGCAGGAAGAGGTGGAGCAGTTCGTCCGGGCGAACTTTCCCGACGGCTATGCGGATGCCCATATCACCGACGTCAAGGCCACGGTGAATGCGGCGCAGACCACGATCACCGTGAATGCCTCGGCGAAGGTGCCGACCACGTTCATGCGCCTCCTCGGCTTCAAGTCGCTGACGGTGAGCGCCCATTCGGAGGTCACGCGCGAGATGGGTGGGCTCGAAGTCGTGATGGTGCTCGACAATACGGGGTCGATGAGATCGAGCCTGGGGTCGTTGAAAACCGCGGCCAAGACGCTGGTCGATATCCTGTTCGGAGACGATGCGGTCGCTGAGAACCTCTATGTGGGCCTGGTGCCGTTCTCGCAGGGCGTAAATATCGGGGGAGCAAACACGGGCTGGATCATAGAGAATGTCACAGATCCAAGTGACCCCAATTACGCCGATTACGGTCAGTCAGCCGGCGGAGCGTGGGGCGGCTGCGTGGAGGCGCGCATCGGTGGCCAGGACGTGACAGATACACCGCCCATGCACGACGACACGGTCAAGCCGCCTGTCGAGACCCGTTTTCATGTGTATCTCTGGCCGGACACTTCGGGTAACGACTGGAGCAATGAGCTCTACTGCGATGGAGTTGAATGGTTTGGTACCTGCTGGGGATCCTGGAAACGCCGTGAGCCGACGCGTTACTATACTCCCTATTCCAGTGAAGACAGTCCAAACAAATATTGCCTTGAAGCCGTGACGCCAATGACCCCCGTTAAAGCCACGATCGAGGCCGCCATCAATAGTATGACGACAAATGGTAATACCCATATCAATCTCGGTGCGGTGTGGGGCTGGCGGATGTTATCACCACGTTGGCGGGGATACTGGGGTGGAGATATGGCCAAAAACAGTCTGCCGCTCGACTACAACAACGATCTGATGGACAAGGCCGCCATCATTATGACGGACGGCGATAACACTTGGGGAACTGAGTATTCTGCTTATGGAGATCAGTCTGAGTATCGTCTTGGATACAGCAATCCCGCGGGCGAGCTGAACAAGCGGCTCGAGCAAGTCTGTACGTCCATGAAGAATGCGGGAATTCTAGTCTACACAATTGCCTTTAATAATCCGAGCTATACGACCGAGCAGATGATGCGGCGCTGTGCGTCGCAGGACAGCTTCTATTTCGATTCCCCGGATACTTCGGCGCTGCAGACAGCCTTCAAACAGATCGGCGATTCGCTTTCCAATCTGCGCGTCAGTCGCTGATCGGGGTTTGTTCGGCTCCGCCCGCGGGATTGCGGAGCGCTGCTGCCGGGGCGGTTGGGCGCGCCCGGTGACCGGGTTCGCAACGACCTATTGCGGCACGACGGGGCCGGTGCCGCGGCCTGGTGGTGAGGCGGGTCCGGTGGCGCCGCGGATCATCATCAGCTCGTCGATGTTGTCGACGGTGATATAGCCGATGAAGCGGCCGCCTTCGGTGCGGCCGGCCAGGCTGATGCCGCCCTCTACGACGCCGACCGCCGGCGCCATGCCGGCCTGGAGGCGCTTCAGCGCATCGCTCAGGCGGGCGCGCGCGGCAATCACCGGAATATCGGCCGTCATGACATGCAGGACGGGGGCGTCCGGCCCCTCGGCTGCGAGCTTTTCGATCAGCGTCGCGCGGGTGAGGATGCCGCGCAGGCGACCGCTGCCATCGACGACCGGAAATTCATGCTGTGTGGTGCGCAGAAGGAGCTCGGCGGCCTCGCCCAGGGTCGCGGAGGGGGCGAGGGATTCGAACTCGCTGATCATGGCATCGCGCACCCTGAGCCCGCGCGCGGCATCTTCGAGGCCGACGGAGCGTGCCTCCGCATTGCCGGCGAGGAAGATGAAGGCGGCGATGAGGAGAAGGATCGGATTGCCGTAAAGGGCGAGAAAGCCGAAGCCGACCGCAACGCCCTGGCCGATGCGTGCGGCCATCGTGGTCGCGGCCGGGCGGCTCAGCTTGAAGGAGAGGGCCGCGCGCAGGACGCGCCCGCCATCCATCGGAAAGGCCGGGATGAGATTGAAGAGGGCGAGGAAGAGATTGACGCCGGCAAGGCGGGCCAGAAAGCTCACCTGCGGATTGTCGAGCGAGGCGAGCGAGGCCGTATCGACGGCGCCGCCGAGGGCGAGGATCAAGACGGCGGCGATGACGATGTTGACGGCCGGGCCGGCGAGCGCGACGAGGATTTCCTCGCGCGGATTTTCCGGCATGCGTTCGAGACGGGCGAGCCCGCCGATCGGCAGAAGCGTGATGTCGGGCGTCTTGATGCCGAAGCGGCGTGCCGTCAGCGCGTGACCGAATTCATGCGCGACGACGCAGGCGAAGATCGCCAGGATGAAGAGAACGCCGTCGATGGCGGCCGCGGCCCCGCCCATCTGGTAATGCGCGAACCCGATCCACGCCAGGAGAAGAAAGAAGGTGGCGTGGATGCGGATTTCCGAGCCGAAGAGCCGGCCGATGGGAAAGGACCAGGACATCTGAAATAAATGGTCCTGGTCCTCTCAAATTGCAAAGACATGCGGACTTGCCGTCAGCCTTTCGTCAGCTTTTCAGCCGGTCGCGCATGCCGAGTGTCCGAAGGCGCAGGGCGTTCAGGCGGATGAAGCCGGCCGCATCGCGCTGGTCGTAGGCGCCGCGATCGTCCTCGAAGGTGACGAGTTCGTCATTGTAGAGCGATTGCGCGCTCGCCCGGCCGATGACGATGACATTGCCCTTGTAGAGTTTCAGGCGGACGGTGCCTTCGACCTTCTCCTGGCTCTTGTCGGCGAGCGCCTGGATCATCTCGCGCTCCGGTGCGTACCAGAAGCCGTTGTAGACGAGCTCGGCGTATTTCGGCATCAGCTCGTCCTTGAGATGGGCCGCGCCGCGGTCGAGCGTGATCGATTCCATCGCCCGGTGAGCCTGCAGCAGGATGGTGCCGCCCGGCGTCTCATAGATGCCGCGGCTCTTCATGCCGACGAAGCGGTTTTCGACGAGATCGACGCGGCCGATGCCGTTGTCGCGGCCGAGATCGTTGAGGGCCGCCAGAAGCTCATGCGGCTTCATCGCCTTGCCGTCGATCGACACGGGGTCGCCGTTCCTGAAGGCGATCTCGATGATCGTCGCCTTGTCGGGTGCCTCTTCCGGCGAGACGGAGCGCTGGAAGACGTAGGCCGGCGGCTCTTCGTTCGGGTCTTCCAGGACTTTGCCTTCCGAGGAGGAATGCAGGAGGTTCGCATCGACGGAGAAGGGCGCCTCGCCGCGCTTGTCTTTCGGCACCGGGATCTGGTTCTTTTCGGCGAAATCGATCAAGTCGGTGCGCGACTTGAAGTCCCATTCGCGCCAGGGGGCGATCACCTTGATGTCGGGATCGAGCGCATAGGCGCTGAGCTCGAAGCGGACCTGGTCGTTGCCCTTGCCGGTGGCGCCATGGGCGATCGCATCGGCGCCGGTCTCGTGGGCGATCTCGACGAGGCGCTTGGAGATGAGCGGGCGGGCGATCGAGGTGCCGAGAAGATAGACGCCTTCATAGACGGCGTTCATGCGGAACATCGGGAAGACGAAGTCGCGGACGAATTCTTCGCGCAGATCCTCGATGTAGATTTCCTTGATGCCGAGCATCTCCGCCTTCTTGCGGGCCGGCTCGAGCTCGTCGCCCTGACCGAGATCGGCGGTGAAGGTCACCACCTCGCAGTCATAGGTGACTTTCAGCCATTTCAGGATGATGGAGGTGTCGAGGCCGCCGGAATAGGCGAGCACCACTTTCTTGACGTCGGAAGCCATGGAAATCCGCTTGTTGCGCAGGGTTATAATCGGCCGCGCACTATAGGCCGGGTGCGGTGCGGTGCAAGACGTGAGGCCCGGCTTGATGGCGACGAACGGGGGCCTGTGGCCTTATGCGCGGGTCGAGAAGACAAACCGCCCGGCCGCGCGCAGCCGGCGCCCGAGAATGGTGAGGGCGGCGGTGACGCCGCGATCGATCTCGGGCTGGAACCGGTAGAGCACCGGCAGGCGCAGAACGATCATGACGAGGAAGGTGACGAGCCAGGCGACGAGAACGTCGCTCAAAAAATGCCCGCCCATGGCGAGGCGCGTCCACGAGACGATGAGGAGGAGCCCGAAGGTCGCGAGAAAGACGGGCAGACGCCAGGCCCTCGGCACGACGAAGACGAGCGCGATCAGCCAGAAGGCGGAGGCCGCTTCGCCGGAGGCGAACGAGCAGTTGGAATGACAGGTGCCGGAGAGATCGCCGACGCGGGCGAAGACCTCTTCGCCGCCGAATTCGAAGAGATGACGGGGGCGCGGGCGCGCCGAGAACGTCTTGAGAAGGCCGTTGATGAGAAGCCCCGGCCCGATCGCCAGAACGAGATAGAGGAAGACCGGCTTGTGCGGGCGCACGAGCATCGGCCTGTCCGGCCATAGGAGTCTTGCGACGAAGGGCAGGCCGATGGCGATGGCGATAAAGATTTCGAGGCCGCGGCCGACATTGCGCCAGAAGGGCGGCGCGCCCGTCACCGTGAACCCATGGCTGCTATCGAAGAAGAGCCTGGCGACGGCGAGATCGATGGCGGGAAAGGCGGCGAAGACGAGGAGGATCGCAAGAAGTGCGGAGAGCGCCGTCATCGTCGGGCGCCGCTTCACGAAGTCCATGGCGTCGGCCACACGGCGACCGCGGCGCGCGGGCGGTGGCAGAAGCACGGGAAGATCCGCCAAAGGCCGCGATCCGGCCGTGCGGACCGCGGGCATCAGCCGCAAAACCGGCGCAAAAAACGGGTGGCGCGTGACATCGGCAAGAGGCATGAATGCGGTCCTCAGGAGGCGCGTATGGACTTTCTTCCTTCGCTGGCGGTCATCGCCACCTTCACCTTCGCGGCCGGCGTGCTCATCATTACGCCCGGGCCCGATATGACGCTGTTTCTCAGCCGCACGCTGACGCAGGGACGTGCGGCCGGACTTGCCGCCATGCTGGGCGCGACCTCGGGCCTCGTGGTGCACACGATGCTCGCGGCCTTCGGGCTGTCGGCGCTCCTCGCCGCCTCGCCAAAGGCTTTCCTCGCGGTGAAGATTGTCGGAGCGCTCTATCTTCTCTACCTCGCGTTCCAGGCGATCCGCCGTGGTTCGGCTTTGACACTCGATACGAGCCTGCGCTCCAGACAGCCGCTCGTGAAGAGCTGGCTTGCAGGTTTCGGCATCAATCTCCTCAATCCGAAGATCGTTCTGTTCTTCGTGACCTTCCTGCCGCAGTTCATTTCGGTAAACGACCCGCACGCCTCTGCCAAGCTGGCGTTTCTCGGATCTTATTTTATCTGTCTCGGCGTCCCCTCCTGCGCAGCAATGGTGCTCGCGGCGGACCGCGTTTCTGCCACTTTGCGCCGTTCGCGCAAGATCTCGCGCGCGATCGACTGGCTTTGTGCCAGCATTTTCGGCGGCTTCGCCTTCCGCATCCTGTTGGCGCGCGGGCAGTAAGGTGGTCGGGTCTGCGGCCATGCAAAAAATTCCGGAGATCTCGACGCCGCGCCTAACCTTGCGACCATTGCGGATCGATGACGCTGCCGCCATTCAGCGCAGGTTTCCGCAGTTTGAGATCGTCCGCTATCTGAATGCGGTGGTGCCGTGGCCCTATCCGGAGGATGGGGCGCTCACCTATATCCGCGACGTGGCGCTGCCGGCGATCGAGGCCGGGCGCGAGTGGCACTGGACGCTTCGCCCGAAAGCGGGGCCCGACGAGGCGATCGGCGTGATCAGCCTGAGGCGGGACAGCGACGACGACCAGCGCGGCTTCTGGCTGACGCCCGAATGGCAGGGGCAGGGCCTGGTGGGCGAGGCGACCGAGGCCGTCGGCGCATTCTGGTTCGAGACGCTCGGCGAGCCTTTGCTGCGTGTTTCCAAGGCGGTCGCGAACGCCCGCTCCAGGCGTGTCTCCGAGCGCGGCGGCATGCGCCTCGTCGCGGTGACGGAGCGCAGCTTCGTCAGCGGCCGCCTGCCCTCGGAGATCTGGGAAATCACGCGCGAGGAATGGCGTGCGCAGCGCCAGAGGGCGATACGCGAAGAAGGTCGAGAGAGAGGCTAGTCCTTTCTGCCGGCATCCTTTGCCGCGAGCGCGCCCATCGCCGACCAGTCGAGATTTTCGCCGCCATGGGCGAGAAGCCGCAGGAAGCGGTCGTGCAAGAGGCTTGCGATCGGCAGCGGGACGTTCAGGGCATCGCCCGCCTGCAAGGCGAGATCGACGTCTTTCTTGCCGAGGGGTGCCGGGAAGCCGGCCGGCTCGAAGTTCTCTTCCACGATGAGGCCGCCATAGGTCTTGTAGACGGGCGCGCCGAAAATCGTCGAGGTGAGAAGCTCCAGATAGGCGTTCTTGTCGATGCCGCCTTTGTCGACGAGGGCGATCGCCTCGCCGAGGGATTCGATCACCGAGGCGATGAGGAAATTGCCGGAGAGTTTGACGAGGCTCGCGCCCTTCGGCTCTGCGGAGATGGCGAAGGTGCGCTGGCCGATCGCGTCAAAGAGCGGTTTCGCCGTCTCGATGGCGGTCTCGGCGCCGCCGGCGACGACGAAGAGCTTGCCGGCGGCGGCCATGTCCGGACGCCCGAAGACGGGGGCTGAAAGAAACGCCTGGCCTTTTCCGGCATGGGACGCGGCGAGCCGCTCCGCCATCGCGACGCTGATCGTGCTCGAGGAGATGTGGAGCGCGCCCTTGGGCAGGTGTTCCAGGATGCCGTCGGGGCCGTCGACGATTCCTGCGAGCGCCTTGTCGTCCGGCAGCATGGTGATGACCGCCTCGCCGCGGCAGGCGTCGGCGACCGTCTCAGCGACGGTTGCGCCGTCTCCGGCAAGGGCCTCCGCCTTGGAACGCGTGCGGTTGTAGAGCGTGACCTGGTGACCGGCGGCGATGAGGTTCTTCGCCATGCCGGTGCCCATCTGGCCCAATCCGATGAAGCCGATTTTCATGTTCGAGCCTTCCGTGCGTCACTGATGCTGGGATGATGCCGAGACGTCCGTCCGTATACTTTTGTCCGGCCTTGCGCCTTTATCTGGAGCGGAGGGGCGAGCTGCCAACGCTGCTAATGACTGGCGCCGCCTGGCCGCATCGCCGCCTTAGCTCGTGCGGGGATCAGGTGCCTCTCTCGCCGCTGCGTCCGGGCGGAGCGCGGCCTCTTCCTGCAGACGGCTCATGATCCAATCGCGAAAGACGCGCACCTTGCGGGTCGGACGGCGGGTCTCGGGATAGACGAGGTAATAGGCCCAGTTGGAAGAGGCGGCGAGGGAGAAAGGCTGAACGAGGTGCCCCGCCGCGACCTCTTCGGCGAAGAAGGCCGGCTCCAGGATGGCGACGCCCTGGCCCGCGAGGGCCGCGCGGGCGGCGAGATGCTGGGACAAAAGATGCAGGCCCGAGCGTTCCTCAATGTCGCCGGCCTCGATGCCGGCGAGGCGGAACCAGTCCGTCCACCAGGAATCCGACGGATCGATCAAGGGGAGGTCGAGAAGGTCGGCGGGTTTCGGCGTGGGGCCGAGGCGCGCGGCAAGCGCCGGGCTCAGCATCGGCGAGAAGGCGATGTCGCGCAGCTTGTGGATCGCAAGGCCCGACCAGTCGCCGCGGCCTGCCCGCAGCCCGAGATCGACGGAATCGCGCGCGAAATCCGTCAATTGGTTGCTGGTGTCGAGACGCACGGCGATTTCCGGATGGGCGAGCTGGAAGAAGCCGAGCCTTGGAACGAGCCAGGTGGTCGCGAAGGTGGCGACGGCGCTCACCGACAGAATGTGTTCGCTGGTGACGGCCAAGGCGGCGAAGCTCTCCCGCAACCCTTCAAAGGCGCGCAGCACGGCCGGGGCAAGGCGGGCGCCCGCCTCCGTCAGCTCGACGCCGCGCGCCCGGCGCACGAAGAGGCGCGTGCCGAGGCGCTCTTCCAGAAGCTTGATCTGATAGCTGACGGCCGCCTGCGTCATGGCGAGCTCTTCGGCGGCGGCCGTGAAGTTCAGATGCCGCGCGGCGGCCTCGAAAACGCGGATCGCGGTCACGGGAGGAAGGGAAAAAGGCATAAGCACACCTTATTGCAGGGCGCGGATTATTGGTTGGATTGGTGCCCGCTGCAAGGCTTAGGAACGAGCATCACTTAGAAGAGACCTGTTCAGGAGATGGGCGATGTTCGCAGAAACATGCGCGTCCGGACGCCCGGTCCGGCGCATCCAATGGTTTGCGGCTCTCATGGCGCAATTTATGGCTTGGCGGGCGAGGCCGCGACGGCTCGATCTCGACGAGATGCCCGAAGCGCGGTTGCGCGATATCGGCTTTCTCGACGGGCGGCCGCATGCGCCGCGCGATGCGATGCGCGATTGAGGGGGATGATTGGGGGTGGGGTCCGCCCCGTCCGTTCGGGCGGTGTCAGGCCGCGAGCGGGTAGGCCTCTTCCATGATGTAGGGGCCGCCGCCTCTGGAATCGCGCGAGGAGAGAAGCACGAAGCGCCCGACCTCGAAGGGCGGCGTGCGGAAATCGCCGCGGAGCGCCAGATAGGCGGCGACATCGCCCTGGCTCGCCGTCTTGAGGCGGGCGAGCGTCACATGCGGGCTGAATTTGCGCCGGTCGGGATCGAGGCCGAGACGCTGCAGGCGGCGTTCCAGATCGGCCTGCAATTCGCGCAGCTTGTCGCCGGCGGAGACGCCGGCCCAGACCGAATGGGGTTTGCGTCCGCCAAAGGTGCCGAGGCCCGATAAGGAGAGTTCGAAACCCTGCCGGCTCACCTGCGCCAGCGTGCCGGCGACCTCGTTCGCCGTGCGGTGGTCGACATCACCGATGAAGCGGAGGGTGATGTGATAGTTCTCCGGGTCGATCCAGCGCGCTCCGGGCAGGCCGCCGCGCAACAGGGACAGAGAGAAGGCGATGTCGGAGGGAAGCTCGAGCGCCGTGAAGAGGCGGGGCATGACGGTCTCCCATGCGGGGCCTTCGGGCCGGTTCGGCTGTGCCTTGCGAATCACGCATGGGCACCGCGACTGCTCCCTATTCTAGGGCCAGATGGGGAAAGGAAAGAAGGGGACCGAAAAGACCCCACCTGACGCCATGCCCGATCCGGCGGCGAACACGATGAGGGTCCGTAGAAGAAAAGGGCCGGACAAGAAAAAGGCCGGACTGACCGGCCTTTAAGGTGTTACCTCTGGGGGATTGAACCTACTCGGAACAATATTCGGCGGAACCGGAGTTCGGGGGCTGGGGGCGAACCGTCGCCCCGGCTCCGACGAATTATATGAGGCAGTCTCAATCTCGCTTTCCAGAGTGGCGTGCGAAGGGCTGAATTCCGGCGACAATATGAAATTTCTTTCCCGCGACGGGACGTTCAACCAATCTAGCCTTGCCTGCCTGCCGCGATTGCCGCTTTAATGAACGGCCATCAGGAGGCTTGCTTGAGCGAGACAGAAGACGGGTCTAGGGCCGCGCTGCGGACGGGTTTCGCAGCGCATTCGAGCGAGAAAACGAGCGGGCATTCGCCGATGCATGCCGGGGGGCATTCGTCGACGCATTCTGGGGCGCAGTCTGGGACGCATTCCGGTGGGAAGTCCGGCGCCAACAAGGCGCTGGTCGCCTTCCACCGCACCGAACTCGACGTCATCCTCAGAGTTTACGGGCGGCGCGTGGCGGAAGGCGAATGGCGCGATTACGCCATCGACCATCTGGCGGATCGGGCGATTTTCTCGATCTTCCGGCGCGCCAGCGAAATGCCGCTCTACAAGGTGGAGAAGGTGCCCGCTCTCGCGCGCAAACAGGGCGCCTACCGGGTGGTGGCGACCGGCGGCACGATCCTGAAACGCGGCCACGATCTGGCGCAGGTTTTGAAGATTCTCGACAAGCCGAAGCTGAAGCTCGTGTCGGGCTGAGCTGCCGGCGCTGCCTGGCGGCCGATCCTAAGACGCCGGAAGCCCGGGATCGCGATCGGGCAGGGTGCTGCCGCCTTCGCCGAGTTCTTTTTGCATCCACACCGTGTCGAGCCAGCGGCCGAACTTGAAGCCCGAGGCGGTGATGGTGCCGGCATTGCGGAAGCCCAAGGCCGCGTGCAGGCCGACGGAGGCGACATGGCGGCTGCCGTCGCCGATGACGGCGACCATCTGGCGAAAGCCGCGCCGTTCCGATTCCTGAATGAGCGCTTCGAGCAGGCGCCGGCCGATCCCCTGGCGGTGCGCTTCTGGATGAATGTAGATCGCGTCCTCGACCATGTAGCGATAGGCGCGGCGGGCGCGAAAGGCGCCGGCATAGGCGTAGCCCAGGATCTCATCGCCACGAAGCGCCACGAGGTAGGGATGGCCGCCCGCCAGGATCGTCTCGAAACGCGACAGCATCTCGGCTTCGTCGGGCGCATCGAGCTCGTAGCTCGCCGTGCCGTGAAGGACGGCATGGGCATAGATCTTGGTGATGGCCGGGATATCGGCCGCTTCGGCGGCACGAATGGTGAGGGAGGCGGGTGTGTCCATGGCTTTCGCCATAGCGCTTTGCGCGATCAGCGTCGATGGGAGAAAGCGCACACAAAAACGGCGCCCGAAGGCGCCGTTCGAAGCTTTTTCAAAAACCTCTTTCCGCTCAGTTGCGGTTGCCCATGAACTGAAGCAGGAACATGAAGAGGTTGATGAAGTCGAGGTAGAGCTGCAGGGCGCCCATGATGGAGGCGCGGCCCGCGGCCACCGTGTCGCCGGACACGTAATCATACGTGTTCTTCAGCCGCTGTGTGTCGTAGGCGGTGAGGCCTGCGAAGAGCAGGACACCGATCGCCGAGACGGCAAACTGCAGCGCCGACGAGGCGAGGAAGATGTTCACGATCGAGGCGATGATGATGCCGATCAGGCCCATCACCAGGAATGAACCCCAGCCCGACAGATCCTTCTTCGTAGTGTAGCCCCACAGAGAGAGGCCACCGAAGGCCGCCGCCGTGACGAAGAACGTCTGCACGATCGACTGGCCGGTGAAGACCAGGAAGATCGTCGACAGGGACAGACCCATCACCGCCGCGAAGGCGAGGAACACCATCCGCGCCGTTCCCGGCTGCATGCGGTTGATGCCGGCCGAAAAGCCGAACACGAAGAGAAGCGGGGCGAACATGATCACCCACTTCAGCGGGCTCGCATAAACGGCCTGGCCGAAGGGCGTCAGCATCGCGCCACCCGCCGTCTGCTCGACGGCGAAATAGAACGTGGCGAAGGCGGCAACGCCGGTGACGGCAAGGCCCATCGCCATGTTGTTGTAGATGCCGAGCATGAAGGCACGCAGGCCCTCGTCGATGCCAGCGCGGGCGCCGGCCCGGGATACTGTGCTCGAGCGATCGACAGTCTGGTACTGCCGGTCGAATTCAGCCATCGAATTCCTCCTGTTGGGGTGCTCCGCCTAAGCTAAAAACGGGCGTCGCTCCGCATATGGCAATGGGACAAGTCCATCACAAGACCTGTCCGTCCTGGAAGAAATTAACATCACGCAAGGTTAAGCGAAACATTATCCCCGATCACAGATTGCGGAGGAAGGGCGCGGGGCGCACCGAGAGGATGCGCCAGGTGCCGGCAAGGCCGAGCCCGATCGTCACGACGAGGGCGATGACGGCCGCTGCCGCCGCGACCCAGGGGAAGAGCGTGAAGCGGAAATCCATGAGGGCGGAGACGACGAGCCAGGCGGCGCCGGCGCCCGCCAGAAGCGCGAAAAATCCCGTGGCGAGGCCGAGAAGCCCGTATTCGACGGCAAACGCCGTCATCAGCTGACGCCTGGTCGCCCCGAGCGCCTTCAGGATGACGGCATCCTGGCGGCGCTGGCGATGACCGGCGGCGAGCGCGCCGGCGAGAACGAGCATGGAGACGACGAGCGCCAAGGAGGCCGCGATGCGGACGGCGAGTGCCAATTGCCGCACCACGGAATTGACCGCCTCGATCGCGTCCTTCACCCGCACCGAGGTGACGCCCGGAAAGGCGTTGGTGACCTCGCGCAGGACGTTTCCGGAGACTTTCTCCGGGCTTCCTTCGGGCAGAGCGAGGGTCGCGAGATGGGTGTGCGGTGCGCCCGCAAACGTGTTCGGCGAAAACACCATGACGAAGTTGATGGCGAGCGATTCCCACTCCACGGAGCGGAAATTGGCGATTTTCGCGGTGATGGAGCGGCCGAGCACGTTGACGGTGATGGTGTCGCCGAGCTTGAGGCCGAGGCCGCGGGCAAGCTCGCCATCGAAGGAGACGAGGGGCTCTCCCGCATAATCTTCAGGCCACCATTCGCCCTCTTCGATGCGCGAGTTTTCGGGAAGGTCGCTCGAATAGGTGATGCCGCGGTCGCCGCGCAGCACCCAGCCGGAGCCTTCTTCCGGCTCGATCTCCGAAGCCGGGGTGCCGTGAAGCTCGGTGATGCGGCCGCGCAGCATCGGCACGGTCTGGATGGTGCCGTCGGGCGCCGCCTGGCGCAGGAGGGCGATGAACGGCTCGCGCTCGGCGTTCTGGATGTCGACGAAGAAAAAGTCCGGCGCCTCGTCGGCGATGCGCCCGGTCAGTTGGGCGCGCATATTGGTGTCGATGAGGGCGAGCGTGACGAGGAGCGTCAGGCCGAGACCGAGAGAGAGAACGACACTGCCGGTCAAGGCGCCCGGGCGCTGGATGTTGCGAATGGCGAGACGCAAGGTGGTGTTGCGGATGGTGCCGGCATGCGCGGCCGCCCAGACGATGGCGAAGGCGATGAGGCGCAGGACGAAAAAGACGACGATGACGCCCGCCACGAACCAGGCGGCGATATGCCAGTCGGCCGACAGGAGAATGGCGATCGCGGCGAGGCCGGCGAGAAGGCCGAGCTGCAGGAGGCGGATCGACAGAGCCGGTTTTGCGGCAAAATGCGCGGAACGGTCGGCAAACAGGCTGGACGCTTTGAGATCGCGGGCCCGGCCGAGCGGCCAGAGCGAGAAGGAGAGAGCGACGAGAAGCCCGTAGAGAGCGGCGAGCGCCAGTTCGCGCGGATAGAGCGCGGGGACGGCCGAGAGCGGCAGAATGTTGGAGAGGGCGGCAAGGGCCACGAAGGGAAGGATGGCGCCGACCGCGAGGCCGATCGCGATGCCGAGGGCGGCGAGGATGAGGATCTGCGTCAGATAGGTGCGGAAGACGAAGCTGCGCGAGGCGCCGAGGCATTTGAGCGTGGCGATCGATGGCCGCTTCAGATCGACGAAGCTTGCGACCGCATTGCCGACGCCGACACCGCCGACGACGAGGGCCGTGAGGCCGACGAGGGTCAGAAACTGGGCGAACCGGTCGATGTTGTCGGAAAGCCGCGGCGAGGCGTTGTCGCGCGAGCGCATGCGCCAGCCGGCTTCGGGGAAGCGCTCGTCGGCCGTGTCGCGGATCGCGGCGAGGCGTTCATCCGAGGCGCCGGGCAGGATGAGGCGGTATTCGTAGGTGATCAGGCTGCCCGGGCGCACGAGGCCTGTCGCTTCGAGTGTTGTCTCGGAGACGAGAAGGCGGGGGCCGAAGCCGATGCCGTCGGAAAGGCGGTCGGGCTCGGTCTCGGCGACGCCGCGGATCGCGACTTTCGTGGCGCCGAGCGCCACCTCGTCGCCCACGCTGAGGTTGAGCCGCTCCATCAGCTCCGGCGCGGCAACGGCGCCCGAAACCCCGTTCTGGGAGCTGAGCGCCTCCTGGACATCGCCGCCACCGGCAAGCGCAAAGGTGCCGAGCTGCGGATAGCCCGGCCCGACCGCTTTCAGCTCGACGAGCGTCTGGTCGGAGCCGTCGAGACGGCGGGCCATCGCCCGCATATTCGAGACGAGCGCGAGCGCGCCGCCGGCATCGTCGGCCGTCTTCGTGAGGAAGGCATATTCGTCCGGGTTCGCCTGACGGTGGATGAGCGAGAAGGAGATGTCGCCGCCGAGGATGGTGCGGCCCTCATGGGCGATGCCTTCCGTCAGGGCGCGCGAGACGGAATTGACGCCGGCAATCGCCGCCACGCCGAGTGCGATGCAGGCGAGGAAGACGTAGAAGCCGGCAAGGCCGCCTCTCAGCTCGCGCAGCGCAAAGCGCAGCGAGGTGGTTGCGGGGGCGCGGCGAGGGGCGGGGGAGGAAGAGGCTGTCATCGGCCGCTCAGGCCGGGCTCGCTACGGCGCGTTCGCGCGCCGGCACTGCCTTGTCGCCGCTCACCGGCTCAATATGGCCGCTCGCGATCCTGACGGTCCGGTCGCAGCGCTCGGCGAGCGCCCGGTCATGGGTGACGAGGAGAAGGGTGGTGGCGTGCTCGCGCACCGTCTCGAAGAGGAGATCGGCGATCTCGCGGCCGGTGTCTTCGTCGAGATTGCCGGTCGGCTCGTCGGCGATCAGGATCGCAGGCTCGGTGACGAGGGCGCGGGCGATCGCCACGCGCTGCTGCTCGCCGCCCGACAGCGCCGCCGGATAATGCGAGAGGCGCTCGCCGAGGCCGACGCGCGCCAGCATCTTTTCGGCGCGGGCGAAGGCATCTGCCTTGCCTGCGAGTTCGAGCGGCACGGCGACGTTTTCCAGCGCCGTCATCGTCTGCATCAGATGGAAAGCCTGAAAGACGAAGCCGATCTTGTCGCCGCGGAAGGCGGCGAGCGCGTCTTCGTCCATCTCCGAATAATCGCGCCCGGCGACGGCGACACGGCCGCGGTCGACGCGCTCGAGCCCCGCGACCACCATCAGAAGCGTCGATTTGCCGGAGCCCGACGGGCCGATGAGGCCGATCATCTCGCCAGGGGCGGCGACGAGGCTCGCCTGCCTCAGAACATGGACTTGGGAGCGGCCGGTGCCGAGCGTCAGCTCTGCACCGTCGATCAGAATGGCCGGTTCACGCACGCTTATGAAAACCTATATCCGCCTTCGGGCACGGCTGCGCATATGGGGCTTCGCATATGACATTCAAAGTTTCTGGGGGCGTTTATGGGGGGCAGGGTGCTCCGGGTCACGTTCCTTTGAGCAAAGGCGGTGTGAGGACAGGTGGTGCGGGCCGGATCTGGCCGGCGCTCGGGCTCGGGCTCGCTCTCATCATGGGAGGGATCATGGGCGGCGGACTTGTGGGCACGCGGGCGCAGGCGGCCGAGCCCGTGGAGATCGTCGCCTTCGGTGACAGCCTGACGGCGGGCTATGGCCTTGCCTCCGGCGCGGGCTTTGCCGATCAGCTGCAGGCGCGCCTCGACGACGAGGGGATCGCGGCCAAGGTGATCAATGCCGGCGTTTCCGGCGATACGGCGACCGGCGGGCAGCAGCGTCTCGAATGGTCGGTGCCGGAGACGGCCGATGCCGTTATCGTCGAACTCGGCGCTAATGATGCGCTCCGGGGCGTCGACCCGAAGGTGACGCGCGCGGCGCTGACCAAGATCGTCACGCGCTTGCAAGAGCGCGGCCAGAAGGTGCTTCTCGCCGGCATGTACGCGCCGCCCAATCTCGGCGACGAATATGGCGAGGCTTTCAACGCGATCTATCCCGATCTCGCGAAAGAGACGGGCGTTCTCTTCTATCCGTTCTTCCTCGACGGCGTGGCGCTCGACGACAGCCTGAAACAGCCGGACGGGCTGCATCCGACGAAAGAGGGCGTGACGGTCATCGTCGACAACATTTTGCCGAAGGTGAAGGAGCTGATCGAAGAGGTGCGGGAGGAGAAGGCGCCGGAGTGAGGGCGGGCGCCATCACGCGCCTCTCTTTTCGCGGTTCTTCGTAAACCTCAGCCCTGTGCCTCGGCGTGCAGCGTGCCGGCGCCGAGGATGCGGCCTGGGCCTTTGTCGCTTTCGATCTGCAGGATGATGGCGCAGCCTTTGCCGGGCCCTTCCATGACGGCTTCCGTCGGAAGAACGAGCTTCATTGCCTTGCCGTCCCACATGCCGATCGGCTCGTTGTCGAGGACGACATTGCGGTAGGTGAGGGTGCGGCCGCGGTTTTCGCCGGAGCGGATCGGCACATCGACCTTTTTCAGGAAGGTGACGAGGCGCACGGTCACCATGCCGTCTTGCGGAGGCGTGCCGGCGCCGATGTCGACGTTGAGGCGCTTGTGGCTGCGGGAGAGAGAGACCGAGACCGGGAGATGGGCCGTGGCGAGCAGCGAGGTGATCTTGTGGCGGTTGCTGCCGACATAATGGCCGTGGCCGTTGACCACCATCTGCGGGGTATAGACCTTGCCGTCACCACGCACCGCCGCATAGGCGCGCTGACGGGCGGTGTTTTCGGGCTGGGCGAGCGTGTCCTTCCAGCCGAGATAGTCCCAGTAATCGACCGGCAGCGACAGGATGATGAGATCGTCGTGGGTCGACAATTCGTTGAGAAAGGCGTCGGCCGGCGGACAGGCGGAACAGCCCTGGCTCGTGAAGAGCTCGATGACGGCCTTCGTCCCTGATCCGGGTGTGGCGGCTTGCGCGCTTTCGGCCTTGGCCGGCGCGGCTGCGATCGCAACGCCGAGCATGACAGCGAGCGTGGCGGGCAGGGCGAAAGGAAGCAGGCGGAAATAGCGATGCATGACGCGGCGCACTATGCCTGCTCCTCCCCCAAAAGAGTGTCACAAGGGGGTGAGCGCACACCCTTGTGACATGTCTTGAACCGTCGAGATCAGAAGATCCCTATGCGGCTTCTTTGTCGCTCACGAGGTTGCGCAGCACATAGTGCAGAATTCCCCCGTGGCGGTAGTAGTCGAGCTCGTCTTCCGTGTCGATGCGCACCATGAGCGGCACCTCCTCGGTGCGGCCGTCGGCGAAGGTGATCTTGGCCGTCACCTCGCTGCGCGGACGGATATCCGTGAGGCCCGCGATCGACACTTCCTCGTCGCCCTTGATGCCGAGCGACTGCCAGGACGTGTCGTCCTTGAAGACGAGCGGCAGGACGCCCATGCCGATCAGGTTCGAGCGGTGGATGCGCTCGAAGCTCTCCGCGATCACGGCGCGCACGCCGAGAAGACGGGTGCCCTTCGCCGCCCAGTCGCGCGACGAGCCGGTGCCGTATTCCTTGCCGGCGAAGATGACGAGCGGCACGCCCTCTTCCTCGTAGCGCATCGCGGCCGTGTAGATCGGCAGCTCCTCGCCGGAGGGGTAGTGACGGGTGTAGCCGCCTTCGACGCCCGACAGGATCTGGTTCTTGATGCGGATGTTGGCGAAGGTGCCGCGCATCATCACTTCATGATTGCCGCGCCGCGAGCCATAGGAGTTGAACTCGATCGGCCGCACCTGATGTGACACCAGATAGTCGCCGGCGGGGCTGTCGCGCTTGATGGCGCCCGCGGGCGAGATGTGGTCGGTGGTGATGGAATCGAGGAAGAGGCCCAGAATGCGCGCCTTTTCCACGTCCTCCACCGGCTTCGGCGTCTTGTCCATGCCTTCGAAGAAGGGCGGGTTCTGGACGTAGGTCGACGACGACGGCCAGGTGTAGGTCATGCCGCCTTCGACCTTGATCCCCTGCCAGCGCTTGTCGCCGCGGAAGACGTCGCCGTAGCGGGTGCGGAACATCTCCTCCGAGATCACCTGGCGAACGATCTCGGCGACCTCCTTCGAGCTCGGCCAGATGTCCTTCAGGTAGACGGGGTTGCCTTCTCTGTCCTCGCCGAGCGGCTCCTCGGTGACGTTGAGGCGGAGCGAGCCGGCCAGCGCATAGGCGACGACGAGCGGCGGCGAGGCGAGATAGTTCGCCCGCACATCCGGATTGACGCGACCTTCGAAGTTGCGGTTGCCCGAGAGAACGGAGCAGGCGACGAGGTCGTTTTCGGCAATGGTTGCGGAAATCGCCTCCGGCAGCGGTCCGGAATTGCCGATGCAGGTGGTGCAGCCATAGCCGACGAGGTCGAAGCCGAGCGCGTCGAGATCTTCCTGCAGACCCGATTTCGCCAGATAGTCGGTGACGACCTGCGAACCCGGGGCGAGCGAGGTTTTCACCCACGGCTTCACCTCCAGGCCCTTCTCGCGTGCCTTGCGGGCGAGAAGTCCGGCGGCGATCAGAACGCTCGGATTGGAGGTGTTGGTGCACGAGGTGATCGCGGCAATGACCACGTCGCCGTCGCGCAGATGATATTCCATCCCCTCGACCGGATAGGACGGCACGTCCATGACGCCTTCGGCGCCTTCGTCCATGTAACGGGCCTCGCCGGTGCTTTCCGGCGGCTCCTGCGAGCTCTTCTTGCCGCCGCGCAATTCGCCGAGAGCGCTTTCGAAGGCGCCTGCGGCGTCCGTCAGAGGCACCCGGTCCTGCGGGCGCTTCGGACCGGCCAGCGAGGGAACCACCGTGGAGAGGTCGAGCGTCAAGGTGTCGGTGAAATGCGGATCGGGCGTGTCGTCGAAGCGGAACATGCCCTGCGCCTTGGCATAGGCCTCCACCAGCTCGACGCGATGCGGATCGCGCCCGGTCGCCTTCAGATATTTGAGGGTGTCGTTGTCGATCGGGAAGAAGCCGCAGGTGGCGCCATATTCCGGCGCCATATTGCTGATCGTGGCCTGATCTTCGAGTGAGAGGTTGGACAGGCCCTCACCGAAGAATTCCACGAACTTGCCGACGACGCCCTTCTTTCTGAGCATCTGGGTGACGGTCAGAACGAGGTCGGTCGCGGTCGTGCCCTCCGGCAGGCGGCCGGTGAGGCCGAAGCCGATGACTTCCGGGATGAGCATGGAGATCGGCTGGCCGAGCATGGCGGCCTCCGCCTCGATGCCGCCGACGCCCCAGCCGAGAACGGAGAGGCCGTTGACCATCGTCGTATGGGAATCGGTGCCGACGAGGGTGTCCGGGAAGGCAAACGTTTCGCCGTCTTCCTCACGCGTCCACACCGTCTGGGCGAGATATTCGAGGTTCACCTGGTGGCAGATGCCGGTGCCCGGAGGAACGACGCGGAAATTTTCAAACGCGCCCTGGCCCCAGCGCAGGAACTGATAGCGCTCGCCGTTGCGCTCGTATTCCATCTCGACGTTTTTCTCGAAGGATTCCGGCGTGCCGAAATAATCGACCATCACGGAATGGTCGATGACGAGGTCGACCGGGACGAGCGGGTTGATGACGTTCGGATCGCCGCCGAGATGCGTCGTGGCGTCGCGCATGGCAGCGAGATCGACGACGGCGGGCACGCCGGTGAAGTCCTGCATGAGGACGCGCGCCGGACGATAGGCGATCTCACGCGAGGAGCGGCGCTCCTTCAGCCATTCGGCGACGGCCTTGATGTCGTCGGCGGTGACGCTGCGCCCGTCTTCGAAGCGCAGGAGGTTTTCCAAGAGGACTTTGAGCGAGAAGGGCAGGCGGGAAACGCCGTCGAGCCCGTTCTTTTCCGCTTCAGTCAGAGAGAAATAGGTATAGGTCCGCCCATCGACTTCGAGCTGTTTTCGGGCCTTGAAACTGTCGAGAGATTTGGTCACGCGAGGCTCCTTTGATCGCACAATGAGGCCGGCCGCTCTTGGGCCAATGCCTCTCCTCCGGTGCGGTTCCGGCTGATTTTTTGGAGGCCGGCGGAGAGGAGCGCCTGCCGCCGCCGGTTGCCGGGCATATAGAATATTCTTAAAGCGGAGACCAGCCGCGCAAACGGCCGATGCCGCAGAGAACGACACTTGGTCCAAAATTCCTTTCCCAGTCCGATTTCCGTGAATGCCGAAGATCTCGCCTGCGAACGCGGGGGACGGCCGATTTTCGAAGGCGTCAGCTTTTCGCTGTCAGGCGGCGAAGTGCTCGCCATCGTCGGTCCGAACGGCACCGGCAAATCGAGCCTGTTGCGCATGATCGCGGGGCTTCTGTTTCCGGTCGCCGGTTCCGTGACGATCAAGGCCGGCACGCTGGAGGAGGGGTTTTTGCACTTCCTCGCCTATGGCGACGGGCTCAGAAGCGTCTTCACGGTGGAAGAAAACCTGAAGCTCTGGTCGCGCATCTATGGGGGCGAGACGGGCGGCGAGGCGATCTACGACGCGCTCGAAAAGGTGGGCCTCGCGCATGCCATGCATCTGCCGGCGCGGGCGCTTTCGACCGGGCAGCGGCGACGCGCCGGGCTTGCGCGACTCGTCTTGTCGAAGCGGCCGGTCTGGCTTCTCGACGAGCCGACCTCGGGCCTCGACCGCGACGGCGAGGCGGTGCTCGGCGGGCTGATGCGGACGCATCTCGATGCCGGCGGCGCCATCATCGCGGCCACCCATCTCACCCTTCCCGTGCCGCCGACCCGCACGCTCGAGCTGCAATGAGAAAGCCTTCATGAGCGCCTTTTCCGCCATCATCGGACAGACGGTCAAAGCGAGCTTCCGCGCCGGCGGCGGTGCGCTCACCGGCCTCCTCTTCTTTCTGACCGTCGTCACCGTGTTTCCGTTCGGCGTCGGCCCGGATCTCAATCTTCTCGCCCGCATCGGGCCGGCGGTTCTGTGGATCGGGGTGCTGCTGTCGCTGCTTCTCGGGCTCGACCGGCTCTTCGGCCAGGACCGCGAGGACGGAGCGCTCGAACTCATCATGGTGTCGGGCGAGCCCCTGGCGCTCTTCGTCTTCGCGCGCGCGGCCGGCTACTGGCTGGCGCACGGGCTGCCGATCGTGGTCGTGGCGCCGATCCTCGGCCTCATCCTCAATCTCGACGCGCTGTCGCTTGCCGCCGTCACGGCGACGCTCGTCGTCGGCTCGCCGGCCCTTGCGATGATCGGCGCGGTGGGCGGGGCGCTGACGGCGGGGCTGGCGCGGGGCGGCATGCTTGCGGCGATCCTCGTCCTGCCGCTCTCGATCCCGGTGCTGATCTTCGGGGTCGCGGCCGTCAACGGGGCGATCGCCGATCCGGACCCGTTCCTCGCGCCCTTTCTGATTTTGTGCGCGTTCACGATGTTTTCAGCGGTTCTGGCGCCGATTGCGGGCGCAGCGGCACTTCGTCTCGGTCTCGATTGATCTAGCTCATGGCTGGTTGAGCCTGGACGTGAAAGCAAGTGGTGTTTGCTGTCACTCTAGAATGGTCCTAAAGTCTTCTCATGGGTACCATCTCCAGCCTCGCCAATCCGACACGCTTCCTGTCGTGGTCGGCACGTATCCTGCCCTTCGTCACCGTTCTCGCGGTGGTGACGCTGGCCATCGGCCTCTACCTGTCGCTGGTGGCTTCGCCGCCGGATTATCAGCAGGGCGACAGCGTGCGCATCATGTATGTGCATGTGCCGGCCTCCTGGCTTGCGATGTTCTGTTACCTGGTGATGGCGGGCGCGGCTCTCGGCACGCTCGTCTGGCGCCATCCGCTCGCCGACGTGTCGGCGCGGGCGGCAGCCCCGATCGGGGCGGCGTTCACCTTCCTCGCGCTCTTTACCGGCTCCGTCTGGGGCAAGCCGATGTGGGGCACCTGGTGGGTCTGGGACGCACGGCTCACCTCGGTTCTCGTGCTCTTCATCATGTATCTCGGGCTCTTGGCCCTGTGGCGCGCCTTCGATGACCCGACGCGGGCGGCGAAGGTCGCGGCCGTCCTCATCCTCGTCGGTTTCGTCAACATCCCGATCATCAAGTTCTCGGTCGATTGGTGGAACACGCTGCATCAATCGGCGAGCGTCATCCGCCTCGACGGGCCGTCGATCGCGCCGTCGATGCTGTGGCCGCTCGTGGTGATGGCCGTCGCCTACACACTTATTTTTGTCGCCCTGCATCTTGCGGCGATGCGTGCGGAGATCTATCGGCGCAGGGCGCGCACGACGGAGATCCTGATCGCGGCCCGCCGCCCGAGCACGGCCGTCAGACCCGCCGCCGCGCATTAGAGGTCGCCATGACGCATCTGCCTTTTATCCTCGCAGCCTATGGTGCGAGCGCGCTCGTTCTCATCGGCCTCGTCGTGTGGGTCGTGGCCGATACGCGCATTCAGAAGCGTCGGCTCAACGAATTGGAAAAGGCCGGCCCCAGGCGCCGCCGCTCGACGACACAAGGCCTATGAAACCTCCCATCAAGACGACGAGCAAACGGCGCAATTCGCCCGCGATGAAACGCGTCTGGCTCGTTTTACTGCTCGTTCTGTTCATGGCTCTCGTGGCCATCTTCTGGAAACAGCTCGGCGAGGACGCCTCGCAGGTTCCCTCCGCTCTCATCGGCAAGGAAGTGCCCGATTTCGATCTTCCGCCGCTTTACGAAGACGGCAAGGGTCTCAAGACCGCCGATCTCGAAGAGGGCGTGCATCTCGTCAATATCTGGGCGTCCTGGTGCGGCCCGTGCCGCGGCGAGCACCCTGTGCTGATGCAATTGTCGGAAGACGACCGCTTCGACGTCACCAGCATCAATTACAAGGACGAGGGCGAAAACGCCCGCCGCTTCCTCGGGACGCTCGGCAATCCCTTCGATCGCATCGCGACGGATTCGACCGGGCGCACGGCGATCGATTGGGGCGTCTACGGCGTGCCGGAGACGTTCATCGTGCGCGACGGCATCATCGTCTACAAGAATGTCGGCCCGCTCAATACCAAGGCGTTCGAGACGGATTTCATGCCGGCTCTGGAGAAGGCGATTGCCGAGGAAGAGGCCGAAAAAAGCGGCGGTCAGCAGCCGACGAGCTGAGCGCTCCTGAGCCGAGTTGGCCTGCGCTGAGTTGGCTCGCGCTGAGCGGACGACAAGCTGAGCGGATGCGTGGAACCGAAGCCGGGGCTCAACCCCGGCTTTTGTGTTTTATGCCTGCGGGCCGCTTATGCCGGCACTCCGTCTTCCTGCACCTCGTCGGTGGCGCGGCGGACTTCGTGGGTCAGCGCCTCGGGCAGGCCGAGCCTTGCCGCCAGCATGTCGAGATAGGCTCTCTCCGCCGGATGGTCGGGATCGATGGCGAGCAACGAGGCGGCGTAGACTTCCGTCGCCACTTCCTGGTTCGGCGTTCGCTCGACGAGGTCGTCGATGGAGAGCGGGCGGCGCATCTCGTCGAAGAGAAGGCCCTTGTCCTCGCTGTCGAGATCGAGCGCCTCGATGCGCTCGTAGATCGCTTCCTGCTCCTCCTGGTCGATATAGCCGTCGGCCTTCGCCGCGGCGATCATGGCGGAGAGGATGAGGCGGGCGCGGTCTTCCGCCTCGTGGCCGTCCGGCTCAAAGGCGGTGCCTTCGGGGGAGGGCAGTTCCTGGGCCGGCTGATGGGCGATCTGCGGCTGATGATGGGGCTGCTGCTGGGGAGGTAGCTCTCCGGCGTTTTTCGCCTGATGGTTCTGCCAGGCCTTGTAGGCGAGGCCCGCGACGAGGGCCATGCCGCCATATTTCACGGCCTTGCCGCCGAGTTTCCGGCCGCGCTTGGAGCCGAGAAGGTAGGTGGCGAGACCGCCGGCGAGCGCACCCTTCAGAGCCGAATTGCCCTGGCCGCCGAGAAACCCGCCGATCTGATCCTGGATCGAACCACCGGACGTCTGCCGCGGGTTCGCCGGCGTGCCGGCGCCCTGCTGTGCGCCTCCGCCCGTGCCGAGAAACTGGTCGAGAAGCTTCTGCGCGTCGATCATCAACGGTCCCTTTCGTTCTTGTGTCGGCGAAGGCCGACCGGGACCGATATCGTCATCGCCTTTCCGCGTCGCAACGGCGATGACGTATGCGTGATCTCGAGGCTTGCTACAGCCGCGCGAGGGGCGGCCTACTTGTCGCCGCCGAGCGGCTCCAGCGAGTGCCGGGTGATGAGCGGCATCTGCGTCAGCGTGAAGACGATGGTGAGCGGCATGATGCCGAAGACCTTGAAGCTCACCCAGAAGTCGGTGGAGAAATTGCGCCACACCACCTCGTTCAGGATGGCGAGGGCGAAGAAGAAGAGGCCCCAGCGGAAGGTCAATTTGCGCCAGCCCTCGGCATCGAGCCGAAAGACGCTGTCGAAGACATAGCCCAGGAAGGAGCGGCCGAAGGCGAGGCCGCCCAAAAGGATGGCGCCGAAGAGGGCGTTGACGATCGTCGGCTTCATTTTGATGAAGACTTCGTCATGCAGAATGAGCGTCAATGTGCCGAAGACGAGGACGACGATGCCGGTGACGAGCGGCATGATCGCGAGCTTCTTCGTCAGCCAATAGGAGACGCCGAGCGAGATCGCGATCGCCACCATGAAGGAGGCGGTGGCGACGAAAATGTCGAAGCGGGCATTGGCGAAAAAGAAGACGACCAGCGGGCCGAGCTCCAACAGGAGCTTGACGAGCGGCGGCAGGTGATCGCGGCCGGGATCGCCCGGTTCGCGCTCGAAGATCGACATGGCGGTCCTTCGTCAGCGTTGCGCTTCTATGTGCGGAGGGCGCCGCTTTGTGTCAATCGCGCCCTCCTTGCGGCGTTTACATGCCGGCAATGGCACGGGCGAAATCTTCCGCCTTGAAGGGCTGCAGATCGTCGATGCCTTCACCGACGCCGATGAAATGCACCGGCAGAGCGTGTTTTGCGGCGATCGCGACGAGGATGCCGCCGCGGGCGGTGCCGTCGAGCTTGGTCATGACGAGGCCGGTGACGCCGGCGCGCTGGCCGAAAATCTCCACCTGGGAGAGGGCGTTCTGCCCGGTCGTCGCATCGAGCGTCAAAAGCGTCGTGTGCGGTGCGCTCGGATCGTGCTTCTTGATGACGCGCACGACCTTTTCGAGCTCGTCCATCAATTCGGCGCGGTTCTGAAGACGCCCGGCCGTGTCGATGATGAGGACGTCGCTTCCCTCTTTCTTCGCCGCCTGCATGGCGTCGAAAACGAGGCCGGCCGCATCGGCGCCCTGGTCGCGGGCCACGACCGTGCTCTTGGTGCGCTCGCCCCAGATCTTCAGCTGCTCGATGGCGGCGGCGCGAAACGTGTCGCCGGCGGCGAGCATGACGCTCCGCCCCTCGGCGCGGAGCTTCGCCGCGAGCTTGCCGATCGTCGTCGTCTTGCCGGAGCCGTTGACGCCCACGACGAGGATGACGAAGGGCTTTTTGGCGGCATCGATGGCAAGCGGCTCGGTGACAGGGCCCAGGACTTTCGCCACTTCCTCGGCGAGGATGTTGCGGATCTCGTCTTCGCCGACCGTCTTGTCGTAGCGCTCGCGGGCGAGGCGCTCGGTGATGGCGGTCGCGGTCGCCACGCCGAGATCGGCCTGGATCAGGATGTCTTCCAGATCCTCCAGGGTCTCGTCGTCGAGCCGGCGCTTGGTGAAGGTGCCGGTGATGCGCGAGGTGATGGTGCTCGAGGATTTCGACAGGCCGGCGCGCAGGCGCTGCAGCCAGTTCTGGCGCGGCAGCTCGGTGGCGACGGGGAGGGTTTCGGCCGGTAAGGTTTCGGCGGATTCTTCGGCCGGTTCGATCTCGGCGGCCGCGTCGTCCGGCGCAAGGTCGGTCGCAGGTTTTGCCGTCTCAGGGGCCGTCTCAGGGGCCGTCTCTGGGGACGCCTCTTGGGCGGCCTCTGCGGTCGTCTCGGTTGCTGCCGGGCTTTCCGGGGGCACGAGAATGTCCGCGGCGCGCTCTTCGTCCGGCTCGGGCGCGTCTTCTGACGGCTCCGAAGCGGCCGGGGCCTCTTCGATCGCGGCTTCCTCTGCCGGCTCCGCCGGGCGCGGGGGCGCTTCGGGTTCCGGGGCGGGTGCACGGGCCGCGAGATCTTCGCCCGCCTCTTCTTCTTCCGGCTCCGGCTCTGGCACCTTGACGGGATGCTCGGCGAACGAGGCCGCTTCCGCGTCGGCATCGGCTGGCGCGGCCGCGGGGCGGTGGAGGTCGGCGTCCGGCGCCCCTGCCTCTTCGACGACGCCGATATCGGTCTCGGTCGTCTGGGCGCCGCGCTCCTCCGTCTCGAGCTGGTGGCCGGCGAGGGGCTCTTCTTCGTCTGTTTCTTCTGGAGGGGTGTCTTCGGAAGCGGCCTCTTCGAGGGTGGTTTCTTCAGAGGTGGTTTCTGCGGCGGCCTTCTCTTCCGAGGCGGCTTCGCTTTCTTCCGCGGCCTTGTCTTCTTCCGCCTGCGTCTCGTCGAGCGGCGCCTCTTTCTCGGCGACATCGTTGCCTTCGCCGAAAAGGATGCGCTTGAAGAAGCCACGCTTCTCTTTTGCCATTATGCGGCCTCCGCCAGCTGCTGGCCCTGCAACATGCCGGCCTCGATGCCGGCGATGCGCACGTTCAAAATGTCTCCGGCCGTGCCTGCGGACCCGAGGCGCACCGGCGCGAATTGTTCGGTTCGGGCGGAGCCCTCCTTCTCCACCAGCACGCGGCGCTCATGGCCGAGCTCGCTTTCGAGGAACCGCCGCTCGGCGACTTCGCCCGCTTCCCGGAGGCGGCGTGCGCGCTCCTTGATCTCCTGGCGCTCGAGCATCGGCATGCGTGCGGCCGGCGTGCCCTTGCGCGGCGAGAAGGGGAAGACGTGCAGGAAGGTGAGGCCGCAATCCTCGATGAGGCGGAGAGAGTTCTGGAACATCTCCTCCGTCTCTGTCGGGAAGCCCGCGATGAGATCGGCGCCGAAGACGATGTCGGGACGCAGCCGGCGCGCTTCCTCGCAGAAGCGGATCGCATCGTCGCGCAGATGCCGGCGCTTCATGCGCTTCAGGATCATGTCGTCGCCGGCCTGCAGCGACAGATGCAGATGCGGCATCAGCCGCTCTTCCTCGGCGATCGCCCGCATGAGGTCGGGATCGGCCTCGATGGAATCGATGGAGGAGAGGCGCAGGCGCGCCAGTTCCGGCACGTGGCGCAGGATGGTGCGCACGAGACGGCCGAGACGCGGCGCGCCCGGCAGATCGGCGCCCCAGGAGGTGAGGTCGACGCCGGTCAGAACGATTTCGGGATAGCCCGCGGCGACGAGACGGCGGACTTCCTCCACGACCGGGCCCATGGCGACAGAGCGGGAATTGCCGCGGCCATAGGGGATGATGCAGAAGGTGCAGCGATGGTCGCAGCCGTTTTGCACCTGCACGAAGGCGCGGGTGCGGCCCTCGAAGGCGTCGACGAATTGCGGCGCGGTTTCGCGGATCGCCATGATGTCGGAGACGACGATCTTTTCCGGCGGTGGCAGATCCATGGGCGAGCGGGCGACGCGGGCCCAGGCGGAGCGCTCGGTCTTTTCGGCATTGCCGAGAACGAGATCGACCTCGGCCATCTCGGCGAACATTTCCGGATCGGTCTGCGCGGCGCAGCCGGTGACGACGATGCGGCGGCCGGGATTTTCGCGCCGTGCCTTGCGGATCGCCTGGCGCGCCTGGCGCACCGCCTCCGCCGTGACGGCGCAGGTGTTGACGATGATGGCGTCGGAGAGCTCTTCGCCCGCCTCGCGGCGCATGACTTCCGATTCATAGGTGTTGAGCCGGCAGCCGAAGGTGAGGATGTCGAGGCTCATTCGGCCGCCTCCTCGGCGCGCTGCCAGGCGCCCGTCTCAGGATCGAACGTGCCGGCAAATTCCGTCTCGGCCGGGCCGGTCATCCAGATGTGGTCGCGCTCGTCCCAGCGGATCGTGAGTTCGCCGCCCGGCATGGCGATCACCGCCTCGCGGGCCGAACGGCCGGTGCGGGCGGCGGTGACGAGCGTGGCGCAGGCGCCGGTGCCGCAGGCGCGCGTCAGGCCGGCGCCGCGCTCCCAGGTGCGAATGCGGATGCGGTTCGGGGTTTCCACATGCGCCACGGTGATGTTGGCGCGTTCCGGAAAGATCGGATGGTTTTCCAGAAGCGGGCCGAAACGCTCGATCTGATGCGCGTCGACGTCGTCGACGAAAAAGACGGCGTGCGGGTTGCCGACATTGACGACGGAGGGCGAATGCAGAACCGGCGCATCGACCGGGCCGATCTGCAGTTCGATCGCACGGGTGTCGTGGAATTCCTCGGCGAGCGGGATCGATTGCCAGTCGAATTTCGGCACGCCCATATCGACGGAAATCGTCTCGCCGGAGATCTGGCCGAGGAGAAGGCCGGCGCGCGTCTCGATCGAGGCATGGGGCTTGCCCGTCTCCGCCATGACGAGGGAGGCGACGCAGCGCGTGGCGTTGCCGCAGGCCGCAACCTCGCCGCCATCGGCATTGTCGATGCGCATGAAGATATCGGCGCCCGAGGGCGAACGCTCCAAGGTGATGAACTGGTCGAAGCCGACGCCCGTTTTTCGGTCGGCGAGCTTCCTGATGATTTCAGGCGCCGGACGCACGCCTCCCGCACGCGTGTCGACGACCATGAAGTCGTTGGCGAGACCGTTCATTTTCAAAAAGGGCGTGTTCATGGGCGCCTATATGGGCGAAACCAGGACAGAACGCCAGATGAGGCGAAAACTGGCAAAGCGCCATTTTGTCTTGGGTCTTTGTGGGGGTGCCGGCGCGTCCGCCGATTTGCGGCGCCGATTTGCGGCGCCGAGATGGACCCAGCGGCGCATCCTGCGGCCCATTGGGCGGAACCAACGCCCCGGCCGCCGATTATTCGGCCAAGGGATTCATGAACAACGACAGACCACACAGCCAGCATGCCCGCGATCCGCGCGGCCGCGATGCCCGCCAGCCGACGCAGATCCCGTTTCTGGGCTGGAAAGACATTTTCTGGCGCGTGAGCCAGGAGATCGGCGAGGACCGCGTTTCGCTCGTGGCGGGCGGCGTCACCTTCTATCTGCTTCTCGCCGCCTTTCCGGCGCTCGGTGCGCTCGTTTCCATCTACGGGCTCTACAACGATCCGGCCAACCTCGCCTCACAGCTGCAGTCGCTGCAGGCGGTGATGCCGCAGGCGGGCATGGACATTCTGCAGCAGGAGCTCGAACGGCTCGTCACGGCGAAATCCTCCTCGCTCAGCTTCGCCTTCCTGACGACGCTCGCGCTGTCGCTGTGGAGTGCCAACAAGGGCGTGAAGTCGCTGTTTCAGGCGCTCAACGTCGCCTACGAGGAGAAGGAGAAGAGGAATTTCTTCGTACTCAACGTCGTGTCGCTCGCCTTCACGCTCGGCTTTCTGATCCTCATCATCCTGTTCTTGAGTGCCACGATCGTGGTGCCGGCCGTGCTCGCCTATCTCGGCCTCCATCAGGGATGGCTGGTCGCCTCGATCCGGTGGCCGATCCTGCTTCTGGTCGCGGCCTTTTCGATCGGCATCCTCTATCGCTACGGGCCGAGCCGGCGGCCGTCGCGCTGGCGCTGGGTGACCTGGGGCGGGACGATCACCGCCGTGGTGTGGATCGCAGCCTCGATCCTGTTCTCCTGGTACATTGCGAATTTCGCCGATTACAACGCCACCTACGGATCGCTCGGGGCGGTGATCGGCATCATGATGTGGATCTGGGTGTCGGTCTTCGTGCTTCTTGCAGGCGCCGAGCTCAACGCCGAGATGGAGCATCAGACCGCCCGCGACACGACCTTGTCGCCGGAAAAGCCGATCGGGCTCCGCGGCGCGCATATGGCCGATACGGTCGGCAAGGGGCTCGACGGGTCGGGCGGCGGTGCCGGCATCGACCTCTTCGGCACGCGTCAGCCGCTCGGACGCGACCGCCCGTTCAGCTTCGGCGAGCTGATCACGCTCGGGATCCCGTTCGTTCTGATCGCCATCCTTCTCACGCCACCGAAGCGACGGTCAGCGAAAAGCGGACGGCATTCGTCGAAGCGGGACGCGCGTGAGACGAGCGAGGATGGGAAGCGGAGCCGGAGCGAGAAAAAGGCCGGCACGAGCGCCAAAGATGCCAAAAGCGGGCGGCGATCGGCGTCCGGGAGCGTTCTCGCCTCGGTTCTGCGTCTGGCTGCGGCGCAGGCCGCCAAGCGCTGAGCGAAGACGGATTTCTCGGAGGAAGGGAGCGGCGGCTGAGCCGCTCGGGGTTCCCGCCGGGGGAAGGCGAGAACCCGTTGCAGGGCGTGGCGCCGGGCGATGCGTGGTACGGGCCGCCGGCGACACGCGTCGTCAGATTTGGACTTACTTCGCCGCGGAGACGACGACCTCGATCAGCGTGCCCTTGCCGAGTTCGGCGACGCCGATCGTGGCGCGGGTCGGCAGATGCTCGGCCGGCAGCCAGGCGAGCCAGGCCTCGTTCATGCCGTCCTTCTGGGAGAAGTCGGAAATGTAGATCATCGCCGTCAGGAGCTTCTCCTTGGAGGAGCCGACCTTGGCCAGAAGATCGTCGATCTTCTTGCAGATCTCTTCCGTCTGCCCCTTCATGTCCTTGCTCATATCGTCGGCGACGAGGCCGCCGAAATAGAGAACGCCGTTATGCTCCACGACGCGATGGTTGATCTTCGTCTGGATGTGACGCTGGATCATTGTTTGTCCTTGCTTGGTTTTGGAGGGGGTGAGGCCCGCTTCAGGAATTGGCGAAGCGGGTGATGGAAAACGGTGCGATCGGGGCGTTGGTATGACCGGTCGCGATCAATTCCGCCATGAGCTCGCCGACGGCCGGGCCCAGCTGGAAGCCGTGGGCGGAAAAGCCGAAAGCATGGAAGGCGTTTTCGTGGGTCGATGAGGGGCCGATGACCGGAATGTCGTCGGGCATGCGGCCTTCGATGCCGGCCCAGGAGCGGACGATGGTGGCGCTCTTCATGATCGGAAAGATGCCGATCGCCGTCTCCGCCGAATAGCGCAGCTGCGAGAAGCGCATCTCGGATTTGTTGGTCTTCGGATCGGGATAGCCGCGGCGTCCGCCGCCGATGATGACGGTGCCGTTTTCCGCCTGCTTGAACGACAGCGGGCGGCCACAGCCGCCGACGACGGCATCGCAGAAGCGCTTCATGCGCGCCGTCACGATCATCATCGGCGCAATCGCCTCGATGGGGGCATGCTCGCCGAGCTGTCTGGCGATCTCGCCCGCCCAGGCGCCGGCGCAGTTGAGGAGATTGCGCCCCGTAAAGGTGCCGGCCGAGGTGTCGACGTGCCAGTCCTTCCCGTCGCGACGCACGGTCTCGACGCGCGTCTTCTCGAAGAACTGGACGCCGAGCGCGCGCGCCTTGCGCTGAAAGGCGAAGGTCGTGTTGTAAGGGATGGCGAAGCCGTCATCGAGGCTTGCGAGCCCGCCGACGCAATGCGGGGCGACGGCGGGGAGGAGACGCCGCAATTCCTGCTGATCGACGATGACCTCGTGGGTGAAGCCGAGTTCCCGAAGATCGGCGGCCCGCTTTTCGAGCGTTTCGAGCTCCGCTTCGGTCTCCGCCACCTTGATCTGCGGGCAGCGCTGAAAGCCGCAATCGTCGTCGACGAGATCCCCGATCCGGTGCCAGATCTCCATCGCGCGCACCGAGATCGGCACCTCGGCATAATTCCGGCCGAGGCGGCGCACGCCGCCGGCATTCACGCCGGAGGCATGGCGGCCGGCATTGTCCTTTTCGATGACGATCACCGACAGGCCGCGTTTGGCGGCGTGCAGTGCGGCCGAGCAGCCGTGCAGGCCGCCGCCGACGACGATGAGATCCGCCATAGGCGTGCCGGTCACGGTCGTGTCCTCAGTGTACGGCTGCGGATTCGTCGGCGAGATCGGCCGGAACGGCTTCCTCGCTTTCGAGGGCTGCGAGCTCCGACAGGAGGAGCGGCTTCAGGGGCGGACGGATGCGGTAATAGCCGATCTCCGAGATCGGTTCGCCGCGCCGGCTGGCGATGATCTCGCTGACGGCGAGGCCGCACATGCGGCCCTGACAGGGGCCCATGCCGCTGCGCAGGAAGGATTTCACCTGGTTGGGGCCTGGCGCTCCGAGATCGACGGCCTTGCGGATGTCGCCGGCCGTCACCTCCTCGCAGCGGCAGACGAGCGTCTCGTCGGCGGGGGCGAGGATTTCCGGCGAGGGCGCATAAAGGGTTTCCAGAAGCGGCCGGATCTTCGCTTCGCGCATGAGCGCATCGGTGACGGAGCGGCGCTCCTGGGCGTTGCCGCGACCGGCCTTTTCCGCAATCCTGAGGCCCGCGAGACGCCCGCGCAGCCTGGCGGCAACCGCGCCGCCGATGCCCGCACCGTCGCCTGCCACATAGACGTCGGCCATGGTCGTCTCGAAATACTCGTCGACCTTCGGCACGAAGCAGTGCTGGCTCTTGTTCCATTCGTGCTCGCAGCGTAGGAGGCGCGTGACCTGCTGGTTCGGCACGATGCCCTGGTGGAGCGCGACGGAGGTGGTCTCGAGACGGTGGGATTTGCCGCCGCTCGTGAAGGTCACGGCCTCCGCCTTGCCATTGCCCTCGATGCGGATCCCGGTTGCATCGCGGTAGATCGGCACGCCGGCACGGCGCAGCGACAGCATCATCGCCATGCCCTTCACGAGATAGGATGCGGCGCCGAGGGCTGCCGGAAGATGCTTGAGCGCGGCCACGTAGCGGCTCTGCGGCACGGTTTCGACAATGGCGCGCGGCTTGACGCCGGCCTTCAGCATCTGCGCGGCAATCAGCGACAGGAGCGGACCGGAGCCGACGAAGACGACATCGTCGGAGACGACGCCGTTCGCCTTCAGGAGGATCTGCAGAGCGCCGGCCGTGGTGACGCCCGGAAGCGTCCAGCCCGGCATCGGCGTCGGCCGTTCGATGGCGCCCGTCGCCACCACGATGGCGCCGGCCTGGATGTGTTTGGAGCCTTGGCCGAGCGACACGTCGATGCCGAGGGCACTGTCGATGTTCCAGACGGTGGCGCCGGGGAGATATTCGGCGCTGCACGCGCGGAAGGCTTTGGCGATGTCGCGGCCGGCGGCATAATCGGGCCCAAGGACCTTTGTGCGCTTCTCGTCGCTCGTCTCGATGCCGCGATAGATCTGTCCGCCGGGTGCCGGCTGTTCGTCGAGAACGATCGCGGAAAGCCCGGCCCTGGTGACTTCCACCGCGGCGGCCATGCCGGCCGGACCGGCGCCGATGATGGCGACGTCGTAGCGGGTTTGGGTCGTCGCGCTCATCAGGAGATCACCTCCGCGCTGCCCGACTGGCGGCGCACCTGCATGCCCTCTTCGACCTGCACCATGCAGGCCTGGCGGTTCGGCACGCCGTCGATCTCGACGAGGCAGTCGAAGCAGACGCCCATCAGGCAGAAGGGGCCGCGCGGCGTCTCGGTGACCGGCGTGGTGCGGAAAATGCGTTCGTCGGCCGCGAGAAGAGCCGCCGCGATCGTGTCGCCGGTGCGGGCCTTCAGGGCCTTGCCTTCGAAAGTGAAGGAGAGGGAGGGAGCGCCCGTCTCCTCAGCGCGCTTGAACATTGAATCTCCTTGCTGAAAAGGCGGCCATCTCGTCGTCGAGCCGGCCGCGGGCGATCATCGGCGCGAGCGCCATCGCATGGGCGCCGGCGAGCGTGACGCCGGAATGGCAATTGACGCTGAAGGCGCCGGGATGGGTTTCGGATTGCTGATAGATCGGATGGCCGTCGGGGCTCATCACCCGCAGCGCCGCCCATGAGCGCACGACGCGCAGATCTTTCAGAAACGGGAAGGCGCGCAGGGCGCGGGCGGCGATGTCCGCCATGATGCGCGGCTTTGAAGTGGTGTCGAAGCCTTCATCCTCATGGCTGTCGCCGATCATGATGGAGCCTTCGTCGGTCTGGCGCACGACATGCGTCGGCATGGTGAAGAGAGGCGCGGTGCGCTCCGTCACCAGGATCTGGCCCTTGAGCGGTTCGACGGGAATGTCGAGGCCGACCATTTCGCCCAGATCGCGATTGCCGAGGCCGGCGGCGAGCACGACCTTGGCACCGGTGAAGATGCCGGCAGGGGTGCGCACGGCAAAGTGGCCGCCCTCTCTCTCGATCTCGATGCCGCGGGCGTTCGGATGATAGCGGCCGCCATGCTTCAGGAGGCCCGCATGCAGAGCGCGCATCAGATAGAGCGGGCTCGCGTGGCCGTCATGCGGCGAATAGGTGCCGCCGACGACATCGGGGCCGAGGCCCGGTAGCATGTCGTCGAGCTCGGCGCGGCTCAAAACCCGGGCGCCGTAGTATTCCGCGCCATGCTCCTGGTTCATGCGGTTGAGGATCGTGACCTGTTCCTCAAGCTCCTCCTCGCCGACGCAGACATGCACGCCGCCCGGCTTGTGATAGGCGGTGGAGACGCCCGTCTCCTCCAGGAGGGTGTCGGAAAATTCCGGCCACACATCCGCCGAACGGCGCGTCCAGCGCGCATATTCGGGCATTTTGAGGCCCTTCGTCTGCACCCAGACGAGGCCGAAATTGCCGCGGGAGGCCCGAAAGGCGACGTCGCCCTCGTCGAGGAGATCGACCTTTTCGCCCTCGCGGGCGAGGCCATAGGCGATGGCGGCGCCGACGAGGCCGCCGCCGATGACGATGGTGTCCGCCTTCATCGTGCGCCCTCGCCGATGAGGAGGCGATCGAGGCCGTAGATGCGGTCGACGAGGAACATGAGACCCACGGTAAACAGGATGGCGACCGTGGAGATGGAGGCGACGAGAGGATCCGTCGTCTGCGTGATGTGGGAGAAGAGACGCACTGGCAATGTCGTTGTGGTGGGGCTGACGATGAACACCGTCACGGTGAGTTCGTCGAAGCTGGTGATGAAAGCAAGGACCCAGCCGCCGATGACGCCCGGCATGATGGCCGGCAGCGTGACGCGGCGAAAGACGGTCCAGTCGGAGGCACCGAGCGACACCGCTGCCTGTTCCTGCGACCGGTCGAGGCCGGTCACCGAGGCGAGAACGAGACGCAGGATGAAGGGCATGATGATGATCGCATGGCAGAGCATCAGCCCGACGAAGGTGCCGTTGGCGTTGAGGAAGCTGAGAAAGCGCAGGAAGGCGATGCCGAGAACCACGGTCGGCACGGTCAAAGGCGACAGGAAGAAGGCCTGAAGCACGTCACGGCCCGGAAAGCGGCCGCGGCCGATGGCGAGCGCCGCCGGGACGGCGAAGATGGAGGAGACGGTCGCGGAGGCGACACCGAGCTGCAGGCTGATCCAGGCCGCTTCGATGAAATCGGGATTGTCGAGGATCGCCCGGAACCAGCGCAGCGACAGGCCGCTCGGCGGAAATTCCAGAAAGCCTTCCGGCGTGAAGGAGACGCCGATGACGACGACGAGCGGCGCCAGCATGAAGGTCGCGAAAAGAACGCTGAAACCTTTGGCGAAGAGGCCGTTGTGTCTCATTCGAAGACCCCCGCGAAACGACGTTCGACGAGCCGGTTCCAGCCGACCATGATGGCGAGCACCGAGACCAGAAGCAGGATCGCGATCGCTGCGCCGAGCGGCCAGTTCAAGGTGTTCAGGAACTCGTCATAGACGGTGGTGGAAACGACCTTGACGCGGCGGCCGCCAAGGATGGCCGGCGTGGCGAAGGCGCTCGCCGACAGCGAAAAGACGATGAGGGAGCCCGACAGGATGCCCGGCATCGCCTGCGGCAGGACGATCCTGCGGAAGATGGTCCAGGGCCGGGCGCCGAGCGATTCCGCGGCACTTTCCGTCGCCGGATCCGTGCGCTGGAGCGCCGCCCAGATGGCGAGGATCATGAACGGCACCATGACATGGACGAGGGCGAGGACGATGCCGCCCGAGGTGTACATCATGCGGATCGGCGAGGTGATGAGGCCGAGGTCACGCAGCGCGTCGTTGATGACGCCCTTGTTGCCGAGAAGGATCGCCCAGCCCAGCGTCCTCACCACGACGGAGATGAGAAGCGGACCGAGCACGACGAGGAGCATCACGGAGCGCCAGAACGGGTGCATGCGCGACAGGAAATAGGCCTGCGGCAGACCGATCGCGGCACAGATGAGCGTGGTGGCGAGCGCGATCGCGAAGGTGCGCCCGAAAATCTCGTAGAAATAGCCGTCGCTCAGGACCTCGACGTAATTCTCCAGCGAGAAGGTCGGGGTGATGCCGCCATAAAAGGAGAAGCTGTGAAAGCTGAGGATGAAGGTCATCACCAGCGGCACCAGCAGCAAAACGAGAAAGAGCAGGAGCGCGGGGGCGCTCAGGATCCAGGGTCTGGATTTCGCTTGACGTGTCATGCCGCGCCATCCTCCTTCGGCAGGAGGCGCAGATGATGGGGCGTCCAGGCGAGATGCACGGTCTCGCCGTGTTCCGGCTCGCGCTGGCCGCGGTTGCGGCGCACGACGAGGAGAGGTCCGAGCGGCGTCTCGATGCGGAAGAGCCACTGGTCGCCGAGGAAAATGCGCTCGATCACCGGGCCGGAGACGACGGCTTCGCCCTCTGCGACGATCTCGATGCGTTCAGGACGCAGGGAGACGGTGATCGGGCCGGGCCGCAGATGGGCGGGCGGACCGGCAAGCTCCATGCCGTTGCAGTCGAGAGCGGAGCCTTCGTCATTCGTCGTCTTCAGCGTGGCGGCAAGGCTGTTGGTCTTGCCGAGGAAGGTCGAGATGAAGGAGGATTTCGGGTTTTCGTAGACGTGGAAGGGCGTCTCTTCCTGCATCAGGCGGCCGTGATGCATGACCGCGACACGGTCGGAGAGCGCCATTGCCTCGTTCTGGTCGTGGGTGACGAGAAGCGTCGTCACGCCCGCTTCCTGCTGGATGCGGCGGAGTTCGAGCTGCATTTCCTCGCGCAGCTTGGCGTCGAGATTGGAGAGCGGCTCGTCGAGGAGAAGGAGCTCCGGCTCGATGACGAGGGCACGGGCGAGCGCCACGCGCTGGCGCTGGCCGCCGGACATCGCCCGGGGATAGCGTTTGGCGAGATGGGCAAGCTGCACGAGCTCCAGCGCTCCGGCGACCTTGCGCGCACGCTCCTTCTTGTCGATGCCGCGCATCTCCAGGCCGAAGGCGACGTTCTCTTCCACCGTCATATGCGGGAAGAGCGCATAGGTCTGGAAGACGATGCCGAGACCGCGGTTGCGCGCCGGCACCTCTTCCAGATGGCGGCCGTTGAGCATGATGTGTCCGGAGGTCGGCTGCTCGAAGCCGGCGATCATCTGCAGCGTCGTGGTCTTGCCGCAGCCGGAGGGACCGAGGAGGGAGACGAACTCGCCTTTCTCGACGGCGAGCGAAAAATCTTCGACGGCCACGACATCGCCGAAGCGCTTGGTCAGGCCGCTAAGCTGAAGGAAAGGCATCTGTGAACTCGCAAAGCCGGCAGGTGGGGGCGAAGGCGGGAGTGCCGAGCACTCCCGCAATGCCGTTCAACTCAGCGCTCGACCTCGCGCGCCCAGCGCTTGGTCCACTCTTCGCGGTTCGGGTTGATCGTATCCCAGTCGACGGCGACGAGGCTCTCGATCTGCTCAGGACCATAAGGCAGGAAGGAGGCCTGCTCTTCGGTCAGCTCCGCTTTGCGGTTGACCGGGCCGGAGCCCATGACGTCGGCGAGCTTCACCTGGATCTCCGGCGTCAGGAGATATTGGATGAACTCGTTGGCGACCTCGGAGACATTGCTGTCGACGACCGGGCAGGCGGCGAGCATGAGGGCGACTGCGCCTTCCTTCGGGTAGGCGAATTTCGCCGGGAAGCCCGTATCGGCGAGCGACTTGGTGCGGCCCGAACCCCAGATCGACAGAGCGATTTCCTGCGACTGGAAGAGCTCCGACATCTTGCCTGAGGACGGCTCGAAGACGAGCACGTTCGGCGCGACGTCGTCGGCCATCGCCTCAAAGCCCGGATCGATGTCCTTCTCGCCGCCGCCGTTGAGGCGCGCCATCATGATGAGGGTGTGCAGGCCATAGGTGTTGGTGATCGGCGGGATCGACAGGATGCCTTCGTATTTCGGATCCTTCAGGTCTTCCCAGCTGGCGGGGGGATCCCAGCCTTCGCGCTCGAACCATTCGGTGTTGTAGGTGAAGCCGGTGGCGACGAAGCCGACGCCGATGGAGTTGGGGCCGAGCTTGGCGAGATCGTAGACGTCGTCGAAGACCGCCGCCTTGCTCATCGGGGCGCAGAAGCCGAGGGCGTCCGCCTGATACATCGGGCCGTCGTCGAGAATGACGACGTCGAGCTCCTGATTGCCCTTCTGCGCCTGCAGGCGTGCGAGGTTTTCGGTGGAATTGCCGGCGACGAACTGGATCGTCACGTCATGCGTCTTCTCAAATTCGGGGAAGACGACTTCCTTCATCAAGGTTTCGAAAGAGCCGCCATAGCCGCCGACGACGAGGGTATCCTTCGCCTGGGCGGTCTGAACGGCTAGGAGGGAGCTTGCGGCCGCAAGCGCCATGATGACCGGTTTCATTGAGAACCCCTCTGTATTCTTTTGAGACATGATCATTGAATGGGCGTTTTCCGGGTGTTTCAAATGAGATTATATGTACACCTCATTCCCAAAGGTTATGAGGTGCGCCTTGGCGAAGCCCAATATCCGGCAGGTCGAAGCCTTCAACGCCGTCATGAAGGCCGGGTCCGTGACCAAAGCGGCGGAAGGATTGTTCGTCAGCCAGCCGGCCGTGAGCAAGTTGCTGCACGCCTTCGAAGTGGCCTGCGATCTGCCGCTCTTCACCCGCACCAAGGGCCGTGTCGTGCCGACGCCGGAGGCCCGGCAATTGTTCGTCGAGACCTCCAAGCTGGAGCAGGGGCTGACGCGCGTGCACGAGGCGGCGCGCGCCATCCGCGAATTGCAGCGCGGCGAGATCTCCATCGTCGCCTTTCCGGCAATGAGCATGCGGCTCATTCCGCGCAAGGTGGGCGAGCTCTTGTGCGACCGCCCCGACGTGCTTCTCTCCCTCTTCACGCGCACGTCGCGCAGCGTCGAGAATTCGATGATCACGCGTGCGGCGGATTTCGGCATCTCGCTCGTGCCGACGAGCAATCCGGCGCTGCATTGCGAGCCGTTCACCAACATCTCGATGATCTGCGCGCTGCGCCGCGAGCATCCTCTGGCGCGCAAGGCGGCGATCTCGCTTGAAAGCATCGCCGGGGAGCGTCTCGTGGCGCTCGGGCGGGACGATCTTTCCTATCCGCTCATCGACGAGGCGTTTCAGCGTGCGGGGCTGGCGATGCGGCCGGCAGCGGAAGTGCAGATGGCGGATGCGGCCTGCAGCATGGTGGCGGCCGGATGCGGGGTGGCGATCGTGCCCTCGCTCGTGTCTTTCGAGGCGAGCTTTCCGGAGGTCGTGTTCCGCCCGCTCACCGAGCCGATCGCCATGACGACCTGGCTTTTGACCTCGACCTATCAGGAGCTGTCGCAGCTGGCGCTCGAGCTGATGGACGAGATCCGGAGCGCGGTGGAGGAGCTGGAGGCGGAACTGCACGGCACGCTCGGCCGCGACCGGGGCGCCGATTCGCGGTTTGCGGGCGCGGCGCATCCTTGACTTGTGGCGCGCTGCCGCTTAGGTGAGCGACACTCTATAAAAGAGCCAGATTTACGACCCGCCGACCGGAACGGGATTCCGGAGGTCACCATCCGCCAGCGAAGGTTCGCCCGCGGATGCAATTTGCATTGAACGCTCGAGACGCGCCATGTTCGATACCCTATCAGATCGCCTTTCAGGCATCTTCGACAAGATCACCGGCCGCGGAGCACTTTCCGAGAAGGACGTCTCGGAAGCGCTGCGGGAAGTGCGGCGTGCGCTTCTGGAAGCGGACGTCGCGCTCGAAGTGGTGCGTGCCTTCATCGAGAAGGTGCGCGAGCGTGCCGTCGGCGCCGAAGTCGTGCGCTCCGTCAAGCCGGGGCAGATGGTCGTCAAGATCGTCCACGACCAGCTCGTCGAGATGCTGGGCGAGGAAGCCTCGGAGATCAATCTTCACGCCGCGCCGCCCGTCGCCATCATGATGGTCGGCCTGCAGGGCTCGGGTAAGACGACCTCGACGGCGAAGATCGCCAAGCGCCTGTCGGAGCGGGAGAAGAAGAAGGTCTTGATGGCCTCGCTCGACACCCGCCGGCCGGCGGCGCAGGAGCAGCTCAAGGTGCTGGGCGAACAGATCGGCGTCGCGACCTTGCCGATTATCGAAGGGCAGGGGCCGGTCGACATCGCCAAGCGGGCGCAGAATGCGGCTCGCCTCGGCGGCTACGACGTGCTCATGCTCGATACGGCGGGCCGCACGCATATCGACGAGCCCTTGATGATCGAGATGGAGGAGGTGAAGCGGGCTTCCAATCCGCATGAAATCCTCCTCGTCGCCGACGCGCTCACCGGTCAGGACGCCGTCAATGTGGCGCGCTCCTTCAACGAGCGCTGCGCGGTCACGGGCATCGTCCTCACCCGTATCGACGGCGACGGACGCGGCGGTGCGGCGCTTTCCATGCGCGCCGTCACCGGCAAGCCGATCAAGCTCATCGGCACCGGCGAAAAGATCGACGCGATCGAGGCCTTCCATCCCTCGCGCATCGCCGACCGCATCCTCGGCATGGGCGACATCGTCTCGCTCGTCGAGCGGGCGTCGGAGCAGATCGACCAGGAGAAGGCCCTCAAGACCGCCCAGAAGATGAAGAAGGGCGAGTTCGACCTCGAGGATTTCGCCGAACAGCTTCGTCAGATGGAAAAGATCGGCGGCATGTCGGGCATCATGAGCATGATGCCGGGCATCGGCAAAATGAAGAAGCAGGTGGCTGCGGCCGGCATCGACGACAGCGTCGTGAAACGCCAGCTCGCCATCATCTCGTCGATGACGCGCCAGGAGCGGCAGAAGCCGGCGGTGATGAATGCGAGCCGCAAGAAGCGCGTGGCGGCGGGCTCCGGCGTCGAGGTGCAGGACGTCAACAAGCTCCTCAAGATGCACCGGCAGATGTCGGACATGATGAAGAAGCTCGGCCGCAACAAGAAGATGGCCGGTCTCTTCGGGGGCGCGCAGCCCGATCCGGCGATGCTGGAAGAGATGCAGAAGGGCGGTTTGCCGGGCGGCATGCCTGGCGGGCTCCCGGGCGGTCTCGGCGGTATGCCGGGCGGCCTGCCCAAAGGATTGCCGGGCCTTCCAGGAATGGGAGGCGGGATGGGCGGTCTGCCGGGGCTTCCCGGTCTTGGCCGCGGCAAGAAGAAATAAGGTTCAAACGCAAGGAAGACTGAAATGACTGTGAAACTGAGATTGTCCCGCGGCGGCAGCAAGAAGCGCCCGTTCTACCGGGTCGTGGCCGCTGACGAGCGCTCCCCGCGCGACGGCCGCTACATCGAGCGTGTCGGCACCTACAATCCGCTTCTGCCGAAGGATCATGCCGAGCGCGTCGTGCTCAACACCGAGCGCGTCGAATACTGGCTGTCGCAGGGTGCCCAGCCGACCGACCGCGTGCTGCGCTTCCTCGACGCGGCCGGCCTTGCCAAGCGTCCGGCGCGCAACAACCCGAAGAAGGCCGAGCTCGGCGCCAAGGCCAAGGAGCGCCTCGAGCTGCGCCGCCAGGCCGAAGAAGAGGCGAAGGCTGCCGCCGAGGCGCCGGCCGAGGAAGCGGCGGAGTAATCCGCCGCTTTGCCGGTGCGGCAGGACGGGCCGATGGCGGTTTCGCAAGATCGTGCGGCGGGAGACCGCCTCATCGTCGCAAAGATCGGCCGGGCGCATGGCGTCAGAGGCGAGGTGCGGGTGAAAACCTTCACCGCCGATCCCCTGGCGCTCGCCGATTATTCGCCGCTTTTTGCGTCGGACGGGCGGAGCTTTTCCGTCAAGGAGCTGCGTGCCGACAAGGGCGACATGGTCGTCGCCCGCTTCAAGGGCGTGTCGGACCGCAATGCGGCCGAGGCGCTCAACGGCACGACGCTCTTCGTCGCGCGCGCGGCGCTGCCCGCGCCTGACGAAGACGAGTTCTATCACGCCGATCTCATCGGCCTTGCGGCCGAGGCGCCCGACGGTTCGCCGCTCGGGCGGGTCGTCGCCGTGCACGATTTCGGCGGCGGCGATATCCTCGAGGTGAAGCCCGAGCGGGGCGAGAGCCTGCTCGTCTCCTTCACGCGCGAGGTGGTTCCCTCCATCGATCTTGTCGGCGGGCGCATCGTCGTCGACCTGCCTGCCGAGATCGAAGTGCGGGAAGACGATGCGGCGCGCGAAGATGCGCAGGACGAAGCCCCGCAGACAGAGAACGCAGGCGAAAGCCCGGCGGAAGAGGACAGAGCATGATCATCGTTGCCGGCGAATTTCGCATTCCCGAGGACCAGCGCGACGCCTTTCTGCCGGCGGCGCAGAAGGTGATGGCCGCGACGCGGCAGGAGGCTGGCTGCCTCCTCTACACCTTCGCTTTCGATCTCGACGTGGCGGGGCTCGTGCGCGTCTTCGAGAAATGGGAAAGCCGCGAGGCGCTCGCGGCGCATTTCAAGACCGCGCATATGGCGGAATGGCGCCAGGCGCTGTCGGCGATCGGTGTCTCCGGGCGAAGCGTCAAAGCCTATGCCGCCGATGACGGCGAGCCGGTCTAGGACCGGTCCGGAATGAGCTTCAAGGCGAGCGTTCTGACGCTCTTTCCCGAAATGTTTCCGGGGCCGCTCGGCATCTCGCTGGCCGGGCGGGCGCTCGAGGCGGGACGTTTTGCGCTGGAGGCGCGGCAGATCCGCGAGCACGGCATCGGCACGCACCGCATGGTCGACGATACGCCGGCCGGCGGCGGGCCGGGCATGGTGATGCGCGCCGACGTGATGGCGGCGGCGATCGATGCCGCCGCACCGGACGGCGACCCGCGCCCGCGCCTTCTGATGAGCCCGCGCGGACGCCCCCTGACACAGAGAATGGTGAAGGATTGGGCCCAAGGCCCCGGCCTCGTCATCGTCTGCGGGCGGTTCGAGGGGATCGACGAGCGCGTGATCGAGGCGCGGGGCCTCGAAGAGGTGTCGATCGGCGATTTCGTCCTCTCGGGCGGCGAGATTGCAGCACTTGCCCTTCTCGACGCCGTCGTGCGGCTTCTGCCCGGCGTCATGGGCAAGGCGGAATCGGCCTCTGAAGAGAGTTTTGAAAACGGGCTTCTGGAATATCCGCAATATACGCGGCCGCAGGAATTCGAGGGGCGCGAGATCCCGGAGGTTCTGACCTCGGGCCATCACGGCAAGGTCGCCGAATGGCGGCGCGCGGAGGCGCTCAGGCTGACGCGCGAGAGACGGCCGGATCTCCTGGAGAGACCCGCTCAGCCCGTCACGAAATAATAGACGGTGAGGACGAGGCCGACCGCGATGACGAAGCCGCGGACATAGGTCTGCGGGAATTTGCGTGCCGCGGCGACGCCGAGATAGCCACCGAGCGCGACGGCGACGAGCATCACCGAGCCGGCCTTCCAATCGACGATGCCGCCCTGGACGAAGACGGCGATGGCGATGACGGCGATCACCACCGACAAAAGCGTCTTGATGGCATTGATGCGGTGAAAATCGTCGCCCTCGGTGAGGCCGAGCGAGGCGAGCATCATGATGCCCATGCCGGCGCCGAAGAAGCCGCCATAGATCGCCACGACGAACTGGATCAGCCAGGCGAGCCAGGGCGGGGAATGGAGATCGCGCGCCCGCAAGGCGCGTGTGACGCGGGGACCGGCGGCAAAGAGCGAAGTCGCGGCGATCAAAAGCCAGGGCACCATGGCGCGAAATTGCGGATTGTCGAGCGCCAGAAGCACCAGCGCGCCGATGAGCCCGCCGAAGACGGAGACGATGAGGTAGGGAAAGGAGGCGCGGCCGATTTTTCGCAGTTCGCGCCGATAGGCGAGCGTCGAGGTCACATAGCCCGGGAACTGCGTGATGGAGGTCGTGGCGTTCGCGGTGATCGGCGGGACGCCGACGAGGGTGAGCGCGCCGAAGGCGATGAAGGTACCGCCACCGGCAACCGCATTGATGGCGCCGGAGACGAAACCGGCGAGGACGAGCAGAAGAATGTCGAGAAGGGACATGGCGCAGGTTTCGTCGTGACGGTTCGAAGGCGTTTCGGGGCGATGGATGGCCGTTTGTCGGCGGCGGACGTCCTAAACCTGTCTGCGCCGGAGCGCAAAAGGCAAGTCCGCCATTGTGACGAGAGATGAAACGTATCAGCAGGGCGTGCCGGCGCCGCAGAGTCTCGCCGCAGCGTCGTTTTTGCATGCCGGGGGCGTCGACATGAGGCGCGAGAGCGTGTATATGGCCGCCAACTTCCGATCCGATGTGCGAAACAAAGCCGCGCAACGGTCGTTTCGTCGTGAAACGACACGTCGAGACAAACCAGTGCGCGACGAAGAGGTTTGAGAAATGAACGCGATCCAAGAGATCGAGCAGGCGGAGATGGCGACGATCGTCGATCGGCGTGTCATTCCGGAGTTCGAGGCGGGCGACACGGTCCGCGTACATGTGCGTGTGACGGACGGCAACCGCACCCGTCTGCAGGCCTATGAGGGCGTCGTTATCGCGCGCTCCGGCGGCGGTCTTCACGAGAGCTTCACGGTGCGGAAGATCTCGTACGGCGAGGGCGTGGAGCGCGTCTTTCCGGTCTATTCTCCGCTGATCGAAAAGCTCGAAGTTGTGCGGCGCGGCAAGGTCCGGCGCGCGAAGCTCTATTATCTGCGCGGCCGTCGCGGCAAGTCGGCACGTATCGCCGAAGATGCGCGCGTGCGCGCCAAGCGCTTGAACGACGAGGCGCGAGAAATCGCAGCCGCCGAGCGCGCAGCCGTCAAGGAAGCGAAGGAAGCCGCCAAGGCAGAAAACGCCGAAGGCTGACTCTGAGCTTTATTCCCGCCCATTCGGGCGGGCCGAAACGTTTTAAAGGCGCCCTGCGGGGCGCCTTTTTATTTGCGCGATCGAACGTTTGTCCTTCAGAAATTTTTGCGGCAGTGCAACCGAGCCTTGTTGGAGCGGCGCGGACCATCGAAAGTAGTATTGCGATGGGTGCATGGGACCTATACCGAAACGCATGGCGAACCAGCGTCGCCCGAATGCGGTCCGCCGCCAACGAATTGAAAAATATACTGGAGGAATGAACGCTCATGAGCACCAACGATAGGACGAGTCTGTCTCGCCGCAGCCTCCTCAAGGCCTCCGCTGCAGGCGCGACCGTACTCGCCGCCCCGCATTTCTTCATCAAGGGTGCGTATGCGGCCGAATACTGCAACATGCCGACGGGCGACACAGTCACGCTCGGTTTCAACGTGCCGCAGACCGGCCCTTATGCCGATGAAGGCCTCGATGAACTCAAGGCCTTCCAGCTCGCCGTCAAGCATTTGAACGGTGAAGGCGACGGTGGCGCGCTCAACACTTTCAAGCCGTCGAACCTCAAGGGCAACGGCATTCTCGGCAAGAAGGTCGCCTATGTATCGGGCGACACGCAGACGAAATCGGATGCCGCCCGTGCGTCGGCCAAGCGCATGATCGAGAAGGACGGCGCCCTGATGATCTCCGGCGGTTCCTCGTCGGGCGTCGCGGTCGCGGTGCAGTCGCTGTGCCAGGAAACCGGCGTCATCTTCATGGCCGGCCTCACGCATTCCAACGACACGACCGGCAAGGACAAGCGCCGCTACGGCTTCCGCCACTTCTTCAACGCCTACATGTCCGGCCAGGCGCTCGGCCCGATTCTCGCCCAGGAATACGGCAAGGACCGCAAGGCCTATCACCTGACCGCCGATTACACCTGGGGCTGGACGCAGGAAGAATCGATCAAGGACGCCACCGAGAAGCTCGGCTGGGAGACGGTGCAGACCGTGCGCACGCCGCTCGGTGCCGGCGATTTCTCGCAGTATCTGACGCCGGTCCTGAATTCCGGCGCCGACGTGTTGATCCTCAACCATTACGGCTCCGACATGGTGAACTCGCTGCGCCAGGCGGTGCAGTTCGGCATGCGCGAGAAGCAGGTGAACGGCAAAGACTTCCAGATCGTCGTGCCGCTCTATTCCGAGCTGATGGCGATGGGCGCCGGCGAGGCGGTGAAGGGCATTCTCGGCACCGCCAACTGGAACTGGCAGCTCGACAACGAGGGCACCAAGGCCTTTGCCAAGTCGTTCGGCCAGGAATACGGCCAGCCGCCGTCGCAGGCGGCGCAGACCTGCTACGCCCAGACGATCCTCTACGCCAATGCCTGCGAGACGGCGGGCGAGTTCACGCCGCCGGCGGTGATCAAGGCGCTGGAAGGCTTCGAATTCGAGGGCCTCGGCAACGGCAAGACGCTCTATCGCGCCGAAGACCACCAGTGCTTCAAGCCGGTGCTCGTCGTGAAGGGCAAGGAAAACCCCTCCAACCAGTTCGACATCCTGGAAGTCGTCGAAGTGGTGCCGACCGAACAGGTGACCTACGACCCGTCGATCTTCGGCGGCGAGCTCGGCCCCTACGAGGTCCAGGGCTGCTAAGGCCCAAGCAACCGGTGCCGACCGCCGTCGTGCGGTCGGCTTCCTCCCCCCGTTGATGCCTGATCGACCCGCTTTGCGAGCGGGTTGGAGGGGATATGGACGCGCTTATTCTTCAAATTTTGAACGGTCTCGACAAAGGCGCCGCCTATGCGCTCATCGCGCTCGGCCTGACGCTCGTCTTCGGGACGCTCGGTGTCGTCAACTTCGCCCATGGGGCGCTTTTCATGCTCGGCGCCTTTTGCGCCGTGACCATGCAGAAGCTTCTGACCCTGTCGACGCGGGTTCGCGACGAGAGCATCACCTTCTTCGAAGCCTATAAGGAAGTCCCGTATCTGGAGAGCTGGCTCGGCGATACGGGGCGGATCATCATCGATTATTCGGTGCCGCTTTCGATCCTCCTGACGATCCCGCTGATGCTTCTCGTCGGCGTCGTCATGGAGCGCGGCCTCATCCGGCATTTCTACAAGCGCAGCCATGCCGAGCAGATCCTCGTCACCTTCGGCCTCGCGATCGTGCTGCAGGAGATCATCAAGGCGATCTTCGGCGCCAATCCGGTGCCGGTGCCGGCGCCGCCCGCCGTGGCCGGCTCCGCCTCCATCGGCGAATGGTTCGGCCTCGGCCCGGCGATCTCCTATCCCTGGTGGCGCCTCGTCTATCTCGGCTTCTCTCTCGTCATTCTTGCCGCCGTCTTCGCCTTCCTGCAGCTCACCACCTTCGGCATGACGGTCCGGGCGGGCATGCGCGACCGCGAGACGGTCGGACTTCTCGGCATCGACATCGAAAAGCGCTTCATCATCGTCTTCGCGCTGGCGGCGATCGTCGCAGGCCTCGCCGGTGCGATGTACGCGCCGATTCTCGCACCCAACTACCATCTCGGCATGGACTTTCTGGTGATCTCCTTCGTCGTCGTCGTGGTCGGCGGCATGGGCTCGCTCGGCGGCGCGGTCGCGGCAGGCTTCCTTCTCGGCATCCTGCAATCCTTCGCCTCCATGACGGAGGTGAAATCGATCCTGCCGGGCATCGATCAGATCATCATCTATCTCGTCGCCGTCGTGATCCTCTTGGTGCGCCCGCGCGGTTTGATGGGCCGCTCCGGGATCATGGAGACCTAAGCATGGTCAAGAAAGTCATCCAAAAAATCCGCAAGGCCGCGATTTCCGATCCGGATTTCGAAGTCTCCACCCGGCAATTGCCGCCGCGGGGGCCGGAAACGAAGCCGATGACGCCGGTCGACAAGGACTGGATCGCCATCGTCGCCTTCACGCTCGTCGTTCTCACCATGCCCTGGTGGCTGCAGCCGCTCGGCGCCGCCTATCCGGACCTCATGCAGAAGTTCGCGATCTACGGCATCTTCGCGCTCGGCTTCAATCTGCTCTTCGGCCTGACGGGCTACCTCTCCTTCGGGCATGCCGCCTTTCTCGGCGTCGGCTCCTATGCGGCGGTGTGGTCGTTCAAGCTCTTCACCATGAACATCATTCCGGCGGTCCTCTTCGCGATGCTGATCGCCGGTGTGCTCGCCGTCGTCATCGGCTTCATCAGCCTCAGGCGGTCGGGCATCTACTTCTCGATCCTGACGCTGGCGCTCGCCCAGATGTGCTACAATCTCGCCTATTCGGTCCTGACGCCGATCACCAATGGCGAGACCGGCCTGCGCGTCTTGCGCGACGATCCGCGCTATCTCGACGCCGCCTTCGGGGCCGAGCACCAGGGCGTGCTTCTCGGCACGCTCTTCGGCGAGCGGATGGTCGGCTATCCGGGCTTCTATCTGTGCGCGGTGCTTCTCATCATCGCGTTCTACATCGCGCTTCGGATCATGCGCTCGCCCTATGGCATGATGCTGCGGGCCATCAAATCGAACCAGAACCGCATGATCTATACGGGCTTCAACCCGCGTCCCTACATGCTGACGATCTTCATCATCTCCGGCATGTATGCGGGGCTTGCCGGCGCGCTTCTCGCCATCACCGATCCGCTGGCCGGGGCGGAGCGCATGCAGTGGACGGCCTCGGGCGAGGTCGTGCTGATGACCATTCTCGGCGGTGCCGGTACCATTTCCGGACCGATCCTCGGGGCGGCCATCATTAAATATTTCGAGAACATCTTCTCGGCCCTGAACGACAGCGCGCTCGCCTCGGCCTTCTCCTTCCTGCCGCACAGCGTCCAGGAATTCGTCGTCACTATTCTGAGCCCCTTCGTCGGCGAGGGATGGCATCTGACGCTCGGTCTCCTCTTCATGGTGATCGTCATCTTCCTGCCCGGCGGCATCATGGAAGGCATCCGGCGGACCTACCGCTTCCTGCGCGGGCATGGTCGCGGATCGAAGACGCAGACCGATCTGCAGGCTGCAGAGTGAAAGGCTGACAGATGAACAATGCAGTCCTGCATGTGTCGGAAGTGCAAAAGAGCTTTGGGGGCCTCCGCGCCCTCACCGACATCGAGCTCCAGGTGGAGAAGGGCAAAACCCACGCCATCATCGGGCCGAACGGTGCCGGCAAATCGACGCTTCTCAATGTGTGCATCGGGCGGCTGCCGCCCGATTCCGGCACCGTCACCTTCGATGGGCATCTCATCACCGGGCGGCCACCCTACGAGATCAACCAGCTCGGCGTGGCGCGCGTCTTTCAGACGCCGGAGATCTTTCCCGATCTCTCGCTTTTGCAGAACGTCATGGTGCCGGCCTTCGCCAAGCGCGACGGCACGTTCCGGATGAGCGCGCTCTCCTCGCTCGAAAAGGAGACGGATCTGCGCGACGAGGCGGAAAAACTTCTGGAAGATGTCGGGCTTCTGCAGTTCTACGCCAAGCTCGCCTCCAGCCTGTCGCGCGGCGACAAACGCCGGCTGGAACTCGCCATGTGCCTCATCCAGCATCCGAAGCTTCTGCTTCTCGACGAGCCGACGGCGGGCATGTCGCGGCACGACACCAACCGCACCATCGATCTTCTCAAGCAGATCAAGGAGCGCGGCATGACCAAGGTGATCATCGAGCACGACATGCATGTCGTGTTCTCGCTCGCCGACCGCATCTCGGTTCTGGCGCAGGGCAAGATCATCGCCGAGGGAACGCCCGACGAAGTGCGCGGCAGCCCGCGCGTGCAGGAAGCCTATCTGGGAGGAGCGCATTGATGAACGCCATGATGACCGGAACAGGCGAGGCGACCCCGATCGATCCGCAGGCGTCGACGGCTGCGAACCCGCAGGCGCCGGGCACCGCCCAGACGAAGATGATCGACAGGACCGGCTACGAAGAGGGCGCCTTCTTCTCCTGCCGCGATCTGCATGCCTATTACGGCGAGAGCTATATCGTGCAGGGCGTCAGCTTCTCCATCCAGGAGAGGGAAGTCCTCGCCCTTCTCGGGCGCAACGGCGCCGGCAAGACCTCGACCCTGCGCACCATCGCGCGCGCCGGCAATCCGGAACTCAGGCAGGGCGAGATCTGGCTCAAGGATCAGGCGCTGCACAAGATGGTCGACTATCAGGCGGCGCGGGCCGGCGTCGTGCTGGTGCCGGAGGACCGGCGCATCATTCCGGGGCTGACGGTGGAAGAAAACCTCGTCCTCGCCCGCATCGAGGAGCCGCGCGGCTGGGAGATCGAAGAGGTTTACGAGCGTTTTCCGCGGCTTGCCGAGCGGCGCAACCAGGAAGCCACGACGATGTCGGGCGGCGAACAGCAGATGCTGGCGGTCGCCCGCGCGCTGGTGCGCGATCTGAAGCTCCTGCTCCTCGACGAGCCCTATGAGGGGCTCGCGCCGGTGATCGTGCGGGAGATCGAAAAGATCGTCGCCGAGATCAAGGAGATCGGCATCACCACGGTGATCGTGGAACAGAACGCCGTCGCCGCCCTCCAGCTCGCCGACCGGGCGATGATCCTCGACATGGGCGAGGTGGTCTATGAGGGGACGGCGAAGGAAGTCCTCGAGAACGAGGATCTCAGGCACGAATATCTGGCCGTGTGACCGGTCCGGCGATCCGGGCGGCCGCGGTTTGTCATCGGCGGCCGCCTGTTTTTTCCGCTATTTTTCGGCCGTCTACTTCTCTGCCGTCACGGCGATGATCGGGCCGAGGGGGAAGAAACCGTCGGCGCGGCGCAGCTCGGGGGCGTAGAGGCTCGAAATCGAGCCGTCGAGAAAGAGGGCGTTGTCGCAGCCGATCCTGTCCTTGAAGAAGCCGGCGAAATCCCAGAACGTCACCGGGCCTTCGGAGACCGCGAAAACGATCTCGCCCTTTTTGGTGACGCAGACACCGTTCCGTTTCTTGGCACTGTCGCTGTCCTTCAGGAAACGCGGATGGCGCTTGCCGTCGATCAAGAGCATCGGGCCGGACTGGGTGGCGAAATCCGCCGGCGGCTTGCGGCGCAGATAGGCCTCCGTCTCCAGAACCCCCGCTTTGCCGCCGCCGATCCAGAAGATGCCGTTCGGCAGCATGTGGAAATTGCCGGGGCCCTTGTTGGTGTTGGCGCTCTTCACCGTGCGGCCGTCTTCGACATAAAGGCCGACCGGCGAGAAATCCTCGTGATACATGCCGCCGTTCATGGCGAAGACGAGACGCTTTCCTTCGCTCTCGAGCGCCGATTTCAGCGCCCGGAACGAGCCATAGGGCTTGCCCGCCGCGTCGTTGAGATAAAGCCGGACATCGTCGGTTGCGGGATCGAAGCGGCAGACGGCATAGGAGCGTTCGCCGTCGCGCGTCACCTCGCAATTCTGGCCGGCGGCAAAGGCCGGGCCGAGAAGGGCGGAAGGAATGGTGAAGCCCGCAAGAAGCAGGGAAAGAAATCTGCGCATGTCTCCGGTTAGCCCGGACGGGCGGCGAAGTCATCCCGACACGTTGCGAAGACGGGCCGGCACGGCGCGAAGAGCCCAGACGATGCGAAGGGGCGGCACGAGGCGAAGGGCGGTCTGCCCCTCACGCGCAAGGCGATGAGCAAACTTACGCAATTGTGCGGGATGAAAGAATTGAGAGGAGCGGGCCAAGTTGCTATATGCAGCGCCATGTCGTCGAACGAAACGCCCAAGGCCGGGTCGCGCGGAGCGGTCGGGGCCATCTTCCATTCCACGCACGCTTTTGCGGCGATCGACGACCATGCGCGTCTGCCCTGGCGGTTTTTTGCGCGTCTCTTCGCCTCCGACGGATCGCTTACGAGCGCCTGACGGCGCCCTTTCCCCTTTTTGCGATCACAACCGAGTAGACCCATGAAACCGAGAACGCTTTACGACAAAATCTGGGACGACCATCTGGTCGACCGCCAACCCGACGGCACCTGCCTCCTCTATATCGACCGTCATCTCGTGCACGAAGTGACGAGCCCGCAGGCCTTCGAGGGCCTCAGGATCGCCGGGCGCAAGGTGCATGCGCCGGACAAGACGCTCGCCGTCGTCGATCACAACGTGCCGACGACCGACCGCTCGAAAGGCATCGACGATCCGGAATCGGCGCTGCAGGTCGACACGCTCGCCACGAACGCCGCCGATTTCGGCATCGAATATTACAACGAACTCGATATGCGGCAGGGCATCGTCCACATCATCGGGCCGGAGCAGGGTTTTACGCTGCCCGGCATGACGATCGTGTGCGGCGACAGCCATACCTCGACGCATGGCGCCTTCGGCGCGCTGGCGCACGGCATCGGCACGTCCGAAGTGGAACATGTGCTCGCCACCCAGACGCTCATCCAGTCGAAGGCGAAGAACATGCGCGTCACCGTCGACGGCAAGCTGCCGGACGGCGTGACGGCGAAGGACATCATCCTCGCGATCATCGGCGAGATCGGCACGGCCGGCGGCACCGGCCATGTCATCGAATATGCCGGCGAGGCGATCCGCTCGCTGTCGATGGAAGGCCGCATGACGGTGTGCAACATGTCGATCGAGGGCGGTGCCCGCGCCGGCATGATCGCCCCCGACGAGATCACCTATGCCTATATCGCCGACCGGCCGCGGGCCCCGAAGGGTTCGGCCTGGGACATGGCGAAGGCCTATTGGGAGAGCCTGCCTTCCGACGAGGGGGCGCATTTCGATCGGGAAGTCCGGCTCGACGCGGCCAATCTTCCGCCGATCGTGACCTGGGGTTCATCGCCCGAAGATGTCATCTCGGTTCTCGGCGCGGTGCCGAACCCCGACGACATCGCCGACGAGAACAAGCGCGCCTCTAAGTGGCGGGCGCTCAAATATATGGGCCTGACGCCGGGCACGAAGATGACCGACATCGCGCTCGACCGCGTCTTCATCGGCTCGTGCACCAATGGCCGCATCGAGGATCTCAGGGCTGCCGCCAAGGTCGCGGAAGGCCGCAAGGTCGCCGAGAGCGTCAATGCCATGGTGGTGCCGGGATCGGGCCTCGTGAAGGCGCAGGCGGAAGCGGAAGGCCTCGACAAGATCTTCCTCGCCGCGGGCTTCGAATGGCGCGAGCCGGGCTGTTCCATGTGCCTTGCCATGAATGCCGACAAGCTCGCCCCGGAAGAGCGCTGCGCCTCCACCTCGAACCGCAATTTCGAGGGGCGCCAGGGTTTCAAGGGCCGCACCCATCTCGTGTCGCCGGCGATGGCGGCCGCGGCGGCGATCGCCGGGCGCTTCGTCGACGTGCGCGATTGGGGCCACTGAGAACTGCTCACCCTGAACTCTCAGGGATCCGAATGCGGAAAGGGCCGTCCCTCGGGCGGCCCTTTTTCGTTGGGAATTTTTCGGTTCACTGAGATTTTCGGGTGGTGCGTCGCGTTCAGCGATGCACGATCTTGTTGAAGCGGCTGGTGCGGCCGCCGGCCGTCTCGTTCTGGACGAGAAGCGCCAGATTGCCGCCCTCGAAGGTTTCGAACCAGGTCTCCCAGGTGATCGGCTCCAGGCCCTCTTCAGGTTCGCCGAAATCGATCCGGAGCACGCCGACGCCGTCGCCCTCCGTGGCTGTCGCCGACACCATCGCAGGTTTGCCGCCGCGCTCTTCGACCCACTTCTTGATGTCTTCGTGGCGCGTCAATTTGTGCGCTTCGCTCATCTCTGTCTCCTCTGGGTTCTTGAGAAAACAGGTGCGATTGGCTCCGGTTCCCCGGGAATTGGGGGGTGTCCCGCGGAAGCAGACGGGTGGGCGGTCCTCTCCGGGTGAGCCGCTTTTCGCAAGCGCTCACGCAAAAAACAGGCGGGGCCGCAGCCCCGCCTGCCGTCACCCGCAAATTGCGGGAAGGCTCTTAAAGCTCTGCCGACGAGAGCTTAGTTGTTGGTGCCTTCGGTGCCCGGAGCATACGGCTCCAGCGGTTCGTCCTGGCTTTCCTTGCTGGCCATGTTGCCGTCCGAAGAGGTCGAATGCATGGCAGAGGAATACATCGTCTTGTCGTCATCGCAGGACACGTAGACCTCGCGGTCGTTGTCCATCATCGTGTAGTAATTGCCGGTCTCGCAGGTTTCCGGACGTTCGCCGGAGGTCTCGCCCGGGCCATAGATGCGGGCTTCCTGCTCGGTGTCGGTGTTGACGATCACCTTGTTGTCCTGAGCGTCCTTGCGCAGGATCATTTCGGCGTTGGCGGCGCTCACGCCCACCATCATGGCGGTCATGGAAACAGCGGTGAGTTTCGCAAAGGTCATAGGATATCTCCTTGAATTGCCTCTCGTGGGAGTTCCCCGCCGCTCGATCGCATGAAGGATCAGACGGCGCGGGAGAGGCGATGTTGGCGTTGCCTCGGCGAAACAACGTCGAGCTCGGGCGACGGTTCGCTGAAATAATTGTGATCGGTGAGTCGGCTAAGTGTTTGGAACTTAAGGGCTAAATGCAAGTTCGGGCGCGCCTCGAGCGGGCGCGAGGAAGAAGTGCGGGGCTTGCAGGGGGCGGGGGTATTCGGGTTTCTCCCGTGCGGGGATGGCGCCGGAATTCTGCCGGGCATTTGGAGGTGATCGGTGAGTGAGGATCGCGAGGCGAAGAGAAGCCGCGAGGCGCGCGAGGCGCTCGAACGGGTGCACCGCGACAGCGAGGCTGTCGGCACGTCGTCGTTCGCCCGCGCCGCCGGCCGCGCGAAGGACCATCTGGCGGGCGCCGACGCGCCGGCGCACGACCGCGTCGAGGTGTGGGGCCGCCGGGTCGGGCGCGGGCTCTCGATCGTCTTCGTGATGTGGCTTTTATGGTATCTCGTCAGCACCTATCTGACGCGCTGACATCCATTTCGCCGGTGCCGCGCCATGTCCGCCTTTTCATCGATCCCCGACCTTGAAGAGTTCGAGCGCATCGCGCTTGCCGCCTATGACGGATTGCCGGAGGAGTTCCGGGCGCTGACGGGCGACATCCAGATCCGGGTCGCCGAGCGCGCCGACCGGGAATCGCTCTCAGCCGTCGGGCTCACGCATCCCCTGGAACTGCTCGGGCTCTTCGAAGGCATCGGCCTCGCACATGCGCCGGCCACGCCCTATTCCGGGCTGATGCCGAACCGGGTGTGGCTCTACCGCCAGGCGATCCTCGCCTATTGGCAGGACCACGACGAGCGGCTCGACGACATCATCGCCCATGTCCTCGTGCACGAGATCGGCCATCATTTCGGCCTGTCCGACGACGATATGGAAGAGATCGAGGCGGCCGATTGAGGACGGCCCGCAAGGGCGCGGCCAAGATCGGACCCGTAAGATCTTGACCGGAACGCGCCGGCGAAGCATTGAAGGGGACTTCGAAAGGAACCTGCGAATGGAAAAGTTCACGAGCCTCACTGGCGTCGCCGCGCCGCTGCCGATCATCAATATCGACACCGACATGATCATTCCGAAGCAGTTTCTGAAGACGATCAAGCGGACCGGGCTCGGCGCGTCGCTCTTCTACGAGATGCGCTTCAACGACGACGGCTCGGAAAACGAGGATTTCGTCCTCAACAAGCCGGCCTATCGCAACGCCAAGATTCTGGTCGCGGGCGACAATTTCGGCTGTGGCTCGTCGCGCGAGCATGCGCCCTGGGCGCTCAAGGATTTCGGCATCACCTGCGTGATCTCGACCTCGTTCGCCGATATTTTCTACAACAATTGCTTCAAGAACGGCATTCTGCCGATCATCGTCTCGCCGGACGATCTCGACAAGCTTCTCGACGACGCCTCGCGCGGCGCCAATGCGACCTTGACCGTGGATTTGGAGAAGCAGGAAGTGCGCGGCCCGGATGGCGGCAAGATCGAGTTCGAAATCGACGCCTTCCGCAAGCACTGCCTGCTCAACGGCCTCGACGATATCGGCCTGACGCTGGAGAAATCGGAAAAGATCTCCGGTTTCGAAGGCCAGATGACGGAAGACCGTCCCTGGGTCTGACGCCCGCTGACGGGCCGATGACGCGTTTCGGGGCGTCCGGGGGACGTCCCTGAGACACCTCTGGAGGGGCGGCGCTTCTGCGCCGCCGGAAGGGCGTCCGTTTCTCTCAAGTTGCCGTGATAACGACGATTTCGCCGGCAATTTTGATTTCGTTAACCAATTTCAAACTGCGGTGAGCGAGGCTCCCGGGACGTGCACGCGGATTCTCATCCGCGCTGAGACCGCGTACAATTTTTCTGCGACCACTGAGGAGTGCAGATGCGGACCGCAATCCCCGGCCTGGCTGCGCGCGCTCTTGTCGGAGCGACGCTCGCTTTCGGTCTTTCCTTCGCCCCGATGCCTGCATCGGCCGCGAGCTTTTCTTCCTGCGTTCAGAGCCTGAAGCAGGCGGCGGTTGCCGCCGGCGTCAGCCCGCGGCTTGCCGCACGGGCGCTCGACGGGGCTCGCGTCGACGACGAAGTCTTGCGCAAATCGCGGGCGCAACCGGAATTCAAGACGCCGATCTGGGATTATCTCGGCTTCCTTGTCGACGAGGAGCGTATCGCCGACGGCAAGACGATGATGCGGCGCTACGATCGCGTGCTGCGCGCGGCCGAGGAACGCTACGGCGTCAACCGCTATGTCATTGCCGCGATCTGGGGCGTGGAGAGCAATTTCGGCCAGGATGCGGGCAAAGATTTCCTGCCGCATGCGCTCGCCAACGTCGCCTGCCACGGCAGCCGGACGAAATTCTTCCGCGGCGAGCTCATCGCCGCCTTGAAGCTCGTGCAGCGGGGCGATCTCGACCTCGACGAGCTTTATGGGTCCTGGGCTGGCGCCTTCGGGCAGACGCAGTTCATTCCTTCGACCTATGAGCGGCTCGCCGTCGATTTCGATGGCGACGGGCGGCGCGACCTCGTGAAGTCGGTGCCCGACGCTCTGGGCTCGACGGCGAATTACCTGCGCCGCGCCGGCTGGCGGCCGGGCGAGGCCTATATGATCGAGGTGAAGGTGCCGGCGAGCTATAAGGGGCCGACGGGCCGCAGCCGCAAGGCGCCCCTGTCGACCTGGGCGAAACGCGGTGTGGTGCGGGCCGATGGCGCGCATCTTTCGGGCGGCAGCCAGGCGGGCCTGCTTCTGCCGTCGGGGCCGCGCGGGCCGGGCTTTCTCGTCTTCCGCAACTTCGATGCGATCTATTCCTACAACCAGGCGGAATCCTACGCGCTCGCCATCTCCCATCTCGCCGACCGCATGGCCGGCTATCCGGGGCTGCGCACGGCCTGGCCGACGGACGATCCGCCGCTGTCGCGTGCCGAACGCTTCGAGTTGCAGCGGATGCTGCTCGCGCAGGGCTACGATGTCGGCGAGGTCGACGGGAAGGTCGGGCCGATGACGCGCGATGCGATCAAGAAGGCGGAGCAGCGTTTCGGCATGGAGCCGACCGGGCGGCCGGGCGGCAAGATCTACCGCAAGCTCGGGGGACGCTGAGGGCGTTTTGCGCTCTCAGGCCCACGCGCCTTCTCCCCGATGAGGTCGGGCAGTTACCGTCGGGTGACCTCCGGAATTGTCACTGCGCCTCTTCGATGCTAGGCGGATAGCCCGGCCAAGGGGAGAGGCCATGGTTTCCATCCGCAGTGTTCTGGCGCTGTCGCTTGCGGGGCTGCAGTTTGTTGCAGTCGTCGCCGTCCTCTTTCTTTCCTACGTCACCTCCGAGCGGGTTCTGCTGCAGCATGCGCGCGATCTCATGGGCGATGTCGCGCGCAGCACCATCAATCACACGGTCGCCTTTCTCGCGCCTGCCGAGGCGGCCGCCGACCTGTCGCAGCGGCTTGCGCGCCAGGAGGTCGTCAGCAGCGAAAACGAAGGCGCCATGGAGCGCTACTTTTTCGAGCAGCTGCGATCGCACAGCCAGTTCGCCGGCATCTTCTACGGCAACACCAACGGCGATTTCGTCTTTGTGAACCGCGACGCGAGCGTCGCGGGTGCGCCGTTTCGCATCAAGACCATCGCCAACCGGGCGCAGCGCCGCGACGTGGAGCTCTATTGGCGCGACGGGGATTATGCCGTCGCCGCCCATCGCAGCGATCCGACCGACGGGTATGATCCGCGCACGCGGCCCTGGTACGGCCGCGCGGTCGAGGCTGGTGGGGTCACCTGGACCGACCCCTATATCTTCTTTTCCTCGCAGGAGCCCGGCATCACGGTGGCGACGCCGGTGATCGGGGCGGCGGGCGAACTCCAGGGCGTCGTCGGCATCGACATCGAGATTTCGGCCCTGTCGACCTTTCTCGCCGATCTTCAGATCGGCCAGCATGGCAGCGCCTTCATCCTCAGCGACAGTGGCGACGTGATCGCCCATCCGGAGCCTGCAAAGATCAAGACGCGCGGCACGTCTGGCGACACGTTGCGCTTCACCCGCATCGACGAACTCGACGACCCGCTGGCGAAGGCGGCCGCCGCCTCGTTCAACACCGCGCAGACGGGAAGAGACGGCCTGAAGGAACGCGCGGCGAGCTTCACCTTCGGCGGGGAGACCTATCATACTGTCGCATCGTCTCTGCCGGGCACGCGCTGGCCCTGGACGGTGATCACCTATGTGCCGGAGAACGACTTTCTCGGGGCGATCAAGGACAGCCGCCGCAACGGCGTCCTGCTTGCGGCGCTCGTCGCCGCGGTGACGGCGATGATCGGTCTTGTCATCGCCCGCTCCATCACGCGGCCCGTCGGTGCGCTGGCGCGGCAGGCGGATCTGATCAGCGGCGGCGACATTTCGCCGATGCCGCCGTTGCGCACGCATTATCGCGAGCTGCAGCGAACCGGATTCGCCTTCGGGCGCATGACGGAATGGCTGAACCGGCGCAATGCGGAAAACCTGGCGCTGACCGATGAACTGCGCGCGGCCTCGCGCGAGCTCGAGGTGCGGGTGGACGAACGCACCCGGGAGCTCAACCATGCCAATGCGCAATTGCGCGAGGAGGCGGAGCTCAGGGCTCAGCAGGCGGAGAAGCTCGAACGCGCGAACCAGCAGGCGGAGCTTCTGACGCGGGAGCTCAATCACCGGGTCAAGAACGTCTTCGCCGTCGTCTCCGCCGTCCTGTCGCTCGGTGCCCGCTCGGCGCGGTCGGTGGAGGATCTCGCGAGCACGACGCGCCGCCGCATCGACGCCCTGTCGAAGGCGCATTCGGCGACGCAGGGGCATCCGGGCCGGGCCGGCAGCATTGCCGATCTCACGCGTCTCGCCGAACTCGTCCTCGCGCCTTATGCGGGCGACGGTGCGGGCCGGATCGACGTCTCGGGCGTCCGGGTGCGGTTGGGCGGCGAGGTCGCCACCGCGCTCGGTCTCATCCTCCACGAACTCGCCACCAATGCTGCCAAATACGGCGCGCTCAGCGCGGAGGCCGGGCGCGTCGAGCTGAGCTGGACGCTCGACGAGGAGGGGCCAAAAGTGCTGCACCTCGTCTGGCGGGAAACCGGCGGGCCGGTGCCGCAGAAGCCGGCGGAGGACAAGCGTGGCTTCGGCACCAAGATGGTGGAACAGATCATCGCCCAGTATCATGCGACCTATCACATCGACTGGCGCACCGAGGGTGTGGTGGTGACGCTCAACATGGTCCTTCCCGCCGACGAGCCGGCAGATGACGTTGCGTGAGCCGGCATGGCTTGCGCCGCGGCCGGTGAGCGGCTAGCTGACAGACCTCATCACGACGGATCTTCAAATGACGCACAAGCTCCTGCTTCTCGCCGGTGACGGCATCGGCCCGGAAATCATGGCCGAGGTGAAAGCTCTCATCGATTGGATGAACGCCGAAGGCATCGGCTCTTTCGAATGCGAGGATGGCCTGGTGGGCGGTGCAGCCTACGACGCCGAAGGCGTGGCGGTCAGCGACGCCACCATGGAGAAGGCGCTCGCCAGCGACGCGGTTCTCTTCGGCGCGGTCGGCGGGCCGAAATGGGACGGGGTTCCCTATGAGGTGCGGCCGGAAGCGGGACTTCTGCGCCTGCGCAAGGATCTCGGCCTCTTCGCCAATCTGCGCCCGGCCATCTGCTATCCGGCGCTCGCCGACGCTTCCTCGCTGAAGCGCGAGGTGGTGGAGGGCCTCGACGTCCTTATCGTGCGCGAGCTCACCGGCGGCGTCTATTTCGGCGAGCCGAAAGAGATCAAGGATCTCGGCAACGGCCAGAAGCGGGCGATCGATACGCAGATCTACGACACCTACGAGATCGAGCGCATCGTGCGCGTCGCCTGCGACCTCGCCCGCACGCGGCAGAAGCGCGTCACCTCGATGGAAAAGCGCAACGTCATGAAGTCCGGCCTGTTGTGGAACGAGGTCGCGACCCGGATCGCCGGCGAATATCCGGATATCACTCTGGATCATGTGCTCGCCGATGCCGGCGGCATGCAGCTCGTGCGCTGGCCGAAGCAGTTCGACGTGATCGTCACCGACAATCTCTTCGGCGACATGCTGTCGGATGTCGCCGCCATGCTGACCGGCTCGCTCGGGATGCTGCCGTCGGCTTCGCTCGGCGCGCCCGATCAGGAGACCGGACGCCGCAAGGCCATGTACGAGCCGGTGCACGGCTCCGCCCCGGACATCGCCGGCGGCGAGGTCGCCAATCCGATCGCCATGTTCGCATCTTTCGGCATGGCGCTTCGGTATTCCTTCGGCATGATCAGCGAGGCCGACAAGCTCGATCAGGCGATCGCCGACGTGCTCGACGAAGGCTTGAGGACGCGGGATATCCTGCCGCGCGGCGGCGGCAACGGGCTGACCGAGGTCGGCACCAAGGGCATGGGCCAGGCGATCCGCGAGCGTTTCCTGAAGCTGATGCACGGCGCCTGAGCGATAAAGCTTCGCTAGAAGTCTTTTTGGGTTACCCCTCAGTTAACTGCAATCGGACGGGGAAATTGCATCGGCTTTTCCCGTCCGACACTGTAAGTCTGGCTAAGCTGGGGGATAAGATGCCGATCGGTCAGATAATCCGACGCAAAGGTGATTGCCCGTGGGGTCGCGCGGCATGAGCAGCGCCGAAATGTCTTCCCGCGGGCCGACCGCGGAACTGGCCGGGCCGGACACATTGCAGATGTTTACTGCCGAAAGTGCTTCCGCGGCCGTCGAGGTTGTGGGCGACGTCCGCCAGGCGGTGACGGCGGAGTTCCGCCGCGATTGGCGGAAACTCGCCGCCAAGGCCGGGACGCCCAACGCCTTCGCGGAGCCTTTTTTCGTCGAAGCAGCGCTTCAGCGCCTCGTCCGACCGGGCAGGGTCAAGCTCGTCGCGTTTGCCGACGATCAGGGGCTCATCGGTCTTCTGCCCCTGACCGTTTCGCCGCCGATCCCGGGCATCGGCCGTGTGGCCAATCGCTTTATGCACATTCACGATTTCGACGGCACGCCGCTGGTGCGCCGTGGCAGCGAAGCTTTGTTTCGCGCGAAACTCGGGGCCTGGCTGACGCGTGAAGGGATCGCCTTTCTGCGTTTTCGCGATGTGGAGGAGGCGAGCCCCGCCATCGATGGGCTTCTCAACGGAGAGGACGAGACGCTTGAGGCTGCCGTCGTCGCCCGGCTGGTGCGCGCGGCTCGCGATCTCGGAGACGGGCTGGAGGCTCAGCAATCGGGCAAGAAGCGGCGCAGCATGCAGCGGCGCAGACGCCGGCTCGAGGAACTCGGAGAGCTTGCCTTCGTCGATTTGAGCGCGCAGCCGCCTTCCTCCTGGGCGGACGATTTTCTGGGGCTCGAAGCGAGCGGCTGGAAAGGCCAGATGGGAACGGCGATCGCCTGCCGGCCGCAGGAGCGCGCCTTCTTCGACAAGATGGTGAAAGCGGGAAGCGCCAACGGCAACCTGATCGTCCATGCCCTGGAGCTCGACGGGCGGCGCATTTCGATGACGCTTTATCTGCGGGCCGGCGACGTCGCCTGGGGTTTCAAGAAAGCCTATGCCGGCGATCTCGCCCGCTGTTCTCCCGGTTTCGTTCTGGAGGCCGAGAGCGTCGCAGCCCTTCAGGCACAGGGCGAAGTTGCCTTTGTCGACACGTGCAGCATCGATGCCGCGACGCTCGTTCCGGGTCTTTGGCCGCAAGAGCGGGTGATGAGCGACATCGTCGTCGCCGCCGGCCCCGCGCGCAAATGGCTGAAGAATGCGGTGTGGCTGGAGAAGACGTATCGGGCGAGGCGGCGCGATCTGCGCAGTCTTTATGTGCGGCTGAAACGCCTGCCGGCCCAGGCGCGCCGGGACCGGCCGGCTGCGACACACAATTGACATTGTGCGCACCTGCGATAAAACCTCCGCCACCATGATGAGCACAGCCAAGACGAAGACGACCGGCTAATCGCTCCGCCCCGATCTCTCCCCGGGGCGGGGGAGAGATGCTTTGTTTTCGGGGAGAGAGGAGCTAGACATGGGTTACAGGATCGCTGTCGTAGGTGCGACCGGCAATGTCGGGCGGGAAATGCTCGACATTCTCGATGAACGCGGTTTCCCCGCAGACGAAGTCGTGGCGCTCGCCTCCCGGCGCAGCCAGGGCACGGAAGTCTCCTTCGGCGACAAGACGCTGAAGGTGCAGGCGCTCGAACATTTCGATTTCGCCAATGCCGATATCGCGCTGATGTCGGCGGGCGGCTCGGTGTCCCTGGAATGGGCGCCCAAGATCGCGGCCAAGGGCTGCGTCGTCATCGACAATTCCTCGGCCTGGCGCACCGATCCGGACGTGCCGCTGATCGTGCCGGAAGTGAATGCCGATGCCGTTGCCGGCTTCGCCAAGAAAAACATCATCGCCAATCCGAACTGCTCCACCATCCAGCTCGTCGTGGCGCTGAAGCCGTTGCATGAGCGCGCCAAGATCAAGCGCGTCGTCGTTGCCACCTATCAATCGGTGTCGGGCGCCGGCAAGGACGCGATGGACGAGCTCTTCGACCAGACGCGCGCCGTCTTCGTCGCCGATCCGATCGAGGCGAAGAAATTCCCGAAGCGCATCGCCTTCAACTGCATTCCCCATATCGACGTCTTCATGGAAGACGGCACGACCAAGGAGGAATGGAAGATGGTGGCGGAGACGAAGAAGATCCTCGATCCGAAGATCAAGCTTTCGGCCACCTGCGTGCGCGTGCCGGTCTTCGTCAGCCATTCTGAAGCCGTCAACATCGAGTTCGAGGAAGAGTTGTCCGCCGACGAGGCGCGCGAGATCCTGCGCGAGGCGCCGGGCTGCCTCGTCATCGATAAGCACGAGCCGGGCGGCTACATCACGCCCTATGAGAGCGCCGGCGAGGACGCCACCTACATCTCCCGCATCCGCGAGGATCCGACGGTCGATTCCGGTCTTTCCATGTGGGTCGTGGCCGACAATCTTCGCAAAGGCGCGGCGCTCAACACGGTGCAGATCGCCGAGCTTCTGGTGAACCGCAAGCTCCTGGAGAACCGCAAGGCCGCCTGATGTCGGGCGCGACGGGGCGAGAGGCGAGCGGCGGCGACAAAGCCGGCCGGCCGCGTCTTCTGGTGACGGGCTTCGGCCCGTTTCCGGGCGTTGCGGTCAATCCGAGCGCCTGGGTGGTGGAGCGGCTCGCCGAAGAGGCGGGCGGGTTCGCTTCTCACGCCGATGTGCGGACCGCCATTCTCGCGACCGACTGGCAGGAGGGGCCGAACACACTCGACCTCCTCTGGCAGGCGCATCGTCCGGATGTCGCCGTGCATTTCGGTGTGGCGTCGGCGGCGCGGGGCTTTCGGCTCGAACGTGTCGCCCGCAACAGGCGGCTCGCGCGTCCCGACGTGCAGGGCGCCCTGCCGCCATCGGCGGAGCTGGAAGAGGCGGGGCCGGCCTCGTGGCGCGGCTCGCTGCCGTTGCGCCGCATGCATGCGGCGCTGTCGGGCGCCGGCATTCCCGCGGATTTCTCCGACGATGCGGGCGATTATCTCTGCAATGCCATCTTCTATCGCTCCGGCCGCTATGCAGCCGAAGCCGGCCGCCTCGTCATGGCGGGTTTCATCCATCTGCCGTTCTGCACCTCGGCGCCGGCTTCGGCGCTGCCTGGCGGCTTCGAAGGCGACGGCGAGGCTGGTCCAGCCTGCCTTGCCGACGAGGTGATGCTCGGCGGCGCGCGCCTCGTTCTTCTCAGCGCCATTGCGGCGTGGCGAGAGCGCGCCGGCACAAGCTTCGATCGCGACTAGCGCCGCTGCCAGTTCTGCGTCTTGCAGAAGATGCCGAGCGCGCAGCCCTTGAGTTTCAGGCTGTTCGCCGAGGTGAGGGTGGCGGAGCCGGAATAGGTCTTGTCGTCTTCCGGATTGACGACCGTTCCCTTGTATTTGCCGTCCGAGCCCTGCATGCGGCCGATCTCCTTGCCCTTGTTGGGGCCGCTCGTCACCTTCATGCAAAAGGCGTTGCCGCAGGAGCTGATGCGCACCGTGTTGCCGGTGGCGGCGACCCAATTGCCTTCCAGAGGATCGGCTGCGGCGAGGGCCGGCCATGCGACAAGGGCCGCGATGAGTGCGATGGTTTTGGTGTTCATGAGGTCTCCTCCCAAGTTTTTTGCCACTATGGGGAGGAGTTGAGACAAAGAAAACCGCGATTTTCGCGTCCGGCAGAGCTGCCGTTGCGGAAGTCTTCGCAGTTATGAACAGGTTTTACGTCAGGCTTATTGGGCCTTTCGCTTCGGCGATGCGCCGCAACGCGATGCGGCCGAGATTTGGCCGGAGCATCACGTCCTGTCCTTCGGCAAAGGCAAGTTCATCGCGGCCGAGCTGTTCGGTGACGACGAAGAGGTCGGCCGTGCCGGCCGCCGCGAAGGCGAGCGCTTCCTCCGACGAGGCGCCGAGCATCTTGCGGCCGAGATAAAGGGCCGAAAAAAGATCGCCCGCGCCCTTCGCAGGATTTTCGACGACGGGATGCTCGGCGAGGATCGTCTCGTTCGGCTTGACGAGCACGGCCGCCATGCGCCCGCGCATCAGGGCCGGGGCCGAGGTGACGATGACTTCGGCCGGGCCGAGGCGGCGTGCGTCGACGACGAGCGCGGTCGGGTCGGGCTCAGGCTTCGTCCCCGTCAGCCAGCCGAATTCGAAGACGTTCGGGGTGGCGATGTCGGCGAGCGGCAGGAGATGGTCGCGGATCGCCTCCGCCACGGGCTCCGGTACGTAGAGGCGGTCGGAATCGCCCATCACCGGATCGCAGAGATAGACGAGCCCGGGAAAGCGCTCTTTCAAGCCGGCGATGAAGCGGGCCGTCTCGGCCACGTGTTCGGCGCGGCCGAAATAGCCGGTGGCGACGGCGAGCGGCGGGCGCTCGGAAAAGCGCGTGGCCACACCGGCGAGAAGAGCTGCGAAATCGGCGGCGCTCGCCAGGATCGGCCGGCCGAGGCCGAAGCCCGGGTGGTGCGGCAGAAGCACGGTCGGGATGTCGACCGTCTCCATGCCGAGCCGCTCCAACGTGAAACCCATGATGCGGTTGCCGACGGCGCCGGCAGCGACATGGCTGGAAATCAAAATAATCCGGCCGGAGGAAGCCATTGCATTCCTTCAAAATGAGGCAGGGAGAATCCGGTCCATCTGAACCAAGGCGGCCTCAAGAGCAAGGAGCCCGCCGCAATGCGACGGGCTCCTAGAGATCAAACGGGGCTTTTTGCGGTTGAGGCGAGCGCCTCAGGTCAGCGCGTACGAACACCGCGGCGACGCTGGCTTGCAATCCGATCGGCGCGACGGCGAACCAATTCCGCGTTCGGATCAGAAGTCAGCGGCATGGCGAGCGCGCTCTCGACCTCGAAACGCGTCAGGCCGATATCCTGCAGCATCTGATCGTCGAGGGTGGCAAGCCGGTAGGCGGCGCGGCGTCCCTTGATGGCACGCGCGAGGCGCAGGAGCGTGTTGGCGACCGGCTGCAGGAAGGCGCCGGCGCGGGCGGCGAGATCGCCTGATCCGGCGGTTCGGACCGCTGGATTGTGGGAAAGATTGTCGAGCATTGCTGCCTCCAAACGAAAAATCGGGTCTTCCGAAACCCGGTTCAGGGAATGGCGGCGGGACACCGTGTCGTACCGTCCATGAGCCTCATTTCGTCTTTCCCTATTGATCAATCAAACGAAAAGGTTTTACATTTCGGTTCAGTTTCATTGAATCATGAGGCGCGTCATGCAGCCGATCCTCGATGCCGATCTCCTGCGTACATTTGTCGCGATTGCCGACACCGGAAGTTTCTCTGTCGCCGCCGAACGGGCGGGGCGTACGCCCTCGGCCGTCTCCATGCAGGTGAAGAAGCTCGAAGACCTCGTCGGACGGCGGCTTTTCGACCGCGATTCCCGGCGCGTCGCGCTCACCGCCTTCGGGGAATCGATGCTGCCGGATGCGCGCCGGATCCTGCAGATGCATGCCGAGCTCTGGGGCCGCCTGAAGCAGCCCGATCTCGAAGGCTCGATCACGGTCGGCACGCCGGACGAATATGCGAGCGCCTTCCTGCCGCGCGTTCTCAGAAGTTTCGCCCGCACGCATCCACGCGTGCAGGTCAACGTCATCTGCGACATCTCGGCGAAGGTGCGCGTCTATCTGGAACGCGGCGACATCGACAGCGGGCTCGTCACCAATGCGGACATTTCGGACGCGCAGTTCCTCCGCCGACAGGTGCATGAGGAACAGCTCGTCTGGCTCGGGGCGCGCGGAGGCACCGCCTATCGGCGCGAGCCCCTGCCGGTCGCCGTCGCCAATCCCGATTGCTGCTGGCGCAAACGCTCCGTAGCGGCCTTGAACAAGGCGGGCTTCCGGCATCGTGTCGCCTATCAAAGCGCTTCGGCTGCCGGTCAGATCGCAGCCGTTGCCGGCGACCTCGCCATTGCGCCGCTGCCGGCGTCGCTGGCGCGCGGCGATCTCGTGCTTCTCGGCGCCGATACGGGGCTGCCGGATCTCGGCACCTATGCGATCTCCTTCATCGCGCGCGATGAAAGCGATCCCCTCGTCATGGCGCTGTCCGACCATGTGGCGGAGAGTTTCGCACCGGCGAGCGTCCCCGCCACCGGCATGAGCCTCGGCAAGGCGGCGTAGGGTTTTCGCCGCCTGGCGCTGAGGAAAAGGTCAGGGAGCCCGCGAGGAGCTCGGACGAGGTTCAGGAACCTGCGGGAGCTGCCGCCGAAGGCGCTTCGCGGGTCGTCTGGGCTGTGCCGTCGAGCGCCGCCTTGATGAGCCTGGTGCCATCGGCTGAATTCCATTCCGCCGGGCCGTTCATATGGCCGACGAGGCAGCCATTGCCGTCGACGAGCGCCGTCACGGGCAGGCCGACGGCGAGCCCCATCGCCTTCATCTTGTTGAAGATGTCCATGGATTTGTCGGTGAGAAGCGGCAGATGCTCGACGCCGATCTCATCGAGGAACTGGCGCGGTCGCTCCGGCCCTGAGGTATCGATGTTGATCGGCACGACGGAGAAGTCGTCGCTGCCGAGATCGCCCTCGAGCGCGTCGAGTGCCGGCATTTCCTCACGGCAGGGTGCGCACCAGGTGGCCCAGAGATTGACGAGCTTCAGACGGCCGGAGAGATCGGCGAGGCTCTGCTCGCTTCCGTCCGCGCCGGTGAAGGTGAGGGCGCTCAGATCCTGCGGTGTGTTTGCCGGGATGAAGGCCGCCACTTCGCCGCCGATCACCGGGTCGAGGCGGGCGCCTGCCTCAACGGCCGCCTGGCAATTGGCGCCCAGTTCGCCGGCCGCATCATTGCCATCGCCGGGAATCCCGTATAGGGCGAGTCCAAAGCCGAGGACGATCACTGCGAACGTACCGAAGGCCAGATAAGTGCGTTTCACCGTAATCTGCTCCGAATCTTCATCTTCAAAGACTGCGATCAGCTGATGTCCAACCGCATGTGGGGCGGCCGCTTTTCCGAAAGCCCGGACGCCATCATGGAAGAGATCAACGCTTCCATCGATTTCGACCGGGCTCTGGCGAGCCAGGATATTGCCGGCTCCAAAGCCCATGCCGAGATGCTGGCGAAAGCCGGCATTATTTCGACGGAGGATGCCCGCAAGATCATCGACGGTCTCGACCAGATCGCGGCCGAGATCGAGGAAGGCCGCTTCACCTTCTCGCGGAACCTGGAAGACATTCATATGAATGTCGAGGCACGTCTCGCGGAATTGATCGGCGATGCGGCAGGGCGCCTGCATACGGCGCGCTCGCGCAACGATCAGGTGGCGACCGATTTCCGGCTTTGGGTGCGCGATGCGCTCGACGATCTCGATCGCCAGATCCTCGCCTTGATGAACGCACTGGTGACGAAGGCCGCAAAGCATGCCGGCACCGTGATGCCGGGCTTCACACATCTGCAAAGTGCGCAGCCGGTCACCTTCGGCCATCACATGCTCGCCTATGTGGAGATGTTCGCGCGCGACCGGAGCCGCTTCCGCGATTGCCGGGCGCGCCTCAACGAATGTCCGCTCGGTGCCGCAGCCCTTGCCGGCACCGCCTTTCCGATCGATCGGAAGATGACGGCGGCCGCGCTCGGCTTCGACCGGCCGGCGGCCAATTCGCTCGATGCCGTCTCCGATCGCGATTTCGCCATGGAGGCGCTTGCAGCCGCCTCGATCTGCGCGGTGCATCTGTCGCGCTTTGCCGAAGAGATCGTCATCTGGTCGTCGGCGCAGTTCCGCTTCGTCAAGCTCTCCGACAAGTTCACCACCGGCTCCTCGATCATGCCGCAGAAGCGCAATCCGGACGCGGCGGAGCTGGTGCGGGCCAAGGCCGGGCGCATCATCGGGGCGATGAATGCGCTGATGGTGGTGATGAAGGGTCTGCCGCTCGCCTATTCCAAGGACATGCAGGAAGACAAAGAGCAGGTCTTTGACGCCCTGCCGTCGCTGTCCCTGTCGCTTGCGGCGATGGCCGGCATGGTCGCCGATCTTCAGCCGAACGAAGCCCGTTTGCGCGAGGCTGCCGGCATCGGCTTTTCGACGGCGACCGATCTCGCCGATTGGCTGGTGCGCGAGGCGGGGCTGCCGTTCCGCGAGGCGCATCACATCACCGGCCGGATCGTCGCCGAGGCGGAAGCGCTCGAGGTCGATCTCGGCGAGATGCCGATCGAGGCCCTGCGCAAGGTCTATCCGAAGCTCGATGCGAGCGTGTTCGACGTCTTGTCCGTCGATGCCTCGGTCGCGAGCCGCGTGAGCGAAGGCGGCACCGCCCCCGACAATGTGCGCCAGCGCGCCAAAGAATGGCAGGCCCGGCTCGCCGAGGAGGAGGCTCTTGCAAAAGCCACTCCGCTTTCGCCCGAGGCCTCGCTATAGTCCGCCCAAGGAAGAGGTTCGCGATGGCCTGGCTGCGCTTAGCTGTGGTTTTGATGATGACGGCGACGGTGGTTGCCGGTTGCGGGCGCCGCGGCGCGCTGCAGCCGCCTCCCGGTGCGCCCGAAGCGGTGACGCCGCGCGGCGACATCGGCAATCCGGGCTCGACCGACCGCAATTTCGACGATCTCACCAGGCTGGACGAGCCGGCGGCGAACGACGAGGACGGCGACATCGCCACGCGTCGTGCCGAGGAAGCGGAGAAGACCCATGGCGGGCGCCGTTTCATCCTCGATCCGCTGATCTAAGCAGGGCGCCAGGGAAGGGCGAAGCTTTGCATCATTTTTCCTATCGCGGCGGCGTGCTCCACGCCGAAGACGTGCCGATCCCGGAAATCGCCGCGGCGGTCGGCACGCCGTTCTATTGCTATTCGACGGCGACGCTGACGCGGCATTATCAGGTCTTCGAGGAAGCGTTTGCGGACCTGCCGCACCGCGTCTGTTACGCCCTCAAGGCGAATTCCAATCAGGCGGTGATCGCGACTTTGGCGCGGCTCGGCGCCGGGGCCGACGTGGTCTCGGAAGGCGAATTGCGGCGGGCGCTCGCGGCCGGTGTCCCGGCTGAAAAGATCATGTTCTCCGGCGTCGGCAAGACCGCCCACGAGCTGCGTTTCGCGCTTGAGGCGGGCATCCATTGCTTCAACGTGGAATCGGAGCCGGAGCTTGCCCTCCTCTCCCGGCTTGCCGTCGAAGCCGGGCAGGTGGCGCCGGTCAGCCTGCGCATCAATCCCGACGTCGATGCCGGCACGCACGACAAGATCGCGACCGGGCGCAAGGAGAACAAGTTCGGCATTCCGGCGGACCGGGCGCGGGCCGTCTATGCGGAAGCGGCCAAGATGCCGGGGCTCAAGATCATCGGCATCGACATGCATATCGGCAGCCAGATCACCGAGCTTCAGCCTTTCGACGCGGCCTTCCGGCGGCTCGCCGAACTCGTCGTGATGCTCCGCGAGGACGGTCACGAGATCGAGCATGTCGATCTCGGTGGCGGGCTCGGCATTCCCTATGACGAGGACAAGGCGGCTCCGCCGCTGCCGTCGAACTATGCCGAGATCGTGCGCCGCCATATGAATGCGCTCGGCGCCACCGTCATCTTCGAGCCCGGCCGCCTCATCGCCGGCAATGCTGGAATTCTGGTGAGCGAAGTCATTTACGTGAAGGAGGGAGAGGGGAAGAATTTCGTCATCGTCGATGCGGCGATGAACGATCTCATCCGCCCGACCCTCTACGAGGCCTATCATCGGATCGCGCCGGTGCGCGAAAGCGATGCCGAGACGATCGTCTGCGACGTCGTCGGTCCGGTCTGCGAAACCGGCGATTTCCTCGGCAAGAATGTGCGCATGCCGCGGCCGGAAGCGGGCGATCTCGTCGCCGTCTTCTCCGCCGGCGCCTATGGCGCGGTGCAGGCCGGCACCTACAATACGCGCCGCCTGGTGCCGGAAGTGCTGGTGCATGGACATGAATATGCGCTGGTGCGGGCGCGGCACAGCTACGAGGAGCTCATCGGTCTCGACCGTGTGCCGTCGTGGCTCATGCCGGACGACGCCTGAGCGAGATCACGAAGACGTCAAATCTCGCGCAAGGCCTTGATGTGGCCATGCTTCGCCCTTGTCCTTTCCGCTCATTCGTTGTCCGCTATACTTGTGACGATCGGACGCAATCTGTCCTTGCGAGGCGGCCTCTGAGCCCGGTCGGATGCGCGGCGGGCGAGGTTGCCGCCGAGGCCGGCAAAATGACGAGGCCGGCAAGATAAGGAACTGGCCGTGAGCGATGCGCCGAAGACGATGCCAGGCAGAGATTTCACGGGGCCAGGCGAGGATGTCCCTGGCGACGACCTGAGCGCCCGCGAGAGGACGCCCGACGAGGCGCGGGCGCAAGTCGCCGAAGAGCGCCTTGCCCGCCTCACACGCCGCGCCCGGCTCGCGCTCTTCTGGGAGGCGGCCTGGCCGCGGCTCGTTCCGCTTCTGTCGATCGTCGCCCTGTTTTTCGCGCTCTCGTGGCTCGGCGTCTGGAGCTTTGTCGGCGATTGGGTGCGCGGCGGCATCCTCCTCGGCCTGGGCCTTGCCGCGATCGTCGCGGCCGTCTGGATCCTGCGCACGCCCTTTCCGAGCCAGGCCGCCGCCCTGAAGCGGGTGGAGCGGAATTCGCCCGTCTCCCATCGCCCGGCAAGCGGCTTGCGGGACACGCTCTCCACCGTTTCCGAAGGGCCGGCGGCGGAGGCTCTGTGGGCGGCGCATCGCCGGCGATTGATGGCGTCTCTGGCCGCGATGCGCGCCGGGCCGCCGCGTCCCGACATGGTGCGGCGCGATCCGAATGCGCTGCGCTTTGTCGTCCCCGTTTTGCTCTTCGTGGCGTTTCTCGTCGGCTGGGGCGAGCATGGGCCGCGGCTTGCCGATGCCTTCCGGCCCGTCTCGGCGCATCTTTCGACCGGCGTGCCGGCCCGCATCGACGCCTGGGTCGATCCGCCGACCTATACCGGCGCGGCGCCCGTCTATCTGTCGCGCCGTGGTGAAAGACAGGGCGAGAACGCCGGGGAGGTGACGGAGGTGCGGGTGCCGCAGGGAAGCCGCCTCACCGTGCGCGTCGCCTCGAGCGAACCGGCCGTCGTCACGCTCGACGGACCCGGCGGCCCGACGGCGCTCGCTGCCGACGAGGACGGCGCGACGTCGAAATCCGGTGCGGAGCCTCAAGCGGCCAATGATGCGGCGAAGACGGCGGCTCCGGCACCGGCTGTAAACAAGGCACCCGACGCGGCCAAGGCATCCGGCGCAAACAAAGCGGGCTCGCGCGACGACCAGACGATCCGCAGTTACACGACGACGCTCGAAAGCGACGGCTCCGTCTCGGTCGAGGCCGGGCGGGCCAGCGAACATTACGCCTTCCGCATCATTCCAGACCGGCCGCCGACGATCCGGCGCGGCGAGGTGACGGTCAATCGGTCCGGCTCCTTCACCATGGCCTTCACGGTGGAGGACGATTACGGCGTGACCGACGGCAACGTCACGTTCCGGCCGCAGACGCCGCCCGAAAAAGGTGCGCATCCTCTGGTCGAGGCGCCGTCGATCGCGATCCGCACGGGTCGCGGGCGCAAGGAGGAGAACGGTGCCAAGGCGTCGGGGCGCCTGGAAGAGCATCCTTATGCCGGCATGCCGGTCGTCGCCGACGCCGTGGTGCGCGATGCCGCCGGCCAGGAAGGCCGGCCGGCCGATGACGGCGCCATGACGCTTCCGGCCCGGCCGTTCCGCAACCCGATCGCCAAGGCGCTCATCGAGCAGAGGCGTGCGCTCGCTCTCGATGCCCGCAGCAAGGACCGCGTCGTGCAGGTGCTCGATGCGATGACCATCCGGCCGGGCGATTTCGTCAAGGATTCCGGCATCTATCTCGGCCTCACCGTCGCCTATCAGAGAATGCGGGCGGCCGAGAGCGACGACGAGCTGCGCGGGATGCTCGATTATCTCTGGGAGATGGCGGTTCTCATCGAGGACGGAGAATTGTCGGAGGCGCAGGAGCGGCTCGCGGAGGCGCGCGAGGCGCTCGAACAGGCGCTCGCCGAGGGCGCCTCGGAGGAAGAGATTTCGCGGCTCACCGAAGAGCTGCGGCAGGCCATGAACGACGTCATGCGCAGCATGGCCGAACAGATGGCACGCTCCGATCCGCAGAAATTGATGCCGATCGATCCGAACGCGCAGGTTCTGTCGCAGCAGGATCTCGAACGCATGCTCGACCGCATCGAAGATCTGGCGCGGCTCGGCGACAAGGAGGCGGCGCAGGAGCTCTTGAGCCAGCTTCAGGAGATGCTCGACAACATGCAGATGGCCCAGCGCATGCAGCAGCAGATGCAGAGCGGCGAAATGGGCCAGATGATGCAGCAGATGGAGGAACTCGGCCGGCTGATGCGCGAGCAGCAACGGTTGATGGACGATACGTTCAGCCTCGATCAGGGGCAGCGGCCGGGGCAGAGACCCGGCGACGGCGAGATGTCGCCTTCGGAAATGGCGGAAATGATGCGCCAGCTGCAACAGAACCAGGGCAATCTGCAGGAGCAGCTGCAGGCGCTCCTCGACAAGCTGCGCCAGCAGCAGGGCCAGGGTCAGCAGCCGGGCGAGCAACCCGGCGGCGAGCCGGGGCAGGGCGGCGAAGGCCAGATGGGGCAGGGCGAGCGCGCCCTCGACCGCGCCGGACGGGCGATGGGAGAGGCGACGGGTTCACTCGGAGACGGCGAACCCGGTCAGGCCATCGGCCCGCAGGGCGAGGCGCTGCAGGCGATGCGCGAAGGCATGCAGCAGATGATGAGCGAGATGATGGGCCAGCAGGGTCAGGGCGGGCAGCAGCGGGTCGGCCGCGGCGGCAATCCGCAGGGCCAGACGGACCCGCTCGGCCGGCCGCAGCGGGCGCAAGGGCCGCAGCTCGGCGAGGACGTGCGCATTCCCGACGAATTCGACGTGGAGCGCGCGAGGCGCATTCTCAACGCCATCCGCGAACGCCTCGGCGAGCGCTTTCGGCCGAGCTACGAACTCGATTACCTGGAGCGGCTCCTGCAGCGCGATTGAGCGCGCCGGCTGAGAAAGTCCAGCTGAGAAAGTCCAGCTGAGAAAGCCCGGCTGAGAACGCGCGGCCTCTTGAATCGAAGCCGGGAGCGAACCGGAAAAGCCGCGCGTCGTCGGGGAATGAAGGAAGGTCGGCGGTCTTCGCCGTGGCAGATCAGGCGACCTGCTGCTTTTCTGCACCCGCGACGCTGACCGCGGTGCGGATTTCCTGAAGCGTGAAGGGCTTGGTGAGGACGTCGCGAATGACCTTCTGCAGGTCATCGGCACGCTCCCGCTGATCGGCGAAGCCGGTCATCAGAAGGATCGGGAGGCCCGGCCATTTGCGCGCGGCGCTGTGGGCGAGATCGATGCCGTCCATGAGCGGCATCTTCACGTCGCTGACGAGCAGATCGAATTCGCCATCGCTGGCGAGCAGTCGGTCCATGGCTTCCAGGCCATCGCACGCCGTCTCGACGCTGTGGCCATCCAGTTCCAGCGCGCGGCTGACGAAAGCTCGGACGGAATCATCGTCTTCCGTCAGGAGAATACGCATTACCCTTCCCCGCTAATTGGCTCCCTCCTCGTCGCTTTCGACCACGCCGACAAAAGGGAGTTCGCGATGGGCATGGCCTGCATCCATGCCGTAACCGACTACAAAATAGTCGGGACAGGTAAACCCAACGTAATCAGCTTCGATTTCTGCCTTCCGGCCTTCGGGTTTGTCGATCATGACCGCCACCTGGACGCGGCGGGCGCCGCGTGTCGCCATCAATTCGCGCGCAAAACGCACGGTGAGGCCGGAATCGAGAACGTCGTCGATGATGAGGACGTCGCGTCCGGCAACCGGGCAGCCGATGTCACGCAGGATGCGCACTTCGCCGCTCGTCTTCAGGCTGGCGCCATAGGAAGAGAGCGAAATGAACTCGATCTCCATCGTCACGCCGCGGCGCGACATGGCGCGGACGAGATCGGCGCCGAAGACGAAGCCGCCTTTCAAGACGACGATGGCGAGAAGCTCTTCCGGCTTCGTCGTGCAGATCGCTTCGGCGAGCTCGTTGATGCGGCGGTCGATCTCTTCGGCGGAAAAGAGCGGGCGGATATGCGCCGTCGTCACTTTCGTCATGAACCGGCAACGGCGGTCTGAATGAAGGGGTCGGCGAAGCGAAGCTCGATCCTCGCGGCATTGGGCGGGGTATCGGTCAGGGTGTAGGCGAAGGACAGCCGCTCGCGCGGTGCGATTTCCGGGGCGGGGGCTTCCATGGCGCGATTTGCCAGTTTCTCGCCTGAGGCGCTGTAGATCTCCATGGAGACCGGTTGCAACGGCTGCGGGCGGTGGTCAAGACTGACGAGCCGGCCGGTGACGAGAAGGGCGTTTTGTCCCGCCATTTCTGCGCGATAGACGTTGACCGCCTCAAAGGCGACGGGATCGGCGCTCACCTGCAGCCCGGCGAGGCCGTAGAGGCTGGCGAGATCGGGCGCCGCCTTGACGATTGCAGGTCGTGCAAGGACGAAGAGGACGAGGAAGGCGAGCGACAGGGCGCTGAGAACGGGAAGGGCCACGCCTTTCCATTCGGACTTCTGCACCGGCGTCTCGTCGTCGACGAAGCGCGAACGGCCCGGTGAGGGCTGCGGCTCTTCTTGCCAGATCTTCGCGGTTCCGGCCGACGGCAGCGGGGAGGCCGCGATCGGTTGTCCGGCGAAGGCCGGGAAGGTGGCCGGGAAGGCGGGAAGGAGGGCCCGATGCAGGTCGGTGTGCGCCTTCCAAGTCTCGCCGCAATGGCCGCAGACGATGAGCTTCGTTTCGGCATCGAGCGATGCCGTCTGCAGGTGCTCGCGCGCGCCGCAGCCAGGGCATTCCATTTCGAGTTCCCCGGCGGGTCGCTTGTCGCCCGCGTGGCATTCGGGCATGCAGAACTCCGTTTACCATGCCCGACGAGTTGTTGCCGAACATCGTTAACGTCGGCTTAACGGGCGGCGAGGCAGATGGGACGACGAGGGTGGTGTGCTTCGGCGGCCACAGCCTGACTTGTGAAAGGACGCATGGAAGAACGATCGGCGCACGGGTATCAGCCCCTGATTCGCTTCGACAATGTCGGGCTGCGCTACGGGCTCGGCCCGGAGATCCTGCGCGACGTGACCTTTGCGATCGAGCCCGGCTCTTTCCAATATGTCACCGGGCCGTCGGGTGCCGGCAAGAGCTCGCTTCTGCGGCTTCTCTTCCTGTCCTTGAAGCCGACGCGCGGGATGGTGGAGATTTTTGGCCAGGACGCGGCGACGGCGAGCCGGACGACCGTGCCGGTGCTGCGGCGCCGTATCGGGATCGTCTTCCAGGATTTCCGGCTTCTGGAACATCTCACCACCTATGAGAACGTCGCTCTGCCCTTGCGGGTGCTCGGACATCCGGATTCGAGCTATCGCCACGACGTCACCGAGCTTCTCGAATGGGTGGGGCTCGGCGACAAGATGTGGGTGCATCCGCCGGTTCTTTCGGGCGGCGAGAAGCAACGCGCCGCGATTGCCCGCGCCGTCATCACGCGGCCCGAAATCCTTCTCGCCGACGAGCCGACCGGCAATGTCGATCCGCCGCTGGCGCGGCGCCTGTTGCGGCTCTTCATCGAGCTCAACCGGCTCGGAACGTCGATCGTGATCGCCACCCACGATCTCGCTTTGATGGACCAGTACGATGCGCGCCGGCTCATCCTCAATTCAGGCTTGATGGAAATTCACGATGTCGTCTGAGCCCGGCCGGCAGAAACGCCGCTTGAAGCGGCCACGGCTTTCGCGCCGGCGGGCGCCGCAGGCGGCCGCGCCTGTCGACGATATCGATGCGAATCTTCGTCGTCCGGGCGTTTCGGTCAGCTCCGGCCCGATCGAGCAGCCGCGCGAAGAAAACCCGATCGTGCCGCCGCGCTCCGTCGCCGGGCGTGCGCTTCTGGTGCTCGTGGCGATCATGAGCTTTCTGTCGTGCCTGTCGGTCGCCTCCGTCTCCGTCGTCTCCGACCGGGCGCGCGGCTGGCAGCGCCAGATCGCCGCCGAAGTCACCATCCAGGTGAGCGTCACGGGCGGTCACGACGTGGCGCAATCGATGGCGCGCGCGGAGGAGATCGCCGAGGCGACGCCGGGCGTCCTCTCGGCCGAGCCGGTCAGCGAAAACGATTCGAAGGCGCTTCTGGAGCCGTGGCTCGGCAGCGATTTCGATCCGGTGGAACTGCCGGTGCCGCGGCTCATCGCGGTGCGGCTCGACGGCAATGTCGATCTTTCGAGCCTGGCGCGGCAATTGCGCGACGAAGTGCCGGGGGCGAGCCTCGACGATCACGGTGTCTGGCTCAAACGTCTGGCGCGCATGGCGCAGGCGATCACCTTCGCCGGGCTCGGCATCGTCGCGCTGGTGATGACCGCGACGGCGCTCTGCGTCGTCTTCGCGACGCGCGGCGCCATGGCCGGCAACAAAGATGTGATCGAGGTCCTGCATTTCGTCGGCGCTGAGGATTCCTATGTGGCGGGTGAGTTCCAGCGGCATTTTCTGGTGCTCGGACTGAAAGGGGCCGGTCTCGGCGGTATCGCCGCCATCGCGCTCTTTGCGCTGCTGTCGCTGATCGGCGGCGTCGAAGGGCCGACGCCGGAAGAGGCGCAGCTCAGAAGCCTTCTCGGCGGGCTCACGATCGGGCCGCCGGCCTATATCGGCTCCGTGATCACGGTGGTGGCGATCGCCGTGATCATCGCAGCCACCGCACGCTCGACCGTGCGGCGAACGCTGTCACAGATCGGATAGACGTTGCCAATGCGCGCGAAGCAGATCAGGAAGCCCCGATCACGTTCCGGCAGCAAAGGTCGTTGATGTCCCGCGAGACGCTGGCTGAGAAAGTCGAGGCGAAATCTTCCCGCCCGCGCCCCTCGATCGGGCGGCGGCTGGTGCGCGTCGTCGTCTTTGCGGTGTTCCTGATCGGCCTGTTCTTCGTCGGCGGCTTCCTCATCTTCGCGCAGCAGGTCGCCTCCGCGCGCCCGCCGGCCGCGCCCCAGGCCGACGCGATCGTGGCGCTCACCGGCGGTTCGGCGCGCGTGGAGGGGGGCGTAGAGCTTCTGCGCGCCGGCGCCGGCCAGCGGCTTCTGATTTCAGGCGTCTATGCGGACAACAGCAAGCAATCGATCGCCAATGCCGTGGCGTCCGAAAGCTCCGATCTCTTTCGCTGCTGCGTCGATCTCGGCAAGGCGGCCCGCGACACGCGCGGCAATGCGGAGGAGACGCGCGAATGGGTGCGCCATCACGGCTATCATTCGCTGATCGTCGTCACCAGCGCCTACCACATGCCGCGTTCGATCGCGGAATTGCGGCGCGAAATCCCGGATGTGCGGCTCATTCCCTATCCGGTGCGCCGGCCGGGCCTCGATCTCGGCGACTGGGCGCAGCGCAAGGAGATCTTCGTCATCCTGTTTCGCGAATATCTCAAATATATCGTCGTGAAGCTGCGCTGAGCGGGCGTTGCGGCGAGGTCGGCAACGGCTCCGGGACGACGGTGCAAATTGTCACAGCAGCTTAGAAGCGATTGATCCAGCAGAGCTCTGCGGCGACTTTTGCCGGGGTCGGGACTGAGGTCATCACTTCCAATGCCGCGGGGGTGGCATTCGATGAGCGATATCTCTTTGCCTGAGCATTCGAGGCTCGGCCAGTTTCCGATCAGTTTCTTTGCCATCGTGATGGGGCTCTCAGGCCTCACACTGACGTTGCGCGCCTGCGAGCATGCGCTTGCCCTCGACGGGCGGATCTCCTCATGGGCGCTTTATGGGACGGTCGCGGTGTTTGCCGTGATCGCGCTGCAATACGCGCTGAAACTCAGCTTTCATCCGCGTGACGTGGTGGAGGAATGGGCGCATCCGGTGCGCATCGCCTTCTTTCCGACGATCTCGATCTCGCTCCTCTTGATGGCGACGGCCGCCGCGCCGGTCTGGCCTGAGGTCGCAAGGCCGGTGTGGATCGCGGGGGCCGCGGCACAGGCCGTCCTGTCGCTCAGCGTCATCGCCAATTGGATCGGCCACCGCCCGTTCGAGCATGTGCATCTCAATCCGGCCTGGTTCATTCCGGCCGTCGGCAACATCATCGTGCCGTTGGCCGGGGTCGAGTTCGGCTTCGTGGAGGTGAGCTGGCTCTTCTTTTCCGCCGGGCTGATCTTCTGGCTCGTGCTTCTGACCCTGGTCGTCAACCGGCTGATCTTCCACGATCCGCTGCCGGGGCGGCTGGTGCCGACGCTCGTCATCCTGATCGCGCCGCCGGCCGTCGCCTTCATCGCCTATCTTCGGCTCGAGGGTGAGGTCGACGCCTTCGCGCGCATCCTGATCAATGTCGGCTATGTCTTCGCGCTCGTCGTGGTGACGCAGGTGCCGAAGCTCGCGCGACTTCCCTTCGCGCTGTCCTGGTGGGCGCTGTCGTTTCCGGTCGCGGCTCTGGCGGTCGCCTCGCTCCTCTTCGCGGAGACGGCGGGCTCGGCCTTCCATCTGTGGGTCGGATTTCTGCTCGCAGGCCTTCTTTGTGCGATCGTCGCCGTGCTGGCGCTGCGCACGGCCGTGGCGATCCAGGGAAAGGAAATCTGCCGGCCGGAATAAGTGTAGGTGCGATTTCGGGGGCGTCGGCGCTTCGGCCGCGGGTTTTACGACATGGCGCCCCGACGTGACGCCCCGACTTGACGCCCCGACTTGACGTGGAGGCCAGGGCGCGCCACTCCGGTTGCGCCCCGCTTGGGCGAGGCTTCAGAGGCTGGCCATGTACGCGCGCTCCATCCTGTTCAACGTTGTTTTCTATGTGAATTTCGCCGTCCAGGCGATCGTGTTCTCGCCGATGCTGCTGCTGCCGCAGCGCTACGGCATCTGGGTGACGAAGTTCTGGACCGCCTCTTCGCTCTTCTGGCACCGGCTCATCTGCGGCGTGAAGGAAGACGTGCGCGGGCTGGAGAACATTCCGAAGGGCGGCTGCATCATCGCGGCCAAGCATCAATCGACATGGGAGACGATGCGGCTCGTCTACATGCTGGACAAGCCCGCCTATATTCTGAAGCGCGAGCTCATGTGGATCCCGCTTCTCGGCTGGTACATGAAGAAGTACGGCCATATTCCCGTCGACCGGGGCAGCCGCTCCAAAGCGCTTTTTTCGATCACCGAACACGCCAAAGACCGCGTCGCCAAAGGTTTTCAGGTCATCATCTTTCCGGAAGGGACGCGGCGGGCGCCGCTTGCGCCGCCGAATTACCGCTACGGCGTCGTGCATCTTTACAAGGAACTGCAGGTTCCCGTGGTGCCGGTGGCGCTCAATGCCGGCCTTTACTGGCCGCGGCGATCGTTTGCGCATATTCCCGGCACTGTTCGGGTCGAAGTTCTGCCGCCGATCGAGCCTGGCCTTGATTCCGCCACCTTCGCCGCAAAACTTCAGCAATGTATTGAAGATAAAACAAATGAGTTGATGCAAGAAGCACGCGAACGCGATCCGGCGACGCGGCGCATCGTTGTCGAAGAGCATGTCGCAGAGGTGACTTGAACCGACGCGGCAACGAGGTGGAAGGTTTTCGTGACCGTTAAGTCATCACTGCCGCACGTGGTGCGGGAGCAGGGTGTTTCCGACCGTTATCTCTATTGGTCGGGGGCTTCGGGTCGGCGCTATCTCTTCAGCAGACTCGATTTGGAACACGTCCTCAGCGTGAAAGACGCCGTGGTTCTCTGCGTGAAGGACGGGGATCTCCGCTGGGTCGGAAGCGACAATGCGCTCGATCCTGCGGATGTTTTGCGATTCGCCGCCGATGGCGTGATCTTCTACGCGCATTTTCTTGCCGGGTCGGGCCGCTCCAGACAATTGGTGAGCGAAGATCTGAGCTCTTCGGAAACCCCTCCGGAAAAGCGCCGCGGCGGCGGTTACTGCGTCGCCGCCTGATTGCCGCCGCTTTCGCCCGCCACCGCGGGGCGATGATGTTCCAATTCTTCGGCGAGCCAGAAGAGATGGCGGTCGACGACGCCCATGTCGCGCAGATGCTGGGCCGTGCTGACGACATAGTCGGTGTTCGGCCCGGATTGTCCGTGCGCGTGTCGGACGATTTCGAGCTGGTGGGATGCATCGAGAACGCCGGCATATTGCTGGTGCGCGCGATCGACGAGGTAAACGAGGGCATGGCCGCAGCCATCCGCGAAGACGACCTGCCGGACGGCTTCCTTGTAGACGCGCGTGACCTGTTCGCGGGCGCGAAGATATTCGACGACGGCTTCGCGGTCGTCCGCCTTCACCTTGAAGGCGAGGCCCCGGCAGCTGCCGCCGCGATCGAGACCGAGGACGAGGCCCGGCCGTTCTTCGGTGCCGCGATGCACGAAGGAATAGACGCAGAGCGAGCGGTGGGCGCCGATGAGACGCGCCGGTTTCGTCTCGACATGCGGAAAGCCCGGGTTCCACATGAGGGACCCGTAGCCGAAAACCCAGAAATCTTCGTCTGAAGGAACTTGCGCCATCGCGGGCTGGAGCTATCAGTTGCGCCGGCCGACCGCAACGGCCGTGAGGGAGAAGCCTGAATGCGACGCATCTTGACGGTCCTGGCGATCATCGCCGTCATCCTGGCGGGTCTCTGGTCGGCGGGGTGGTACGTGCTTGCGACCTATGCCGAGCGGCAGCTCGATGCTTTCCTCACCGAGCAGGCGCGGCGCGGCGTCGTCATGTCGTGCCCGGGCCGGCACATCGGCGGCTTTCCCTTCCGCTTGCGGCTCAGCTGCTCGCAGCCCGTCGAATTCACCTCCGCCGGGACCGAGGCGGCGACGCCGGCGCTTGCCGCGACCGTGCGGGCCGAACGCCCGCAGCAGGTCGAAACGGAGCTGGCGAGCCCCCTGACCATCAAGGCGCCCTATCTCGCCGAACCTCTGAAACTCGAATTCGCCGATGCCAAGATGACGACCGGTTTCGGCGGGGACGGCCTCAAGCGCGCCACCGTCGACGTCATGGGCGGACGCACGGTGCAGGGTGCGGTGACGGCCGGCCTCGATCGCGGGCAGGCTCTGGTGAAGCCCACGGAGGCGGAAGACGGCACCTCGGTGCAGGTGGCGCTGCGTGGTCTCACCGTCACCAAGGACGATCTCGCTTTGCCGGCGAGCGATCTGGCGCTTGCCGCCGATGTCGCGGCCGCGCCGGAGGCCGTTCTGAGCGGACTTCCGGGCCTGCGCCAGACCGGCCTCGAATTGCGGCAGATGCGTGCGGAATTGAAGACCGGGGGTGCGCGGGTGCTGGCATCCGGGCCTTTGCGGATCGGCCCCGACGGGCTCGTCTCCGGCCAGCTCGATGTCACGATCACCGGCATCGAAGCCCTGTCGCGTTCCATCAAGGAGATGCCGGACGGGATCCGTGAGCCGGGTCAGCTGGTGCTGGCGGCCATTTCCGGCATCGGCGTGCCGGCGGAGGTGGACGGGCTTCCGGCGCGGCGCCTCACGATCAGCCTCGACCGGGGCGCGGCGCGTATCGCCTTCATCAATCTCGGGCGGGTGCCGCCGCTCTTTTGAGGTTACGCCTTTTTCTGGCGGCCGAAATCGGGATCGGCCGTTTCCTGGCCGGCTTCGATGATGCCGCGGCGGATCGCACGCGTGCGCGTGAAGAGATCGAAGAGCGTGTCGCCGTCGCCCCAGCGGATCGCCCGCTGCAGGGCCGTCAGATCCTCGTTGAAGCGGGCGAGCATCTCCAGAACCGCTTCGCGGTTGGTGAGGAAGATGTCGCGCCACATGGTCGGATCGGAGGCGGCGATGCGGGTGAAATCGCGAAAACCGCCGGCGGCGAATTTCATGACTTCCGATTCCGTCACCGTTTCCAGATCGGCGGCGGTGCCGACGATGTTGTAGGCGATGAGATGCGGCACATGGCTGGTGATGGCGAGGACCATGTCGTGATGGCTGGGCTCCATCGTCTCGACATGCGAGCCGAGGCGCTCCCAGAAGGCTTTGAGCTTCTCAACGGCCTCGGGATTGGTCCCTGAGGGCGGGGTCAGAACGCACCAGCGCCCGTCGAAGAGTTCCGGAAAGCCCGCATCCGGCCCGGAATGCTCGGTGCCGGCAATCGGATGGGCGGGCACGAAATCGATGTGGTCGGGCAGATGCGGCTGCATCGCGGCGACGACCGCGCCTTTGACGGAGCCGACGTCGGAGACGATCGCACCCGGCTCAAGATGCGGGGCAATGGCCTGCGTGATGTCGCCCACCGCGCCGACCGGCACGCACAAAATGACGAGATCGGCGCCTTTGACCGCTTCCGCGGGATCGGTCGTGTAGCTGTCGCCAAGACCGCGGCGCGCCGCCGCGTCGACGGTTTCCTGGCGCCGGCTCTGGATGGAGATCTCCTCGACCAGGCCCTCCTTGCGCGCCCGCAGGGCGATCGACGAGCCGATGAGACCGATACCGATGAGACAAAGACGTTTGAACATGATCGGAAATGGATCAGGCAAAGAAGCGGGTGAGCACGTCCACCACCTTGCGGTTGGCCGCTTCCGTGCCGATGCTCATGCGCAATGCGTTGGGAAAACCATAGCCCGCCACCCGGCGCAGAATGCAGCCTTCGGCCCGCAGAGCCTTGTCGGCGGCTTCGGCATTTCTGCCCGGGGTGTCCGGGAAATGGATGAGGATGAAATTGCCGGCGCTCGGCGTCACCGTCAGGCCGAGCTTTTCAAGCTCTTCGCTCACCCAGGGCAGCCATTTTTCGTTGTGGGCGATCGCCGTCTCGACATGGGCGCGGTCGGCCATCGCCGCCGCCCCGGCGGCGAGCGAGGGCGCCGACACGTTGAAGGGGCCGCGCGTGCGGTTGAGGAGCTCGATGACGGAAGCCGGGCCATAGGCCCAGCCGATCCTGAGCGCGGCGAGCCCGTAGATCTTGGAGAAGGTGCGCGTCATCAGGACGTTCGGCGCTTCGCCCGCGAGCTCGATGCCGCTCTCGTAATCGTTGCGCCGGACATATTCGGCATAGGCCGCGTCGAGGACGAGAAGGACGTTCGCCGGCAGGCCGCGCTGCAGGCGGCGGATTTCCGAGAAGGGCAGATAGGTGCCCGTCGGGTTGCTCGGATTGGCGAGATAGACGAGCCGCGTCTTCTCCGTGACGCAGGCGAGGATCGCATCGACGTCGACGGTGAGGTCTTTTTCCGGCGCCACGACCGGCGTCGCGCCGGCCGACAGGATGGCGATGCGGTAGACGAGAAATCCGTACTGCGGATAGATCGCCTCGTCGCCCGGCGACAGGAACGTCTGGGCGGCAAGCGTCAGGATCTCGTCGGAGCCGTTGCCGCAGATGATGCGGTCGGGATTGAGACCATGGGTGGCGGCGATCGCCTCACGCAGCTTGCGGGCCGAGCCGTCGGGATAAAGATGCAGGTCGCCGGCGAGCGAACGAAACGCTTCCACCGCCGCCGGGCTCGGGCCGAGCGGGGTTTCGTTGGAGGAGAGTTTGAACGTCTCCCGGCCGCCGTCCCCGCTATCGCCCGGCACATAGGCGGCGATATCGAGGATCCCTTTGCGGGGCGTGAGAGCCTTGGTGCTCATACCTGGTCTTCTTCCGTCTGTTCTTCCTCCTGGCCGACGAAATGGATCGGTGCGGCGAAGGAGCCGAGCTCCACGGGCTCGGAAAAGGTCGCGCCGCGCTTTTCAGCTTCTTCCTGCAATGCGGCGTAGGAGATCGCGCCCGAAATCTCGACGAGGATCTCGTCGCCCTCGCGCGTGACGATGCGCGCGTTGAAGGCGGACAGCGTTTTTTCGAAGGCGCCCGTCGCGTGCATGCGCCAGAGCCGGATATCGGCCTCCGGCGGCACGGACAGCTTGGGACCGGCGACATAGGCCTCGGCCTGGACGGGGTGGTTCGGCGCGATGATGAAGGGCAGGCGCGCGAAAATCTGCAGATCCTCGCCGTCGAAATTCCGCCACCAGCGCCCGGGCGAGTGCGGGGACAAAATGGCGATGAGGTCGCCGTCGCGTCGCAGGGCCGCCAGGGCGTCGGCATCGCTTGCCGCCGCTTCCGCCGGCACGGAAAAGCCGAACTGAAAGCGCACGAGATCCTGCAGCGCGGCGGGGTCCGTCGACTGGCCGATCAGGATGCGGAAAGGTGCCTGCATCGCTGTGAAGGTGGAGATCACCTCGCGCCAGATGTGCTCGACGGTCGCAAGCGGCAGAATGCCTTCGTGACGCATGACGAGCGCCCGCATCATGTGCGCTTCCCGGTCCGGCCGGAAGGCCGCCCCCGGCGCGCTCGTCCCCTTGATGTGGATGAGTTCGTCGATCACGGCGCTGCGTTCGATCAGAAGGCGATGAACCTCCTCGTCGATGTGGTCGATACGCTGGCGGATCTTGGCAAGCGCGTCGGGTGCCATGGCGCTCATGGGTGGTATCCGGTCTTCTAGGCGGCGGGTTTCTTCGCTTTGCTGCATAGCGAGACGGCCGGCTGGACGCAAAGAAAAGATTGACAGGCGCGAAGCTCGCTTCCTAAGCCGCTCAACCACCGAAGGAACGTCGCAATGGATGCCGGTGTGCCAAATCATGCCACCGCCGCTGCCCGGCAGGTGGATTGCCCTTCAAGCCTCTGCATGGGTTTTGCGGAGACGCTTGCGCTCGACGGTGGCGATGCGCTGCCGAGCTTTCAGATCGCCTATCAGGTCTACGGAACACTCAACGCCGACAAATCGAACGCCATCCTGGTCTGCCATGCGCTGACCGGCGATCAACATGTCGCCAACGAGCATCCGGTGACCGGCAAGGCCGGCTGGTGGTCGCTGATGGTGGGGCCGGGCCGGCCGATCGACACGGACCGCTATTTCGTCATCTGCGCCAATGTGCTCGGCGGCTGCATGGGATCGACGGGACCGGCGTCATCGAACCCTGCGAGCGGCGAGCCCTATGCGCTCGATCTGCCGGTCATCACCGTGCGCGACATGGTGCGGGCGCAGGCGCGGCTCGTCGACGAGCTCGGCATCGAGAAACTCTTTGCCGTCGTCGGCGGCTCGATGGGCGGCATGCAGGTTCTGCAATGGGCCGTCAGCTATCCCGAGCGCGTCTTCGCCGCGATTCCGATCGCGACCGCGCCGCGCCACACCTCGCAGAATATCGGCTTCAACGAAGTCGGCCGGCAGGCGGTGATGGCCGACCCCGATTGGTGCGGCGGCAAATATCTGATGCTCGGCAAGCGGCCGGCGAAAGGCCTCGCCGTGGCGCGCATGGCGGCGCACATCACCTATCTGTCGGAGAGCGCGCTGCACCACAAATTCGGCCGGCATCTGCAGGACCGCGAGGCGCTGACCTTCGGCTTCGATGCCGATTTCCAGATCGAATCCTATCTGCGCCATCAGGGCATGACGTTCGTGGAGCGCTTCGACGCGAACTCCTATCTCTACCTGACGCGGGCGATGGATTATTTCGACCTGGCCAAGGATTTCCGCGGGCGGCTGGCGGATGCCTTTCGGGGGGCCACGTCGCGGTTCTGCGTGATCTCCTTCAGCAGCGACTGGCTGTTTCCGACGGCCGAGAACCGGTCGATCGTGCATTCGCTCAATGCGTCGGGCGCCAATGTCTCCTTCGTGGAGGTGGAGACGGATCGCGGCCACGACGCCTTCCTGCTCGACGAGCCGGAGCTGTTTCGCACTGTCTCGGGCTTTCTGCGCGGTGCGGCACGTGTCAGGGGGCTGGCGGAATGAGCGAGATGCAATTGGCGACGATGGCGGCCGATCCGGACCGCGTCGATCTGCGTGTCATCGCCGGCTTCGTCAGTCCGGGGTCGCGCGTGCTCGATGTCGGCTGCGGCGACGGGGCGCTTCTGAAGCTCCTCGCCCAGGAAAAGGGCGTCGACGGGCGCGGCATCGAATTGTCGCAAAGGGGCGTGAACCAGGCGGTGGCCGAGGGGCTTTCCGTCATCCAGGGCGATGCGGACCGCGATCTCGAAACCTATCCCGACGGCGCCTTCGATTTTGCCATTCTGAGCCAGACGCTGCAGGCGACGCGCAATCCGCGCACGGTCGTGGAGAATCTTCTGCGCATCGGCCGGCGGGCGATCGTGTCGTTCCCGAATTTCGGCAATTGGCGCATCCGCAGCCAGTTCATGGTCTGGGGGCGCATGCCGATCACCTCCAACCTGCCCTATAGCTGGTACGACACGCCGAACATCCATTTCTGCACGATCAAGGACTTTTTGACCCTGACGGGCGAGATCGATGCCACGATCGAGGATGCGGTCTGTCTCTATGGGGAGGGCAAGCGGATGACGCAGACGGCTCCCTGGACGATCTGGAACCTGTTCGGCGAGCAGGCGGTGTTCGTTCTGAGCCGCGGTTAGATCGTTCGCGAGGACCGGCCTCAGGTCGCGTCGATCATGCCGACGCCCGGCTGAAGCGCCGGCTTCAGCGCCGGGCGGAACGCCCGTTTCGCCTTCACTGTCGTCGCCGGCATCACCACCTTTTGCGCATAGACGCAGGTGACGCCGGAAAACGCCGGCCAGAGATTGCGGCCGAGCTTTTCGATGGCGGGCGACAGGCTGAGGAGCGAGCGGCTTTGCGTCGGCCACATATGGAGCGCGGTCGTCCACGCGGTGACGTTGAAGCCCGTCTCCTGCAGGAGAGACTTCAGCTGGCTGCGCGAATAGGGGCGGCCATAGCCGAAGGGCGAGGTCTCGACGCGCGCCCACGCCCCCTGGCGATTGGGAACGACGATGAAGACGCGGCCGTTGTTGGTGAGAACGCGGCGCAGCTCCGCCATCAGTTCCGGCGGTTGCGACGAGGTTTCGAGCGCATGGACGAGAATGGCAAGATCGATGGCGGCATCGGGCAGAGGCAGACAGGTCTCCTCCACGAGCGCCGTCGCAGAGCGGCTGGCGCAGGGCCATTCCATGACACCCTGCGGCGCCGGCATGAAGGCGAAGACGCGTTCGGCCCGGCCGAGCTGCGGGCCGAGATAGGGGGTGGCGAAGCCAAGGCCGAGGACGCGATCGCTCGGTCCGACATTGATCAGCCGGTGCATGCTGTCGCGCACATGCCGCGTCACCATTCTGCCGAGAAGGCTTGCGTAGAATTCGCGCAGATCGACGACGTCAAGATGCATCACGTGAACCTGCCAGACCTTCCTCCGTCAGCGCCGTGGCACTGGGACCCAACTGCGCCCCATCGTCTAGCATGCCTTGCTCACGGCTTCATGGCGGGAAATATCGCCCTATACTGGCCGCACGCCAACACCTAACGCCAACACCGAGCGTCCAGCGCAACCCAATCGAGAAGGAGAAGGCCTTGGCGGCACTCGAAATCGTTCAGTTTCCGGCCCGTTCGGACAATTACGCCGTGCTGGTGCATGACCCTGATTCGGGGGCGACGGCGGCCATCGATGCGCCCGAAGCCGATCCCATCATCGAGGCGCTGCAGGCGCGCGGATGGGTGCTCACAGATATTTTCGTGACCCACAAGCATTTCGACCACATCGAGGGCGTGCCGGCGCTGCGCGAGACGTTTTCCGCGCGCACCATCGGTCCGCGCAAGAGTGCGGCCGCGACCGGCCTCTACGACAAGACGGTGGAGGACGGCGAGACGTTCAAATGGGCCGGCCGCACCATCCAGGTGTTGGAGACGCCCGGACATACGCTCGACCATCTCGCCTATTATTTCACCGAGGACGGCGTCGCCTTCGCCGGCGACACGCTGTTCGCGCTCGGCTGCGGCCGGGTCTTCGAAGGCACGGCCGAGCAGATGTGGAATTCGCTGCAGAAGCTGCGCGCGCTGCCGGACGAGACCGTCGTCTATTGCGGACACGAATATACGCTCGCCAATGCGGAATTCGCCGTCAGCGTCGATCCCGACAACGAAAAGCTCGCCGAGCGCAAGAAGGAAGTCGAAGGGCTGCGCCAGGACGGCCATGCGACGCTGCCGACGACGATCGCACTCGAAAAGGCGACCAATCCGTTCCTGCGTGCCGATGATCCGGCATTTCAGCAGGCGCTCGGCATGGAGGGCGAGGAGCCTGTCGCGGTCTTTGCCGAGACGCGCAAGCGCAAGGACAATTTCTGAGCGACGGGCGGCGAACGATGCCGGGAGAAGACCGTGCCGGCGGCCGGATGGAGAGCCTGACCGCGGAGGAGGTGATTGCCCTCCTGAAGCTCACGCCGCATCCGGAGGGCGGGCATTTTCTGGAGACGTTTCGCGATGAGCGGGAGGCCGGCGGACGGGCCGCCGGCACGCTCATCTATTTTCTTCTGGCCGAAGGCGAGCGTTCGCACTGGCACCGGATCGATGCGAGCGAGGCCTGGCATTATTACGCCGGAGCGCCGCTCGCTCTCGAGATCGCCGAAGAGGGGATGGCGCGGCGCCGGCATCTCCTCGGTCCCGATCTTGCCGCCGGGGAGCGGCCGCAATGCGTGGTGCCCGCCTTTGCCTGGCAGGCGGCGGAAAGCCTCGGCGCCTGGACGCTCGTCGGCTGCAGCGTGGCGCCGGGCTTTCAGTTCGAGGCGTTCGAGCTGGCGGAAGCAGGCTTCGAGCCCGGTCTCTGACGCGAGAAGCGCCCGCCTCTTGCGGCAATAAGTGCGCCCCCGGTGATGAGGAGCGCGGCGATGGCGATCTGCGGCGTCAGCACGCCATAGCCGGCTGCAATCAGGATGATCGTAGAGAGAAGCGGCGCGGCATAGCTCGTCACGCCGAGGAGCTGGATGTCGCCGCGTTTGACGCCGATGTCCCAGACATAGAAGGCGGCGCCGACGGGCATCAGGCCGAGGCCGAGGACGGCGAGCCATTCGCCGCCGTCGGCCGGCCATACCGTCGTCTCGAAAAGAAGATGCGCGATCGCCGCGCCGATCGCCGTCGTGCCGCAATAGCCGGCAACGATGCCGGTCGGCACCGAGGCGAGGCGGCGCGAGAGGACGGAATAGCTCGACCAGGTGAGGGCGCAGCCAAGTGCTGCGACATAGCCGAGCGTGTAGCGCGGATCGAAGCTCAGGCTCTCGCCCCGGGTGACGATGAGAACCGTGCCGGAGAGGCCGAGAAGCGCGCCCACGAGATGATACCAGCGCAGTTTCTCGCCCGGCAGAAGCGCCGAAAAGACGACGATCAGGAGCGGCCAGAGATAGGCGATGAGGCCCGCCTCCACCGGCGGAGCGTTTCTGAGCGCGGTGAAATAGAGCGCGTGATAGCCGAAGAGGCCGACCGTGCCGAAGACCCAGACGGAGAGCGGCTGCCGCAATTCATGAAACCGGCCCTTGGCCCAAAGCCAGATGAAGCCGATCGCGGTGCCGACCGTGAAGGTGAGGGCGGCGAGCTGGAAGGGCGGAACCTCGCCGCTTGCGGCGGTGAAGAGAGCGAGCAACGCCCACATCAAGATCGCGGTCGTGCCGAGCGCGGTGGCGAGGGATCGGCTCATGCGGCAGCTCCTCAGCGCCGACCGAAGGGCAATTTGAGTTGGTGGCGCATCATCCAGGTTTCCTTGCGATTGGTGATTTCGTCGTCGATGGCACGGTTGAGCTCCGCACCGTACTGGAAGATGAGCGCCTGGATATAGAGGAAGAACATCAGCGCCACGATGCCGCCGAGGCCGGCATAGGTGGCGGAATAATTGGCGAAGACGGAGATGTAGAAGGAGAAGATGCGTCCCGCCACCCACCACAGCGCGACGGTCAGGATGACGCCCGAGGCCAGGACGCGGACGCGACGGTGGTTCGCCGGCAGGAAGATGTGCACCGAGGTCAGCATCGCGACCATGACCAGGAAGAGGATCACGCGGCCGCCGGCGGAGATCATCTCCTGATAGAGCGCCTGGTCGGGGAAATAGGCGCGCACGACGGCAAGCCAGATCGGCAGGGCGACGCCGAGCGCCGAGACGATGATCAAAAACGCCATGCCGAGAAAGACGAAGATGACGCTGCCGCCATAGCGATGCAGGAAATTGCGCTGATCGGAACAGCGATAGGCCTTGTTGAGGGCTTCGCGCACGGCCTCCACGGCGCCGGTGATGGAGACGAGCGTGACGAGAAGGCCGATGGTGATGAGGCCGCCATTGCGGCTGTCGAGGACGCGGTTCACCTCCGGCTCGATGGTTCTCACCATGTGCTCGGGCATGACGTGGAAGGCTTCGCGGGTGAGATAATCGGCAAGTTCCGGGCCGCCGAAGACGCCGGCAAGCGCGATCAGGAACAGGAGAAACGGAAACAGCGCGAAGATCAGCGAAAAGGCGATGGCGCTCGCCAGCATGATGCCGTCATGGCGCAACAGCCCGGAGATGGCGTTGATATTGACGCGCCAGAGGAAGCGCAAGGCGCGCCAGATCAGCCGGACCAGACGAACGGGCCAGATCTCCTCGCTGTCGCCAAATGCCATGATCGCCTATCAGCAAGGGCCCGGTCGTGAAACAGAAACGACCGCATGCCCTTGCCGTCTGCAGCCGATCTATCAGGGCATGTACTGGCCACCGTTGGCCGTCAAGGTGGAGCCGGTGATGAAGCCGGCGTCATCGGAGGCGAGAAAGACCACGATGCGGCCGACTTCCTCCGGTTCTCCGAGCCGGCCGATGGGGATCTGCGGCAAAATCTGCTTGTCCATCACTTCCTGAGGGACGGCCTTGATCATCTCGGTGGCGATGTAGCCCGGGGTGATGGCGTTGACGGTGATGCCCTTGCGAGCGCCTTCCTGGGCGAGCGCCTTGGTGAAGCCGAGTTCGCCCGCCTTCGAGGCGGAATAATTCACCTGGCCGATCTGGCCGCGCTGGCCGTTGATCGACGAGATGTTGATGATGCGGCCAAAGCCGCGCTCGCGCATGCCTTCCCAGACCGGGCGCGACATGTTGAAGAGCGAGCCGAGATTGGTCTCGATCACCTTGTGCCACTGCTCGCCCGTCATTTTGTGAAACATGGAATCGCGGGTGATGCCGGCATTGTTGACAAGAATGTCGACGGGGCCGAGGTCTTCTTCGACCTGGCGCACGCCCTGGGCGCAGGCTTCTTCGTTGGACACGTCCCATTTGTAGACGGGAATGCCGGTCTCTTCCTTGAAGGCGGCAGCCTTTTCGTCGTTGCCGCAATAATTCGCCGCAACTTGATAGCCGGCCTCTTTCAGTGCCTTTGCAATGGCGGCGCCGATGCCGCGGGTTCCGCCTGTGACCAGTGCAGTCCGTGCCATGTATTTCCCCCCGTTCGTGGCTCCTCAAGGAGCTCGTTACCGTCCTTGCATGTGACCAGGATGACGAAAACCTTGCGTTGAGCAAGGGCATTCATGCATACCGCGCGTGAAAATTTCTTGGCCGGAAGAATAGCTCAGGCCAAGGGGATGCCGGCGGAGGCGCCGAAGCGGCGCCTCCGTCACCAGCGCAATTGCTGCGCGATCGCCCGCCGGCGAATGCACGGTGGGCGTGACGGGGCTTTAGGGGCGCTCTACGCACATGGCGACGCCCATGCCGCCGCCGATACACAAGGTGGCGAGCCCCTTTTTGACGCCGCGGCGTTGCATCTCGAAGAGAAGCGTCGTCAAAACCCGCGCGCCGGAGGCGCCGACCGGATGGCCGATGGCGATGGCGCCGCCATTGACGTTGACGATCTCCGTGTTCCAGCCGAGATCCTTGTTGACCGCACAGGCCTGCGCGGCAAAGGCCTCGTTGGCTTCGATGAGCTCGAGGTCGTCGATCGTCCAGCCGGCCTTCTCAAGCGCCTTGCGGGAGGCGGGGATCGGTCCCGTGCCCATCACGGCCGGATCGACGCCCGCGGTGGCCCAGGAGACGATGCGGGCAAGCGGCTCGATGCCCCGCTTTTCCGCCATCTCGGCCGTCATGATGACGGCGGCTGCAGCGCCGTCGTTGATGCCCGAGGCATTGCCGGCGGTGACGGAGCCTTCCTTGTCGAAGGCCGGACGCAGGGCGGAGACCTTCTCGATCGTGGTTCCGGCGCGGATATATTCGTCGTCCTCGACCACTGTATCGCCCTTGCGGCCCTTCACGGTGACGGGGACGATCTCGTCCTTGAAGCGGCCGGCCTTCTGCGCGGCTTCGGCCTTGTTCTGCGAGGCGACGGCGAAACTGTCCTGCTGTTCGCGGGTGATCTGCCACTGACGCGCGACGTTCTCGGCCGTGACGCCCATATGGTAGCCGTTGAAGGCATCGAGGAGCCCGTCCTTCAGCATGGTGTCGACCATCTTGTAGTCGCCCATCTTCACGCCCTGCCGAAGATAGGCCGCATGCGGGGCCATCGACATGGATTCCTGGCCGCCGGCCACGATGATGTCGGCATCGCCCTGGGCGATCTGCTGCATGCCGAGCGCGACGGCGCGCAGGCCGGAGCCGCAGAGCTGATTGATCCCCCAGGCGGTCGTCTCTTTCGGGCAGCCGGCGGCCATGGCGGCCTGCCGGGCCGGATTCTGGCCCTGGGCCGCGGTGAGGATCTGACCCAGGATGACTTCCGTCACGTCCTCCGGCGACACGCCGGCACGGTCCAACGCGCCTTTGATGGCCACTGCGCCGAGATCGTGCGCCGGCACGCTCGCAAAGGCGCCGTTGAAGGATGCAACCGGGGTGCGTGCGGCACTCGCAATAACGATATTGGGCAAAAGCTCCTCCTCTTTCGGGCCTGTTCGTGGGGCGATGGTCGATCGCTAAGGCAAAAAAAGCAGCATTCGTCGGCCCGCCAAGACAAAGTTAAAGAGCGCGCCGGGCGGGGCTGTCAACGAGGGGTAGAGCCGGAGTTTTGCGCAAAAGGGTGGGGATTTCAGGCAAAGCGTGGCCTTCGCGCTGTTGGGCGCTGCAAAAAGAATTGGCAACGACTGCCTATTTCCCGTTATCCTGCCCTCTGAAGGCGAATGAGTTCCAAAGCGGAAACCAGCACTGCATGAGCCAAGAGACCCCAACCGTTATCAAGAAATACGCCAATCGGCGTCTCTACCACACAGGCACCTCGACCTATGTGACGTTGGAAGATCTCGCCGAGATGGTGAAGGCCGGCGAAGATTTTACTGTCACCGATGCCAAGACGGGCGAGGACATTACACGTGGCGTCCTCGGCCAGATCATCTTCGAGCAGGAAAACAAGGGACAGCATCTTCTGCCGATCGCCTTTCTGCGTCAGCTGATCCGGTATTACGGCGACAGCATGCAGACCTTCCTGCCCACCTATCTCGAAACCTCGCTGTCGGCCTTCAGCCGCAATCAGGACAAGCTGCGCGACCAGATGAGCCGGGCGCTCAAGGGCGACGCTTTCGGTGCGATGGAGGAGCAGGCGCGGCGCAACATGGACATGTTCACCGAGGCGATGCGCATGTTCACGCCCTTCCCGCAGGCGGGTTCCGCGGCGGGCACGCGTTCGGCGCCGCGAACGGCGGAAGGTCAGGCGGAAGAGATCGAGGCTTTGCGCGAGCAGCTTCGCGAGATGCAGCGCACCATCGAGACGATCGCGAGCGAGCGCAAGCAATAGGAGTTTGTTGCGGCGCGAGATCCTGATCGGATCGGGAACTGCGACTGCAGCCGGCTCTTCGAAGAACGCCCGACAAAATCAACCGGGCGAAATCGTCTCGCTCACATCAGCGCGGGACGATCAAACTGGCGAGATCAGGCCGGCTTCTTTTCGATGAGGGGGAAGCCGGCTTTTGCCAGGCGCGCCTCTTCCTCTGTGGAGGAGGTGCCGGATACGAGGGCCTTCAGCCCCATCGCGGCGACAAGATCGGCCGTGCTCGTCCAGGCGCGATCTTCGGCCTCTGCCTCGTCCATGCGCAGTTGCGCCAGCTCAAGCTCGAGGAATTCGAGCCCCATCGGCCCTAAAGGCCGCGCATCCCAGAACCGGCCGTCGAAGCGCCGTACGGCGAGCTTCGCGCCCAAGGTGCGCACGCTCTCCACGAGGTCTGCGGCCTCGTCGCCGCGCGCGAGCAGCGTGTCGAAAGGCACGGCGATGATGAGGCGGTCCGGGGCGCCCGACGTCTCACGCAGGATGCGCTCCAGATTGGCGAGCCAGACTTCGTTCAGCAACGCGCCGGTGGAGACGCCGAGGCAGAACCGCTGTTTGGGTGCGGCCGCGAGGCGTTCGCGCGCCAGATAGAGAAGGCGCATGTCGACGAGCTGCGCGAAGCCCAGTCCTTCGGCGCGGTCGACGGCCTTGCCGGCGGGGACGAGGTCTCCGTCCTCGTTCAAAAGATGCGGTGCGAGATGCAGAAAGACCGTCTTGCCGGTCTCAGCCTCGCGAACGGGGATCTGGGACAGGATGAGTCGGCCTTCGCGCACAGTGCGCAAGAGCTCGTCGACATCGTCTTCACGGGCTTTCTGGGGCTCGCCCGCGCCGGGCTCGTCGACCCTATCGATGACCAGGTGGCCGCCGCCCGCCTTCTGGGCACGGACCAGCGCACGGCGCACGGCGTCGAGGCAATCGCGCATGCTGTCGGCTTCGGTGCCGGAGACGACGAGCGCGCCGACCGAGACGACCGGCACGACGACGCGGTCGCGCAGCGGGACGGTGACCGTCATCATCCGCTCGGCGATGCGTTGAACGGCCGTCTCCGCCTCCTGCGGGTCGATGCGGTTCAAGATGATGCCGATCTCGCCCTCGGTGAGCTCGCCGACCACGTCGGTGTCGCGCACCGTCTTTTCGATCGTGGTGGAGAATTCCTGCAGGATCGGATCGATGATCTGCGGCCCGTAGGTCTCGGCCGCCAGCTTCAGATTGTCGATCGAGACGACGGCGAGGATGAAGGGAACGGCGTAGTGCTGGGAGACGGCGAGCGTGTCTTCCAAAAGCCGCAGAAAATGCGCGCGTTCTTTGAAGAACCGGGGCCTTTCGGCCTGTTGCGGATCGCCGGGGCCAGCCGGTTGCACGCGCACCGCGCCACGGGCGAGAACCGGCTCGCCTTCGTGATTGCCGTACCAGCGGCCGCGGTCGCGGACCCAGATTTTTCGCTTGTTGCCTTCATGGCCGACGCGCAGGGCGTAGGTGACTTCGTAAGGCACGCCGTCGCCGTAATCGACGGCGATCGCATGGCGCACCGCCTGGGTGCGGTTCATCAGGCTGTCGGGATCGACGAGGGTGTCGAAATCGCGGCCGTTTTCGATCTTGCGGAGATTGGGAATGCCGAGGGCGCCGGCCGCATTGCTCGCCCAGCGCAGCTTAATCGGTGGCGAGATCCCATTCGTAGACGGTTTCGCCGATTTCGGTCAGGATCGCCTGTGCGGTCGCGCCGGCTGCGGGATGCTGAGACGCGGACGGGGCGGCCACCACCGGCGTCGTGTCCGGCACGTAGTCGCCACGCGAACCCGCGACATTCTTCGTGCTGCGTTTTGCCAATCCCGCCGGCCCTTTTCCCCGCGACCAGAGGCAATTGTGGCAGAGCCGGATAAATCGCCGGTTAAGAAGCGTCGCCGCATTCGTCTCCGTCGTCCCTCGGCATGAGGCGGAGGGTCGCAGGAGGTGGGATTTCTGCGGCGCCGACGGCCGGGAAAGGCTGGCCCGAACGCGAAAAGGCCGGCGCGAGGCCGGCCTTTACAAAACTTCCGAGCTTTGAGCCCGAAATCGAACCGTTAGACGGATGCCTTCGGCTCGAGAACCTGACGTCCGCGATACTTGCCGGACTTCAGGTCGATGTGATGCGGACGGCGAAGTTCGCCGGAATCCTTGTCTTCGACATAAGCGGGCTGCTTCAGCCCGTCTGCGGAACGCCGGAAGCCGCGCTTCATCGGCGTGGTTTTTCTTTTCGGAACAGCCATTTCAAGCTCCGTGAATGGATTTAGCGGGCAACGCCCATAGCCGGACGGCCCGCGACATGCAGGCTCGACGTTTGGCGGCCATATAACTCCTCGAAGGCGTTTTGGCCAGCGGTTCGATGAAAATAGCGCGCAACTACTTCGTCAGGCAGTCGATATGCGGCCCGGCCGCGGCGGCACGGCGGGCGAAAAGCCTGGCGAGATCGCGCGTCACCGGGCCGGGATTGGCCGGGTTGCGCACGTCCGGGGCGGGGAGGGTCGCGGCGAGACGCGCGCCTTCGGCTCGGGTGAGGTTCGCCGCAGGGCGGTTGAAATAATGCTGGGCCGCGGCCTCGGCGCCGTAGATGCCGCGATCCCATTCGACGACATTCAGGTAGATTTCCAGGATCCGCCGCTTCGAGAGGACGAGGTCGGCATAAAGCGCCAGCGGGAATTCCACCGCCTTGCGGACGTAAGAGCGGCTCGGCCACAAAAACAGGTTCTTGACCGTCTGCATGGTGATGGTGCTCGCACCGCGCATTTCGCCGCCCTTCTGCGCTTCACGCCAGGCAGCCCGCAATTCGCCGAGATCGATCCCGTGATGGCGGCAGAACTTTGCGTCCTCGGCCATTACCACCGCATTGACGAGGTTGGGGGAGATGTCGTCGAGGGCGACCCAGCTGCGTTCAATTGGCGCGCCGCCCAGGCGCTTGATCAGCATCAGTGTCGTCACCGGCGGGTTGACGATGGAATAGATCGGAATGAGAAGCAGCGGCAGTATAAGAACAAGGAGGAACGCCAGGACGAGACGGCGAAACCAAGATCGGCGCCGCTTGCGGGGGCGCTCCTCCTCCGGCTCGGGGCCGCGAGGTGCTGTCGCGTTGCTTTCTTCCGCCATTGCCTGCAACTGATCTCTCCGCCGTCCTCACCGTCCTGCTTGCTGCAAAATCATGACAATCACAACATCAGCAAATCCAAGCCGCTTTCTTCCGCTCCACACGGCGTTTGTCGAGCGCCTCAACGGCGAGCTCGACGCCGTGCTTCAGCCCGAGCGCCTCGATGCCGTCGGGACCGCGCCGGAGCGCCTGGTCGCCGCCATGCGCCATGCGCTTCTTGCCGGCGGCAAGCGGCTTCGCCCCTTCCTGCTTGCCGAAACGGCACGGCTCTTCGGCCGCGATGATGAATGTCTCAGGGCCGGCGCGGCGGTCGAATGCCTGCACACCTATTCGCTCATCCACGACGATCTGCCGGCGATGGACAATGACGACCTTCGTCGCGGTCTGCCGACGGTGCATCGCGCCTTCGACGAGGCGACGGCCATTCTCTCCGGCGACACGCTTCTGACGTTGTCGTTCCAGCTTCTCGCCGAGCCCGAGACGCATCCGGACGCCATGGTGCGGTCAGAACTCGTTTTGATGCTCGCGAAGGCGACCGGGGCGGGCGGCATGGCGGGCGGTCAGATGCTCGATCTCGCCGCCGAGCATGCGACGCTGACCGCCGATCAGGTGCGCAATCTGCAGGCCATGAAGACCGGGGCGCTCATCGCCGTCTCCTGCGAGATGGGGGCCTGCCTCGCCGGGGCGGGCGAGGAGGATCGCGCCGTGGCGCGCGATTTCGGGGCGGCGCTCGGCCTTGCCTTCCAGATCGCCGACGATCTCATCGACAAGCAATCGACGAGCGAGGAGGCCGGCAAGGCGACGGGGAAGGACGAGGCGGCCGGCAAGGCGACGCTCGTGCATCTTCTGGGCGTGGAGGAAGCCCGCCGGCTTCTCGACGCCACCATCGCCGATGCGGAGACGATGATGGGCCGCTACGGCGAACGCGGCGAGACTCTCGTGGCGGCCGCCCGCTTCATCGCTCAGCGCAGCCACTGAGCCGCTTGTCGTTCGACGCCGGAGGCGGCCTCTTGCGGTCGCCCGGTGCGCTTCTGTGCGCGCTTGGCCGGGAGCGTTCTTCGGATTTTGCGAAGAGCGCTTTTGTTGATCTTTTTTAATGGGGCGGTCGGTTCCGTAACCGCGGAGGCGGTCTATCTCTCTTGCCATCGGACATTTTGCGGCCGTATCGATCAGCTCGATGCCGGCCGCCAGCCATGGAGTTTCAGATGGACAAGCGGCTTTTGGGACGGACCGGCCTTGAGATTTCCCCCATCGTCTTCGGCGGAAACGTTTTCGGCTGGACGGTCGACGAGGCGACGAGCTTCGATCTTCTCGACCGGATGGTCGATCTCGGCCTCAACACGATCGATACGGCGGATGTCTATTCGGCCTGGGTCGACGGCAACACGGGCGGGGAATCGGAGACGATCATCGGCAAATGGCTGAAGGCCGACCCGTCACGGCGCGACAAGGTCGTCATCTTCACCAAGGTCGGCTCGGAGATGGGCGAGGGAAAGAAGGGCCTGTCGGAGCACTGGATCACCCAGGCGGTGGAGGATTCGCTCGCACGCCTCAACACCGATCATATCGACCTTTATTTCTCGCACTGGCCGGATGCCGACACGCCCTATGAGGAGACGCTCGGCGCCTATGACAAGCTTCTGAAGGCGGGCAAGATCCGCGCCGTCGGGGCCTCCAATCTCGACGCCGCGCAGCTCGGCGAGGCGCTGAAGGTGGCCGAAGACAAGGGCCTGCCGCGCTACGACGTGCTGCAGCCGGAATACAATCTCTACGACCGCTCGAAGTTCGACGGGGCATTGCGCGATCTCGTCATGCGCGAAGAGATCGGTGTCGTGACCTATTTCAGCCTCGCCTCCGGTTTCCTTTCCGGCAAATACCGCTCCAAAGAGGATCTCTCGAAGAGCAAGCGCGGCGCCGGTGTCGAAAAATATCTCGACGCACGCGGCATGCGCATTCTCGAGGCGCTCGACAAAGTGGGCGCAGCGCATGGTGCCAAGCCGGCCGAGGTGGCGCTCGCCTGGGTGATCGCGCGTGAGGGCGTGACGGCGCCGATCGCGAGCGCGACGAGCCGCGAGCAGCTGCAGAGCCTCGCCAAGGCGGCGGAGTTGCAGCTTTCGGCCGAGGATGTCCGCACGCTGGATGAGGCGAGCCGCTGAGGTCTGGGCGCTCTCGCCTGGGTTTCACGAGATGACCAGGATCAGAGGACCGATGGCGGTTCTCTGATTCTCAAAAGTTTCAGAGAGCCGCTTCAGGCGAGGATCGGCGGTTTGCCGCCGTGCTCGTCCTCGACATGGGCGCGCACGATGCCCGCGAAATCGCTCTCGGCCTCGAAGCCGTGGTCGCGGGCGCGGCGGGCTGCAATGTTCGCCGGCCAATTGTGAACGAAGCCTGCGATCGTCGGGTCCGGCTCCTTGCGGATGAGCGCCACGGCCTTGTCGCCGCCGATTTCCCGAAGCGTGGCGATTTCCTCGCCCACGCTGGCGCTGACGCCGGGCATGGCGAGCGCGCGGCGGCCTTTGAGCGCGTCCGTGTCCATCGTTGCCGCGTGAAGGAAGAAATTCACGGCCGAGCGTGGACTGGCGAAAAAGTGCCGGACATCCTCGCCGACCGGCAGGACGGTCTCTTCCCCCTTCAGCGGCTCGCGGATGATGGAGGAGAAGAAGCCGGAGGCCGCGCGGTTCGGTTTGCCGGGGCGCACGCAGATCGTCGGCAGGCGCAGGGAGATGCCGTCCAGGATCTCGCGACGGCTGTAATCGCTGACGAGCAATTCGCCCATCGCCTTTGCGGTGCCGTAGCTCGTCAACGGGCGCAGTTCGACATCGTCCGGGATCGGATCGGCGAAGGGCGGCCCGTAGACGGCGATCGACGAGGCGAAGACGACGCGGGGCGCATAATTGGCGCGGCGGACCGCCTCCAGAAGCGCCCGCGTGCCGTCGAGATTGATGCGGTAGCCTTTGTCGAGGTCGGCCTCCGCCTCGCCGGAGACGACGGCCGCGAGATGGAAAATGACGTCGGGGCGCTCGGCCATGACATGCTCGATCAGGGCATGGTCCGTCATGTCCCCGACGACCGGAAAGATCGCGGTGTTTTCGGAGCCGTAGGTGTGCGGCTCGACGATGTCCTGCAGTGTGATCTTGGTCACCGGCCTGCCGCCGAGTGAGCCCGTCGCAACCAGGTTCTCGGCAATCTTGCGCCCGATCATGCCGGCGGCGCCGGTGATGAGAATGTGCATGGCGGCTCCTTGTTTTTCTTGGCCGCCCGGGCGGGCGGCCTTCCTCACGCCGTCCTGCGGAAATCCTGAAGGCGGCGAAGTTGTTTCCCGTCTTCGTCAAAATTCTTTGGGTCGAGCCAGGAGGTGAGGGCGGCGCGGTGCGCCGGCCATTCGCTGTCGATGATGGAGAACCAGGCCGTGTCGCGGTTGCGGCCCTTCATCACGAGATCCTGGCGGAAGATGCCCTCGAAGGTGAAGCCGAGCCTTTCGGCAGCGCTCCTGGAGGCGGCGTTCGCCGCGTCGCATTTCCATTCGTAGCGGCGATAGCGCAGATCGTCGAAGACGTGGCTTGCCATGAGCGCCATCGCCTCCGTCCCGCCGGCACTGTTTTGCAGAAGTGGCGAATAGGCGATGGAGCCGACCTCGGTCGAACCGTGATCGGGGCGGTTGCGCATGTAACTCGCCATGCCGACGATCTTGCCGTCGGAGAGGCGGCGGATGACGAGCGTGCGCCAGCCGCCCTCGGTGATGGCTTCGGAGAAGACACGCTCCAGGATTTCGGCCGATGCGAAGGGGCCGATCGCCATATAGCGCCAGATGGCGGCATGGGCGGCGCCGCCGAGCGCGGAGAAGAGACCTTGGCGGTGTGCCGACCAGGTGAGCGGCTCGAGCCGAACGCGTCGACCCTCCAACACCTTGTTGCCCGGAAGGGCGCGGGGAGACCAGGAAGTGAGATCAGTCATCATCGTCGAGAGAGTGTGAGAAAGCGCCGTCGAGGGTGGAGGATGTTGCCGCCCCGGAGAAGGCGAAGCGGCGGTGGGTGAGGGCATTGGCGGCGTCGAGAAAGGCCCCGAGCGCCACCTTATCGAGGCCGGAGCCGATCGAGACGCGGCGCACGCCAAGCGCTTCGAGGGCCGCGATGTCGTCGGAGATGCCGCCGACGCCGCCCAGCACGTTGACGGGAACGGAGACGGCGCCGGCGATGGCTTCCACCTCCTCGCGCGTGGTGATGCCCGGCGCATAGACGGCGTCGGCGCCGGCAGCCTCGAAGGCGCGCAGACGCTTCACCGCTTCGTTGACGGGATCGGCATGGCGGACGAGAAAAGTCTCAGTGCGGCCGGTCAGGACGAAATCGGGATTGGCCTTCGCGGCGGCCTCTTTGGCGGCTTCGAACCGGCGGAGCGCCTCATCGAGCGGATAAAGCTCGCCTTTTTCCAGATCTTCGATCGAACAGCCGGCGAGACCGCAATCGATCGCCTGACGGATGGTTTCGCCAACCTCTTCCGGCGTGTCGCCGTAGCCCGATTCCAGATCGCCGTTGACCGGCAGAGAGGTCGCCGAAACGATCGATTTCGCATGGGCGAGCGCCTCCTGCCGGCTCACACGGCCGGCGGCATCCGGGCGCCCGAGCGACCAGGCGAGCGCGGCCGAAGAGGTGGCGAGCGCCTCAAAGCCGAGATCGGCGAGGAGCTTTGCCGTGCCCGCATCCCAGGGATTGGGCATGATGAAGAGCTGGTCGCGGGCGTGCAGAGCACGGAACGTGGCGGCTTTGTCGCTCATCGGGCCCCCTTGGGTCACATCGCGGCCAGGGGTACCATTTCCTCACCGGCGGCAGCAATGAGGTCCGTGTCGAATGTCGCGAGTGGCAGGCCGCGGCGCTGGGCGAGCTCGAGATAGGCCGCGTCATAGACGGTGAGCCGATGGCGCTCCGCAAGCGTCGTGCTCGCCGCCCAGGCCTCGTCGTCGCATTCGGGATCGATCTCGATCGGAAGGGCCGCAAGATTGGTTAGCGCCCGATCGCGGAATGCTGTGTCGATCCGCTGTCGACGTACGGCGGTCTGCAGGGCGTTCGCAATCTCGTAGCGCCACAGAGAGGGGACAACGGCCGCTTCGGCGGCGACGCGCCCAAGCAGCACGCGGGATATCTCGGTCTGTTCGTCCCTGAAGAACCAGGAGAGTGCAACTGAGCTGTCGAGGACGAGGCTCAACGTCGTCCTTCACTGACGAGATCTTGTATGTTCAATCCGTCGAGCGAGGCCTGCCTGCCCTGTTTCAGGATGTCGGCAACTGCGGCGCGGATTTGATCCCGGTTGGACGTGCCTGTTTCGCGGATGAGACGCGCAACCGGCCGGCCCTGCCGCGTGATGACGATTTCTTCGCCCTTCTCGACACGGTCCAGGAGGCTGCCAAGTGTATTCGTCGCCTCAAAAGTCCCAGTCTGTCGCATCAGACACCCAATAGGCTATGCCTGTTAGAATAAGCGTGGCGCATTGGTTCAACAAGACGGCGTGTCTATAAGTGCTCGTCCGTTTCACGCCAGCTGAAAGCGCGTTTCCATGACCCTCACGACCATTTCCGGCTTCGATCGCATCGGCGAAGAGAATGCCTTTGCCGTCCTGGCGCGGGCCGGAGCGCTCGCCGCTGAAGGCCGCGACATCGTCAATCTCGGCATCGGCCAGCCGGATTTCAAAACGCCCGAACATATCGTCGAGGCGGCGGTGAAGGCGCTCAAGGACGGGGCGCATGGCTATACGGATGCGACCGGCATCCTGCCGCTGCGCGAGGCGGTGGCGCGGCGCATGCTCGCCACCACCGGCGTCGAGGTCTCGCCAGGAAACGTGATGATCGTGCCGGGCGGCAAGGTGACGATGTTTGCCGCGATCTTGATGTTCGGCCAGCCGGGCGCCGACATCCTCTATCCCGATCCGGGTTTTCCGATCTATCGCTCGATGATCGAGTTTACCGGCGCGCGGCCGGTGCCGGTGCCGATCCGCGAAGAGAACGGCTTTGCCTTCTCGGCCGAGGAGACCTTGTCGTTGCTGACGCCCGACACGCGGCTCGTCATCTTGAATTCGCCGGCCAATCCGACCGGCGGCGTGACGCCGAAGGCGGAGATCGACAAGCTGGTGGCGGGGCTTGCCGAGCGGCCCGACATCGCCATCCTCTCCGACGAGATCTACGACCAGATGGTCTATGACGGCGAGCGTCACGTCTCGCTTCTCGCCTATCCGGAGATCGCCGACCGCCTCATTCTCCTCAATGGCTGGTCGAAGACCTGGGCGATGACCGGCTGGCGCATGGGCTGGTCAATCTGGCCGGATGCGCTTTACGACAAGGTGCGGAAGCTCGCCGTCAACGCCTGGTCCTGCGTCAACGCCCCGGCGCAATATGCCGGGATTGCCGCGATCGACGGGCCGCAGGATGCGGCAGACGAGATGATCGCCGCCTTCGATCGCCGGCGCGGCGTCGTCACCGAGCTTTTGAACGAGCTGCCGGGCGTCTCCTGCATCACGCCCAAAGGCGCGTTCTATGCCTTTCCGAACATTTCCAAGACGGGCTTCAAGGCGAAGCCGCTCGCCTCAGCACTTCTCGAAGAGGCGGGCGTCGCGCTGATCGGCGGCCCCGATTTCGGTGTGCACGGCGAAGGCTATGTGCGCGTCTCCTACGCCAATTCGGAGGAGAACATCCGCCGTGCGGTCGATCGGATCGGCGATTTTCTGACGGGCGCGAAGGCCCGCCAGATCAGCGCGTGACGAGCTCCGGCCCCATCAGGATCGTCGGCAGGAAGGTCGAGATCCACGGCACGTAGGTCACGATCACCAGGAAGATCATCAAGATGCCGGTGAAGGGGAGCGCCGCCTTCACCACGCGCACGAGATTCATCCCCGTTATGCCGGAGGTCACGAAGAGGTTGAGCCCGATCGGTGGGGTGATCATGCCGATCTCCATGTTGACGATCATGATGATGCCGAGATGGATCGGATCGACGCCGAGCTGGATGGCGATCGGGAAGACCACGGGCGCCACGATCAGCAGCAGGCCCGACGGCTCCATGAACTGACCGCCGAGGAGAAGAAGCAGGTTGACCGCGATGAGGAAGGTGAACCAGTTGAAGCCGGCTCCCAGCATCCAGTCGGTGATTGTCTGCGGAATGCGTTCCGACGTCAGCACATGGGCGAAGAGGAGCGCGTTGACGATGATGAACATCAGCATGATCGTCGTCTTGCCGCTGTCGACGAGCACCTTGCGCGTGTCGCGATGGAAGCAGGCGGCCGGAAAGCCGAGGACGATGTCTTTGAGACCGCGGGCCCAGACCGGCAGGCTCGCCACCAGCGCCTTCGGTGCGCTCGTCCCCTCGCGCCAGGCGAGGTAGGCGACGAGCGCCACCAGGGAGACGATGATCGCCAGCGTCTGGCGTGTCTGAAGCGTGGAATCCGGCACCAGGAAGAAGCCGAAGATCAGGATCGTGATGTAGAGCGTGAAGGCGTAGACGACGCCGAGGAAGCCGTTGCGTGCGGCGTGCCCGTCCTCCTCGCGCACCCATTTGCGGCCCTTCAGGGGGCCCATGTCGCGGTAGACGAAGAGCGCGACCAGGAAGGCGTAGACGGCGGCGACGGCTGCAGCCTCCGTCGGGGTGAAGGCACCGCCATAGATGCCGCCCAGGATGACGACGATCAGGAAGAGGCCTGCGGCCGCATCCTTGCCGGATGAGAGGATCTCGCCGAAGCCCGGAAAAGGCTGGGGCTGCAGTCCGCGGATGCGGGCGTTGATGTAGATGCCGACCATCAGCATGACGCCGGCGAGAAGACCCGGAATGACGCCGGCGAGGAACATGCGCCCGACCGAGACATCGGTCGCCGCGGCATAGACCACCATGACGATCGAGGGCGGGATCAGGATGCCGAGGGTGCCGGCATTGGCGATGATGCCGGCGGCGAATTCCTTTGAATAGCCGGTCTGGCGCATGGCGGCGATGGCGATCGTGCCGATCGCCACCACGGTCGCGGGCGAGGAACCCGAGAGGGCGGCAAACAGCATGCAGGCGAGGACGGAGGCCATGGCGAGGCCGCCGCGCATATGGCCGACGGTCGCGACGGCGAAGCGGATGATGCGCTGCGCGACGCCCCCGGTCGACAGGAACGCCGATGCCAGGATGAAGAACGGGATGGCGAGGAGCGTGTAGTTCTGCGAGGCGGTGAAAAGCTGCAGCGCCACCGAGGACATGGAATCGGTGGAGAAGAAGGCGATGACGATGACGCTCGACAGGCCAAGCGCGATGGCGATCGGCACGCCCAGAAACAGAAGGGCGAGGACGAGCACAAAAAGGATCGAGGATTCCATATCGGCGCGGCTCTAGCGAGGATCGTGGGGGCGTCGGCCGTAGCCGTGCGGATGCGTGTGGGTCATGGAGCCCTCGAAGGGCTCTTCCTCGTCGTCATCGTCGTCATCGAGGCTGCCTTCGTGCTCGGCGACGAGCTCTTCGGCTTCATGGGCGGCGACGATGAGTTCGCGGCGCCCGGCGACGATGGCGACCGTCGCCTGAAGAGACCGCAGGGCGAGAAGGAAGAGGCCGATCGGCAGCATGAGATAGGCGACCCAGCGCTGCACGCGCTCCGGCGCGCCAAACGTCTCCTGAGCCCAGACAGGATAGCGAAGATCGTCGAGGCCGAGGGGCAGATGGTAGAAACGTGTCCAATAGGCGATGGCGCCGCCCTTCGAATTGGCGCCCAGATATTGCAGCCAGTCGGAATAGAGCAGGATCACGGCATAGAGCAGCACTGTGAGGGCGCCGAAAATCGCCGCCACCTTGAACAAGGGGCGCGGCAGGGCCCGGATCATGACGTCGACGCCGAGATGCGCGCCGATCTTCACGCCATAGGCCATGCCGAAGAGGATGAGCCAGGCGAAGAGGATGCGGGTGAATTCAAGCGCGCCGGTCCAGCCGGAATGGAAAACGTAGCGGGCGACAACCTGGGTGAACTGGGTGAGCGTCATCGCCGCCAGGAGAAGCGCGATGAAGTTCTCTTCCAGGTGGGTGACAAAGCGCTTGGCCCTCGTGCGCATGGGCTTTCCCTCCGGGGCGGGCGGTCGTCTCAAACGACGTCCGGTGCCGGCCAGCATGCGCGGGCCGGGCGAAAGTCTGCGCCCCGGCGATGCGGGGCGCAGAGCGGCTCAGATCAGCTGTTGCCGGCCGCGACGGCGGCGTCGATCACGTCCTGACCGACATCGTCGCGGAACTGATCCCAGACCGGCTTCATGGCGTCGACCCAGGCCTGACGCTCTTCAGGCGTCAGCTCGCGCACGGTGCCACCCGCGTCGATGATCTTCTGCTTGGCCTCTTCGTTGATCTCCTCGGCGCGCGCATTGTACTCCTCGCTCACCTCCTTGAAGATCGACAGGAACTGGTCGCGCACGTCAGGCTCGAGGCTGTCGAGCCATTCCGTCGACGTGACCGCCAGATAGGTCAGGAGCTGGTGGTTCGTTTCGGTGATGCCGTCCTGCACCTCGAAGAACTTCTGGGTGTAGATGTTGGACCAGGAATTCTCCTGACCGTCGACGACACCCGTCTGCAGCGCGCCATAGACTTCCGAGAAGGCGAGCTTCTGGGCATTGGCGCCGAGCGCCTCGATCATCGCTTCGGCGACGTCGGAGGTCTGAATGCGGAATTTCAGGCCCTTGGCGTCTTCCGGCTTCATCAGCGGCTTGTTGGCCGAGAACTGCTTCAGACCGTTGTAGATGTATCCAAGGCCGACGAAGCCCTTGTCCTCGATCGCGTGGAGAAGCTTCTCGCCTTCCTCGCTGTTGGAGAACTTGTTCACCGCATCCATGTTGGGGAACAGGAACGGGAAGTCCCAGATGCGGTATTTCGTGGTGTAGGCCTCGAACTTCGCCAGCGACGGCGCGGCGAGCTGCACGTCGCCGAGAAGCAGCGCTTCCATCACCTTGTCGTCGTCGAAAAGCTGGGAGTTCGGGAAGACCTGCATGCAGGCCGTGCCGTCCATCTCCTTGTTGACGCGCTCGGCGAGCGCGGCCGCCATTTCGCCTTTCGGGTGACCTTGGGCGGCGACGACATGGCTGAACTTGATGACCATTTCGCCATCGTCGCAGCCGTCCTGCGCGAATGCCGGGCTGGCAGCCGCCAGCATTGCTACTGCGGCGAGACCGCCGAGGAGCTTATTCATTGGAGTTCCTCCCTGAACTTCTGACTTTTGAAGACAAGCGCAAGAGCAAGGCCCGGCGCAAGTCTCCTGCTGCCGGGCGGTTACGTTGCCCCAGCCCTTATACGATTGGCTCTTGTGGATTGGCTAGACCAATTGTCCTAGCCACAAAGTCGAAGACGCGCTCAGAAATGAAACGCTTTCAGGCATTAAGGCAGAAACAGGAGAGGGCGTTGCCGGTGGTCTGAGGCGCGCCCGATATACGTTTGCGGGGCGCCAAAAGCACTTGTGGGCCTTGAGGATTGACCTCAAGACCCACTTTTGTGCCTGCGACAGTTGGTCTGTGTAGCGCGTTAAAGCACGCGACTTCCGAGATAGGGGAAGGGGCGCTTCGGCTCATCGGCATGGGGCCGTGCGCCCTTGGGCAGCGTCGGGAAGCTCTCCCCGGCACGGGCCCGTTTCGGCTCCACCGCATTCGGCCTCTTGCCGGAGGCGGTCGGCGCGGAGCGCACCTGCACCTTCTTGTCGGCGCGTTCTTCAAGAGCCTGCAGGATGGCGTCGCACCAGGCCTGGGCCGTGCCCTTGCTGATGCGGTCGAACATCGCCTGCCAACGCTCCTTGCGCTCTTCGCGCGACATGTTGAGCGCCTGCTGCAGGGCCCGGGCGAGGGAGGCCGTGTCGTACGGATTGACGATCAGCGACTCGGGCATCTCCTTCACCGCGCCGGCAAAGCGCGACAGGACGAGAACGCCCGGATCTTCGGGGTTCTGGGCCGCGACATATTCCTTGGCGACGAGATTCATGCCGTCGCGCAAGGGGGTGACGAGGCCGACGCGGCTCGCCCGATAGATGCCGGCGAGCGCCCGCCGCGTGAAGCCGCGCGTCATGATGCGGATCGGCACCCAATCGAGCGCCGAGAAGGCGCCGTTGATGTGGCCGGCGAGCTCTTCAAGCTCGCTCCTGAGGTCGGAATAGGCTTCGAGATCGGAACGCGACAGGGGCGCCACCTGCATGAGGCTGACGCGTCCGCGGTTTTCCGGATAATCCTGGAGAAGCCGCTCGAAGCCGCGGAAGCGTTCCGGAATGCCCTTGGAATAATCGAGACGGTCGACACCGATGATCTGGTGGCGGTCGCGCAAGAGCACCTTCAATTGCGCTTCATGTTCCTGGGCTTCGTCGCTGACGGCGAACTCCGCGAAACTCTGCGTGTCGATGCCGATCGGGAAGGTGGAGGCGCGGAAGGTGCGGCCATAGGCTTCCAGTTCGTCATTGGGGAGTTCGCGCCCGCCGAGTTCTTCGACGACATAGCGGGCGAAATTCCGGCGATCGGAATCCGTCTGGAAGCCGATCACGTCATAGGCGGTGAGGGAGCGCACGATGCTCTGCGAGTTCGGCAGAGCGGTCATGATCTCCGGGCTCGGGAAGGGCACGTGCAGGAAGAAGGCGAGAGGGCCGGTGAAGCCCGATTCCCGCAGGCGTTCGCCCAGAACGATGTAGTGGTAATCGTGGACCCAGACCATGTCGCCCGGCTGAAGCTGCGGCGTCAGGCGGGCCGCCATGCGCTCGTTCACACGCCGGTAGGCGTTTTCATAGCGCTGATCGAAATTTGCGAGATCGAGGCGGTAATGGAGGAGCGGCCACAAAGTCTGGTTGGCATAGCCGCCGTAAAATTCTTCCGCGTCTTCGGCGGTGAGATCGATGGTGGCAAGGCGTACCTTGTCGTGGTCTTCGATCTTGAGCGGGCCGAAGGTGCCTTCGTCGCTCTTTTCGCCCGACCAACCGAACCAGATGCCGCCGCGCGTGCGCAGCGCATCTCCCAGACCCACGGCCAAACCGCCAGCTTTGCCGCCGTCATGCAACGGACCGACCCGATTCGACACGACTACGAGACGTCTCATGAGCCTGCTTTCGCCTCCGTCATTGTGCGTTTCGTCACTATCTTCATGTTTTCCGCAGAACCCCCGAACTGCTTCTTAAGTTCCTTTGGTCACCCACTTTTCATTGGTGAGCGACGGCGTCGAGCCAGCGGTGAACCGCGGCGACGTCGTCCAGGCGATATTTCGCTGCCGTCTCTCCCGAACCGACCTTGATGCCGAAGCCTCCGGCCGATGCGACCCATTCGAAGCCGTCCTCGTCGGTGGTGTCATCCCCGATGAAAACCGCTTTCCGGCCGGAGAAGGGATCACGCTGCATCAACTTTTCGATGGCCTTGCCCTTGTCGACGCCCGACGGGCGGATTTCGACGATCGCATGGCCCTTGACGAGCCGCAGATCCGAACAGCCCGCAACCGCCTCCTCGCCGAGCCTTTCGGCGCGGTCCGCCTCTTCCGGCGCGGTGCGGTAATGGACGACGAGCGCCGTCTCCTTGTCTTCGATGCGGAGCTTGTCGCCCGGCCCGATCGCGGCCTGAAGCCGTCTGCGCGCCGTGGCGAGATCGTCAGGCGGCGGGGCGGTGACGACGTCGCCGCCGGCCGTGTAACGCACTTCCTGGCCGTGCACGCCGGCCGCCGGAAAGGCGAGCGGGGAAAGAAAACGGTCGATTGAGGACAGGGCCCGCCCGCTGATGAGGGCGACGGCGCCGCCCTGGCGTTCTTCCAATGCGCTCAGGCGCTCAAGCGTGCCAGGCTCCAGAGTAATCCCGTCGGGATCGTCTGCAAAACCGACGAGGGTGCCGTCGAAATCGAGGAAGAGAGCGTGGAGGGTCTTGTCGAGAAAGGGTGGTTTCGAAAGATCGCCCATGGCCAATGGGTAGCGTGTTTGCGCAACTGCGTCAAATTTGGTTGCGCTGCAGCAAGGGATCGACTGCGCATCGGCCATGAAAAAACCCGCGGCCAGGACGGCCGCGGGTCGATTTCTTGAGCCGGTCTTAAAACCGGCAAGTAGTTGTCGTCAAAGGGCTTATTCGGCGCCCTTAATTTTTTTCCTCGGCGTTGCGCTTCTTCAGCGCGGCACCCAGGATGTCGCCAAGCGAAGCGCCGGAATCGGTCGAGCCGTACTGGGCCACCGCTTC